>NZ_JAGMUK010000002.1 GCF_019049245.1 Streptomyces sp. AC555_RSS877 | reverse complement strand
TGTGCTCATCCACGAGGGCGTACCGATCCCCGGCGCCGAGGCCTTCCTCAAGAGGCTGAAGGAGTCCGGCAAGCCCTTCCTGGTCCTCACGAACAACTCGATATACACCCCGCGCGATCTGCACGCCCGGCTGCGGCGCATGGGCCTGGACGTGCCGGTGGAGTCCATCTGGACCTCGGCGCTGGCCACCGCCCAGTTCCTGGACGACCAGCGGCCGGGCGGCTCGGCGTACGTGATCGGCGAGGCGGGCCTGACCACCGCGCTGCACGACATCGGCTACATCCTCACCGACCACGAGCCGGACTACGTCGTCCTCGGCGAGACCCGCACGTACTCCTTCGAGGCCATGACCAAGGCCGTACGGCTCATCGAGGCCGGCGCCCGCTTCATCGCCACCAACCCCGACGAGACCGGCCCCTCCACCGAGGGCCCGCTCCCGGCGACCGGCGCCGTCGCCGCGCTGATCACCAAGGCGACCGGCAGGCAGCCGTACTTCGCCGGCAAGCCGAACCCGCTGATGATGCGGACCGGGCTCAACGCGATCGGCGCGCACTCCGAGACCAGCGCCATGATCGGCGACCGGATGGACACCGACGTACTGGCCGGCATAGAGGCCGGAATGCAGACGTTCCTGGTGCTCACCGGCCTGACCCGGCCCGAGCAGGTCGAGAACTTCCCGTACCGGCCGTCCAAGGTCGTGGACTCGATCGCGGACCTCGTCGACCGGGTCTGAAACCTTCTTGACCCGTTCGGAGCAGTGCGGCCCCGCTGAGGGTGCGGGGCCGCGGCCCGAGGGGGAGGCTCCGGGTATCTGGAGGTTCACGATGGGTTCAGCACGTCTCACTCTCTGCACGGCTCTGATGGTCGCCACCGCGCTCACCCCGACGGCGTACGCGGCGGACGGAGGCAGCGGCATCGCGGTGACCCCCTCGTCCCCCGCGCCCGGCACCGACATCGCGCTGCGGGTCTCGGACTGCACGGCCCGCACCGCCACGGCCGTCTCGGCGGCCTTCGTCGCGGACATCCAGCTCACCGGCGTCGACGGCACGCTCGTCGGCGAGACCCGCGTGAGCGCCTCCGTCGAGGCGGGCTCCTACGAGGTGAAGGTCACCTGCGGCGACAGCGACCGCAAGGCCTCCCTGACCGTCGTGGAGAAGGCACCGCGGTCCGACCAGCCCGCCCACCAGCCCACCACCCCCGCCTCCCCGGTCGCCCCGGTGAAGGCCGGAGGCGGCGGCACCGCGCGCCTCGCGGCCGTGGACGTCGCCGAGGACGCCCGCGCCGCCGGTCCCGGCACCGGGCACGCCGTGATCGGTCTGATCCTCGCCGCGGCCGCCGCGGTGGCCGTCGTGCTCCGGAGTACCCGCCGGAGCCGCGGGACGGGCTGACCGCCATGGCCGACCACGAACGTTCCTTCGGCACCGGCCGTCTGGTGACCGGCGTGGCCTGGGCGCTGCTGCTGCTCGGGCTCTGGCTGTGGGGGCGCGAGGTGACCGACGTACGCCCCGGGATATCCGCGCCCACCACAGGAGACATGGCGGCGGTCGGGCGGCCGCCGGAGGTGGAGCTGCCGCCCGCGCACCGGCCGCTCGGCGCGGCCCTGCCGCAGCGCGTCGACATCCCCTACCTCGGCGTGCAGGCGCCCGTGGTGGCGCGCGGCCTGGACGCGGAAGGCGCGATCGACCCGCCGCCGTTCGAGCAGTCGGGGATCGTGGGGTGGTACGCCGGGGGCGTGCGGCCGGGGGCGGCCGGGACCGCGCTGATGGTGGGGCACGTCGACACCCAGACCCGGCCCGCCGTCTTCTACAAGCTCAGCTCCCTCAAGCCAGGCGAGACGGTCCGGGTGATCCGCGACGACGGCAAGGTCGCCGAGTTCACGGTCGACGACGTCCAGGTCGTCACCCGCGACCACTTCGACGCGCAGCAGGCCTACGGCCCGCGCCAGACCGGGCGGGCCGAGCTGCGCCTGATCACCTGCGGTGGCAGCTTCGACCGGGCCAGCCGCAGCTACACGGCGAACGTGATCGTCTCGGCGTACCTCACGGGCAGCGGACTCTAGAACTCCCGTACAACCCTGGGCGGCGGTCGGATGTCTGAGTGGCCGGCGGGGCGAGGTTCGCCCTGCGGGGAGGGACCCAGGGATGATCAACCGCCGACGCAAGACGGGTGCGGTTCTGGCCGCCTTCGCGGCCGCCGTCGCCGCATGGCTGCCCGCCACGTCCGCCCAGGCGGCCGACGGACCGGTCGTGCACATCGACGTGCGGAGCGAGGCCATCGGGCTGCCCGTACCGCCGAGCGCTGATCCGCCGCAGATCAGTTGGCTCCTGAGGAACGACGGTCCCGGCGCGGCGAAGGACGTGACCATCAGCGCGGACCTCAGTGCCGTCAAGGACTGGGTCACGGTCAACGGAAAGTCGCTCGACACCTTCACCTGGCCAGCGATCGAGGACGTCCCCGAGGGCGACAACGCCGGCTACATCGCGGATCTGAACGCCAAGCCCGGCACACCCCTCGGCACCACCGGCACGGTGACCCTGAGCGGCACGTCGTCCAACGGCACCGTGGTCTCCGTCCCCGTCGAACTGACCGCGGGCACCACCGAGCTGACGGTGAACAAGCTGCCCGACCGGAAGGGCGACAAGCCCGGCTCCACGGTCGAGTCCCCGGTCACGATCAGCAACACCGGCACGCTGCCCGCCGAGGGGGTCCAGCTGCGGCTGCGCACCACCATCGGACTCGCGTACGCGGAGCGCTTCTCCAACTGCGTGTACTCCAAGGCCGCCGGGGACGCCTACGGTCTGACCGAGCAGGCGCTGTGCACGTTCGACACGGTCGTCGAGCCCGGCAAGAGCTACCGGCTGGAGCAGCCGGTCACACTGGACCTGACCCCGCAGGCCCTGTTCGAGTACTTCAGCCACGAGGCCCTGCCCCTGACCGGCGGCGACACCAAGCCTCCCGCCGGGAACGGTCCCGCGCTCTCCCTGGTCGCCGCCGGAGCCGCGGCCACCGACGGCACACCGATCAGCCGACGGCACATCGACGCCGACAGCACCGCCGACATGGTCGCCGGCGGCGACACCGCCGAGGGCGCACCGGGCGACCTGGTGCACGTGGACGTCTCCCTGGGCAACGAGGGCCCGGGCTGGGTCGGCTACAACGCCAGCGACGACCAGCCCGCACTGCTGGTGACCATCCCCACCGGCACCAAGGCCGTGGAGATCCCCGACCGCTGCAGCGTGTGGAACGAGGAGGCGGAGTCCGGTACCGGCGAACAGACACCGGGCGTGCCGCAGTACATCTGCCACCCCCGCCCGGTCCAGTTCGCCGTCGGGGACACCCGTTCCTTCCGGTTCGGCCTGCAGATCCGTGCGAACGCCCGGACGACCACCGGTGAGGCCCTGGCCACCACGTCGTACGGCAACACCATGACCTTCGACGACGAGCACGGCAACGACACCGCGCCCGTCACGGTCAAGGTCGAGGGCGGCGCCGACGGGGCCCCCGCGCCGAGTGCCTCCGCGTCGGCGTCCGCCGCCCCCGGGGCCGACGGCAACAGCCCCCGGACCCAGACGGTCTCCGCGGCCGACGACAGTACCGGCACCGGCTCCCTCGCCAGCACCGGAAGCAACGGCACCCTGCCGCTGGTGGCCGCCGCCACGGGCGCGCTCCTGCTCGGCGGCGCACTGGTCCTGTTCGTCAGGCGCAACCGGGGCTGACAGGTGATTGCGGCCGGCACCCGGCCCGGTCGGCGGCCCGCTCCCCCAAAAGCCGCCGACCGGGCTGGTCCTCGACCGCGCGCACGGGGCTGCGGGAGTAACCCGGCGTCGGCGCGGGAGGCCTGAGTGGCCAGGGGCTGGGGCCGTAGAGAAGACTTCAGGGCGGATGAGGGCCGGGGCCCAGAGGTCGATTGACGCCAAGTTCCCGTCCGGTTGCTCTGCGTCATCCGCGCTGGTGACGCGAAGTGCGCGGGGCGGTACCCGGTTTCTCCGGCGTCCCGCCGAGCGGCGTCTCCTCGGGTGGTTCGCCGTCGCCCGCGAGCCGAGGCGGAGGCCACCACCACCGCCCACGCGACCCGGGCCGGCGGCAGCCGGAGCTCGGCGCGCATGCCCGCGGCCTGTTCGATGCGCGCCCTGCCGGACGGGTCCTGCCGCAACTGCGCCTGGTGGCACGCGCTTTGTGCGGGCGCCTGCGTCCCTGGGCCATGGGGGCCGTAACAGCTCCTGGACAAGGCGCGGACGGCGTCGTGGGCCGCGCGGCGGGTGTGTCAGGATTGGGGCTCGGAACGGTGCACCCAAGGGGGGTTGGATGTACGTCAGCTGGGGGGCTCGAACACGCGCTTCCGCGACGGTGCTGGGGGCGGCACTGCTGATAGCGGGGTGTTCCTCGTCGGGGGACGGGGACGACGAGAAGGACGGCGCCGGCGCCGGGATCACACAGCAGCCCAAGGCGAGTGACCCCTTCTGGGTCAACCCCGCCGGCAACGCGGCGGAGCAGGTCGTCGCCTACGAGAAGTCCGGCAAGAAGGCCGAGGCCGAGCAGATCCGCAAGATCGCCGAGCAGCCGACCGGCGAGTGGATCGGCGTGGAGGACCCGGAGCAGGAGGCGCGCGGCTTCACCGAGGCCGCCGAGAAGGCCGACCGCACGGCCCTGCTGGTCCTCTACAACATCCCGCACCGCGACTGCGGCCAGTACTCGCAGGGAGGCGCCGCCGACGGCAACGCCTACCGGACCTGGATCGACGGCGTGGCCAAGGGCATCGGCGACCGCTCGGCGACGGTGATCCTGGAGCCGGACGCCGTACTGCACCTGGTCGACGGCTGTACCGGCGAGGAGTTCCACGAGGAGCGCTACGCCCTCCTCACGGAGGCCGTCGGCAAGCTCAAGACCCTGAAGAACACCAAGGTCTACATCGACGCGGGCAACGCCGGCTGGGGCAACCCCGACCAGATCTTCGAGCCCCTGCAGCGCGCGGGCATCGACCAGGCCGACGGCTTCTCGGTCAACGTCTCCAACTTCTACTCCACCCAGGAGTCCATCGCCTACGGCAAGAACCTCTCCTCGAAGGTCGGCAACAAGCCCTTCGTCATCGACACCAGCCGCAACGGCAACGGCCCGTACACGGGCGGCAACCAGGACGAACGCTGGTGCAACCCGCCCGGCCGGGCGCTGGGGGAGACCCCGACGACCAAGACGGCGGACCCCCTGGTGGACGCCTACCTCTGGGTCAAACGCCCGGGGGAGTCGGACGGCGAGTGCAAGGGCGGCCCGAAGGCCGGCGAGTGGTGGGCGGACTACGCACTGAAGCTGGCCAAGGCTTCCGGATAGTCCCTTCCACGCGACTGGGGGCGCCCTCCGTGACGGAGGGCGCCCCCAGTCGCGTACTGCCCACGGCCTAGGGAACCTTGACCCACCGCGCCTTGCTCGGCGTCCCCTGGTCGTCGTTCACGAAGACCATGTACCACCCCGACTGGACCAAGTTCTTGTTCTTCGGGACGGTCACGGTGACCTTGTCGCCCGACGTCTTGAAGTCCAGCGCGATCGACCGCTGGTCGACATCCGTCACGTGGGTCGCGGCACTGGGCCGCATCAGCCGCACCGACTTGACCGACGACGCGTGCTGCGAGGTGAACGTCCCCGACTCGCCGCGCTCGATGGTCTGCGGGCCGCCCGAGAGCGAGGGCCGCGAACCCTGGTACAGGTACGGCGGCGTGTAGATCTCGATCCGCTGCTCGAACTCGCCGGGCTTCGTGTTCGCCTTGTCCGCGTACAGCGAGTCCGAACCGAAGAACATCACCCGCCCGTCCGGCAGCAGCAGCGACCCGGAGTGGTAGTTCCGGCCCACCAGCGGCTCGGCGACCTCCTTGAAGGTCTTCGTGTCCGGCTGGTACAGCCGCGCCTGCAGGATGTTGGAGTCACCGCGTCCGCGGTAGTCCTCCGAACCGCCCGACACGAGAACCGTGTCGTCGGGCAGCACCGAGGCCTGCGGATAGCGCGTGCCCTTCTCCATGCTCGGCCCGTCCTCGAACTTCGGGCTGTCCGCCTTCAGGTCGATGAGCCGCGTCTTGTTGCTGGACAGCTGGGACTCGCCGACCCCGCCGCCGCCGATCACCATGTACTTCTCGTCCTGCGCCGGCGGCAGCAGCACGGTCCCCGCGGTCTCCAGCATGTTCGGGTCGCTGAGTCCGGGCAGCTTGGTGAACTTGTTGGTGTCCACGTCCCAGACGCCCGGGTCGCGGCCCACGTCGTCCGGCCCGTAGCCCGCGTTCGCACCCGAGTAGAAGATCTTGCCGTTCTGCATCAGGAACAGCGCCGGGTACGTCGGGAACTGCATGGTCTCCGGCAGGTAGGACCACTTCTTGGTCTTCGGGTCGAAGACCTCGTTCTTGCCGGGGACCAGCTGCCCGATGTCGTCGAGGCCGGAGACGCTGAGGATCTTCCCGTCGCTCAGGGTGGTGAGCGTCGGGTACCAGCGGGCCTCCTTCATCGGGTCGACCTTGATGTACTTCTCGGCGACCGGGTCGAACTCGAAGGCGTCGCGGATGCCCTGGAAGTCCTTCTTGTCCAGGGCGAGCTTCTGCGCGATGCCGTACGTGTTCTTGGCGTCGGCGCCGGACAGCCCCTGCACCTTGTAGTTGTCCTGCGTGCCCGTCTCGTACTTGGCGCCGCTCTTCTGCGCCTCGACGTAGATACGGCCCAGGCCCGGGGTGTTGCCGAGGAACTCGCCGGTCGTCTTGTCGAACTTCTTCGTCGCCCGCTCGACGACGACCGGGTCCTTCGACACGAAGGTCTTGCCGTTCTCCTTGCCCACGAACGTGGTGCCCGCGGGCAGGGTGATCGGCTTGTCCGGGTTCTCGTTGTGGACGATCATCAGGCCGCCGGCCTTGGTGACGTCGCCCTTCAGCTTCTCGTACCGCTTGGTGCCGCCGGCGATCAGCAGGTTGCCGTTGGCGAGCTGGGTGTGGCCGGTGCAGAACAGGTCCTTGGGCGTCGGCACCTTCTTGATGGTGCCCTTGACCGGGTCCCAGATCCGGGTGTCGAACTTCTTGTCGTCGAAGTTGTCCTGGTCGTTGCCCGACCCCGCGACGAGCAGCACCTTGCCGGTGCGCAGCAGCGCCGCGTGGATGGTGTTCTGCCGGTACTCCTCCGGGAACTCGATGACGTCCCATTTGCCGTTCGCGGCTTTGTACTCCGGCTTGTTGATTTGGTACTGGTGGTATTTCTCGGTTCCGAAGCGGTACAGCCACGGCCCGTTCATCCCGGCCAGCGCGAGCACCACCGCCGTACCTATCGCGAGTCGACGGGCGCGGCGGCGGCCTGCACGGTCGTTCATTCCTTACGTCCCCCAAGTCCACCAAGGGCGATCTGCATGGTCTGGTCTTCCGTCCCGTTCGAGGCGGCCCAGCTGGGCTTGTGCTGCGGGGCGTGCTGGGCCGGTGTGCGCTGCACGGGCAGCGGCTGCGGCTCGTAGGTCCCCGCGGCAGCAGCGGGCTGAGGGGCGGGAACCGCGTCCTGCGGCTCCTGCGTGGGCACGTCCGGCTTCTTCTTCGCCTGACGCAGCATGTGGCGCCAGGCGAAGATCGGCGTGGCGGTGATCAGCGTGGCGAACATCGCCCAGATGATCATCGCCGGGTGCGAGTGCCCGAGGACGAAACCGGCGACGATCGAACCGGTGAAGAGCACGATGAAGTACCAGTGGTACCGGAAGGTCCCGAACCACCTGTCCGGGCTCGCGGAGTCGCCCTTGGGCGTGACCACGAACTTGCTCTTGCGGCGCAGGACGGAGTCGATCAGCGCCTTCGCGTAGAGCGGCGCCGACAGGGCGGACATGACCATGCCCGCCACACCGCCGGACCCCTCCGGCTCGTGCGGGGAGACGTTGTGCCGGCGGTTCCAGATGTAGAGGCCGATCTGGAGCGCGGAGGCGTTGCCGTAGAGCATCAGCCACACGGTCGGGTCGATGTTCACACCCGAGGCGCCCAGGCCCAGGAACAGTGCGCAGCTCAGTGCCGCGAGGATCCAGTTGAGGGCGGACATCGGGTAGAAGATGATCATCATCGTGTAGTTGAAGAGCTTGCTCGGCGGCAGCGAGTACCAGCCCTTCCAGTACTGCTTGAGGATCGTCTCGTAGGTGCCGCGGGACCAGCGCATCTGCTGGGTGAAGAAGTCCGTCCAGGCGCTGGGGCCCTCGCCGACGGCGAGGACGTCCGGGGTGTAGACCGAGCGCCACTTCTTGCCCGTCGCCGGGTTCTTGTGGCGGTGGATCTCGAAGCCGGTGGCCATGTCCTCGGTGATCGAGTCGTACAGGCCGCCGATCTGCTTGAGCGCCTTGATGCGCACGGCGTTCGAGGTGCCCACGAACATCGGCGAGCCGTAGCGGTTGCCGGCCCGCTGGATCAGCGCGTGGAAGAGGAACTGCTGCGACTCGGCGGCCTTGGTGATGAAGTTGTCGTAGTTGCCGTAGACCTGCGGGCCGATGACGAAGCCGATGTTGGGGTCGCGGAAGAAGCCGAGCATCCGCTCCAGGTAGTTCGGCAGCGGCACGTGGTCGGTGTCCACGGAGGCGAAGAAGTCGTAGTTGTCGCCGTGCGCGTCCAGCCAGGCGTTGTAGTTGCCGTGCTTGGTCTTGGCGCGGTGCGGGCCCTTGGCCTGGTTCCACTTCGCGACGCCCTTGCGGGAGAAGTGGTGCACGCCGAGGCGCTCACAGACCTCCTTGACCGCCGGGTCGTCGCCCTCGTCGAGGAGCCAGACGTGCATGAGGCCGCGGTGCCGGATCCGCACCGCGGCTTCCAGGGTCTTCGTCACCATGTCCAGCGGTTCCTTGCCGGGAACGAAGGACGTGAGGAACGCCACTCTGGTGCCGGTCTCGGGAACCACCGGAATCGGGTCGCGGGCGACCAGGGTGGCGTGGGCGTTCGACAGCACGTTCATGCACCGGAAGAACTCGATCAGGCCGATCGAGACGAGCATCACGATGTCGAGCGCGGGCAGCCAGGAGAAGGCCGGGTAGTCGCGCTCGGTCCAGTGCTCGGGCTGGAGCAGCCAGGCCAGCAGGACCAGCGAGAGCAGCGGAGCGGCGGCCAGCATCAGCGCGACTCTGATGCGGTGCGGCTCCTGCGAGATCAACGAGCGGTACTGCACCCTGTATGGCTTGCCCGGATCGGGCTGCGTGAGGGGACCGGCCAGTCTGCTGTAGTGCTCGTAGTCGTATTTGGGCAGTGTTTTCTTGATCCGGCGGAACGAACCGGTCCGATGCGAAGGCACCCTGAGCTGGGTGGTCTGGGACGGATCGAGGTCCTGCCGGGCGCCCGTCGGCGTCGACGTCATGAGTCATTCCCCCCACACGCGGGAACGCCGCGTGTTTCGTCGTTTCCTTACGTCTGCTCAGGTCCCCCTCGACCTTCACAGACGTATCAGCGGTGGGTCGCAGTCACCACATGCTCCACACTTACAGGACACGGAACCACGACCTTCCGGTTGCATGATGCCCCCCTCGGCATCCGGTCGTGAACGGGGCCCCTCTCCCCGATCAACCGGGCAACCGGATCCTTCCCCCCAACTGCCGCGTATCGGCAGCATCTTGAAAACCAGGGTTCTACGGTGTTCATCATGATCGCAAGATGCGAAACGCGGTGTTTACCGGTCATACGCGTTCATTGTGGCGCCTGTGGGGAACTTGTGGAGTCATTGTGGACGGCAAAATTGCCGACGACCCGGCCGGAGAGCGGACAGGCCCCCCGCCTGGGCGGGGGGCCTGTCGTGTCTGTGCGCCGCCAGGGACTCGAACCCCGGACCCGCTGATTAAGAGTCAGCTGCTCTAACCAACTGAGCTAGCGGCGCCCGCTGACCTGCACAACTCTACCGGATGCCGGAGAGTGCCCCGGACCACCGGGCGCCACCGGGCGGCCGCCTCGGAGCGGGCCGCCGTACATCATTCGGACCGTCAGCATGCGCGTCTCGATGACAGTTGAGAAACTGTCGAATGTGCACAGGTGTGGACATTTCCATCTGGAATGTGAAGGGAATCGCATGACGACTCCGGTCTTCGAGGAATTCGATCCCGCGAGCGACTGCGACTGTCCCGGATGCGTTCACTGGCGGCGGGTCCTGCCGCACTCCACGTCGTCCCCGGCCGGCCGCCATCCCGCCGCCCACCGGGCGGTGCTCCTCGCCGCGGCGGCCTCCACGGCGCTTGTGTCCGGCCATGCGGCCCCGGCCGTCGCCGCCTCCCACGCGCCCGCCCGACCCGGTGTTCCCGCAGGTGACGAGCCCGAGACCCCGCAGGGCGGCAAGGCCCCGCTGCACGGCCCCGGAGGGCTGCCCGCGAAGCCCGCCGCCCCGGTGAGGACGCCCTCGACCACCCGCGCGGACATCATCACCCGGGCCAAGCAGTGGGTCGCCGCCAAGGTGCCGTACAGCGTGACCGGGTACTGGTCCGACGGGTACCGGCAGGACTGCTCGGGCTTCGTGTCGATGGCCTGGAATCTGCCGGGCAACGAGTGGACGGGCAGCCTCGGCCAGTACGGGGTGCGGATCGCCAAGGACGATCTGCAGCCCGGCGACATCCTTCTCTTCCACAACCCGGCCGATCCCGAGAAGGGCTCGCACGTCGTGATCTTCGGCGGCTGGACGGACTACACGCACACCTACTACGTCGCCTACGAGGCGACCCGCCCGCACGCCCGCCGGCAGTCCACCCCGTACGCCTACTGGAGCCACTCCGACCGGTACGTCGCCTACCGCTACAAGGGGCTCGCGGCCGGTACGGCGGGGGCGCCACCGGACACCACGAAGCCCGACAGCGTGAAGCCGGGCGAGCCGGCCGCGACGCCGTTCCCCGGCTCGGCGTACTTCGGTCCGGGCGCGAACAACAAGTACGTCACCCAACTCGGCCGCCTGCTCGTCGAGCGCGGCGCCGGGCGGTACTACACCTCCGGTCCCGGCCCGCGCTGGTCGGACGCCGACCGCAGGGCGACCCGGGCCTTCCAGCAGGCCCAGGGCTGGCGGGGCGCCGACGCGGACGGGCTGCCGGGTCCGCGGACCTGGGCCCTGCTGGTGACGGGGCAGGGCAGGGACGTCACGGCCGGGGCGGCCGGACCCGCTTCCCACGGGGTGTCCGGCTATCCGGGGCGGGCGATGTTCCGGCCCGGGGCGCACAACACGTACGTCACCGAGCTCGGGAAGCAACTGGTGAAGAAGGGGTTCGGCACCTACTACACGACCGGGCCGGGACCGCGCTGGGGCGAGGCGGACCGGCGCGGCGTCGAGGCCTTCCAGCGCGCCCAGGGCTGGCGGGGCGGCGCGGCGGACGGCTACCCGGGGCCGGAGACCTGGCGGCGGCTCTTCGCGTAGCCCGGGGACCGCTCACCGTCCCGACCCCACGCACTGCTCGCGATCTGCTCGCGATCCCACGCACTGTCATGGCGTATCTGGCGCGGAGGCTGGAGGCACGCATGAGTACGACCACTTCCCACACCCCCGAGTCCGAGGGGCCGTCCCGTCCCGCTCGGCTCATCCAGAACGAGGCGACCACCGAGATCCCCGTCCACCTGTTGTTCCGCGACGAACCCGACCCGGTGTCGGTGCCGCTGAAGCCGGCGGTCGTGGGGCGGCGGCAGGGGGCCGGGGAACAGCCCCGGTTCCGGCGTCAGGTGCCCCTGGAGCCGCGGCCCGCGCCGGAGATCGACCCCGCGCTGACGGAACGGCCCGCGCGGGTGCTGCCGGGTGCGGCGGGCGTGTTCGCCGGTGTCTGCGGGGCGGCCGGCTGTCTGGCCACGTCGTGGTGGGCGGGCGCGCTGCCGCCGCTCGTGGTGGAGGCGCTGGGGCTGCCGTCGTACGCCGGGACGGGACTCGGTCCCGCGCAGTGGGCGGCGTACGCCGGGGCGGGCGGCCTCGCGCTGTTCGGGTTCGGCGGGCTGGCGCGCGGGCGGACCGGGCGGGCCTGGGTGCTCGGACTGTTCGGCCGCTACCGGGGCACGGTCCGGCGTACCGGCCTGATGTGGGTCAACCCGCTGTTGCTGCGCCGCCGGGTGAACGTCCGGCTGCGGCACTGGCGCAGCGAGCCGATGCCGGCGGCCGACGCGAGCGGGGTCGCGCTGCGGGCGGTGGTCCTGGTGGTGTGGCGGGTGCGGGACACCGCGCGGGCCACGCTGGGAGTCGAGGACCACGAGAGGTATCTGCGCGAGTGCGTGGAGGCGGGGCTCGCCCGAGTGCCGGTGGAGATGCCCGGTTCGGGGCGGGGGCCCGCCGACACGGCGGGGGACGCGCTGACCCGGCTGGTCGCGGCCGACGCGGCGCCGGTCGGGGTCGAGGTGTTCTCGGTGCAGCCGGTACGGGTGGAGTACGCGCCCGAGGTCGCGTCCGCGATGCACCGCCGCCGGATCGCCGCGCTGGACGCCCAGCACCGGGCGAGCGTGCTCACCTCGGTCGTCGACTCGGTGGAGGACACGGTGACGCGGCTGACCGTGCGGGGGCTGGTGGCGCTGGACGACTACGAACGCAAGGCGCTGGTGAAGGACTTGACGGTGGCGTTCTGCGCGGGGCGCGGAGAGTCCGGGCCGTGATTGGTATGGACATGCCCATGCGGCGGCCATAATCTGGGACTTGGTCTAGACCTACCTGCACAGCTCACTGAACCTCCCCCACGTTCTCCAGGAGCGGCAGCATGCGCAAAAAGACCAGGTGGTACGCCGCCGCGCTCGGCCTCACGACGACCGGAGCCCTCGTGCTCTCGTCCGGCGGCGCGAGCGGCCACGGCTACACCGACCTCCCCATCAGCCGTCAGAAGCTCTGCCAGAACGGCTCGGTGACCAACTGCGGCAACATCCAGTGGGAGCCGCAGAGCGTCGAGGGCCCCAAGGGCTTCCCCGCGTCCGGTCCGGCCGACGGCCGGATCTGTTCCGGCGGCAACACACCCTTCGCCCAGCTCGACAGCCCGAGGACCCCGTCGGGCGGCGCCTGGCCCACGACGAGGGTGTCGGGCGGGCAGAGCTACACGTTCCGCTGGCAGTTCACGGCCATGCACGCCACGACCGACTTCAAGTACTTCGTCACCAAGGCGGGCTGGAACCAGAACCACAACCTGGCCCGCTCCGACCTCAACCTCACCCCGTTCCTGACCGTCCCCTACGGCGGCCAGCGACCCCCGTCCACGCTCTCCCACGGCGGCACCCTGCCGTCCGGGCTGAGCGGCCGTCACGTCATCGTCGCGGTGTGGACGATCGCGGACACGGCCAACGCGTTCTACGCCTGCTCGGACGTCACGTTCTGAGCGCCGCCCGGGGGGGTGCCGGAACTCTGAGCCTTACTTGAGACAGCCCGGCACCCCCCGCGGGTAGGTCCCCCACACGCCGCCGAACAGGACGGCGCAGGACATCGGGGGACACCATGGAAGCGCTCTTCCTCGTCATGCCGTTGCTCATGCTCGGGATCGTGGGCTTCGCCGCGTTCGCGGTGATCCGTCGCGCCCAGGACGTCAGCAGCGCCTGGAACAGCGGCCTGACGGCCCAGGCCCGCTGCCTGCGGGCGTACACGACGACCAGCGGTGGCGGCAGCACGTCCGTGCACACGACCCTGCACCACGTCTACGAGTTCTTCACGCACGAGGGCCGCGTCGTCCGCTTCGACGAGCCGGGCGGCTCGAGAACGACCGTCGCGGGCGACATCGTCCTCGTGCACTACGCGGCGAACCGCCCGGAGCGGGCCACGGCCAAGCCGCCGGCCCGCGGGCGGCTGGCGGCGAGCACCGGCTGCCTGCTGGCGTTCCTCGGCGTGATCGCCCTGGTCTGCCTCGGCTTCATGGCGGTGGCGCTGGTGGTGTTCGTCTGACGGACGACTTCACGACCCGGGCTCCACATCTGACGGATCATCAGCTACCGTGCGCGGCCATGGAGGCCAGTCGACGGAGCACGGTCGCGGAACTCGTCGCGGCACGGTGGGACGACCGCCGGCCCGGACTGTGGTGTGAACAGCGGACACTGACCCACCACGAGGTGGCGGCCGGTGCCGCGGCCAGGGCGGCGCTGCTGGCCGACCTGCTGCCACCCCGTCCACACATCGGGGTCCTGCTCGACAACACCCCCGAGTACCCGATGTGGCTGAGCGCCGCCGCCCTCGCCCGAGCCGCCGTCGCCGGCGTCAACCCCACCCGGCGCGGCCCCGAACTCGCCCGCGACATCCTGCACACCGAGTGCCGCGTCCTGGTCACCGAACGCACCCACCTGCCCCTCCTCGCAGGCCTCCGGCTCCCCGGCGTACGCCTCCTGGTGACCGACACCCAGGAGTACGAGGACGTGCTCGCCCCCTACGCGGACGCGCGGCCGGACGCCTCCCGGGCCACCCCGGCCGACCGCCTCCTCCTCTACTTCACCTCCGGCTCGACCGGCGCCCCGAAGGCCGCGCTGTGCTCGCAGGGCCGCCTGGCCGCCGCCGGGCGCTCGCTGGCCGACCAGTTCGCCGTCCGCCGGGACGACGTGCACTACGTCTGCATGCCGATGTTCCACGGCAACGCGGTGATCGCCGACTGGGCCCCCGCCCTCGCGGCCGGGGCGGGCGTGGCGCTGCGCCGGCGGTTCTCGGCGTCCCGGTTCCTGACGGACGTACGGGAGTACCGGGCGACGTACTTCACCTACGTGGGCCGCGCGATCCAGTACCTCCTGGCCACCGAGCCGCGCCCCGACGACCGGGACAACCCCCTGCGGCTGGGCTTCGGCACGGAGGCGGGCGCGGTGGACGCGGCGGCCTTCGAGCGGCGGTTCGGGGTGCGGCTGGTGGAGGGGTACGGCTCCTCGGAGGGCGGCGCGGCGATCCAGTGGCGGCCCGGCACCCCGCCCGGCGCGGTCGGCCCGGCGGCGCCCGGACTCGCGGTGCTGGACCCGGCCACCCGCGAGGAGTGCCCGCCGGCCGTCTTCGACCCGGCCGGACGGTTGCTGAACGGCGACGAGGCCATCGGGGAACTGGTGAACCGCGGACCCAGCCCCTTCGAGGGCTACTGGCGCAACCCGGACGCGGACGCGGCCCGGCTGCGGGACGACGGCTGGTACTGGACCGGCGACCTCTTCTACCGCGACACCGACGGCTACCTCTACTTCGCCGGCCGCACCGACGACCGGCTGCGCGTCGACAGCGAGAACCTGGCCGCCGCGATGATCGAGAACATCCTCGCCCGGTACGAGGGCGCGGTCGCCGTCGCGGTGTACGCGGTGCCGGACCCGGTGACCGGGGACCAGGTGATGGCGGCGATCGCCGGGGACTTCGAACCCCGGGCCTTCGCCGGGTTCCTGTCCGCGCAGCCGGACCTGGGGACGAAGATGGCGCCCCGGTTCGTGCGGGTGGTGGAGCGGATGCCGGTCACCGCCACGAACAAGATCCACCGGGCGCGGCTCAGGAAGGAGGGGATCCGGTGTGCCGATCCGGTGTGGTGGCGGCCTCCCGGGGAGCAGACGTACCGGAGGCTGACCCCGGCAGACGCCGAAGGGCCCCTCGTGTGACGAGAGGCCCTTCACCTGTGCGCCGCCAGGGACTCGAACCCCGGACCCGCTGATTAAGAGTCAGCTGCTCTAACCAACTGAGCTAGCGGCGCATGACTCCCGGCGACCACTCTCGCGGCCGACGACAAGAAAATACTACCTGGCCCACAGGAGTGCTCCGGACCACGTGCCGGTGGTCTAGATCGCCAACGACAGCAGCACCGGAGCCGCCCCCCGGTTCAGCTTGTCCGCTGCCTGGCGGAGCCGGTGGGCGTGCTCGACCGGCAGGGACAGGGCGAGGCAGCCGACCGAGGAGCCGGCCGTGATCGGGACGGCCGCGCAGACCGTGCCGACGGCGTACTCCTGCAGGTCGAGGTGGGGCACGGTGGGCGGCTGGGTCTCCAGGCGGGAGAGCAGCAGCTTGTCGCTGGTGATGGTGCGGGAGGTGAGCCGGGCCATCTTGTGGCGGGAGAGATGGTCCCGGCGGCCGTTGTGGTCGAGCTGGCCGAGCAGGCTCTTGCCGAGCGCGGTGGCGTGGGCGGAGTAGCGGAAGTCGACCCACTCGTTGACCGAGGGCGTGGTGGGGCCGTCGGCGTACTGGGCGATCGTGACCTCGCCGTCCACGTACCGGCTGATGTAGACGGCGGCGCCGATCGAGTCGCGCAGCCGGTCCAGGGTGCGCTGGAGCCGCTCGCGCAGCGCCTGGTCGCGGCCCTCGGCGGAACCGAGGCGGGTGAGGGCGGCGCCGGTGACGTACGCCCCGTCGGTGCCCTGCTCGACGTAACCCTCGCGGCGCAGCATCCTCAGGAGCGTGGTCAGTCGCTCCGGGTTGAGGCCGGTCAGGCGGGCGAGACGGGTGTCGGTGACTCCGGTGGTGTGTCGCGCCACGGTCTCCAGGACGCGCAGGGCGTCCTGGGTCGAGTGGTGCGGCGCGGTCGGCTCGTGCATCAGCGCCACGGTGTTCCCCCTGCGCTCGCTCGGTCGCTCTGGCAACTGGGCCGTAATCCGGACAGCGAATCCCCTCCACGATAGCGGGCAAGAGGCTTGTAGTGAGCGGCTGTTGACGAGATTACGTCGGTCGGGCGGCCCTCTCAGCAGGGGTGCTGGCACTCTGGCATATGCCAGTGACAAGCTCCGACCCGTGGACCTCGGGTGTTGAGCTCTGTTCACCTCTTGTCGTCACAGAACCGCGCTGAGGAATTCTCGCGTCCGGTCCTGCTCCGGCTCGCTGAAGATCTTCTCCGGCGGTCCCGACTCGATGACCCGGCCGGAGTCGAACATCAGGACCTGGTCGGAGATGTCCCGGGCGAAGTTCATCTCGTGGGTCACACACAGCATCGTGATGTCGGTGGTGCGGGCGATGTCCCGCAGCACGTCCAGGACGCCCGCGACCAGCTCCGGGTCCAGCGCCGAGGTCACCTCGTCCAGGAGCAGCACCTGTGGCCGCATCGCCAGAGCCCGGGCGATCGCCACCCGCTGCTGCTGGCCACCGGACAGCTGGGTCGGGCGGGAGTCCCGCTTGTCGGCCAGGCCCACCAGTTCCAGCAGATCGCGGGCCCGCTCCTCCGCCTCGTCCTTGGACATGCCGAGGACGGTGACGGGGGCCTCGGTGATGTTCCTCAGGACCGTCATGTTCGGGAACAGGTTGAACTGCTGGAACACCATCCCTATGTTCTTGCGGACCTCGCGGACCTGCTTCTCGGGGGCGGGGAAGAGCCGCTGCCCGTCGACGGTGATCGTGCCCTCGTCGGGCTTGGCCAGCGTCATCAGCAGCCGCAGGATCGTCGTCTTGCCGGAGCCGGAGGGCCCGATCAGCGTGACGTGCTTGCCGGAGTCCACGGAGAAGTCGAGCCGGTCGAGGACGGTGTTCGTCCCGAAGCGCTTGGTGACCTGCTCGAAGCGGATCAGTTCGCTGCCGTCCACCGGCCGGTTGGCGTTGGCGTCGGGCTCTTTCATGAGGGGGGCGTCAGTGGACAAGACGTCGCTCCAGTGCTCGCAGAAGAAGGGAGGCCAGATAGGAAATGAGGATGAAGGCCACGCCGATCACGGTCAGCGGCTCGGTGAACTGGAAGTGCTCCTGGGAGTACAGCCGCGCCTGCCCGAGCATCTCCAGGACGGTGATCACCATCAGCATCGGCGTGTCCTTGAGCATCGCGATGACGTAGTTGCCGAGCGCCGGCACGACCCGGCGGATCGCCTGCGGCAGGATCACCACCCGCCAGGTCCGGGTGACCGGCAGATTCAGCGCCGTCGCCGCCTCCCACTGGCCGGCCGGCACGGCCTCGATACCGGCGCGGTAGACCTGCATCGTGTACGTCGAGTAGTGCAGCCCGATGCCGATCACGCCGGTGGACAGCGCGGACAGGGTCACGCCCCACTCCGGCAGCACGTAGAAGAGGAAGAACAGCTGCACCAGCAGCGGGGTGTTGCGTACGAACTCCGTGACCACGCCCACCGGCCAGCGCACCCAGCGCGAGGGCGTGCGCATCAGCAGCGCCCACACCAGGCCGAGGGCGAACGAGATCAACGAGCCCAGGACCAGCGCCTGCAGGGTGACCAGCAGACCGTCCCAGAAGTGCGGCATGAAGCCGCTCACCGCGTCCCAGTCCCACTTCATGAGGCACCTCCGGCTGCGCCGACCCCGGTCGCCTCGGGCCGGGTGAGCTCATCCTTGACGGACACCCCGCGCTGCGGCCCCTTGCCGACCCCCGCCTTCAGCTTCGTCTCCAGCCCCCGCATCACACGGGTGAGCAGGAAGGCGATCACGAAGTAGATCACCAGCAGGTACGAGTAGATCTCCGCGCTCTCCTGCAGGGCCAGCCGCACCAGATTGCCGCTGAACGCCAGGTCGCCCATGCCCATCACCGACACCAGCGCGGTGCCCTTGAGCAGTTCGATCAGCAGGTTGGAGAACGGCGGGATCATCTCCGGCACCGCCTGCGGCAGCATGATCAGCCGCATCCGCTGCCACGGCGTGAAGCTGAGGGCGATCCCGCCCTCCTGCTGCGCCGGGTCGACGGCCTTCAGCGCGCCGCGCACGATCTCCGAGCCGTACGCCCCGTAGGTCAGTCCCAGCGCGAGCGTGCCCGCCCACATCGGGACGAGCTGCCAGCCGAAGGCGATCGGCAGCACGAAGAACACCCAGAAGATCATGACCAGCGCGGAGGTCCCGCGGAACACCTCGGTGTAGAGGCCCGCGAGGAAGCGGACGATCCACAGCCGGTGGGTGCGGGCGACGCCGGCAACGAAGGCCACGGCCGCGCCGAGCAGCGCGCTGAAGACGAGGAGCTGGACGGTGGTCCATATCCCCTTGAGTACGAGTTCCCAGAGTCCCGAGGTCATCCGCCGCACAACTCCTTCGCGGTGAGGTCCGTCATCTCGGCCTCGGTGAACCCGAAGGGCTTGAGGATCCGGAACAACTCCCCACTCTTCTTCAGCTTCCGCAACTCGACGTTGAAGGCGTCCCGCAGATTCGTCTCGGTGGGCCGGAAGGCGAAGGCGCCCCCGTCCACGTGCGGTTTCCCCTCGACGAGCGGCGCGAAGGCCTTGGTGGCCTCGGCCTTGCTCGACTTCTTCACGACTTCGCGGGTGGTGAGCGCGGTCCCGGCGAAGACGTCGACCCGCCCCGCCTCCACGGCGTTCAACCCGGCCACCTGGTCCGGAACGATCAGAATGTCGCTCTCCTTGTATCCCGCCTCGACGGCGTACTGGATCTCGGCGTACCCGGTGCCGGTGGCGAACCTGGCCTTCTTCTCGACGACGTCCTTGTAGTCGTGCAGGCCCTTCGGATTGCCCTTGCGCACGATGAAAGAGTCGAGCATCTGGTAGTCGGGGTCGGAGAAGATGACCTGCTCGCAGCGCTCGGGGTTGACGTACATCCCGGCGGCGACGACATCGAACTGCTGGGAGTTCAGCCCCGGAATGAGCGACCCGAACTCGGTCGGCACGGGCTGCACCTTGTCGACCCCGAGCCGTTTGAAGATCACCCTGGCGAGCTCGGGGGCCTCGCCGGTCATCTCGCCGTTCGTGTCGATGTACCCGAAGGGAATCTCACCGGCTATTCCCAGCCGTACGACACCGGCCGCCTTCAGCCGGTCGAGGAGTTCACCGCCCTCGGTGCTCGACGCGGTGGCCACGCGCGAGCACCCGGCGGCACCCAGCGCGCCGAGCGCCGCTACCCCCGCGAGCAGCGACCGGCGTGTGGTCCCGGACCTGTGTGTGCCATGTTCCAGTGGTGGAGCCATGGCGGCGCGGCTACCCGAGACCACGCCAGGTATGCCGATCGGTTTCGGCCCCGATCTTCGACAAGGCCCTCTTGACCGGCGGGGGACCATGGAACGCATGGCTGATCGCTACATCGAAGTCTCCCTGGTCAAGCGGGGTATCACCTGCACCGCCAAGCTCCTCGACGACCGCGCCCCGATCACCTGCGCGGCCGTCTGGGACGCCCTTCCCCTGGCCGGCGACGTCTACCACGCCAAATACGCACGCAACGAGATCTACGCCCTGTTCCCCCCGTTCGCGACATCCGAGCCACCCCTGGAAAACCCGACAGTCACCCCCATCCCCGGCGATCTCTGCTATTTCTCCTTCGCCGGAGCGGAACTGGGCACCAAGTCCTACGGCTACGACCGCGAGGTACGCCCGGGTACGACGGTCGTCGACCTGGCTCTCTTCTACGAACGCAACAACCTGCTGCTCAACGGTGACGTGGGCTGGGTGCCGGGCATCGTCTGGGGCCAGATCGTCGACGGCCTGCCGGAACTCGCGGACGCCTGCAACGACCTGTGGCGGACCGGGGCGGCGGGGGAGACGCTCAGCTTCCGGAGGGCGTGACGGAGAGGGCCGTGCCGGCGACCCGGGCCTCGTACAGCGCGTGCGCCGCCCGCAGCACCAGGTCGTCGCGGTGCCGGGCCGCCACCAGTTGGAGGCCGATCGGCAGACCGTCCGCGTCCGTGCCCACCGGTACGGACGCCGCCGGCTGCTGGGTCATGTTGAAGGGGTACGTGAACGGCGTCCAGCCCGTCCAGCGGCGGTGGCCCGACCCCTTCGGGACCTCGGCGCCCGCCTCGAAGGCCGTGATCGGCAGAGTGGGCGTGACCAGCAGGTCGTAGGAGTCGTGGAAGTGGCCCATGCGGCGGCCCAGTTCCATGCGGACGTCGACCGCGGCCAGGTAGTCCAGGGCGGTGAGACGGGCGCCCTGGGCGCAGATCTCCTGGAGGCCGGGGTCGAGCAGTTCACGCTGCTGGGGGCCCAGATGCTGGGTCACGCGGGCCGCGCCGCCGAACCACAGAGCGTGGAAGGCGTCCACTGGGTCGGTGAAGTCGGGGTCGGCCTCCGTGACGTACGCGCCGAGTTCCGCGAGGCGTTCCACCGCACCCCGGACCGCTGCCGCGACCGCCGGCTGCACGGCGACCTGGCCGCCGAAGGAGGGGGAGTAGGCGACGCGCAGACCCCGTACCCCGCCCGAGAGGCCCGCCGCGAAGGAGGCGGGTGCCGGGGAGAGGGCTGACCAGTCACGGGAGTCCGGGGTGCCGATGACGTCGAGGAGCAGGGCAGCGTCGGCCGCGTCGCGGGTCATCGGGCCCACGTGGGCGAGGGTGCCGAAGGCGCTCGCGGGATAGAGGGGGACCCGGCCGTACGTCGGCTTCAGCGCGAAGATCCCGCAGAAGGCCGCCGGGATACGGACGCTGCCGCCGCCGTCCGTGCCCAGGGCCAGCGGTCCCGCGCCCAGCGCCACGGCCGCCGCCGCGCCGCCGCTGGAGCCGCCCGCGGTGCGGGTGGGGTCGTGCGGGTTGCGGGTCACGCCGTTCAGCGGCGAGTCCGTCACGCCTTTCCAGCCGAACTCCGGGGTCGTGGTCTTGCCGAGGAAGACCGCGCCGTGCTCGCGCAGACGGGCGACGGACGGGGCGTCCTCGTCCCAGGGGCCCTGCTCGGAGATGGTCCTGGAGCCCTTGAGGGTCGGCGATCCGCGCAGCAGCAGGATGTCCTTCACCGTGACCGGGATGCCGTCCAGCAGACCGGCCGGCTCGCCCCGCCGCCACCGGTCGGCCGACGCCCGCGCCTGCGCGAGCGCATCGTCCGCGGTGAGCCGTACGAACGCGTTCACCTCCGGCTGGATCCGCTCGGCCCGTGCCAGGGTCGCGCGGGTCACCTCGACGGGGCTGAACTCGCCCTTGCGGTAACCGTCGAGGAGTTGTACGGCGCTCAGCCCGGTCAGATCGAGGTCCTGCTCCGTCATGCGCTCTCCAGCCGTGGGGGTTCAGCGTCCGGGGACGTAGCCGCGCTGCTTGTCGACCACGTTCGTCAGTGGTCTGCCCGCCTCCCAGCGCTCGTACAACTCGATGAACTGGTTGCCGAGTTCGTCCCGCCAGCCGATCGTGTCGCCGCTCATGTGCGGGGACACGATCAGGTTCGGGACCTGCCACAACGGGCTGTCCGGGGTGAGGGGTTCGTGCTCGAAGACGTCCAGGGCCGCACCCGCGATCCACCGCTTGGACAGCGCCTCGGCGAGCGCGTCCTCGACGACCAGCTGCCCCCGGCCCACGTTGACGAACCGCGCGGAGGGCTGCATGACGCCGAAGCGGCGGGCGTCGAACATGCCCTGCGTCTGCTCCGTGAGCGGCGCCGCGGCGATCACCCAGTCGGCGCGGGCCATCAGCCGGTCCAGGTCCTCGGGGCCGTGGATGCCGGTCCGCGGGGTGCGCCCGACCAGCGCCGCGGTGATGCCGAGCGCCTTGAGGGTGGCGACGATCGCCCGCCCGATGGGCCCGGACCCGACGACACACGCGCGAGTACCGGCGACCCGCTGCGACTCGCGGTGCCGCCAGGTCCGCTGCCGCTGAAGCTCCCAGGTCCGGGGCAGGTCCTTGGCCATCGCCAGGACCAGCGCGGCGACGTACTCGGCGATCGGCTGGTCGAAGACACCCCGGGCGTTGGTCACCACGGTGTCGGACGCCGCCAGTTCGGGACACATCAGATGGTCCACGCCCGCGCTCGCCGTGTGCACCCAGCGCGGCCGCGGCCCCTCGCCCGGCCAGGCCGAACGCACCGCGTGCGAGGTGAAGTCCCAGACCAGCAGCACGTCGGCATGCGGCAGCCGCTCGGCCAGCGTCGACGCGTCCGCGTGCTCGATCCGGGCCCGGCCGGTCAGCCTGCCGAGGCGGGGCAGCGGGTCGGCGTCGAGGACCAGGAGGGTGGGGGGAAGACCGGAGGGGGAGGCGGTCATTCTGGAGCCGTTTCTGAAGCGGTTTCTGGAGCGGTTTCCGTGGCCGACGCCCGAGCGGATGCACGAGCCGGTCTCCTGACCGGTTTCCTGAGCCCTTTCCCGGCGGGTGACGGCCGTCCGACATGGGCGGACATGAGCGGTTGACCAAGGCGTGACCTGGGCGTCACGAGGGCGGATTGACCACGCTCGCACCCGAACCTACCTTCGTCAACACGGGCACGTGCACGGTCCGTTCCCCTCCCGCTTCCGACAGTGAGGCCGGTGTCTGCCATGGACGTCACTTTTCTCGGTGGTCCCCGCCCCCAGCGCGGCGTCGGTGTCGTCGCCCCCTTCGACTTCGCCCTCGACCGCGAACTGTGGCGCTGGGTGCCCGACGAGGTGTCCCTCCATCTGACACGCACGCCGTACGTCCCCGTCGAGGTCAGCCTCGACCTGGCCCGGCTGGTCAGCGAGCACGAGACCCTGCACGACGCGGTACGCACCCTCACCGCCATCGCCCCCGAGGTCGTCGCCTACGCCTGCACCTCGGGCAGCTTCGTCGGCGGGATCGCCGGGGAACGCGCCATGTGCGGCGCGATGACCCACGCCGGCGCACTGCCCTCCGTGACCACGTCCGGCGCGCTGCTGGAGGCGCTGGCCGAGCTGGACGTACGGCGGGTGGCGCTGGTGACGCCCTACACGGTGTCCGTCACCCGGGCCCTGGAGGAGTACGTGGCGGAGGCGGGCGTCGCCGTCACCGGATGCGCGTACATGGGGCTGACCAGGCACATCTGGAAGGTGCCGTACCGGGACGTGGCGGAGATGGCACGCCGGGCGGTGGACGGCGGCGCCGAGGCCCTGTTCATCAGCTGCACCAACCTGCCGACGTACGACGTGATCCCCCAACTCGAGGCGGAACTGCGCATCCCGGTGATCTCGGCCAACCAGGTCACGATGTGGGCGGCCCTGCGCCGACTGGGTACCCGTGCCGTGGGGCCGTACCAGGCGCTGATCGATCCGGAGGCACGACGGACCGGTCCGGTACTGCCCGACATGCCGGCACTGCCGGACGCGCAGGCACTTCCGGACCTACCGGGACTGCCGGACGAAGAACAGCAGCAGGAAGGGTGGACATGACAGCACTGGGGTTCCTCTATCCGGGCCACTCCGCCGAGGACGACTATCCACGCATCGAGCAACTGCTCGGGAGCGACATCCGGCTGGACCTGGTGCACACCGACATCGGCGAGGACGCCCACCGGGTCGACGCCCTCCTCGAGATGGGCTCGGCGGGCCGGCTCGCGGCCGGCGTCGAGGAACTGCGCATGGCGGGCGCCGAGTCGGTGGTCTGGGCCTGCACCAGCGGCAGCTTCGTGTACGGCTGGGAGGGCGCCCACGACCAGGTCCGCGCCCTTGCCCTCACGGCGGGCATGCCGGCCTCCTCGACGTCCTTCGCCTTCGTGCACGCGGCGAAGGAGATCGGGGCGAAGCGGGTCGCGGTCGGCGCGACATACCCGGACGACGTGGCCGCGCTGTTCGCGGAGTTCCTGAGGGCGGCGGGCATCGAGGTGGTCGGGGTCCGCGGGTCCGGCATCATCACGGCGGCGGAGGTCGGGACGTGGGAGGAGGCGGAGGTCTTCGCGCTGGCCCGCGCGGCGGACGACGTGTCGGCGGATGCGGTGCTGCTCCCGGACACGGCGCTGCACACGGCGGCCCACATCCCGTCCCTGGAGAAGGAACTCGGCAAGCCGGTCCTGACGGCCAACCAGGTCACGGTGTGGGAGGCGTTGCGGCTGACGGACCGACGGGTGAACGCGCCGGCGCTGGGCGCGTTGTTCACCCGTGAGCCGATCATCCAGGCCTGACCCTGCCCACGAGGTACCAGGGGGCTCCGCCCCCTGGACCCCCGACCTTCGCCCACCGACCACCCGACTCGGTCGGACAGAAGGTGACCCTCGCCCCGGTGGCGCACCTCTCGACCACCGAGACGGGTGGTGGGTGGCATAGGCCCGGGGTCTGGGGCGAAGCCCCCAGCAGACGCCCGCACCGGCGCCGGGTGCCAGGGAATAAGCGGGGACTGCCTCCTGTTACCTCCGGAGGACAGCGCACGGCCCACACCAGGAGGCACCCACCGTGACCGCAACGGCAGACGAGACCCGGGGAACACCGCACGGCACCGCCCCCACCCCCCTCTCCGTACTGGACCTGGTCACCGTAGGCGCCGGCCGCACCGCCACCGACGCCCTCCGCACGAGCGTCGACATCGCCCGCCTCGCGGAGTCCCGCGGCTACCACCGCTACTGGGTCGCCGAGCACCACTCCATGCCCGGCGTGGCGTCGAGCTCTCCCGCCGTGATCCTGGCCCACCTCGCCGCCCACACCACCCGCATCCGCCTCGGCTCGGGCGGCGTGATGCTCCCCAACCACGCCCCGCTGGTGATCGCGGAACAGTTCGGCACCCTCGAAGCGATGGCTCCCGGCCGCGTGGACCTCGGCCTCGGCCGAGCCCCCGGCACGGACGGCGCCACCGCCGCCGCCCTCCGCCGCACCGACAGCCTGAACGAAGGCGCCGACGACTTCCCCCAGCAGCTCGCCGAGCTCGTCCGCTTCCTGGACGACGACTTCCCGGACGGCCACCCCTACCGCCGTATCCACGCGGTACCCGGCCCGATCCAGGCGACCTCCCCCGGCGGCGTCCAGTCCCCGCACCGCCCGCCGGTCTGGCTGCTCGGCTCCTCCGGCTTCAGCGCCCGCCTGGCCGGGTCCCTCGGCCTGCCCTTCGCCTTCGCGCACCACTTCTCGGCGCAGAACACCGTCCCGGCCCTCGACCTGTACCGGGAGTCGTTCAGGCCGTCCGCGGTCCTCGACGAGCCGTACGCCCTCATCGGCGTCTCCGCCCTCGCCACCGAGGACGAGAACGAGGCCCGCCGCCAGGTCCGCGCCGCCGCCCTCAGCATGGTCCGCCTGCGCACCGGCCGCCCCGGCCTCGTCCCCAGCCCGGAGGAGGCCGAGGCGTACCCGTTCAGCCCGATGGAGCAGGAGTTCATCGACTCCTGGAACGCCAACGTCATCCACGGCACGGTGGACGAGGTCCGCTCCGGCCTCGACGACCTCCACAAGCGCACCGGCGCCGACGAGCTGATGATCACGTCCCACGCGCATGCCGGAGACCTGCGCCTGCGCTCGTACGAACTGATCGCGGACGCGTACGGCCTACCGAACGACTAGGCCCAGCAGTCCGGAGATACGATCCGGCGGCACCGGCCGCGAGTACAGCCACCCCTGGCCGGTGTCGCAGCCGATCCGCCGCAGCCGGGACGCCTGCGCCGAGGTCTCCACGCACTCCGCGGTGACGGTCAGGCCGAGCCGGTGGGCGAGTTGGATCATCGCCTCCACGACGACCTCGTCGGCCGGGTTGGGCGCAACGCCCTCACCCTCGTACTGGAAGCCCCGTACGAACGACCCGTCCAGCTTCAGCACCGACACCGGCAGCCGGCTCAGATACGCCAGGTTCGAGTAGCCGGTCCCGAAGTCGTCGATCGCGATGCCCACGCCCATGTCGCTGAGCGCCTGGAGGGCTTGCAGCGGGCGTCCCGCCGAGCCCATCACCGCCGACTCCGTCAGCTCCAGCTGCAACAGCCGCGGCTCCAGTCCCGTCTCCGCCAGGATCTCCGCCACGTCCGCGACCAGATCCGAGTCCCAGACCTGACGCACCGCCACGTTCACGCTGACGAAGATCGGCGGCTCGTCGGGGTGGTCCAGCTGCCACTGCCGCGCCTGGCGGCAGGCCGTGGCCAACACCCAGCGGCCGAGCTGCACGATCGAGCCGTCCTCCTCGGCCAGTCCGATGAACCGATTCGGCGTCAGCACTCCGAACTGCGGGTGATTCCACCGGACCAGGGCCTCCACGCCCCGCAGCCGGCCGTTCTCCATGCTCACCAACGGCTGGTACTCCAGCACGAACTCGCCGCGCTCGATGGCCGGGCGGAGCGTGGAGGCGAGGGCCTGGCGGGTCATGCGGTGGGCGTTGCGCTCCGGGTCGAAGAGGGTCCAGCGGGCCTTGCCGTCGGCCTTCGCCCAGTACAGCGTCGTGTCGGCGGCCTGCATCAGACCGGTCGCGCTGGTGCCCGCCGCCTGCCGCTCCACCACACCGATCGAGGCCGACACCGACATCCGCTGACCGGACAGGTCGAAGGGGGCCTGGACCGCCTCCAGTACGGCCTCGGCGAGATCGGCGAGCTGCTCGGTGCCGGTGGAGTCCTCGACGAGCAGGGCGAACTCGTCACCGCCGAGCCGGGCCACCAGCGGGGCGGTCGCCCGGCCGTTGCCCGCCTCGTCCGCGCAGCGCGTGAGGCGTTCGGCGACGGCGGCCAGCAGCCGGTCGCCGACGCGGTGGCCGAGGGTGTCGTTGACCGCCTTGAACCCGTCCAGGTCCAGGTAGCACAGCCCGATCCGGCCGGTACCGCTCTGCTCGTACGACTCCGCCTCCAGCGCGGCCGAAAGGCGCTCGAAGAACAGGGTGCGGTTGGGCAGCCGGGTCACCGGATCGTGCATCTGCAAGTGCCGCAGCCGCGCCTGGAGTTCACGGCGGGCGCTGATGTCGGCGACCGACAACAGAACCCCGGGTTCGTTCCCGGCCAGGGGGGCGACGGTGACCTGCACCCACAGGGAGTGCCCGTCGGGGTGCTTGAGGCGGCGCGTGCAGCGCAGCTTCGCCTGGCGGCCGCGCAGCACCTCGCGGTACGCGTGCCAGGTGCGGGCGTCCGAGCCCAAGTCCACGAGGTCGGCGGCGACGCGGCCGGTCAGTGACTCGGAGCCGGCGCCGAGCAGGGTGACGAGCATGTCGTTGGCTCCGACGACCAGTCCCTCACGGTCGACGACGGCCATCGCGAGCGGCGCGGCGGTGAACACCGAACGGTAGGAGGGAGCTTCGGTATCGGAAGACGGAGTCGCTGTACCGAGCGACAGGGGCTCCGGGGCGAGCGACAGCGACTCGGTGTCGAGAGACAGGCGCTCCACACCGGGAGACGGGGTCTCGCGACCGGGAGACGGGGTCTCGCGACCGGGAGACGTGCGGACATCACTCTCTGTTACGGCTGACCCGTCGAGGTCCACCGCGGCCGTCGGCCCTTCGGACGTTCCGCTCACCGCTTGCTCCCGCAGTGCACTCGATCGCTGTCCGCCAGGAAAGTGTGCCGATCATAGAGGCTGGCCCCGGGCCCTTCCAGCCACAGTCCAGTGTCCCGGAACGACGGGCCTTTCTGGCAGATCGTTTCTGCGCGCGTCTGGACGGCTCCTTCAGGCGTCTGACCAGTTGTGACGTTCCGTGAGCGATTCAGGGGTGTCGATCCTGACGGCTCTTCGCCCTTCTCACCCGTCTGGTGCAGACAAACAGGGCGTAGTACGACAAACGCCAGCAGTCTGGGTGCGGTGTCCCGTGAACCGCACCCGGAGGTCCCTGTGCCGCGTCCGTTTCCGCGCTCCCGACTGCGCAGTACCGCGGCCGTGTTCACCACCTTGTCGGCGCTCGCCGCCACCTCCCTCGTGACCGGGCCCTCGGTCGCCGAACCGTTCACGGTATCGCCGTGCATCCTCCAGCGCACCGAGGCCCACCACTCGGAGGGCCTGGACACCTGGAACACCGCCTATCCGCGCCCGGCCCGGGTGCTGGACGCGGTGACGGTCTTCCTGTCCTTCCCGGACTCGGTCCCGCTGACCAGCCCCGCCGAGCTGACCGCCGACCACTTCCCGGCCACCAGCCGCTTCTTCGAGCGCGCCTCCTACGGCCGGTTCACCCTGCGCCCGCATCCACGGCGGGACTGGATCCGGATGCCGCAGCCCTCCACGTCGTACGCCATACAGCGCGACTGGAAGCCCGCCCACCGCGCCGCCTACCTGCGCGACGCGCTCGCCGCGGCCGACGGGCAGGTCGACTTCTCGCGCTACGACATCGTCTACTTCGTCGCCGATCCGGACGCGCCCGGCGTGGACTCGGACGCGACGAAGGTCGTCAACCTCGACGCCCCGCTGAGGGCGGACGGCACCGACATCCGCCGGGTCGTCACGGTGTTCGAGCAGCATCCGCCGGACCGGCTGGTGCTGGCCCACGAGACCGGGCACGTCTTCGACCTGCCGGACCTCTACCACCGTCCGGCGGACGGCAAGGGCGACTGGGACACGTACGTCGGCGACTGGGACCTGATGGGCAGCCAGTTCGCGCTGGCGCCGGACCTGTTCGGCTGGCACAAGTGGAAGCTCGGCTGGCTGGAGCCCCGGCAGGTGGCGTGCGTACGGGGCGCCGGGCCGACCCGGCTGACCCTGGAACCGCTCGGCGCGGGGCCGGGCGTCCCTGTCGTGGGCGCCGCCGGGGCGCCGGCCTTCGGGCTGGGCCGCGGGACCAAGCTCGCGGTCGTGCGCACCGGGGTTGACAGCGTGCTCGCCTTCGAGGCGCGCGGGCCGGTCGGCAACGACACGCAGGTCTGCCGACCGGGCATCCTCGTCTACCGGGTGAGCAGCGGCGCCGCGTCCGGCGGCGGACCGGTGGAGGTGATCGACGCCCACCCGCACACCGAGGCCTGCTGGGAGGCCTCCGTCTACCCGCCCCTCGCGGACGCTCCGGTCTCCGTCGGCGAGCGCTTCACGGTGCCGGGCGAGGACGTGCGGCTGGAGGTGGAGGGGCGGACGGCCTCGGGGGCATGGACGGTGAAGATCACGACCGCTTAGGGCCTGTCCGGCGGATCAAGTCGCAGGACATCCGCGGCGCCTCATCGGCGCAGGTGAGCGGGGCCTGGTGCGTCGAGCTGCCAGGCGGAGGAGGGCGTCGACGCGATGGGGGTCCCCCCGCTCGGGCGAAGTCGAGAGTGCGGGAGTCGGCAACCGACGACAACACCGCAGATCGGCGTGCCAGGCCCCACGTCTGCAACATGATCCGCCGGACAGGCCCTAGCCGCGTGGGTACGCGAAAGCCCCCTCGCCTGAGCGAGGGGGCTTTTCGTGTCGTGCGCCGCCAGGGACTCGAACCCCGGACCCGCTGATTAAGAGTCAGCTGCTCTAACCAACTGAGCTAGCGGCGCCTGCTGACGTCGTAGACCTTAGCACCCTGATCGGCGGGAGGAAAAATCGATATCCGCACGGCCGCGCGGGCCGCCCGGACGGCCGCCCAGAGCAGGATCTCGGGGCCCGGCAGCCAGGGCCGGCGGGTGTCCGGGGCGACCAGCCAGCGGCAGCCGGACGGGCCGACGGAGCCCGCGGCGCCCACGGGTGCAGGGACGGTCACCGCGTCGCCGGTGCCGTGGCACAGCAGCGGCGGGATGGCACCGGTGCGCCCGAACTCCTCCCAGTGCAGCAGCGACGGCAGCCGCTGTGCCGTGCCGGGCGCGGCGAACAGCAGCATCCGGCCCCGGAACGCCGCGACCGGCCCCGACCCCGGGCCCTCGTCCCACAGCCGGTCGAGCATCCGGCGCCCGAAGAACGCGGGCGCGCCGACGACGTCGAAGGCGGTGCCGCAGGGCAGGACGACCGGGGCGTCCGGCCGCTCCTCCCAGAGCGCGAGGGTGCTGCGCGGATACGTTGCCGCCGAGGCGAGCCAGGCGGCTCCGTCCGGGGTGACCCCCGAGACGTCGAAGCGGTCGGTGCCGGTCTCTTCGCGTGGGCTGCTCATGCCGACTACATCTACCGGTGGTGAGCGCTCGGTCTCCGAGGGTTGCCGGAAACCGGGACGGGTCGTACCGGGAGGGAGTATCTTGCCCGCCTGGCATATGCGTTCAGTACATGCGCTTCACATGAACCACATGGTTCGCATGGTGCACATGTCTCACACCGGGTCGGCGTGTCCCGGCCCCTCGGCGCCCCGCAGCAGATCCCGGCCGAACTCGACCATCTTCTTCGCGTAGTCCTCGGTCCACTCGGCCCGGGCGGCGATGTCCGCCGGCGTCAGCCGGTCGAAGCGGCGCGGGTCGGCCAGCTGGGCCGCCGCGATCGCCTGGAACTCCACGGCACGGTCGGTCGCCGCACGGAACGCGTGCGTCAGCTCCGTCGCACGGGCCAGCAGTGCGCGGGGGTCGTCCATCGACTCCAGATCGAAGAAGCGCTCCGGGTCGTCGGCGACCTGCGCGGGCTCGAAGAGCAGGGGCGCGGGGCGTAGCCGCGGGTCGTTCCGACGCGGCGTGGGCTCCGCCATGTCTTCTCCTCCTCGTACGTCACGGATGACCCGTCGGTGAGTGGGCCACCGTCCATTGTCCCGCGCCCGCGCAAGGGGGCCGGTGCTTCCGGCGGCAGCCCTGGTCACTCCAGCGGTGTCAAGCTCTGCGGGCCGCGCGATGTTCCCACGGGCCGGTCATGGCCGCCAGGCCACCTTGTGCTCCGACAGGTGTGCCAGCACCGCGTGGTTGGCCTCCCAGCCGTCCGGGAACTTCACGAGCGTTCCCAGCTGGACCGGTTCCGTCGACGGGTAGTCGTCGAGCAGGTCGGTCACGCCGGCTCGGCACACCACGATGCACGCGTGTCTGTGCCGGGAGGTGAGGACGCACAGGCGGCCCGTCTCCAGGTGGAACGCGGTGGCGTCGGGGCGGCCGGAGAGCGGGTGGAGGACGACCGTGACGTCGTACTCGCGGCCCTGGAGGCGGTTCGCGGTGTCGACGGTGACGTCCTGGACGCCCAGCTCGGCCAGCGCGGCGCGGACCGCCGCCGCCTGGTCGCGGTGGGCCGTGCCGACGGCGATCCGGTCGGCGGTGAGGGGTGTGGGGTCGGGGGAGCGCTCCGAGGTGGCGGCGCCGCCCCGGTCGAGCAGCCGTCGTACGACCGCCGCCACGGCCCGCACCGCCTCGGGGTCCGTGCGCGGGGTGTGCCGCGCGGGCAGCTCCAGCAGGCCCCAGCCGGACTCGGCCGCCTCGTCGATCACCCGGTCGGGGCCGGAGCCGTCCGACGGGACCGCGAGGGTGAGGCGGCGGTCGTCGTGGCCGGTGCCGCTGCGGAAGGGCGTGTACGGGTAGAAGGCGTCGGAGACCAGGGGCGCGGCCGAGGCCGGGAGCCGCCAGGACACCGGCAGGCGGTGCTGCGGCAGCTCGGGGTTGTGCGCGAGCAGGGTGGTCACGGCGGAGCCCGACGGGTCGTAGGACAGGCCCGCCCACTGCTCGCTGCCGACGATCGCGAACGGGTCCAGCTGGCCAGGGTCGCCCACGAACAGGGCCCGCTCGAAGAGCCCGGCCACGGCGAGCAGCGCGTCCGAGCGCATCTGGTAGGCCTCGTCGACGATGGCGTGCCGCCACGGTTCGTCGACCTTGACGTGTCCCCACTTGGCGGCCGTGGAGATGACGACGGCCAGCCCGGTGAGGTCGCCCGCCTTCGCCGACTTCCGGACGTTCGGCAGGTCGTCGAGCGCCTTGTCGTACGGGTCGGCGTCGCTGCTGTGCAAGCGTCCCACCGGCAGGCCGGGGTTCTTCTCCGCGAGCCTCAGCACCAGGTCGTCGACCTGGGCGTTGGTCTGCGCCACCACCATCAGGGGGCGACCGGCCTCGGCCAGTTCCAGCGCCGCGCGGACGACGAGCGTGGACTTGCCGGCGCCGGGCGGGGAGTCCACGACGACACCGCGCGCCGAGCCGTGCAGGGTGTCGTGGAGGATCGCCTCGGTGGCACGGGACGCCTCGAGGCCGGGATCGAACGCGGTCACAGGAGATCCTCCGCGGTCAGGGGGTCGGGAGCCGGTGTCGTCGGCTCACCCGGTGGTCCGCCGTGCGTCCACGGGGTGTCCTCCGGGTCGGGCAGTTTCGCTCCGCCCCGCTGCTCGTGCTCGAAGAGGGTGAAGCAGACCAGGTCGCCCTTCTCGGGCACGGAACCGGTCTCGGGCTCCTTGCCGCGGCCCATCTTGTCGACGATCCGCACCACGAGCAGATCTTCCGCTTCCCGGCCCACGAACTCGGCCGCCTGCGGCTTCCCGCCCAGCGAGCGGTACACCTTCACCCGCTCCCCGAGATGCGGCCGGTCGTCCGTCCGTACGGTCACCAGGGGGCGCGGGCTCGGCCGCTTGCCCTCGCTGTACGTCATGACGACGTCCGTGACCTCACCCGCGAACGCCTCACCGGCCAGCCGCCGTCCGGCCATGACCAGCGGGTCGTCCAGGGCTTCCTGCGCCTCCAGACGGGCCTGTTCGCGCTCGCGCGCGGCGAGCTTGTTCGCGGCGGTGACCGCGTCGTCGCGGCGCGGCTGCGGGGGCTCGCCGGACAGGACGCGGTCGCGGTGGCCGGTGAACGACCAGCGGTCGCGGGTCCACCGCTCCTCGACGCGCCCGCCCTCGGGCAGGGCCCGCAGCAGGTCCAGGCCGCGCCACACCGCGTCCCAGGTCGGCCGCGTTCGGCTCGCCACCAGGTCGCGGAGTTCCCGCTCGGCGGCGGTGAGCGCGCCCAGCCGGTCGTCCGCCTCCAGCCCGTCCTCGGCGGTCCCGAGTGCGGTCCGGGCGCGGTCGTATCGCTCGATGGCGGGGGCCAGGAGCTTGTTGTCGAACGCCGGGTCGGTGGCCGGGCCGGCCGGCGGCCACAGCAGCTGGCCCTGCGCGTCCCGCCGCAGCTCGGCCCACAGGGCGGCCTCGGCGCCGGACTTCCCCTCCGGCGGGTCGATCCAGGCGAGCAGCGCGCCCAGGTGCTGGTCCTCCAGGGTGGACTGGCCGGTCGCCCAGTGCCGGGCCAGGACGTCGGTCATGGCCAGCAGCAGCGAGGAGCCTGGCACGCGGGCGCGCTCCGCGAAGTGGGTCAGCCAGCGGCCGAGCAACGGCAGCCGGGGCGGCGCGGGGTACGGCGTCTCCGGGTCCTGTTCCGCCGTACGCCGAAAACGCATCGAGCGGCCGAGGAGCCGTACGAACTCGATGCCCGCGCGGCTCGGCACGATCAGCTGCGGGGCGTCCGTGCACAGCTCGACCTCGACCTTGACCCGCTTGCCGGTCTCCGGGTCGGTCTCGGTGCGCTCGGCGGCCTCCACGGAACCGGCATACGTGTCGAGGTACGGCAGGACGACGTCGGCGAGCTCCGCCAGGAACGCGAACCTGAGGTCGCGGTCGCGCGGCTGCGGTACGACCAGCAGGTGCGGGGTGTCCCGGTCGGTGCCCACCAGCGCGCCGAGCGGGGCGCCGGCCTCACCGGCGGTGGTGAGCGGCACGAAGACGAGGGGATGCTCGGAAAGACGCCGGTGCCGGACGGTGGCGACCGGCTGGGCGCGGCCCGTGCTGACGGCTTCGAGGCGGGCGAGGGTGGAGATCAGCGACATGCGGCCACTCCCCGGCCGAGGGCCTGTGCCCTCAGCTCGGCCGCCCTCCTGAGCGCCGCCACCGCCGGATCGTCCGGATCCCCGGCCTCCCCGCGGGCCGCCGCCAGGACGTCCTCGACCGTTGTCAGACCGCCGAGTTCGGCGCGCACCGAGCGGCCGAGCGACGTCACCGCGCCGTCCGCGCGGGAGCGGTCCCGGCAGTGGAAGGCCAGCTCGCACGCGGACAGGCACTCGGGCGCGTACGTCGCCGGGACCGCCTCGACCGCGGTCGTCAGCTCGTCGGCGGGCAGCTCGGGGGAGAAGCAGGTGCCCTCGGGCAGGGCGTCGGCGATGTCCTGGACGCGGGTGAGGCGGGCCAGCTGGCGGGAGGTCACCGCGCGCTGTTTGCGGATGTCCACGGCGGACGCGGTGGCGAGGTTGGAGAAGTCCTTCGGGCAGACCAGCAGGACGTGGTGACGCACGCGCGGCGGTGGGGTCAGGCGGGCGGCCTCTTCCTCCAGCGCCAGGACGTACACCGCGGCCTGGCGGGCGGCGGCGCCCACCTTGGCCGGGTCCGCCGAACCGTCCAGCATCGGAAAGGACTTGATCTCGACGACCGTCCAGCTGCCGTCCGGGTGCACCACCACCGCGTCCGGCTCCAGGAAGGCGGGCGAACCGGCCACGTCGAGCGCCAGCATCGGGTGGTCGAGCAGCGTCCAGCCGCCGCTCGCGGTGGCGTCGCGCAGGGCGAGGGCCGTACGGGCGGTGCGTCCCTCGGGGCCGATCGCGGTGAGGTCGGGCACCTCGGCGTTCGACGGCGGCTCGGCCTTGCGGTCCAGCCTCTCGTGCACCAGACGCAGCAGCTCCGCGCCGCCGTCCGCCTTGACCCGCGCCTCGAACGCGTTGCCCCGCGTCAGGGCGAACTGCGACTGGCCGAAGGCGGAGGGGGAGCCCAGCGCGTCCGCGAGCGCCGCCTTGTCCACCCCGGCGCCGTCGAGGATCGCCCGCCGCTTGCAGCCGGGGTTGGCGGCGAGGGCGGCCAGGGCGCGCGCGTCCAGTGCCTTGGCCGGTACCTCGGGACCGCGCAGCTCAGCGAGCCGCTGCCGGAGCCCCGTCTCCCGCGTCCGCGGGAGAGGCACTCGGTTCGGCTCCGCCTGCGAACTGTGAATCGCGCTGCCGTGGAATGTGCTCACCCGCGGAAGTCTGGCATCCGTCACTGACAATCGAGGCAGGTGCGCCGGGAGAGCTTGCCGCGACACCCGTGAACCGGACCCGCATCGGCGCCGTGACCCGCTGCGCGTACCGCGTGACGACCGGCGCGAGCAGCAGCCCGGCCCCCATCACCGCGGCCCCCGCGACCGCGTCGAGGAAGTAGTGGTTCGCGGTGCCCATCACCACGATCGTGGTCACCAGCGGATAGACGATCGCGGCGGTCTTCGCGGTACGTGTCCCGCCGTACTTCCACAGCATCACACCGCACCACAGCGCCCAGCCCACGTGCAGGCTCGGCATGGCCGCGTACTGGTTGGTCATTCCGCCGAGGCCCCGTGGGGCGCTCGCCTCGCCGCCCCACCAGCCGTACGAGCTGTACTGGGCCATCGTGTCGACGAAGCCGTGGCCCGACGAGAGCAGCCGGGGCGGACAGGTCGGCAGCAGGGTGAAGCCGATCAGACCGATGAAGGTGGACGTCATCAGCCAGGTGCGGGCCAGCCGGTAGTGCACGGCGCGGGACCGGAACAGCCAGACCAGGATCGCGGGCGTGACCAGATAGTGCAGCGACGCGTACCAGAAGTCGGCCGGGACGCCGATCCACGCCTCGCTCGTGAAGAGCCGGTTGAGCGGGTGTTCCGCGTTGATGCGCAGGACCTTCTCGACCCGCAGGATCGCCAGACCGTGGTCGACGGCACTCGTGACGTCGCCCCGGGCGAGGAGTCGGCCGGCGGAGTAGCAGGCGTACACCAGCACGATCAGCGGCAGCTCGGTCCACCAGCGCAACCGGATGAGCGGGGCCGCCTCGGTGCCCGGTGTCTCGGTCTGCGGCATCCGATCGCCTCCCCCTTCGTCTCACGCGCGTCCGGTGGTCTGTATCCGGTCGGGCCACTTTACGGTGCGTGTGCGCACCCTCGTGGCACGCCCCCGGCCCTCAAAGACGCTGAGATCGCCCGCCAGGTTGCCCCGGGACAGCGTGCGCCATGATGGAGGTGCCTCGCCTCTCATTTCTCCCGGAAGGGTCTCTTCATGGCACCGCGCATCCTGCTGGCCCGGCACGGACAGACGGAATGGTCGCTGTCCGGCAAGCACACCGGCAGGACCGACGTACCTCTCCTCGAAGAGGGACGGCGCGGCGCCAAACTGCTCGGCGAGCGCCTGCACCGGGCGCCGCTCGACGGTCTGGCCGGGGCGGAGGTGCGTACCAGCCCGCTGGCACGCGCGCGTGAGACATGCGAACTTGCCGGCTTCGGCGAGCGCGCGAGCTCCTGGGACACGCTCATGGAGTGGCACTACGGCTCCTACGAGGGGATGACCCCGCAGGAGATCCAGGACATCCGGCCCGGCTGGCTCATCTGGCGCGACGGCGTGCCAGAAGGCGAAACGCTCGCCGAGGTGACGGCCCGGGCGGACGAGGTGGTGGCCTGGGCGCGGGCGGAGGACCGGGACGTGCTGGTCTTCGCGCACGGGCACATACTCCGGTCCATCGGTGCGAGGTGGCTGGGACTGCCGATCGACTTCGCGGCGCGGATCAGGCTCAACCCGACGTCCCTCTCGGTCCTCGGCTGGGCCTATGGGGAACCGGCGATCGAGAGCTGGAACGATGTGGGCCACCTCACGGCGTAGCACGGCGCGCGGTGCTGGTACCGACGGGCGGGCTGCCGCTCGGCGGCGCCGGCCGCACGGTGGAGGCGGAGACGTCGTGGCCGCCCCCATGTCGGAAAGCCGCCGTTGATGGCGGAGGACTCGCCGGGACGATCTGGGCGATCCGGCCGGCCGGGAGCTCGCGCCGGCGCCGGCAGGGTGCCGCGCCTGTTCGGTGCGGGGGGCGCGCCCCTTCGGCGCGACGGGCCGCGGCTAGACCGTGCGCGGCAGGCTCGCGTGGCGTTCCAGGAACGTCGACACGCCCGACGCCCGCCGGTGCGGCAGCAGCACCCTCGCCGTGGCCGCGAGCATCGTCTGGATCCTGGACGACTGGACCTCGCCCAGCAGGTCCAGCACCCGCATCCCGGCCGCCGCGGCCTCGTCGGGACATCCTCCGCGCGCGAGGTCGTCGGCCAGTTCCGCCGTGTACAGGGCGATGTTCCGGGTGAAGTGAGGATCCTGGAGCTGCGCCGCACGGCGCGCGTGCCGGGCCGCGCGCCGCCAGTCGCCGAGTGTCGACCAGCACTGCGCCTCCAGCCCCTCCAGTTCGGCCTCCCCGTAGAAGCTCATCCACTCGGGGTCGGCGTCCGAGCGGCCTCGCTCGAAGAGGACCTGCGCGCGGGCGAGCGCCTGCTCGCAGCCGGTGCGGTCGGCGAGCCCGGCCCAGCCGCCCGCCTCGCGCAGCGCGAGCAGCGACATCAGGCGGGCGGAACCCAGCGGGCGCCCGACGCGCTGCGCGGCCTGCGCGGAGCGCACCGCCTCGCGCGGCCGGCCCGCGTCGCGCGCGAGGAACGCCGTGTTGCAGAAGGCGTGCGCCTCAAGGCCAGGATCGCCGGTCACCCGGGCGGTGGCGAGCGCCTCCGCGTAGTGCGAGCGGGCGTCGTCGAAGCGGCCCGAGTCGTGGGCCAGCCAGCCGACCGAGATGGCCAGTTCACCGGCGCCCGAGTGGAGTCGTTCGGCGGTCGTCTGCCGGGTCGCGTTGGCGTCGAGCAGGGCGTAGGCGGCGCGCAGCGGAGCGGCCGCGCGACGGTAGAGGCCGTCCGCGCCGTGCCGGTCGTCGAGCAGCCGGATCCTGCGGACGGCCTCTTCGAGGGCGCCCGCCTCGCTCGTCCCGACGCGCCGGACGGGCCGTTCCGCGGCCGAGGCGTCGAAGGCGAGTGTGAAGGGGCCCAGCGAGGCGACGGCCATCGTGGCGCCCCCGCTGGTCATGAATGCGCGACGCAGCACGTCGCTCTCCTCGTCGTTGTCGTGCGTCTCGTACAGGTCCTGCGTTTCATACGGCTCGTACGTTCCCGGCGTCTCACCGGCGGTGTGCACCGGCATCGTCGCGAGGGACGGGGCCGCGTCCTCGGGGGCGTGCGCCCGGCGTCCGCGTACGGACGAGCGGGGCGCGAACCCGAGGTCGGTGAGCGTGCGGCCGGGGAACATGTGCAGGAACACCCGTTCGTACGCGTAGTTGGGACAGCGGATCTCACCCGCCTCGACCCGGCCGACATAGCGCGCGTCGCAGCTGACCCGCTCGCCGATCTCGCGGGCGGCCCGCCGTACCGCCGAGGCGAACTCGGCCGGCGAGCGCTGGCCGCGCAACTGCCGGAACGCGAGGTTCGGCTGCGGTGGTAGGGGGGACGGGGACGGGGTCACCATTGACGACGCCATGGCCGGGTCCTCTCGTGCGAACCGTCGAACCATGCCGGAACCGTGGTGGGTTCACGGCGAGTTGTCCGTGTGACACCCCGTTTCCGGCGGGCAAGAACGTACCCGCTGTGTCGGACCCGGCACGCGGTGTTTGGCCACAAACCGGATATCTCATCCGAGATCTGCCATGAACTGCCATCCTTTGCGGCGGACTTCTGCCGTAGCCGTTGACACCTGGCCGCGTTGAACCCTGCGGACCGGGAGCCGCCCGACTCCCGACCCGTTCGTTGGAGGAGGGGTTCCGTGGTGGAGGCCGGCATGGAGACCAGACACAGCGCCGATCCTTGTGCGTCCCATTCGTTCAGTGCGCCGACCGCGTGTCCGGACGCCGCGTGCGACGTCGTCACGGTGCCGACGCGGCACGGGCTCGAGGCGGTCGACATCCTGCGGCGCGGGGCGGGCGACGAGGCGGTCGGGCCCGTCCTGCACGACGACGACTGCGGCACGCTGGGGTTCGTGGTGCCGCCGGGGACCGCGGCCGGGTGGGACGTGCCGGGCAGTACCTGTACGGAGACGGACGGGCGGGGGCTGCGGCTGAGCCCCGAGCCGCCGGTGGAGGGCTCGGACTGGCTGCTGCCGCCGGGGGAGGCGGACCTCGCGACGGATCCCACGGTGCTGCGGGCGGCGCTGGGGGAGGCGGCTCGGCTGATCGAGGCGGCGGACAACTGCCGGTGACGCCGGCACGGGCTCGCTGAGCCGAGCGCCCAGCGGCGCCTGATAATGGCGCAATGGGAAAGTCCAGGAACGCCCGTCGGGAAAGCGCCGCCGTCGTCGAGACCGTCGACGGCGGGCTCGCCGAACTCATACCCGACCGGGACCGGGCGCGGGCCTGGACGCTGCTCGTCGACGGGGCGCCGCAGTCGCACGTCGACCTCGACGATCCCGGCTACCTGTCCTTCGAGTACCAGCGGCGGCTCGGGCACGTCATCGACCTGGCCGCCCCGCCCGGCAAGCCCGTGCACGCCGTGCACCTCGGCGGCGGCGCGTTCACCCTCGCCCGTTACGTCGCCGCAACCCGGCCCCGCTCCACCCAGCAGGTCGTCGAGCGCGACGCGGCCCTCGTCCAACTGGTCCGCCGGGAGCTGCCGTTGGAGACGGGGGCCCGGATCCGGGTGCGTTCCGTCGACGCCCGCGAAGGACTCGCCAAGGTGCCCGACGGATGGGCCGATCTCGTCATCGCCGACGTGTTCAGCGGGGCCCGCACCCCGGCCCACCTCACCTCCACCGAGTTCCTCGACGAGGTCCGCCGGGCGCTGAAGCCGGGCGGCTGCTACGCCGCCAACCTCGCCGACGGGCCGCCGCTGGCCCACCTGCGCGGCCAGATCGCCACCGCGGCGGCCCGTTTCCAGGAGCTAGCCCTGGTCGCCGACCCGACCGTCCTGCGGGGCAAGCGCTTCGGCAACGCGGTCCTCGTCGCCTGCGACCACCCGCTCCCCGTCGCCGAACTCACCCGCCGCGCGGCCTCCGACCCGCACCCCGGCCGTGTCGAACACGGCAGGTCGCTGACCGACTTCACGGGCGGGGCCGTACCGGTGGCCGACGCGGCCGCGGTGGCCTCCCCGGCGCCGCCGGCAGCGGTGTTCCGATGAGGTGACTCAGTAGGTCCCGATCTCCACCCGCGGCGGCCCGTCGTGCCAGGTGCAGAACACCGACACCCGGTCCGCGCCCGAGGAGAACTCCACCCGGATCCACGACTCGGTCTTCCACACCTGCATCGACCAGCCGGTGCCGGGAGTCGCCGACACCAGGGTCGCGGAGGTCCTGCCGAGGTCGAAGACCGCACGGCCGCCGTCGGTGTCGTAGCTCCTGACCTGACCGGACGCGGTGGGGGACGGGTTCGGGTTCGTCGTCGGTGTCTTCGAGGGGGTCCGCGTGTGGGTCGGGGACGGCTCGCGGGAGGGGCGTGCCGAGGGGGACGGGGCCGGCCGGTTCGTCGACGACGCCAGCGGTTTCGACTCCTGCGTGGTCGCGTCGGCCGCAGTGACGGGCAGGGCGCGCGGCGGGTCGTAGGCCGTGCCCGCCATCACCGTGTGGACGCCCCACCACGACAGCGTGGCCGCCGCGCCCGTGGCGAGCGTCCAGGCCAGTACGAGCAAGAGTCCTCTGCGCATCGCGGGCCATCCTGCCTCACGCGTCCCACCGGTGTCGCCCGCTCCCCGCCCTGTTCTCCACAGGCGGGAAGTTGTCCACAGGCACCGGATGGGCCTGTGCCGCATGGCGTACGGTGCCGCGCATGGCAAGTGTTCTCGTGGTCGAGGACGACCAGTTCGTACGCTCGGCGCTCATCCGGCATCTGACCGACGCCGCCCACACGGTGCGCAGCGTCGGCACCGCGCTGGAGGCGTTGCGCGAGGTCGCCCATTGCCGTTTCGACGTGGTCATCCTTGACCTCGGTCTGCCCGATCTGGACGGCTCAGAGGCCCTGAAGATGCTGCGGGGCATCACCGACGTCCCTGTGATCATCGCCACCGCCCGGGACGACGAGACGGAGATCGTCCGGCTGCTGAACGCGGGGGCGGACGACTACCTGACCAAGCCGTTCTCGGTCGAGCACCTGTCGGCACGCATGGCCGCCGTCCTACGGCGCTCCCGCACCGCGGCCGGGGACGCCCCGCCGGAGAGCGTGCTGCGCGTCGGCGGGCTGACCGTCGACCCGCTGCGCCGCCAGGCCGAGTTGGACGGCGTACGACTGGACCTGACCCGGCGCGAGTTCGACCTGCTCGCCTTCCTGGCCGGACGGCCCGGTGTCGTCGTCCCGCGCAGGGAACTGCTCACCGAGGTCTGGCAGCAGTCCTACGGCGAGGACCAGACCATCGACGTCCATCTGTCCTGGCTGCGGCGCAAGCTGGGCGAGACGGCGGCCAGCCCGCGCTATCTGCACACACTGCGGGGCGTCGGCGTGAAGCTGGAGCCACCGGGACCGGAGCCGGCGCGATGAGGTGGGCACTGGTCAAGGTGTCGCTGGCGGTCACCGCCATGGTCGTGGTCGCCTTCGCCGTCCCCCTCGGACTCGTCATCAGGGAGATGGCCCGGGACCGTGCCTTCTCCAACGCCGAACGGCAGGCCGCGGCCGTCGCCCCCGCCCTGTCCATCACCACCGACCGCGACCAGCTGGAGCGGGTCGTCGCCTCGGCCGGGGCGGACGCGGGCCTGGCCGTGCACATACCGGCGTCCGACGGCGCCGCGGCCGTGGACCTCGGGCGCCGGCGCGCCGCCGACGGGGACATCGCGACCGTGCGGAAGCTGGGCCGCGCCTCCACCAGCGAGGTGTCCGGCGGCTCCGCGCTGCTCCAGCCGGTCGCGCTGAGCTCCGGCGAGATCGCGGTCGTCGAGGTGTACGTCCCGGAGTCCGAGGTCAGCAATGGCGTGGCCACCGCCTGGGCGGTGCTCGCCGGCGTCGGTGCCGCGCTGGTCGTCGGCTCGGTCGCCGTCGCCGACCGGCTGGGCGTGCGGATGGTGCGGCCCGCGCAGCGCCTGGTCGAGGGCGCGCACGAACTGGGGGAGGGGAAGCTGGGCGCGAGGGTGCCCGAGGAGGGGCCGACCGAACTGCGGCTGGCGGCGGTCGCGTTCAACTCCATGGCCGACCAGGTCGTACAACTCCTCGCGAACGAGCGGGAGCTGGCGGCCGACCTGTCCCACCGGCTGCGCACACCGCTGACGGTGCTGCGGCTGAACGCGGCCTCGCTCGGGGACGGACCGGCCGCCGAGCAGACCCGGGCCGCGGTCGCTCAGCTGGAGCGCGAGGTCGACACGATCATCCGTACCGCCCGGGACGCCAAGCCGCAGACCGCGGCGGCCGGGCCCGGCGCCGGGTGCGACGCGGCGGAGGTGGTGCGCGAGCGGATGGCGTTCTGGTCGGCGCTCGCGGAGGACGAGGGCCGCAAGTGGCGAGTGGCCGGGGCCGACCGGCCGGTGCGGATACCCGTGGCCCGCACGGACCTGGCCGCCGCCCTGGACGCCCTGCTCGGCAACGTCTTCCGGCACACCCCGGTGGGCACCGCCTTCGCGGTGGACCTGCACAACGGCGAGGACGCGGTGATCGTGCTGGTGTCCGACGCGGGGCCGGGCATAGCCGACCCCGAGGCGGCGATGGCGCGCGGCCGGGGTTCGGGAAGCGCCGGGTCGACCGGGCTGGGGCTCGACATCGTGCGGCGGCTCGCGGAGGAGACGGGCGGGGACGTGCGGATCGGGTCGTCGGTGCTCGGCGGGACCGAGGTGCGGATCTGGATCCAACTGGACGGGCGCGAGCGGCCACCGCTGAGGCGGGGGCACCGGGGCTCCGTACGACGGCGGCGGCCCGGCCGACAGGTTTCCCCCTTCGGCAACCGGACCCGACCCCTTCCCTGAGGGTCCCCCAGCCCTCCGTGAACGTTCCCATCCGGGCGGAAGGGCTCGTGTCGATTACGTTTCGACAAAACGGCCCGAAAGCTATTGACGTATGACCTGACATACGGCTGTCATTGCGCAAACGTGTTTGGTCAAGTTGATTTCTGGTCGATTGCGATCGGATCTCCGACGACCATGACCGACCCTCCCGTCAGGAGCCGTTCATGCCCGACCTCTCTTCCTCCGGTCTCTCCCTCCCCTCTCCCAGCCGCCGCACCCTGCTGCGCGGCGTCGGCGGTGCGGCCCTGCTCGGCGCCGGGATACCCCTGCTGAGTGCCTGCGGCGGCAGCGGCACGTCCTCCGACCCGAAGACGGTCACCCTCGGGTCCAAGGCGTCCGACGCGGTGCCGAAGAAGGCGTTCGCCGACGTCTACGCGGCGTACAAGAAGAAGACCGGCATCACGGTCGACGTGAACACCAAGGACTCGAACACCTTCCAGGAGCAGATCAACTCCTACCTGCAGGGCACGCCGGACGACGTGTTCACCTGGTTCGCCGGCTACCGGATGCAGTTCTTCGCGGCCAAGGGTCTGGCCACCCCGATCGACGACGTGTGGAAGACGATCGCGGGCAACTTCCCCGAGGCGATGCAGAAGCTCAGCAAGGGCGAGGACGGCAAGTTCTACTTCGTGCCGCTGTACACGTACCCCTGGGCGCTGTTCTACCGGAAGAGCGTCTTCAAGCAGTACGGCTACGAGGTCCCCACCACGTGGGACGACTTCGTCGCGCTGTGCAAGCAGATGCAGAAGGACAAGCTGGTCCCGATCGCCTTCGGCGACAAGGACGCCTGGCCCGCGCTCGGCACCTTCGACCAGATCAACTTCCGCAAGAACGGCTACGACTTCCACGTCGACCTGATGGCGGGCAAGGCCTCCTGGACCGACGCCAAGGTGAAGTCCGTCTTCGACCTGTGGGCCGAGATCCTCCCGTACCACCAGGACGGCGCCGTCGGCCGCACCTGGCAGGACGCCGCCCAGACCCTGGTGTCCAAGAAGGCCGGCATGTACCTGCTGGGCACCTTCGTGGGCCAGCAGTTCACCAACCCGGCCGACCTCGAGGACCTCGACTTCTTCGCCTTCCCGGAGATCGACCCGGCGTACGGTCAGGACACCGTCGAGGCGCCGACCGACGGCTTCATGATGAGCAAGAGCCCGAAGAACAAGGCCGAGGGCGTCAAGCTCATGGAGTTCCTGGGCACCCCGGAGGCCGAGGAGGCCTACCTCAAGGCCGACCCGAGCGTCGTCGCCGCCTCCACCAAGGCCGACACCTCCGCGTACACCCCCCTTCAGAAGAAGGCGTACGACATGATCGCCGGGGCCAAGAGCCTCACCCAGTTCATGGACCGCGACAGCCGCCCGGACTTCACCTCGACGGTGATGCAGCCCTCGCTGCAGAAGTTCGTCCGTGACCCCAAGGGCGTCGACAGTCTGCTGTCCTCGATCGAGCGCCAGAAGAAGACGATCTTCGCCTCGTCATGACAACCGAAACCACCGAGGAGATCCCGGAGGCGGCCGCCGTGCCGCCTGCGGGAGCCGCCCCAGCCAAGAAGAAGGTGCCCAACGGGCACCGCCGCCTGCTCACCCGCCGGGACCGGTTCATCCTGGCGCTGATGGCGGGCCTGCCCACCCTCCTGCACGTCGCCCTCGTGTGGGTGACGGCCTTCGCCTCGATCGCGTT
>NZ_JAGMUK010000037.1 GCF_019049245.1 Streptomyces sp. AC555_RSS877 | reverse complement strand
CGTCGTACCGGAGGTGAAGTACAGCATCAGCGGATCGCCGGCCAGGGTCGGCCCGTCGGGCAGGAACTCCGCGGAGGCCGCGTACGCGTCCTCGTACGGCTGCCAGCCCTCCGGCAGGCCGCCGACCACGGTGCGCGTGTAGTCGCCGGGCACGTCGTCGAACTTGGCGGTGTCCTCGGCCCGGACCAGGACGTGGCGTACGCGTCCGCGCTCGACCCGGTCGCGCAGGTCGGCGGGGCCCAGCAGCGGGGTCGCCGGGATGACCACGGCCCGCAGCTTCATGGCGGCGAGCGCCGTCTCCCACAGCTCGGCCTGGTTGCCCAGCATGACCAGGATCCGGTCCTCGGCACCCACCCCCCGCTCGCGCAGCAGGTTGGCGACCCGGTTGGACCGCTCGGACAGTTCGCCGAAGGAGAGCCGGGTCTCGGAGCCGTCCTCCTCGACGATGTGCAGGGCGGTGCGGTCGTTGCCGTCCGCGATGACGTCGAACCAGTCCAGCGCCCAGTTGAAGTGCTGCGGGCGCGGCCAGTCGAAGCCCTCGTACGCCGTGGCGTAGTCCTCACGGTGTTCCAGCAGGAAGTCCCGCGCGCTGCGGAAGAGCTCCGTCGCGGTCGTCATCTGTCCTCCTCGGTACCGGCACCATTGCCGGGCGGCTCTCTGCCATCGTGTAATGCGTGATGCGGGTCTCACTACCCCCGAACGGGGGTGTGCGCCGTGGACGAAGGAGCGTGTGCGTGGCAGCAGAGGGGTCGGCGTCGGTGGAGATCCGGCGCGCGCTGGTACGGCTGCGGCACACGACCGGGCTTCCGGTCGCCTTCGGCGGCCTGGTGGAGCCGGGCCGGCCGCGGATCCGCATCAGCGAACTGAACGGCACGTCCACCCCCGCCCTGAGCGCCCTCGCGGTGATCTCCGGCAACGGCCTCGGCGGCAAGGCGGTGGCCCTGGCCCGTCCGTGCGCCGTCGCCGACTACTCCTCCTCGCGGCAGATCAGCCACGAGTACGACGCCGCGGTCGCCGCTGAAGGGCTGCGTTCGGTGGTGGCGGTGCCCGTGGTCGTACGGCGCCGGGTGCGCGGAGTGCTGTACGGCGCCCTGCGTGACGCCCGGCCGCTGGGCGACCGCATGCTGACCGCGGCGGTGGCGGCGGCGCGGGACGTGGAACAGGCGCTGGTCCTGCGGGAGGAGGCGCGGGACCTGATGGCCGCGGCGCGGACGGAGCCGGCCCGGGCCCCGGCGGACGGCTCCGCGTGGGAGCAGGTGCGCGAGGCGCACGCGGCGTTGCGGGCGCTCGCGCCGCGGATCGCCGACGAGGCGCTGCGGGCCGAACTGCTGGCCGCGTGCGGGCTGCTGACCTCGGACGTCCCGTCGGCGGACGGGGTGACTCTGGCGGCCCGTGAGGTGGATGTGCTGGCGTGCGTGGCCGCGGGCGCGACGAACGCGGTGGCCGCCGAGCGGCTCGGGGTGCGGGCCGAGACGGTCAAGGGATACCTTCGCTCCGCCATGCGCAAGCTGGGGTCCCGGACCCGTGGGGAGGCGGTCGTCGCCGCGCGTCGGGCGGGGTTCCTGCCCTGATTTCCGTCGGCGCCCTCCTTCATGCACCGCCTTGGTGAATTTCTCTCTGCGGGCCGTTGTTATTTCCCTCACGACGCGGCCCCGCCGAATTCCAAAGCCCGTTGCCTAATATTGGCCAGGACACGACACACGGAGGGGAGCGGTGACCGTGCGACGGGACTTCGAGGAGCCTGCCAGATGCCGCCCCGACCTGGTGATCGGCAGGGAGGAGCTGTTCGCGGGAGCACGTGAGCAGTTGGCCGGCGGCGGCAGCGTGCTGCTCCACGGCCCGGCCGGAATAGGAAAGTCGACCGTGCTGCGGGCATTGGCCGCCGATAACGCCGCCGCGACCCGGACCGTGTTGCGCTGCTCGGCGACGGAGTCCGAATCCCATCTCCCGTTCCTGGCGCTCGCCGACCTGCTCGGCCTGGTCGTGGGCGAGGTGTCCGACCGGCTCCCCGCCGCCCAGCGCACCGCCCTGGAGTCGGCGCTCACCGGACGCGGCGAGTCCACCCTCCAGCGCGACGGACTGGCGCTGCGGCTGGCGGTCCTGTCGGTGCTGCGCGCGCTCGCCGCCGAGGGGCCCGTCCTGGTCGTCGCGGACGACCTCCAATGGCTCGACCCGGCGAGCGCGGAACTCCTCGGCTTCGCCGCCCGCCGCCTCGGCGACACCCCGGTCCAGCTGCTGTGCGCCGTGCGGACCGAAGGGCAGGAGTACGACCGGCATCTACGCGCGTTGCCCCCGGACAGTCTCGCGGTCCGCCTCAACCCGCTCACCCGCACCCAGGTTTCCACGCTCCTGGACCACCGCGGCTACACCGGCCTGCCCCGCTCCACCGTCCGGGACATCCACCGCACCAGCGGCGGCAACCCGCTCTTCGCCCTCGAGCTGGGCCGCGCCCTGGCCGAGGATCCCAGCCCGCCCCGGCCGGGCGAGCCGCTGCGCGTGCCGACCTCGCTGCGGGCTGGTGCTCAGCCGCCTGGAGATGCTGTCCGACGAGGCGCGCCGCACCCTGCTCGTGGCCAGCGCCGGCGCCCGGCCCACGCTGGCCCTGCTGCACGCGGCCGGCCGGGACAACGCCGAGTCGGAGACCGCCCAGGCGGCCGCCCTCGGACTGCTCGCGACGGAGCCCGAGGGGCCCGCCGTACGGTTCGCGCATCCGCTGATCTCGGCCGCGCTCTACGCGGAGGCGCCCGCGCAGGAGCGGCGGGCCGCGCACGCCGCGCTGTCCACGGCCGCCTTCGACCCCATCGAGCGGGCCCGGCACCTGGCGCTCGCGGCCTCCGGCGCCGATCCGCGGGTCGCGGCACAGCTCGCCGAGGCCGCCGCCCAGGCCCGGGACCGCGGGGCGCCCTCGGTGGCCGCCTCGCTCGGCCTGCTCGCCGCCCGGCACACCCCGGGCGACGGCGTGCCGGGCCCCGACGAGCGGCGGTTGCAGGCCGCCGAGGACGCGATCACCGCCGGGGAGGTGGACCTCGCCAGGGACATCGCCCGCGAGGTGCTGACCCGGGCCACCGTGCCCGCGGACCGCGTGCGGGCCTGGATGGTGGTGATCGAGTCGGCCGGGCACGCCCTCGGCGACGTCGACGCCGTCTTCCCGCAGGCGCTGGCCGACGCGGGCGACGACCCCAGGCTGCTGGCCCTGGTCCACTACCAGCTCGCCTGGCGGGGCCTGGTCGTCCAGGGCGACTTCGCGCAGGGCCGGGAGGAGGCCGCGCACGCGGCACAGCTGGCCGCCCGGGCCGGTGACCGGCGTACCGAGATCCTCGCCCTCGCCTTCCAGGCGCAGGCCGAGGCCCTGATGGGCCACGCGGAAGCCCCCGCCACGATCAAGCGGGCGCTCAGGGAACCCCAGGACCCGCAGGTGGCCTGCCACCACAACGGCCCGGGCCTGGCCCGGTTCCGCTGGCTGCTGATGAGCGACCAGCTGGCCGAGGCCCGCACCACCGTCACCGCGCTGCTGCGCGAGGTGCGGCGGCGCGGAATGGTCGAGAGCGAGGTGCACTTCCTGCGCCTGCTCGCCGAGACCGAGCTGCGCTCCGGGCACTGCGGGCGGGCCCTCGACCTGGCCCGGGAGAGCCTGCGGATGGCCAGGGACACCGGCATCGGCACGGTGGCCTCCGCCCTGCTCACCTCGTTCGCCGAGGCGTCGGGCGGCGACGTCGACCGGGCGCTGGCGCTGGCGCGGGAAGCGCTGGAGCACGCCGAGGAGGACGGTGACCAGATGTACGTCTCCCGCGCCCTGGCCGCCCTGGGCCACGCCCAGTTCGTGGCCGGGGACGCCCCGGGCACGGTGCGTTCGCTGCGCCGGGTGCGGGAGCTGGAGCAGGGGCTCGGCATCACCGACCCGGCGCGCGGCCGCTGGCACGGCGACCTCGCCGAGGCCCTGGTCCAGGTCGGCGAGGTCGCCGAGGCGCAGGACGTCATCGACGTGACCCGGGAGCAGGCGCTGCGGCTGGGCCGCGAGAGTGTGCTCGCCGTGGTGGACCGGGCGGAGGCGCTGGTACGGGCCAGGCGCGGCCAACACGATGCCGCCCTCGGCCAGTTGACGTCCGCGCAGGACCGGCTCGGCAAACTGGGCTACGGCCTGGAGGAGGCCCGCGCCGCCTTCGCGCTGGCCGCGCTGCGCACGCGCCGGCCGGGGCCGACGTCCTACGACGAGGCGGCCCGGCTGTTCAGGCGCTGCCGGGCGCTGCCCTGGCTGCGCCAGGCGGAGGCGACCGCCGTGGCACAGCCGCCCGAGCCGGTCGTCTCCCCCACCCCCACGCTCGACGCGCTGGACGGGCTCGCCTCGATGGAACGTCAGGTCGCCGCGCTCGTCATGGAGGGCGCGACCAACCGGGAGATAGCCGGCCGGCTGTTCATCAGTGTCAAGACGGTCGAGGCGACCCTGACCCGGGTCTACCGCAAGCTGGGGATCCGATCGCGGGTCGACATCGTCAGACTCGCGGCGGGCCGTCGTACCAAGTGACGACCACGCGGATCGGCTGAGGACCACGCCAGTTCACCGGTCGAGTGGGTTTACCGGGGGCCGACCGAGGGTTTTCCCTGCCCAACTCACCTAGGGGCTTCCCTCATTGGGAAGGGCAGGTTACGGGTTCTAGCGTAAGGGCGTGCCGCTCGCCCGGGCACACGGGGGCCGGTCCCGCGGCCCCCGTGCACCACCCCCCACACCCGTGCGACCCCCCACCGGCAACACCCAATGAGGAGACTCATGTTCGGGATCGACCGCGCCAAGAAGACCGCCGCCGCCCTCGCGGCCACCGCCGCCGCCGCGACCGCTCTGATCGGTGCCCCCGCCGCCGTCGCCGCCCCCCAGCCCATCGTCGGCGGTACGACGACCACGACGACCGCGTACCCGTTCATGATGCAGATCACGGACGCCTCGCAGAACCAGTTCTGCGGAGGCACCCTGGTCTCGGCCACCAAGGTCGTCACCGCGGCCCACTGCATGGTCGGCGAGACCACGAGCAGCGTCAGAGTCGTCGGCGGCCGCACCTACCTGAACGGCACCAACGGCACGGTCGCCCGGGTCAGCAAGATCTGGATCCACCCGAGCTACACGGACGCCACCAACGGCGACGACGTGGCCGTCCTGACCCTGTCGACGTCGATGCCGTACACCAAGGCGCCGTACGTCACGTCCTCCCAGACGGGCGTGTACGCGGCCGGCACCACCGCCCGCATCGTCGGCTGGGGCACCACCTCCGCGGGCGGCAGCTCCTCCAACCAGCTGCGCACCGCGACCGTGCCGACCGTCTCCGACTCCAGCTGCGCCGGCTCCTACGGCTCCGACTTCATCGCGGGCGACATGGTCTGCGCCGGATACACCTCCGGCGGCGTCGACACCTGCCAGGGCGACAGCGGCGGTCCCCTGCTCATCGGGGGCGTCCTGGCAGGGATCACTTCCTGGGGCGAGGGCTGCGCGTCGGCCGGTTACCCGGGTGTCTACACCCGGCTGACCACCTTCTCCAGCCTGGTGACCACACAGGTCAACTCGTAACCCGGCCGAAGACTCCTGAGCCACCCCTCAGGTGACATACCAGGGGGCGTTGCGGGCCTCCACGAGCGGCCCGCAGCGCCCCCTCTCCATGGGCGGACCTCACGACGGTCCCGTCACCGCAGTACGGTCCCGAAGCGGATGTCGTACGGCGATCCCTGGTGCATCACCGTCAGCATCCGCTCCCCCTCGGCCACCACCTCCTCCCGCTGCGCCTTGGTGAGCCGACCGAAGGGCTCGACGACCAGCGCGTCCGCCTCCAGCTTCCACACGCCCGCCAGGAAGCCGTCGACCAGAAGCGTGCGGTGGGCCAGGTTGCCCTGCCAGGCGCTGCCCCGGTACTCGGGCGGTACGACGCGGGTGCGGTCGGCGTGGGACAGGAGCAGGTTGTCGAACTCGGGCAGGAAGCGGGGCGGGGCCGGGGTGTCCGCGTCCGGGCGCGGGGCGTCGGGGAGGTCGAAGAGTTCGACACGCTTCTCGTCCTGGAAGGTGACCAGCTGCGGGCGCAGGCGCTCGAAGGCCTCGCGCAGCCGGGTCAGCCCGGCCCAGGTCTGCATGTCCTTCACCGAGGCGGGCCCGAAGGCGGCGAGGTAGCGCAGCACCGTCGCGTCGGGGGCGGGGGTGGGCTGGGCCGGCCGGCCCAGCCAGTGCTCGGCGGTGGTGAGGAGGACCTGACCGCTCCTGCCCCACAGTCCCCGCGGGGTGACCTGGACGAGCGGGAGTCTGCAGCGGGCGGCGATCGCGAGGGCCTGCGGGTCGGCGTCCGGCCACTCGACGAGCAGCGCCTCGCGCAACTGCTTCATCGTGCGCGGCTCGGTCTCGACGAGGTCGCGGGCCAGGGCGGCGAGCCGGTCGAGGTCGACGCCCTGGAGTCCCTTGCGGAACAAGGTGAGTTCCCGGTCCCGGGCGGGCTGCACGAGCGGCCGCAGGGTGAGGCAGTCGTCGGCGGTGTGGGTGTGGATGGTCGAGCGCATGCTGACGATACGGACGACCCGGCGCTCGGCCATCAGACCGGACAGCTCCTCCGGCGCGAAGCCGTCGAGGCGGGCGGCGAGAGCATAGTAAGGCGGCTTCACGTTCTGCGCCTGCAGGCCGACGAGGTGTTCGACGGCCGCCTCGGCGGACAGCGGCGCGGGGCGCAGGAGCAGTTGCCGGTCGAGGGTGGCGCGGTTGAGGGCGCGGTTGTCGAGCACGGGGGCCGCTGTGCTCGCGGTCGTCGTCTTCGTCATGCCGCGTACGGTAGTCAGGCTTGCGGACACCGACTGTCCGCAATGTCGCCGCGCGGGTGGGAAGCACGTGAAGGGCGAAGGGCCCGCGGAGCACGGCCTGGTCGTGGCGCTCGCGGCCGGTGGGGAGAGACCAGCCGCCGGGCAGGCCCTTGCGCGGATCAGCCGCCGGCCGCCGTGAGTACCACGAAGTCCGCGTTCGACGGGTCGAGGCAGACGGCCAGCCGGCCGACGCCCTCCACGTCCTCGGGTCCCATCTGCACGCTGCCGCCGTTCCCGGTGACCGCGGCGACGGCGGCGTCGCAGTCGCTGACGGCGAAGACCGGATGCCAGTACGGCCGCCCGTCGGTCAGGGCGAGGTCCTGTTCGCTCAGCTGCATGAGGCCGCCTTGCATGCGCTCCTCGGGTTGCCCGGCGGGGGTGATGAGGGAGTACGCGCCCGCGCCGCCCGGCAGCTCCATCTCACCGAACTGCCAGCCGAAGACCTCGCCGTAGAACTCCTTGGCGGCCGCGGTGTCGGTCGTGAGCAGCTCGGTCCAGGAGAGCGAACCCGGCTCGTCCGCCAGCTCGAAGCCGGCGTTCGTCCCCGGCTGCCAGACCGCGAACTGGGCCCCGGACGGGTCGCTGTACTGCGCCATCCGGCCCCAGTCCTCGAGGTCCCTCGGGGCCACCCGCACCGTGCCGCCCGCGCGCTCGACGGCCTGGGTCGTGGCGTCCGCGTCGGTGACGGTGTAGTAGACCATCCAGGCCGAGCGCGCGCCCTCCTCCGTGAGCTTGCCGAGCCCGGCGACGGTCTTGCCGTCCTTCTGGAACATCCCGCCCTGCATGTCCTCCGACTCGCCCATGGACTGGTACTCCCAGCCGAGCACCGCGCCGTAGAAGGCCGCGGCGGCGCGGACGTCGGGGGCACCGAGGTCGAGCCAGCAGGGGGAGCCGGGAGTGAGGTCAGTGGTGATCACGGCGATTCCCTTTCGCAGATCCTGTGTGTCATCAGCGTGACAGCCGGTACCGACCATCGCGCGCCGGCCGATCTGCGGCGGGAAGTGGGCGTTCCGGTGCCGGGAATCCACCCGTCCGGCGGGTCACTTCCCGGTCGCCGGCCGTGGTGCGCAGGTGCCGACGCTTCGCCTCGCCGGCTCCTGCCCGCCTGACTCGGCGGCCCGCACCACGGCCTGGGACTCCAGGATCCCCCGGCCCGCCGGGGTCGGCACGCCGGCCGGGCCGAATGGAGGGTACGGCCGAGGCGAGGCCACCCGTGCCCGGCCTCGCCCCGGCCGTGCCGTACGGGTGAAGCGGGTGAAGCCTGAGCCGCCGTCCGCCCTGCGGGGCATGCATGAAGATCCCGTCCGTACCGGCCGAGTCGGCGGACACGACGTGCTGGAGGCGAGTGATGAAGCAAAGAGCCGGGCAGGCCGGCGACACCATCCACAAGGTCCCGGTCCTGATCGTCGGCGGTTCCCTGGTGGGACTGTCGACCTCGCTGTTCCTGGGCCGACTGGGCGTGCGGCACACGTTGGTGGAGCGCCACGCCGGCACCTCCATCCACCCCCGGGGCCGCGGCAACAACGTACGCACGATGGAGCTGTTCCGGGCGGCCGGCGTGGAGCCGGCGATCCAGGAGGCCGCGGCCACCCTGGCGGACAACCACGGCATCCTGCAGACGCCCACGCTGGTCGGCGACGAGGGCGAGTGGCTGTTCCGGGACATCGATCCGGGCGGCGGACTGGCCCGGTTCAGCCCGAGCGCGTGGTGTCTGTGCAGCCAGAACGACCTGGAGCCGGTCCTGCTCGACCATGCCACGCAGCTCGGCGGCGACCTGCGGTTCTCCACCGAACTGCTCTCGTTCGACAGCGACGGCACCGGTGTCACCGCGGTGGTCAAGAGCCGGGAGACGGGCGAGCACACCACCATCCGCGCCGACTATTTGGTCGCCGCCGACGGTCCGCGCAGCCCCGTACGGGAACAGCTCGGCATCGGTCAGAGCGGTCCCGGCGACCTGTTCCACAACATCAGCGTCACCTTCCGCTCCCGTCGCCTGGCCGAGGTGGTGGGGGATCGCCGCTTCATCGTCTGCTACCTGACCGATCCGGACGCCGACGGTGCGCTGCTGCCGGTGGACAACCGCGAGAACTGGGTCTTCCACGCCCCCTGGCACCCCGAACGCGGGGAAACGATGGAGGAGTTCACCGACGAGCGGTGCGTCGACCACATCCGCCGGGCGGTCGGGGACCCGGACCTCGACGTGCAGATCACCGGCAAGGCTCCCTGGCACGCCGCCCAACGGGTCGCACGGACCTACCGGGCGGGGCGGGTCTTCCTGGCCGGCGACTCGGCGCACGAGATGTCACCCACCGGGGCGTTCGGCTCCAACACCGGTATCCAGGACGCGCACAACCTCGCCTGGAAGCTGGCCGCGGTGCTCGGCGGCTGGGCCGGGGACGGCCTGCTCGACACCTACGACGCCGAACGGCGCCCGGTGGCGGAGGCGACCAGCGCCCGCGCGGCCGCCCGGTCCGCCGAGCACAGCCACCCCGGGTTCTCCCCGCCGCCCGGCCCCGGCGGCGCACCCCAGCGCGGCATCCTCAACGTGGCCCTCGGCTACCGCTACCCGACCGGCGCCGTCGTCGGCGCCGATCCCGCGGCCGCGGTGGTACCGGAGAAACTCGCCCTGAGCGGCGAGCCCGGCAGCAGGGCACCCCACCTGTGGGTACGCCACCAGGGCGAACGCATCTCCACCCTGGACCTCTACGAACGGTCCCTGGTCCTGCTGAGCGACGCCGACGAGCCGGGCGGGTGGCACGCGTGCGCCACCCGTCTCGCGGACCGGATGTCCCTCCCGCTGGTCTCCTACCGGGTGGGGGCCGGGCCGGACGCCGAGCTGACCCCCGAGGAGGGTGCGGACTGGGCCGAACGCCACGGCACGACACGCGGAGGTGCCGTACTCGTCCGGCCCGACGGGTTCGTGGCCTGGCGATCCCAAGGTCCGGACCCGGACGCCGAATCGACCCTGCGTCATGTCGTGACGACGGCGCTGGCACTGCCCTGACCGACCGCGACCCACGGCGCGACCTCGGCCGGCAGCCATGCTGCCGGCCGACCGTTCGTGTGCCGGAACCCACCGGACCGCGGCCCCGCCCGGCCCGAGTCGATCACCCGGCTGAGTGGCTGGAGTGGTGGGATACGGATCGCTGACTGACGGTGGATCACGTCAGGGCCGGGTCACCACAGCTGACGAAGCGCCAGCTGCCCGGTCGTGGCGAAAGGACTCTCGCATGCGTTCTGCTCGCATCCTCCTGGCCACCGCGGCGGCCTCGGCCGTCCTCGCCGTCACCGCACCCGGCGCCTACGCAGCCGCGGGTGACTGGGACCACGACAAATCCTCCTACGGCAAGGAACACGACAAGGGTGGCAGCCACGACGCACCACGCGGTGGGATGCACACGGGTGGCGGCGCGCTGACCGCGGTGACGGCGGACGACTCGGGCGCCTCCCGCGACAGCGGGCACGACAAGGACTCCGGCTGGACCAAGGACGGCAAGGAGTCCTGGAAAGGCGGTCACCACAAGCCCAGCGGCGGGATGCACACCGGAGGCGGCGCGCTGGCGGCGCCTGGCGTGACCGCGGGCGGTCTGGCGGTCCTGGCCGTCGCCGGGACCGGCCTGTACGCCGTGCGCCGCAAGAAGTCCCACGGCCTGGCCTGACCCGTGCCGGACGCGATAGCGACCGCGGCCGCCACCGGTGCATCGTGTGGCGGCCGCCCCGGCCGGTTCCCGGCCCGTCCCGTCCGCCCTGCTCCCGTGCCCCACAGAGGTGGTTCCCGATGGCAGTCCCTCCTTCCTCCCCCACCGACGACGAGCCGCGGCCCACCGGCCAGGGCTCACGCGGAGGCCTGATGGTGCTGTGCGCCGTGGCTCTCCTGGTCGTCGCGGTAAGCCTGATCGGCGGCCGGGACACGTCGACCGGCGCGTCCCTGCCCGCGCAGGCCCAGCAGGCCCCGCAAGCCCCGCACACCGCGGCGCCGCCCTCGCCTTCCGGCCCCGCGACGGGAAAGCAACTGCCGCGATCGAGGCCCGTGCGCCTGCTCATCCCGAAGATCTACGTGGACGCCCCCTTCACGGACCTCGCCATCGGCCCCACTGGTCAGCTCGAAGCCCCGCCCGCCGACGACATCAACCTCGTCGGCTGGCACGCGAAAGGCGTCTCCCCCGGCGAGAGGGGCACCGCGATCATCGCCGGACACGTCGACACGGCGACCTCACCCGCCGTCTTCGCCGGGCTCGGTGAGCTGAAGAAGGGCGACACCTTCCGGGTCCTGCGGGCCGACCGGCGCGAGGCGACCTTCGTCGTCGACAGCGTGGAGACGTTCGCCAAGGACGACTTCCCCAGCCGTCGCGTGTACGGCGACACCCCCGATGCCCAGGTCAGGCTCATCACCTGTGCGGGCGACTACGACCGCGCGGCCAGGGACTACACGGACAACCTCGTGGTCTTCGCCCACCTCACCTGACCTCGTTCCGCCCCAAGGCCAGTCACCCGCGTAGTCCATACGAATCGCGCGCCGGTGAGGACCTGATCAGGATCGACTCACGCCCCCGTCGGAGCGCCGCGACCGAAGGTCGCCGTTCCCCTTTCCGCGAAGGAGATGTGCCCGAGGATGAACACCACGTCTGCACTTGCCTCCCAGCCGCTGACCCAGAAGGTGTCGCCGCGTGTCTCCCAGTCGGTGTTCGACGGCTCCAGGCTCCGGGTCGTCCTGCTGGTGGACGTCTACGACGGAGCCCAGCAGCAGTTCCTGGAGGCGTACGAGCAACTCTGCAACCAGGTCGCGTCCGTTCCCGGGCATGTCAGCGATCAGCTGTGCCAGTCGATCGAGAATCCCTCCCAATGGCTCATCACCAGTGAGTGGGAGAGCGCTCCGCCCTTCCTCACCTGGGTGAACAGCGAAGACCACGTGCGGATGGTGGAGCCGCTGCACAGCTGTGTCCGGGACACCAGGTCGCTTCGCTTCCACGTCGTCCGCGAGACGGGCGGCCCGGCGGTGGACGCCGCGGCCGGCACCCGCGGGCTGCAGGCGGCACCCCGGATCGGGGACGGTGTCATCCGCCACGCGCTCACCTTCACGGTCAAGCCGGGCAGTGAGGAAACGGTCGCGAAGATCCTCTCCGACTACGCCTCGCCCGAGCCGCGGGTCGACGACACCACCCGGCTGTGCCGCACCTCCCTGTTCATGCACGGCAACCGGGTGGTTCGGGCCATCGAGGTGCGGGGCGACCTGCTCGCGGCGCTGCGTCACGTCTCCCGGCAGCCCGAGGTGCGGGCCGTCGAGGAGGCCATCAACCCCTACCTGGAGCAGGACCGGGACCTCAACGACCCCGAGTCCGCCCGGGTCTTCTTCACCCGGGCCGCGCTGCCCGCCGTACACCATGTGACGGCCGATCAGGAGGACCCGGCGGGGCAGCGGCTCGCGTTGTGCTACCCGGTCCGGTCCGGCTGCGGCCTGCAACTGGCCCAGCTGCTCGCCCAGCAGGACGAGGCGGCGGCGGACGATCCACGCAGCCCGGTCCTGCGCAGCACGATCTTCCAGCGCGACGACGTCGTGGTACGGCTCATCGACGTACGGGGCGGCCTCGACGCCGGCGGTCTCGCCCTGTCCCTCGGCCTCCGGGACCCCGGCAAGGGGGCCGAGTTGACGAGGCTCCTGGACGGTGACGTCTGTGCCGACGGTGGCGCGCCGACGGACGGCGATCTCACGCGCTTCCTCGAACTCACCCGGATGGAACTCGTCACCGACCGCCGCTCGCCGGACGCCTGATTCCTCCCTCAGCAGGTCGTGGCGGCCACGGCCCGCACGTCGACACAGCACACGATCGGAGCAACGTCGTGATCAAACCCCGTCCCAGAATCGTGGATCTCAGCGAGATCGAGCCCAACACCCGGCGCGGCGGCGATCTGCGCGCCCTGCTCACTCCGACCACGGTGGGGTCCACCAGCGGTTTCATGGGCGTGGCCATCGTGCAGCCCGGCGACCGCATCGCCGAGCACTACCACCCGTACTCCGAGGAGTTCATCTACGTCCTGTGCGGGCAGCTGGAAGTGGACCTCGACGGCGATCCCCACCCGCTGCGGGCCGAGCAGGGGCTCATGATCCCCGCCCATGTGCGGCACCGGTTCCGCAACGTCGGCAATGTGGAGGCCCGCATCGTCTTCCACCTCGGCCCGCTCGCGCCCACCCCGCCGCAGGGCCACGTCGACACCGAGGAGAGCGACGCCGTCCCGGTCGCGGAGGAGGGGGCCCACGCCGGTTCGGGCCGGGTGGCCGAGCGACGTCAGGTCCGATCATGACCAGGCGCGTGGCGGTCACCGGTATAGGCATCGTCGCTCCGGGTGGCATCGGCGTACCGGCGTTCTGGGACCTGCTGGCGGGCGGGCGCACCGCGACGCGGGGCATCACCTTCTTCGATCCGAGCAGCCTGCGGTCGCGGATCGCCGCCGAGTGCGACTTCGACCCCGCGGCCCACGGGCTGGACGCGGAACAGGTCGCACGCTGCGACCGGTACATCCAGTTCGCGCTGGTCGCCGGCGAGGAAGCGGTACGGGACTCCGGCCTCGACCTCGCCCGGGAGGACCCCTGGCGGGTCGGGGTCTCCCTGGGCACCGCGGTCGGCGGAACCACAAGGCTGGAGCGCGACTACGTCCTGGTCAGCCACGGCGGGCAGCGCTGGGACGTGGACCACCAGGAGGCGAACCCCCACCTGCACCGCGCGTTCTCACCCAGCACGCTCGCCTCGACGGTGGCGGAGCAGGTGGGGGCACGAGGGCCGGTGCAGACCGTCTCCACGGGCTGCACCTCGGGCCTCGACGCGGTCGGGTACGCCTTCCACACGATCGAGGAGGGCAGGGCCGACGTGTGCATCGCCGGCGCCTCGGACTCGCCGATCTCCCCGATCACCATGGCGTGCTTCGACGCGATCAAGGCCACGTCCCCGAACAACGACGACCCCGCCCACGCCTCGCGTCCCTTCGACGCCGACCGGAACGGGTTCGTCATGGGCGAGGGCGGCGCCGTACTCGTCCTGGAGGAACTCGAACACGCCCGGGCCCGCGGCGCGCAGGTCTACTGCGAGCTGAGCGGCTACGCGACCTTCGGCAACGCCTACCACATGACCGGTCTGACCAGCGAGGGCCTGGAGATGGCCCGGGCCATCGGGGACGCGCTCGATCACGCCCGGCTCGACGGCACCGCGATCGACTACGTCAACGCGCACGGGTCGGGCACCCAGCAGAACGACCGTCACGAGACCGCCGCGGTGAAACGGGCCCTGGGACCGCACGCCTACGACACGCCCATGAGCTCCATCAAGTCCATGGTGGGCCACTCCCTGGGCGCGATCGGGGCGATCGAGGTCGTCGCCTGCGTACTGGCCCTGGCCCACCAGGTGGTACCGCCCACCGCGAACTACGAGACGCCGGACCCCGAGTGCGACCTGGACTACGTGCCGCGCGTCGCTCGCGAGCGGAAGCTGAACAGCGTGCTCTCCGTGGGCAGCGGGTTCGGCGGCTTCCAGTCCGCGGTGGTCCTGACCCGGCCGAGGGAGAGGACACGATGAGCGAAAGCCGTCCACGGCGCGCCGCCGTCACCGGAATCGGTGTGGTCGCGCCCAACGGAACCAGCACCGAGTCCTTCTGGAAGTCCACCCAGGAAGGCATCAGCGTCCTCGACCGGGTCACCCGCGAGGGCTGTGAGCACCTGCCGCTGCGGGTGGCCGGCGAAGTCCGGGGCTTCGAGCCGGCGGAGGCGGTGGAGGAACGCTCTCTCGTGCAGACCGACCGGTTCACGCACTTCGCGATGGCCGCGGCCGACCTCGCGCTGGACGACGCCCGCCTCGGCCAGGCCGACACCCGTGAGGTGCCGTTCTCCGTGGGTGTGGTCACCGCGGCCGGTTCCGGCGGCGGCGAGTTCGGGCAGCGGGAACTGCAGCAGCTGTGGGGCAAAGGCAGTCGCTTCGTCGGCCCGTACCAGTCGATCGCCTGGTTCTACGCCGCCAGCACCGGCCAGATCTCCATCCGCCGCGGCTTCAAGGGGCCCTGCTCGGTCGTCGCCGCCGACGAGGCCGGCGGCCTGGATGCCCTCGCGCACGCGGCGCGTGCCGTACGGCGTGGCACCGACGTGATCGTGGCCGGCTCGACCGAGGCACCGCTCGCCCCCTACTCGGTGGTGTGCCAGCTCGGCTACGCGGAGCTGAGCACCGCCGACGACCCGGCGCGCGCCTACCGCCCGTTCACCGACGGAGCCTGTGGATTCGTGCCGGCCGAGGGCGGCGCCATGCTCGTGGTGGAGGAGGAGACCTCGGCCCGGGAGCGGGGCGCGCGCGTGCGGGCCACGCTCGCCGGGCATGCGGCGACCTTCACCGGCGCCTCGCGCTGGGAGCAGTCGCGGGAGGGCCTCGCGCAGGCCATCCGCGGGGCGCTGGCCGAGGCCGGCTGTGCCCCCGAGGAGATCGACGTGGTCTTCGCCGACGCCCTGGGCGTACCGGAGGCGGACCGTGCCGAGGCGCTGGCGATCGCCGACGCCCTCGGCGCGCACGGCAGGCGGGTGCCGGTCACCGCGCCGAAGACCGGTATCGGCCGCGGCTACTGCGCGGCGCCCGTGCTGGACGCCGCGGCGGCGGTGCTCGCGATGGAGCACGGTCTGATCCCGCCCACCCCCAATGTTTTCGACGTCTGCCATGACCTCGATCTGGTGACCGGACGCGCCCGCGCCGCCGAGCCGCGCACGGCGCTGGTCCTCAGCCGGGGGCTCATGGGCTCCAACTCGGCGCTGGTGCTGAGGCACGGCGCCGCCGACGCCTCGTAGCTAGCGAGGCGCCGCGGAACAAAGGAGAGGAACCGCATGAGTGACCGCATCACCGTGGAAGAACTGGCCGGGCTGATGAAGAAGGCTGCGGGAGTCACCGTCGCCCCGGAGGAACTGGAGCAGCAGCGCGACTCCGGCTTCGACGGCCTCGGCATCGACTCGCTCGGCCTGCTCGGCATCGTGGGCGAGTTGGAGAACCGGTACGGCGCGCCGATGCCTCCCGACGCGGAGCGCTGCAAGACCCCGCGGCAGTTCCTCGATCTCGTCAACGGCGCCCTGCCGGCAGGAGCGTGACATGGCCGGACACACGCAGAACGAGATCACCATCGCCGCTCCGCTGGACCTGGTCTGGGACATGACCAACGACCTCGAGAACTGGCCCCAGTTGTTCAGCGAGTACGCGTCCGTCGAGGTCCTGTCCCGGGAAGGGAACAAGACCACCTTCCGGCTGACCATGCACCCGGACGAGAACGGCACCGTGTGGAGCTGGGTCTCGGAACGGGAGCCGGACCGCGACACGCTCAGCGTCAAGGCCCGCCGTGTGGAGACCGGGCCCTTCGCCCACATGGACATCCGGTGGCAGTACGAGAAGGTGCCGGGCGGCACCCGGATGGTGTGGACGCAGGACTTCGAGATGAAGCCGGACGCACCGGTCGACGACGCCTGGATGACGGACAACATCAACCGGAACTCCAAGACCCAGATGGCCCTGATCCGGGACCGTCTCGAAAAGGCCGCCGCGGAACGCGGTCACGTGCCGACGCTGACCGACTGAGCCGGACGGAGGACGGGATCATGCACCAAGCCCTGATCGTCGCCCGGATGTCTCCGGGGTCGGCCCCGGACATCGCCAAACTGTTCGAGGAGTCGGACCGGGGGGAGCTCCCGCACCTCGTGGGGGTCTCCCGGCGCAGCCTCTTCGAGTTCGGTGACGTGTATCTGCATCTCATCGAGTCCGAGCGGGACCCCGGGCCCGCCATCGCCAAGATGGCCGGACACCCCGAGTTCCGCGACATCAGCGAGCGGTTGTCGGCGTACGTCACGGCGTACGACCCCTCGACCTGGCGTTCGCCGAAGGACGCTATGGCGCACTGCTTCTACCGCTGGGAGCGGGACTCCACCGGCTGAACCGGCCTCCCCTCCCCCGGCCACCGGTCGCCGGGCCCGCGAGTGTCTCGGGCCCGGCGACCGGTCTGCGGTGGGATTCCGCGGTGGGACGCGCTCCGGGGTGATCAGCCGGGGACGACGCAGTCGAACGCGTGCAGGTAGGGGTTGACCGGGCTGACGTCCTCGATGACCAGGCCGGCTTCGGTGAGCCGGGCGGCCATGCTCTCGGTGGTGTGCTTCGCCCCGCCCACGTTGAGGAGCAGCAGCAGGTCCATGGCGGTGCTGAACCGCATGGAAGGCGTGTCGTCGACCAGGTTCTCGACGACCACGATCCGCGTCCCCGGTCCGCCCGCCTCGATGACGTTGCGCAGGGTCCGGGCGGTGCTCTCGTCGTCCCACTCGAGGATGTTCTTGATGATGTAGGTGTCGGCCCTGACCGGGACGGCCACGCGGACGTCGCCGGGGACGATGCGTACGCGGTCCGCGAGGTCGCCTCCGCCGCGCAGCCGTGGCACGGCGTTCTCGACCACACGGGGCAGGTCGAGCAGGGAGCCGTGCATCGCGGGGTACTTGTCCAGCAGGCTCGCCACCACGTGCCCCTGGCCGCCGCCGATGTCGGCGACCGACGTGCTGCCGGACAGGTCCAGGAACGCCGCGACGTCCCGCGCGGACTGCTCGCTGGAGGTCGTCATGGCGCGGTTGAAGACCTCGGCCGACTCGGGGGCGTCCTCGTTGAGGTACGCGAAGAACTCCTTGCCGTACAGGTCCTGGACGACGTTGCGGCCGGTGCGCATCGCCTCGTCCAGCTCCGGCCACACGTCCCAGGTCCACGGTTCGGTGCACCACAGCGTGATGTCGCGCAGGCTGTGCGGGTCGTCCTCGCGCAGCAGCCGGGACATGTCGGTGTGCGTGAACGTCCCGTCCTCCTGCTCGGCGAAGACGCCGTAGCAGGACAGCGCCCTCAGCAGCCGTCGCGTGGGCCGGGGTTCGGTCTTCACCGCGGCCGCGAGGTCCTCCACGGTCATGGGGCCGTCGCCGAGCGCGTCGGCGACCCCCAGCCGGGCGGCCGCGCGGAGGGCGGCGGCACACGCCGCCCCGAACACGAGCTCCCTGAGCCGCATGGGCGGCGGTGGGGCGGTCTGAGCGGTCGTCATGTGCCGCCTTCCTTCCTTCTTGGCCTTCTCGGGTCCACGGGTCGTCACGGCCGGTCGGTCAGCACAGGCCCTGGGGCTTCGACGCCCCGCAGCGGTTGCCTTCGAAGACGTTGTTCGTGGCGGTGTCCGTGTTGACGAGGTCGGCCGGGGCGTTGCCCGCCAACTCGTTGTCGCTGATGCGGTTCCGCTCGCTGGCGGTGCCCACCATGCTCTTGAACAGGACGATGCCGCCCGAGAGCGGGGAGGTGCCGACGTTGTCCGTGATCAGGTTCCGGGTCACCAGGGTGTCCTCGGCGCCGGTCAGGACGATGCCCGAGCCCTGCAGGGCGGCCAGCCGGGCGGTCTTCGGGCAGGACTTGTTGTTGCGCGTGATGCGGTTGTCTTGCACTGCCAGGTTCCCGGCCCGCGGCTTGTTCTCGTCACCGACGACGAACACCCCGGCGCAGTTGCCGGTGAGGTAGTTGTCCTCGACGACGAGATTCCGCAGTCGCCGGACGGTGACGCCGATGCGGTTGCCCTCCAGTCGGTTGCCTTCGACCACCGTGCCTTCGGTGTCCGCGGCGCCCCGCTCCTTGCTGATGGTGTTGGCGAGGAACAGGCCCGCGTCGCCGTTGTCCCGGGCGGTGTTCCCTCGGAACACCGCCCGGACCGACTCCTCCTGGGCGATGCCCCACACGCCGTTGTTCACGGCCGTCACGTTCCGCACGGTCAGCCCGTCCGCCTCGGTGGCGAACACCCCGGACCTGGCGAAGCCGGACACGGTCAGGGAGGCGACGGTGACGCCCTCGACGTTGCGGTCTTCCGTCCCGGCCACACAGATGCCGTTGCCTGCCTCGGCGCAGCTGTTGGCGGCCTTGTCCGTGTCCGGTGCGATCACCGTGTGGCGGCCCACGCCGCGCAGGGTCAGCCCGGGCGTGCTCACCTTGACGCTCTCGTGGTACGTGCCGGGGGTGACGAGGACGGTGTCGCCGGGTTCGGCGGCGTCCACCGCCTGCTGGATCGATTCGCCCGGGCGGACCACGTGGGTCGTGTGACCGGCGGCCGGCGGAGCGGCCCCGAGCACCGCCCCGACGACCGCTACGGAGCACGTCAGGCGCAGAATATGGCATTTCTTCATATTCTGGACACTACGTCCGGGGTCCCGCGGACGGGCCGGATGAGCCATCCGGCGGCGTGTCACACCGGCATGCCCCACCCGTGGGACCGCACCGCACCTCTGACGACGGGTCAGTTCTGCGGACGGGACAGCCGGACCATGTTCCAGGACATGGGCTCGAGGTCCGCGCACAGCACTCCCCCGGTGACGCTGGTCCCGATCGCTGCGTGCGGGACGACACGGTCGGGCCGGTCGGCGGTGTTGGTGGCCTCCGGGTTTTCGTCGGCCAGGACCAGGTGCTCCGCGAGGGTGTGGGCGTCGACCCCGCGCAGGTCGATCTCCAACGGCAGGACGTCGGTCTGGCTGCGGTTCACGGCGAAGACGGTGACGTCGCCGGTCTCGTCGTCGATCACGGCGGTGGCGTGCAGCAGCGGCACCTCGCCGAACCTGGCCGTGGGGTACGTGGGGCTGTCCACCTCGACGCGCAGCACCCGGCCGCGGCCGTACCGGGAGGCCTGGGCGAAGGGGAAGAAGGTGGTCTGGCGCCAGGCGGGGCCGCCCGGCTCGGTCATGATCGGCGCGATGACGTTGACGAGCTGGGCGAGCGAGGCGGAGGTGACCCGGTCGGCGTGCCGGAGCAGGGCGATGAGCATCGAGCCGAAGACCACCGCGTCGGTGACCGAGTAGTTGTCCTCCAGCAGCCGGGGGGCCTGGTCCCAGTCCGGCGGGGTGGCGGCCTCGCTGCGGCGGATGTACCAGACGTTCCACTCGTCGAAGGAGAGGTTGATCCGCTTCTTCGCCTTCAGACGGGCGCGGACGTGGTCGCAGGTGGCGACGACCGACTCGATGAAGTGCTCCATGTCGACGGCCGAGGCCAGGAAGGAGTCGCGGTCGCCGTCGGTCTCCTCGTAGTAGGCGTGCAGCGAGACGTAGTCGACCTCGTCGTAGGCGGCTTCCAGAACGGTCGCCTCCCAGGCGGCGAAGGTGGCGATGCCCGAGCCCGAACTGCCGCAGGCGACCAGCTCCAGTCCGGGGTCGATCATCCTCATGGCACGGGCGGTCTCGACGGCGAGCCGTCCGTACTCCTCGGCCGTCTTGTGGCCGATCTGCCAGGGGCCGTCCATCTCGTTGCCCAGGCACCACATCTTGATGCCGTACGGCTCCTTGGCCCCGTGGGCGGCACGGCGGTCGGACAGCTCGGTGCCGCCGGGATGGTTGCAGTACTCCAGCAGTTGCGCGGCCTCCGCAACCCCGCGGGTGCCGAGGTTGACCGCCATCATGGGTTCCGTGTCGGCCTTGGCGCAGAAGTCCATGAACTCGCCGAGGCCGAACTCGTTGGTCTCGGTGGACCGCCAGGCCAGGTCCAGCCGGACCGGTCTCTCCTCACGCGGGCCGACGCTGTCCTCCCAGCGGTAGCCGGAGACGAAGTTGCCGCCCGGGTAGCGCACGGTGGTGACGCCCAGCTCGCGGACCAGGTCCAGGACGTCCTGGCGCAGGCCGGCGGCGTCGGCGGACGGGTGGCCGGGCTCGTAGAGCCCGGTGTAGACGCAGCGGCCCATGTGCTCGACGAACGACCCGTACAGGCGCGGGGCGACGGGGCCGACGCCGAAGGCCGCGTCGAGGGTGAAGCGTGCGGGGGTGGTGCCGGGGTGGGACATGACTGCCTTTCAGGGCGTACGTGGAGGGCCGGCCGGGTCATGAGGGAAAGAGGGCGGGGCCGAGCCGCCCGCCGGGCGGGGATCAGAGGGCGAGCGCGCAGACGACCGAGGGAAGCTGCGCCACCGGTCCCGGCTCCGCGAGGGCACCCGTGTCCAGGACGCGCAGTGCCGTCAGGGTGCCGCCGTGCTGGTTGGCCACGAGCAGATGGCCGTCGGTCAGGATCAGGCCACGCGGCCAGGCACCGCCGCTGGGCACCTCGCCGATCGGCTCGAGACCGGTACCGCTGATCCGGAACGCGGCCACCGTGTCCGGGCCGCGGTTGGTCAGCCAGACGTAGCCTCCGCAGGGCGAGGCGACGATTCCGGCCGGCTGGTTGACGAGGTCACGGGCCGTCGTGGCCGGAGCGGTGGACCGAGCCGTCAGGGTGCCGTTGCCGGCGTCGTAGTGGTGACAGGTGAGGGTCGACGACAGCTCGTCCGCGCTGAACACCAGCTCACCGCCGGGCGCGAACGCGAGGTGGCGGGGGCCTGATCCCGGGGCCAGCGGGTTCGTGGCGACGCGCTCCAGAAGGCCCGCCCCGGTGTCGAGACGGTAGGTGAACACCGCGTCCGCTCCCAGGTCGGTGACGAGGACGAAGCGGGCCGCCGGGTCGACGAGGACCTGGTGCGCGTGGCTGCCGTCCTGCCGTCCGGCGACCGGGCCCGACCCTTCGTGGACCACGACGTCGGTCAGTTCCCGGATGCCGCCGTCCGGGCCGAGCCGGTGCACGGCGACGCTGCCGCACAGCGTGTCGGTGCCGTAATGGGCGGTCAGCAGCCAGCCTCCGCCGGGGTGGACGGTGAGGTGGCAGGGGTTGGCGCCGCCGCTCGGGACCGGGCCTCCCAGCAGGGTGAGGGCGCCGTCGCCGTGCCGGGCGAAGGCGCTGACGGCCCCGGACTCGGTCTCGTGGGTGCTGTAGACGACGTCGAGCGAAGGGTGCGCGGCCAGGAAGGAGGCACCGGTGACAGGCACGGGCCCCAGCCGGGCGTCGACCGTGAGGGCGCCGGCCGCCGGGTCGAAGCGCAGGGCGACGAGTCCGGCGCCGTCGCCACCGGTGTCCGGCGTGTAGGAGCCGGTGAGGACGAGGGTCGGTGCGGCGAAGGAGCTGGTTGACATGGAACGTCCTTGAGGCGGATGGGCAGTTGACGCGTGCGGCGGGCGGATGGATCAGCGGACGACGTCGTCGTGATGGTCCAGCAGGGCCAGCTCGGCGCGCCGGGGCAGGCCCTCCCAGTCGCCGGTGGTGCTCACCGCGAAGGCCCCGACGAGGGCCGCCGTCCGCAGCCGCCGCTCGGGCGGTTCGCCCGCGAGCAGTTCGGCCAGGTACCCGGCGGCGAAGGCGTCTCCCGCTCCCACCGGGTCCTGGACGCGGACGGGCATGGCGAGCTGCCGGTACGGCTTCCCGTCGAGGAGCGCGAAGGCCCCCTCGGCACCCATCTTGATCACGGCACCGCCAGGCCCCAGTTCGCAGATGCCCTGGGCGAGTTCCTCCGGGGTGTCGGCGTCGGGGACCACCAGCCGGGCCTCGTGCGGACCCGCGAACACCAGGTCGCTGCCGCGCAGCAGGGGCAGCAGCGTGCGCCGGGCCTTAGCCTCGCTCCACAGCAGGGACCGGAAGTTGACGTCCAGGGAGACGGGTACGCCGGCGTCGACGGCGATGTCCACGACCCGGCGGACGGCCGCGGCGGGGCCCTCCCCCAGCGCGGGGGTGATCCCGGTGATGTGCACGACCGCCGCGCCGGCGACGACGTCCTCGGGTATGTCCTGCGGGGACAGCCGGGAACCGGCGGTGTGGGTGCGGTGGTACCGCACCCGGCTGTGCGTGGCGGTCCGTCGTTCCTTCAGCAGCAGCGAGGTGGGCGCGGGGTCCCGTACCGCGACGGTGGTGACGCCCTCGGCGCGCAGTTCGCGCAGGATCATCTCGCCGAGGCCGTCTTCGCTGACACGGCCGATCCAGGTGGCCGAGCCGCCGAGCCGGCTGACGCCGATGGCGACGTTGGACTCCGCTCCGGCGAGCCCGAGGCGCAGCAGGGCGCCGAGTCCGAGCGGACCGGGCTCCGCTGCCGCCATGACACCGAGGACCTCGCCCACCGTCACCAGGTAGGGGGACGCGTTCTCCGCGGGGCCGTTCACGAGCCGGCCTCCTCGGCCTGCTCGACGGCGCCTACGGTGTCCAGCAGCACGCGCGTCCTTTCCGTGAGGGCCGTCAGTGCCTCCGCGGTCGGGTTCCGGTCGGCTCCGCGCAGCAGCGGGGAGCCGATGCCGACGGCGCGGGCTCCGGCGTCGAGGTAGTCCCGTGCCTGCGCGAGGTCGACACCGCCGACGGCTATGAGGGGGATGTCCGGCAGGGGCGCCCGCAGTTGGCGCAGGTGTGCGGGGCCGCCGGTGCTCGCCGGGAACAGCTTGACGGCGGCGGCGCCCGCCTGCCAGGCGGTGGACACCTCGGTCGGCGTCCAGGCGCCCGGATAGCAGGGGGTGCCGAAGTCCGCCGCGGCCCGGATGACCTGGACGTCCACCACGGGGGCGACCAGGAACGCGGCTCCGGCCGCCCGGGCGTCCCGGGCCTGTGCCTCGGTGATCACGGTGCCGGCACCGACGGCCACGCCGGGTCCGAGCTCGTCCCGGATGCGGGCCAGGGCGTCGAGGGCGCCCGGGGTGGTGAGCGTGACCTCCAGGCAGGTGATGCCGCCGGCCGCGAGGGCACGGGCCACGGCGGGCAGGCCCGAGGCGTCGGCCGACCTGAGGATGGCCATGACCCGGGTCCGGCCGAGCTGCCGGGTGAGGGCGGGACGTTCCGTCACGACCCCACCCCTGCGGGGGACTTGGAGCGGACCTGGGTGTCGGTCATCGAGAGGGATTCCTTACTTGAGTCCGGACGTGGCGACACCGGAGACGAAGCCGCGCTGCAGGATCAGGAAGAGGGCCAGTACGGGGACGACGTACATCACCGCACCCGCCGCGACGAGGTTGCCGAGCTGCGCGCCGTGGTCGTTGACATAGCCGCGGGCGAGCTTGACGGCGAGCGTGGTGCGGCTGTCGTCCAGCAGCAGGGCGGGTGCGATCCAGTCTCCCCACGTCCAGCTGAAGGAGAGGATCAGGCTGGTGGCGATGACCGGCCAGGACTGCGGCAGGAAGATCCGCCAGAAGATGCGGATCTGCCCGCAGCCGTCGACGATCGCCGCCTCCTCCAGTTCCTTCGGCATGTTCGAGAAGAACTGCCGGAACAGGAAGATGAGGTACGGCGCACCGCACAGCCCCCACAGCACCCACGGCATGTAGGTGTTGGTCAGGTGGACCTTGGCGAACAGCAGATAGGTCGGGATGAGGGTGATGACCTGCGGGAGCATCATCGTCGACAGCAGCACGGCGAAGACGGCCCGCTTGCCGGGGGCGTTCAGCCGGGCGAAGCCGTACCCCGCCCAGGCCGAGGCGAGCGTCACCAGCACCGCGTAGATGACGGAGATCGTCATCGAGTTCTGGGCGTAGCCGAGGTAGTCGAAGTGGGTCAGGGCTTCCTTGAAGTTGCCCAGGTTGGGCTGGTGCGGCCACCAGTGGATGGGGATGGCGCGCAGTTCGGAGGGGTCCTTGAACGCGGTGATCATCAGCCAGCCGAAGGGGCTGAGGAAGAGGACGAGGCAGCCCACCAGGAGCATGTAGACGGCGCTGCGGCGGCGGAACACCATCACGTGCCTCCGATCGTGCGGGGCTTGGGCTTCTTCACGGCTTCCGGTTCCACGGAGTAGAAGACCGCGCCCTTGCTGAGTCTGAAGACGAGGAAGGTGATGAAGACGATGATCGCGAAGAGCACCCAGAGCATCGCGGAGGCGTATCCGTAGCGGCCGTTGGCGAAGTACTGCGAGAACACGTCGATCATGTACAGGTAGTTGCCCTCGGGCACGGCCGAGACGCCCCTCGGGGAGGGGTCGAGGGAGATCAGCAGCGGCAGGAAGCTCTGCACGGCGGCGATGATGCCGGTGATCACCTGGAAAAAGATCACCGGGGAGAGCAGCGGCAGGGTGATCCGGCTGAAGGACTGCCAGGCACTGGCCCCGTCCACCCGCGCCGCCTCGTTCAGCTCCTTGGGGATGTCCTGTAGCCCCGCCAGCGAGATGATCATGACGTTGCCCACGCCCCACATCGTCAGCGCGATCAGGACCCAGCGGGCGTAGGGATCCACCAGCCAGGACACGCCGTTGACGTCGAAGCCGTCCAGGATGCCGTTGGCCGCTCCCGAGTCGCGGTCGAAGATCAGCTTGAAGGTGAGGGCGGCGCCGACCGGCGGCACCACGGCGGGCAGGTACAGCAGCGTGCGGAAGACTCCGCGCGAGCGAATCGGCTGGTTCACCAGCACCGCCAGCAGCAGCCCGGCCGCGATCGTCAGCGGCACCGTGATCGCGGTGAACACTCCGGTGCGGGCCAGGGAGGCCATGGTCTCGGCGTTGGTGAAGACCTCCTTGTAGTTGTCCAGGCCCACGAAGCGCGAGTTGGCGGACAGGCCGTCCGCGTTGGTGAAGCTGAGCCACAGCGCGTAGCCCAGCGGGAAGGCCGTCAGGGTGAGGAAGCCCAGGATCCAGGGGCCGACGAAGACGTAGAAGGCGAACGCGCGGCGGGACTCCAGCGAGCGGGGCCTGCGAGCCGGGCGCCGGCCCGGCCGGCGGGCGGGGCGGGCGGCCGTCTCCCCCGTGGGCGACGACGCACCCGGCACGCCTGCCGGTCCGGCGAGCTGATCGGTGGTCACCCCACCAGCTCCTTGCCCTGGGCGAGCGCCTCGTTCATCCGGGAGTTCAGCTCGTCGGCGACCTTGCCCGTGGCCGTCTTGGACTTGATCGCGCCGGGCAGCACCTTGCTGAGGACGCCGTCCAGGGCGGCCTGCTGGGCGTACGGGGTGAAGCTCAGCACGGACAGGTGCGACAGCTCCTGCTGCTGGACCTCGAAGGCCTGCTTCTGGAACGCGGTGCCCTGCGGCATCTGCGCGTGCAGCGACTTCAGTGAGGGAATGCCCCAGCCGCTGGCCGCACGCTCCTGGGCGGGCTTGCCGGCGAAGTACCACTCGAAGAACTTCCAGGCGGCGTCCTTGTTCTTGGCGTCCCTGGGCATCCAGAAGCCGGTGGCGCCGAAGCAGGGGCTGACGCGGTTGCCGCCGAGCTGCGGGGCGGGCGCGAACCGGGTGATGTCGGCCAGCTTGGGGTCGGCGCCGACCAGTCCGCCGAACCAGTAGCCGTTGCAGCTCATCGCCATCCGCTTGGCCTGGTAGGTCGGTCCGTCCCAGCCGTCCGGGTTCGGGTTGGCGGGGCTCGGACCGATGTCGGCGCGCGAGTACGCGAGGAACCAGTCCAGCGCCTTGAGCGCCTCGGGCGAGGAGAAGTCCACGGTGGCCAGGTCCTCGGCGAACAGGCTTCCGCCGGCCGAGGCCGTCATGCCCATGAGCTGCGAGAAGGCGCCCATGCCGGTGGCGTTCAGTCCGTACACCTTGACCTTGCCGAGCCGGCGCTTGACCAGCTCCTTGCCCATGTCCAGCCACGCGTCGGCGGACAGCGCCTCGGTGGCGCTGGGCTGGTCCAGCTTGGCGGCGTCGAGCAGGTCGGTGCGGTACCAGAACATCTGGTCCTGGGAGTAGTCCTTGGCCATGCCGTAGCGGGGGCCCGCGCCCTGCTTCTCGCCGTCGTAGCGCCACACGTCGTTGACCGGGTCGAGGTCGGAGACCTTGAGCGCGTCACTCTTCGCGAAGTACGGGTCCAGGTCGGTCATCAGCCCGCGGGCGGCGAAGTACGCGGTCTCCGTCGCGCCGAAACCGCGCACCACGTCCGGCGGGTTCTTGGCGGCCAGCATGGCGTTGAGCTTGGTGGGGTCCGCGATGATGACGTTGAGGCGCATCCCCAGCGCCGCTTCCGCGGCCTTGAGGGTCTTCTTGTCCCACTCGTTCTCCACCGTCATGACGTTGAGCGTCGTCCTGCCGCTCCCGGCGCCGCCGCCGTCGTCGTCGCCGACGGAGTTGGCGCAGCCGGACAGCGCGGTCGCGGCGAGCGCGGCACCGGCGGAGGCGGCGGAGGCCCTGAGGAACTGACGTCTGTCGAGGGAACCTGTAGATATAGGCACGTTCGCGGCCTTTCAGACGGATGTCCCGGCATGCCGGGGACAGCGGGGAGTTGCGGAGCGGAGGGCAGGCGGGAGGCGGCGTCCGGACCGGGACGTGTGGACCCGTCTCCGTACGCGGACGTCGGCACTCGTATGACGAGATCGCGGTTGCGACGGTGGTCGCGTCCGCGGTCGGCGTGTGAAGGTGCTTCAGCGCACACGGCATCCGCCGTCAGCGTTGGCTGAAAAGTTCCGCGGATGGCCTGACCGATTTCCAGGGCTCTGCTCAGGCGTGTCGCTTATTTCCGCCTGAGGAAACCGGTTGACTGAAACTTTCGCGAACGTTAGGTTGCACCGCCAGAGAGTGTCAAGAGGCCGGGAACAAGCCATCTCCGGTCAAGCGAAGAGAGAGGGGGCCCCGGTGCCGGAACAGCCCGTGCGGGCCAGGCTGGTGGACGTCGCCCGGGAGGCGGGGGTCTCCAAGGCCACCGTGTCCAAGGTGCTCAACGGTCGAGAGGACCTGTCCGTGCGGCCGGAGACCCGGCGGCGCGTGCACGAGGCCGCCACCGCGCTCGGCTACCGCCCCCACTCCGGCGCACGGGCCCTGGCGGGTGCCAGCACGCACGCCTTCGCCCTGCTCGTGCCCGCCCTCGCCAACCCCACCTACGTCACCATCGCCCGGGGCGCCTACCAGCGGGCACGCGAACTGGGCTATCTCTCCCTGCTCGCCGAGGACTTCGAGGGGCAGGAGGCCGACGAGTCCTTCAACGACCTGGTGCAGGAGGGCCGGGTCGACGGACTGCTGATCGCCTCGGCCCGTCCTGGGCACCCGTTGTTGGACGCCCTGAGCCGCAGCCCGATCCCGCATGTCTTCCTCAACCGGTCGGTCGAGGGCTCCGGGCGGAACGTCACCATGGACGTGGCCCGTTCCAGCGTCACCGCCCTCGACCACCTCCACGGGCTGGGTCACCGGGCGATCGGACATGTCGCGGGCCCATCCGGCATCACTCCCAGTGATGCCCGCAAGCACGCGTTCCTGCGGCACGCCGACGCGCTGCGGCTCAGTGCCGCCCCGGTCGCGTCCGGGGACTTCACCGAGGACGGCGGCGTGTCCGCGACCCTGGAACTGCTCCGCCCGGACGCCGGCACCCGCCCGCCGGTCACCGCCCTCTACACCAGCTCGCTCGCGCAGGCGATAGGCGCGATGGCGGCGATCCGAGGGCTCGGCCTGCGCATCCCCGAGGACATCTCCATCGTCGGCAACGACGACCTGCCCGTCGCCGCCCACCTCTCCCCGCCGCTGACGACCGTGGCGATGCCCCTGTACGAACTGGGCACCGCGGCCGTGGACGCCTTGGTGGCCGCCATCCAGGGGGCGCCCGTGGGGGACGTCCTGGTACCCACCGAGCCGCGTCTGGTCCTGCGCGGCTCCACCGCGAGACCCGGAGGAACGCCATGAGAGCACCCGGGCCGACCCGCTTCGCGGGCCGTACGGCCCTGCTCACCGCGGCCGCCTCCGGGATCGGAGCGGCCACCGCCCACCGCCTGGCCGCGGAGGGGGCGTCGGTCCTCGTCACCGACGTGGACAGCGAGGGCGCCCACCGGGTGGCCGAGGAGATCCGCGCCGAGCAGGGACACGCCCGGGCCCGGCGGCTCGACGCCACCTCGCCCGAGGAGTGGACCGCGGCCGTCGAGGAGGTGGCGTCCTGGACCGGACGCCTCGACGTCCTGCACCTCAACGCCGGCCGGAACCTGCCCGGCCCGGCCCACGAGCTGGACGACGCCGCCTGGCACGACCAGCTGCGGCTCTCCCTCGACTCGGTGTTCTACGGCGTCCGCGCCACGGTGCCGCTGCTGAGAGAAGCCCGGGGGGCGGTGGTGGTGACCTCGTCCGTGCACGCCGCCCTCGGCTTCCGCGGCTTCCCCGCGTACGCGGCGGCCAAGGGCGGGATCGGCGCCCTGGTGCGCCAGCTCGCCGTCGAGTACGGCGGGGAGATCCGGTTCAACGCCGTCCTTCCCGGAGCCGTCGTCACCGCCCTGTGGGCGGACACCCCTCCGGAGTACAAGGACCTGACCATCGGGCGGACACCGGTCGGCAGGCTCGGTGCCCCCGAGGACATCGCGGCCGCGGTGGCCTTCTTCGCCTCCGACGACGCCTCCTTCATCACCGGCCAGAACCTGCTCGTGGACGGCGGCCGCGGCATCAGCTCCCAGGAGTAGGCCGCCCGGCACTCCCCCACGCGTTTCCCTCCCGCCCCCTCCCCGCGACACCCATCACCGTCGGCCTCCGGGCCGTGCACCAGGACCGGAGGTCCACACCATGAAGATCACTGGGTACGAACTCTTCCTCGTCGAGCCGCGCTGGGTCTTCCTGCGCGTCGACACCGACGAGGGCATCTCCGGCTGGGGCGAACCCATCGTCGAGGGCAAGGCGCACACCGTCGCCCGCTGCGTGGAGGAGATGTTCGACTACCTCGTGGGGCAGGACCCGGCCCGTATCGAGGAGCACTGGCAGGTGCTCGCCAAGAGCGGCTTCTACCGCGGCGGCCCGGTTCTCAGCAGCGCCCTGGCCGGCATCGACCAGGCCCTGTGGGACATCGCGGGCAAGACCCACGGCGTCCCGGTGCACCAGCTCCTCGGCGGCCATGTCCGCGACCGGGTGCGCATCTACGGCTGGGTGGGCGGCGAAACCCCGCAGGAGATAGGCGAGTCGGCGGCCGAGCAGGTCGCCAAAGGGCTGACCGCGGTCAAGTTGAACCCCTGCGGTCAGCTGGAACCGCTCGACACGCCCGCCGCGATCCACGCCATCGTGGAGCAGGTGGCCGCGGTACGCGAGGCGATCGGCCCGGACCGCGACCTGGCGCTGGACTTCCACGGCCGCTTCAGCGGGGCGATGTCCCGCCGCGTCCTGCCGCTGCTGGAGCCCCTGCTGCCGATGTTCGTGGAGGAACCGGTGCTGCCGGAGTTCACCCGGGACCTCGGCGCCGTGGTGCGCTCCACCTCTATCCCCATCGCCACCGGTGAACGGCTCTACTCCCGCTGGGACTTCCGTTCCGTGCTGGCGGACGGCATCGCCGTGGCGCAGCCGGACATCAGCCACGCCGGCGGCATCTCGGAGACCCGGCGCATCGCGGCGATGGCGGAGACGTACGACGTCCTGGTCGCCCCGCACTGCCCGCTCGGTCCGATCGCACTGGCCGCCAGTCTCCAACTCGACTTCGCCGCCCCCAACTTCCTCATCCAGGAACAGGCGCTCGGCATCGGGTACGGCGACAGCAGCGGGCTGCTGGACTACCTCGTCGACACCGAGCCCTTCACCTTCCGCGACGGCTACATCGACCGCCTGACCGCACCCGGCCTGGGCATCACCATCGACGAGGACGCGGTCCGCGCGGCCGCCGAACGCGGACACCGCTGGCGCAACCCCGTGTGGCGCAACACCGACGGCTCGCTGGCCTCCTGGTAGCAGCGGCGCCGGCCACCAGGAGGGCGCTGGAGCGCCGCGGGCCTGTCGCGGGAGTACTGCTCGCCCCTCTTCCGCGGTTTCGCGGCCCCCGGCGCCGCCCTGCCGGACGTCGAGGAGCAGGCCGCGCGGTTCAAGCGCGACCGGACCGACCTGCCGCTCGACCCCGAGGCGATCCGGGAGCCGGCCTCGCCGGCGAGCTGACCTTCGGCGGAAGGCCGACGAAGGAGGGCCCCCGGTGCGCCGCGGGCCCTCACCCGCGTCACGCTTCCGGTACCGGCGCCCGTCGGCGAGCCGGACAGCGGGCGGCCGAACCGATGCCGTTCCGTGGCGCGTCGGACGGCGAGGGCCGGCGCCGCCTGGGCCGGCGACGGACGCCTGGAGCATGTCGATCACGGCCTGGGGGGCCGGGTGGGCGGCGCCGCGCCACGTGACCTGCGGGCATCGGTGCGGCCGTCGTCGCGAACGCGCTGAGCGTCGCACATGTAAAGCGCACGTGACCAAACCGTTGACGCAGGTAGGCCCCCCGCTTATCTTCTGACCGAATTCACGAACCACGTTCGAAATTTCGTACAGGGACGGTCCCGCATGCCGAAGATGTCAGAGCAGCCCCCCGCCAGACGCCACAGATCCCTGATCCTGTGCGTGCTCACCGCCGTACTGATCGCCATGGTGTCGGCGACGACCCCGGCCGTCGCCGCCGAGGGCCGCCCGTACACCAACCCGGTGAAGTCGCAGAAGGGCGCCGACCCCTGGCTCGAGTACTACAACGGCAACTACTACCTGGTCACCACGTCCTTCACCGGTGTGCTGACCATGCGGAAGTCGCCGACCCTGGCCGGACTCTCCACGGCCGCCAGCGTCCAGGTCTTCAGCGACACCACCCCCACCCGCAACACCAACATCTGGGCACCCGAGCTGCACTTCTTCGACGGCCACTGGTACCTGTACTACTCCGCGGCGCAGAGCGGTGTCGCCTGCTGCGACTCCCAGCGCACCCACGTCCTGGAGAGCGCGGGCACCGACCCCATGGGCCCGTACACGTACAAGAACATCCTCACCGACGCCAGCCTCACACCTGGCCCGGCCGGTGCTCAGGGCTGGCTGATCGACGCCAGTGTGCTCAAGCACGACGACAAGCTCTACCTCCTGGGCAGTGGCAAGATCAACGGCAGTACGCAGAGCCTGGTCATCGCCCCGATGAGCAACCCGTACACGCTCAGCGGCCCCTTCTCCATCATCTCCAGCCCCACCCTGAGCTGGGAGACGCAGGGCGGCCCGGTCAACGAGGGACCCGAGCCGCTCTACCACGACGGCCGGACCTTCCTCACCTTCTCCGCCTCCCACTGCCAGACCGCCGACTACAAGCTGGGCCAGCTGGAGCTCACCGGCAGCGACCCCCTGCTGGCCTCCTCCTGGGCGAAGAAGCAGACGCCGGTCTTCCAGCGCAGTGACGCGAACGGCGTCTACGGACCCGGCCACAACGGCTTCTTCACCTCGCCGGACGGCACCGAGAACTGGATCGTCTACCACGCCAACAACGCCGCGAACGGCGGCTGCGGCAACGGCCGTACGACGCGGGCGCAGAAGTTCACCTGGAACGCGGACGGCACGCCGAACTTCGGCACCCCGGTGGCGCTCGGCACGACACTGCCCGGTCCTGCGGGCGAGACCGCGGCGACCCCGACCGCGTACACCCTGGTGAACCGCAACAGCGGCAAGTGCCTGGACGTCGAGGGCGGCAACACCGCGGACGGGGCCAACATCTTCCAGTGGAGCTGCAACGGCGGCGCCAACCAGAAGTGGCGCGTCGAGGACCTCGGCAACGACACCAGCCGGCTGGTCAACGTCGCGACCGGCAAGGTCATGGACACCACGAGCTGCGCGACGGCCGACGGCACGGACATCAAGCAGTGGTCCTGGCTGAACAACAACTGCCAGAAGTTCCGTCTGGTCTACACGGCCACCGGTGACTACGTGCGGATCGTGAACGAGAACAGCGGCAAGGTCGCCGACGTCGCGAACTGCGGCACCGTCAACGGGGCCGACGTACGGCTGTGGACGTGGCTGAACAACAACTGCCAGCAGTGGCGCCTCGTCCCCACGGTCTGACCTCCCTCCCCGCCCCACACCCCGTGATCTGGAGAAACCTCTTGAGACGCAACGCCGTACGCCTGCTCCTGGCCGGGCTGGTCGCCCTCGCGGCCTGCCTGGTCGGCCCGGGCCCCGCCGCCCAGGCCGCCGTGCCCGACTCTCCCGCAGTCACCTACACCAACCCGATCGCCGAACAGCGCGCCGACCCGCACATCTTCAAGCACACCGACGGCTACTACTACTTCACCGCCACCGTGCCCGCGTACGACCGCATCGTGCTGCGCCGGGCGACCACCATCCAGGGCCTGCAGACCGCGCCCGAGACGACGATCTGGACCAAGCACGCCAGCGGCGTGATGGGCGCCAACATCTGGGCACCGGAGATCCACTTCATCGACGGCAAGTGGTACGTGTACTTCGCCGCCGGCTCCACCAGTGACAAGTGGGCGATCCGGATGTACGTCCTGGAGGGCACGGGCGCCAACCCGCTGACCGCCACCTGGGCGGAGAAGGGCCAGATCAGGACCCAGTGGGAGAGCTTCTCGCTGGACGCCACGACCTTCGTGGTGAACGGGGTGCGCTATCTGTCCTGGGCGCAGCGCGACCCGTCGGTCGACAACAACACCGACGTCTACCTCGCGAAGATGTCCAGCCCCTGGACCATCACCGGTACCCCGGTCCTGTTGACCCGCCCCACCTATGCCTGGGAGACGGTCGGTTTCAAGGTCAACGAGGGTCCGGCGGTGATCCAGCACGGCGGCAAGGTGTTCATGTCGTACTCCGCCAGCGCCACCGACAGCAACTACTGCCTCGGCCTGCTGTCCGCCTCCGCGAGCGCCGACCTGCTCAACCCGGCGTCCTGGACGAAGAGCCCGACGCCCGTTTTCACCAGCAACGCGGCCACCGGCCAGTACGGCCCGGGCCACAACTCCTTCACCGTCTCCGAGGACGGCAAGAGCGATGTCCTCGTCTATCACGACCGCAACTACAAGGACATCAGCGGCGACCCGCTGAACGACCCGAACCGCCGCACCCGCGTCCAGAAGCTGTACTGGAAGGCCGACGGCACGCCCGACTTCGGCATCCCGGTGGCCGACGGCGTCACCCCGCAGCGCTTCTCGTCGTACAACTTCGCGGACCGCTTCATCCGCCACTTCGACTACCGGGCCCGGATCGACGCCAACGTCAGCCCGCTCGCGGACTCGCAGTTCCGCGTGGTCACCGGTCTGGCCGGCAGCGGCACCGTGTCGCTGGAGTCGGCCAACTTCCCCGGCTACTACCTGCGGAGCAACGCGAGCTTCGAGGTCCGGCTGGAGAAGAACGACGGGACGGCCGGGTTCGCCTCCGCCGCCACCTTCCACAGGCGGGCGGGCCTGTCGGACTCGGCGGGCGTCTCCTACGAGTCGTACGCCTCCGCCGGGCGCTACCTCCGCCACTACACGTACCTGCTGTACGTGCAGACTCCGAGTACGGCCACGGACCGGGCGGACGCCACGTTCTACGGCCAGTGACCCACGCCGCTCGCACCCCCGGGTCGCTCTTCGGCCCGGGGGTGCGGTAACCGGCCGAGGGTGGTCCTCACACGCGGGCAGGCTGCGTACCACCGGTTAGTCCGGGCGGCGGGCGGGCACTCGCAGAGGAACTCTCCGGCCCCGCGAGGAGCGACCGTGACCACAAGCCGACTCCCGGACCACGAGCAGCGCATCCTCGAAGAGATGGAACGCGTGCTGCGCCGCGACCGCCGCCTCGACCGCCGGATGCGCACCCTGCGGCCGCGTCGGCCCTCCGCCCTGTCCCGGTCGGCTTCCTGGCGGCCGCCCGTCTGGATCGCCGCGCTCCTGCTCGCGGTGTCGATCGGGCTCATGGTGACCGGCATCCGCACCTCCGAACCGGGCGTGATCTGGGCCTTCGCCGCCGTCTGGCCCTTCACGCTGTTCTCGGCGTTCCGCCTGTTGTGCCGGTGGACCGAGGACTGAGGCCGGTTCAGCCCGTGTAGCGGCGGGCGGTCGAGTTCCGTTGGACGTGCTCCAGTGCGCGCAGCCGTGACTCGACCACCGTCGGCAACACCCCGCCCTCGCGCAAGACCCAGGGGTCGCCTGCGCCTCCGTCGTCCGCCGCAGCCGCCTACCTCGCGGCGGACGGCTGGTGACTGACGTACGCACAGGACCTGACGGTCCATCACCGGACCTCAGGAAGCCGAGGGCGTCGAGCCGGCTGAGGGTCTCGGCGAGGGACGCGAAGTTTGCGGGTCGCGATGACGATGCCGACGGGGCCGGGGTCATGGTGAAGGGGTGCCACACAGCTCGTGCAGGGCGGCCAGGACGTCCTCGGGGTGGAGGCGCAGCAGGGCGGGGTCGGGTGTGCCGGCGTGCGGATCGCCCTCCGGGCCGGGGTGCCACAGGGCGCGGTGGCGGGGGCGGGCGGGCGGTCCCCACCGGCTCGGCGGGACCGGGCCGAAGAGGGTGACGGAGCGGGTGGCGTGGGCGACCGCGAGGTGGGCGATGCCGGTGTCGCCGCTGACGACGGCGCGGGCGTCGGCGACCAGCGCGGAGAGCCGGTCGAAGGGCAGGCCGCCGCCGAAGACGTCCGTGTCGGGCAGGTCGGCGCGCTTGGCCAGGTCGGCCACCAGGTCGGCCTCGTCCGCTCCCCCGGTGACCACGACCCGCTGCCCGTGCCCGCGCAGCGCCTCGGCGACCGCCGCGTAGCGCTCCGTCGGCCAGCAGCGGGAGGGTGCGCCGGCGCCGGGGTGCAGGACGACGGCGCCCGGGGCCGGGGACGGCCCGGGCGGACGTGGAAGGAGCAGGTCGGTGGGGTCGGCGTCGACGCCGTACGAGCGCACGAGCCGGCACCAGCGGGCCCGTTCGTGTTCCTCCGGGAGCCAGCGCGGGCCGTCGACCTCGGGCGTCCCGGGGTGCGCGAAGGCCATCAGCTTCAGCGGGCGCAGCTCCGTCAGTAGGCGGTGGCTGGGCGGGCCGTTGCCGTGCAGGTCGACCGCGAGGTCGGGGGGCGGGCCGGTCCAGTCGATGCGGTGCGGGACGGCCCGGCCGGGTGCCGACGCGGGCAGCAGCCGGTCGACGGCACCGGTGGCCGCCGCGACCGGTCCGAGCTCGGCGGGCGCGGCCAGCACGAGTTCGTGCCCCGGGAAGCCGCGCCGCAGCGCGCGGAGCGCGGGCACACCGGCGAGGAGGTCACCGAGGCCGAGGGCACGCAGGACCAGCAGACGGGGGCGCGGAGTGGTCACGGGGCACCTCCGTTCCAGGGCGACGGCAGGGTCGAGTGGCAGTGCCCGGCGTGCGGGGCGGGGGTGAGGACCGACCACCGGCCGCCGTCGGAACCGACCTCGCGGGCACAAGGCCCGAGGGCCCCTGCCCCGCCGGGCGGCGCGTGGTGTCCGATGGCCCCGCGACCGGCACGGCGGGCGTCATCGGGCCACGCCCGCCGCGCGGGCCATCAGGGTCGTCGAGGAGCGGCCGTCGAGGTAGGGCAGCAGGACCGCCTGGCCGCCCCACTCCTCCAGCAGCGTGGCCTCGGGGAGTTCGGCGCCGGCGTAGTCGCCGCCCTTGACCCAGACGTGCGGGCGGAGTTCGGCGAGGAGGCGTTCGGGGGTGTCCTCGTCGAAGACGGCGACCGTGTCCACGCAGGCCAGCGCGCTCAGGACGCGGACGCGGTCGGCGAGCGGGTTGACCGGGCGGCCCTCGCCCTTGCGCCGCCGCACCGAGGCGTCCGAGTTGACGCAGACGACCAGACAGTCGCCGAGCCGCCGGGCGGCCTGGAGCAGTCCGACGTGGCCGGCGTGCAGGAGGTCGAAGCAGCCGCCCGCGGCGACGACGGTGCCGTGCCCGGCGCGCACGCGGGCGGCCAGGGCGAACGGGTCGTCCGGATCGCCTTCCACGGCCGGCGACTTGGTCTCCTCGCACGCCAGCGCTGCCGCACCGCCGGCGCCGACGAAGTCGCTCGCGGCGGCCACCGCGCCCTCCACCGCCTCGCCGACCAGCGCGCCGTTCGCGAACAGCCCGGCCGCCGTGGCCGCGAACCGGTCTCCCGCACCGCACGGGTCGCCGGCGTGCGTGGTGGGCGCGGGGACGAGCAGCGGGTGCTCCCCGTACGACAGGAGAGCGCCGCGCGCGCCGAGGGTCACCGCGACGGCGGCGACGTGCCAGTCCCGGACGAGCGCGGCGGCGCCGCGGGCGGCGACACGCAGGTCGCTGTCCGGTGTGCCGCTCTCCCCGGACAGCGCGTACGCCTCCTTCTCCGACGGCGAGACGAGCCGGGTGCCGGGGACGGGCGGGCCTCCGCGCGGGTGCGGATCCCACAGCAGGGGAGGGCGCTCGGCGAGGACGTCACGCAGGGCGTCGGCGGCGCCGCGGCCGTAGTCCGAGACCAGCACGGACGGTGCCCTCCGGATCGCCCGACGCGCCTGGTCGGTGGCCTCCGTCACCCGGCCGTCGCCCCGGTCCAGGCGGACGACGGGGCGGCCCTGGGCGAGGACGCGGGTCTTCTCGGACAGCGGGCCGGTCAGTGGGAGCGGGATCAGCGTCAGCCACGGTTCGAGCAGTCGCCGCAGCTCCCGGCCGGCGGGGTCGTCGCCCAGCCCGGTGACGAGGGTGACGTCGTGGCCGTCGCGGGCGGCGAGGTAGGCGGCGAGGGCGGCGCCGCCCGGCCGCACGCGCTGCCCGCAGTCGGCGACGACCGGCACGGGCGCGTCGGGCGCGAGCCGCTCGGCGTGACCGGTGACGTCCCGGTCGAGCAGCGCGTCGCCGACCACCAGCAGCGGGGCCCGGCGGCGCCCGCCACCGCGCGCGCCGCCCGTCATGCCGTGGCCGCCCGTCATGCCGTCCCCCGTTCCACCGCCGCGTCGAAGGCCGCGCACACCATGTGCACCGCGACGAGGTGGAGTTCCTGGACCGTCGCGGCGGACGCGGCCGTCACGCACAGGGATTCGTCGCTGCCCGCCATGAGGGGGTTGGGGGCCGGGCCGGTGAGCGCCCACACGTGCAGGCCCGCCGAGCGTGCCGCGTCCGCGGCGGACAGCAGGTTGGCGCTGGCGCCGCTGGTGGACAGCAGCATCAGGACGTCGCCCGGGCGGCCGTGGGCGCGGACCTGGCGGGCGAACACCTGGTCGACTCCGTAGTCGTTGGCGATGGCGGTCGTGCTGGAGGTGTCGGCGTGCAGGGCGATCGCGGAGAACGCCGGCCGGTCGTCGCGGTAGCGGCCGACGAGTTCGGCGGTGAGGTGCTGGGCCTGGGCGGCGCTGCCGCCGTTGCCCGCGGCCAGCAGCCTGCCGCCCCCGGTGAGGACGACGGCCAGGCGCTCGCCCCAGCGGTCGATGGTGTGGGCCGAGGCGCGGAACGCGCCCAGGGCGTCCTGGAGTTCGTCGCAGTGGGCGACGGTGGGCGGGTGCAGGGTCATCAGGCCACCTCCCTCGGCTGTGCCTGTCCGACCGCCACCTGGCGGTAGACCTGTTCGACACCGTCGGCGACCCGCTGCCAGGTGTAGTGGGCGAGGACGCGGGCGCGGCCGGCGCGGCCGTGGCGGCGGCGGGTGCCGTCCTCGGCGAGCAGGTCGCGTACGGCGGCGGCGATCGCCTCGGGGTCGCCGGGCGGCACCAGCCGGCCGGTGCCGCCGTCGTCCACGCTGTCCCGGTGGCCGCCGACGTCGGTGGCGACGACGGGGACACCGCACGCCATCGCTTCCAGCGGCACGATGCCGAACGGCTCGTACACCGGGGTGCACAGGACGAGGTCGGCGCTGCGCATCAGGGCGGGCATGTCGGCCGGGTCGACCGCGCCGAGCAGCCGCACCCGGTCGGCGACGCCGGTGTGCTGCGCGAGCCGGCTCAGTCGTTCCGCCTCGGGGTCGGCGTCCAGCAGGCCGGGTGCGGGGCCGCCCGCGATGAGGAGTTCGGTGTCGGGGGCCTTTGCCAGTGCGAGGATCGCCTGGTCGTAGCCCTTGCGGCGGACCAGCCTGCCGCAGGCGAGCAGTCGGTGCCGCTGCTGCCGGGCGGGGGCGGTGGCGGGGTCCACGCCGGGGTGGAAGTGCTGGACATCCACCCCGCAGGGCACGACGGACGCCTGTCGGGTCGGCACGCCGAGGTCCACCAGTTCGTCCACCTCGTCGGTGCAGGTGGCCAGGACGCGTTCGCAGGTGCGGCCGATCTGCCGCTCGATGCCGATGCGTTCGTACGGGCTGGTGTCGCGCCTGCCCTGGTGGCGCCGCTTGACGGTGCCCAGGGCGTGGAAGGTCTGCACGACCGGGGCGCCGTGGGCGGCCGCGCCGATCTGGGCGGCCATGCCGGACATCCAGAAGTGGGCGTGCACCACGTCGGGCCGCTCCCGGGCCCAGGCGCGGGCCAGGTAGGCACCGAACGCGGCCATGTGGGGGAACAGCTCGTCCTTGGGGACGGCCTCGGGCGGTCCGGCCGGAACGTGCTCGACGACGGCGCCGCCGGGCAGCGGAACCCGGTCGGGCAGGTCGGTGCTGTCGCGGCGGGTGTAGACCGTGACGTCGTGGCCGCGACGCGCCAGCTCCTCGCTGAGGCGGGCCACGTACACGTTCTGGCCCCCGGCGTCGACACCGCCGAGCGCGGCGAGCGGGCTCGCGTGCTCGGACACCATGGCGATCCTCATCGGGTCACCTCCTTCAGCAGCCGCTCCCAGTCGTCCAGGAAGCGGGACAGCCCGTAGCGGGCGAGCGCCGCCGCCCGCGCGCCTTCGCCGATCAGGCGGGCGTGCAGGGGGTCGGCCAGGAAGTCCCGTACGGCATCGGTCAGTACGTCGATCCGGTTGGACACCACTCCGGCGCCGTCGGGCACGGCCGCAGCGACCTCCGTGGTGGCCAGAGCGACAACGGGCATGCCCAGGTGCATCGCCTCCAGCAGCGACAGTCCGAGGGAGGTCCAGCGGACGGGGTGGACGTAGACGCGTCGCCGCGCCATCGCCGCGTGCAGGTCGGCCTGCACGAGTTCGTGGGACCGGCAACGGTCGGGCGGCAGGCCGAGGTGGCCGGCGAGCCCTTCGGTACGCATGCCGAAGACGTCCAGCGGAGCGGCGTCTGCGAAGGCGGGCAGCAGGTCGGTTCCGATGGTACGGCCGCGCCGCACCGGTTCGTTGACGACGACGGCCGCGCGGTCCAGTTCGCCGGTCCACCGGTGTCCGGGGTCGACGATGCCGTGCTCGATGACGGTGGCCGGGGTGGCACCCGCGTCCCACATCAGCCGGTTGAAGTGGGTGACGTGGACCAGGGCGACGCCGGGGATACCGGCGGCCGGGTGGCGCGTGTCGGGCACGTCCCCGTGCGGGGCGTTGTGCTCCAGGTACACCAGGGGCGGGCGGCGGCCCAGCCACTGGTCGACGAGGGCGAGTTCGTGCGGGCGTTGCAGCACGACGGCGTCGACGTCGGCGTCCCGCAGCCGCTCCGGTGGCACCTCGACGACGGAGTCGGGCCAGTCGAAGGTGCGGGCGCGGCCGAGGCCGTCTGGTCCGCGGTCGGGGGTGACGGGAACGAGGTAGGTGTGCGGTCCCTGGACGAAGGCCGTGGTCCAGGAGCCGTGCACGTGCCAGAGCAGGATCCTCATGGCTGTCTCACCGCCTCCACCTCCACCGTCTGCGCGACGAGTTTCTCCACGGCGGCGACCACGTCGTGGGCGGTCACGGTGTCCAGGCACGGATGCCCGGGAACGGGACACTCCCGGGCCCTGCTGTCCGCGCAGGGCGCGTGCTGGTCGCCGAGCAGCACGTAGGGGACGCCGTACGGCCGCCACCGCTCGGCGGGCACGACCGGAGCGAACAGCGAGACGACGGGGGTGCCGACGGCGGCGGCGAGGTGGGCGGGCGCGGTGTTGCCGGTGACGACGGCGTCGGCGCCGGACAGGACCCCGGCCAGTTCCGCGGCGCCGGTACGGCCGCCGAGGTCGAGCCCGTGCTCGCCGGCGACGTGAGCGGTCAGGCCGCGCTCGTCCGGGCCGCCGGTCACCACGACCCGGTGTCCGGCCTCGGCCAGTTCACGGACCGCCTCCGCACTGCGGTCGGGACTCCAGGCGCGGGCCGGGACGCTGGCGCCGGGATGCAGGACGAGGTACGGCTCCGGGCCGGTCAGCCCGGTGGTGCGGGGCGGGGGCAGCACCCGCAGCCGTCCGTCGTCGGGCGCGGGGAATCCCGCGGCTTCGGCGAGGTCGAGCATCGCCTCCGCCTCGTGGGCGTGCGGGGCGCGGTGGTGGCGTACGTCGAGCAGGGAGCCGGGGTAGTCCTCGCTGTCCGCGGCGATGTGTGCCACCCCGGCCAGGCGCAGGAGCAGGGCGGTGGGCAGCGGGGACTGGTGGAAGGAGGTCAGGATCAGGGCCGTGTCGGCGTCGATCGTGTCGATGAGCTGCTCGACCTCGCCGCGGCCGACGGGCGGGGGATCGAGGCCCACCCAGGGCGCGTCCCAGACGAGGATGTCGTCCACGCCCGGCAGCAGCCGGGCGGCCGGCGCGCCGCGCGGCCCGCACAGCAGGGTGACGGTGTCGGCCCGGGCGGCGACGGCACGGACGGCGGGTCCGGCGAGCAGGACGTCGCCGAAGCTGTCGAGACGGGTGACGAGAGCCTTCACCACGGCCTCCCGCTGATGTCGTCGGGCGTGCGGGGAGCGTGGAGGGACGGCCTCCCGCCCGTGTCGTGCGGCAGACGGGGAGCATCGCCGGCCGCAGTTCCGCCCCCGTCGTCGTGCGGGCGGCGAGCCTCCACGGATCCCCTTCCGCCCGTGTCGTAGGCGGCCTCGATGGGCCGTTCGTCGGCCAGGACGCGGCCGGTCGGCGGGCCGTTCAGCACGGCCCGTGCGGCGGTCAGGATGTCGGGGGCGACATGGCCGGCCCGCGCCGTCTCCTGCGGCCGGGTCTCGGGCGTGGGGACGAGGATGCCGTGGGCGCCCGCCCGGCGTGCGGCCTCGACGTCGGCGCCGATGTCGCCGACGACGACGCAGTCCGAGGGTGCGGTGCAGATGCGTCCGGCCGCCCAGAGGACGAGGCCCGGTTCGGGTTTGCGGCAGTGGCAGCCGTCGTCGGGGCCGTGCGGGCAGACGCCCCACACGTCGAAGGGGCCGAGGAGCTCGTCGACGCGGTGGTTGACGCGCCGGACGTCGGCGTCGGTGAGCAGTCCGCGCGCGATGCCCGACTGGTTGGTGACGACGCCGGTGCGGATGCCGTGCCGGCGCAGCAGGCCGAGCGCCTCGCGGGCGCCGTCGACGGGGCGGACGCGGTCCGGGTCGCCGTTGTAGGGAACGTCGTGGACGAGGGTGCCGTCGCGGTCGAACAGCACGGCCTGTACGCGGCTCATGCGGCCACCTCCTGCCAGGCGGGTGCGTCGCGGTGCCGCCACAGCCCGCGCAGCCGGTGCCAGGTGGCCGCGGGCGGGATGAGCACGCTGGTGGCGAGCATGGTGGTCACCTCGTACCGGGTGCGCGGTCCGGGGGCGATGCGCGCCCACGCGAACTCGCCGGTGCCGGCGGCCCAGCCCAGTGCGGCGGCCGTGGCGGCCCGGCGGTGTCCGGTGACCGCGAGGAGGCACGCGGCGGCGCCGGCCGCGGTGATCGTGGCGTGCCTGCGCAGCCGGCCCCGCGGGGCGATGGCCTTCTCCCACCAGTCGGGGCCGTGCAGGTGTCGCATCAGGGCGTCGTCGGCGTTGCCGCGCTGGGCGCGCAGGGACACCCAGCGGTCGGCGGGGCGCACGGGGTGGCGGGTGGTGCGGCGGCCCTGCCGGATGCGCCAGCCCGCGTCGAGGACGCGCAGGGCGAGGTCGGCGTCCTCGCGAAAGGCGCGCGGGAAGCGCTCGTCGAAGCCGCCGACCTGCTTCAGGGCGTCGGTGCGGTAGGCCATGTCGGCGGTGATCCAGCGGGCCTGCGCGAGTCCGGCGGTGCCGCGTTCCCAGTCGGTGGGCCGGCGCTCGCCGGGCAGCGGTACGGCGATCACGCCCTGCACGCCCGCGGTCCGCGGGGTCGTGTCGGCCAGGTCCTGCACCAGTTGCTCGCACCAGTGCGGGCCGACCTGGACGTCGTCGTCGAGGAAGGCGACCCAGGGCGAGGCGATGACGCGCAGTCCGGTGTTGCGGGCGGCGGCGGGCCCGCGCCCGCCGCTCGGGACGACGGTGGTGCGCTCGCGCAGGTCGCCCAGCACGCTGAGCGGGTGTTCCCACCGCCCGGGATCGGGGTCGGACCGGTCGTCGACGAGGACGATCTCGTGCGGTTTCGGGCCGGTCGCGGCGGCGAGCGCGGCGAGGCAGTCGGCGAGGGTGTCGCGCACGAGGGTGGGGATCACCACCGCGTACGCCGTGCCGACGGAGGTCGTCGGTGTCATGCGAACGCCCTCCCCCGGCGCACGACGTACGGCCCGATGGCGAGCAGGTCGACGGGCGCGGAACCGAAGCACTCCAGTGCGTCGCGCGGGTCGTCGACCATGGGCCGGCCGGCGGTGTTGAGGCTGGTGTTGACGACCACGGGCAGCCCGGTGCGCCGTTCGAAGGCGTGCAGCATCCGAGCCACCAGCGGTTCCCGCCGCTCCTCGACGGTCTGGATGCGGGCGGTGCCGTCGACGTGCACGACGGCCGGGATGCGGTCCTGCCATGCCCGTGCGACGTCGTGGACGAAGAGCATGTAGGGGCTGGGCAGCGGCCCGCTGAACAGTTCGTGGGCGCGCTCGGCCAGCACCATCGGGGCGACGGGCCGGAACTCCTCGCGGCCCTTGACGTGGTTGAGCCGTTCCAGGTTCTCGGCCCGTCCCGGGTGGGCGAGCAGGGAGCGGTGTCCGAGGGCACGCGGCCCGTACTCGCTGCGTCCCTGGAACCAGGCGACGACCCCGTCCCGGGCCAGTTCCTCGGCGACGGCCTCGGCGACGTCGGCGGGCCGCTCGTACGGTACGGCGGCCTCGTCGAGCCGGGCGCGCAGTTCCTCGTCGCTCCAGCCGCGGCCGAGGTCGGCGCCCGGCATGGGCTGCGGGGGTGCGTCCTGTGCGGCCACGTGGAGGGCTCCGCCCAGGGCGGTTCCGGCGTCTGAGGCGGCGGGCTGCACCCACAGGTGCCGGTACGGCCCACGGGCGGCGATCTTGGAGTTGGCGACGCAGTTGAGGGCGACGCCTCCGGCGAGGGTGAGCGCCTGGCCGCCGGCCTCGCCGTGCAGCCAGTGGACCAGTTCGAGGAGGACTTCCTCGAGGACGGCCTGGGCGCTGGCGGCGAGGTCGGCGTGGTCCTGGGTCCAGTCCTCGCCCTTGGCGCGGGGCGGGGTCAGGGCGGCCCAGTCGACGCCGTGGGCGCGGAAACCGCCGTCGCCGGTGGCGTGGACGTGCTGCCGCAGCTGGGGCAGGAAGCGCGGTTTGCCGTAGGAGGCGAGGGCCATCACCTTGTACTCGTCGCTGCTGCGCAGGAAGCCGAGGTGTTCGGTGAGCTCTTCGTAGAGCAGGCCCAGGGAGTGGGGCAGCGCCTGGGTGGCGAGGATGTCGAGTTTGCCCTCGTGGTAGCGGCCGGCCAGGTGGGAGGCGGCCTCACCGCGGCCGTCGAGGACGAGGACGGCGCTGTCGGGGTGCGGGGAGGCGGGCCCGGCGGAGGCGGCGTGCGCGACGTGGTGCGGGACGAAGACCACCCGGTCGGCGTCGAGGCCGGGCAGGGCCTCGGCCAGGAATTCGGGGGCGCGCCGGGCGTACTCCAGACGCAGCGGGTCCCAGGGGTCGTCCAGGCCCAGGTCGCGGGCGGGCCGGGCCAGCTTCGGGTCGAAGGAGTAGGTCACCGCGTCGAGTTCTTCCGGGCGTGTGCCCGCCTGTTCCAGACACCAGCGGGCGGAGAGCTCGGGCAGCTCCCACGCGGAGAACGGCAGGGGGCGCTTGCCGTGCTTGCGGCGGCTGAAGCGCTCCTCCTCGGCTGCCGCGACCGTGTGGCCGTCGACGACGAGGGCGGCGGCCGGGTCGTGGAACAGGGCGTTGATACCAAGGATGCGCATGGGGTGTACTCCGTCCCAAGCGGCGGATGTGATTCCAAAGCTCGCGAGTGACTCGGCTCAGCTGCCTCAAACACTTGAAGACGACTTACCGCGAAATGCACCGACTTTTCATGATTCGGGTATCACTCAGGGTCACCGCACTGTCACTGTCGGGGCCTGCTTCAGGGCCGCTCAGGCCGCCACGGCGTGCGTGAACCAGCCGATCGTGCGCTCCAGCCCCTCGCTCCAGCCGATCCTCTGCTGCCAGCCCAGCAGCTCCCGGGCCAGCCGGGTGTCGGGCCGGCGCCGGGCGGGGTCGTCGGCGGGGCGCTCGACGAACCGGATCCGGGAGGAGGAGCCGGTGAGCTCGATGATCCGGCGGGCGAGCTCCAGCATGGTGATCTCCTCGGCGCCGCCGATGTTCACGGGGCCGTCGGCGCCGGACGCGGCCAGCGCGAGGACGCCGTCCACCGTGTCGTCGACGTAGCACAGCGAGCGGGTCTGCCCGCCGTCGCCCGCGACCGTGAGCGGGGCGCCGTCCAGGGCCTGCGACACGAAGGCGGGGACGGCACGGCCGTCGCCGGTGCGCATCCTTGGGCCGTAGGTGTTGAAGATCCGGACGATGGCGGCGTCCGTGCCGTGGACCTGGCGGTGGGCGGTGAGCAGGGCCTCGGCGAAGCGCTTGGACTCGTCGTAGACGCTGCGCGGGCCGATCGGGTTGACGTTGCCCCAGTAGCCCTCGTGCTGCGGGTGCTCCAGCGGGTCGCCGTAGACCTCGGAGGTGGAGGCGAGCAGGAGACGCGCGCCGTCGGCCCTGGCCCGCTCCAGGGCGTTGCGGGTGCCGGTGCTGCCGACGTCGAGGGTTTCCAGGGGCAGCCGCAGGTAGTCGGCGGGCGAGGCCGGGCAGGCGAAGTGCAGCACCAGGTCGAACCGGCCGGGCAGGTCGCGCAGCGCGGCGGGGTCGGTGGCGTCGGCGCGGACGAAGCGGAAGCCGCGGCGCTGCTCCAGTTCGGCCACGTTGGCGCGGGAGCCGGTGGCCAGGTTGTCGAGGCACACGACGTCGGTGCCGTCGGCGACCAGTCGCGCGCACAGATGGGATCCCACGAATCCTGCTCCGCCGGTGACCAGCGCCCGGCGCCAGGCGTGTGCGCTCACGGGCCTCTCCTCGCTCTCGCCTTCACTTGCGTGTCGGCGCGAGTAACCAGGACGACGGCGGCACATGCGTGGCGGAGCGCTCGATCACCCTCCGTGCCCGGGCCGGAACACTCCAGGTGTTCGCCCACTCGCGCGCCCGGCCGAGCCGTATACGAACGCACTGTTCAGCGGCGCGCGTTGCCTACGATCACTGAGTGGTCACCTTCCTCCTCGAACGTACGGCACCGCTCTCCCTCGACGAGGCGTGGCGCCGCCTCACCCAGTGGCCGCGCCACGGCGACACCGTCCCGCTGACCCGCGTCACCGAGCTCACGCCGCCGCCGACGGGCGAGGGCACCTTCGTCGTGGCCCGCTCGGGACTCGGCCCGCTCGCCTTCGACGACCGGATGGAGGTCACGGTGTGGCGCCCGCCCACGGGCGACCTGCCCGGCCTGTGCCGTCTGGACAAGCGGGGCCGGATCGTCACGGGCTGGGCCGAGATCGAGGTGCGGCCGGGCCCCGGCGGCCGTACGCGGGTGCTGTGGCGCGAGGAGCTGCGGGTGCGTCTGCTGCCCCGCGTCTTCGACCCCGTGCTGCGGGCCGCGGCACGGACGGTGTTCGGACGGACGGTCAACGAGCTGCTCAGACGTCCGTGACGACCGGGCGCCCCGGCCCATCCGTCGGCAAAGACACCTGTGGGCGCGCCCGGCCGGTGCCAGAGTGAGGTCATGACTCAGACGGACGTGAAGGCCGTGGCGGTGGACGGGATCGAGGCGCTGGCCGTGGACGCCCTGCGGTGGCTGCTCGGGCAGGCGCGGGAGAGCGGGAGCGGCGGCCTCGCCTGGGCCGCGCGGCCATCCGACGCCGGACTGGAACCCATGCTCTACAGCGGTACGGCCGGTGTCGTCCCGGTGCTCCTGGAGGCGTGGCGGCACTTCGGGGACGACGCGTACGCCGACACCGCCCTGCGCGCGGCCCGCTCTCTCGTGGCCGCCGTCGACGACTGTGAGGACAGTTCCCTGTACTTCGGGCTCACCGGCATGGCGCTCGTGCTGCGGACCGTGCACGAGGAACTGGGCGACGCCGCCGCCGGTGCCGCCGCCGACCGGGCTCTGGGGATCGTGCGGTCGCGGTTCGACGGCACCCGATGGGGCGAGCTGTTCGACCTGATGGGCGGGAACGCCGGGATCGCCCTGGGCGCGCTGGCCGCCGGTGACGAGGAGTTCGCCGTGCTCGCCCTCGAGCCCTATCTGCGGACCGCCGAGCCGGTTCCGGCGGGCGTGCACTGGGAGTTCCGTACCGGCAGGGACGGGCGCATGCACCACATCTCGCACGGCACGCTGGGGATCGTGTACGCGCTGGCCACCGTCGGCGCCGCGGCGGGACGGACGGACCTCGTCGAGCTGGCCGAGGCCGGTGCCGCGGGCGTCGTGGCCCGGGCCGAGGACGGGCCCGAGGGGTTTCTGGTCGCCCACTCCGACCCGGCGCACCTTCCCGACCTGATCGAGCGGTACAGCTACGGATGGTGTCACGGGCCCGCCGGCGACGCGCAGGTCTTCCGCCGGCTCCGGGACGTCCTCGATGCCCCCGCCGCCTGGTCGGCCCTCGCCGACCGCTGCTGGCACACCGTCACCCGCTCCGGTCTGCCGGAACGGCTGCGTCCCGGCTTCTGGGACAACAACGGCCGCTGCTGCGGCACGGCGGGCGTCCTGGCACTCGCCTGCGACCGCATCGCCGAGCAGGACGACGGCCACGACTTCGCCGCCGTCCTCGTCGCGGATCTGGCCGACCGCGCGATCCGGGACGCCGACGGCGCCCGCTGGTCCAACTTCGAGCACAAGGTCACCCCGGGCGACCTCGAACCCCGCCCGGGGTGGGCGCAGGGCAACGCGGGCATCGCGCGGGAGCTGATCCGCTTCGTCCGGCTGGGCCGGGGCGGCGACCCGGACTACGCGTTCGCCTGGCCCGACCAGCCGCCGGTACACCGCGGCATCCGTCAGGCCACCGACCCGATCCGCCCCGCCGGCACCGACGTCACGTCGTGATGGATGGGCGTGTGGGCGCCGGTCAGTGAGACCCCGCTGCCGCCGCGCCGGGCGGCGACGATCTCCGCGGCGATCGACAGGGCCGTCTCCTCCGGCGTGCGCGCGCCGAGGTCGAGCCCGATCGGCGACCTGAGCCGCGCCAACTCCAGTTCGGTCACGCCGACTTCGCGCAGCCGCTCGTTGCGGTCCAGGTGGGTGCGCCGGGAGCCCATCGCGCCGACGTACGCCACCGGCAGCCGCAGCGCGAGCTTCAGCAGGGGTACGTCGAACTTGGCGTCGTGGGTCAGGACGCACAGGACCGTACGGGCGTCGACGTCGGTGCGCTCCAGGTAGGTGTGCGGCCACTCGACGACGATCTCGTCTGCCTCGGGGAAGCGGGCGGGGGTGGCGAACACGGGCCGCGCGTCGCACACCGTCACGTGGTAGTTCAGGAACCTGCCGATCCGCACGAGCGCCGACGCGAAGTCGATCGCGCCGAAGACGATCATCCGGGGCGGCGGGACGGACGACTCCACCAGCACCGTGAGCGGCGCCCCGCAGCGGGAGCCCTGCTCGCCGATCTCCAGGGTGCCGGTACGGCCGGCGTCCAGGAACGCGCCGGCCTCCGCGGCGACCGTGCGGTCCAGCTCGGGATGGGCACCGAAGCCGCCGTCGTACGAACCCTCGGGACGGACCAGCATCGCCCGCCCCACCAGCTCGGCGGGGCCGGACACGATCCGGGCCAGCGCGGCCGCCCGCCCGCGCGCGGCGACGTCGAGCGCGGCCGTCACCACCGGACGGACCCGGTCGCCCGCCCGTACCGGCGTGACGAGGACGTCGATGACCCCGCCGCAGGTCAGACCGACGGCGAAGGCGTCGTCGTCGCTGTACCCGAAGCGTTCGAGCACCGGCTCCCCGTCCCGCAGGGCCTGTTGGCACAGGTCGTAGACCGCGCCCTCCACACAGCCGCCGGAGACCGAGCCGATCGCCGTGCCGTCGGCGTCCACCGCGAGGGCGGCGCCGGGCAGGCGGGGGGCGCTGCCGCCGACGGCCACGACGGTGGCCACGGCGAAGTCACGTCCCATCCCGGCCCACCGGTTCAGTTCCTCGGCGATGTCCAGCATGTCTCGGTCTCCTAACTGCGGTCGTGGGGAGGGCACGTGCCACGGTCGGCTAGGGGGTGTTTTGGAAGTCCTGTGCGTGCCCGCGGTGTTCGGTGCGTGCCCTCGGCGTGCCGGACGAAGGCCCTCGTACTGGACGTACTTGGGTCTTTGGCCGGTGCGGCGAGGGTGCGTGCCGGGCGCCGTGGGTGCTGTGCGGGACTTGCAAAACACCCCCTAGTGCACGCCCAGCCAGCTCTCGATCGGGTCGAGAGCGAAGTACACCAGGAAGATCACTGTCAGGCCCCACATGAAGGCGCCGATCTCCCGCGCCTTGCCCTGGGCGGACTTGATGGCCACGTACGAGATGACACCGGCGGCGACGCCCGCGGTGATGGAGTACGTGAACGGCATGATCACGACGGTCAGGAAGACCGGGATCGCGGTGGCGCGGTCGGCCCAGTCGACGTGCCGGGCGTTCATCATCATCATGGCACCGATCACGACCAGGGCCGCGGCGGCGACCTCACCCGGCACGACGGCCGTCAGCGGGGTGAAGAACAGACAGGCCGCGAAGAACAGGCCTGTGACCACGGACGACAGTCCGGTACGGGCGCCCTCGCCGACGCCGGTCGCCGACTCGACGAACACCGTCTGGCCCGAGGCGCCCGCCACGCCGCCGATCGCACCGCCCGCGCCGTCGATGAACAGCGCCTTGGACAGGCCCGGCATCCGGCCCTGCTCGTCGGCGAGTTTCGCCTCGGTGCCGACGCCGATGATGGTGGCCATCGCGTCGAAGAAGCCGGCCAGCACGAGGGTGAACACGATCATGCCGACGGTCATCGCGCCGACCTCGCCCCAGCCGCCGAACTCGACGTCGCCGAAGATCGAGAAGTCCGGCATGGAGACCGCTTGGCCGTGCAGTTCGGGAGCGCCGCTCGCCCACTGCCGGGGGTCGATGACGTCAAGGGCGTTGAGGACGACGGCCAGTACGGTGCCGCCGACGATGCCGAGCAGGATCGCGCCGGGGACGCCGCGCGCCTGCAGCATGAAGATCGCGAGGAGGGTGACGGCGAAGAGCAGCACCGGCCAGCCGGCCAGTTCGCCGGTCGGGCCCAGGGAGACCGGGGTCGCCTTGCCCTGGTGCACGAAACCGGCCTTGTAGAAGCCGATGAGGGCGACGAACAGGCCGATGCCCATGGTGATCGCGTGCTTGAGAGCGAGCGGGATCGCGTTCATGATCATCTCGCGGAGCCCGGTGACGACGAGCAGCATGATGACCACGCCGTACATCACGCACATGCCCATCGCCTGCGGCCAGGTCATCTGGGGTGCGACCTGGGAGGCGAGGACTCCGGAGACGGAGAGGCCGGCGGCGAGGGCGAGGGGCACCTTGCCGAAGAAGCCCATCAGGAGCGTGCTGAGGGCCGCCGCGAACGCGGTCGCGGTGATCAGCGCCTGCTGGCCGAGCGTGTTCCCCGCCGCGTCCTTGCCGGACAGGATCAGCGGGTTGAGCAGGAGGATGTACGCCATCGCCATGAAGGTGGTGACGCCGCCGCGGACTTCGCGTGCGACCGAGGATCCGCGGGGGGATATCTGGAAGTACCGGTCGATCCAGGGCCTGCCGGCGGGGACGCGGGGTTCCTCGGCGTGGGCCTTCGGCTGGAGTGACTGCTGGGTCATGTGGGCCTTCTCCCAAGGTTCACGACCCGGGGGACGGCCCGAGACGAACGGGGTACTTGCGTGGTGGGTTCGTGGGCGGCTGCGGGTGCGTCGGGGCTTCTCGCGCAGTTCCCCTCGCCGCTGAAAGGCCGGGCTGCGCCCCGTGCTTCCAGGCCCGAAGGGCCGTGCCTTCAGGGGCGCGGGGAACTGCGCGAGAAGCCCCACTCACCCGTACCCGCCCACGAACCGCAACCACCCGAGCTCTTACGCGACGCCCGACTACACCGCCGTCAGGTGTTCCGGACGGACCGGCGTCCTGTTCAGCTCCAGCCCCGTCGCGTTCCTGATGGCCGCCAGGACCGCCGGGGTCGACGACAGGGTGGGTGCCTCGCCGACGCCGCGCAGCCCGTACGGGGCGTGGTCGTCGGCGAGTTCGAGCACGTCGACGGGGATGGTCGGCGTGTCGAGGATGGTGGGGATCAGGTAGTCCGTGAAGGAGGGGTTCCTGACCTTCGCGGTCTTCGGGTCGACGATGATCTCCTCCATGACCGCCACGCCGAGACCCTGGGTCGTGCCGCCCTGGATCTGGCCGATGACGGACAGCGGGTTGAGCGCCTTGCCGACGTCCTGGGCGCAGGCCAGTTCGATGACCTTGACCAGGCCGAGCTCGGTGTCGACCTCGACGACCGCGCGGTGCGCGGCGAAGGTGTACTGGACGTGTCCGAAACCCTGCCCGGTGCGCAGGTCGAAGGCCTCGGTCGGCCGGTGCCGCCACTCGGCCTCGACCTCGACGGCCTCGCCGTCGAGCACGTCGACCAGGCCCGCGAGGACCTCGCCGCCGTCGGTGACGACCTTGCCGCCCTCGAGCAGCAGCTCCGCCGTCGCCCAGGCGGGGTGGTAGGAACCGAACTTGCGGCGGCCGATCTCCAGGACCTTCTCGCGCACCAGCTCGCAGGAGTTCTTGACGGCGCCACCGGTGACGTACGTCTGACGCGACGCGGACGTCGAACCGGCGCTGCCCACCTGGGTGTCGGCCGGCTTGATCGTCACCTGGGCGACGCCCAGCTCGGTACGGGCGATCTGCGCGTGCACGGTCACGCCGCCCTGACCGACCTCGGCCATGGCCGTGTGCACGGTCGCCACCGGTTCACCGGCGATGACCTCCATGCGCACCTTGGCCGTCGAGTAGTCGTCGAAGCCCTCGGAGAAGCCGACGTTCTTGATGCCGACCGCGTAGCCGACACCGCGTACGACACCTTCGCCGTGGGTGGTGTTGGAGAGGCCGCCCGGCAGCTGGCGTACGTCGGCGGCCTCACCGGCCGCGAGCCACTGCTGCTCCGGCGGCATGGGCATCGCCTTGACGCGGCGCAGGAGTTCGGCGACCGGCGCGGGCGAGTCGACGGTCTGGCCCGTGGGCATGAGGCTGCCCTGCTCCATCGCGTTGAGCTGACGGAACGCGACCCGGTCCATGCCCACCTTGTCGGCGAGTTTGTCCATCTGCGCCTCGTAGGCGAAGCACGCCTGGACCGCGCCGAAGCCGCGCATGGCGCCGCAGGGCGGGTTGTTGGTGTAGAGGGCGATGGCCTCGATGTCGACGTTGTCGACGACGTAGGGGCCCGCGCCGAGCGAGGCGGCGTTGCCGACGACGGCCGGGGAGGCGGAGGCGTACGCGCCGCCGTCCAGGACGATCCGCGCCTTCAGGTGGGTGAGCCTGCCGTCCTTGGTCGCCCCGTGCTCGTAGTACAGCTTGGCCGGGTGGCGGTGGACGTGCCCGAAGAAGGACTCGAAACGGTTGTAGACGATCTTGACGGGTTTGCCGGTGCGCAGCGCCAGCAGACAGGCGTGGATCTGCATCGACAGGTCCTCGCGGCCGCCGAACGCGCCGCCGACGCCGGACAGCGTCATCCGCACCTTGCTCTCGGGCAGACCGAGCACGGGCGCCATCTGGCGCAGGTCGGAGTGCAGCCACTGGGTGGCGATGTAGAGGTGGACGCCGCCGTCCTCGTCCGGTACGGCAAGGCCCGACTCGGGGCCGAGGAAGGCCTGGTCCTGCATGCCGAAGGTGTACTCGCCCTCGACGACGAAGTCGGCGCGTTCCCGGGCCGCCGCGACGTCACCGCGGATGATCGGCTGGCGGTGCACGATGTTCGGGTGCGGGACGTGCCCGACGTGGTGGTCGTCGCGGTCCTCGTGGATCAGGATCGCGTCCGGCGCGGTCGCGGAGGCCTCGTCGGTGATGACGGGCAGTTCCCGGTACTCGACCTTGATCTTCGCGGCGGCGCGGCGCGCGGTCTCGGGGTGGTCGGCGGCGACGATGGCGACCGGCTCGCCGTGGTGGCGGACCCTGCCGTGGGCGAGGACCGGGGTGTCCTGGATCTCCAGCCCGTAGTTCCTCACGTCGGTCGGCAGGTCGTCGTACGTCATGACGGCGTGGACGCCGGGCAGGGCGAGGGCTTCTCTCGTGTCGATCGAGACGATCTCGGCGTGCGCGACCGTGGAACGCAGGATCTGCCCCCAGAGCATGTCCTCGTGCCACATGTCGGACGAGTACGCGAACTCGCCGGTGACCTTGAGGGTGCCGTCCGGGCGGAGCGTGGACTCGCCGATGCCGCCCTTGGTCTTCGAGCCCTGGGTGACCTTGGTGGGAGTCCCGATGGGGGCGCCGTTGCTCGGCATGCTCAGACCGCCTCTCCCTGTCGGGCGGCCGCCAGGCGGACCGCGTCCATGATCTTCTCGTAGCCCGTGCAGCGGCACAGGTTGCCCGACAGTGCCTCGCGGATGTCCGCGTCGGTCGGGTTCGGGTTGCGCTCCAGCATCTCGTCGGCGGCGACCAGCAGACCCGGCGTGCAGAAGCCGCACTGGACGGCGCCGGCGTCGATGAACGCCTGCTGCACCGGGGAGAGTTCGGTGCCCTCGCCGGTCTGCGAGTCGTGCCCCTCGGCAGCCCACTGCTGGGCGTCCTGAAGGGACGTACCGCAGGCACCGGACGCACAGCCCCCGTGCTCGGCACGCTGCTTGGCGAACTCCGCCAGCCCTTCGACGGTGACGACCTCGCGGCCCTCCACCTGTCCCGCGGCGACCAGACAGGAACACACGGGCACACCGTCCATCCGGACGGTGCAGGACCCGCATTCACCCTGTTCGCAGGCGTTCTTCGAACCCGGCAGGCCGAGCCGCTCCCGCAGCACGTACAGCAGGGACTCGCCCTCCCACACGTCGTCGGCTTCCTGCGGACGGCCGTTGACCGTGAAATTGACGCGCATTACGCGGCGCTCCCCTTCTGCTGTGTCCGACCGTCGGTGCCGCGGTAGGACTCCCAGGTCCAGGTGAGGGTGCGGCGGGCCATGACGCCGACCGCGTGGCGGCGGTAGCTCGCGGTGCCCCGGACGTCGTCGATCGGGTTGCAGGCGCCGGCGCACAGGTCCGCGAACTGCTTGGCCACCGACGGGGTGATGATCTTCCCGTTGTCCCAGAAGCCGCCTTCCTCCAGTGCGGCGTTCAGGAACTCCTCCGCGGCCTTGGCACGGACCGGGGTGGGCGCGGCCGACCCGATCCCCGTACGCACGGTCCGTGTCTTCGGGTGCAGGGCGAACCCGAACGCACACACGGCGATGACCATGGCATTGCGGGTTCCGACCTTCGAGTACTGCTGCGGCCCGTCCGCCTTGTCGATGTGCACCGCGCGGATCAGCTCATCGGGCGCCAGCGCGTTGCGCTTCACGCCGGTGTAGAACGCGTCGATCGGAATCCGGCGCGATCCTCGCACCGACTCGACCTCGACCTCCGCACCCGCCGCCAGCAGGGCGGGGTGGGCGTCACCGGCCGGGGAGGCGGTACCGAGGTTGCCGCCGACGCCGCCGCGGTTGCGGATCTGCGGGGAGGCGACGGTGTGCGAGGCGAGAGCGAGACCCGGAAGCTCGCCCCGCAGGTGCTCCATGATCTTCGCGTAGGGGACGGAGGCCCCGAGCCGCACACTGTCCTCGCCGACCTCCCACTCCTCGAGGTCGCCGACGCGGTTCAGGTCGAGCAGGTACTCGGGCCGGCGGTGGTCGAAGTTGATCTCGACCATCACGTCGGTGCCACCCGCAATCGGCACAGCGGTGGGGTGCTCGGCCTTCGCGGCGAGCGCCTCCTCCCAGCTGGCGGGGCGAAGGAAGTCCATGACCGGCTCTCTTCTTCGTCTCGTGGGTCGTACAGATCGAGCCAATCCGTGTGCGGCGGCCCCGGCTCGTTCATGGGCTGTTTACGCGGAGTCAGGCCAGTACACAGCGCCGTACGCCGACCGGGTCAGTCACGGAAACCATGAAGGAGTTGGCTGGCCAGGGCGGTCATCTTGTAGATTCGTATGAAAGGAGGCCATCGGCAACCTCCCCGTTTTCCTCTGGAAACGCGCGGCACATCCCGTGTGACCTGGAACACGGCCGGAATGCGGCTCCGGAACGGCGAGCACCGCTCCTCCACCGCCGGACGGACACCTCGTCCGCGGACGCTCACGACCCATCGTAGATTCCGAGACGAAAAAGAACGGCGGCGACGAGAATGCGGCTGCGCGCACTGCTGGACACCGACGCGCTGGGCCTGCGGCTGCTCGGCGGCGAGGACGAGCTGGACCGCACCGTGCGGGGCGTGATGACCACCGACCTCAAGGACCCCAGCCGCTACCTCTCCGGCGGAGAGCTGGTCCTCACCGGCCTGGCCTGGCGCCGGGACGCCACCGACTCCGAACCGTTCGTACGACTCCTGGTGCAGGCCCAGGTGGCCGCGCTGGCGGCCGGGGAGGCCGAACTCGGGGCCGTGCCGGACGACCTGGTGGCGGCCTGCGCGCGCCACCGTCTCCCCCTCTTCGCGGTGCACGAGTCGGTGGCGTTCGCGACCATCACCGAGCACGTCGTACGACAGGTGTCCGGCGAGCGGGCCGGTGATCTCGCGGCGGTCGTGGACCGGCACCGGCGGATGATGACCTCGGGCCCGGCGGGCGGCGGCCCGGACGTGGTCCTGGACCTGCTCGGCTCCGACCTGGACCTGCGCGCCTGGGTGCTGTCCCCCGCCGGGCGGCCCATCGCGGGCTCCAAGCTCGCCGGGCCCGCCCTGCCGGCCGACGTGAGCGCCAAGCTCGCGGCCGAACACCTGGCGGCGGTCCGCACGGGCCGCCGCGGCCCGTACCGCGTACTGCTCGGCACCACCACCTACTCGCTCTTCCCAGTCCACAGCAGCGGCGGCCGCTCCCCTCAGGGCTCCCGGGACGTGCGCGAGAGCGTGCTGTCGGACTGGCTGCTGGCCGTCGAGGCGGACGCCGGGGAGTGGCCGGAGGAGCGGCTGGACCTGCTCCAGGGCGTCACCCAGCTGATCTCGGTCGAACGCGACCGGCGGGACGCGGCGCGCACGGTCCGCCGGCGCCTCGCCCAGGAGGTCCTGGAGCTGGTGCAGACGGGTGCCGCGCCCGCCGAGATCGCCGCACGCCTGCGGGTGGCCGCCCCGGTCCTCCTCCCCGGCCTCGGCGCGGCCCCGCACTGGCAGGTGGTCGTCGCCCGCGTCGAGTGGCGGGACGGCGAGCTGGAGGGCGGCCCGATCGCCCAGTCCCTCCTCGAGGAGATCCTGGTCGACCCGCTGTCGACGGGACCGGAGCCCTCCGACCGGATCGCCGTCGCACACACCGGGGACGAGGCCGTCGCGCTCGTACCCCTGCCGGCGGTGTCCACGGAGCACGACGGCTCGGAGGCCGGGATCCTCGCCGACCAGCTCCTGGAGTCCGTACGGGACCCGCTGTCGGCCGGCCTCGACGACGACGGGCGGGTCACGCTCGGCGTCAGTGCGTCGGTCCACTCGGCGGAGGGCCTGCGCGGCGCCCTGGAGGAGGCCCGGCACGCCCGCAGAGTGGCCGCGGCCCGCCCCGGCCGGGTCTGCGCGGCCGGCCACCAGGAACTGGCCTCCCACGTCCTCCTCCTGCCCTTCGTCCCGGACGACGTCCGCCGGGCCTTCACCGCCCGCCTCCTCGACCCCCTGCGTGACTACGACCGCCGCCACCGCGCCGAACTGATCCCCACCCTGGAGGCCTTCCTCGACTGCGACGGCTCCTGGACGCGCTGCGCGAACCGCCTCCACCTGCACGTCAACACGCTGCGCTACCGGGTGGGACGGATCGAGCAGTTGACGAGCCGTGATCTTTCACGCCTCGAGGACAAGCTGGATTTCTTCCTGGCACTGCGAATGAGCTGACTCCTCAGGGCACAACGCGCCTACCAGGAGTCCCACGACTTTGTGAAATCCTTCACCCACCCCCTTGGCCCAGCCGGGCGATCCGTGCTGAGATGCCGCCACCACTCATAGCTCGATGGCGTGCTCGGGGAGGGCAACGTGGCGCATACCGCCATGTCTGGTAACGGAACGACCGCCGGTGACGATCCACTCCAGACCGCGGTATGGCGGCTACGCTCCCGCGCCTGCTGGACAGACGCCGCCGCACTGCTCCAACCGGTCACCGCACCGGCCGCGCTCCAACGGGCCGCCCTGCTGGTGGAACGGTGCCTGTACACCGAGCAGGGCTGGGAGCAGGCCGAGGACGCGCTGCGCACCGCCGAGGCGCTGGCCCACGGCGACGACGAGCGCGGCGCGGCCGCTTGTGAACGCGGGCACCTTGCCTACGCGGCGACGCTGCACGGCGTCCGGGACCGCGCCGACGAGGCCCGGGCGGCACTCGGCCGGGCCGCGGCGCTGATCCCGCCCGGGGCCCCCGGGCGGGCCCTCCTCGACTTCCGGCGGGGGTTGCTGGCGGAGAACCTGGCGCACTCCCCGCAGTCGGCCCGGGCGGCGTACCGGCGTGCCCACGCCGGGGCCACCGCGCACGCCGATCCACTGCTCCTGTCCTTCACCTGGCGCCATCTCGCCGGACTCGCGCTGCGGGAGGGGGAGTTGGCGGAGGCACGGCACGGCTTCCGTGAATCGCTGCGGATTCGCGAGGAGTTGGGGTACCTCGTGGGGACGGCACCGGCACTGGCCTCCCTGGCCGACGCGGAGGTGGACCCGGAGGCCACGCGCCTACGAGAGGAGGCCCGGCGCCTGTTCCGCCTCCTGGGAGGCGTACCGACCTGGCTATCCCGCCAGTTGACCCCTGCCCCCCCGGCAGCAACGGCGTAGCCCCCCACGCGGGCGCCTACTGAGGGCTCCGCCCCCAGACCCCCGGGACCTACCCCACCCACCACCCGACTCGGTCGGCCGAAAGGCGGGCCACGCCCTGCCGTCACCGCCCTCGCTAGGTGTGCGCTCCCGCACTCGCGTACGGCGGCAAGGGGACGTGTCGGGGGGTGTCCGCTTGCAGCGGTTGGCGCGTCAACGCCGGCACCTCGGCAGGCAACCGATTCCGCGCCGTTCCGAGGACGGACACCCCCCGACACGGCCCCGACCCCACGAAACACAAGGCGCAACGCGCACCCGGCACCCGGCACCCGCCCCGTCAGCGAGCACCCGTGAAGTGCTCCCCCGCCAGCGACCGCACCACATCCAGGTCCCGTGCGATCAACGCGTCCAGCAAGGCCGCGTGTTCCGCCGCGTCAGCCACCAGTTCGGCCCGCCTCCGCGGGGCGGGCGCCCCGACCAGGGGCCACTGGGCGCGGCGGTGAAGGTCCTCGGCGATCTGGACCAGCTGTTCGTTGCCCGACAGCGCGAGCACCGCGCGGTGGAAGGCACGGTCGGACTCCGCGTAGGTAGCCGGGCACCCGGTCGACGCCGCGCGTACGGTCGCGTCGGCGAGGGGCCGCATCTCGGCCCAGCGTTCGACCGGCACCGTACGGGCGAGCCGCATCATCACGGGTACTTCGATCAGGGCACGGATCTCGGCGAGTTCGGCCAGCTCGCGCGTGCCCCGCTCGACCACCCGGAACCCGCGGTTAGGGACGACCTCGACGGCACCCTCCAGCGCGAGCTGCTGCATCGCCTCCCGGACGGGAGTCGCGGAGACCCCGAAGCGCTCGCCGAGCGCGGGGGCGGAGTAGACCTCGCCGGGCCTGAGCTCACCGGCGACCAGCGCGGTACGCAGCGCGTCGAGGATCTGCCCGCGCACCGAGGACCGCTGGATGGCGGGGCGAGGCCGGGGCATGGGCGTTTCGCTGTGGGTGTGTTCACCGCGGACGGCGGTGCCCCACTCCCGGTTCACGTCCGCGGCCCTGGACTGCGGCGGCACCCGGACGGCGTCCGCGGGAACGCCGGAGAACCCGGGCACGCCCGCCTCGACGGAGCCCTGCGCGCCCTGCTTCACGGGTCCTCCTCCGGACGTGTCGGTACTTGGGGTCATTACGGCGTCTTGTTACTCGCCCGTCAAGCAGATTAGGGCATAACCCGACAGTTCCCATGACGCGCACTCTGGATAAGGTAAGCCTTACCTCTACAGCGACCTCGAATCGATGGTGCCGGATGCCCGCCTCGCAGCCCACCCCCCGCTCAGCCGTCGCAGACGCCTACGCACGCGTCACCGAGGTCCTCCCGACCCTGACAGTCACGGAACTGCACCCCGACGAGCGGCTCCCTCGCGGCGACGGCTGGGTCACCGCCACCGAGCTCGCCGAGGCCGGCCCCGGCCTCGAAGGATTCCTGGCCTGGGACGACGCACAGGTGCTACGGGACCACGGCCGCCCCGGCCGCCCGGACGTGATCGCCAGTTTCGGGCTGCACCGGTACGCCTGGCCCGCCTGCCTCCTGATCACCGCGCCGTGGTTCCTGCACCGCCGGGTCCCGCGCTTCCCCGTGACGCATGTCTCGTACGACCGCACCCGGGGCCCGATGTCCTTCGCCGTGCGCCCCGGCCCCTTCGCCTGCCTGCCGGACGACCCGGCGGCAGCACTGCCCGGCGCCCGGGTGGTCCCCGACGAGGAGGCCCTGCGGGCCGAGGTGCGGGCGGCGGTCGCCGAGCACATGGAACCGGTACTGGCCGGGTTCGGGCCGCGGATGCGACGCCGCGGCCGCGCCCTGTGGGGCATGGTGACGGACGAGATCGTCGAGGGCCTCTGGTACGTCGCCGAACTGCTCGGCGAGGCCGAGAGCGAGCACAAGCACGAGCACGAGCAGCGACGGGCCGAGCGCGAGCTGGAACTCCTCCTGCCGGGGTCGACCAGGCCGTACGTCGGCTCGGCGGCCTTCCGCCGGCTGGCCGGACCGAACGGCGAGTCGCTGCCCACCCGGGACCGGGCGAGCTGCTGCATGTTCTACACGCTGGAGCCCGAGGACACCTGCGCCACCTGTCCGCGCACCTGCGACGCGGACCGGGTCGCCAAGCTGACGGCACTCGCGGCGAGTTGAGGCACCCTCGGGTCGGGCCCGGATCAGGCGTCCCGTAAGCTCACTCGCGACTGGGACACCCTCGGGTTACAGGCACTTCACAATTTCCTCACCGGCCGCAGTAACTTTCCGTGGAACCACCCGTACGGGTAGTCTTATTCGAACTCAACTCCCGCCCCTCAAGCGGCAGTTCGAGCAGAACGCCGCCCTGGGCATCCCCTTGCACTTCCTTGGCGGCCTCTTGCCCCGAAAACGCCTGAGGGCCGTTGGGATTGGGCCACTATGGCGGGCGTTACGCCCTATCCCAATGCAAGGGACCCCAGATGAGACTGACCGACATATCGCTGAACTGGTTGCTTCCGGGCGCCGTACTGCTCCTGGGCATGCTGGCGGCGGTTGCGGTGCTCGCGCGTGGCAAGCGCACCTCGGGGAAGGACGCGAGCGCGGACGACTCGTGGGAGCGCAGCGAGGAGCGCCGCAGGCGCAAGGAGGCCATATACGGCACCGCCTCCTATGTACTGCTGTTCTGCTGTGCGGCGGTTGCCGCCGCACTCTCCTTCCATGGCCTGGTCGGCTTCGGCCAGCAGAACCTCAACCTGTCCGGCGGCTGGGAGTACCTGGTCCCGTTCGGCCTGGACGGTGCGGCGATGTTCTGCTCCGTGCTCGCGGTGCGCGAGGCCAGCCACGGCGACGCGGCGCTCGGCTCCCGGATACTCGTGTGGACGTTCGCGGGCGCCGCGGCCTGGTTCAACTGGGTGCACGCGCCCAGGGGCATCGACCACGCGGGCGCCCCGCAGTTCTTCGCAGGCATGTCCATGTCGGCGGCCGTGCTGTTCGACCGCGCGCTGAAGCAGACCCGCCGGGCCGCCCTGCGCGAGCAGGGCCTGGTGCCCCGTCCGCTGCCGCAGATCCGCGCCGTCCGCTGGATGCGGGCGCCTCGTGAGACGTACAAGGCGTGGTCGCTGATGCTCCTTGAGGGCGTGCGCAGCCTGGACGAGGCGGTCGACGAGGTCCGCGAGGACAAGCGCGAGAAGGAAGCGGCCCGCATGCGGCGCCGTGACAAGGAGCGGGTCGAGCGCGCGCAGCTCAAGGCGATCAGCCGGGGCCACCGCGGTTTCGTCGGCCGCGGCCGCCAGTTGGAGGCGCAGGCGACCTTGGAGCGTGCCCCGTCGGACCGCACCACCGCGGAGCCTGCCATATCGCCGGAGCAACTGCCCGCCGCACGCCAGCGGCCCTCCCTGCAGCCCGTTCGCACCGCGTCTGACCCCATCACCGTCGATCTCACCGCGGAGGACGACACCATGGCCCTGCCGCGCCTCGACTCCCTTGAGCGCAAGCTCAAGGACCTGGAGCAGCAGTTCGGCTAGAGGTAACCGGGTTCACGGGACGGGGTGCGGCTCAGGCGAGCCGCACCCCGTCCCGTTTCGGTTCGCGTTCTGGTCGACGTCTGGTTCAGGCGACGCCGGCGTCCAGCTCGAACCACACCGCCTTCCCCACCCCGTGCACCCGCACGCCCCACGCGTCCGCGAGGGACTGCACGAGGACCAGGCCCCGGCCGTGCGTACCGTCGTCGGCGTTCGGTACGCGCAGTCTGGGCCTGCGGGAGACGAAGTCCCGCACCTCCACCCGCAGACCACGCGGTCCGACGGTGGCCGTCAGCAGCGCGTCGTGGTCGGTGTGGATGATCGCGTTGGTGACGATCTCGCTGGTCAGGAGTTCCGCGACCTCGGCCCGTCCGGGCCTGCCCCAGTGCCGTAACAGCTCGCGCAGTGCTCTGCGCGCCTCGGGCACCGCTCCCAGGTCCGCCCGTCCGAGTCTGCGTTTGAGCTGTGGCGCCGGCGCCTCGTCCATCGCGCTGTCGGCCCTGTCCTCCACTGTGTCCGTCGAGAAGGCCCCTCTTGCCATGGGACCGCCTCCTCGTACCTGCCTCTTCATGACCCCCGCCCGCGTGCCGATGTCGGTTCCCCTCCTGCTCGAACACGTTCACGGGGATCCATGCCCCTGTGGGACTCACGACAGTCATGTCGAATAGTCAACGACCAGGTGTTCGGCCATCCTTGAGGCTTCTCGGAGCCGACATGGGGCCGTCATGGGGCCGTCCGCCGCCATGGGTCCTGTGGTCCACGACGTCTCGGGCACGGTGCCGGCCGCCCGGCGAAACAGTCCGCACGGCCTTGCGCACTTTCGCCAACGTCACCGCGTCGGCCGCCGACCACCCGAAGCCGGTGTTCGCTGCTCGCGGGCCGGCGCCGCGCGCGCACCAGCCGAGGGCCCGGCCGGGCCGGATGCCGACAGGCCCGGCGACGAGCGCCGACCAGGCAGACCGTACGGCTCGCGAAACTGGCCGGAATCCGCTGGTTCCTTCCTCACGCAGTTGCCCGTGGCGGGTCCCCAGCGGGAGATGAGGCGGTGCGGGGGCCGCCCGCCCGACCCCCGTGCGGGAGGGCGGCCCCGGCTTCCGCGGCCGTCGTGCGGTCAGTAGAGCTTGTTCACGGCGGTCGTGGTCGTCTTCCTGAACGCCTTCACCGGCGCGTCACCGAAGTCGCCCAACTGCGCCCACTCCACGACGGTGACGGCCCGGCCGTCCCGCCCGACGGAGAGGAGCCGGACGTCCGAGGCACCCCAGGACGTGACGGTGTGCAGACCGTGGACACGGGCGCCCTCCTCGACGGGCAGCGTTCCGTAGCCCTTGTACGAGGCCTCGGTCTCCGGGTCGGACTGCTCGATGCGCGTCGCGCAGGAGCGGATCTCCTTGTTCAGACGCGTGGCGAGCGCCTTGGCCTTGGCGGTGCTGCCGACGACGACGGTGAGCTGCCGGGCGCTCGTGTCGAGGTCGGTGTGGAAGGCGCGGTACCGCGAGTCGTAGGCGAGGAGCGCCTCCTCCAGACAGAGCCGCAGCTCGTCCGGGACGCCGTCGGTGACTTTGCCGGCGGTCCACGAGGACGTGGGGTGCGGCGGGAGTTCGGCGGCGGCGAGGAACTTCGGTGCGGCGGCGGTCGTCGCCGCCGCGGTGTTCGTCGTGGCGGCCGGCGCCTGCTGGGCGTCGGCCTGTACGACGAGGGCGGAGCCGAGCGTGACGCCCGTGATGGCCAGTACGGTGAGCGCGCCGGCTCGGATGCGCTTGGGCATGGGTGTCCCCCGTGAACGAGTGCATGGGTGTGGGATGTGCCGCCACGACGCCGGATGGTCGGTCCGGCGGTCGTCGGTGCGACACCCAGAGCATCAGTGGTCACGGCAGGCGGGCGCAACAGGGGATGCGCGATCCATCAGGGTGGAACCGTCCCAGCCCATCTGACGTGCAGGTATATGGAGTGCCTGGGATACGGATCCGGGCGGACGGGGGAATGGTGCCGGCATCACAGGACGACGTCGGGGAGTTCGCGGCGCTGCTGACGCAGCTGAAGGAGCGGACGGACCGCAGTTACGGTTCGCTGGCCCGCCGCCTGGACATGAACACCTCCACGCTGCACCGCTACTGCGCCGGTGATGCGGTCCCCCAGGACTTCGCTCCGGTGGAGCGGTTCGCGGGCCTGTGCGGGGCGTCGGCGGAGGAACGGCTGGAGTTGCACCGGCTGTGGCTGATGGCGGTGGCGGCACGGCAGCGACCGCGGCCTGGGGAAGCGGCGTCCGAGGCAGCCGAGGCTGCGCAGCCTCAGCCACAGCCCCAGACGGAGACGCAGTCACAGACGGAGACGGAGCCAAAGCCAGAGCCAGACGTGCCCCCGGTGGGCACGGTCCCCGCTCCCGCGCCCCGCCCCTGGTACCGCCGCCGACGCACCGTCGTGTCCGCGGCCGTCGCGGCGGTACTCCTCGTCACGCTGGGCAGTCTGTCGGCCATGCCGTCCGGTTCGCCGGAGGGTGACGACTCCGCACGGTCCTCGCGCGCCCCGTCGTCCCGTACGACCGCGCCGGGCGCCCCGGGCCGCCTTCCCTCGACCGGATCGCCGAGCCCTTCCGCGACCGCCGGGTCCCCCTCGGCCGACGGCACGACGGCGAAGCCCTCCGGAAAGCCGACGGGGAGCCGCAGCCCCTCGGGAAGCCACGAGCAGGACGGCGGGGACGTCCCCGCCGTCCCCCTCACCTGGACCGCCGACTCCCAGGTCTGGGCGCTGGGCTGCGGCCACGACTACGTCATCGACAAGGAGCCCCGGCAGGTCCCCCCGCCCCCCGCCCCGCAGGACGCCGGCACCTGGGCGGGCACCCAGAACGCGGTGCACGGGCGCGACACGAACGTACGGATCTCGGTGCAGGGACGGACCTCCACGGCCGTCATCCTGGAGGCGCTGCGGGTACGGGTCGTCGGACGCACCGACCCCGCCCCCGGCACCGCCTACTCCATGGACCAGGGCTGCGGCGGAGCCGTCACCCCCCGCTTCTTCGACGTCGACCTCGACATCGACCGCCCCATCGCCCGCCCCGTAGAGGGCAACGACACGGGCACGCCCATCCCGGCCATGCGCCTGCCGTACCGCGTCTCCGCCGAGGACCCGGAGGTCCTGCTCGTCACCGCCCGCACCGAGGGCTGCGACTGCCGCTGGTACCTGGAGCTGGACTGGGCCTCGCAGGGCCGCACCGGCACCGTCCGCATCGACGACGCCGGCCGGCCGTTCCGCACGAGCTCCATCAAGGGGCTGCCGCGTTACTGGTACGACGTCTCGCGCCAGTGGGTGGAGAGGACCGGCTGAGGGGCCGGCTGTCACGCCTCCCAGACGGCCGCGGCCGTACGGTCGTCCGCGTACCCCTTGACCCTGACCTGGGCGTCGGCGAGGAACTCGGCGAGTCCGGGCGGGGTGGGCCCGGACCAGCGGCCGGTGAGGTACCCGCACAGTTCGGGTTCGCCGCGCAGCGGTTCGGCGAGGCCGTCTGTGCACATCAGGAGCGTGTCCCCCGGCCGGGCCACCGAGGCGCGGAAGCGGAAGGGTTCACGGGGCGGCTCGGGGGCCGGTTCGTACGGGCTCGGGGGTGTCGGGATGCCGAGGTCCATGGTGAGCCGGTCGCCCTCGGGGGTCTCGGCCGGCAGGGACCCGAAGCCGACCACCGGCTCGCCGGGGACGTCGAAGACCCGCGGTTCGATGTCCTGCCACTCGCCGCCGCGCAGCCGGAACAGTCCGCCCGCGCCGACTCCGAAGAAGACGCGCGTACGGCACTCGGGGTCGGCGGGCAGGAGCAGGCAGCGCAGGGCGGCGGCGTACTCCTCCGGTTCGACGCCCTGCTCGGCGGCGCTGGCCCGGAGTTTGCCGAGGCTTCGGTCGGTGAGACGGTGCAGACCCGACTTCAGGTCGCCGCGCCGTCCCGCCCTTATGTCCTCGGCGAGCCTGACGTGGCTACGGCCCACGGCCCGCCCGATCCAGCGGCACGCCTCGGCGGCCGCCCGGTGCGCACCCGGCGTGGCCCGCGCACCGGTCGCCATCGCGACCAGCACCAGCGCGTGCTCCCCCGCCCCGAAGCGTGCGGTGAGCAGGGAATCCCGCCGTGGCTCTCCCCGGTACCGCGCGGAGTCGCCCCGCATGGAGGCGGCCCGCAGCGTGGAGGATCCGTACCGGGCCCCGTCCAGCACGGTGTCCGCGACGAGGTCGTCGAGGTCGTCCGGGTCCGCCGGGGGCAGCGCGGTGGGTTCGGCTTCGTAGGTGGGGGGCCCGGAGCCGACGTAGCCGACGGGCGCGGGCAACGGGACGGGGAGGTCGACTCGGGTGGCGGTCCGAAGCGTTTGCGGGTCGGCGGGGCCGGCCTGGGGGGAAGTGCCGGGACGGCCGTCCCGGGCGTCGGCGGCGTCCTGTTCCGGGGCGGATGCGGCTGCGGCGTCCTGGGCCGTGGGGGGCGGCTCCCAGGGAGCGCTCCTCGGCGCTGGACCGGCGGGGCGCGAAGTGGCGGGGGCATCCCCCCCGGCGGGCCATCCCCGCAGCGCGTCCTGCTCCGGCTCGTCGTCGACGGCGCGCGCGTCGGTCTCGGTGGCCCCCCGCGCGGGCGGGGCGGTGGGCGGCGGTGGGCCGAAAGGGGGTGGTGGCGGAGGGGGCGCGGAGGGAGGCGGGGGTGCGTCCGAGGACATCCGCGGTGCGGCGGTGGTCGTGGTGGGGG
>NZ_JAGMUK010000238.1 GCF_019049245.1 Streptomyces sp. AC555_RSS877 | reverse complement strand
ATCCCGCCCGGCGCCTCGACATCGCGATCGGCCCGCGCGACCGAAGGCGGCTGGACCTGCACGCCGCCCTCACCACGGCCGGCGTCCCGCCCCAGTTCGCGGACCGGGAAGCCATCGACCAGCTCAGCGCCCTGCCCGACAGCATCAACACCACCATCCAGCGCTGGATCCACCACACCACACAAGCCTGGTCCGCCACCCATTAGGCCAGCGGCCGCACCCAGCACGGCGCCGTTG
>NZ_JAGMUK010000237.1 GCF_019049245.1 Streptomyces sp. AC555_RSS877 | reverse complement strand
GGCGCGGGGGGCGGGGGCCTGGGGCTGGGCAGGCTGAGCCTGCTGCGGCTGGGCGTACGCCTGCTGCGGTGGCTGCGGCTGGGCGGGGTAGCCCTGTTGCGGATACGCGGCGGCCTGGTCGCCGTGTCCCTGCTGCGGGTAGCCGTACGGCTGCTGCGGCTGGGCAGGGGCTGCCTGCTGCGGATAGCCGTACGGCGGCTGGGGCTGGGGCTGCTGCGGCTGCGGCTGCGGCTGCGGCTGGGCGGGGTCGGCCTGCTGCGGGTGGCCGTACGCCGGGGGCTGCCCCTGCGGCGGGACGTTCTGCGCGCCCGGCTGCTGTTCCGGCTGTTGCCCCGCCGCCTGCTGCTGCCCCGCCGCCGGCGGCTGTGGCTGCGCGCCCTGTTGTGGGGCACGCTGCTGGGCCGCGCCGCCCCTCAGGTCGCGCAGCACGTCGCTCTGCCAGTTGTCCCCGCTCGGCATGTCGCCCTTCTCTCCTGTACGCCGCCGCCTTGTCGTCCCGCCCGGAACGACGGCGCGGCGGCGTCTGGTCTTCGAAGCCTCAGAACTTGTTGAGCAGTTGCCCGTAGATGCCGAACGCCCCGATGGCGAGCGGGAAGAGCCCGATCACCCCGAGGGACTCGATCAGGTCGGCGAACCGCCGCAGCCGTACCCGGACGTGCTCCGGCGGCTCCACCGCGAGGACCAGCAGCGGCAGCAGTGCCGCCGCGGCCAGCAGGACGAGCGCGCCGGCACCTCCCGCGTGGTCCAGCCACAGCACCGCGAGCCGTACGACGAGCAGCGCCGCCGCCCCGAACAGCGCCACGACCTCGGCGACCAGCGGGAAGGCCCGCGCCCGGGACAGCAGGACGACGGCGATGAGCGAGGCGAGGGTCACCGTCCAGACGGTCGGCTCCTTCGCGGTGGTCAGCAGCCAGCCGCCGGCGGCGGCCGACGCGGCGGTGACCACGGTGGCGAGGGCGAGTCCGCGGTGCGTGGCGGCGAGGGCGTTGGCGACCTCGTGCCGGCTCACCGAGGTGCCCGAGGAACGCTTGTCGTCGAGCGCGGTGAGCCCCGAGGCCATCAGCGCGAACCGCGGCAGCAGACCGAGCAGGATGACGGAGACCACGGCCATCACGGCGCCGATCCGGTCCGCCCGGTCCTGTACGGCGGCGACGGCCTCCCACACGGCGACCACACCGACGACCGCCCCGGCCCCGATCAGCCCGCCGCGGCCGAGCGGCGAACAGTAGGCGAGCAACACCAGCGGGAGCACCAGCGCGGCGGCGACGCCGGCCAGCCGGGCCGTCCCTGACCAGTCGTGGGCGTCGGCGGCCGTCCATGCGGCCAGCAGGCCGAGCCCGCCGGAGGCGAGCAGCAGCGCGGTGGCCAGACCCCGGTTGCCCTGGCCGATCTTCGCGATCGCCGCACCGGCGACCAGGAACACCGCGGTGACGACCGCGAGGCCCGTGGCGACCGACTCCAGCGCGAACTCGCGCCGCGCCAACAGCGCCGCGATCACGGCGAACACGATGGTGGCCACACCGGCGGCGGTACGGCGTACGGCGGGACGCCAGCGCCAGCCGCGCAGGTCGAGGTCGTCGGCGACCTGGTCGGTGACGTCGTGCACGACCGGCGCCGGCGGTGCCGCGTGGGCGCGCACGAGGCGCAGCACGGCGCCGTCGGGAACCTCCGCCGACGACAGCGTGGCGTCGTGCGGCAGCGCGGAGCCGTCGGAGGTGATCAGCTGCCGGGTGGTCGGCCGGGACGCGGCCCGGTCGTCGAGCAACTGCAGTATGTCGGGGAGCAGTTGGCCGATCGGAGTGTCCGACGGCAGCACGATGTCGGCGCGTCGCCGCTCACCGATCAGAGTGACCCTGCTGAGCTGGGTCCGGAACGAAGTTGCTGTGCTCACCACTCACCGGAACCTATCATCGCGTCGTTTCCGCCACGGGCGCGCTCCGACGTGGTCACGCCCTGCGCCCACACCCTGTTCACTGCTTCTCCGCACCCTTGTCGCCTTGGTCGCCCTGGTCGCCGACGCCGCTCGAAGTGGCGCTGGGCGTCGGGTCGTACAGCTGGCCCTGCTGCTGTCGTTGCTTCTCCTCTTCGGCCTTCTGCTTGTCCAACGTGGCCTGGAGGAAGGACCAGCCGATGCAGCCGGCGCACAGTACGGCCGCGATCGCGATGCCCGCGAACATCTTGCCGAACCGCTCGTCCGCCGTCCGCCGGGCGCGCTGCGCGCCGAACAGCAGCGCGTCGCGCATCCGGCGCCGACGCACCGCCACCGACTCCAGCAGCTGACTGTCGTAGTCCCGTGCCATTCAGTCGTCCTGTGTAGGGGGTGTACGTACGTGGGGATTCAGTCGCCCGGGGCAAGGCCTAGGCGGTGCCGCATGGCGGCGTACTTCTGTGTGAGCCGCCGGGCGGTGTGCTCGTCGAGTACGGCGAGGCGCACCGGGTCGGCGTTGTGCGCGAGGTCGGCCGCCTTGACGAGCCGGGCGCCCGGGGTGGCCAGGATCCGGCTCGCGTACGCCTCCGGCTCCTCGTCCGGCCGCTTGGTCATGGCCCGTACGACGTCCTTGGTGCGTTGCGGCAGCGCGGCCGTCTCCAGCCACTCCTCGCTGAGCACACCGTCCTCCACGGCGTCGTGCAGCCACGCGGCGGCGACCAGCTCCTCGTCCCCGCCCCGGGCACGCACGCCCTCGGCGACGGCCGACAGGTGCTCGGTGTAAGGCCGTCCGGCCTTGTCCGTCTGCGCGGCGTGCGCGGCACGTGCGACGGCCTCGACTTCGCCGAGACTCATCTCCGCCCCGGTCCCGGGCGGCCTCTCCTGCGGCATGCGGATCCCCCTGACTTAGCTTCCGCAACATAGGACATGGACGCGCCATGCGTACAGCCGGGGTACAGCCGTCTCCCGGTCTCTGTCACGCCCCTGCCGACAATCCCGTCACGATCATGAAGAGCACCCAGAGGACCGGGACCAGCGCGATGTACGCACGCGGCCGCCGGCGCACGGGCACGCCGGGGTCGTAGCGCGGGCCGAGCATTCCCGGCCCGGGAGCCGAAAGCCTCTTCACCTTGCGCACGGCGAGGAGGTTCCTTACCAGCGTCAACGGCCCGAAGACGAACAGGGAGAGGGGGCTCCACCAGCCCCAGGCCAGCGTGTGGGTGGTCAGCGCCCGGAACACGGCCAGCCCACAGGTCAGGCACATCGAGCCGGCCGTCTTCCGGAACCCCATGAGGATCACGAGACCCCGGTGGGCGCGGAAGGAGACGTCCGCCGCGGGGGAACCTCCGCAGAACCTGCACATGGGCGGGGTGGGGGTTTGAGGGTGCGAGGTGGGGAGTTGAGGGGACGCGGCCGTGGAGGGGCCAGGGTCGGCCTGGGGGCGGCCGGTGGGCGGGGTGTCAGCGTCAGCCTGGCGCCGCTCCTCGGGGGAAGGGTCGGCGTACCAGGCGCGCAACGAGGCGGCGACGGCGTCCAGGAGGCCGTTCTCCACGGCCGTCGCGATCTCCCCGTCACTCATCCGCTCCGCGGTCAGGACCGCGGTGGCGGCGCGCACGGCGTCGGCGGGCCTCAGCCCTTCCTCCGGCGGTGCTTGGGGCAGCGGACTGTGCTGCCACCGGTGCTCGGGGGTCACGGCGCCGACACCGCGCAGGGCGCTGACAGCCCGCTGGAGCGGCTTGCTGTAGAGGGGGAACGGCACCTGAACGGCACCGCTCGGCGACTTCTGCCCCCCGCCCCACTTCACGTCCCGGTCCTCGTCCGTGAGCGCGTCGAAGGCATCGGCGAGTTCCTGCCACGCCTCCGCGTTGTCACGGTCGAGCTCGGCGAGCAGGCGCCGGTCGTCGGCCGGGGTGACGACCCGGGCCAGTTCCTCGAGCGTGGCGGCATCGGGGGCCTCGGTGACCGGTCCGACACCGGGTTCGTGGCTGAGCAGGCCCAGGACGCCGAGGGGGGTGAGGCCCTGGTCGTGAGCCTCACGGACCTTGGTGTACCACCCCAACCCCGCCTGGTAGGCACTGAGGCTGCCGGCCTTCCGGTGCATCCACTCGACGTCGGTGGCATCGCACCAGACGTATCCGACGACTTCGCCGTCGAGGGCGTTCACGGTGACGTAGTGCACGGGACTGGTCATGCTGGTCAGGCCTCGGGGCCTGGTCCTCCATGGGTAATCGGTTGGTCAGGGGTTGGGGTCGTCCTCGTCACCTGCCCACACATGTCCGAGGGCCACGCCGCCCTCCTTGTCGACCACCGTGAAGTACCGCACCGGCTTGTCCGTCCGGTCCCGGTAGCGCGGCGGACCGCCCGGCGCCTCCTCGAACCACATGTCCTCGGCAAGGCGCGGGTTGACCGGCTGTCCGTCATTCACCCTTGGCGAGGGACTTGACCGCGTCGGCGTTCGGGGCGTCGGTGAGGGAGCGTGGCAGGGCCCGTCCGCGGTTGCCTTCCGGGTTGGACAGCATCTCCGCGAGGGCCTGGGACGGCAGGATGCCCCGCCCCTTGGCCTCTTGCAGCCGGGCGTGCCAATGACCGCCCTCGGCGAGGGCCCGGCCTCCGGCGGCGTTGCGTGGCACCCACGCGGCGGCGTCGTCCTCGTCACTCGCCCACACATATCCGAGGGCCGCGCCGCCCTCCTTGTCGACCACCGTGAAGTACCGCACCGGCTTGTCGGTCCGGGTGCGGTACCTCGACGGACCCGGCGCCACGAGGTCGAAGTGCACGTCCTCGGCGAAGCGCGGGTTGATCGGTCGTTCGCTGCTCATGAAGTCCACGTTCCCTTAACTCTGCCTGATCCTCAACGCGGCCACCGCTACGGCTTCGGCCTCGGCAGGACCTCTCCGTAGACGTGCCACTTGCCGTGTGCCTCGTCGAAGAAGACACGCGTCACCCTGTAGTCGGAGCCCCGGGCCAGGAGCAGCTCACGTTCTCCGGGGTACTTGGAGAGGTGGTCGATCCAAAGGGCCGGGGTGTCCTTCGCCACACGCAAGTGCATCCACACGGGATTCTGGTCGAACGGGGGTGGCGGCGACTTGCCGAGTGCCGTGGAAGTGAACGCCTTGTCGTCGAAGGTCCCGCCGAGCATGTCGAGCGGTGAATCGATCGGGAGACCGTCGACCTTGATGTGGTCGACCCCGGTGCCTCGGACGACCATGATGTCCTCGGGCACAGGGCGCATGTCCATGACCTTGTCCATCTCGTCGATGGTGTGCAGGAGCGAGGCGTCCACGTCGTTGCCGAAGCGCAGGTGTCCATTGATCAGGCTGTACTCATTACCGCTGTACGTCTTCAGCGCCTGCTGCGACTCGGCGGGTAGGTCGTCCAGGAAGTCGTTCCAGTACGCATTGCCGTACGCCAGCCCCGCCTCGTTGGTGACGCTGGGCGCGGGATTCGTGCCACGCGCCAGTTCGGCCTCGGCCACCGCGTGCTTCTCGGCGTCGCTGAGGGCGTCGAAGGCCGCGTCCGACATCGTCGGCTTGTACTCGAACGGCTCCCCGGCCCCGCTCCCCGGCACGTCCGCGCCCTGATGCCCCGGAGCGACCGGACCATCCGTGCCGTGGTGCGCGGCCGCGTCCCCGGCGTCCGCGTGGTCGCCGGCGTGTGCGGCATCGTCCGCGTGACCGACACCGTCGTCACCGTGACCGGCACCGTGCGAGGCGTCGTCGACATGACCGGCGCCGGGAACGTCGTGACCCGTGCCGTGCGGGGCGTCGGGGTGCGGCGTGGTGGTCGGGACGTCGTGCGCGGGGCTCCCCGTGCCCTGGTGGTACCACGGGGTCGTGCCGCCCGGAACGTCGTTGCCGCCCGTGTGCGGCGTCTGGTCGTAGGCGGACGGGTTCGGCCCGTAGTCGATTCCGGACGGCGACGGCGCATGACCGTACGGCGCCCCCGAAGGCGTCTGGGCGTACGGGTTCGTGCCCGGTGTCTGGTCGTACGCGGACGGCGACGGCGCGTGGTCGTACGGGGAGCCCGACGGGGCGTGGCCGTACGGGGAGCCCGACGGGGCGTGACCGTACGGCGATCCGTACGGCGCCTGACCGTACGCCGACCCCGGCGGCGCCTGACCGTACGCGCCCGGCGACGGCGTCGTGTCGAAGGCGCCGCCCGGCGTGTGGCTCACGGGCGTGGTCGGCGCGTTGTAGTGGCCGCCGTTGGGCACGTTGTACTGCCCGGCGTTGTCGGCCGTGTGCGCGGCCGCGTCCGCACCCGCGTGGCTCCCGGCGTACGACGGGGTGGGGGCACCGTCGACCGTCCAGTGGGCCGGAAGTGTCGGTGTGGTCCCGTGGGGCGCCGTCGGAGTGTTCGCCTCGTAGTGGACCGGCGTCGTGTCGATGGTGCCGTTGGGCGAGACGAGGTTGCCGTTCGGGTCCATGATGCGGCCGTCGGGCAGGTTGACGGCGCCGTCCGGGAGGGTGGGGATGTCGATGTTGCCGACGCCCCTCAGGCCCTTCGTGATGTCGCCGATCTTCGACAGTCCCGCGCCCGCGCCCTTGGCGATGTAGGTCATCGGGTCGATGACCTTGCCCGCCTTGCCCGCCGCCGACAACACCTTCGCCACCGCACCGGCCTTGCCCGCGCCCGCGACACCGGCACCCGCGCCACCCGTGAAGACCGTGGTCAGGACGTTGAAGGTGACCGCACCGGCCGCACGGCCGGGGTTCTTGCCCCACTCGTCCCAGGCGACCAGCGCCTTGCCGGTCTCCTTCATCGCGGTGCGCGAATCACGCAGCCACGACGGCATCTTGTCGTCCGGCAGCGTCCAGAACAACGCGCCCGCACCAGGAATGGAGGAGATCACCAGACCGGTCGCCAGCTGCGCGAGCCCCTTCCAGGCCTGGCCCATGGCGTCCCAGCCACCGAAGCCCACCAACGTGCCCAGACCCTTGATGGTGCCCCAGACACCGTCGACGATCAGGCCGTCCCACACGAACGACTTCACCCAGTGGCCGACCTCGTACCAGTGGTGCTTCTCCTCCACCGGGTCACCCCAGGGAAGCTTCGCGTTCTTCATGTCGTCCGCGTTGAACCCGTACTGGTCCTTGCGGTCGGAGCCGTCACCGGCCACCATCTGCGTGCCGCCCCACAAGGCGGTGATCTTGTTGTGGCAGGTCCGCTCCGCAGCCCAGAACGCCGCCACCGTCGCGGTGATGTCATCCCGGATCTGGTTGTGCTCGTCGACCTTGTCGCCGTCGTACTCCCACTCGTCGTCGTCCTTGACGGAGTCGACGAACGTCTGGGCCGAGGTCTTCAGTTCCTTCAACTTGTCGACGAGCGGCCGGATTTCGGTGGCATACGACGACAACGCCCCGGAGACCGTCTCGAGATCGTCCCCGAACGTGTCCGCGCGGTCCTTGACCGGCTTCGTCGTCGCGAACAACTGCTCCGCGTCGGGGGCGGTGTAGTACGCCGACAGGCCCTGGAACTGGGAGTGGACGTCCTCGCCGGTCTTGCGAACGTTGCCCGCGTCCTTCTTCAGGTCCGCGTAGTCGCTCTCCAGCTGTGCCAGATCACCCGTGTACTGCGGAATCTGCGCCGGCTGGATCACCGCTGGCCCACCCCCGGCAGATCCACCTTCGGCGCGGACAACGCCTTGCGCTGCGCCTCCGCCGCCATCTCCTCATCACCGTTCAGATAGGCCGTCGTCGCGTCCACCGCACCCTGCAACGACTTGCCCGCCCGCGCCGCGACGAACTGCAGGTCCTTCGACGCCCGCTCCGCGAACTGCGACAACGCGAGGGCGACCAGACCACCCGCGGCCTTCTCGCCACCCTCGCCGCCGCCACCCCCGCCCTCGGCGGAAATCGTGCCCGCGCTCGTCGCCGCAGACGTCAGATGCTCACCGAACGCCTTGGCATGCTTCTCCAGGTCGGACGCCGTGTCACCGGTCGTCTTCAACACACCGGAAATACCCTGCGGATTCAGATCCCAGCCGGGCACCGAAAACCCCCGTTTTCCTCAACTACCAATACCGATCAAACAGCTGTCCGTCAGCCGATGTTGTCGACCGCGGCCTTGGCCCGCTGGATGGTCGACTGCGCCGTACCGTCGTTCTTCTCCAGCGTCGACTTCAGCAACGCCACAATGT
>NZ_JAGMUK010000236.1:7004-44742 GCF_019049245.1 Streptomyces sp. AC555_RSS877 | reverse complement strand
CCGTTGCGTGCCGCCCACTCGGAAAGCTTCACCCGATCAAGATAACAGATAAGAAACGCTGAGATTCACTGATGAATCGCGCAACAGCTGTCAGCCCCACCAGCACCCGTAGAGAGGAGAAGCCTGTGCCCGCTGCCGATAACAAGGCGCTCGTCATCGCGTTTTGCGAGCAGGCGTTCAACGACTACCAGCCGGAAGAGGCCGCCGCCGCGTATCTCGGGGAGAGCTACATCCAGCACAATCCGGAGGCGCAGGACAGTCCGCAGGCGTTCGTCGGTTACGTCCACTGGCTGCGCGGGCAGTTCCCCGACCTGCGCCTGGACATCTAGAGGGCCGTCGCCGAAGGGGACCTCGTCGGCACCCACAGCAACCTGCATCTCAAGCCGGGCGACCGAGGCATGGCCGTAGCCGACTTCTGGCGCCTCGCCGACGGAAAGATCGTCGAGCACTGGGACGTGATCCAGGAGGTGCCCGAGAAGAGCGCCAACGACAACACCATGTTCTGAGTTCGGCAGTCCCTTTTGCGGGTCGCTCCAAGCGAACGCCACCGCCGTCCCGGTCCACGGGGCCACGTACATCTCCTGCGTCCTCGGCGGAAACCCGGGCACGCCGTCCATTCGGTCAGCGGGCGGCCTGCCCGGGCAGGTAGCGGTTACGTCAGCACCTCCCGGTTGGCCCACCGCATGGGACGGTCCGCATCGGACTCCCGAGTCAACGCTGGTGTCCGCGCATCACTGGGTGTTTTGCCCACCGTCGTGCTCAGCAGGGCGGGCAGCCCCGATGACGGCCACGGTCCGGACTTCCATGAGCCCTTCGCTGCATCGCCCACGGAATTTCGAGTGCGGCGTAGGAGCGGATCGTGTGACCGATGAGGCGGCACGCAGTGGGCGGGTGGCCCGCTTCGCGCCGCTCCTCATGCTCCCGGTCATCGTCTCGGCACGGCTCGGCGTCTGTGTTCCGGGCCGCTGTGGGGGCGTGCTCAGGCCGCAGCGATACGGGCGTTGACCCGCCGCATCCAGTCCCGGTCGGTGTGCCACATGGGGTGGTGCGGCGCCGCGTTCGATGTCAGGACGACGCCCTGGAAACCCGCGGCGAGGCAGCGGTCGACGACGAACTCGGCGATGTCCTTGCCGACGGCGTCCTCCTCGAAGCGCGTCAGGAGCGGGGTGTAGCCCACGACGCCTTCTCCGAGGACGGCGGGGATACGACGGCGACGGGCGAACTCGGCGACGGAGTCGACCCACTGGGCCAGCGTCTCCCGCATGGCATGCCGGTGCGCCGGATAGTTCTCGTAGAGCCACAGGTCCCAGCGGTCGGGTCGACCCAGTCGTGTGCGTAGAACAGTTCGCGCGGGATTCCGGTGGCGGCCAGTCGCCAGGGCTCGTCCGGCTGGTAGTCGGCGAAGGCGGGCGCGTCGGGGCGCAGCATGGCGGCCAGTTCGGGGGTGGGCCAAGTCGTCGTCTCGGGCGCCGCCTCGGTGCCGTGCCCGAGTCCGACCGCCTCGTAGAGCACGCCGTAGACGTAGAAGTGGAAGTGCGCGATCTGCGCCCCCTCCGGCAGGTCGTCGATCTCGCTTGGCCAGGGCTCGCCCAGCGAGTAGGTAACCGGGATGCCGGGGTGGCGGGCCCGCAGCAGCTTCACGGCACGGTCGAGCGGGCCGCGCAGATAGGCGTAGTGGGTGGCGCCGTCGCGCGGTACCAGGGAGCAGTTGTCGACCTCGTTGTGCACCTCGACGTAGGCGACGTGGTCGGCCAGTCCGCGCTCGGTGAGGAAGTCGAGGGGTCCGGCGAGGGCTTCTGCCACCGCCTCCGTGCGGTCCGGGCCGGGCACCTCGGCCAGGGCGCGGTGCCAGACGTCGGTGTCGGCGAAGCTGGGGGACTGCTGGTACTCCCAGGAGGACACGATCACCTTGCAGTCGTGGCGGGCGGCGGCCTCGAACAGCTCGACGAGCCGTCGGCGGCCGTCCAGCGGATAGCCGCCGCGCACGTCGTACCAGCGGGTGTGCTGTCCGAACTCGGGTTCTGGCACAACTTTCGTGAAGTCGAGCCGATCCTTGGCGCCAAAGGCCGGTAGTCCCAGTGAACCGGCAGGTCAGCGGCTTCTCGGACGCGGGCTCGTACTCGGCGGACACAGCTTCACGGATGTTGTGCCAGAGTCAAAACTCGTGAACATCACCCGCCCGTGGATCTGGGCGCCTCCCAAACCCGTGAACAACTGACTTCACGACTCGGTTCTGGCACAGATCTTGGGGAGCGGTCGCGGAGCGTTACCCCAATCGTCGATTGTGAGGGGTCAGGTTCGCGTGAGACCGCGTACGCCTTGGCGTTGGACGGTCAGAATTGACGCTCCCTCAGGTGCCTGGCAATAGCTGCTGCGGTCGGTTGTGGACGGTGATGGTGCTGGTCATGCAGACCGATGCACCGTTCTGGGACTCGCTGGTGTTCGATGGAATCGACGAGGTGGATGTCGAGGCGGTCACGGGCCGCGTTCGGCACGGTCGAGGTGGTGGCGAAAGGCCGCGCGGCCGGGGCGGCATGTCCGGACTGCGGCTGCTTCTCAGACCGAGTCCACGACCGTTACCAGCGCAGGCTGAAGGATCTTCCACTCGCTGAGCAGGGCCTGGCGATCCGGCTGACGGTCCGACGCTTCATCTGCGGGTCGGCGGACTGCCCGCGCCGGACGTTCGCCGAACCATTCTTCCAGGTGACCGCCCCGTACGCACGGTTCACCACGCGGCTCAACCACGCCCTGGAGCGAGTGGGGCTCGCCTGGGCGGGGCGGGGCGGGCCGGCGCCCGGCTGGCGGCCCAGCTGGGCTTCGGCGCCGGAAGGATGACCTTGTTACGAAGGGTCATGGCATTGCCCGATCCGCAGTTCAGCACGCCGCGGGTGCTGGGCGTGGACGACTTCGCGATCCGCCGCGGCCAGACCTACTCCACCGTCTTGACCAGCGTCGAAGACCACCACGTGGTCGATGTGCTCCTGACACGTGAAGCCGGGCCACTGGCCGCCTGGCTGATCCGCCATCCCGGCGTGGAGATCATCTGCCGCGATCGGGCGAGCGTATACGCCGAGGGCGCCCGACGCGGCGCCCCCGACGCTCTGCAGTCGCCGACCGGTTCCACCTGTGGCAGGGCCTCGGCCGAGCCGTGGAGACCTGCGTCGCCGCCCACCGCGACTGCCTGCGTAACCCGTCGCCCAACGGCATGCCACCGCAGGACACCCGCCCAGCTCCCGGCCGGTCGCAGGACGACTCGGAGACCGTCGGTCGGCGGGCCGAGCGGAAGGAGGCAGCGCACGCCCTGGTCCACGAACTGCTTGCCCAAGGCCACTCACGCCGGGCGATCGCCCGGCACCTGGGCTGGGGCCTCAACACCGTGCTCCGATACGCGAGCGCCGCCCGCTGGCAGGACACCATCCGCGAGAACCAGCCCCGGCCCAGCAGACTGGACCCCTACAAGCCCTACTTGGAACGGCGATTCGCCGGGGGATGCACCAGCGTCACTCGACTTCACAGCGAGCTGATAGCCGAGCAAGCTCCTGTCACCTACGGCATGGTCCGCGCGCACATCGCCACTTTGCGCGGGGCTCCATCCGGGGCGCCGCCCCGGCCGCCGACGGTGCGGCAGGTGACCGGCTGGCTCACCCGGCACCCCGCGACCCTGACTGAGGAAGACCGCGCCGGCCTGAAGGAGGTCCTGGCGCGCTGCCCCGAGCTGGACACGGCAGCCGGACGTGTCCGCGACTTCGGCGAGATACTCACCGACCGCCTCGGATCCACGCTCCCCACCTGGATCGATGCAGTCGATGCAAGCCAGCTACCCGGTCTCACCTGGCTTCGCACTCCACCTGCTCCGCGACCTCGACGCCGTGAAAGCCGGGCTCACTCTCGACTGGAGCTCCGGCAGTATCGAGGGCGCCGTGAACCGCATCAAGAAGATCAAGAGACAGCTCTACGGCCGAGCCGGATTCGAACTTCTCCGCAAGATGATCCTGCTTCAGTGACTCTCCGCGATCGCGACCCCAGATGTTTCGCCAGAAACGCCTTCTGACCCCACTGGTCAGAAGCGCGGCCCAACACCGGGATGTGAGACCAAGGCACAGGCCGCGATCTGCAGTTGCGCTTTCCATACCGCCTCGTCGAGCCCCAGCGTGTACTCGATGCAGCACGCGCATGACGGGAGTAGTGCCACGAATGCTTGCTCTTCGGCGGTCTCGACCTCCATCTCCGACCACTCGTCCGATGCCAACTCGGCAAGATCCACCTCCCCGGCGCTGAATCGCGCGGCCAACCTGCGCAGCGCGTATCGTCGGGCCACGTGGTGATCGGGCAGAATGATCCCCAATTCTTCAAGAGCCTGCTCGAATGTCTCACGGATGTCCCGGGGGTCCGCATGACGCGGCAGACCGGCGAGCTCGCACAGAGTCGGCGTGTCCATTCCCATTGCGAGTGCCTGGGCAGCGGTCATCGGCAGGTCTTCGGGACACACCTGATCCGCCTGATACAGCCACGCCGCCTCCACCAGGGGTGGATAAGCGCTGCGGACAGGGCTCTCGGGTTCGGATGTGTCGTCTATCGCTGCCATGATTCCTACGATGCCAGCACAGCTCGCGAGAGTGCCCGGAAATTTCGACTGTCCCGGCAAACCGCCCTACGGGCTGACCCAACGCATGCTGTTGCCCCGGTGATACTCCGCGACCGCTCCCCAAGATCTGTGCCAGAACCCACGACTCGTGAACAAAGCCAGCCACCCGCGCACCGGCTCGTACCTGCTGTCCAGCCGCTTGAAGACGATTCCCTCCAGACCGACCGCCGACCACGTCAGCCACTCGTCGATCGTGTCCGCGTCGGTGGTCGACGGGCACAGCGCCCACGGCGCCGTCAGCGTGCGCTCGGCGAACAGGTCCTCCAGTGCGGCCCGGCGCCGCCGGTAGGGCCACTGGGTGGTGTCGGTGCCCTCAAGGCGCAGCAGGTCGAAGGCGAAAGCGAGCAGGTTCGTGGATTCCGGGGGTCGAACAGAGCGGAACCCGACGCCGCGGTCAACCATGCCCAGGTCGAACGCGGGCGGCAGGCCCGCGAGCACTTCGAGGACACCAGCCCCGTCGCCCCGGCGATCCGCAACATCGACCGGTCGGTTCAGTTCCTGGACCTGGTCACCGCCTGCCACGCCTTCGTCGCGGCAGCCGGCCGCGTCGTCCCCGGGATGCGCGACCGGCAGCTCGGTGACGACGAACGCACCATCGTCCACGAGAACGTCGCCCGGGTGAGGGCCACCCTGGACTGGATCGAGACCGCGGTCGACACCGGGAAGGTCGACGTCGACGGCGAACTGGCCCGCCTGCTGCAAGGTGAGTAGGCGATGCCCCGCGCGTCCGCGCGCAGATCCGCCGCCGCCCAGCGACACGCCGACACCGTCCGGTTCGTACTCTTCGAGGCGAGGCGACCGGGCCCGCTCAAACAGGAAGGACATCTTCGTGGTTCAGGGCGCGAGCCACTACGACCTGTACGACCAGCCGAAATACACCGCGCAGGCGCTGGACAAGCTGGAGACCTTCTTCGCGGAAAACCTGTAGCCGCAGCGGCAGTCGCCGCGCCGGTGCAGGGCGGCGCCCTGCGCGCGTGGCCACTGGCATGCGTTGGAGGCCGTACCTGCTGTGCGGACGGAGCCCGGTCGCCGGGCTCCGTCTTGGCTGTTCACCCTGCGGCGGCAAGCTGTGGTCAAGGTGCGCCGAGCCGATTGATGTCGCCGCTGCCGAGTACATGCGGCTCGTCGCCCTTCTGCTTGGCGACCGCGATCATCGCCCGCCCCAGGTGTTCAGTGGTGGTCGTGTGTCCGGGCGCGATGCGGTGCAGGACGGGATACAGCCAGGACGTGGCCCGATACAACGCCCGGTAGCTGCCTGTCTGCGAGACGGCGCCGTGCCGGGGCTGGATGTAGCCGGGGCGGAACATGTACGCGTGGAAGTCCATCGCCAACAGGGCGTTCTCCGTACGGCCCTTGACGCGCGCCCACATCGCGCGGCCCTGCTCCGTGCTGTCGGTACCCTCGCCCGACACATACGTGAAGGTCAGGGCGGGATTGCCGGCGCCGACCACGCGGGCGGCGGCGAGCGTGCAGTCGTACGTGATCCGGGTGTACTCCGCTTCCTTCCGCCCGGCCGCCGAGACGCCCAGGCAGTAGAAGCAGGCGTCCAGGTCCTTCAGTGCGTCCTGGATCGCGGAGAAGTCGGCGAAGTCCGCGTGCACGAGCTCGCGCAACTTCGGGTGGGACGTTCCCAGGGGCTTGCGGACGACCAGCAGGACGTCGGTGACGGTGTCGTCCAGGAGACAGGCGCGCAGGACGCCCTGCCCGACCATGCCGGAGGCGCCGAAGATGACCACGCGCATGACTGCTCCAAACACTGAGAGGTGGGGCCGCGCGTCAGGACTGCGCGCGGGCGAGGGTCCCGGCGACGAGGGTCGTCAGGGTTTCCTGCAGGGACGGCGCGAAGTCCATCCGGTACACGGCCAGGGAGGGATCTTCCTCGTAGGCGGCGAGCATGGCGGCTGACGGGCGGGCGTGTGTCCATACCGCCCCGGCAGCCATGATCATCTTCCCGCACAACTGCTCGGCGCGCTCGCCCAGTTCAGGCAGGTGGACGCGGGCCAGGGCGGCGAGGTCGGCGACGCTGGAGAGGGCGGCCTTCTTGTAGCGGGCGGCGACCTCGGGCGAGACGTTGCGCTCCAGTACGCCCGCCTGGGCGCTGAGCAGGTCGAACAGGGTCCGCCAGTCCGCGAGGCTGCGGGTGATGACCTCGGCGAACTGCTCGCCGCGTCGGCTCACCGGAGCGCCGGCGTCGGCGGCGGCATCAAGCTGCTCGGGCAGATCGGCGTTCCACTGCTTCCACGCCTGATCGAGGAGTTCCAGCAGGACCGCTTCGCGGGACTCGAAGTAGCGCAGCACATTCGACTTGGCGAGACCGACCCGGCGGCTCAGCTCGTTGAGGGCAACCGCACTCACGGGCATCTCGTCGAGCATCGCCGCAGCGGTGTCCAGGATCGCCTGGCGTCGCATCGCGCGCCGCTCCTCGCTGCACGCGCGCTGGAAGGTCGTCATACGCCCACTTTACAGACTTCCGGTCTTTTGACATCAGACCGGCGGTCCCTTACGTTGGGAGCACCGTAATAGACCGGCGGTCTGAAAGGGCTCGCCGGTGTCCCCCGCCCTGCGAGCAGCGCCCACAGCAGGGCAGAAAGCGAGATGTGCCATGACGTCCTACGACAAGCTCTTCATCGGTGGCCACTGGGTGGCCCCGGCCGGTTCCGAGGTCATCGAGGTCCGCTCCCCGCACGACCAGTCGCTCGTCGGCACGGTTCCGCACGCCACTCCGACGGACGTGGACGCGGCGGTGGCCGCAGCCCGCGATGCCTTCGACGACGGCCCGTGGCCGCGGCTGACGCCCGAGGAGCGGCAGGAGACGGTCAAGCGTTTCCAGGAGCTGTACAGCAACCGGTCCGCCGAGATGGCCGCACTGATCACCGCGGAGAACGGCACGCCGATCGCGATCACCACCGGCCTGAACGTGCACGGCCTGCCCGAGCAGACCGCTGCCTACCTGCGCGCCGCCGAGAACCTGCGGTGGGAGGAGCCGCTCGCGTCCGGGGCGCTGCTGCGCCGCGAGGCGGTCGGCGTGGTGGCCGCCGTCATCCCGTGGAACGCTCCGCACTAGTCGGCCCTCGCCAAGATGGTGCCCGCGCTGCTTGCAGGTGCCACCGTCGTCCTGAAGGCGTCGCCGGAGACGGCGGTCGACGCCCTGGCGCTCGCGGAGGTCTTCGCGGAGGCCGGGTTCCCGGAGGGTGTCGTCTCGGTGCTGCCCGCGGGCCGTGAGACGAGCGAGTACCTCGTCGCCCACCCGGACTTCGACAAGATCGCGTTCACCGGGTCGACCGCGGCGGGCCGCACGATCGCCTCCCTGGCCGGTGAGCAGCTCAAGCGGGTCAGTCTGGAGCTCGGCGGCAAGTCCGCCGCGATCGTCCTGGAGGACGCCGACCCCGCCGCCGTCGCCGAGGGGCTGAGGTTCCACTCGCTGGGCAACAACGCGGAGAGCTGCCAGGCCCTCACCAGGATCCTGGCCCCGCGCAGCCGCTACGAGGAGGTCGTCGAGGCGGTCAAGGCGATGATGGAGTCGCTGACCGTCGGTGACCCGTCCGACCCGGCCACGTTCATCGGCCCCATGGTCCGTGCCGACCAGCAGGAGCGCGTGCGCTCCTACATCGAACTCGGCATCGCCGAGGGCGCACGCCTGGTGACGGGCGGGCCGCAGGTTCCCGAGGGCCTGGAAGGCGGCTTCTATATCACCCCGACCCTCTTCGCCGACGTCGACAACTCGATGCGCATAGCCCGCGAGGAGATCTTCGGGCCGGTCCTGGTCGTCATCCCCTTCGACGACGAGAACGACGCGGTCCGGATCGCCAACGACTCCGACTACGGCCTGGGCGGCGGCGTCTGGTCCGCCGACCGTGAGCGCGCGCTGGCGGTCGCCCGCCGGGTGCGCACCGGCCTGATGATCGTCAACGGCGCCATGCCCGGCTTCGACAGCCCGTTCGGCGGCTTCAAGGCCAGCGGTGTGGGGCGCGAGTTCGGGGCCGTCGGCCTCAACCAGTACATCGAGCACAAGACCATCGCCGTCTGATCCGCGCCGCCCGCAGTCCTCGCTGCTCGACGCTCCGATCCGCTTCCTTCCGACCGAGGGGCCACCATGACCTTGTTCTCCCCCCCTCGTCACCCGCCCTCTCTCCCGAGCGTCCAGGCTGCTCCGGCCCCCAGGTGCCGGCCGTGGTGACCTTCCCGGAGTTCCCCGGCCGCACCAACACCCTGATGTTCTCGACGGCGTACGGCGACGCCGAGGACACGATCCACCACCCGCCCCAGGACTTGGACGCCATACCGCAGGTGTAGGACACCTCCACGGCGGCGGCTCCGTCGAGGGGCAGCGACCGGCTCGCCTCACCCCTGTACGCAACAACGCCGGCAGCCCGGACGGCATCGCCCCCGCCCTCGTCATGGCGGGTTCTAACAGTCCCCGCAACACCCTGAAGTTCAGGGAGTTGCGGGGACCGTGGATTTTGAGGTGCTGAAGGCTAGGTTCTTCGAGGCGTTGGACCGGGAGGACGGCAGCGTTGCGGGTGCTGCTCGGGCGGTCGGGGTGAACCGTCACACGGCGGCCGGGTGGGCGCGCAAGGCTGGTGTCCGTGGTCGAGGGAAGCCCGGTACGAGGCCCTGTTCTCCCGAAGCTACGGCGAAGTGACAAGTAGCTCGGCGTAATCAGAGTGACGCTCGGTCAGGAGCGGCGAGGCGGGGTCCGGGGACCTCGCTGTTCTGGAGGGCGCCGAAGTCGGCGTGCGCGGCCTCGATGGCTTCGGGGTATGCCTCGCGCTTGGTGTGTTCGGCGAGCGCCCGGTAGATGCTGGCCACCGAGGGGTTCTATCCCTTGCGCTTGCCGGTCGGGATGATCAAGTCGGGCTGGATCTGCTCGACGGACTCGCCGAGCGCCCGGCGCCGGAGCACGGTATGGAGCATGTCGTCGGTGATGACCGGGGGCCGGCCGCCGTGCTTGCCCTTGCGGGCTGCGGTTTCGAGCCCCTCCAGGGTCGACTCGCGGATGTTCTCCCGCTCGGTCTCCGCCATCGCGGCGAAGAACGCGAACAGCAGCTTGCCGGGGCCGGTGGGGTCGTAGATGCCGGCCAGGGGTCCGGCGAGCATCTCCAGGACCAGGCCGTGGGCGGTGAGGCGGTCGGCGAGCGCGGTGAGTTCGGCGGCGTCGCGGCCGAGGCGCTTCATCTCGTACACGGTGAAGATGACTCGGCAGTGCGGGGCGTGCGCCTTGACCTCCCGCGTGGTCCGCAGCGCTTCCTCGAACTTGGGCCGTACGCGAATGCGGGTGCTGATCTTCTCGCTGAAGATCTTGTCCCTCGGGATGCCGTGCTTGGTGAGCGCGTCGAGCTGGGAGTCGAGTTCCTGCCCGAGGGTCGAGCAGCGGGCGTAACCGATGCGGATGTCCGCGCTCGGCAGGTCCGGGTCGATGCGTGCTGGCGGCGGGGTGCCCGGGCGCCATGACCGGCCCGGGCCGCGGTCGGCCGGGGTGGGCACCCGCAGCGCCTTCTTCAGCCGGGGCACCATGGTGAAGCGGCGGGTGTGGTAGGCGGAGGCGACCGCGCCGCCGCGCGAGCGGCAGGGCGAGCTGGGCTGGGCATCGCACTTCGGACAGGCGTGCTATTCGACGTCGTTGGCGTCCGACCGGTCGGTCGGGGAAGGCTGCTGAGGGTCCGTCATGAACCCGGATTTGCGCACAATGCAAGTCTCAGAAGGGGGTCAGTCCCGCTTTTTAGTGAGAACGGGTTCTGCGAACGAATCCGGGTGCAACGAGGAGCCGGCGGTGCGTGAATGATCTCGCTCGCGCAAAGGACCGTTTGTGAGAGTGGACCGTCGGTGCTGCTCCGGCCTGGCTCGGAGAGCTCACACCGCGAGCACGTTGCCGGAGGAAGGGTTCAGTCGCGTGGCAGCACGCCCAGGAGCGTCGAGGTGAAGGAGAGCCGCAGCGCGTCACGCAGCTCCAGGTTGAACGCGCCGAGAGCGGGTTCGTCCGCGTAGGCGGCGAGGACGCTGGGCGGCGGCGGTACGTACGACGACAGGGCGCCCGCCGAGACCAGGATCAGCAGGCAGAGCAGCTGTGTGTCCTGGCCGAGCTCGGGCACGTGGCGGCGCAGCAGCTCGGCCATGGCCTCGGTCCTGGTGAGGTAGGACCGCTTGTGCCGCTTGACCACCTCGACCGAGACGTTGTGCTCGAGGACGCCGCCCTGGGCGCCGATGAGGTCGCACAGCACCACGTGGCCCGCCAGTGACCGGCTGAGGATCTCCGCCAGCCGGCCCGCCCGCACCTCAGGCGCCGCGTGCGCCTCGATGCCCGCGGCCAGCTCGTCCGCCAGCTCGGTGAGCCAGCTCTCCAGGAAGACGTCAAGGAGTTCGAGCAGCACCGCCTCGCGTGACTCGAAATATCGCAGGACGTTCGACTTGGCCAGGCCCACCCGGCGGCTGAGCTCGTTGAGGCTCACGTCGGCCACGGGCATCTCGTCGAGCATCGCCGCCGCCGTGTCCAGGATCGCCCGGCGGCGGATCTCCCGCTGCTCCTCGCTTCGCGCTCGCTGAAATGTCACGCCCCCAAGCCTAGCTTATAGACCGTCGGTCTCTTGACAGGGGACCGCAGGTCTCTTATGTTGGAACTCGTAACAGACCGATGGTTCTATAGGAGTAGGCGATGAGTGGCAACTGGACCGAGCAGCACATCCCCGACCAGCACGGCCGGGTGGCGATCGTGACCGGCGCCAACACCGGGCTGGGCTTCGAGACCGCCCGGATGCTCGCCGAGCGCGGGGCGGCGGTGGTCCTGGCCGTCCGCGACGTCGAGAAGGGCAAGCAGGCGGCCGCCCGTATCACCGGCGACGTCACCGTCCAGGCCCTCGACCTGTCCTCCCTGGACTCGATCCGGTCCGCGGCGGCCGACCTGCGCGCCGCACACCCCCGCATCGACCTTCTGATCAACAACGCGGGAGTGATGTACACCCCGCGGCAGCTCACCGCCGACGGCTTCGAGCTGCAGTTCGGCACCAACCACCTCGGCCACTTCGCCCTGACCGGCCTGCTCCTTGACCGGATCCTGCCCGTCCCCGGCTCCCGCGTCGTGACCGTCAGCAGCATCGGCCACCGCATCCGGGCCGCCATCCGCTTCGACGACCTGCAGTGGGAGCGCTCGTACGGCCGCGTCAGCGCCTACGGCCAGTCGAAACTCGCCAACCTGATGTCCACCTACGAACTGCAGCGCCGGCTCGCCCCCCACGGCACCACGGTCGCGGTGGCCGCCCACCCCGGCGTGTCCGACACCGAACTCGTCCGCAACTCGCCCGCCGCGTTTCGCAAGCCCATGACCTGGCTCGCGCCGCTGTTCACCCAGAAGCCCGAGATGGGCGCCCTGCCCACCCTGCGTGCCGCCACCGATCCCGCGGTCGTCGGCGGCCAGTACTACGGCCCCGGCAACCGGGGGGAGATGCGGGGCTACCCGAAGCTGGTCACCTCCAGCCGCGACTCCCACGACCAGACCACTCAGCAGCGCCTGTGGACCGTCTCCGAGGAGCTCACCGGGGTGACGTTTCCCGTGCTGTGACATGCACAAGCGCCCGGACCCCGCTGTCCGCCTGCGGCTGACCAAGCGCAAGGCGGCCCTGCTCGACCTGATCGCCATCAAGGAGGGACGCCCGGAAGCCGCCCTCACCTCAGATCGTGGGCACGTCGACTGGACCGTGCCCATGACCGTCGGCTGCGGATCCTGCCGCAGCTACTCCAAGATCGCACGAACCGACGTACTGGACCGCGACGCCGAGGCCAAAGACCTCGAACTCGAGATCCTCGGCCTCGTACGCCAGCTCGCTCCGGAGCTTCTGGAACTGCTCGGCGTGGGGCCCATCACCGCTGCCCAGATCCTGGTCAGCTGGCCCCATCCAGCTCGGTTCCGCTCCGAAGCGGCGTTCGCCTCCTTCGCCGGCGTCTCTCCGATCCCCGCTTCCTCCGGGCTCACCAACCGGCACCGCCTCAACCGCAGCGGTGATCGCCAGCTCAACCGGGCCCTCCACACCATCACGCTGATCCGCATGCGGCTCGACCCAGCCACGAAGACCTACGTGGCCCGCAGGATCGCCGAGGGCAAGAGTTCACGCGACGCCCAGCGTTGCCTCAAGCGAGCCATCTGCCGCCAGCTCTTCAAGATCCTCGAAGGCTACCGGAACGTCGACGCGGATCTTGTGGATCTTCCTCAAGCGGCTTGACGGGATATAGCAGCCTCGGCCGCAAGCGGCACCTGGTCGTGGACACCAAAGGCCTGCCGCTGTTCGTCATGGTCACTCCTGCCGACATGACCGACCGCAACGCGGCCAAGGAAGTGCTGTTCCGGCTGCGGCTGATGCACCCCGAGATCACTATCGTCTGGGCCGACTCCGCCTACGCCGGGCAGCTCGTGACCTGGGCAAAGACCTACCTCAACCTGACGATCAAGACCGTCAGCCGTCCGAAGGACGCTTCCGGGTTCGTCGTGCTGCCCCGGCGTTGGGTCGTCGAACGCTCCCAGGCCTGGGTCATGCACGCCCGCCGGCACGCGCGCGACTACGAGCGCCTTATCCAGCACTCGGAGTCCCTCATCACCTGGGCCGCGATCACCCTGATGACCAGGCGCATCACCCGCCGAAGCTCCCGCAGGAGCGGACAACCGGCTTCCCGCGAGGCCCACCGCGACTGATCGCAGTGGCAGGTGCGGGTTGGGGGAGTTGGGCCATTGCTGGTGTCGCGCCTGGAGATAGTCGTCCAGGAGGTGGCGGGTCAGTGTGTCGAGGTGGACCGTGTGCGGTTGGCCGCGCAGCTGCAGTCGGAGGGCGGCGTGGGCCAGGTCGAGCGGGGTCAGGGGCAGCTGGGCGACATCGGTGACTTTGATGGCGTGGACGGCGACCAGGCCGACGGCCAGACGGCCCATCGCGCTGTCGATCCGGTCAAGCAGGCCGCGCAGCCGGTCGCTGGGCAGAGGTTCGGGCAGTCGTATGGGGGTGGTGAGAGAGAGCCTGGCGAGCGGGTTGCTGAAGACCGCCCGTTCCTGCTTGAGGGCGCGGAAGACGCTGAGCAGGACGTGGTGGACCCCGCGGGCCTGGTGGCCCTGTCGGGCGGCGAGCGCTGACGTCACGTGGGCGGCGGTGATCTCCCGCAGATCCAGCCCGTCCCGGCTCCATGCAGTCAGAACGGGAAGAATGACGCGGAGGTCGCGGCGGATGCGGATGAAGTCGGCGGGCGGGTGAGGGCGTCGGCCCTGTCCGCGACGGACCGCGACCCAGGTCCGCATCTGGTCGGCCATGGCGTCGGGAAGCTGGCGGAGCTTGTTTTCGATGGCCTGGCGGTGCCGGGCGTCCGTGCGGTCGGTGTCCAGGCGGGCCAGTGAGGGGCTGGCGGCCATGGTGCGGTCGGGTTCGAGCAGCCCACGCTCGTGCAGGAAGAACACCATCCGGTGCAGTGAGATCTTCGGCCCCAGCCTCGCGAGCTCGACCACATCACGCTCGGAAATGGGCTCGTCCGTGCCGGTGTAGGCCAGCAGGCGGTGCAGCATCTGGATCGAGTGGGCGTGGTTCGGCTGTCCGCCGGCTGTGGCAGGAAGGCACACGGTGAACTCATCCAGCAGCGCGCCCGCGTCCGGGGTGAGAGCGGGCAACTGGTCGTGTGGCACCGCGTGGACGGCCCTCCAGTCACGCGGGACGGTCAGTACCGTGCCCTGCCCCGGTAGGACGAAGCTGCCGACGGATCGTGCAGACACGTCACCGTGCTCCGGCACGGGTACCGCACGCGACGGTGTTCCGTTGAGCACCAACTGGTGGGCGAGCACTCCGGCAAAAGTGAGCTGGGTGAACCCGGCGGTGGGCGGCAGCCGCATGGCCTGCACGAACGCCAGACAGCCCCGGCACAGGCCCTTCTTCGCATGCAGGGGAAGGCCATCGCGTGCGCAGCGCACGCACCGGCCCCGCGGGTGGTTCCCCCGGCGGTGCCAGCCGGTGCAGCCGTGGCACAGGCGGGTGGTGATGCCCCAGCTGCCGCAGCGCGCGCAGCCAGTCACGATGCCGGCGGGCGCACCCTTGCGGTGCGGACGCATCTGGTCGCTCACCTGCGTGGGCCCCTGCCACAGACCGGCGTGGGCCAGCACCTCCTGGGCAGCAGCCGCGCCGAACTGCATCCCGCGGCCCTGGTCGAGGATCTCGCGCGTTACCTTCCTTCCGCCCTCGGCATCCCGCACGGCCAGGGCCAGACGCAGACGCCGCCCTACCTGAGTGCGCCACTCCCGGCCAAGGCCCCGCTCCCGCGCCAGCATCAGCGTGTGCCGCTTCAGCTCCTCTTCCTCTGGCCAGTGCCTCTGGGCAAGTGCGACCAGCTCCGACGTCCCGAGCTGACGCAGCACCGGGAACAGGACCTGCTGGCCGGGCATCACCGCGGGCAGGACACATCGGGTGGACTCCGCCGGCCGTACAGCGGCCGGCCGTCCCAGACGCCGGGCCTCACACGCCGCGCCGGGAATCAGCAGCCGCAACTGCGTCGGAGCCGGAAAACGAAGCGCGGTGTCCGTCGCACGTTCAGTGCGCACGGCCAGCACACACCCGCGGCACAGCCCTTCCACACCCAGGTGCTGCTCGTACCGGCACCGAAGACACGCCCCGCGCTGGGGGTGCTCGTGATCCCACAGCTGACATCCGCGGCACCGCCAGCTGCGGCGGGCCTGTCCCGGAGCCACCGCCAGGCAATCCTCGCACTGCCTCATCCGTCCCATCGCGCGCCTCAGTTGGGAGGATGCAGACGCCGTGGTCCCTCGCGCCGCGGCACCGGACGCACCGGACCTGGATCCCTTTCGCCACCCGCGGCCCTCTGGGTCTCAGCCTCTTCGACACCGGCAGTCACGGCCGGCTCGGCCTCCAGAAGGTCGGCCACGGTGCACCTCAGCGCCTGACAGATCAAGTCCAGGTCTTCGAGCCTCACGGTGACCGGCGTGCCGCCCCACAGAGCGGACACCTTGCTCAACGACGGGTTGAAACCCACCCGCCGGAACGCCGCCAGCAAGTCCGTCGGACGCCAGATGTCCTGCCGCGCCGCCACCCAGCGCAGATTCCACTTCACTGCAGACTCCCCGTGTCGGCCACCAGCCGCTGCCCGGCCCGCTCGGCCGACGCCCGCCGCGCCGCCTGCTCCGGATCACCCTGCGCAGTCAGCAGATACCGAACCGTCGTCGTACTCCACCAATGGCCCAGCAAACGCTGCACCTCCCACAAGGACATCCCGCGCTCATAGTTGTGCGTCGCGCACGCGTGCCGCAGAAGATGAGGAAACAACTCCTCCACCGGGCCGGGAAGGTGCGCTACCGAGGCCGCACGCAGCGCCCGCCGGAACGTCGAAGGCACCATCTTCGGCGCGACCGGCATGTTCAGCGCCGCGACCGCCACCGGCAACCGCTCGGAAGGAAACAACGGCGCCGACGGGTGCTCAGGATCGTCCCGGAACAACCCGCGCACCTCCTGCACGTACCACCACAGCAGCTCCCGTCCCTGCTCGAACAAGAACGCCTCGCGCTGCCGCGGCCCCGAACCACGGGCCCCCTTGCCGTGGACGAGGAAACGGCCCCACTGACCCGACTCCCAGTGCACATCGCGCATACACACCCCGCACAGCTCCGCCGCTCGCACCCCCGACAGATAGGCGATCTTCGCCATCACATAGTCCCGGCAGGCAACTGCCTCCTTGCGTGCCTGCGGCAGGGCGCCTCGCCACGCCGCAAAAAACTCCCGCATCGCCTGCTGAGACGGCGGCACGCGCAGGCCGAAGTCCCCCCGATGCCGGGGCCGGTTGAACGGATCGATCGGCGACTCCACGATCACACCGAAACGCCGGCTGATCTCACCTGCGTACCGCTGCTCAAGAAAGGCGAAGTACCCGTCAATCGTGTTGATCTTTGTGCGTACCGTGGACCGGGCCCGTTTGCCCGGCCCGGCGAAGTACCGGTCAAGGTCCCGCGGTTGCAGACGCCACGGCACCAGATCGAGGTACTCGCAGACCTCGATCACCGGCTTCACCAGCTTGTCGACCGTCTCCGGCATGAGACCGGCCGCGTCACGAGCCCACTGGTACTCGGCAAGAGTGTCGAAGAAGTAGTCCCGCTCCGTCAGACCGATTCGTTCGTCTCGGCGACGATGCAGCTGGAAGACCTCGGCCAGTCCCGTGCCACCGAGTTCGTCCGCTGGCCTCGGTGCCGGGAAGCGCTGACGGATTCCGGATTCATCCACGAACACGCAGATTACGAGCTGCACACGCAGATTCTGCGAGTACCTGGCGAAATCTCACGCCACCGAGGGACGCTTCGAACACAGGCCTCGGACCTGCTGACATGCATGAAAACCCATGCCAGGAGCCACCTGCGAACCTGCGCGTACTCCAGTTACGAAGTGGGCGGGCCACTCCGCAGCGAGCCGGGCCGCACCGGCACCGCGCCGTTGCAGCCGGCCCTGGAGCCGCTGGAACGCGAGCCGCCCGGACTCCCACACGATCAACTCCCCGTTTGTGCGGGCTACCGCACCTGTCTCATCAACAGCCCTCTCCGAGGCGGTGTGCAAAGTGGAGCAGATCTCCCAGGTGCAGAACCCGTCCGTCGAATCCTGGGAGTGGGACATGGAGCGGCTGGGTCCAGTGGGCGGGGATTGCATCCAGCCCGTAGTACGCCCCCGCGAGGCCTCCGGTCACCGCGGCGACGGTGTCCGTGTCACCGCCGAGGTCTATCGCCGCGCGTATGGCGTCTTCGAAGCTGGTGGTGGTGCGCAGGGCCCAGATGGCGGAGCCCAGGCAGGGCCAGACGGCACCGTTGAACTCGGTCGCCTGATCGGGGTGCCAGTCGGGCGCGAGGACGGTGGCGTAGCGGTCCCGGTGGTCGGGGTGGACAAGAGCCAGGATGTCCGGGAGCGCGGTGAGGGGGTTGGTGTCCTCGAACGTGAGGCGGATGAGTTCGTGGAAGATCGCGGTGCCTTCCCAGGCCGCGCGGTCGCCGTGGGTGAGGGCGGCGATGCGGCGGGCCGCGTTCATGGTGGCTTCTTGGCCGGCGGCAGCGAAGTGGACCGCGGAGGTCGATGCCCGCATCAAGGAGCCGTTTCCCGCTGCTCGTTGGTTGACCTGGAAGTGGATCGCGGCGGCGAGGTCCCAGGGCATGCCGTTGGTCAGGACGTCTTCGGTCTGCAGGCCGATGTCCTTGGGGTCTGAGGCTGCCCACAGTTGGAAGCGGGTGAAGATGTCCGGCAGATCCAGTCCGCCCTGCTCCAGCAGCGATTCCGCGACCAGGACGGCCATCTGCGTGTCGTCAGTGGCCTCGCCGGGGTCCCAGCCGCCGCCTCCGCTCATCTCGCCACCGGCCCCAGGAGCGGGAAACCGCGCGGAGAATGCTCCCTGGGGACTGAACTCGAAGGGGCCGCCCAGGGCGTCACCTACGGCCGAGCCGACGACCGCGCCAGTGGCCCGCTAATCCGCTTCATTCGCGCAGGTTATCTGTGTCCCGCCGACGCCTGCGCGCTCCCATTTCCTTCTTCGGCTCTCCGAACCATCGGCGACGAACGCGTCTCGTCTATGGAGGTGTGCCGCCTGAGAAACCTTGGGTCTGAGACACCCGTACAGGTCACATAACCCCGTCCAGCGCGGTCCCATCCGGCAACTGCCCGACGCCGGCCACGACCTCCGGGAACGCCTGTGCCTTCCCCGCCAGCGGTCCGCCGTCCGGGTGCTGCACCGATCCTGCCCGTGCCGCGCTCTGTGCCGGGCGTCGCAAGGTCAGCCCTGCGGGCGGGTGCTGGTGTAGCGGACGCCGTTGCCCCACTTCTCCTGGACGGGGGCCATGCACCAATGGCACAGGGGGCTACCGCCGCTGCCGTACTTGTGGGTGGGGCGCTGGCATCCGGAGCAGGGGCCTACCAGGCTGCCGGAGCAGGCGAAGGTGGAGGGGGCCGGCTCGGTGATCGGTGGCGGGGGAGTACTGGTCATGAGCAGGGTCCTGTTTTCTGGTGATGTGGGTGGATCACCGCACGCAGCATAACGATCGGACGGCACAAACATTCGATCAACGCGTCGCGGGGAAGAGGGCCGGGCGGGCGGATAAGTCGAGGATGCCCAGCGCGGTGTCCGGCTGGCAGTGGCTGCACGATCGCAGGCCTTCAGTGAGCAGCCGGCGGGCTTCGTCGCGGTCCACGGGGCGGCGGCGCTTGCCCGCCATGTAGCAGTCGCCCTTGTGAATCTGAACGGGCGGGCGCCCGGTGCCGATGCCCAGTTCGACGACCCACTCCGGCGGCTTGGGCCGGCTGTGGCGGCCGTGCTCCGCTTCTGCCTGCCGCTTCCGTTCAGCCGCGATCTTCCGGTCGATGCGCGCCAGCCACATGGCATGCCACACCCGTAGCGTCAGAAGACGATCTAGATCGGGCGGCAGGTCATCGAACTCTTTTGATTCTATGCTCATGATCCATCTCTCACGCCCCTCGCGTGTTCGATTTCTTGTTCGATAACGTGAGGCGTGGGAGGTGAGTGTCGTGACGGACGGGACAGCGACGGGTGGGAGCACGGTGATGCATGTGCGCTGCCCGGACCGGCTGCCGGAGAAGCGCTACCGGCAGGTCCTGGAGCTGTTGGCGGAACTGTCCCCCATCGTGCAGGCCCTGCCGCCCACCGCTGCCCTGGTGGAGCTGAAGGGCGCCCTGCGCTATCACGGAACCGATGCCCGCCGCCTGGGGGAGGTGCCGCGGGTCCACCCTGTCCCGCCTCGGGGTCGACGCCCGGGTCGGCATCGGACCCTCGATCACCGTCGCGGCCACCGCCTCCGGCCAGATCGACGCACCCGGCGGCGTCCTCACCGTCGCACCCGACCAGGTCGCTGGCTGGCTGGGGCCGCTGCCGGTCGAGGCCCTTCACGCGCCCTTGCCGTCCCCGCTCGCGGTGTCCTCCGTTGTTGCACGCCAGCGCCCCCACCATGAGCACGGCCGCCGCCGCCAGTCCCAACCTGCGCATTACTCGTGTGGCTCCCGCTCGGTCCAAGCGGGCAGACCGTAGCGGCCACCCCAACCGCCTGCCACGACCAGTCACCCCTACGGGGGCGCTCGATCACCAGACCGGGAAAGCCCGGCCGGTTCAGCCCGGCCCCGGCTGCTGTCCCGGCCCACCAGGCAGCGACGGACCGCTCACCATCGCCTGCACCAACGCGGAAAGCACCTCCGCCCGCTGCTCCTGACTCAGCCCGCCGTCCATGACGATCCGCTCCGCGGCCAGAAAGCGCGCGAACTCCAACGGCTGATCAAAGTAGGCCCGCAGGTGAGACGCCGAAGCCTCCTGCGACCTCACGAACGTCTGGCTCACATACCCAGCCAGCGCCGCTGACACGGCACCAAGCCCACCCGCCACCGCCGCCGCCGCCGTCGTCTTGGCGTACACGGCCACCGCGACGAACCCCACCAGCAGCACGAACCCCAGCACCATCGCCACCTGGGCATTCCGGAACGACCGCCGCGCCTGCCGAAGCGCAGTCTCGCGGTAGTGATCCAGGCGACTGTGAGTCACCGCCCACAACTCCGGCAGAGCCAACCCCACAGACCTCGAATCCCGCGACCCGCCCACCGGCTCCCGCACTGCCGGCCGAGCGTCAGCCTCTTCGGCATCCTCTGCGTCTGCCAGCGCCTGAGCCGCCCGGAGCGCCATCTCGAAATCACGCTCCGCCTCGCGCACGCGCTGACGACTCTCATCCGCTACGTCTACCGGCACCTGAGCCGCCCGAAGCGCCTCCTCGAAATCACGCTCCGCCTCGCGCACGCGCTGACGACTCTCAGCCGCCGGAGCCCCGCCATCCTCCGGGTAGAACCAGGGCGCCAGCCCAGTGAGGAGTGTCACGACGTAGACGACAAAGCCTGCCGCCCCGCTCCCCGAGCCCTTGTCGGGGGGGTAGGCCAGCGAATAGAGCGCCGACCCAACGAACAAAGTGAACAGGCCAGCACCGACCGACACGGCGGCACGCGGGAGCCAGTAGCGGCGGAGCCGCGGACTCAACTGCCACCACGAGCGAGGCTCTGAACTTTCATCCGACATAACCGATCACAATGACCGACCCCACCCCAGGCGTCCACCGAAACGGCCAACCGCACCGCACGAACACCGTGAAGCCCTCGACCACCGGCCCCGGACAACCCCCAGTTCCCGGCCTACTCGTGACCGCCGTCACAGCGGAAGCACAGCCAGCGGGCGCGTGCGTTTTCAGTCTGCTGCGGATGCTGTGGCGCCAGTGCACCACGTGCCCAGAAGCTCAGCGGGCTCGCACCGAGCGGCAAACGCTGCCCGGTGTGCCAGCCTCCGCGCAAGAGGCCCATCCGGACGTGACCCCAACCGGCACCTCGTGAACAGGTCACGGCGCGCTGTTCGTCGACACGGACCACGGTCGGGAAGGCATGGGCGAGTATCGCCAAGGTGACCAGCGACTCCAGGAGGGCGACCCGCGGACTGCGTGCTCATCGGGTCGTCCAGCGGCAGTGGTGGTGGGCGAGTTCAGCGGTGGCACGGTTGCGGCGGATCAGCAGTGGCGGTGGTCCGGCACCGGGTCGGCAATTCGATGACTGCGCAGTCGTAGAATCGCTGTCCCTTCGCGGCGCGTCCTGCCGAGAGCTTCTGCCAGGCCCGCTTCGGCATCTTCTCGCCATGGTATCGGCGCCACGATCCCTCTGACCTGCGGTTCGTTGGGTGTCATGACGGTTTGACTTTGCTTTCTCTTTTCGATTGGCTGCGGATCCGACCTTCATGATCCGGGGGGATCCCTATGAACCGCACCATCCGCGCCGCGGTCTGCTCGATCGCCGTCGCAGGCCTCGCGTTAGGCCTCAGCTCCTGTTCCGAGGCGGTCGACCAGGTCGACAAGGCAGTGGACGAGACGTACGAAGTCACCTACGAGGTCACGGGGAAGAACGTCGACTCGATCGACTTCCACGGCGGCGGTGGCAAGGCTATGGAGCCGAAGATCGAGTCGGTGTCGAAGCCCAAGCTGCCCTGGACGAAGACGGTCACGCTGCGCGGCATCATGCCTGCGGCGGTCATGCCGGTCGCTGCGGACCCCGAAGGTGCCCAGGTCGCTTGCAAGATCACCTACAAGGGCAAGGTGCTCGAGGAACAGAGCTCCCAGGGCCTGGCGACCGCCGGCGGCTGCACCGCGGAGTCCCCGATCGGGGGGTAAACCCCGGGGGCCCGGCCGGTTGACGCAGCCCGGAGGCTTCAACCAACCGGCCGGACACCTGACCGTGCTGCCTAGTTGTACCGCTCTTCGTCGAAGCCGGGTGGCCGTCCGCCGCGTGAGCCCTTGCGTCGGCGGGCGGCCTGGCCTTCGGCGTTTCCGGGATGGTGTGCCGGATGCCCCTGCGGCGCAGGTACTGGCGGCACGGGCCGTTGCTGTAGGCCTGATAGGCGCGTGGGTTGGCCGCTGGGCCAGTCCAGGCGGGGGTCGGGTGAGACGTCTGGTTGTAAGCAGCACCGGGAGTGCTTCGACAAGAGCGACGCCGTTCCGGCCTCTGCCGCAGTCGAGCTCGGCCGCCGTACCGTGCCGTGATTCGAGCCATTCCCAGGGCCACTCCCGATCAGCCGGAGCCGTCGAGTTCTTCACGAGAGTGAGGGTCCCTGAGCAGGGCTGGGGCCACGGACGGCTGATGGGGTGGTGCGCCCGCGAGCGCTTCTATTAGGTCGCCGGGTGGTCCTGCCGCGGCTTGATGCCGACGGACAGTGAGCCTTGGAAGGAGCGCGTGGTGCACGCAACTTGCGGAATTGACTGGGCCGAGGACCACCACGATGTCGTGGTGGTCGACTCCGGTGCCCGGCTGCTCGGCAACCTCCTGCCCGCTCTGTCCCACGGGGGAGCGTCCCGTCACCTGGAGCGGCGTGCCAGTCGCCCGGGGTGGCCCGGACTTAGCCGGTCAGCTCGTCCGGACACGTCGCCCCACGCGCCCGTACATCCGCGATGACCACCCGCGCGAGCTTGGCGGGCGCCTGCGGGTCCGTCTCCGGAAACTCGGTGCGCCACCACCGGTGTTCGTCCAGTTCCTGCCAGCAGCGGCCGCGCATCCGGGCCGCCCGCTGCGGCGTCTGCTCACTGTCCATGTCAAAGATCCCGGCGCGGAACGCGCGGCCCGGTCAGGCCTCCCCGTTCGGGGTGAAGTAGGCCGCCGACGAGGTGCCCGTGGATCGGGTCCTTTTCCGACAGCCGCTTCCCGAACGGCGCGGATTTTCCCAGCACGCCGCTCTTCAGCGATCATGTCCGGGCAGGGGGTGGCCTTCCCCTATGAATGTTCTCGTGGCAGTGGCGGCAGACCACCGGGGTCTTGCGCCGCCGCATGGCCATGAGGCGTATCCATTCCGACTTTTCGCGGTGGCCGGGGCGGTTGAGGTCGGCAAGCTTGCAGACGTGTGGACTTCCAGCCTCGTCCGGGCTGTGCAGATCTCGCAGCACAGCAAGGAGCCGACGGATCAGCTCGTTCTGCCGGATGCTGGCCATGACCGGCTGGCGGTCAGTGGGAGCCGCCGTGCTCATGCCACCGGACTACACCTACCCACTGAACTCGCGTCACCCCGAAGCGAAAGCCTCAGTTGTTGAGTCGTGCAGATCCCCTGCTGCCCGGAGTGCCTCAGCCCACCCAGTCGCCCACGAAGTCCGCAAGTCCACGATCACCAGGGCGGGTTCCGCCGATCGTCACGTAGTCAGTGCTCGTCGACGCGTCTCGAAGGACTCGGACCACGAGTTCATGCATGGGATGCATCGTCAGGAATCGCCAAAGCGCGCGGTTCAGAAGCGTGCTGCGAGAATTGGGGGGATCTTCTGCGCCACCGGCGTGAAAGTACCAGACATGGTCGTCACCGCGAGTCAGAGAGCGTCCCAGCCAGAGTCGTTCCCGGCACTGAGTGCAGCTCAGGTAACCGTCGCAGATGAAGACCGTCTGGTGTTCGGCGCTCTGGTCATCGCGGCCCTCTGGCTGGTTGGCCACATAATCCTCGAACGAGATGTCACGATCGGCGTCGCCGCCAAGAATACGCGGATCCAGGTTCGCGTTGAGCTCATCCCACTCCGGGGCGAAGTCGTAGAGAGGCTTGATGCGATGACCGCCGTGCTGCGCGAGAAACCGCCAGAGCACCGCTGATTCCAGGGGAGACTCCGAGAGGTAAGGTCGCTCGAAATACCGGATGGCCCCACCCGGACTCTCTTGGATCGCAACGCCGAGCGGGAGAGCCACCTCACCGCACAGGCAAGCAAGAAACACCAAGGGTCCCATTCCCTCTCCTTCTGTCCAGGCTAGCCCCCAGGAACGCCCATGTCGCGGGCCCCGAACATCCACAGGCCGAGTGGACGGCCTTTCTCGTCATGGAAGGCCGCATATACGTCGGCATATTTTTCGAGTGCACCTTTCTCCTTTCGGTCGTCCCAGAATCTTTGCATCAAAACCTTAGGGTCGACCCCCTCCTTGACTTGAATATAGAACTCGCCCCGGTATTTCATTTTGCCCGCGTACTTTGAGAAGCTTTTGGAGAAAGTGCTCTCATTCCCGGCAAAGGTCTTTATTTCACGTCGGTAAACTTCCTTGCCCTCCTGGTCACGAAAAGAGACATCTGGCGCCGGCTTTCCCTGGCCAGCCACCTGCGGCGTGGAGCCTGCGGGCCCGTACAGGGATTTCTCCGCGTTCACCCGGGTCAGCGGCGGACCCTGGTGTTCGGAGTGTTCGCGAAGCAACTCGTCCATCATGTCCTTCTTCGTCGCCGCGTCGACTTTCAGTTCACCACCGCATCCAGCACATGCCGAACGGGCCGCGCTCACATTACGTGACAAGATCTCGACAGGGTCGGGTGCCGCTTGGGCGGTGGGCTCCCCGGACGCACCATCCGACTGCGGCCCCGTCAGCGCGGCGGACTCGCTCGCCGCCGAGGTGGGGGGCGTCGGTTCCGCACCGCAGCCGACGAGGAACAGCGCGACAAACAACGGGACCACAACCCGCCACCACCACGTCGCCTTGACCTCCGGCCGTCCGGTCCCTCCTCGCATCCCTTCAACCCCCTGATTCGCTCCCACCGCGATTACGTCTTCTTCAGCTTCTCGACGGCTGTCTTCGCCAGGTTGCGAGCCACACTCTGCAGTTGATCCGCGGTATCCGTTCCGCGGGCGCCAGCCACGTAGTAGTTGACCGTGATCGTCACATTCCCCGCGCGAACGTACACCTCGGCGCCGCCCGAGCTGTACGTCTCTATAGCCTCGTCGCCGATTCCCGCAGCCTTGGTGAAGTTCACGAAGTGGTCCCGCAGGAAGGTGACGCGGGAATCGATCCAACCCTCTGCAACCTCGGTGCCGGACTGCCGGGTTGTGGCCTCCTCCCGGCGGTACTCGATGCTGACCGTCACGACGTCCGGGTCATAGCGGGCCCACCTCGCGGTCGACTCTGAGGTGTAGCCGCGGGAAGCGGATAGGTATCCGCGGTCTTCCTCAAGCTTGAGGATCTCGGAGAGCTGAGCGATGTCGGAGCCCTTGGTCTCGAAGACCGCGCTTGCCGGAGGCACAACGCTGTAGGTGTCGCTTCTGCCCTGCCACCAAGGCATCAGATGGGTCCATGCGGCCACCCCTCCTCCGACAAGCAAGGCGAGGAGAAACATGAGAGCGACGACGCGTAACCGTCGGCGCCGCCGCCTGGGTGGGAAAAGCTGTTGGGGAGCTTCAGCATTACTGGATGCCTGCGTCATCGCACGCCACGCCACGTCGGTCTCCCCTGCCCAGCGCCGCCTCTGTCCATGAAACGCCCCCCTCGCCGCATACCTGCGCCTCCTTCCCCACCCGGCTCAGTCTCCACAGCGACAGCGGGTCCCCGCGGTGGGCGCCCGGAACAGCCCACGTAGCAGACAGAAGCTGTCCCATCGTACATAGATACGCAGAGATTGACGTGCTGTCAGAGAATGATAAGACGGTGTCCTACATGGTGAGGCGGAGCAGTCGTTTGTAGCAGCACAGGGCCGCGGCGAGGCCGAGAAAGGCCAGGTAGTTGTGTGGATGGCGTTCGTAGCGGGAGTTGAGTCTGCGGTAGCCGGACAACCAGGAGATAGCCCCATGGGTTCCCGGCTGCGGCGTCCAGGACGTCCCAGACCATCTGTTCCGCGTGCTCGGGCAGTGCGGCGAGCACCTTCGCGGCGGGCGGTGACAGCCGAACCGCGTATGGCTGACCGCTCACCGGCGCTTGCTCCGGATCTCCTCGAGGTCGACGAACCCGGTCTCGTCACGGCCGGAGGCGAGGAACGCGTCGACCGCTGGGGCGGAAGCAACGCGGGCCTGCCAGACCTGGACGACCTCGTAGAGCCCGGCGAGGGAGAACGTCCGGCGCGACTCTTCCAGCGCCGCTGTCCACTCCTGCTCGAAGGCCGGCACCCACCGCTCCGCGCGTCGGTCGGCGCGCAGCTGGGCGAGCAGTTCGGCCGGAGCCCGGGCGCGGGGGTGTAGGGGGTGCCGGGTGCGTGGTCGGGCTGCGCGCTCATCGGCAGGTCCTCCCGGCAGGTCGTACCGTCAAGGTAGCCGCCGCCGGGGTGGCGGAAGAGGGGTTCGGCGGTCACTTAGCCCTTTCAAAACGGCCACCGATCGGGTGACGGCGTCGGCATGCTGGACAGTCCCATCGAGCACGATCCTGCTGGCCGGCCGACCGTCAACGACGGGCGCGGCTTCATCCTCCCGGGCAACAGCTGAGAGAGCGCGCTGACAGCACAACCGCAGGCGCTCGCAGGAAGCGGCAACTACAGCCTGCCTACTGTTGCGCCCAGCAAGAAGAGCACAAACTATGCGGAGGGACCCGCGGGCGGGGACTGGCCGAGTGCCTTGAGCGATCTGTTGAACGATTTCCCTTTTTGAGGAAGGGCCCAAATGGCCAAAGAGTTCGGCCTGCTCTACGAACTACTCATGGACTGGGTGTACGAGAAAGTTGGTGACCACCGCTACAAAGGTGCAGACCTAAAATCATTTGCCGCAGAACACGCCATAAGCGATGAAACGGCGATCCATCTTCGTCAGTACGGCATGAATGAAGGAGGTGTGGATGACAAATGGGCAACACCGAGAAGGCCAGCCGTCAGCCTGACCCTGAAGGGGTTGGAGCTTGTGGCACAGCGGCGTAAATTCCTGGCGCCTTCTGTTGAACGTAACAAGGCCGCGCGTCGTGCCGTGCTGCGTCAGGTCTGGCTAGATGACGAGGCAGGTCTACGCTGGTCATTCACGAGAGTCGTAGTTGGTACACGTGAGGCCACGGTCGCAGGGTATGCGCTGTCCGCGAGGGAACTTGACCGCGCTGCCGGATACCTTAAAAGCAAGGGCCTGATCAATGGCTACACGGGATCATTTGAAGGGCCTGAGCAGGCTCAAATTACCGCGGAAGGGCAGGACTGTATGGAAAATTACAACGGCGACCCCGATCTCTATGAGGGTCGAGGCCGCATAGGGGCGACCTATAACACTTACTTGCCGAATGCTCAGGGGGTAATTGTCGGCGAACAACAGAATTTCACCCAGAACAATACTGCTGGTATCGACCCGAGCGCATTCATTCAACTGGCTGGCTACGTGGGTCAGATCAGTAGCACCCTAGGGCTGGCAGAAGCCGACCGCGTAGAATTACAACGTGTCGCTCAAGAGCTTCACAATGAATCGACGTCGCCAGCTCCGCAATCGGGCCGGATGCGGCAGATCGCTGGCCAGATAAAGGATCGCCTACTCGAGGCTGGCACCACCATGGCCGCGACGGTCGGCATTCAGATGGCGGAGCAAGCCCTCGCGACCCTGGCTCACTGAGCGTTTCCAGAGTGGCCATCGAGGGGGTGACGGCGGCGAGGGCGCAACGCACGAGGTACCCGTGCCGTTGAGGGAGGCGTTCGAAGTCTCAAGTCATCGGCGCAGGTGCCTCGTTGGTCTCCTATCCTGCCGCACTCGACTTGCCCCACGCACTGGTCGAGTGGGTCACCATGCTGCGGGGCCTGTGGTTTTGCTGCACGGATTGACGCTGGATACGGGGGAGCGGATGTGGACGACGAGGGGAAGATCGCACGAGGAGTGGCCCGGGGTATCGCCCGGCACGAGGCGGCGTGAGCGGATGCGCAGGCTCGGCTGCCTGCTGCTGTTCGCGATTTTGGTGTCGGATTCATCCTGCTCGTCACTTACGGCAGCTAAGCAGAAAACATGAGTGTGGAGCCTTGACAACTTCAGCGCTGTAACCCGCCGGAAGCGCACAGTCGACATCGGCCATGGAAAGGAAAGCCTCATGGACGGAGGATTGGCGGCGATCCTGGCAGGAGCAATCGGGGTGGCCGGAACCGCCCTCGGTGGACTGGCTGCAATCTATGGAACGAAGATCGGAGCTGAAGCTAACGCTGCTGCTCTTCTGCAACAGGTGAGGCGTCAAACGGAAGCGGAACGTTCTCAGTGGGTTCGTGGACAGCGAGCCGCCGCTTACCAGCAGTTCCTCGCAGCGTGGGATAAATATACTCTGGCTCGAGGGGCGTTTCATATTGAGCGGCCGCCGAACTATGCAAACTGGCGAGCAGTTCAGCAGGTCAGTGGGCGCTTCGCTACGTCCGCCTTCCAAGTTCGTATGGTTGGACCAGAGAGCGTCACTGTAGTTGCTGACGAAGTATTAAATTCCGTTATGGCGATGCAGCTTCCAGTCGACGTAGAGGCAGAGTTTCATGATGTGCATGAAAGGTTTAGGGAAAATCCATCCTCTGAACTGCAAAATCGAATGGTGGAGATTGCGGAGGAGATATTGTACAGGGGATCCTGGGACAGCGCGATTGACGTTCGCCCCTTGAGGCAAAGATTTCTTGACGCAGTATCTGAAGCCCTGGGAAGTCTTTAGTCTCCGGCCATAGAACGCCGAGGCCTGAAATATCCTGTGCTCGTGAGTTGAGACGTCGAACACCTCTCTCAACGGCATGGAAGCCTGGTGCGTGGCGGACGTCGGCCCCGTCACCCGGTCAGTGGCCATCTGAAAGCGCTCGGTTACTTGTGCTGTGGCGTCCGAGCTGAGATCTCAGGGCCAGCTGAAACACTCAGCCGAGCAGCAGACCACGGGGAGCGGTCAGGGAGCCGGTGACCGCACCGACGATCGCCTCCGTGGTCTCGCGCACCTTGTATTTCTGCCAGGCTCTGTCTGAGGGCCGGTAGGCATCGCCCAGCAGCTTGAAGAGCACACCCTCGATCCCGACCGAGGTCCCCGTCAGCCATTCGCGCACGGTGTCCGGGTCGGTGGTCGACGGACACAACACCCACGGCGCGATGAGCCCGCGGGCGGCGAACACGGACTCGAGGGCGGCTCTGCGCCGCCGGTAGGGCCATCCGGTCGTGTCTGTCCCGGACAGCCGCAAGACATCGAATGCGACGAAGTGGGCCGACGCTTCGGGCGGGATCTTGATGAAGGTGCCGTTCGCGTAGGCCTCTTCCCGTGTGTAGGTGAAGACCTCGGGCCCGTAGTCGTCATCCACGGCCATGTCGCACGCCCCGATCTCTCAGCTCCCGCTTGCCCTGCCCCGTTGAGCTTGCCGCCTCCGGTCCCAAGACCGCTGTCCCCGCAGGGGTGAGTACGGCTGAGCACTCCAGTCCACGGCAGCTCGCCAACCGGCGTCAAAAGCTCGGTGATTCCACCCCGCCCGAGACGGAATCTGTCCACAGGGAGATCGTTTTAGCGTCCATGCCTGGCGTGGGTGTCCGCTTCCGGCGGCGCCGTGGCGCCCCACGCACACCCGGCACGAAGGGCGTTGGACAGCCATGGCGCAGACGAAGTTCGACAAGCAGGTTGAGGAGACCGCCGAATCCCTCATGTTCGGCATCGGCCGGTTCCTGGCCGGCCACCCCATGGACGGTGAGAAGAAGACCGACGCGACGTTCTGGCGCCCGGGCACCCGGGTGCTGCCGAAGGTCGAAGGCCACGTCGCGCGTTCGTCGTACCGGGCCGGGTGGCAGCGCCTCACCTTCCGCATGTGCTTCCTCAGCGCGGCCGCCGGGGGCGGCTGGTGGACCTGGGAGCACAGGAGACGGCCCGGGACCTTATCGAGCACCGGGACGCCACCCTCCAGACGCTCCAGACGGGCGGGATCGGCGCGGCCTCCGCCGCGGCCGCCGGCGGAATCGCGTACGGGCTGCTGACCCGGGAACGCCGTGAGCTGATGCGCGAGTGGGTGGTGCCGCTGCACCAGGCCCTCGCCCAGCCCCTCGCCATCGCGGAGCAGACCGACCCGCGCCGCTACCTTCACGTCCCGAAGAACTTCAGCGACGACGACGTGCAGATACGCGTGGACCTGCCGGTGCACCTCAGGTTCTCCCGGGACCTGGTCGCCGACCTCATCACCCAGAAACTCGCCCTCGAGGGCGTGACGTTCTCCTGGCACCAGCCGGGCGCAAGCCGTACCTGCTGGTGAAGAAGACCCGCCGCCCGCCGAAGAAGGCCGCCTTCAAGGACCCCAAGGTGCGAGAACTGGTGGCCAAGGCCCCAGAGTCCGCGCCCGTCATCAAAATCGGCACCGGCAGCAGGGTCGTCTCCGTCGACCTGGACGCCGAATCGCCGCACATCCTGGTCAACGCGAGTACGGGCGGCGGCAAGTCGGTGACCTTGCGGTGCATCGCCTGCCCCATGCTCCGCCACGGCTCGCTCGTGTTCGTCCTCGACACCAAGCGGATCTCCCACCCGTGGGCGAACGGTCTCCCCGGCGTCACCTACTGCCGGGACATCGCCGACATCCACGACGCCCTGATCGAGCTCGGCGCGTTCAGCCCGCCTCGGGCTGCAAGGGCTCCACCTGGCGCAGGCAGTACACGCACCTGGACTCCGCATCGACGCGGCCCATGCACCGCCGGCAGTCCCCGCGCTCGCGGACCGGGCCCCGGCCGTCCGCGCAACCCGGGCAGGTCATCACCGGCTGGCGGAACCCGAAGCTGACCACCCACCCCTCGCCCTGGGCAGCGTCGCGCGCCAACTGCGAGACCTCAGATGAGGAGCGCGCGTCTTCGTCGTCGCCGGTCTCCACCGCCAGGTAGACGGCGAAGCAATCGTCGGTGTCGCACACGACAGCCACTCCTGTAGGCATCTGATCCCCTCTCAAGCCGTAACTGCGCCCAACAAGACCATCTTGCTGAAGGGAACGTCCTCGCACTGGCGTCTGTCCTTTGACGATCAATCCAGTCCACCGCACTCTCCCGACCTGGGCGGACTTACTTCGATGTCAATGGATGGTGGCGGAGATCCGCAGTAAATCAGGGCCGGTTGTATCGCCCGCACTTGAGTGCATTCGCGTTCGCATCGTCAATACAGACCCTACGTACGCGGCACCACCGGGCTGGTCCGCCGAGCAAGGGTGCCTGTGCAGCACGAGGGAACCCCGGCGGCGGCGAGATGAGCTTCCGGGGCGTCGAGTGTGGTTCCGCCCCGGAGGCTGGTGCGGCAGCGTCACTTTCCGGCCGGTCGGATGGTCAGGGCCGGTCGACCTGCACACACTTGATGGGCTGCGCGTACTCATCGTCAATACAGACGATGACATACGTGGCGCCCCCGGGCACATCCGCAGGGATTCCGGTCTTGAGCGGATACGTAGTGTTGCACTTAGTGCCGGTGCTCCTGGTACCGAGCTCCTTGCCAGAGGCACCGTACGCGCCGAACCACGCCCTGCGGCAGTCGACGGCCCGGAGTGTTCCATCGACGCCGACCGACCGGTTGTACCAGGTCAGTGTGCCGTGGGCGTAGCTGCCCTGGCCGTCATCAACGTAGAAAGGGCTGATCGGATAGGCGGCGGTTTGCGCGCCGGCGGCGGGAGCGCCCAGCAGGGTGCCCGCGGTCAGCACGAGGGAACCGACGGCGGCGGCGAGGTGAGTCTTCATGCGATCTCCAGAGGGGTGAGCCGGTTGCGGCTTCACATCCTGGATGGGTCGGCCACCTGTGGCCTACCTCTTAAGTCACGGCTTAAAGGGAGCCGGGGCGGCAGGCGCGGGTCTCGCGCCCAGTCTGACGCCGCGGTGCCCTCGGGCCTCACGGTTCCGTCAGGGCGCCGGTCCGCAGCAGGGCCAGCCCGAGAGGGGTGATGTGGTGCAGCACGGACCCGCCTCGGCGGCTGGTGGTGATGAGGTCGGTGTTTCGCAGCACGGTCGCGTGCTGACTGGCCGCTGCCGCCGTGACTCTGAGGCGGCGGGCCAGTTCGCTCGTCGTGCAGCCTTCTGCTGTCACCTGTAGAGCGGCGGCTCGCGTGCGGCCGAGCAGAGACCCCAGGTTCCGTATAGCGGAGCCGTCCGCTTCCGCCGGCCCGGTATCTATCAGCGGCCCGCGGAGAGCCGGCACGCTCAGTCGGGGTGGCTGGGCACTATCGAGCGGGTCCCACAGAAAGCTCACCGGGTGCTTCGCGAAGACCGTGGGCGTGATGATCAGTCCCCTTCCCTGGAGACGCACCTCAACTCGGCGCGGATAGGGAGCTTCGAGCACCGGTGGACGCCAGCGGACCAGTGGTGCGCAGATCGAACGCAGCAACAGATCGATGCCTCCCTCCAACACCAGGTTCGCGCAACGAGTGGACAGCGCGACCAGTTCGGACCGACCTCGATCCCAGTAGGGCTCCACGGTCAGCCGATGGCAGGCGCGCACGGCATCGGCGAGCTCCCGGCGCGCGTCGCGGTCGCCCTCGCACACCCGCCTTGCCCATGGCAGGTGTCCGGGGTGGAAGTCGAGACCCTCGAACTCGCGTCGCAGCCGGGACAACGGGGCATGCAGCAGGTTGTCCACGGCGTGGTCCACAGAGGGCACATCGCCCATCAAGGCCAGCAGATCAAGCCCCGGGCCGCGCACCGGAACCAGGGACGTCAGGGGGTGCGTGTCCGCTCCCATCCGGCCCGCGACCGCTGACCGCCACGTGCGGAAGTGAGGAAGTTCCCGGTTCTCTCCCAGCAGCTCCAGGCTGTAATAGACCTCCGCTGCGACGCCGATCGTTGCGGCCACCCGTGTCCGGGCGAGGTCTTGCGCCGTGAAGTGAATGCGTAACACCGGCCGGCCTCCCGCCACCGAAGCAGAGCGCATGAGCGCACCACCAGCATGCCCCCAACTCGCCGCGGGCGATCCCGCATTGGCCTAGAACGCGCCCGGTTGGCTGACTGCGCATGCGCCCCCATGAACCGGTTCATGCGGCGGGTCGGATCTGCCAGGGCGTGACTCGGACCGTCGCCGACATCTCGGTCTTCTTCGGCGGCTTCGACACCGGCCTGACTGCCGCTCGGACAAATCTGTGGGCGGGACCACCGGTACCCGTGGTTCGAGGTTGAGGACGGGAACCGGTTCTTCGGCCGGCACCGGAAGTGGGGCCGAGCCGGCAGGCCAGCAGCAGACGGTAGGCGACCGGCCGGTAGAGGCGACGCGAGGGCGCGACGCCTAGGTTCGGTGCCAAACGCCTGGATTGGATGACAGAGCGACTGGCTTCACCGTCCAGGGACAGCGTCCCCACAAAAGCCGGGTCCGAGTGACTCGAATTCGAGTCGGATCGTTCGAATCGGACAGGCGGAATCCAACCCGCTCGGGGCCTTGACCGCCGCCGCAACGGCGCGGGACGGTCGGTGCGCAACTATCCGCAACCAGCTCGACAGGGGAGACGGTCATGACGTTACGGTTCGTCGGGATCGACCCGAACACCGGAGGCGGCGGATCGCCGACGGTGTGGGTCGAAGAGGAGAGCGCGGACCTGGTCCTTCAGGGCGAGGAAGCCGAAGAACTGCTGAAGGCACAGGTGATCGGAACCGAGTGAGTCGCCGGCCATCAGGCGGGGATCCCGCCGCACGAGACGGTGATCCGGATTCCCGCCCGCATGGTGTCGATTCTGAGGGAGGCCTGTGATGTCGCAGAACAGCGTGCCGGACTTCGCTGAACTGCTGGGCGGCGCACAGCACACGGCCGTGCATCTGGAGATGCGCGACGTCTACGGCGTCGGTGACGAGGTCGAAGAGATCGAGCACTTCACCCGCACCGGCCAGATCACCCTGGATCCCACCGCCTCGTTCTGGCCCGAGTGGCTCGGCATCGTGAAGGACACCCTCGCCCGGGGCGTCGTCATGCGCCGCGCCCGGATCGTCTCCGAGCCGGTCACCAACTACATCCGGTGGGAGCACGCCGTGACCCCGCTGAACCTGGGCGCGGGCGAACAAGTGCGCTGGCTGCCCCGGCGGCATGCCTCCGACATCCCCCTGCCGGGCAACGACTTCTGGCTGATCGACGACCGCCTCGCCGTGTTCCACTTCTTCACCGGCGACGGCGACTGGGCGAACCCGGGGTTCGAGTTCACCGAGGACCCGGCCGCGGTGAGCCTGTGCGCCACGGCGTTCGAGACCGTGTGGGAGCGCGGCATCCCCCACGAGAAGTACACCGTCTAGGCCCCTGAGCTGCTCATGCCCGTCTCTCCATCGTCCAGCGCGCAGGCCGCCCGTGAGGCGCTCGCCGTGCGGCTCACGCACCTGCGCAAGGACGCCGGCCTCACCGGGAAGGAACTCTCCGCCCGGTGCGGCTGGCACCCCGCGAAGACCACCCGCATCCAGAAGGGCGACGCCCCGCCCTCGGACACCGACATCCGCACCTGGTGTTCGGCGTGCGGTGCCGACGACCAGGCCGACGACCTCATCGCCACCGCCCGCGCGGTCGACTCCATGTATTTGGAGTGGCGCCGCCTGCACCGCAACGGCATGCGCAAGGTCCAACAGGACTGGAACACCCTGCACGAGCGCACCCGCGTCTGCCGGGTCTACGTCTCCAACGTCCCGCCCGGCTTCTTCCAGACCCCCGGCTTCGCCACCGCCCTCATGGAGCAGATCACCGCGTTCCAGGGCACCCCCAACGACGTGGCCGAAGCCGTCGCCGCCCGCATCGCCCGCTCCCGCTTCCTCTACGAGGGCGGCCACCGTTACGTCGTCCTCATGGAGGAATCCGTCCTGCGCTACCGCACCGCCGGCCCCGACGCCATGCGCGGGCAGCTGCGCCACCTCCTGGCCGTGATGCCGCTCGCCTCGGTCTCGCTGGGGATCATCCCGTTTACCGCGCAGCGCACCGTGTGGCCCCTGGAGGCGTTCTACCTCCACGACGACGTCCAGGCCGTGGTGGAGACCCTGACGGCGGAGATCAAAGTGAAGCAGCCGCGCGAGCTCGCCGACTACGCGAAGGCGTTCGCCGGCCTCGCGGAGATGGCCGTGTACGGCGACGCCGCCCGCACGCTCATCCGGGCCGCGATCGACGCCCTGGAGTGAACCTCCGCAATTCTCCGCAACTTCGTTGAGAGCGCGGACCGTAGCTGCGTAGCGTCGAAGGCACCGACGGACCACCAGCCGGAGAGGCGGGGCCCCATGCGCGCACACACCGAGAGCACCGCCCCGGCCTCGGAGGGCCGCGGCCTCCAGTCGCCCGCCTACGGCGTTCCCTCCCCGGCCCTGCTGGCCCGCGCGGACCGGGGCTTTGCCCGGTTCCTCGCTCAGCGGACCGAGGACCAGGACGACGGGGCCGACGGCGGCGAGGACACCCAGCGGTGACCGCCGGCCACCCGCGCGAAGACGCCCCAGCAGCGAGGCCGCCATGCACACCAGCAACCACACGGTCCTGCACGACCCCGACGGACTGATCGAGGCGGAACTCCCGCTGGACCGCGAACCGTACGAGAGCCTCGTCAAGGCCGTCCTCGCCTGGACCGGCAAGGACACGCTCACGACCCGCGACTACGAGCAGATCGCCCTCCAGCTGACCGGCCACGCCCGCGCGGTCGCTTCCGACGTCCGGCGCCGCGCCGCCCAGCTGCCGAAGGACAGCGGACCCAAGGCGCTCGCCGACATCGTCCTGCGTGAGGCGGAAGGCCGGCTGTCCGCGACGATCGAAGGCACCGTGCGCTGCGTCCAGAACCGCGCCCGCCTCGTTCGCGCCCTCTACGAACGCCTGGACCGCCTGGACGCCGCACGCACCCAGGCCGTGTGACACCCTCCGCACCCGGCGCGACCACGGGCCCGGGTGCGGAGGGCTGCACCCACAGGAGGCCTACAAGCCGCTGGCCCGGGCGATGCCGTCCAGCTCGTTGTAGAGGGCCTGCTGCTCGGTGACGAAGCGGCGGTGTTTCTCGCGCAGCTCCTGCAGTTTCGCCGGGTCGTCGGCGGCGGAGGTTTCCACGATGGCGAAGCCCGGGCTGCCGTCGGGGCCGGGCATCTCCACGAGTCGGTGGTCCATGCGGCCGGTCAGGAGGATTGCCAGGACCGTCGCGTACTCCCGCTGCACCTCATCGGTGAACTGTGAGGCGTCACCGACGGGGCCGGCCTGATGGCCCTCGGCTATCAGGTGCGCTGTCTCGTGCACGGCCTTGGCCAGGACGTCGTACTGCTCGGGGTCCATGCGGGCCTTGAGCGTCTCCATGTAAAGGGAGACGTTGTCGATCCTGCGGTCGTCCGGGCCGGAGTCGTTCGCATCGTTCATCTCGACAGCCTGGCCCGGGAGGCGGCGGGCGTCCAGGCCCGTACACGCGGTGGCTCGGAAGGGTACAACCGGTATGGCGCGGGAGCGGATCCGGTGGCCGGCGGTCGTCGACCGGGCCCGGGAGATCGTGGACAGCTACGAGGGCGGCGTCACGCTGCGCCAGGTGATGTACCGCCTGGTCTCCGAGGGCGCGCTGCCGCACACGGCGCCGATGTACCGGCGGCTGTCCGCACAGCTGGCCAAGGCCCGCCGCGAGGGCCGTTTCCCTGGCCTCATCGACACCGTCCGGGAGGTTCACGTCCCGCCCGCCTGGAGGGGCGTGGACGCGTTCGTCGCGCAGATGCCCGACTGGTTCCGGCTGGACCGCACCGAGGGCCAGGAGCACGCCCTGTACGTCGCGGCGGAGAAGGACACCCTGCGCCAGCAGCTGACCGGCTGGCTCGCTCCTGCGGGCATCCCGGTGCTGGTGGTCCGAGGCTTCGGCTCGCAGTCGTACGCCGACATCGTCCACGACCGCGTCACCGCCGACCCTCGCGACGGGGTTCTTCTGGTGGTCGCTGATTTCGACTGCTCCGGCGAGGACATCGAGCGGGACTGGGTGGCGCGCACCGGCTGCTGGAGCCGGACGGAACGGGTCCTGCTGACGTACGACCAGGTCCGCGCCTACGAACTGCCCGCGACCGAGGGCAAGCAGGGTGATCCGAGGTGGCCGGCCTTCGCCGACCGCTACGGCTTCGACCCCCGTCGCCCGGTGCAGTGGGAGGTGGAGGCGCTGGAGCCGGCCGAACTCCAGCGCCTGGTCCTCGCTGCCGTCGACCCGTACATCGACCGCGACGTCCTCGCGCAGCAGCTCGCCCGCGAGGAACAACAGCGCCGCGCCCTCGAGGAGTTCGTCGGCCGGTGGGGCCCGGCGCGCGTCATGCGCACTTGAATCGAGGAAGGCCGTGGCTTGTGATCGCGTGCCGAAACTGGGTGTCCCAGTCTCGCCACATGCCCTGAGTCAGCACTCCCGCAACCATGAGACCCGAGGGTTCGATCGAAGCCCAGAGGTGCAGGTTGCGGTCCTCATCCAGTGAGTACCACCGGGGCACGTCCGAGGAGAAGGGCTGCCAGCCGGGCAGGTCCCGGTAGATCTGTCCCAGAGTGTCCCAGTCCGCCGATGTGAACTGCTGCCAGGCCACGCAGTAGACCCGATCCACCTCCATCCACTGTTGCAAGACTTCCCCCGCCGTTTCCTCGGGCCCGAAACCGGAGGACAGCTCTTCGCCGTTGTCGTAGCACCAATCGTCTTCCTGCACGGGGGCAGCCTGCCAGACCAGGGGTGACTCGTTGCTGGGGTGGCAGGGTCTGGTACGGACATGGGTACGGCCACCGTTGATCATCGTCGGGTCTCGGCGCCGCGTCCAGGGCTGCGTGCTGCTGAGTGTCGGCCAGGGACACCGGCTGCGGCTGCGGGGCCGGTGGCAGCAGGACCGGCTCGATGCCCGCCGCCGCCAGGCCTGCCGGGGCCGTCTGCACCAGCGGGACGCCGTACCGGGCCAGCCGCAGCGGCATCAGGCTCTCCACCGGTGCCTTGCGCTTCCACGCCCGGCCGAAGCGCGAACGCAGGCGGGCCTGGTAGACGAGA
>NZ_JAGMUK010000236.1:1495-6994 GCF_019049245.1 Streptomyces sp. AC555_RSS877 | reverse complement strand
ACTGCAGTTACTCCTCGCGGTCTGGACCGGCGCCTGCCCCACCTGTCACCGCGACATGCCAGACCCCATACCGACCTGACCAAGCCCTACTAGTGCTGGATTCCTCAAAGGAGGTACACATATCGGCGTCGTAGGGAGCGGGTTGGTGGTGCGGTTCGGCCCCAAACCCGGGGGCGTGCGCGAGAGTTGAGTTGGTCGGTTGCGAGGGTCGTGGCCTGGGCGATGTCGTCGGGGTTGGCGAAAGACCGACCGGCGAGGGCGGCCTTGCGGAAGATGCGCCACCAGCCTTCCTGGAGGTTGAGCCAGCACGCGCCGACGGGGATGAAAGTGTGGTGGATGCGGGGATGTTCCTCGAGCCAGGTCCGGGTGGACAAGCTGTTGTGGCTGGACAGGTTGTCGGTGACGATCCAGATCTCCCCGGTCGGATTGGCGTCCTCGACCTGTTGTAGAAACCGCTGGTAGAAGACGCTGTTACGGGAGGAAGCGGTCATGGTGATCTGCTGGCCGTCCCGGACGCGTAAGGCCCCGTAGACCCAGGTTTTCTCGGGTCCGCGGCTGTAGTCGAGCTCGGCTTTGATCCGGTGTCCGTCGGGTGACCAGGCGGGTGCGGGCGGGAAGGTCCGGGGGATCACCGGCCCCAGCTCATCGGCGCAGATCACCGTCGCGTCGCCGGGCGGGTGAGTGGGTGTAGAGGCCGATGATCCGTGTCCTTTTGGGACGAAGTCCGGGTCTTTGGAGCGCATCCAGGACCGTGTGCGGCGCCAGCGCACGCCCTCGGTGAGAAGGATGCGGCGCACCTGTGAGCGGCCTACCTCGATCCCTTCGGCCTGTGCTGCTGCGGCGAGGGAATCCAGGGTCCACTCGGCCGGCCCGGACTCGTCGAAGGCCCACAGTTCCCCGACGGGCTCCCACCGCAGCCGCCCCGGCGGCACGGTCTTGACCAGCGAGATGATCCGGGATCGTTCGTGCTCGCTGATCCGTCGTTTGCGGCCCTGCCCACCCAGATCATCGAGTCCCTGCAGGCCCGATCGGTTGAAACGGTGCAGCCAGCAGCGAACCGTTTTCTGGCTGCAGTCCAGCTCCACAGCGATCGCCGGCACCCGTAGCCCCGACCAGCTCAGCTCGATCATCCGGGCCCGCATCACCGCATCCCGCGGAGCCTTCCGTGCCCGTGACAACCGGCGCACGACAGCTCGCTCGTCCTCGTCACGCACCGGTCATGCCCATAAAACCATCGCCCAGCACCCGCCCCCGAGCACCCTCAACTACCCCGCCAACAGGACATATACCCAGCCAAAGAGGAATCCAGCACTAGTCCAGCTGTATGCAGGGATGTGCCCGGCCTTGTCTTCCCCGCTGGCGCCGACCTGTTGTAGATGCTGTGGTGCCCGCTTGTTCAGGAGGACGACCAGTACGCGGCCAGCCTCCGGTTCCATTGGCGCAGCATGGCGCTGACGGCCGCCGCCATTGCCGGGGGTACAGATTGCCCGCATGCCGCGCCAGGAGGGCTGCCTGCCTCGCCCGTGGGCTGTGGGTCGTCGTGAGCTGGGGATGTCGGCGCCGGATGCTGTTTTCTGTCACTTGGTTGGTGGGGCAGCCGTGTTCGCATGCCACTTGGTTGTGAGCGCGCGGCCGTGATGGCTGCGCCGTTTGACGGGGTGCTGCCTCGTTTGGAGCGCGGGGGCATCGTTGCGGAAAGCCAGTTGAGATGGTGCCTTTGATGGGGAAGGGTCTGTGGTCATGGAGTTCTTCTGCTACCACCGTGACCGGCCCGGCTCCCTCGTGTTACGCGAGGAGTTGGTGGAGGAGCACTGGTCTTACATGGACCGGTATGCGAAGGAGCTGATCGCTCGCGGTCCGACGTTCGCCGATGATGGTGAGACACCGACGGGCAGTGTGCACATCGTCGATCTGCCCGATCCCGCCGCCGCTCGCGCGTTCGCTTTCGACGAGCCCAACTACCAGGCCGGCGCGTTCCGGGACGTGCTGGTGCGCCGGTGGCGCAACGTGCTGGGGCGCACCATGTGGGATTTCCCCGGTGGCCAAACCGGTGGCAACCGGTACCTGGTGCTCGGCCTGGGCGAGGGCCCGGGCGCTGACTTTGCCCTGCCGCCTGAGCGGGAGGAGCTGGTCGCGTACGGGCCGTTGCTGTCCGACGACGGCGACACCTGGCTGGGTACGGCGGTGCTGCTCAGGGCCCCGGATCCGGACACGGCACGAGCCGTTCTGACTGTGGACCGGTACGCGGACGTCGAGGTCCACGACTGGGAGTTCGGCGGGCGTCGATGAGCCACGAAGGCGCCGGGCTGATGTCAGCTCCGGTCCGCATCGACCTGGGACCGGAGCGGTGACGGTGGCGCTGCGGGCGGTTCCGCTGGTGGGCGGGCCGGTGGAGTTACGGGGTGCGTTGGACCTGGAGACCACCCAGGCAGGGGTGATGCCGCGCCGGTTGCCCGCGTGGACCAAGGAGCAGTACCAGGACCCGTCGGTCTACGGGGTGACCGTGATGCCTTCGGGGGTGCGGCTGGTGTTCCGCACCGATGCGCGCGCATTGGAGTTGGAGGTACTCACTTCCACCGGCCAGCTCGACTCCGACCCCCGCCCTCGCCCGACCGGGATGCTGGAGTTGCTGGTGGACGGTGCCTTGGCGGGGCGTCAGCAGGCGCCGGTGGGCAATGTGCTGCGGATGGCGGGCCCTGGGGCCGTGCAGCGTCTCATCCCGGGCGAGCCAGGGACGGTACGGTTCGCCGGGCTGCCGGCCGGCATGAAGGGCGTCGAGTTGTGGCTGCCACAGCAGACCCCGACGGAACTGGTGGCACTGCGCGCTGACGGTGATGTGCTGGCACCTCTGCCGGACGGGCGGCGCCGCTGGGTGCACCACGGCAGTTCCCTCAGCCACTGCATCGAGGCCGACGGCCCGACCGGGACCTGGCCGGTGGTGGCAGCTGCACTCGGAGAGGTGGAGGTGATCAACCTCAGCCAGGCGGGCAACGCGCTGCTGGATCCCTATGTCGCCCGGACGATCCGCGATACGCCCGCCGACCTGATCAGCCTCAAGGTGGGCATCAACATCGTGAGCCTGTCCGCCTTCCGGCTGCGGACGTTCGGCCCGGCGGTACACGGATTCCTGGACACGATCCGGGATGGACACCCGGACACCCCGCTGCTGTTGATCTCTCCGGTGAGCTGTCCGGCCCTGGAGGAGGCACCCGGCCCGACCGCGACCGGCCCGGACGGGAGGCTCGCTGCCCTGGGTGACCCGGCCGATGTGGCCGGCGGGGCATTGTCGCTGGCGGTGGTCCGTGCCGAGCTTGCCCGGATCGCTGCGGCACGACAGGCGTCCGATCCCCACCTCCACTATCTCGACGGACGCGAGCTGCTCGGCCCGGACGAGGCAGACGACCTGGCCGACGGCCTTCACCCCACCGCCGCCGCATACCGTCGAATGGGCAAGCGCTTTGCAGCCCACGCCTTCGCGACCGACGGTCCCTTCCGCTGAGTGAGCTGGGCTCCACACCCCGCACCAGGTGTGGAGCTTCCACTCTCCTCCGGCCGGAGATGGGCGGTGGGGGATTCAGGCCACTGCTCGCCTTATGAAGGATGGGTTCGTGTGATCTCGTCCACTGGAATGTCGTTGTCGCCGTTGGGGCAGCGGTTACGCGTACTGCTGAGTGCAGAGCGGGCTATGGGTGATCTGCGACCTTACTTCGGGATCGGTCTGCCGCCCGGCGGGGCGCCGTTCACCGGCAGTCGGTTCGAGCATCGGGCGGGTGGGGGAGACCGGCAGGAGGTCGCTGACCGGATCACGGCGGAGGACCTGGTCGCGGTGCAGACCTTGTGGGTGACCGTTCCGGCGCCTGTCTCGCTGGACATCCTGGAGGGCCCACTCGGTGCGCAGCTGTCCGGACTGCTGCACGCCATTCCCAGGGACATCGACATGATTGATGCCGACGCGGTCGTCGTGGCCGACGGCTCGCCGGCGGATCAGGCCTGGAGTGTGCTCTGCGAGCAGTATGGGGTCAACTGGGTCTTCGCTTCCATCTCGTAGCGGCCTGGGATGCGGCTGATCAGCGACGAGGTCGTCTCCGCCTGCAGGGGAGCTGTCCGCAGGGGGCCGGAATGGTGGGTCACTCCACCACGGTCTCGTGTTCGCCCCCCGCGGCGGGCGCTTTCGCAACGATGCCCAGCAGATCGAGACCTCCTCACCCCGGGCGACGGAAGCTGTCGCGATCAAGGAGACCTCGGCGAGGCGCAGTCGGCCGCCGCGGGGCCGGCTCGTGTCACAACGCCATGACCCCCGCCGCCCAGCCCGTGGACGTCATCCCGATGTGACGGGGCCCTTGCCGACTCCATGCCAGAGCGATTTCCTGCCACCTCCTGCAGCAGGGATGGCCGAGGAGGGATCCATCGGCGAGTACGTCTGCAAGGCTGGCCGATGGCGGGACTTGGTTGTGCACGCCATGCTCGGACGGGAGTGGCCGGCTGCTGAGGCCGGTAAGACCTGTGCAGGACAGGGCCGGTTGCCGGGGGTGGTCTACGGCGTCTGGTTGTGGTGGCGGATGAGTGTCTGCCAGCGTCGTTCGAAGTCGTTGGCTTCTTGGGTGATGTGGGCGGGGGTGACGGGCCGGTTGTACTGGGCGGTGATCCCGCGGTCGGCGCAGGCCTGCGCGACTTCTGTAGGCCCGGGGGTGAGGGTGTGTTCGCGGTGTTGGGCCCAGGTGTTGTAGATCCGCCAACGTACGAAGTGTCGGCGCAGGTTGGCCGGGCTGAGGGGCTTGCCGCTGCGGCCGAGGAGTCCTTTCTCGGCGCAGTAGGCCGACAACTGCTCGTCACTCGGCTCGTTTCCCTTCAGGTGCTGGTATCCCATCCAGGCGAGGTAGTAGCGGTCGGGGGCGGTGAGGCTGTCTGGCTCGCTGGGTGGCTGCGGTGGCTCATCGACGGGCGCATCCACTTGCGGTCCGTGTGGGTCCTGCGCCGTCTGTGAGGGGCTGCTGGCAGGTGTCGCCTGGGTGTCTGTTACCACTGGGAAAAGATCTTCAGTTGGCTGCTCGACGGGGTCGGGGGCGCCCTGGACGGGAGGTTGGGGCCCTGCTGACTCGCGCTTGTGGAAGGCCACGATGAAGGCGGCTACGTCTTCACCTGTGGTAGGTGGGCTGCGCGTCTCTGGCGGGGAGGGCTCGATGGTGGGCGGCTCGCGGAGGTACTGCTCCTCGTACTGCTTGGCCTGCTGCTGCTCGGCGTACCACTGCTCGTACTGCTCCTGCGGGTTGTAGCCGCCGTGGTAGTCGACCTGCTGGGGCGCGTTGAACCAGGGGCTCTGGTCCTTCGCGGGCGCGCCGGGGACTCCGTCGGGCTGCGGGGGCCGCTCGTCGGAGGGTGCGGCGGGCCGCTGGGCGGCAGGACTGCTCGCGGCCGCGTCGGGTCTGGGCGCCGCGTCCAGGGCTGCGTGCTGCTGAGTGTCGGCCAGGGACACCGGCTGCGGCTGCGGGGCCGGTGGCA
>NZ_JAGMUK010000236.1:1043-1485 GCF_019049245.1 Streptomyces sp. AC555_RSS877 | reverse complement strand
GGGACAGCAGCCAGCGGGTGAGGCGGACGCCCTCCATGTGCTTGGCGGCCGTGATGTCGGTGATCCGGCCGATCGCGTGCCGGGCCGCTTCGACGCAGACCACGAACAGGATGGGGATGACCGCGTGCATGCCCACGCCCAGCGGGTCGGGCCAGGCGGCTGCGCCGTTGAAGGCGATCGTCGCGGCCGTCAGCAGCCAGGCCGTCTGGCGCAGCAGGGGGAACGGGATGCGGATCCACGTCAGCAGGAGGTCGAGGGCGAGTAGGACGCAGATACCCGCGTGCTGACTCTCACTTCCATGCCATAGTCGACTCTCATTTCGTTGTCGTCCGAGATGGCTCTACGGCCTGCTAGGTACAGGAGAATCACGGGTCGTGTTTCAGGCATGACGTGAGAACTGTTGATGCAGGCATCTGAGAATTGCCTGCTCATTCCACAGAGA
>NZ_JAGMUK010000236.1:663-1033 GCF_019049245.1 Streptomyces sp. AC555_RSS877 | reverse complement strand
CCAGCGGGTCGGGCCAGGCGGCTGCGCCGTTGAAGGCGATCGTCGCGGCCGTCAGCAGCCAGGCCGTCTGGCGCAGCAGGGGGAAGGGGATGCGGATCCACGTCAGCAGGAGGTCGAGGGCGAGCAGGACGCAGATACCCGCGTCGATGCCGATCGGGAAGACGTAACTGAAGTTCCCGAAGCCCTTCTTGAGGGCGAGTTCGCGGATGGCCGCGTACGAGCCGGCGAAGCCGATGCCGGCGATGACGACCGCACCGGCGGCGACGACGCCGATGAGTATGCGGTGTATCCGAGTCAGCTGCGTGGGCGTGGCCACCGGTTTCCCTCTCTTCCTTCACTCTCTGTGTGGTGCTGTCGTCGGAGGTCGTGT
>NZ_JAGMUK010000236.1:492-653 GCF_019049245.1 Streptomyces sp. AC555_RSS877 | reverse complement strand
GCAGGACCGGCTCGATGTCCGCCGCCGCCAGGCCTGCCGGGGCCGTCTGCACCAGCGGGACGCCGTACTGGGCCAGCCGCAGCGGCATCAGGCTCTCCACCGGTGCCTTGCGCTTCCACGCCCGGCCGAAGCGCGAACGCAGGCGGGCTTGGTAGACGAGG
>NZ_JAGMUK010000236.1:0-482 GCF_019049245.1 Streptomyces sp. AC555_RSS877 | reverse complement strand
GCAGGACCGGCTCGATGTCCGCCGCCGCCAGGCCTGCCGGGGCCGTCTGCACCAGCGGGACGCCGTACTGGGCCAGCCGCAGCGGCATCAGGCTCTCCCCCGGGGCCTTGCGCTTCCACGCCCGGCCGAAGCGCGAACGCAGGCGGGCTTGGTAGACGAGGCGTTCCTGCTCCAGCTTGATGACCTGCTCGTAGGAGCGCAGCTCCCACAGCTTCATACGGCGCCACAGCAGCAACGTGGGCACCGGGGACAGCAGCCAGCGGGTGAGGCGGACGCCCTCCATGTGCTTGGCGGCCGTGATGTCGGTGATCCGGCCGATCGCGTGCCGGGCCGCTTCGACGCAGGCCACGAACAGGATGGGGATGACCGCGTGCATGCCCACGGCCAGCGGGTCGGGCCAGGCGGCTGCGCCGTTGAAGGCGATCGTCGCGGCCGTCAGCAGCCAGGCCGTCTGGCGCAGCAGGGGGAAGGGGATGCGGATC
>NZ_JAGMUK010000036.1 GCF_019049245.1 Streptomyces sp. AC555_RSS877 | reverse complement strand
CCGCATCAACTCCTGGCGCTTGTCGACCTTCACCACCTCGCCGATGTTGTGATCCGGATCGAGCCGACGGCCAGCATTCCAATCAATGATCCGGAAAAACCCAACGCCGGAGGGGTCGAAATTGAAGGGGCGGAACGACGTTGGTGTTGCCGGACTTCCGAGGAATTCGATGTATCGGCACCGTTTTCCTGGAACACGCCGACCACGTAGCTCCTCTGCCGTGTCGAAGCACGTGTTCATCACACGCTGTACCACTTGGAGAAAGATCTGCCGGTCGTGTGGGTCCTTGGGGAGGGCCCTGTCTCCGGTCTGAAGGATCTTTCGGACCTCTTCACCGTCCCACCAGTGGCTGGTATCCGCGTCACGGAGCTGCTCGCTGATCAACCCTGCCAGGTGAGGCCAGGGAAGGTAACCGCCCGCGTACGGGCCCCTCAAGGATCGCCTTTTCAACTGGCCGTCACAGAGGGCCTCGACCTCGACCCTGATCGCCTCACGGAAGTTTTCGTTGAGTAGCGCACGCTGCTTGCCTGATAGAACCGCGTCCCCCGAATAGCCCATGCTGCAACCGTAGCGTAGCCAGTCGATAACGGGGGGTTAACGGGCGTATCCGTGAGCGTTCCAGCTCACAACCGTGATCAATTTACAGACAGCCCTCCGTTAGTCCGCGAAACGCAGCGCCTTACTAGACACGGCGCAGAAGGCCATGCTCGACGTAAGTCGGACCCGTTACTGCGCCATCCACAGCCGACGGATCCTAGATCCTGACGGAGGACCCGTGAACCAAGCTAAAGGTGTCATCGACCTCATCGCCTTCATCGCAGTACTCGGCACTGGCATCACGCTCCTCCTGACGGGAACCCAGCCTGAGTCCCTCGCTGTGCTCGTCATCTCCCTGACCGGCCTCTATCAGGCCTACCTGCGCATCGCCCCTCAGTCCGGTTCCAAGAGCGATGAGTCGGACTGATCGCATCGACACCTTGGCGGATCTGCGCCCCGGGAAAGCGCCTGGAAGGCGATGGCACCGTCCTATGAGCTCGTAACACGATCACGGGCGGGCCTTCTTGAGGTGTCTCCAGCAGATGACGCCGCAGGCCAGGGTTACCAGGGCGTCGTGCAGGTCGAGACGTGTTCCCAGCGGACGGTCAGCCGCTTGAAGTGGTGCAGGAGTGAGAAGGTCTGCTCGCCGACGTAGCGGAGCTTGCCCAGGACCTTGATGTTCGGGGTGCCCCTGCGGGAGATGACCGGCAGGATCCGGCGCTTGCACAGCTCACGCCGGTTGGGGTTCTGTCGTAGCCCTTGTCGCCGAGCAGGGCGTCGGGACGCCTGCTCGGCGGCCCAGTTTGCCGGCCACGGCCGGGATGCCGTCGACCATGGCCAGGCTGTGCGACGTCGTTGACGTTGGCCGCAGTGGTGATGACCTTGAACGGCGTTCCCCTGCCGTCACAGATCAGGTGGTGCTTACTGCCCGTCTGCCCGCGGCTGACTGGCGAGGGGCCGGTGGTCTCGCCCCCTTTTTCGCGCGGATGTGGGAGGCATTCACGCAAGCCCGGGTCCAGTCCAGTTCGTCGGCCGCATGCAGCTCGGCGAGCAAGAGCCGGTGCAGCTTCTCGACGACGCCGACCTCGTGCCACCGCCCGAGTCGGCGCGAGCTGGTCTGCCCGGAGCCGAACCCCAGCTCCAGCGGCAGCAGTTGCCAGCTGACGACTTCGCTTTAGAGCACGTACAAGATGCCCTGCAGGCACAACCGGTCATCCACCGGCTTCGGTCCGGGAGTCCTTCTGCGGTCAGGGAGGCAGCAACGGCTCGATCAGCGCCCGCAGTTCGCCATCCACGAGCCACGGCCGATTCCCTACACCTCACGAACGGCGCAATCGTCGTACCCGTCACGCCCGACCAGCACGCCTCAACAAGATCGTGTTACGAGCTCTGAGCCGGTGGGCCCGGCGGATGGACTCAGCCGACACGGAGCAGCTGCATTCGTGGGGTCCGACCATTCGCTGATAGCCCCAGACCTCATAACTGCTCCAGTTCATTCGAGGCGAATCATAGTCTCATGCCTCACACGCGCAACCACAGCCACATGGCGCTGTCGGAAATTTTGGAAATCCGCGGAAAGAGGGAGACCGACCCGGTCACGGGGCACTATCCTGACGCATCCGCGAATGAAATAACCTGCAACGCAGCGGAGGGCAACGACCTCATGACCCGCGTTCTAGTCGCTCTAACTCTGACCGCTTATATCGTCGGATACCCTCTCTGTGTCGGTGTGGCCGTCGACGTCATCACGCAGCATCCCTATGACTGGGTGAGGACAGGATCAACACAGAAGTTCCGTATATTTTTGATTTTCGCACCACTGATCACAATCGGATTCATTCCACTCGCCATCGCAACGAGCCTTTTCTATCTAGGGAAAGTGCGCCCACAACTGACTCACAATGCGAGGGTCGCTGCCAGCCAAGGCTGGCCACCCATAGGCGAAAGGCCAACCTTGGGGCTAAACTGGGCCTGGCATGAAGCACAAATCCCACAAAAGGTGAAAACCATCCTGTCCGCATCAGGTGCCACCTTCTTCTGTGTCGCGATCACTAAGCTGCCTCCTGTACAGAGCGACCCCCCTCAATGGCTCAAGCTTGCGGCCCTCGCAATCATTTGGCCGTCAATCTTCATCGCAGCATATATGACTCTGAGTATAATTCAACTGTACCTCCATTTCGTACACAACGTCCCGCTCTACAACCCAAAAGAAATCGTGCCACGCCACCTGCAAGCGTTGATGCAAAAGGAGTACATCCACAGGGTCAATGATTTTCACAAGCGCCAATTCCCTCAAACACCGTGGAGCCAACAACCCTGGCGAAGCGGCCCGTGACACGCGGTAGGGAAACGAGCAATCCTTCACTGCCGACTGCTCCATAGAGCACCGTGACCGGCTTCGTCCCCTACAAGCACCACGAGACCGAAGCCCTGAGACCGAAAGCCCCACCGGAAGCGAGGAGTCTGCGCACCTGCGAGGAAGGCTCGCCCTGCTGCGCGACGGCCCCAAGGTGTACGCCCTTCGGGGGTATATCCGACCGCGCCGGCATTCGTTTGCCGACCCATCCTCTGCCACTCGAATGGGTGACAGCTCCTTTGGTGTGCAACTGCCGTAGGCGCTCTGCAGTCCTCCACGTGCAGCACCGTTTGTTCCACTGTGGAGGATCCTCTTGCGTAAGCGTTCCATCCTGGCCGCAGCCGTCGCCGCGGGCACTGTCGCCGCCCTGGCACCCGCCGTGTCAGCTCAGGCCGCTGAGTACAGCTCGGCGCTCAAGGTCCGCGGGGTGCAGTACGACGCACCCGGCCGGGACTCCAACAGCTGCTCCTCCGGCAACACCGACGCGGAATATCTGACGGTCAAGAACTACTCGTCCACGGCGACCGTCAACCTTAAGGGCTACATCATCAAGGACGCCACCGGCAACCGCTTCACTTTCCCCACCAACCACCACCTGGAGCCTGGCGACTATGTGAAGCTGCGCGGCGGCCACGGCACCGACTCCGACAAGTACAACGTCGTCTACCGCGACAACTGCAACTTCCTGTGGAACAACGACCGCGACACCATCTACCTGTACAAGCCCTCCGGGAACCGGGCAGACGTGCACTCCTACACCAAGGGCGGATCCGACCCCGACGGCGACGGCTACATCCGCTACCACGACTGAGCCGTCTCGCAGCAAGCGTCGGTCTGCCGGCCGCTGGCCCGTACGAGCTTCTGTCTCCGCAACCTCGTCCACGACCTGGGCAGCCTGTGGTCAGTCGTCGATGCGGATGCTCTTGCCCCTGGGCCAGGCCCGCGCCGCCGGGTGCCGTGCGTCGCGCTCCGACACTTCCCGCGACCACGGATTCCCCCTGCAACCTGCCGGCCACCCTTACGCCAAGTGGTCGCGCACGACATCGAGGAACGCCCTTCGGCTGGGACGTATGTACGCCCAGACCTTCTCATCCTGCGGCTCTGCCGGGTCGCCGGGGCCCTTTCTGATCACGCCTTGGACGTCGGACGCCAGACGACGCGCCGCCTCGTTCACCTCGGACTCGCACAGCATGTGGATCGTCTTCTGCGCCACCCACATCCGGTCGATGGACTCCTTTGCCCGTGCTTGCCACTGATCGTCGGCCAGATTGTGGTGATAGCGGTCTACGGCGACCCGTTCGGCTTCCTGCACTGCGGCCAGAAAGTCGACGAGATGGGTGACGCGTTCGGCGCGACGCGCCTCGGCGCGTTCACGCGCGCTCCGTCGCACTTCGGCCCGCTCCGACGCGCATCCCGACGAGTACTGCGCCAACGTCGAAACGAGGCCGCCGAGTACAACGCCGAGGAGCGGCACCAACGTTGTCGATGTCACAAGTCACTGCTGCACTCACATGGCTGGTGTCGCAGTTCTTCCTGATATTTCATGTGCTGCCCTTTCGTATCGTGTATTCACGCTTTCGGTGTCGTACTGTCCCCAGCCCAGCCTGAACGAGGACCGCTACGGCCAGTCATTCAGGTCGCTTCGAGGCCTCGGAGGGACCGCAGCGGACAGGAGCAGCCGCTGATGTTGCAGTACTGCGCTGCTGTGCAGCTCGCTTAACTGCCGTGTTCCGGGCATGAGCTTCGCGTCGTTGTCGGCGTTCATAGTGGGCGACCTGACGGGCCGCGGGGACGCTGGTAGCAGATCGGATCAACCGCTCGTTTTCGCGATCCACTGAGAACGGACCGTTGCCTCCCAACCGAGGGCGCACCATGGGCTTCAGGCCTTCGCTGTCGTGGACGTTGGCGGCGGAGACGCCAACGACCAGGGGCAGTCCGTTCGCGTCCGACAGGACGTGCATCTTGGAACCCGGCTTGCCCCGGTCCACGGGGCTCGGACCTGTGTGTTCGCCCCCTTTTTAGCGCGTACGTGCGCGGAGTCCAGGACGACGCGGGAGACGTCGATGAGGCCGGCGTCGTCGAGTTGGTGCAGGACCGCTTCGTGGAGCCGGCCCCAGACACCGGCCCGCGACCAGATCATGAACCGGCGGTGGGCCGTCGACTTCGATATGCCGAAACACGGCGGCAAAGCCCGCCATGCGCAGCCGCTGACCAGCACGTAGATGATCGCCGCGAACAGCGTCTCATCAGGCGTGTTCTGGGCCCGCCGCCCTGCGGCCGCACCCGGTCCTGCGGAATCAACGGCCTGGCAAGCTCCCACAAGCCGTCCGGAACAATCCAACTCCACGTACCCCGCCCCGCCCCATAGACGGACCAACGAGCGATCACCACATAGGTCCCCTGAGCGGACGGCGAGTCTGTCGTACCGGGTGGCGATCGCTCGGTGGCGCTTGAGCCGGTTGATCCCGCACTCGACCGCGTGCCGCTGTGCGTAGTCATCCTTGTCGAACTTTGGCGGCCGGCCGCCAAGCGATCCACGCTGGAGGCGGTTGCGGACCCGGTCCGCCGGAACCGGAATGGCGGCCTTGATCCCCCGTCTGCGCAGGTAGGAGCGATTGCTGCGCGAGTCGTACGCCTAATAGGCATGTGGGTTGGCCGGTTGGGCCGATCGGCAGGGGCCAGAGTGGGACGTCTGGGATATACGCAGCGCCAGGAGTGCTTCGACAAGACGGACAAGGGCTTCTGCCCCTGCTCGACCACGAGGTGGATTTTGCTGGTCAGTCCGCCGCGGGAGCGTCCGAGGCCGTGGTCGGCCGGCTCGACGAAGATCCCGCCGGGTGGCTCCTTCTGGAGGTCCCCCTTTTCGCCGCTCCGGCGGCGGGGACTGTAAAACGTTCGGTGTAACTCCCGATCATGGAAGATGCATCGATGACCAGCGACAACGTGACCGAGGTTGAACCCGGCGAGCCGTCTGAGGC
>NZ_JAGMUK010000235.1 GCF_019049245.1 Streptomyces sp. AC555_RSS877 | reverse complement strand
GTGTGTATCGCTACTCATGCCTGCATTCTCACTCGTCAACCGTCCACAACTCGCTTACGCGGCTGCTTCACCCGGCAGACGACGCTCCCCTACCCATCACAGCGCCCGTTGGGGCTATATGCTGCAATGACACGACTTCGGCGGTACGCTTGAGCCCCGCTACATTGTCGGCGCGGAATCACTAGACCAGTGAGCTATTACGCACTCTTTCAAGGGTGGCTGC
>NZ_JAGMUK010000035.1 GCF_019049245.1 Streptomyces sp. AC555_RSS877 | reverse complement strand
CACCAGACCGCTCACCCCCGCACCAGACCCCCCTCCCCCCGACCCCACCCCATGCCACCCTTGACCCATGCCCGAAGGAGACACGGTCTGGCAAGCCGCGAAACGGCTGCACGGCGCCCTCGCCGGCAAGGTGCTCACCCGCAGCGACCTCCGCGTGCCCAAGTTCGCCACGGCCGACCTCACGGGCCGCACCGTCCTGGAGGTCGCCCCGCGCGGCAAACACCTCCTGACGCGCATCGAGGGTGGCCTCACCCTCCACTCGCACCTGCGTATGGACGGCACCTGGAAGGTGTACGCCAACGCCCAGCGCTGGACCGGCGGCCCGACGCACCAGATCCGCGTGATCCTGGGCACCTTGGACCGAACAGCTGTCGGCTACCGCCTCCCCGTACTCGAACTCCTGCGCACACCCGACGAACACCGCGCCGTCGGCCACCTCGGCCCCGACCTCCTGGGCGCTGACTGGAACCCGGACCAGGCCCTGGCCAACCTGCTCGCCGACCCCGCCCGCCCCCTGGGCGAGGCCCTGCTCGACCAGCGCAACCTCGCCGGCATCGGCAATGTCTACAAGAGCGAGCTCTGCTTCCTCCTCGGCGTCACCCCCTGGCTGCCCGTCGGCGCCCTCCCCGCCGCCCGCGCCGCACAACTGCCGGCGTTGGCCAAGAAGCTCCTGGAGGCCAACCGCGACCGCCCGATCCGCACCACGACAGGACGCAGAGGCCAGGACCTGTTCGTGTACGGCCGCGCACCCCGCCCCTGCCTCCGCTGCCACACCCCCGTCCGGGTGGCCGACCAGGGCGACGGCTCCCGCGAGCGCCCCACGTACTGGTGCCCGACCTGCCAGCCAGGGCCCGCCCCGACCACCACCGCGTACCGCGGAACACAGCGCCGTAGGATCAATTGACGATCCGTCAGAAACCCTCGTACCGTCCCCTGCATGCCCCTCAAGGCGTACGACCTCACCGACCGCACCGCATTCGTCACCGGCGCCGCCAGTGGCATAGGCCGCGCCTCGGCCCTGCTGCTCGCCGCGGCCGGCGCCACCGTGCACTGCGCGGACCTGGACGCACCGGGCCTCGACGAGACCGCGAGAGCCATCAAGGGCACCGGCGGCACGCCCCACATCCACCACCTCGACGTCACCGACCGCGAACAGCTCCACGAGGCCGTCGCCTCCTGCGAGCAGCTGGACGTGATGGCCGCCGTCGCCGGCATCATGCACAGCAGCCCGGTCCTGGAGACCCGCGACGAGGACCTCGACCGGGTGCTGAACGTCAACTTCAAGGGTGTCCTGTACGCGTGCCAGGAGGCGGCTCGCCTGATGCTCGCCCGGCACACCAGGGGCAGCATCGTCACGATGGCTTCTGGCGCCGTGGACACCGGCGGCCCCGGCCTGCTCTGCTACGGCGCGGCCAAGGCGGCCGTCGTCCAGCTGACGAAGACACTCGCGACCGAGGTCGGCCGGCACGGCATCCGGGTCAACGCGGTAGCGCCGGGCTGGATCCGCACTCCCATGACCGACCGGCGCGACACGGAAGCGCAGGAGCGCACCGAATCGCTCATGGCCCGGATGTCACCACTGGGCCGGGTGGGCGAACCGGAGGACGTCGCCCAGGCGGTGCTCTACCTGGCCTCCGACGCCTCGTCCTTCACAACGGGCCAGATCCTGCGTCCGAACGGCGGTGTGGCCATGCCGTGGTAGACCGCCCCACCCGCCAGGCCGCCGCCCACCGCCCCGAAACCACGGCCCCCGCAGCCCGGTCCTTGGGCACACAGTGCACCGGCAGAAGACTCAGTCCCCATCCTCCGGCCGCGACCGCCCCCTCCAGCACCCCCGCGTCCGGCGCCAGCGCGAGCCGCAGCACGGCCCACCACCACAGCGCCCCGAGCCCGAGACCCGCCCCCCAGCGCACTATCGGCCCCGCCATGGACGTCACCTCCAGCCCGACCAGTCCCGACGCCAGGCCGCCGTCTCACCCCCGGGAAGGGCGCATCGGCGGCACACAGGAGCACCGCCCGTCACTCGATCCCGGCCAGGCACAACCCAGCTCCACCATGACCGCCGGGGACCCCACCGGCAAACGGACCCGAGGCAGCGAACCCCAGCACCACAAGAGGCCCCGGACCCGAACGGACCCAGGACCGGAACGGGCCCCCGCCGTGTCTCCGCGCCCCCACCCCCGGCCCCGCGCCGCCAAGCGCCGCCCGGACCCGCACCACGCGAAAAACCCCGACCGCTCTCCTCCAGGTCTCCCCGGAAAAGCCCCGGCCGGGGCCTCACACACTTCCTCAGCGCAGTCGCACGTCGTTCACGTCGTACGCGCTCAGCGCACGTCCGCGCAGGCACACTCGCGTGAGTGTCACGCGGCGACCACGTTCACCGCTTCGGCGGGCGCCTTGATCGTCACCCGTTCCGGTGGCACACCGGCCACCGAGACGGAACCCAGCATCGGGCGAACCGGCGTCGGCACAGGTTCGCTGGGGGTGGCCGCAGCAGACTGGGCCAGCTCGGCGAGGGCGAGCTCGTCGCTCACTTCCCGCATGAGCTCGGACATCCGTACGTCCAACGCGTCGCAGATGGCGGAGAGCAGCTCGGAGGAAGCCTCCTTCTGCCCCCGCTCCACCTCGGAGAGATAGCCGAGTGAGACTCGGGCGGACGAGGAGACTTCGCGCAGAGTACGGCCCTGGCGCTGGCGCTGCCGACGCAGCACGTCACCCAGCAGGCGACGGAGCAGAATCATCGGTGGCTCCCTCCTCGGACCGCGTAGCCGCATCCTTCACGCCCCACCGTACCGCCTTGCGCCGCGGCCGTGCGGGGAGCGATGTCGTGTTCACTCAGGGCTGCAAACATCAAAACCCCCCGTTCCGTTCCGTATCCTGTGCCCGTTCATTCCCGGTCTGTTGGCTCGCAAGCCCCTCCAGGAGCAGTGCGAGTACGCTCCGTACACTCTCCATACGAATTTCCGCACGGTCGCCGTTCAACCGCAGTGCGGCCACTTTCCCGCCATCAATGCCGACGGAAGACGCCGCCAGGGGGCCGTCGACGGCCACGAAAACCGTCCCGACGGGTTGGCCGTCCTGCGGCTCCGGACCGGCGACTCCGGTGGTCGCGATGCCCCAGTCGGCGCCGAGCGCCTTGCGCACTCCAGCCGCCATCAGACCCGCGACCTGCGGATCCACCGCGCCTCGCGCCGCCAGCAAAGCGGCGTCTACGCCCAGCAGTTCATGCTTCAGGTCGGTGGCGTAGGCGGTCACCGACCCTCGGAAGGCCTTGGAGGCCCCGGGGACGGCTGTGATTTCCGCCGCTACCAGTCCGCCGGTGAGCGACTCGGCGACGGCGAGCGTCTCACCCTTCACCGTGAGTAGTCGTACCACTTCTACGGCCGCGTCCGCGGCCGGGGAACTCACGCTTCCGTCTCCTCCAACGCCGCCTTGCGCTCGGCGATTCCCTGCCGGCGCAGCACAATGGCCTGTCTCACATAGTCCAGCCCGGTCACCACGGTCAGCACGACCGCCGCCGCCATCACCCAGAACCTCAGGGTGGCCAGCCATCCCGTCAGCGCCAGGACGTACATCCCCACCGCCACACCCTGCGTGAGGGTCTTCACCTTGCCGCCGCGGCTCGCGGGAATGACGCCGTACCGGATGACCAGAAAACGCAGCAGCGTGATCCCGAGTTCCCGGCCGAGGATGACGCCCGTCACCCACCACGGCAGGTCGCCGAGTGCGGACAGGCAGACCAGCGCCGCCCCCATGATCGCCTTGTCGGCGATGGGGTCGGCGATCTTTCCGAAGTCGGTGACGAGGTCGTACGTGCGGGCCAGATGCCCGTCGAACAGGTCGGTGATCATGGCGACGGCGAACGCCGCCCAGGCGAACGAGCGCCACGCCGGGTCGTAACCGCCGTCGGCGAGCATCAGCGCGACGAAGCCGGGCACGAGGAGCAGCCGCAGCATGGTCAGCAGATTGGCGATGTTCCAGACACTGGCCTGGTTGACCGCGGCGGCCGCCAGCTTCCCGCCACGCGCGGTCTTGGAACCGGGATCAGCATCCGAGGCAGACGAGGCCGACGAGGCGGCGGAAGCAGCAGTGGCGGCCGAAACACCGGCGACGGCACCGGACACCGATGCGGACGCAGATGTGGCACCTGAAGCCGCCGTGCCCGCGGCCGCGCCCTTCGCGGCGGCGGAGCCACCCGCAGCGGACGCCGGGACTCCGGTCATCTGCCCGCCTCCTCACTACACGCGAGCGAGCCCTGCAGCGGCTCGGCCACCAGGTCGACACCTTCCGTGCCGACCACCTTCGCCTCGACGATACGACCGACGCTCAGACCCTCGCCGCTCGTGAGCAGCACTTGGCCGTCGGTCTCGGGCGCCTGGTGCTCTCCACGGCCGTACACACCCTCGACGGGGTCCACCGACTCCACGAGTACGTGGACTGTCTCGCCCACCCGCTCCTCGGCCCGCTGCGAGACGAGTTCCTCCGCCAGCCGGGAGACCCGGGCAAGCCGCTCGGCGACGACGTCGACATCGAGCTTGTTCTCGTACGTCGCCGCTTCGGTGCCATCCTCGTCGGAATACCCGAAGACGCCGATGGCGTCCAGCCTCGCGCCGTTCAGGAAGCGCTCCAGCTCGGCCAGGTCGGCCTCGCTCTCGCCCGGGAACCCCACGATGAAGTTGGAGCGCACACCCGCCTGGGGTGCCTTGCTCCGGATGGTGTCGAGCAGCTCCAGGAAGCGGTCGGTGTCGCCGAAGCGGCGCATCGCGCGCAGCACGTCGGGCGCGGAGTGCTGGAAGGACAGGTCGAAGTAGGGCACGACCTTGGGCGTGGAGGTCAGCACGTCGATCAGCCCGGGCCGCATCTCGGCCGGCTGGAGGTAGCTGACGCGCACCCGCTCGATGCCGTCGACCTCGGCGAGTTCGGGCAGCAGGGACTCCAGGAGGCGGATGTCGCCCAGGTCCTTGCCGTACGAGGTGTTGTTCTCGGAGACCAGCATGATCTCCTTGACGCCCTGCTCGCCCAGCCACCGCGTCTCGTTCAGCACGTCGCTGGGGCGGCGCGAGATGAAGGAGCCGCGGAAGGACGGGATGGCGCAGAAGGAGCAGCGCCGGTCGCAGCCGGAGGCGAGCTTCACCGAGGCGACCGGAGAGCCGTCGAGGCGGCGACGCAGGGGCGCACGGGGGCCGGAAGCCGGAGCGAGGCCCTCCGGCAGGTCGGACGCGGCGCCGTGCCCGGGCAGCGCGACGTCGGAGACCGACTGCCGCTCGGCGGGGCTGATCGGCAGCAGCTTGCGACGGTCGCGCGGGGTGTGGGAGGCGTGGATTCCGCCGTTCAGGATGGTCTGCAGCCGGTCGGAGATGTCGGCGTAGTCGTCGAAGCCGAGCACACCGTCGGCCTCGGGCAGAGCCTCGGCGAGGTCCTTGCCGTACCGCTCAGCCATGCAGCCCACCGCCACGACGGCCTGGGTTCTGCCGTGCCCCTTGAGGTCGTTGGCCTCCAGGAGGGCGTCGACGGAGTCCTTCTTGGCGGCGTCGACGAAGCCGCACGTGTTGACGACGGCGACGTCAGCGTCCGAGGCGTCCTCCACGAGGGCCCAGCCGTCCGCCTCCAAGCGGCCTGCGAGCTCCTCCGAGTCCACCTCGTTACGGGCGCAGCCAAGAGTGACGAGTGCGACGGTACGGCGTTCAGGCATGGGCTCAAGACTACTTCGTCCCACTGACACCCCACGTCGACGGGGTTGGCCGATCTTGGCCAACCCCGTCCGTACCCGCCCGGCCCTATCCGACCTGGGGGTCACCCTTCGTATACGTGAGCCGCTCCACGGCCCCCGGCTGCCAGTCGTCGTCGATCTTCTTGCCGTTCACATACAGCTGGATCGCCCCGGCGTCACCGAGGACGAGGTTGACCTTCTGGCTGTCCTGGAAGGTCTTGGACTCGCCCTGCTTGAGCAGTCCGTCGAACAGGATCCGCCCATTGTGGTCCTTGGCGGAGATCCAGCTCTTTCCGTCGGCGGCGCTGACCTGGACGGTCACCTTGTCCTGGGGCGCGGCGGCGATGGCACTGTCCGAGGGCTCCGGCTTCGTGTCCTCGGGCTTGTCGTTCTTCGGCGTGGGCGAGGCGGTCTTGCCGGTCGCCGGCTTGGAGCCCTCGGCGACCTGTGCGGTCGCGCCTCCGTCGTCGCCACCGCCCTTGAACGCGGTGAACCCGACGAAGCCGATCACCGCGACGATCGCGGCGACCATGGCCGCGGTCCAGTTGGGCCCGCGCCGCTCGGGACGGATGCGTTCCGCCTCGAACAGCGGAGCCGCCGGGGTCGGCGCCGGACGCCCGCCGTGATCGTCGTCGTACTGGGCGAGCAGCGGGACGGGATCGATACGGACGGCCTTGGCCAGGGTCCGGATGTGCCCGCGGGCGTAGACGTCGCCGCCACAGGAAGCGAAGTCGTCCGCCTCGATGGCGTGCACGATGGCGATACGGACCCGGGTGGCGGAACTGACGTCGTCGACGGTCAGTCCGGCCGCGATACGCGCCTGCTGGAGGGCACGACCGATCGAGGGGCGGGCTTCCTCACGGTCGTCTTCGAACGGACGCTCGTCTTCAGGGGAGTTGCCGAGGGACACGGGGGCGCCTTTCGAGCGTTTTAGCCGCCTGTGCTGGAGGTTCAGTCTAGGGGGGGTAAGAAAGGGTGGGGCAACCGGGCGGTGGCACTTTGTACGCCATCGGAATGGCCCGACACGCCGATGGCGAGGCTGCAGCTTTTCGCTTCCCTCAACTTGACGTACGCCGAAGGGAAACGGTTGCTCAATGATCCCTTACGAGTGAGTCACGATCGACCAGGCGCCTTGGGACTCCCTTTAAGCCTCCCCGCGGATCACCGCGAGCACTCCGTCCAGCTCGTCAGCCTTCACAAGAACGTCACGAGCCTTCGAGCCCTCGCTCGGCCCGACGATCCCCCGGGACTCCATGAGGTCCATGAGCCGCCCCGCCTTCGCGAAGCCGACCCGCAGCTTCCGCTGCAGCATCGAGGTCGACCCGAACTGCGTGGAGACGACCAGCTCGGCCGCCTGACACAGCAGGTCGAGGTCGTCGCCGATCTCCTCGTCGATCTCCTTCTTCTGCTTGGTGCCCACGGTGACGTCGTCCCGGAAGACCGGCGCCATCTGGTCCTTGCAGTGCTGGACGACCGCCGAGACCTCGTCCTCGGTCACGAAGGCGCCCTGCATACGGGTGGGCTTGTTCGCTCCCATCGGCAGGAACAGCCCGTCACCCTTGCCGATGAGCTTCTCGGCGCCGGGCTGGTCGAGGATGACCCGCGAGTCGGCGAGCGAGGAGGTGGCGAACGCGAGCCTCGAAGGCACGTTCGCCTTGATCAGACCGGTGACGACGTCGACCGACGGACGCTGCGTGGCGAGCACCAGATGGATGCCGGCCGCGCGCGCGAGCTGCGTGATCCGCACGATCGAGTCCTCGACGTCGCGCGGGGCGACCATCATCAGGTCGGCGAGCTCGTCCACGATCACCAGCAGGTACGGATACGGCTGGAGCTCCCGCTCACTGCCCTCCGGCGACTTCGCCTTGCCGTTGCGTACGGCTTCGTTGAAGTCGTCGATGTGCCGGTAGCCGTACGCCGCCAGGTCGTCGTACCGCAGGTCCATCTCCCGTACGACCCACTGGAGCGCCTCGGCGGCCCGCTTCGGGTTGGTGATGATCGGGGTGATCAGGTGCGGGATCCCCTCGTACGCGGTGAGCTCGACGCGCTTGGGGTCGACGAGGACCATGCGGACGTCCTCGGGGGTCGCCCGGACCATGACCGACGTGATCAGGCAGTTGATGCACGACGACTTACCGGAACCAGTGGCTCCGGCGACCAGCACGTGCGGCATCTTCGCGAGATTGGCCATCACATAGCCGCCCTCGACGTCCTTGCCGAGCGCCACCAGCATCGGGTGGTCGTCCTCGGCCGCCGCCGCGAGCCGCAGGACGTCACCGAGGTTGACCATCTCCCGGTCGGTGTTCGGGATCTCGATGCCGACCGCCGACTTGCCGGGGATCGGGCTGATGATCCGTACGTCCGGACTGGCGACGGCGTACGCGATGTTCTTGGTCAGCGCAGTGATCCGCTCGACCTTGACGGCGGGCCCGAGCTCGACCTCGTACCGCGTGACCGTCGGCCCGCGCGTGAAGCCGGTGACGGCGGCGTCGACCTTGAACTCGGAGAAGACGGTCGTGAGCGAGGCGACGACCGCGTCGTTCGCGGCGCTGCGGGTCTTGCCGGGCCCGCCGCGCGTGAGGAGGTCGAGCGAGGGCAGCGCATAGGTGACGTCGCCGGACAGCTGCAGCTGCTCCGCGCGTGCCGGCAGGTCCCGGGGTACCTCGGGCGCCGCCTTGGTGAGGTCCGCGACCCCTGTGTCGAGCTTCTTCTGCCTGGGCCGCGCGGCCGGAGCCGGCACGGGAGCCGGCGTCGGTGTCGGTGTCGTCTCCTCGCGCTCCCCCACGCTCACACCGTGGGTGAGGTCGGCGACGATCGGCGAGGGCGGCATGCCGTGCATCACGGCACCGTCGAGCGCGGCAGCGGCCGCCGCGGCGACGTCCACCGCGTCCAGGGGACGGTCCAGGTCGGGCTGCGGCACCGCGGAGCGCCGGGGGCGGCCACGACGCCGCGTAAGGGCCTCCTGCTCCGCTCCGTCGGGGTCGTACGCCACAGGGGCCGGGCCGCGCTTGCGGGTCCGCGCGGGCAGCGCCTCGCGCCACTGGTCGTCGTAGCGCTCGTCGTCCTCGCCGAACTCGTCCTCGGCGGGGTCGTGCACGATTCCCAGCCGCACCCCGAGCAGCCGCAACCGCTGCGGGATGGCGTTGACCGGGGTGGCCGTGACGACCAGCAGCCCGAAGACCGTCAGCAGCACGAGCAGCGGTACGGCGAGGACGTCGCCCATGGTGTACGTCAGCGGGGTCGCCGCTCCCCAGCCGATGAGACCGCCGGCGTCCCTTATCGCCTGCATGCCGTCACCGCGGGCGGGCGAGCCGCAGGCGATGTGGACCTGGCCGAGCACACCGATGGCGAGCGCGGACAGACCGATCACGATGCGGCCGTTGGCCTCGGGCTGCTCGGGGTGCCGGATGAACCGTACGGCGATGACCGCGAGCAGTATCGGCACGAGCAGGTCCAGCCGGCCGAAGGCGCCGGTCACCAGCATCTCCACGAGGTCGCCGACCGGACCGCGCAGGTTCGACCAGGTACCGGCGGCGACGATCAGCCCGAGGCCGAGCAGCAGCAGGCCGACGCCGTCCTTGCGGTGGGCCGGGTCGAGGTTCTTCGCGCCCTGCCCTATTCCGCGGAACACCGCGCCGACGGCGTGCGCGACGCCGAGCCACAGGGCTCGCACGAGCCGGTAGATGCCCCCGGTCGGGCTGGGCGCCGGCTTCGGTGGCGCGGCTCTCTTCGCCGCGGCCTTCTTGGCGGGCGCCTTTTTGGCAGGGGCCTTTTTCGCAGCGGCCTTCTTCACCGGAGCCTTCGCCGGAGCGGCCGCCTTCTTGGCGGGCTTCTTGGCTGCGGAGGGACGTGAGGCCATAGGTGTGAGGTTACCGGTGGAGACGGCAGTGGACACGTGTGCCCGATGCTTCACCCGTTCGTGTCGCCCTGCAGAGGGCGCTGAACTGACGCAGGCTCACGCGCAACGGCGCCCGCGGCAAGGGTCAGTTCTGCGACGGCACCGAGGGCGAACTCCCCGTGCCCGGCTCCAGCGCGTCCAGCGCCCGCCGCAAACCCGTGAGTTTGCGTTCGAGATGAGCCGCGGTGGCCACAGCGGCCGCGTCCGCGGACTCGTCGTCCAGCTGCTTCGACAGCGCCTCGGCCTGCTCCTCCACCGCCGCCAGCCGCGCCGACAGCTCGGCGAGCAGCCCCGCAGGCTCCTTCGCCTCCCCCGCCGCAGCCTTGCCGCCGCCCTCCAACTGGAGCCGCAGCAACGCCGCCTGCTCCCTCAGCTGACAGTTCTTCATGTACAGCTCGACGAAGACGGAGACCTTGGCGCGCAGCACCCAGGGGTCGAACGGCTTGGAGATGTAGTCGACCGCGCCCGCCGCGTACCCACGGAAGGTGTGGTGCGGTCCGTGGTTGATCGCGGTGAGGAAGATGATCGGGATGTCCCGGGTCCGTTCTCGGCGCTTGATGTGCGCGGCCGTTTCGAATCCGTCCATGCCCGGCATCTGGACGTCCAGCAGAATGACCGCGAAGTCGTCCGTCAGCAGCGCCTTGAGCGCTTCCTCCCCGGACGATGCCCGCACCAGTGTCTGATCGAGCGCGGAGAGGATGACCTCCAGCGCGAGCAGATTCTCCGGCCGGTCATCGACCAGGAGGATCTTGGCCTTCTGCACCATGGCCCGCCCTCCTCGCCCCGGCGTGGGGCCTCCCCTGTCCGCAGGACTTGGGGTGACGCCGACCGGCGCCGCCCCAGGGGACGACTCCCTTGCGCCGCCCGTCCTTGTGCCGGTCATCGTAGCCGCACCCCGCCCGTCGCCACACCCTGTCACCGTGATGTCACTGTGCACGTAGCAGAAACGCGGCGGGAGACCAGAAGGTTCCCCGAATCCCGTACTTCTACACGGCTGCCGCCACCCAGAGTCAACGACTGCGCGCCCTCACCGAAGCTTCCCGCCACATCCACACGAAGCCCACGCAAAGCCCGACGGATCCCGTCACTCGCCACGCATCCACTGGTCCATCACCGTCAGCAGGTGATCGGGGTCGACCGGCTTGGTGACGTAGTCGGAGGCGCCCGACTCGATCGCCTTCTCCCGGTCGCCCTTCATCGCCTTCGCGGTCAGCGCGATGATCGGCAGCCCGGCGAACTGCGGCATCCTGCGGATCGCCGTCGTCGTCGCATAGCCGTCCATCTCGGGCATCATGATGTCCATCAGGACGACCGCCACGTCTTCGTGCTGCTCCAGGACCTCGATGCCCTCGCGGCCGTTCTCGGCGTACAGCACGGACAGCCCGTGCTGTTCGAGGACGCTGGTCAGCGCGAAGACGTTGCGGATGTCGTCGTCGACGATCAGCACCTTCTCCCCGCCGAACCGGATGCCGCGACGCGACTTCGGAGCCGTCTGCGGCTCCGCCGCCACGGGCCACTGCTCCTGCTGCGCGAGACGCTGCTCGATCTCCGGCACGGGCCGCCTGCGGCGCCTGAAGAGCGCCGCGGCACCGTTCTGCGTCTCCCGGTACGACCTCACCTCGGCCGGCGTCTCGGCCTCCGCATCGGACAGCTCGGCCGGCTCGTGCCGCCCCGAGGACGTCACCAGGTCACCGGCCTCCAGGGCGGGGGGTGCGAGCTGCTGATAGCCCTGCGGCGGCAGTTCGCTCGGGTGCAGCGGCAAATACAGCGTGAACGTCGATCCACGCCCGGGTTCGCTCTGCGCGTGGATCTCACCGCCCAGCAACTGCGCGATCTCCCTCGAGATCGACAGCCCGAGCCCCGTACCGCCGTACTTGCGACTCGTCGTACCGTCCGCCTGCTTGAACGCCTCGAAGATCACCCGCATCTTGCTGGCCGCGATCCCGATCCCCGTGTCCGTCACGGAGAACGCGATCAGGTTGGCATCCACGTCACGCAGCGAGCCCGCCTCCAGGAGCTGCTCCCGGATCGCCATCGGCACATCCCGGCCCGCGGGCCGGATGACCAGCTCGACGGCTCCCGAGTCGGTGAACTTCACCGCGTTGGACAGCAGGTTGCGCAGTACCTGAAGGAGCCGCTGTTCGTCGGTGTGCAGTGTGGCCGGCAGCTCCGGCGACACCCGTACGGACAGGTCCAGGCCCTTCTCCGCGGTCAGGGGCCGGAAGGTGGCCTCCACGTAGTCGACGAGCTGGACGAGCGCGATGCGCGTCGGGGAGACGTCCATCTTCCCCGCCTCGACCTTCGACAGGTCGAGGATGTCGTTGATCAGCTGGAGCAGGTCGGAGCCGGCCCCGTGGATCGTCTCGGCGAACTCGACCTGCTTCGGCGAGAGGTTCCCCTCCGCGTTGTCGGCGAGCAGCTTGGCCAGGATCAGCAGCGAGTTGAGCGGCGTACGCAGCTCGTGCGACATGTTGGCGAGGAACTCGCTCTTGTAGCGCATCGACACGGCGAGCTGCTCGGCACGCTCCTCCAGGACCTGGCGCGCCTCCTCGATCTCGGTGTTCTTCACCTCGATGTCGCGGTTCTGCTGGGCCAGCAGCTCCGCCTTCTCCTCGAGTTCGGCGTTGGACGCCTGGAGGGCCTTCTGCCGGTTCTCCAACTCGGCCGACCGCTCGCGCAGTTGCTCGGTCAGCTCCTGCGACTGCTTCAGCAGCACCTCCGTCTTGGTGTTGACGGAGATGGTGTTGACGCTCGTCGCGATCATCTCGGCGATCTGGTTGAGGAAGTCCTTCTGGATGTGCGTAAAGGGAGTGAAGGAGGCCAGCTCGATGACACCGAGCACCTTGCCCTCGAACAGCACCGGGAGGACGATCACTTGCGCGGGCGGCGCCTCTCCGAGGCCGGAGGAGATCTTGAGATAGCCGCTGGGCGCGTTCTCCACGAGGATCGTGCGCTTCTCCTCCGCGGCCGTCCCGATCAGCGCCTCACCCGGCCTGAACGACGTCGGCATGGAGCCCATCGAGTAGCCGTACGACCCGAGCATCCGCAGCTCGTACTGGTCCTCCGCCTCGGCGCTCAGGTCCTTGCCGTCGAGGAGCGGCATGGCGACGAAGAACGCGCCGTGCTGCGCGCTCACCACCGGCGTCAGCTCGCTCATGATCAGCGAGGCCACGTCGGCCAGGTCCCGGCGGCCCTGCATCAGCGCGGAGATACGGGCCAGGTTGCCCTTGAGCCAGTCCTGCTCCTTGTTGGCGATCGTGGTGTCGCGCAGGTTGGCGATCATCTTGTTGATGTAGTCCTGGAGCTCCTGGATCTCCCCGGACGCGTCCACGTCGATCTTCAGGTTCAGGTCACCACGGGTCACCGCGGTCGCCACGCGCGCGATGGCGCGCACCTGCCGGGTCAGGTTCCCGGCCATCTCGTTCACCGACTCGGTGAGGTCGCGCCAGGTTCCGTCGACGTCACGCACGCGTGCCTGACCGCCCAGCTGGCCCTCCGTGCCCACCTCGCGGGCGACCCGGGTGACCTCCTCGGCGAAGGACGACAGCTGGTCCACCATCGTGTTGATCGTCGTCTTGAGCTCGAGGATCTCTCCGCGCGCGTCGATGTCGATCTTCTTGGTCAGGTCGCCCTTGGCGATGGCCGTGGTCACCATGGCGATGTTGCGTACCTGACCGGTCAGGTTGGACGCCATCTGGTTCACCGACTCGGTGAGGTCCTTCCAGGTACCCGCCACACCCGGCACCCGCGCCTGACCGCCCAGGATGCCGTCCGTGCCCACCTCACGGGCCACCTTGGTGACCTGGTCGGCGAACGAACTCAGCGTCTTCACCATGGTGTTGAAGGTGTCCGCGAGCTGCGCGACCTCGCCGCGCGCCTCGATGGTCACCGTCCGCGTCAGGTCACCGTTGGCGACCGCCGACGCGACCTGGGAGATGTTGCGCACCTGCACGGTCAGGTTGTTGGCCATCAGGTTGACGTTGTCGCTCAGGTCCTTCCAGATGCCCACGACGCCGGGGACATGCGCCTGGCCGCCCAGGATGCCCTCGGTGCCCACCTCGCGGGCCACCCGGGTCACCTGCTCGGCGAAGGACGACAGCTGGTCCACCATCGTGTTCACGGTGCTGACGAGCTCGAGGATCTCACCCTTGGCGTCGACGGTGATCTTCTTCGACAGGTCGCCCTTGGCGACCGCGGTCGTGACCTCGGCGATCTGGCGCACCTGGATGGTCAGGTTGTTCGCCATGAAGTTCACCGACTGCGTGAGGTCCTTCCAGGTGCCGGAGACGCCCTGCACCTCGGCCTGACCGCCGAGGATGCCCTCCGTACCCACCTCGCGGGCCACCCGGGTGACCTCCTCGGCGAACGACGACAGCTGGTCCACCATCGTGTTCAGGGTGTTCTTCAGCTCCAGGATCTCGCCGCGCGCGTCCACGGTGATCTTCTGGGAGAGGTCACCACGGGCCACCGCGGTGGCGACCTGCGCGATGTTGCGCACCTGGGCGGTGAGGTTGCCCGCCATGCCGTTCACGGAGTCGGTCAGGTCCCGCCACACACCGGCGACGCCGGGCACCTGTGCCTGACCGCCGAGCCGGCCCTCGGTACCCACCTCGCGGGCGACGCGCGTCACCTGGTCGGCGAAGGCCGACAGCTGGTCGACCATCGTGTTGATGGTGTTCTTCAGCTCCAGGATCTCGCCGCGCGCGTCGACGTCGATCTTCTGGGACAGGTCACCCCGCGCCACCGCCGTCGTCACCTGGGCGATCTGCCGTACCTGCGAAGTGAGGTTGCCGCCCATGAAGTTGACGGAGTCGGTGAGCTCCTTCCAGGTGCCGGACACTCCCGGGACCACGGCCTGACCGCCCAGCCGACCCTCGGTGCCCACGTCGCGGGCCATCCGCGTCACCTGGTCGGCGAAGGCCGACAGCTGGTCCACCATCGTGTTCACGGTGTTCTTCAGCTGGAGCATCTCGCCGGAGACGTCGACGGTGACCTTCTGGGACAGGTCACCGTTGGCCACGGCCGTCGTCACCTGGGCGATGTTCCTCACCTGTCCGGTGAGATTCCGGAACGCGGTGTTGACGGAGTCGGTCAGGTCCTTCCACGTACCGGCGGCCCCGGGCACTTGCGCCTGCCCGCCCAGCTCACCCTCGACCCCGACCTCACGTGCCACACGCGTGACCTCGGCACCGAACGCCGACAGCTGGTCCACCATCCCGTTGACGGTGTTCTTCAGCTCCAGCATCTCGCCGGCCACGTCGACAGTGACCTTCTGCGAGAGGTCACCGTTGGCCACGGCCGTCGTCACGGCCGCGATGTCCCGCACCTGCGTGGTGAGGTTCCGGAAGACCGTGTTCACCGAATCGGTGAGGTCCTTCCACGTCCCCGCCGCACCCGGCACGTTCGCCTGCCCGCCGAGCTGTCCCTCGGCACCGACCTCGTTGGCCACGCGCGTGACCTCGTCCGCGAAAATCCGCAGCGTCTCGGTCATCTGGTTGATCGTGTCGGCCAGCTGCGCGACCTCGCCGCGCGCCGAGACCGTCACCTTCTGCGACAGGTCACCGCTGGCGACCGCGGTCGTCACCTGGGAGATGCCGCGCACCTGGGCCGTCAGGTTGCCGGCCATCAGGTTCACCGAATCGGTGAGGTCCTTCCACACCCCGGCCACGCCGGGCACCTGCGCCTGACCGCCCAGCTCACCCTCGACGCCCACCTCGCGTGCGACGCGCGTCACCTCGGAGGAGAACGACGACAGCTGATCCACCATCGTGTTGACGGTGTTCTTCAGCTCCAGCATCTCGCCTTCGACATGAACCGTGACCTTCCGGGACAGGTCACCCTTGGCGACCGCCGTCGTCACCAGCGCGATGTCCCGGACCTGGGCCGTCAGCCGGTAGGCCATCGTGTTGACGGACTCGGTCAGGTCCTTCCATGAACCCGACATACCGCGCACCCGGGCCTGACCGCCCAGCTTGCCCTCGGTACCCACCTCGCTGGCCACCCGCGTGACCTCGTCGGTGAAGGTCGACAGCTGGTCGACCAGGTTGTTGACAGTCCGCCCGACCTTCAGGAACTCCCCGCGCAGCGGATGCCCGGTCCCGTCCGGTGCCTGCGTCCGCAACTCCATACGCGGCGACAGATCACCCTCCGCCACCGCGGACAGCACCCGGCTGACCTCGGAGACAGGCCGTACGAGATCGTCGACCAGCGCGTTCGAAGCGTCGATGGCTGCCGCCCAGGAGCCCTCAGAGGCACCTGTTTCCAGCCGTTCCGTGAGCTTTCCCTCACGCCCCACCATGCGCCGGACGCGAGACAATTCACCCGTCAAATGGAGATTACGGTCGGCCACCTCATTGAAGACGGCCGCGATCTCCGACATCACGCCGTCGCCGGACACCGTGAGCCGCTTGCGGAAGTTTCCCTCGCGCATCGACACGAGAGCCGTCAGCAGTCTGTTCAGTGCGGCTGTGTCCACCGCGGTGGTCCCGTTGCGCGGTTTGCGCTGGTTGGTCGGGGACTGTCCGCCTTTCGCGCGCGTTTTAGTGCTCCGCGTCGCTGCGCCAGACTCCACTGTGTCCCTCCCGCAGGGGTCGACCGTTACTGCTGTGCTCAGGTATTACTGCCGGGCTTGCCGGTTACTGCTGCGTATCCATGCCCGCTCTGCCAGGTCGCACCCGGGCTGCTGCCCACGATGTGCAAGCCACACTCAGCCTGCCGGTACCTTCACCAGAAGCTTGCCCAGTGTTTCACCCCGGCCGAACCAGGCCATAACAGTTCGGCAGCTTCGCACATCGTCCGCACACCCTCCGGACGGAAACACTGCAGACCGGCATCCGCTCGGACGGGGAAGGTAAGTAACCTTGCATGCGGCTGTCCAGCCACGCCGGTCCGTCCGGCCTGGGCGGTGGCACGAGAACGAGCGGGCATCGGAGGGGCGGCCGCACACATGACCACCGGACTGATCCCTGGGGAACAGCCCCCGGACCCCAGGCCGAACAGTGACCTGCCGCATCAGCGGCACGAGCTTGCCGGCCAGGGAGCCCTGCACGTCGAGAACCGGTCGAGGAGTTCTGTGATCACCGCGCGCGCGGCCGCCTGCTTCGAGCCCGTCGGGCGGTCGGTCGCGAGCGCCCGCTCCTTCGTCCGCGACACCCTCCAGGGCTGGGGCTTCGCCGACATCGTCGACGACGCAGTGGTCCTCACCAGCGAACTGGTGACCAACGCCGTGGTGCACGCGGGCACCTCCGCGGACGTGCTGTGCCTGCGAAGCGACGACGGCGTACGGATCGAGGTCGCCGACCGCTATCCGGAGCGCGAGATCCCGCTCCAGGGCCAGGCCGTCAACATGGGCAGCCCCGACAGCGAGGGCGGCCGCGGCCTCCAGCTGTGCGCGGCACTGTCCGGCCGCTGGGGCGTGGAGTACACCCCCACGCACAAGCAGGTCTGGTTCCAACTCGACCTCCCCGAACGCCCGGTGGGCGCACGAGCAGCGGGACCGGCCCTCCCCGTCGACCTCCTCCCGCTCGCCGACGGCCGCGTCCGCGTCGCCGTTGTCCAGATCGACCGCACGGGCGCCCTCACCTCGTGGAACGAGGACGCCGAGGAACTCTTCGGCTACGCCGCCGAGCAGGTCATCGGCAAACCGCTGACCGACCTCGCCGCCTGGCCGCACACCCCGGGCACCGGCACCGGCATCGCGGAGGCCCTCCAGCTCTCCCGCTGGGAGGGCAGTTACGGCATCCGGGCCGCCAATGGCCGCGTCAGCTCCGTGTACGCCTCCCACCTCCGTGTCCGCGACACGGGCGGCGAGCCCTCCACGGTCTGCCTCCTGGTCCGCGACCACGAACGGGCCGTCCTGCAGACGCCGTTGCGCGTCCCCGCCTCCGACACCGGATCCGCGTCCGACGGCCATGGCACCGACCCCTTCGAGGTGTTCATCGGCTCCCCGGCCCCGGACGACCTCGACGGACTCCTCCAGCGCACGGTCGAACGCGCTCGCGACATGCTCGACGGCGACTCCGCCTTCCTCCTCCTCGCGACCGACGACGAGACGGAGCTGGAGGTGCGCGCCTCTACCGGCCTGCCCTCCGCCCGCCAGCGCTTCGCCCGCGTCCCCGTCGAAGCCGGCCCCGGCCGCTACGGCTCGGCCCGCATGCCGGCCGTCCACGACGACCTCACGGCCGTACCGGGCGCCGTACCGCTGCTGAGCGGCACCGGCATGCGCTCGGTCGTCACGGTCCCCCTGAAGGTCGAGGGGCGCCTCACTGGCTCACTCGGCGTCGCCGCCGAATCCCCCGGCAGATACTCGAACGAAGAGGCACTGCGCCTCCAATTCGCGGCCGACCGCATCGCGTTGGCGGTCGAGTCCGCCCGCCTCGGTGAACTCGAACGCCTGCGCCGAGGCTCCTTGAGCTTCCTCGTCGAGGCCTCCGACCTCCTCGCCGGCACCCTGGACCGCGACCAGACGCTGGCCCTGATGGCCCAGATGACGGTCCCGACGCTGGCCACCTGGTGCGCGGTCTACACGATCGCCGACCAAGCCTCCGAGCCGTATCTGTCGTACGTCCTGCACGAGGACGAGGAACTGATCGACGGCATCAAGTCCCTGCTGTCGAAGGTCCCCCCGCCCGACCCGGTCCCCACTCCCGGCGCCCGTGTCTGGTCGGCCCCCGGCGCGGCTGCCCACCAGGCGGCCCTGCGCAGCTCCATGCGCAGCCTCGGCATGAGCGGCGGCCCGCCGCAGCAGGTCACCTCGGGCATCGGCCCCACCCTCGCCACGGCCTCCGCCGTCGGCGGCGAAACCGTGGTGCTCCCCCTGGTGGCCCGCAACCGAGTCATCGGCATGCTCACCCTCGGCAAGCCCACGGACGAACACTTCCGCCAGGAAATCCTGGAACTGGCCGAGGACTTGTCCCGCCGGGCCGCCCTCGCCCTCGACAACGCCCGCCTCTACTCCGAGCGCACGGCCATCAGCCAGTCCCTCCAGCGCAGCCTCCTGCCGCCCGAGCTCCCCGAGATCGACGGCGTCGAGGTCGAGGTCATCTACCGCGCGGCCGGCGAGGGCAACGAGGTCGGCGGCGACTTCTACGACGTCTTCCCGATCCGCGACGGCGCGTACGGCTTCGCCATCGGCGACGTCTGCGGCACGGGCCCGAACGCGGCCGCGGTCACGGGCCTGGCCCGCCACGCCCTCCGGCTCCTGGCACGCGAAGGCCTCAGCGGACCCGCCGTCCTGGAGCGCCTGAACTCCGCCATCCTCGACGAGGGGGCCCGCAGCCGCTTCCTGACGCTCCTGTACGGCGAGTTGTGGCCCCAGGCGGACGGCAGCGCCCAACTGAAGGTGGTCTGCGCCGGCCACCCCCTCCCGCTCCGCCTGCGCCAGGACGGCACGGTCGAACCGGCGGCCGAACCCCAGCCGCTCCTCGGCGTCATGGAGGACCTGGAGCTCTACGAGCAGTCGGTCACGCTCGACCCGGGCGACGTTCTCCTCTGCGTCACCGACGGCGTCACGGAACGCCGCGAGGGCACCCGCATGCTGGGCGACGACGGCCTCGCCGACGTCCTCACGACCTGCACGGGCCTCACCGCAGGCGCGGTCGCCGCCCGCATCATGCGCGCGGTCGAACGCTTCGCCCAGGACGCCCCGTCCGACGACATGGCCATCCTCGCGATGCGAGTTCCCGGCCTCCACAAGGACTGACCGAATCGAAGAGGGCATGAGAAAGGCCCCCGCCCGGAAGGGCGAGGGCCTTTCTCATGGAGCCCCCAAACGGAATCGAACCGTTGACCTTCTCCTTACCATGGAGACGCTCTACCGACTGAGCTATAGGGGCCAGTCACCATTTCCGGGGGGTTCCCCGGCGGCAACGGAATAGATCATACCCCGAACAGACCCGTACTCCCAACCACCCTCACGGGCCTCAGAAGGCTGGCTGCAGCAGCCCTCCGAGGGCATTGCACGCACCCACGATCCGCTGCATGTCCCGCTTGGCCAACACGGCATCCACCGGCAGCGCCAGCGTCTCATCCGCGGCCCGCTCGGTTTCCGGCAGGGACACGCACCGACGGTACTCGGGCAGCCGATGCACAGGTGTCTTCACCGGCACGCGGCACTCAACCCCCCTGGCCCGCACGGCCCGAGCAAAGGCGTCCCGGTCCGGCCGCCCATTACCCGGCACCCGCACGACGTACTGCTGATAGGTGTGCCCGTCCCCACCGTCAGGCGTACGCACGCCCCTCAACTTCGTATCGAGATAGGCAGCCCGCTGCCTGCGCTGAGCGGTCTCGTCGTACGGCGCCTCGGACTCCCCCTCCTGGAGCACGAGCAGCCCATGCCGCTCCCCCACCCCGAGCAGCCGCACCATGTCAGCCGGCCGGCCAAAGCGGTGTACGACAACGACGGCCGCCGTCCGCGGAGTTACGGCCGCCTCGACAGCGGACGAGTCGAGGCAGTACGTGAGCGGATCTATGTCGGCGAACACCGGAAGCGCCCCGGCGAGGACCACGGCCTCGGCAACTTCCACGTTCCCGAAGGCCGGTACGACGACCTCGTCACCGACTCCGACGCCGGCGGCCCTGAGCATTGCAGCAGTACCCATGTCGGCGATCGTGGTAGCGCAACGTGAACTTCAAGTAACGCACAACAAAAAAGGGTTGGACCCTGAACCGAAGTTCAGGATCCAACCCTTTGAATGATTGTTCGGCGGCGTCCTACTCTCCCACAGGGTCCCCCCTGCAGTACCATCGGCGCTGTAAGGCTTAGCTTCCGGGTTCGGAATGTAACCGG
>NZ_JAGMUK010000234.1 GCF_019049245.1 Streptomyces sp. AC555_RSS877 | reverse complement strand
CAGCAGGTCGTGGATCGGCATGACATCTATCGCACGGCTTTCGTGTGGGAGGGATTGAGTGAGCCGGTCCAGGTCGTGGTCCGCCGGGCCGTCCTGCCCGTCACGGAGATCGTTCTCGATCCTCAGGGGGCTGATGCGGTAGAACAGCTGATCGCTGGTGCGGGGTCGTTGATGGACATCGGTCGTGCTCCGTTGGTCGACGTGTATACGGCTGCGGAGCCGGCGGGTGAGGGCCGGTGGCTGGCCTTGCTGCGGATGCATCACCT
>NZ_JAGMUK010000233.1 GCF_019049245.1 Streptomyces sp. AC555_RSS877 | reverse complement strand
CGCGGCCAGACCGGCCGGCGTCGGCGTCTGGAACAACGCCCGCACCGAAACCGACACCCCCCGCCCACGCAACCGCTCCACCAGCGAAACCGCCAGCAACGAGTGGCCACCCAGCACAAAGAAGTCGTCATCCACGCCCACCTGGTCCACCCCCAGGACCTGCGCGAACACCTGGCACAGGATCTCCTCCTGCACCGACCCCGGACCACGACCCCCGCC
>NZ_JAGMUK010000034.1 GCF_019049245.1 Streptomyces sp. AC555_RSS877 | reverse complement strand
TGTACTGCCCTGTGAGGTTGGGGACGCGGCTGGCGGGTGGTTGGCCTTTCAGAGCGGTGTGTCCTCGGTGGTGATTGTAGGTGTGCAGCCACTCCGGGAAGGCGTCGCGTCGTTCCTGTTCTGATTGGTAGGGGCGGGCGTAGGCCCATTCGTCGAGCAGGGTGCGGTTGAAGCGTTCGACCTTGCCATTGGTCTGCGGCCGGTAGGGCTGGGTTCGCTTGTGGTTGATCCCGGCCCTGGCCAGCAGGTCTCGCCAGTCGCGTGAGCGGTAGCAGGAACCGTTGTCGGTGAGTACCCGCTCGACGGTGATCCCGGCCTGGGTGAAGAACGTCTGGGCGCGGGTCCAGAAACCGGTGGCGGTCTCCTTCTTCTCGTCGGTGTGGATCTCGCTGTAGGCGAGGCGGGAGTGGTCGTCGACGGCGGTGTGCAGGTAGCTGTAACCGGCGTTCTTGCGGTTCTTGCGGCCCGCGGCCCGGCCGAGGACCTTGTGGCCGCCGCCGTCGGGGATGTTGCCGAGTTTCTTGATGTCGACGTGGACCAGTTCGCCGGGCCGGTCGCGTTCGTAGCGGCGTATGACGCGGCCGGTGGCCCGGTCCAGGTGGGTGAGGCGGGCCAGGCCGTAGCGGGTCAGCACACGGTGCACGGTGGAGGGCGCCAGCCGCAGCAGGTGCGCGATGCGGGCCGGTCCCCAGCGGCGCAGGATGCGGACCTTGATGATCCGGCGTTCGGTTCGGGTCGGGGTACGGCGCGGACTGGTGTGCGGGCGTGAGGAGCGGTCGGCCATGCCGACCTCGCCGAACTGCCGGTAGCGGTCGGCCCAGCGCTGGGCCGTGGTGGGCGAGACCTGGAAGCGTTCGGCGGCTCGCCGCAGCGGCCAGCCGTCCTCGACCACGCAGCGGGCCAGACGCAGACGGCCGGTCTCGGTCAGGGGTGCATTACGGTGGGGCACGAGGGCCTTTCTGTTGGTGTAGACGTCGCAATCCACACCGAACCGGAAGGCCCTCACCTGTTTCAAGATCCCTCAGCCGAGACCTGACTCACCTGTCCACAACCTCCCCGGACAGAACA
>NZ_JAGMUK010000033.1 GCF_019049245.1 Streptomyces sp. AC555_RSS877 | reverse complement strand
GGGGGGGGGGTAGCTGACCCTTTCCTTCTCAGGGCGGCTTGGGTGATTACGCCGTAATCACCCAAGCCGAGGGCTAGCGACTCCACTCCCCCAGCCGGTCTACCTGCCGGACGTCTGCGTATGAGGCCGGCTGCGTGCCGCAGTCCTGACCAGTCCTGCGGACCCGAACCTGCCAGTGCACTGCGGCCCTGAGGCGGTTCTGCTGGCGGAGCGGCGTGCCGCGGCCCGGCCAGCGGCCGAGCCCCTGACAGAAGAGGTGGGCCTGCTGTCGGCGTGCGCCGGTGACCCTGGTTGCACGGCGGCTTCTCGAGCACCGTGGTGCCCTCGATGGCGACGATGACGCGACGCTTTGGCTGGACCAGATCGAGGCGTACTCCCCCACTGAAAGACCCTCACGCATTCCTCAGCCTCGGGACATGCGTGGAAGCGGCCGTGCATGAGCTGAGGAAGATAGACCGCCTCACGGTGCGTCCGCATGAGTGAGGATGTTCTGGCGGCGCTCGAAGCTGCCCTGCACTCGTAGACGCCAGCCGCCCCTTCCCTACTCACGGCCGCTTGGGTGATTACGTCGTAATCACTCATGCTCAGCTTCATCCCCCAGCCGGTGGCCACCTACAGGAAGGTCCCGTCTCACTCGGTCGAGTAGCTTTCCCAACGAACCAAGCCGTTCGGGCTTCCGTCTCCGCGAACCTGTTCGCGCGGATGAACGCGCTGGCACAGCTCGCTTCCCGCCCCGAGCAGGGGAAGAAATGCCATGGCTCTCGACTGCCGAATCGGCCAAGGTGCAGTAGTGAGCACTAAAGAGGGTCCTGTCGAACACGAGGACCGGTGGATCCTGAACCTGCGCGGCATGCGAGTCACCAGAATCAGTGTGGACTTCCGGCTCGTGCTAGTCCTCGACTCAGACTGGGAAGTCACATTGGAAGCACCCATCATCCTCTCGCACGGGACAGCTCGTACCAGCCCATCCGAGCTTCTGAAGCCGGAGTCGCAGGACGTGGCAGCGGCTCTCGCTCTCTTCGGAGCGAATGTCCTGTCGGCGGTGGCGTTCAAGTCCGGTAGTCTGCGCCTCGTTTTCGACACAGGCCACCTCCTGACCTGCTCGTCCGATCTTTCCTTCGAAGCGTGGCAGGTGACTGGCACAACGGGATGGCGCTTCGTGGCGCTCCCTGGAGGCGAGCTAGCCATCTGGTCCGGCTAAGGAACGTGGCCCGTGCCTGGCCTCGACATACACGGCTCCGCCGCCTCAGCTGTGCGCCAGTTCAGCGGCACTGCCTCATCTACGGGTAACACGGGACGGGCGTTGCGCGTCGGCTTCTCGGGCATCGTGCCGCCTTGGGTGACGACGATGACGTGTCGTTCTGGCTGGACCAGATCGAGGCGGTACTCCCCCACTGCGAGACCTCAACGCAGTTCTCAGCCTCGGGCTTTAGGTTGAAGCGGTCGTCGTGAGCTGAGGAGGGCAGGCCTCGCAAGGCGTCCGTCTGTCACCAGTGAGGACGCGTCGCGACGGTCGCAGCTGCTGCCCAGCTCGTAGGCGGTAGTTGACCCTTTCCTTCTCAGGGCTGCGTGGTGATTACGCCGTAATCACGCAAGCCGAGGGCTCGCAACTCCGCTCCCCCAGCCGGTTGCAGGACGTGGGCGTGTGAGGCCGGCGGCGTGCCGCAGCGTCCCGCGTCGCCGAGTCCGGGCTCCTCCGAGTGGCACGCGGGCGGCCCCATCGGCCTCCTTGACCGATCGTGCGGGCCCGAACCTGCCAGTGCGCCGCGTTCCGGAGGCGGTTCTGCTGGCGGAGCAGCATGCCGTTCGTGGACGCATTTGTACGTGAGCTGAAGAGCAGACCGGCTCACAACGAAGCCGACTGAGGCACGTGAGGACGGGCTCGCGGCCACGGCAGCTTCTGCCGCACTCATGGACGGCAGCTGCTTCCTTCCCTTCTCACCGCTGCTGGTGATTACGCCGTAATCACCCAGGCGCAGGCTTCACTCGCCCAGCCGTTGGCTACCTACGGGAAAGGGTGCGGGTGATGCCTGCCGCGATGGTCGTGGCCAGGATCCAGCCTGCTGCGATGAGCGCCGCGGCCAGCCACTGCTGCCAGCCTGCCGCGTGGAAGGCATTCTGCTGTCCGAAGTCCACGACTGGCAGCAGTAGATCGAGGGCGTAGAGGACTGCGTTGAAGGGTGGGGCTTCGGCAGGTCGTGCGGCGGCAGGATGTTGGGCCATGAATGCGAGGGTTGCGGAGGTGAGCAGGATCATCAGCCATGCCGCGGCTCTGATGGGGCGGTAGCCGTATCCGACGGCCCAGTCCTGAAGGTAGCCCCATATGCGTAGGCCCGGTGGCTGGCTTGAGCGATGGCGTCGGCATCGGGCGAGGAGAACTTCGCGGGCTTCGGCGTCGCGGCCCTGGCGGGTGTAAAAGGCGGCGAGCTGTTCGTAAGGCTGAGGCAGGTATTCGCTGTCCGGCCGGCCGAGCCAGGCGAGACGTTCGTCGAGGGGTGCCGTCTCCAAGTAGGTGTAGGTGAGGCCATCCAGGCTTGTCTCGTCGGGCCAGCTGGCTGGGGCATCTGCCAGGACGTCGATGTGGGCGTGCCGGAGGTCGACTGCGCTGCGCAAGGTAGTGGCGGCGTCGGTCTTCATTGAGCCGGCTCGCAGGCTCTTGAAGCTCAGGCGTTCTGTGATGGTTGCGCTGGTGAGGCAGAGCGTGCTGGTGATGGCGCTGTTGGTGAAGGACATGCGGCCCTGGGAGACGAAGCCGTCGCAGCAGTCGACGGTGCCGCCGACGGTCATGCCCCAGGCGGTCAAGGTGTCGGCGCCGGGATGTGCCAGCTGTGCGTTCGGGAGTTCGAGGCTGGCGCCGATCTGGGCGTCGGTGAGGACGATGTGACCCGTGGAGGACAGGCTTCCGCCGTAGAGGCGTCCGCGTACATGCAGGCGTCGGGCGGAGAGGCTTGCGCCTGCTGGGTTGTACAGCACGGCCTGGGTGAAGTCGGCTGAGCCGTCGATGTGTGCTTCCTCCAGCAGGGTTTCGCCCCGGATGGAGACGCCAGAGCTGGCGTTCAGGTCTCCTGAGATCCGGGCAAGTGAGGCGTTCAAGGCGGGTTGGCCGGCCGTGTTCAGGGTGGCTTCCCGGAGGAGGAGCGAGCCTTGAACGTGTGCGCCGGTCAGTTGGACGGTTCCTTCGGCGGTGAAGCCTGCGTCGAGGGCGAGGGGGCCGTCGACGTGGAGTCGCTCCGCGTTGAGTGCGGTGCCGTGGGGATTGTGCAGTCGGCTTCCGCTGAACGTGCAGCAGCGGGAGATCCTCGCGTCTTGCAGCCTGAGTTGCCCTTGAGAGGTGAAGCGGTGTCCGGTCCTGGCGCCGGGGGTTCCGCCGAAGAGGCCGTTGCCGACGACGAGGCCGTCGCCGTTGAGCGTCACGCCGGGGGAGTTGGTGATGCGAGTTCCTTCGATCACGAAGGTTCCGCCGATTCGGGCACTCCACATGAGGACTTCGCCGCTGATGTCCGCGTCCCGGAGTATCAGGTCTTGGTCAACGGTGAGGCTGTCGGCCAGTACGGCCGGTGTTCCGGCGGCGTGGAGCCCAGCCAGGTCTGCAGTGCCGGTGACTGTGGTGCGGCTGAGCCGCACGTGACGGAAGCTGTGGCAGCCGTTAAGACGGAGAGCTCCGTCGACGCGGGCATCGTGCAGTTCCAGGCTGGGGAAGCGTGAGCCGCTGAAGTCGACGAGCTTCAGGGAAGCCGCTTCAAGCCTCGGGGCCTGTTGAAAGGAACAGTCCTGCAGGAAGAGGCTGCAGGGCACCTCGCATGCTGACAGGTCCAGCAGCCCTGTCACCGTGGCGCCGCGCAGACGAAGTGACGGTACGAATCCTGGCCTCGGCTCCTGGTCGCCCAGTAGCAGCCGGGAGATGATGCTGGCCCGTACGAGCCGGCGGTTGGCAGAGGCGGGCTCGGCGGCCTGGCTCAGATCGACGATCTGTCCCGTAGGGAAGGCGTCCCAGAGTGCCTGTTCTTGGATGGAGAGTCCGGTGCCGGTCATGAGTCGCGTCCCCCTGTATGAGTCGCCTCATCGGTCTGCTCTTCCTTGGGATGCGCAGGCGTGTGGGCAGGGTTCCGCAGGGCGCTTCGGCTGTGTACAGATCTGGCACGGTCGCCAGAGACGGGGTACTGGTGCTTCGTCTCAGATCGCGCCATGAAGTCCCCTGCGCCGGGGGCGAGGCAGGTGGTTGCCCGTGAGGTAAGCGCGTCGGTCAGGGGAGGAGCGGTTTGGTGCGCATGGCTGTGCTGCCTGATTACGCCGTAATCACCGGAGTGGGGGAGTGAGTGCGCGGCGGCAGGTTGATTACGGCGTAATCACTGGTTTGGCGGCAGCCCATGCATCAACTTGGCCTAACTAACGTGTCACTGAGGTAGATGATCTACGGCGTTAGTATGGTGCCACCATGACTACCTCAGCCACCTCGAGCGACCGCGAGAAGGTCGTATCCAAACTGCCGGGACAGCTCCGGCAGAACCTCAAGATCAGAGCCGCGCAGCTCGGCATCGACATCCAAAGCGCAGTTGAACAGGGCATCAGTGACTGGTGCAGCCTCGCCTCAACTCTCCCAACCCTCGACACAGCCGGCGCGGACTCCTTCTCCACCTTCCTGCCTTCTGGCCAATGGGAAGAGTTCCGTCAGATCGCCACGGACCGGCGAGTCTCCCTCATCCAGGGCCTTGCCCAGGCTGTCCAGCTCTGGCTCGACACCAATCCCACTCCCGACGTGCAACGTCCCGTCATCACCCGCCGCATCGTCGTCTGCAACCAGAAGGGCGGCGTCGGCAAGACGGCCATCACCGCCGGCCTGGGCGAGGCACTCGCGGAAGACGCCAACTCCCTGCACCCCGTGCGCGTAGCCAAGGCCCTTACCAAAGCCCTGCGCGCCAGTGAGACAGAAGAGGGCGAAGCGGTCCTGGAGGACGGCGCCCTCGACATCGAGAACCTGCCCGGACCCGGCCAGCGCGTACTGCTCGTCGACTTCGACCCGCAAAGTCACCTCACCAACCAACTCGGAGCCAGCCCGCTGCCGCTCGACGGCGACAGCTTGACCAACCACATGGCCGGCGCGCCCAAGGGCGACCTCAGGGACCTCATCGTCTCCGTCGACGACGACAGCTTCGCCGGCCGACTGCATTTGCTGCCCGCCTGTAACGACGCCTTCCTGCTCGACGTGCGCCTGTCCGGTGTCCGCGCCCGCGAGTCCGCCCTCGAGCGTGCCCTTGCCCCAGTCGAGAGTGATTACGACGTAATCATCGTCGACTGCCCCCCGAGCCTCGGCCTGAGCATGGACGCTGCCGCCTACTACGGCCGCCGCCGTGACAACGAGAAGCCCGGCCAGTCCGGCGCCCTCATTGTCGTCCAGGCCGAGGACAGCTCCGCAGACGCCTACGAACTCCTCACCACGCAGATCGAAGACCTGCGTAACGACCTTAAGGTCGACATCGACTACCTCGGAATCGTCGTCAACCTGTACGACTCCCGCCGCGGCTACATCGCCACGTCATCCCTCCAGGGCTGGGTCGACATAAAGGATCCGCGGGTCGTCGGGCTCATCGGAGACCTCAAGGAACAGAAGGAAGCAGTCCGCGTGAAGAAGCCGTTGCTGTCCTACGCGCCAAAATCGCAGCAGTCCGTCGGCATGCGCGCCCTGGCCAGGGAGGTGCTGTGAGCAAGGCCGACCAGCTGGGCAGCGGCCGATTCGGCGGGGGAGTGCGCCAAGTCAGCGCACGCCGGCAAGCCGTCGCCGCCGCAACCGGGGTCCCCACCGACGGTGTCGCCGCGCCCACCGAGCTTCCCCTCAACCGCATCAGCCCCAACCCCGACAACCCCCGCTCCAGCCTCGGCGACCTCGCCGACCTTGCAGGCAGCCTCCAGACACATGGCCAGAAGCAGGCCATCACGGTCATGAACCGAGACGCCTACATCAAGGCCAACCCCGACCGCGAAGCCGACCTCGAACCAGACGCCACCCACGTGGTCATCGACGGCAGCAGCCGGCTTGCTGCCGCCCGCGAAGCCGGGCTCGCCGCACTCAAGGTCATGGTCAGTGACGAACAAGGCGGCACGTCGGAGGAGCTCCTGGAGTCCGCCCTCGTCGCTAACATCCACCGCCAGGACCTCGAAGAGCTCGATGAAGCGCGCGCTCTCCAACGGCTCCTGGCCATCTACGGCAGTCAGCGCGCTCTCGCCAAACGCCTGCACCGCTCCCAGGGGTGGGTGTCTCAGCGCCTTGCGCTGCTCAACCTCACTCCTGAACTGCAGGAACGCATTGGTGAGGAGTCCATCGATCTGCTGCGTGCCGTCGGCAACAAGCCCGCCGATCAGCAGGCGGCAGCTCTGGCGGACCTGAAGGCGGAACGGGCGCGGAAGGAAGACCAGGTTCGTGCCGCGAGGTCTCAGCCTGCACAACAGGACGAGGTCGTACAGGAGCCGACTGCGCGTCCGTCGGAGGGCGACGACGGTGATTACGACGTAATCACCAGCAGCACGGTCAACAACTCCCCGGCCACACCCGCCGATGAGGAGCAGAAGAAGCCCGTTCCCGAGCCCGAGCAGGGCGTCCCTGAACCGCGCGGCGCTCAAACTCGCCAGACCAAGGAAGCGCCGAACAACGAGGACAGGCAGCCCCGTTCCCTGCCCTACGACGATCCGTTCTTCATCGGGATGCACCTGTCGCGCAAGATGGAAGAGCCGGCGTTCTTCGAACTGCTGCGCGTGCTCGCCCAACTTGGCCAAGAGCGCGACCCCGTGAAGTACGCGGAGATCATGGCGTCGTTCTCCGCTGAGTCGGCGAGTTGAGCCTGACGGGCGCCTCCGCTTCGACCCGTAAGAGGAGGCGCCAAAAGTGGCGCGGTGCCGTGAGACACGTGAAAGTGTGAGTCTGTCCAGAGTTGACGATGTGGCGGGGGAGTAGGAGCGTGGCTGCCGGAAGCGGCGAGATACCTCAGCTGAACCGGATGCACCGAACTCTCATCGGCGTGGTCGTCGCCGGTGCGGTGGTCATCGCGGGCATCGGCTTCGCCGGTTCCTACGCAGCGGTCCGTGAACTGGCCCTACAGAAGGGCTTCGGGAACTTCTCCTACGTCTTCCCAATTGGCATCGACGCAGGCATCTGCGTCCTGCTGGCCATGGATCTGCTGCTGACCTGGACCCGCATCCCGTTCCCCCTGCTGCGTCAGACGGCCTGGCTGCTGACGGCGGCGACGATCGCCTTCAACGGCGCGGCCGCCTGGCCGGACCCGCTGGGCGTAGGCATGCACGCCGTCATTCCGGTCCTCTTCGTCATCTCGGTCGAGGCAGCCCGCCACGCGATCGGCCGGATCGCAGATATCACGGCCGACAAGCACATGGAGGGCGTCCGCCTCACCCGCTGGATGCTTTCCCCTTTTCCCACATTCCTGTTGTGGCGTCGGATGAAGCTGTGGGAGCTCCGTTCCTACGAACAGGTCATCAAGCTGGAGCAGGAGCGCCTGGTCTACCAGGCCAGTCTCCGGTCCCGTTTCGGTCGGGCCTGGCGTCGCAAGGCTCCCGTCGAGGCGTTGATGCCGCTGCGTCTGGCCCGGTACGGCGTCCCGCTTGCCGAGACCGCGCCCGCCGGTCTCGCCGCCGCCGGCATCGAAGAGCCACCCATCCTGTTCACCGTCGACCGGGACCCCGCCCCGGCCCGGCCGGCAGAGTCCGCGCTCGAGGCCGCCCCAGAGCGCGAGCAGCCAGTGCCCGAGCTGGAGAGCGCAGCGTCGCAATCGGTCCAGGTGCCGGTCCCAACTCCGGTGCCCGACCGGTCTCGCGAGCCGCAGGAATCGGCCGAGGAAGCCGCCGAAGGGTTCGCCGAGGCCTACCAAGCGTTCCTCGTCCAGTTCCAGGCCGAGCCGACCCCGACGCAGTGGGCCTTCTGGCTGCGCGACACCTACGGTATTTCCACGGGAGCCGGCGCCCCGCTCTCCGAGGACCAGGTGCAGCCCCTGCTCCAGGTGCTGCAGGCGCGCTATGCGCTCCACCTTCAGGAGCCCGAAGGCTCCGACGAAGCAGAGCCGGACGACCAGTCCTGGTACGACTACTTCCACAGCGCCTGGACCACCTACGCGCACGAGCACGGCACTTACCCCGATGCCGCCGCGCTCGCCGCGTACGTGTACGAGCGGGACGCCATCACCGGAAGCGGCGGCCAGCCCATAACGGGCGACGACTTGGCAGGCTTCGTCACCAGCTTCCAGGAGCAAGAGTCCGGCAGCACCCAGCCGCCCCCAGAAGACACGGCCGTGGATCCCGGCGAGCAGGGTGACGAGGTGCTCCCGGAGGAGACGGAGAGCGAGGAGGAGCCCGCCAGCGCGGGTGCGCAGCCCGCGAAGGAGAAGCGCACCCTACGGGTGAACGCCGCTATCGATGACCCGCCGCCAGAACCGGAAGAACCAGCGGGGGAGCGTACTGCCCTCACCACAGTCGATCGCTACTACCTCGCGTGGGCCGACTACCAGACCGAGCACGGCGACGAACCGACGGCCGAGCAACTGTCCGCCTATCTCGCGGACAAGGGCATGCACGGCCGCGGCGGTCGACCCGTCAGCCCTGCCAACCTGCGCCGCTACTTCCTGCCCTCCCGCGTCTACAACGTCTGGGCCGAGTACCGAACGCGCACCGAGCAGCCTGCGCCGGACGCCGTTGCGCAGGAGTGCGCAGCCCGCGGCATCACCGCTCAGTACAACAAGCCCGTCACCACCGACTACATCACCGAGAACGCCGTCGACTTCGAGCGCCGCTGGCATGCCCTCATCCGCCACCACGCCAGCGCACAGCAGTAAGTCCGCCACCGCGCACCGACTGCGCATCCGATGTCACCTCACGCCCAGCAGGCTGCGCAATCAGAAACCCCTGATCAGCCGTGCATTGCGCAGACCTCGTGATCATTGCGCAGCCCTGCGCGCCGCGCCTGCGCAGTGCGCAGCCGAGCCCTCGAGCCCCCGAGCCGACGAGGAGGAACCATGCGAGCACTGCGCATCGACCCAGATGCCACGGTCACCGTCCTCGATCTGCCCGCGACCGATGCGCAATCCGCGAGCCAGGTGCAGGTCTGATCCGACGCCGTCTACCAAGGGATGTACAACCGGCGGGCCCTTCTGCACATTCACGGCAACGGCCTAACTGATCGTTTCAGAATGAATTGAGCCGCAGGACTTGTGCTGGGCGATCTTGGTCGGCAGGGTGTCCGGGTGCGTGCTGATCTTGTTCCTGACGCTTTGTGGGAGCGGGTGGCACCGCTACTGCCACCCGCTCCCGCGCGACGCCACCGCTTCCCCGGACGGCTGCGCGTCCCCGACCGAGCGGCGCTCGCCGGCGTGATGTATGTTCTGCGCACCGGTGTCGCCTGGCGCGATGTCCCCGCGGAGACTGTGGGCTGCTCAGGCGTGACGGCCTGGCGCCGGCTGAGGGACTGGACGGAGGCCGGCGTGTGGCCGCGTCTGCAAGCCGCCTTGCTGACCGAGCTGCGCCGTGCCGACCTCCTGGACCTCGACGACTGCGCCGTGGACGGATCACACGTCCGGGCGCTCAAAGGAGGGATCACGTCGGCCCCTCGCCCGTCGACCGCGCCCGTCCCGGCTCCAAACATCATCTGATCGTCGACCGCCACGGAACCCCGCTCGCCGTCACGCTCACCGGTGGCAACCGACACGACGTCACCCAGCTCCTGCCGCTGCTGGACGCGGTCCCATCGATCCGGGGACGTCGGGGACGCCCCCGCCGGAAACCGCGGCGCCTGTACGCCGACCGGGGCTACGACTTCGACAAGTACCGCCGCCTGCTGTGGAAACGCGGCATCAAGCCGCTGATCGCCCGACGCGGCGTCGCCCACGGCTCGGGGCTGGGCAAGGTGCGTTGGGTGGTGGAGCGCGCCTTCGCCTGGCTGCACCAGTTCAAACGACTCCGGATCCGCTACGAACGACGCGCCGACCTCCACCAGGGCCTGCTCGAACTGGCCTGCAGCCTTATCTGCCTCCGCCGCCTGCGCACCGCACGTTGAAGCGATCAGTCAGAACAGGATGACCGGATTGGTGAGTGCGGCGACGGGCCCGTTGGGATGGCGGACCTCGATGCGGACGAACGCCGAGTCCTCCGCCGTCGTGTGCCACTGCACCACACCTGCTCCGTCACCGGGAAGGGCCGCGCGGTGAACCTTCCCTCGATCGGTGTGGAAGCTGACGGTCGCCGCCGGTACGCCCTGTATCGCTGCGCGCACTTCGACCCGCCCACCATGAGTTGCGAGCAGTTCTCCCACTCCGGCGATGCGACCCTCCACATTGGCCGTGAACGACACCTCCACGGCCGCCGACTCGGCGATCCAGCTCCGGCCCGAGCGGATCCCGGCCAGGATCGCCGCCGTACTCAACTCCTCGGCGAAGACCACAGTGTGAGGGATGCCGATCTGCCCCTCCAAGTGGGTGTCACTGTTGCCCATCGCCGGTCGCCACGAACCCGTCTGGATGTCGGCTGCGAGGCTCCGCCCCCATTCGGCCAGGGCAGCCTCGTTGTCAGCATTCCAGGGCCGGTCTGAAGTCCATGGCCCGTTCCACACCTCCACCACGTCGAAGCCCTGGAAGGAGTACATGAAGTCGCCCGATGGATAGGGCACATGCGGGTGCGCCGCCACGCACAGGCCTCCCACTCGATGGACCTGGTCCAGACACTGATCGATCAGTCCGTCTCTGACCCCGTAGTTCCAGTCGACGACCTGGCCGGGGCTGACGCCGAGCGCGAGCCAGTGCCCGGTCTTCGTGGTCACTTCCTCACCGAGAACAATCAAGAAGTCCTCGGTAGCCAGATGTCCCCATACACCGGGTTCCGCAGCAGACCTGTGCTCTGTCGTCGCGATGAAGTCGAGCCCGGCGGCGCGGGCTCCGAGCGCCAACTCTTCGGGAGTGAGTTCTCCGCCGCCCGAGCGCACGGAGTGGACATGGCAATCACCGCGATACCAGGCCGCCCCGCGTCCGACAGCCCGCACCGGCGGGAAGCTCAAGCTCGACAAGGTTCTCCCCTCATAGACCTGTCGAGCCAACGCGCAAGCAGAGCAACCGGTTCCGTGGCATCACCGAGTTCCACGCCGCCGAGCAGTCGAGATCAAGGTCTCATTCTGAAACGAGCAGTAAAGCTCGACCTACCTCAGAACCTGGCCCCCTGGGCTCTGGCGAGCGCCTGGGCGTGGCATGCCCCTGTACCCGTTGGCAGGTCCCATCGTCGTCACGGGCCGCACTGCGAGCGGGGACGTGACGGCTCTCGACGGCGACCTGGTGCAGCGCGCGAAGGCCGTTGCGCAGACCGTCCGCGACACGCTGTCCCAGTGGCGTGAACGCCCTCCTGCCTCCCAGGAGGCCGCCGTCAGGGAACTCCTCGCGTACGCAGCTCGCGACGTCGCCCCCAGCGGGCAGTGATGCGCTGCGCATCTGCGCGCACATCGGCTAGAGGGCCTTGCGCGCCGCCGGGCCCGGCCCGTTGAGGAGTTCGTTGATGAGCTGCTCGGTCTCCGTCTCCAGGGAGCAGTCGAGCGTCCGGTTGACCTGTTGGACACGGGTGATGGCGGTGTGCAGTCCCTGCCGGTTGCCTGCCGCGGCCTCAATCCTGCACCAGTCGCGATACAGCAGCTCCGCGGTGTCGTCGACGTCGAGGCCGGTCGCGATCGCCTGGCGGGCCGCGCTGAGGTCGTGGTGAGAGCCTGCGGGGGTGCGGTAGGTGGCCACGGTGTGCGCGACGTCGATGATGCGCGCGATCATTTCCTGCTGGTGCGGCTCGGCCCAGGGCAGGGACTTGCCTCCGAACGGCCGGCCCCGCACCAGGGCGAGGGCCCGCTCCAGGTCCGGCAGGCCAGCCGGTCCCAGGGGCAGAGCGCGTTCGACGAGCTGCAGGAAGCGGCTCCAGTCGCAGCGCACACCGGGGGAGAGCCGGTACGGGTCCTCGCCGGAGCTGCGTCGCGGCACGTAAGGATTGCCGGCGGGATCGCTGCCCAGGGAGCGACGCAAGCCCTGCAGACGGGCGTTGAGGGTGCTCGGCGACCAAGGGCTGACGGGGTCCATGTCGGAGCACAGCACGTCCGCACTCCGCCCGGGCCGGAAGAAAAGCAAGGCGGCGAGCTGTGCCATCCGCGGGCCGTGGCCGGTGCTGTCCACGCCGGTCACCTCGACCGGGCCCAGGACCCGGATCTCCGGTGCGTGCAGGTCAAGCGCCTCGCACTCCTCAGCCTCCGTCGCCTTGCTGTCCCTGGCGGACTCCTCGTGATCGGCGGCCCCCGCGGCCTCTCCAACGGCCGGGGTCTCCGCGGGCGCCGGGGGCGCTGCTTCGGTGTCCGGGCCGGGCTCGTCGGCGGACTGAGTCGACGCCGTGGCGGTGGGCAGGAGGCGAAGTCCGGACGGATCAGTGGTGGCGGCGAGCAGGGCCGGGAAGACCTCACCGCTCACATCCGTTGCCGCCGCCGGCGAGAGGCTCGTGGCAGCGGTGGCTGCGGGCGCGCTGGTTTCCTCCGGAGCGGGCTGGGCGGGCTCATCCATCCTGTCGGGCTCGTTGGGGACCTCCTGCCAAGGACCCTCGGCCGCATGCGGCGGCTGCCCGGACACCTTCAACGCGGTGGTGATCTGCAGATAGGCGGCGTGCTCCAGGCGCTGCACCGTGACGTCGATGCCGGCGTAGTCGAGGTGTTGCGGCTCACTGAGTGAGGCGTTGAGGATCTTCGCCTCGGGGAAGTGTGGGGCAGCCGAACTCGCCGGGGCGATCAGCGTGACGGGGACGGTGCCGGACTTGTCGATGACATCGGCGAACTGCCAGGCCGTGTCCGTGTCCAGAGAAGACGCGCACAGCAGCAGATACGGCTGATGCTGGGTCTCGGGCATCTGGTGTGCTTCCAGCAGCCGCTCGGACAGATCGCGCAGTGCGTGGGCGGCCTGCCGCATGTGGGCGATCCGCGCGGTGGGCAGCAACTGCGGCAGCTCCTCACCGAAGCCCACGGTGACGACCTCGACTTCACTCGCCCACGGGCTCATCCCGAGCTCCAGGGCAAGCGACGTGCACACCTCGGTGATGTGGACCGGGTTGCCGTCCAGGAGCAGCGCGGGCAGTTGCGCGAGGTTGAGCAGCAGAAGGTCACCGGCCTTGGTGCTGCCGATCGTGACCAGCCCCGGATACGGTGCCGGCACCTCGCTGGCGGCCTCCTCGTCCAAGAGGACGGCATCAGAGGACAGGGCCCACCAACCGGCCTTCCCGGACACAAAGGGCGCCTGCGGCTCCTGGGAGAGATCCTCGGGTAACACCTCCAGCGTGCGGGCGCCGATCCGCGCCGCCCGCATCGGCGGCAGGACGGCGTCCTGCGCCTGAGCCACCCGGTGGGCCAGGGTTCTCAGCGCCACGTCCAAGCGGGCGGCCCCGTCCGGTTCGGCGGTCGCCGCCAGCTGTGCCTCTGCCGTGGATGTCTCCGGTCCGATGGCGATCTTCTCGCCCGGTTTGCGCCGGCGGCGCTGCAGCGTCCTGCGTAGGGCGAGAGCGCCGGTGACGGCGGCGGCCAACAGTGCGCCGGCGCCGAGAACAGTGCGCAGGTTCAGCGGGTTGCCGGCCGGAGCCGTCCCCGGTGACTGGGACGCCGTGGTGTCAGGGGAGGAGGCAGCGGAGCCGGACGATTCACCCGACGCCGACGCCGACGCCGACGCCGACGCCGACGCCGACGCCGACGCCGACGCCGACGCCGACGGCGAGACGGCAGACGGCGAGACGCTGACGCTCGGCTCGGGCCGTGCGGAAGGAGAGCCCTGATCCTGCCCGGGCTGCCCGGCAGGGCGACTCGCCGGGGCGCTGGGTGCCGACGACTCCGGGGCAGGCGCTGCGGTGTGGCTGGGCACGGGCGTCTCATTCCCTGCACCCTCGCCCGGCTTCTCCTCACCGCCGGGCTTCTGAGTGGCCGGGGGAGTGGTCTCCTGACTGCCCGACTCCTCGCTCTGATCGCGGTCCTGGTCGCGGTCCCGGGGCGACTGGTCGGGCTGGGCGCCGGGCACGGTGACCTGCTGCCCCGCGTAGATGACGTCCGGGTCGGAGATGGCGGGCAGACCGTGCGGCTGCGGTTTGCCCTCGGTGGCCTCGAACAGCTGATGCCACTTGGCGCCGTCGCCGAGTTCCTCCTCCGCGATCTTCGACAGGTAGTCGCCGGAGTGGACCGTGACGACGTGCTCGCTCTTCTGGCCGGCGGCCGGGGCGCTGTCACCTAGTTGGGTACGGACGCCTCCCACGGGATTGGCGGTATCGGGCATCTTCAGCTGCCAGCCGGGCTGCAGAAAGCTGTTCGCACGGAAGACCTGTCCATCGACCATGGTCCGGCCCTCGTTCAGGCTCGCGATCTCCCGCCACAGTTCGCCGTCCCCCAACTCCCGTTCGGCGATGCCCCACAGGCTTTCCGCGGGCCGCATATCGCGCACCGTGTACGTGCGGGACGCCGATGCACTCGCGGCAGACGACGGAGCCTGATCGGCTTCGGCGGCTGGCGGGGCCTGCGATGCCTGTCCGGGGATGGGAGCCGCGGTGGCGGCCGGCGCGGCCTGCGCGTCGGAGGCCAGAGCCGAATTCGTGGGCAGCAGGACCAAGATGCTGCCCACCAGAAGCGCGGCGGCCCGCTGCGAGGAGCCCAGACCGCGCGGGGCGCGCCAGGTCCGGCCCCGCAACTGGGCGATCAGCTCACGGACGGCGCAGAACGCGAACTGCGCCCACCCGATCCAGCCCACCGCGACGAGCAGCAGCAGGAACACTGCCCCGGTGTCCTGCCGGTCCAGCAAGTGCATGAGGTCGTCGTGAGTGGAAGCCCAGATGGCCGGGGTGACCCAGGCCAGCAGCAGCGGCAGCCCGGCGACCGCAGCGGCCAGGACGATCAAACTCAGCACGGCCTTGAGAACACGGGCCAGGGTGCGGCCGGCCGACGCGGCGCGGGAGGGGGTGGTGCGCATCAGTTTCCTTCAGGAGCAGTGACGCCATGCAGGAGGGTGGCCTTGCCGTGGCCGGTCACCGACAACGAGCCGATCCCAACCGCCGACAGAAACTTCGTGTCGTACGAGCCGGTGACGACGACGCTGAGGGTCTTGCCGTCGCCGGACACGCTGACCCTGCCGGTGGCACCCGCCGAGCGCAGGTAGGCCTGGGCGGCGGCCTGCGCGTCCTGCGGATTGACGACGATCGCGTTGCCGCTGATGGCCTCGGCGGGGTCGATGGCCTGTCCGCCCGCCCGGGCCGCTTCGCCGGCGACGTAGTCGGCGCGTTCCGTGGCGCGCATCTTGCTGCCGCCGTCGACGGCGACACCGATGATCCCGAGCAGCGCGACGACGCACACCGCGACGAACACCGTCACACCACCCCGGTCATCCAGCCGGGTTCGGCACCGGCCAGTCCGACGGAAGATCATCCGTCACCCCGCTGCCTGTACTGGTCCACTACCGAAGTGGCGGTCGACGTGAGCGTCTTCGCTCCCGGCACTCCCGGAAGCAACAGGTCGGCGAGAATGACCGTGCAGGTCACCGTCGCGGTGACCGTCCCTACCTGCCCCACCGGCACGCTGAGACCGGCCGTGTTGATGCTGACGCTGGTCGACGCGCACTTGATGCCCTGGTCGTTGAGGGACTCAGCCGCCGCCGCCTGCGCGGCGCCCTGCGCGGCCCCCGCTGTGCGGTGAATGGAGGCCTCCCGCGCCGCGTCCTCCGCTGCCGCGTCGATCTTCGAGCCAGAGGTGACAATGCGTCCCCCGGCGATGGCCATACAGATGAACATGATCAAGGCAGGGAGGATGATGGCAGCCTCAATCGAGGCGCTGCCCTCATCGCCGCGGAGTCTGCGAGCCCATCGGACCGTGTATCGCACCTGGTTCACCCTCCCGGGACAGTCCAGCGCTCCACCGGACCGGACGCGGACTGCGTGACCTGCAGGCCGGACAGGCCCGGGATCATCGACATGGCCGTGCCCGAGACCTGGACCTGCACACGCTCCCCATCGCTGTTCGCCGTGACGCTGTAGCCGCGCAGGCTGTCACCCGCGGCACGCCCCAGGACCTCGCGGGCCCTTGCCGTGCCGTCGGCCGGGGAAGCCTGGTAGGAGCGGGCTACGGTGAGACCCTCGCGGGCGGCCGTCAACGCGATCTGCCGGGCGTAGTACCACATGGACGCCTGGATGACGGCGATCGTGGCCAGCAGCACGAACGGGTAGACGATCGCCATCTGGATGGACGTATCGCCCCGGTCATCGCGCAATCGTCGCCCGCGCCACCAGGCTTTCAGCCGGTCGCCGCCGTTCATCAGATGCCGGCCAGGTTTCCGTTGTACTTGGCGATCACCACGGCGATACTCCCGGCGATCACCAGGGCGCCCGTGACGGCGGCGACCCAGATGATGACGGTGGTGATGCTGATGTCACCCCGGTCCGGGTGACGCGCGGCCTCAGCCGTCGCCTCTTCCAGGCGCGTGGTCAGCCAGCGGACAGCGCGGTAGGAACGGATTGCGGTGTACTTCATCAGGTGTGCTCCTCCACCAACCAAGTTGGAATGTGAGAACGGTTGATCAAACGGTGAGCATGCGGATCACCGCGGGGAACGCCATCAGCAGCATGACCAGCACGGCGAGGAGAGCTCCGGGGGCGGTCATCTTCTCGCTGGCAGCGTTCGCTTCGGCAGCCTGCGCGGCCAGCAGCTCGCTGTTGAGAGCGGCAGTGCGGGCCCGCAAAGCCTTGTAGACGGCGGCGCCGTCGGTGGCCGACCCGCGCATGATGTCGGCGACATCGTCCAGGACACGCAGGTCGTACTGCTCGGCGAGTTCCGTCAGTGCCTGATAGGGCGGGATCTTCTCCAGCCGGGCCCGGCGCAGTGCTGCCTGCAGATAGAGGAAGGGCCAGCCGCGGCCGACTTCGGCGGCCTTTTCCAGTGCTTCCGCGGGGCCGGCGTCGGCGGCCCGCTTGAGCGCGACCAGGTCCAGGTAGGCGGACAGGGCGTGCGTGAACTCCTCCCGCGCCCGCTTGGCCTGGTCTCGCACCGCGAGATCCGGGGTGATGAACAGCAGCCCCGCGATGAGCAGGCCCACGGCGGCGGGAACGTAGAACGGCAGGGCGACGCCCGCGATGATCCACGGGATCGTGACGAGGACCGGACAGAGCAGGCCGAGAGCGGCAAGTGCGGTCTTCTTCAGCATGAACTGGCCCGGTCCCTGCCCGAGCAGGGCCAGGTTGGTGCTCGGGACCCGCACTCCAGGCAGGCGCTCGAGGCGGGCCAGCAGCCACCGTCCCCACTGCTCTTCGCGGTCCAGTTCCGGCTCGGGCAGAGTCATGGCCGTCGGGGCGCTGCGCGCGAGCGCGGCCGCCAGCGCGGGCTGGGGGCGCAGCAGTTCCCGCACCAGCAACGCGAGGCCGGCGCCGACCGTGCCACCGGTGACTACGACGGGAAGCAGGTTCACGAGCTGACTCCTTCCGGCTCACGGCCGGCGACCGGCACGTCCGGCATGTCCGGGTCCTTGGCGGGTGCGGGCAGGCGGACGGTGCTGGAGGGGTCGGTGATCAAGAAGCGAGGGATGCGGCGGAAGGAGCCCAGCTGCCGCATCAAAGCGAGCACCCCGATGAACCCGGCCATCAGAAGCGCGAGCACCAGCTGGCCCAGCAGCGTGGAGTACGGCTTGGTGTAGGACGGGACGAAGAACCCGGCCACGACGACGCCCACGGTGAGGATGGTCATCCACCGCACGGTGGTGCGGGGTTTGGCCCGGTCCGCCTCGATGGAGCGCTTCTTGGCGACCTCATCGCGGACCGTGCCTGCCAGGTCCTCCAAGGCCTGCGCCAGACCCGGCCCGCGGTCGTTGACCGACAGGATGAGCGCGGCGACCACCTTGTCCGCGGTGACGTCGTCAAGCTCCTCGGCGAACGCCCGCAGCGCCTCCTGCGGCCGCCAGCCCAGCCGCAGCCGGTCCGACAGGTTGACGATCTGCCCGGAAAGCTCCTCCGGTGCACCCTGACGGCTGGTGATCATCGCCTGTTCCAAGCCCATACCCAACCTCAAGAGCCCAGCCAGCCGCTGGGTCCATTCGCTGAGCGCCTCCAACTGCCCGATGCGTTCCTGCGCAAGCTGCGCCGGGGCGATCAGCCAGGGCACGCCGATGACCGCCGAGCCGAGCAGCGTGCCGCCCACGAAGTTCCCCGACACCAGCCACACGCCGACGAACACCACGACCGCCAAGACGGTGAAGGTCCGCCGCCGCAGCCGTACGTCCTCAGCCTTTTCCCGGCCGCGCAGGGCCTGCCACCGCTGCCGCAGCGGGGCCCGGCGCGGTGCGGTCGTGCCCACGACACCGGCCACGGCGCCGATCAGCCCGCCGATCACGGCCATGCCGCACAGCAGCCCCAGCAACAAGGTCATCGCCTTACCTCCACTTTCAGAGGCAGCGGCGCCTGCCAGGCCCCGTAGGGCTGCTGCAGGAGGGCGGAGTCGAAGCCGACGCGGCGCAGGTCGTCGATACAGCTCGGATCCATCCGCGGGACTGCCCGCAGGTCACCCCACTCGGTGCCGGGGGAGAAGATCGTGTTCGTGGCGGGACGGCCGTTCTCGCCGATCCCGGTCAGCTCCAGGACGTGGGAGACGTAGCGGTGACGCCGCCCGCCGATCTGCGTCTCGTCCGTCATGTCGACGTAGACGATGAAGTCCAGGCCGTTGGCGGTCTGCCGGTAGGCCAACTGCTCGCTCAGATTCTCCTGGGCGAGCGCGTACAGCTCGGCGATCCGGTCGAAGATGATGTCCGGGCGGCGGGCGTGGATGGTGCACAGGTTGCCGCCCGACCCGTTCGTCAACGCCTGCATCATGGCGACGACTTCCGGGCCGCGGACCTCACCGACCACGATCCGCTCCAGCGACATCCGCAGCGCCGGATGCATCAGGTCCAGCAGGGTGACCTCGCCGGCGCCCCGGCCGGTGACGTCCTTCTCACCGTTGGACTCACGCCCGACCAGGGAGACGACCTGGCGGTGGTAGCCGTTGGCGTGGGCGAACAGCTCGTCCTCGGTCTGGATGGTGGCAAACCGCGTCTCCGGATCGAACTCCTTGAGCATCGCCCGCAGCAGCGTGGTCTTCCCCGCCTTCTGCTTCCCCGCGATCATGATGTTCTTCTCCGCGCGCACGCACGCGCCGAGGAAGTCACGCAGGACCGGGTCGATCGTGCCCAGCCGTACCAAGTCATCGAGGTCCGCGTGGGAGACCCGGTGCCGGCGGATGACCGCATACGTCATCGGCCCCAGCCCGGAGATCGCCTGCAGACGGGAACCGTCCTGCAACGACAGCGCCAGCGTCGGGTTCGCGGTGGAGATGGTGCGCTCGTTGTGCCCGGAACCACGGGCCAGCTCCCGCAGGAGCTCCAGCAGTTCCTCTTCCGAGTCCGCGATCGGCCCCACCATGCGGCGCTCGCCGTCGCCGTAGTCCAGCCACACCTCGTGCGGCCCTTGGATGATGATGTCCTCGACCCGCTCATCGTCCAGATACGGCTGCAGCCGACCCGCCCTGAAGAGCAGGTCGTAGACGGCACGCCGCAGTGCTTCATCTTCCTGCGGCGCCATCGCCTGGGCGTCCGACCACACCGCAACAGCCTCGTTGATCCAGTCCAGGCACCGCTGCTCTTCGCTGGCCCGGTCCATATCGGGCGTCGACTTGAGCAGTTCCTCGCGCTGCTTGGCGACCTGGGCCGCGATATGCCGAGCGACCTTGTAATCGACGGTGACCTGAGGAGTGGTGGCGCCGAGCGCGTGCGCACTTGAGGCAGCACCGGCACGGGCAGGTGCGCCGTTCGCCTGGTGCGTCCACGCCTGCAGGGGGTGGCCAGCCGGCGCAACCACACTGGGATCGGTGTGCAGAGGCCTACCGCGCACGGGTCACCTGCCCGCCCGCGGCACGCACGCCGCCCGGATCGAGACGGGCCCGCCGCACAGCGGCCCGCTGCACCAGCAGGGCACTGCCCGTCCGGGCGGCCTTCATCAGCGGCGACTTGGTGAAACGACGGGCCTGCTCGGCGCCGTCCGACAGCACACGGGCGTCGTCCGGCGCGTACGGCAGGGTCGCTACCACCGGCACCTGCAGCACCCGCTGCACCTCGCCCGCTGGGTAGGGACCCTCATCGATCACAATCAGCCCTACCTCGCCGACCCGTTCCTCCAGCGCACGCACCCGGGCTTCCGCGGCCTGCAGGCAGCGCAGGGTGTTACGCACCACCACGATGACTGTGTCGGCCTGCTCGGCCAGGACACCGGAGGGCCCGAACGCCCCGCAGCGGCCAAGGTCGATCAGAACGTCGTGCCCGCTCTCGGCTTCGATGCCGCGGAACATCTGGGCCAAGACCTTCCATACAGAGCCCAGGCTCGCCGCCTGCGCGGGATCGGTAATGCCCGGCAGCAACAACCGGTCACGCGGCGATTCCTTCTTGCCGTCCTCACCGCTCAGGTCGATCAGCTGACGCCAGAACGCATCGCTGAACTCGCCCTTGCGGGCCGCGACGGACAGGTTGCGCAACCCGTACCGGTCACCCAGCGTGCCCTGCAGCAGCCCGTGCAGCACCGCCCCGCCATCCGGGTCACACTCAGCCAGGATCATCCGCCGCCCCGGATCCAGCGGCCACGACAGCAGCAAGGCGAGCGCACTCGTGGTCACGCCGGGTGCGCCACTGCAGCCTGCCAGTGCGATCACAGACATCAGTTACCGCCCGGAGCGGCGAGGACCAGACGCAGCGCGCCGGCCGACACCCACGCGGCGGCAGTGGGGCCGTCTTCCGCGGTGGTGGCGACATCGACGACCACAACTCCAGTGCCGGGCGCGGCGCCGGAAGCCTTCACGACCCGCCCGTCGATCGTCTGCGGTGTGGTGTTGGACGTCTTGTCGGTGTCCGTTGCGCCCTGGGCCGGGACGTGGACCAGCTGCACCTTCTGGCCCGGCACCAGCGCGGTGGCCGGGACCTGCTCGGGCTTGAGCCCGATCGGCACCAACTGCTCACCGACCTTCACCAGCGAGTCCTTCGTCACCTGCGACGGGGCAAGCAGGGAGCCGGGCTTGAGTTCCACGGCGGCCCGCTTGCCCACCACCGAGTCCAGGTCGTCGCTGTGCACAGCCTTGACGGCCGGGTCCAGCGCCATGGAGGCCTTGCCCAGGTCGTCTTCGGTGAGGACTTGGCCGACCTGGACGTCACGGACCACGGTCACTACCTCGGTGCGGTTGCCGACCTGCAGCAGCAGGACAGCGACACCTGCGCCTCCGGCGGCGATCAATGCCAGAGACAAGGCGATGACACCCGGCCGACGCCTGCGGGCCGATACCCGCGGGGGAGCCACCGGTCCAGCAATGCGTCCCTGCTGGGGAACTCGGTTCGAGCTGACCGCGTCTACACGTTCTTGGATGTTGCTCAACGTTCTGTCCTTCCGGCGGCGTTACCTGACGACCTGCAGTTCGCCGATCGCCACCTGCACGTTGGTTTGCCGGATCTCGGTGAGCTGGCCAGCTGCTCCGCCGCCCTGCCAGTCGATCGTCCACGTCGAGGTCGCGGTCACGGGGTACTTGCCGTTCTTGGCGCCGACTGAGGTCTTGGAATACACGTGTCCGCAGGTCGGTGACTGGGCCATGCCCTCGGAGCCCTGATAGGGCGTGCCGGGTCCGTTGCACGTCACGCTGGCTCCGTCTCCCAGATCCCATACGATCTTCGACACCTTCGCGGTCGCGGTGACGGTGATCCCGCCCGCCGACGCCGAGGCGGTGTTGGGCCCGTAGGTCGTGGCGCTCTGGTTGACCCACATCCACATCGGGACACCGACCGTGTACTTCCCGGCCGCGCGCGGACTGGCAATGTCCGGCCCGAGCAGCGTCATTGAGTCAACTGCGCGCTGCGCCAAGACAGCCGGGTCGACTGCCTCTTGCTCGGGCGGCTCGGCCAACCACACCATCCGAGCGATGGTGAGGTTCCCTCCGTCTCGCGTGCAGGTCTGTTCGTACACGGCCCCGTCGCCGGGTTCGTGGCCTTCCCAGTCCAGGCTGCCGGCGGGCGGCTGCGGGTCTGCGAGCTTGTAGGAGCAGACATTCGCGAACTCGCCGTCGTCGCCCCCGGCCGACCCGCTGCCTCCGCCCGATCCGCCCGTGCCGTCGCTGCCGCCGTCTTGGCCACCGGCCTGCCCGGGGACGTCAACCTCAACCTCGCAGTTGTACAGGCCGCACGTGATACCGCCGCCGCCGTTGGGGTCCTCGTCTGCGTAGCTGTTGGCAGGGGCGGCGAGCGCTGCGACTAAGAAAGTCGCCGCACTGGCGGCGATTCGGCGGGTCAGCATGATTTCCCCTGGGGCTCGTCGCTGGTGACGCGCCAGCCCTCTGGATACTTTTCGACCGTGCTGACGATCATGTACTTCGTCAGCCGGTTGTCCGGGAGGGGCGCTGGTTTCTGGGTCCTGGCGTCGACGGTCTGCCAGCGCGAGATGTCCAGGCAGCTGGAGACCGTCGCGTTCGGGATCTTTCCCGAGGCGTCGATCTTGGTGACTGTCTGGTCTGTGACGGCGACATCGCCGAGGTAGATGAGGCCGTTCTCGTGAGCGCGTTTGGCGTCGGACTCGGCGTTCTTCAAGGCTGCGGACGCGGCGTACTGATCGAGGCGGGCGCTCTTGCCTGTGCGGTCGGCGTAGAGCTTTTCCATCTCCTGCCAATACGCTCCATACGCTGCGAGCGCTTCTTTCTTCGCCGTCTCCTTCGGATCAGGGGTGGCGGACTCCGTCGGGGACTGCGTGACAGCCGGGGACTCGTCGCTCGTCTCGTCCTTTTTGTCGGATGAGCTGCAAGCGGTCAGCCCTGCCAGGCTGCCCGCGATCAGCAACGCGGCAGCCTTCCGGTGGATGCGCCTCGTGATGGACGTCCTGCAGCGAGTCGGGAACGCGCAGCGGATGGTGCCGTGGGGGGACGTCATGGCCTTACGGGTCTCCTCGAGTGCGGGCGGATGCAGGACCGGTGCGAACGGACTCGGATGCAGAGGACGTGTCCTTGAGCGGGGCCTAGGCCGAGTCGGGCCGTCGGCTCCTGTGGTGGGAGCCGATGGCCGCTCGGGACGGATCGCACCGTGGGGCGCACGCCCACAACTCCGTCGGTTCGGCCAGCAGGCCTTCGCCGGTGCAGAACATGCCCAGACGTCGGCTGTTGAGCAGGCGTGCGTCGCATGCCGCGCAGTGAGATCCATCGATTTGACCTTGGGTGAGGTGCGCGAGATCGGGCCGTACGCGGTCCGGGGCGGCAGGGCGAAGGCCGAGCGCAGTCTCAATGGCTGCACGCAGCTCGTCGGTACGCGTGTGCCACAGGCCCCGCTGGGGGGAGAGGAGCCAGTATGGGCCGGGCGGACGGATGCGGTAGTCGGGCGGGAGCGCGACATACGAGGCGGCGCTCAGCGCCGAAGTCTGCGGAACGTCCCACGAGCCGGTCGTGCCCGGCGGCACGAGAAAGTACATGCCGCGGGCAGGAGGGCCCATGAGGACGGCGCCCACAGACCCTGACACGTAGGTCATGGTCTGAAGGCCGAGTTCCCGGGGGAGCCGGACGGCATCCCAGTACGTGCCGGCGGGGGTGAGGGCGAACCCGTCGACGCTGCGTATCGTGCCGCCTCTGGGGTCACCGCGCATGACACAGCAGCCCTGACGGCAGCGGAAGCCTCGCTGGGGTGCCCGGATCACGCCGGGCACCCCAGCCCAGGTCAAAGCCTGATCGCGCGGGGGCAGCGATCCCTGGATGGCCCTGACCTGGCCCGGTCATCAGGGGCGTTAACCCTGTGACCGGGAGCCGTTGGCGACTCGGAGCGGTGGGCAGCAGGACTCTTCGCGGATGGCGGCCTCGGCCGGTCCCGGTGCACCTCCTCACCTGTGCTCCTTTGCTCATGCTGTCCTCCGGTGCCATCTAGCGGCGGAGGTGGTGCGCAGCGGATGACTGGACGGCGTTTTCTGCCCGGGGGAAGCCCTGATTGGGCAGTTGGCAGCGAGCACGCCGATGTACGACCACGTGTCGAGGCTGGCCCAGCGACGAAACTCCAGCCACACCCGATCCTGATACACCACGAACCAGAGTGTCAATAATTGTGAACGATCGTGGCGTTGGGGGGAGCATCCCCGTACGATCTCGGTGGATCCCCCGATACGGGGGCAGCAAGCGGGGTAGCTTCAGCGAACCCCCCTGCCAGATCTGTCGGGCCACCCATGGAGAGCTCAGGTGAACGAGGCCGTCGAGCCGCCCCCGGTAGCGGGTGACACGCCTGCCCATGCCGAACCGGTATCCGCCGAGGACAGCCAGCTCGCCCTGGTACTCGCCCAGCTAAACGAACTTCGGCAACAACTCCCACCCGAAGCCCGCGACAAACTCGCCCCATTGCTGGACCCCGAAAAGATCAGCCACGACACCGGCCTCACCCCGGAGCGGGTGACCGAGCTCCTCAACGGCGAGAGCCCCGAACAACAGGCTTCGAAGGAAGCCGTACAAGCCCGCTTCCTGCAACGCCTGACCTTCCTGCGCGAGACCCGACTCAAACAGCCGGTCACCCGCAGGCTCAGCGGCCGGACGCCAAGGCCATACAGCTACGGGGAGATCGCCCGCGGCGCACAGATCAGCAGGCAGACCGTCCACTACATCTTCACCGAGGGCCGCCAGGCGAACCCGGAGACCATCGCCCGCATCGAGCGGTTCTTCGGAGCGCTTCCCGGCTTCTGCTCCTACACCGAGAGCGAAGCCCTCGTCGCATCCCTGCGACCGATCGTGCGCGAACTGACCTTCCTCAACAAGGTCACCGACGCGCTCGCCCATGGCGTGACCAGGGTGGCGGCGCGCAGCACCGAGGAACTCGGCCAGGACACCGATGCGATGGACAGCATTCTGGCCGCGGTCATCGCCGCGCGTCGCCAAGGTCCCAGCTAGTGCCGTGACCGGGGTGGTGCCTTGTGGCGGCCCTCGAGGAGCTTCCGCACATCAGCTCAGGGAGCCGGTCGAGCCGGTCCTGTCCGCCGGGAGTCCCGGGGGCCTTGCGAGGTCAGGGCAGCCAGACGGACGCCGGGCCGGACAGCACCTTGGAGGCGCGGTCGCAGGGCTGGCCGAGACAGCGCTGGCGCACCTTGAGATTGATCCGGCCGACGCCCTTACGGCTCCTGGAAAGGAGACGTGACAGGTCGGCGAACAGCGCCGCGGAGTCGTCCAGTTCGGCGAGGATTCCGTTGGGTGACGGCGCCCAGGTGCCTCCGGTGCCGTACTGGTCGACCAGGGCCGTGCACGACGAGAGCAGGTCACTCAGCACCTTACGGAGTTCGGCGATGTCCTCTGGTGTGTAGTCCTCGGTCGCCCTTACCTGATTCATGAGGCCCGCTCCGTGTGCGGGAAGGCCGATACGAACAGGGAGGAGCCTGTCTCCGAACCTGCCGCCAGGCAACCGGTGCGGCTTGGCCGGGACGCGGGCCCCACGGTGCCCGCTAAGCGGGTGCCCGTGGCGCGCTGTTCTGCGGATCGTGGGCCCCAGCCCAGGTCTCGTCCCGCCGCATTGCCCAGTGCCGGCTCTTCGCCGCAGGCTGACGCTTTGCGCATGTGGTCCTCTCTCGTTGGCACCGGCTCGATCGTGACCTCGGTCTGCAGTCTGTGGAGCAACGGCCAAGGATTGCGCGCTTGAGCAGCCCTGGTGGCGGTTCGGGCCGGTGAGATCGCAGGTTCAGATCCTGCTGGAGCACTCACCAAAGTGTCAATGATCGTGGACAGTTTGGCTTAGAGTGGTGATCATGCGCATGAAAATCTTTGCAGTCGTCGGGTGCACCCTCGTGCTGGCCACGGCCTGCGCGGAAGGAGACAAGGATGACGCCGGCAGCACACCAGCACCGACAGCGTCCGTGCTCCCACAGAAGCTGACGAAGCCCGCCGCAACCGTCGTTGACGACGAGATAAAGCCCTCGCCAGCCGAAGACGCCCCCTTCGCGGATCAGCTGGAATACGAGCTGCGGCGCCGCACCGTCAAGATGGCTCACACGGAGGGCGAGACCACCGCCACGTGCCCCAGCAACCTCGCCTCCACGAGGTCCACCAGGGCGACCTGCACCACCACATTCGACGGACTCAAAGTCGAGTGGGCCGTGACGATCGGCGACAACGCCGCCTGGTCCGACAACTACGTGCAGTACGAGGCGACCCCGAACACGGGCATCCTCACGCGCGACGGAGTCGCCGGATACCTCTACGGGAACAACAAGGGCTACATCGACTACGCCCTGTGCAGCAACATCCCCGAGGCCGTCCTTGTCCCCCTGGACAAGGACACCAAGTACCGCTGTGAGGTGGTCCGCAAGGGCAAGAAGCCCACCGGTTTCTCCAATAAGGTCTGGGCCACCAAAGTGGGACCGCGGTCTTACTGACCACCGCCCTCCGCCATGGCCGCAGCGCCGGCCTGGCCGCGGAATGAGCAGGGGATGCCTCAGCCCTCTCCGGCCACGGCACCCCCTGCACCGCGCTACGAGCGCGGTGTCCGCAGACGAAGTTTGTCTCTCACGCCGGAGAGGAACTTGCCGATCATGATGGCGCGCATGACTCCGGTCGGTATACCTAGAGGGAATGGGGCCATATGAGTCCCTGCCTTCTGCTTTGATCAAACGGAATCGGCGGGCAGTGTCTTCCCCGGCTGGAATGCTCAGACACGGCCTTCCCCCGGACTGGCTGGAATTCGCCTGTCCAGAGCTGGCTCAACGGCCCGCGTGTGCTGCACCGTGGTCCGAGTCCCGGCGACGCTGGACGGTCATGCGGAGAGTCTTGGGCCGCACGGTGGCACGCGCCACCGGCTGTACGGTCTGGCCTGGAGCGAGAGTGAACCGCACTGCTCTGACGATCGTCGCGATGGCAGTGACGAGCTCGGTCAGCGCGAAACGGTCACCTATGCACTTGTGCTTGCCCGCGCCGAACGGAAGGAACGCTGGCGGAGGGCTGCTGTCCTTCCACCGATCCGGATCGAAGCTGAGCGGGTCGGGGAACAGCTCGGGGTCGCGGTGCAAGGCGTGTTGGCAGTAGGCCAACTCGGTGCCCGCCGGCAGCGTCCACTGGCCGATGCGGGTCTCCTCTGTCGTACGGCGGGTCACGAGCCAACCTGTGTGGTGCAGCCTCAGGGCTTCGTTGATGACCCGTTGCAAATAGGGCAGACGGCCGATGTCGTCGAAGGTCACCGGCCGCCCGCCGAGGACGTCGCCGAGTTCGGCCTGCACCCGTTCCTCGATGCCGGGATCACGGGCGAGCTCATACAGCACCCACGACAGCACCGAGGCGGTCGTCTCGGTACCGGCCACAGCCAGGGTGAGGATCTCCGAGCAGACCTGATGCCCGGTCAGCGGCCGGCCGGTCTCCTCGTCCTCGGCCCGCAACAGCATTGAGAGCATGTCCCCGGTGTCGTGCCCGGAGGCCTGCAGCTCGGCGACGGCCGTGCTGATGGTGGCGCGTACCGCCTCGCGAGCCTGGTCGAAGCGGCGGTTGAAGGGCAGTGGTAAGCGTTCGACCCAGTCGGGCAGCATGATGCGGGCGCCGACGCCGTTCATCACCACGGACAGATCCCGGCGCAACCGGCGGAAGGTGGCCTCGTCGAGGCTCCCGGAGAAGACCGTTTTGGAGAGCATGTCCAGGGAGAGACCGACCATCGCCTCACGTACGTCGAGGCTCTGGCCGGACTTCCAGTTGGCGACCGTTGCGGCCGCCTCGTCGCGCATGAGGTCGACGTAGCGGGCGATGTTGGTGTGGGTGAACGCGGGCTGCAGCTGGCGGCGCTTGCGTACATGGGTCTGGCCGGCAGCGGTCACCACGCTGTCGCCCAGGAGCTGGCCCATCTTCTCGAAGAATCGGCCCTTGTCGAGGCTGGGCCCGAGGTCGACGAGCATCGTCTTGATCAGGGCCGGGTCCTGGACGATCACCGTTCGGGTTCCTGGCTGCAGGGTGATCTCGACGAGGGGGCCGTAGGAGTCGCGGAGCGAGGAGATGAACGCGAGATTGTCACGCACGAGTTGAGGCGCATGGCCCAGAAGCGGAAATGATCCTGCCGCCCTGGGTATGGGGGGAGGCGCTGCGAGCGTCACGGGGGCATGCTCCCTTCAGGGCAATCACGGGCGCATACATCAATTCCCTTCTGAGGTCCCACCGCAATCTGCGCCTGGGCGTGTTCTTTGCCACGGGGCCATCGACCGGAGGATGCCGGACGCTCATGGTCAGCCGGGCCGGGCAGGGCGCGTGCCTGCGCGTTGCACCCTTGTATGTCGTACTCGACACATGCTCTACTGATTGCATGTCAACTCCTAGGCTGACAAAGCCAACCATCGCAGTGCTGGAGGTGCTGCTCTCAGCCACAAGCGACGCCCCTGCGTGGGGTCTGAGCATCTGCGCAAGCGCGGATCTCGGCTCGGGGACCGTCTACCCCATCCTTGATCGCCTGGCGGAGCGAGGATGGATCGTGAGCCGTGAAGAGGTAGGCCCACATCCGGGGCGGCCGCCACGTCGCTACTACGAGCTCACCGGCGCTGGCCGCGCGGAAGCACGCGCCGCTCTCGAAGCCCGGCGAGAAGCGCGCCAACGGCGGTTCGGTCTGGGATACGCGGGAGGCAGCCCGTGGTAACGAGCGAGCAGCGGCGCCGCGGCCTGGCCCACGAAAAATACCTGCGTCAGCAACAACGGCGCCTACAGGCGCGGCGAGCCGCCCGATTCCGCAATGCGGGTGCTCTGCTTGGGCTCAGCTTCAGCCTCGGCATGGCCCTGACGGAGGGGCTACGGCCGTACGCCCCCCTCGGGGTCGTGCCCCAACTCCTGCTCTACATATTCAAATACGCGACAGGGCCCCGTGCCCAGCAGTGGTGGATGGACGCAGCGGTCTACACAGCGGGTCCTCGCCGATCCCACCTTCGGGAGGACTGGCGCGCGGTTCTCGCCGGTTCACCTGAGGATGGGCTGGAAGTGCCGCCGAGAGGTAGGCGTCGCCTCCTGGCAGGCTTCGTGGTAGCCGCCATCCGTATGCGAGTCTCCGACATCGCCCGACCGATATGGCGGCCGGTCGACTGGCTCCTGGCGACCGAGCAGCGCACGAATACTGCCATGGCGGCCGTCGTAGGTGGGCAGGCGATCTACATCGTCGGTGACGGTGGTCTAGGTGCTCTGGCGACCGAGATCTGGGAACCCTGTGCAATCCTCAGCGGCGCGTTGTTCGTGCTCGCGCGATGGTTGCGCCGGCTGCGTGGGATCGAACTGGCCCCTGTCGATCGAACGGACACGACTGGAGAGGAATAGAGCCACCGAGCGAGCCCCTTGCTGCGCACGTCGCGGCGAAGGGCTCCCCACCTCCAGCGCCGGCCCTTGCACGCCGCAGCTAGTGGCACCTTGTGGCCCGCTCCTTTCTCTGTCGAGCAGCAGCGAGCAATGAGCGCCTCAGGCGAGGCGCTTGAGCGCCTCGGCCACGAGGGGATGGGACAAGTGCATAGCAATGCGCACCTGTCGGGCGCGCTCCAGAGTGGGAGGCGTGTCTTCACGGGGCGCCTCGTCCGGTCCGAGCGGCTCCGGCAGTGCCGATGCACTCAGGTCGTCGCGCCGCTGCCGCGCGTACTGGATCACGGCGGCGGTCTGGAGTGCTTTGGCGTCCAAGTCCTTCGCATCGGGTCGGCTCCGGGCGAGGGCCGTGACGGCTTCGGCGGGAGCCGTACTCATCCAGGGACGCAGACTGTACGTAGCGTCGAGAATCTCCGCGAGGAGGTCGGAGAGCGCGTATCGGCGATTCCACCACGTCATGCTGGGCGCGGCGGCGCCGTAGACGTCCGGGGCAGTGACGGTCTCCCAAAGCGCGAGCAGGGCTTCATGGTCCGCGCGCTCAGCAGCGCGTGCCGCGAGCGCAGGTTTTGCCAGGCCATAGCTGGCAACGAGTGCGCTGGTACTGCTGGCACCCGAGCCGACAGCGGCCAGAAAGTCGAGCGCGTGGTCCCCATGCGCCGCCGCGATGACGGCCGTGGCGGTGCAGGCCACGTAGGCAAGGTCCAAGCCGACAGCAAGCGCGAACAGGCGCAGGCTCTCGGCGAGTTCAGGACGCCCGGGAAGGGCGATAACGCCGTCCGGGCCACGGCACTGACGCACCGTGGCGACGATCCCGAGGACCAGGGCGGCTAGATACACCATCTGAAGCGCGAACGCTGCCGGCACGTGGGCATAAGAAGTGGCGAACGACAACGGCCGGGCCGGACCGCTCAGGTCGGCCCACCAGAACAGGACGGCCATCGCGGCGATCGCCGATCCGTACATCGGCGCCCATACCGCAACTGCACGGCGCAGCGCGTGCGAGGAACGTCGGCGGGGATGCCACAGGAACGTCAGCGCGTGGGCATGCCCCACGCACACAAGTATGGCGATGCTGACCAGCAGCGAAGGCAGGCTTGGAGATCCGGCCGAGGCACCGACCAGGCGGTAGACGGCCGGCGCGGACAGCAGGTAGACCACGGACGCGCACAGCAGCACGGACGCTGTGATCCGCAAGGTCGTGTCACGGTCGCTGCGGGCGGCCACTGTTTTAGCGGTGCCCACGGTGAAGCACACCGTAAAGATCGCCAGATTGACCGCAGTGAGGACGGCTTCGAGCACCGGCGTCAGATGCCCGTACGGCGGTGCGCAAATGACGAGGTGATGGCGCCGGTGCCGTCCGAGTCCTCGTCCAGCGGAATCATCTGCAGCATCTGCCGGGCGAACACCTCGGCCGGGTCATGGCCATGGTTGTGCTCACCGCGCATCTTCACCGGCCTGCGCTGCGCGATCACCTCACGGACCAACTCGGGAGACAGGGCGCCCAGCATGTGGGGAAGGCTGTCCACGTCGAATACCGAATGATCGCCGAAGGCGGATGCCGTCCTCTTCGGCTGCCGAAGTCCCCACCGCTCAAGCGGCCCAATCACAAACTGCCGCCACAAGCGGGCGAGGGGACCGGGCCCCACGAAGTCCTCAATCAAGTGCCACAGCTCATGAAGCGTGATCAACAGGCGGTGCAGGGGTTCGGCTGCAGCATTGACGACGATGGTGTCCCTGTCCTCGCCGAAACATGTCAGGCCCGTTGCCGTCACCGGCAGCGTGACGACCTGAATGTCGATCGGCTGACCGCGCAGACGCTCGATGTGGCTGATCATCGACGGCAGCCCCAGATCGGGGCGCAGACCCAGCTTCGTGGCGACCCGGACAACCCGCCTGCGGGTCCAGCCCTTCACGATCGCCTCACGCACACGGGCATGTGCCGTACCAGGCCGACGGGAGCCGGCCATGCGGCTGAGGGAATACGGCGACGGCGCGTTCATGAGGGCTCAGCGGCCCGCGATCTCAGCGGCGGACGATATCGCCGCGGCGACATCCTGGAGGTCAGCCGCCCGGGCGGCAGTGCTGCTCATCGGCCGGTACACGCTCCCATGTCCCCTCGTGGCAGGCCGTACATGCATGGTCACTGACGTACTCACGGAGAGTACCAGCGCCCGCAGTTTAAGAACGGCGGCCAGCGAAGCTCCACCGTCCACATCAAGACAGAGCCGAATCGGCGTCCGTCACCATGGGCGCCCTTCACGGTCGCAGCCCTCGCTTGCCACAACAGGCGCCCGTGAGCGGCCGATGCCGTGGCCATCATGTTCACGATTGTTGACTGTTCGGTAGATGGTGCACCAAGATCTGGAATCGCAGGGCATCGCGCGTGTGGCATTCGCGCGCGCCCTCCCTGAGACCTCCTCCTCACGATCGCGCGCGGCCGCCGCGGCGGCCGCGCTGCCGTGGGTTCACATTCCTTCAGGAAATCGGTGCCGCGATGACCTACCCGCCTCATGCCCGCCAGAACGACGGCGCTGCCCCTTTACCGCCTCCCCACCCCGCACACATCGAGCGTGTCCGTCTGACCAGTGACGACATGGTGGAAGAGCTCGGCGATCTGTACGGCAAGTGGCGGGCTGAGCACGGGCCAGTCGTGCCGGTCGAGCTGGACGGCGGGGTCCCAGCCTGGCTGCTGATCGGACACCGGGCGATCCAGGACGTCTGCCGCAGCGAGGCCACCTTCACCTCGGACTCCCGGCATTGGCACGAGCTCCGGGAAGGCCGCGTGCCCGCCAACTGGCCGCTGCTGCCGCAGATCGCCTTCCAGGAAGGCAATGCACGGTTCTTGAGCGGCGGGCCGCACCGCCGACTGCGAGGCCTCCTTACGTCCGGTCTCAACCAAGTCGACCCGGCTGGGACCCGCCGATTCGTGGAGTGGGTCGCGGACCGCCTGATCGACCGGTTTGCCTACGCAGGCCGAGCCGACATCGTCGCTGACTATGCCGCGCCGCTGCCGCTACTGATCATGCTCCGTCTGGTAGGGCTGCCCCACGAGGCGGGTGAGAACCTGCTGCCCGCCATCTTCCGGCTCCTGGAAGGCGGCGCCGAGGCCCAGCCCGCCAATGAAAAGATCAACGCAATGCTCGACCAGCTCGTGGCGGCGCGTCGTGAACAGCCCGAGCGAGATCTGGTCTCCTGGCTGATCCATGGGCCCTTGGAAGCAGGTCCGCCGCTTAACGATGTAGAGGTACGCAACCTGGCGTGGCTGACTGTCATGGCGGGGGCTGGCGGGACGACCGGCTGGATCTCCAACGTCATGGAACAGTTCGTCCGCGGCCAGGACCTGCATTCGCTGTACCTGAGCGGCAGGGCCTCCATCGCCGAAATCATGAACGAGACGCACCGCACGAATCCCGCAGTGCAGAACGTCATGGGTAGATTCCCTTTGCGGGACCTGTCGGCCGGTGAGATGGGCAAGTACCCGATCCCGCGCGGCGCTCTGCTCGTGCTCGGACTGGCCGGCGCCAACGCCGACCCCGAGGCCACCGGCGGCGACGCAGCAGGCGCCCACCACCTCAGCAACGAGTACCACTTCGCGTTCGGCGCGGGGCCCCACGAATGCCCCTCGGCTGCCCAGAGGCTGGCCCACATCATCACCCAGAGCGCGATCGAGCGCTTCCTAGTCCGCTCCAGGGGCCCAAAACTCGAGGACGCTGATGCTGTGCGCTGGGGCGGGTCGGTCATCGTGAGGCAACTGCAGAGCATGCGCGTCACGTTCACACCCGGGGAAGCTGCGGCGCGCCCCGACGCCGCTGGCCCGGCGCTGGGGGAGGCTTCCCGCAGCGCCCACTCCCTGTTCCCGCCTCGAATGCGCACCCTGCTGACAGCACGAGCTGACCACTGAGCTGTGTCCGGCAGTTCCTGTCTCGCACGGTCAAGTTCGCGACAGGAACTGCCGGACTGTCGCCTAGCTCTAAGCCGTCGTCCTCGCAGCGAGGTGGACCGGGACTCGGGCCGGGGCGTTGCTCGACAGCGACGCAATCTCCTCGAGTGCATCCAAGGGCTCAGCGGGGGTGACGGTGAACCGCTCGAACAGCGCGGGTAGCGCGATGCTGGCCTCCAGACGCGCCAGCGGAGCACCGAGGCAGTGGTGCGCGCCGTATCCGAAGGCGCGGTGCTGGTTCGCGTCGGCCCGGTCGGCGATGAACGCGTGAGGGTGGGGGAACACCTCGTCGTCACGGCCGATCGCAGCCGTATAGATCATGACGGCTTCGCCCGCACGGATCGTCACTCCTGCGACGCTCACGTCGCTCGCCGCGTAGAGGAACATCGTGGTCGCGGCGGGGGCATCCATGCGCAGTCCCTCTTCCACTACGCCGGGCCAGGGATTCTCCCCAAGGTGGCCGTCCAGGATCCGGGTGAGCTGATCCGGGGACTGCAGCAGGCGCCGGACCACGTTCGACAGCAGATTTTGTGTGGTCTCCTGACCTGCGATCAACATCAGGAACAGGCTGCCTGCCAGTTCCGCTTCGGAGATGTTGCCGGCGTCGAATTCGGCGATGAGCGCGGTGGTGAGATCCTCGCCCGGCTCCGCACGCTTGGCAGCGATCAGCTGTGCCATAAGACCGAAGATCGAGGCCTGTGCGCCAAGCCGCTGGTCGGGAGGGGTCGTGCTGCTCAGCAGCAGGCGCGTGTCGACGGCGAGCTGTCGTCGCACTGCCGGGTCGTCGACGCCGTACAGCTCGCAGATCACCGTGACCGGCAGTTGGAAGGCGTACGTGCTGCGCAGATCCGCCACCGTACCGGGATCGGCGGCCGCCAGGGCGTCGAGGAGGTCACGGACGATCTCCTCGATCCGCGGGCGCAGGTCTTTGACCCGGCGGGCGGTGAAGGCGCGCTGGATCGGCTGGCGCAGTCGGGTGTGGTCGACGTCGTCCATGATGAGCATCGTGGGGGTGGTGAGGATCTGCAGCAGGGGCGTTGAAGCCGGTATGCGGCCCTCCGTGTACGCCCGCCAGTACGCGGGGCTCTTCTTCATCTCCGGATGCGTCAGCAGCAGATCGGCGATGGTTTGCCGCGTCACTGCCCATGCCACCACCTCGTCAAATACTTCCACCGGGACGATCGGCCCGATCTCCTGGAGCGCTTGTCCCTCACCGGTGAAGTCGCTGCCGTGGGGGTCGAGGCGATAGAGAGGCCGGTCGAGTGCCAACTCGTGGGGGGCGGGGACGGGGTTGGTGAGCTGGGGCTCGGTGAGTTCCACGCAGGGCCTCCGAAGGCAGATTGAACAGGAGCCCGGCGAGGGCTGGGCTCGGTTGGGGTAAAACGACGTGCAGTGCGGCGGGGGCCCGCACGACGAATCGGCCAGCTCGCAAGGGGCAGCGCTGGTGCTGGTCTCCCAAGGACGCATCGGCGGACAGATGTCTGGAAGAGTGGGGCGAAGTCATCGCACCGTTTCCTGTCGAGAAAGGGAAACTTGCGGGCAGCGCGGCCGCGGCCGTGTGTGATCTCTACGGGGCGATCCTGAAGCACCAATCGTTAAAGTGTCAATAATTGTGAACGTTTTGGACTGTAGGTGCTTAGAATCCGTTCAGGGTCTCGCCTGAGCATTCCTGCACGGTCACAAGCCAACCCCTGCATGTATCCATCGATCCGCAGCCGTTGGCAATCAACCGCTCCAGCCCCCGGCATACGCTGCCGCCATGGGATTGGACCTCACCCTGCGCATGGTGGACTGGCAACGGCTGCGTGAGATACCCGCCGAGGAACGCATCCGAACGCTGGACGAGGCGACCTGGCCGACGGGTCTCGACGACGAGTCCTACAGCACGTATGGCTTGGCTGACGGCTGGGTATGGCCCCCGGACCAGGACCCGGCGTGGTGCGCCGAGTACCGCTTCTTCAGCACCAGTGGCTCCTACAAACCGCATTCACGCGCAGGCAATGCTTGGGGCGACATGCGGATGTTCGCCGATGAATCCCTGCGCGTTCCGATGGACCGCTTCTTGAACGGCCTGATCTGGGACGAGGAACCGGACGAGAACCTCACGCTGACCGGCAGCGCGGGATTCTTCCCGCCCGCCGACCGCTGGCGACCCCATCTGCTCCTCGTCTGCCCGCCGGAGGCGGCACGCCTCAAGGCACGCGCCTGGGAGCTGGTGGCGCCTCATCTGGAGCAACTGCGTGGACCCTTCGCCGCGGAGTGCGAGGGCTGGGCCGGCCGGCCGGACACCTTCGAAGAGTTCACCACGCTCGTCCTCGAATGGGGTGATGTAGTAACAGAGACCGCTGGCCGCGGCTTTGGCCTGGTCGGCTTGCCGTAGGAACCCACACCCAACGCGCCCCGCCGTAAGCGCTTGACGCGGCAACGGCTCGGCCGTGCTGGGGATGCCCGTGGACGACGTGGACTCTGTACCGGTACCGGTGGTCACTTGGCTTTGTTCACCGGTTTCGGTTCTGGCACAACTTTCGTGAAGTCGAGCCGCTCCTTGGCGCCAAAGGCCGGTAGTCCCAGTGAACCGGCAGGTCAGCGGCTTCTCGGACGCGGGCACGTACTCGGCCGACACAGCTTCACGGATGTTGTGCCAGAGCCCGAGAAGTGACAGCACCCGCGCACGCCGACGAGAATGTTGCCGCTCCAGGCGGACCCTCCGAGCTACTGAATGCTCCAGCGGTGCGGATGGCCAGTATCAGTGGAGCAAGCGAAGACGCTGAGCTCGCCGGAGCGACCCACGGTGACCTCGGTGGGGGTTGCGGACCGAAAGGCGGGCAGGTCTCGGTCCTAACGGCCAGCCGTCGGCGTGGCCGTCGGGTGCCACTCGCGGCGGAGGAGGCCGAAGACCCAGGAGTCGGATACGTCGCCGTTGACGACGCAGTCCTCGCGGAGGGTGCCTTCGCGAACGAAGCCGAGCTTCTCCAGGACCCGGGCGGACGCCACGTTGCGGGTGTCGGTCTCGGCCTGGACGCGGTTCAGGTCCAGGGTGTCGAACGCCCACCGCAGGACGGCATGGGCGGTCTCCGCGGCGTAGCCGTGGCCCCACGCGGCGGCGTCGAAGACGTAGCCCAGGGACGCGCTGCGGAAGTCCGGGTTCCAGCTGGTCAGGCCGCACCAGCCGATAAACGCGCCGTCGGAGACGCGGTCGACGGCCACCCGCGCTCCCGTGCCTTCCTCCTCGATCGTCCGGCAGGTCGCGAGGAAGCGCTGGGCGCGGGCCGGTTCGGTCCACGGCGGGGAGTCCCAGTAACGCAGCACGTGGGCGCTGCTGTGCAGCGCGTAGAGCGGCGCCGCGTCGGCGTCGGCGAACGGCCGCAGTCGCAGGCGGGCGGTGTGCAGCTCGGGGGTGGGCAATGTCATGCGGAGCATCCTGCCGCGTCACGCTCGCCCCCGACCATCCGTTTATCCGGACGGTCGGGGCGCGTACGTCCCCGGTGACGCCGGACGCGCCGCATGGGCGGTGAGTCCGCAGTACCGTCCCGGCATGGCGAGCAAACGGCGGCCGTACTGGCGCGCCCTCGGGACGCCGACCAGCCTCGTCCCGTACCGGACCCCGGACGGATGGAGGTACGCCGTCCACTTCACCGGCCTGGCCGACATCGCCGACGGCACTCTCGCTGGTCCTCCGCACTCGTCCGAGCCGGACATCGCGCAGGCGGCCCTGGTTCAGAAGGCGGAGGAACTCCCCCACCGCCGGCTCGACGTCCTCCGGCACGCACCCGATCAACCGAACTGGCGGACCGGCACGGTCACCGTCGCAGGGCCGCTTCCACCTGCCTGAAGCCGGCGCACCAATGCGATCAGGGCACCAGACCCGACGGCGCCGGCCATCGCACCCAGCAGCAACCTCTCCGTGCCAGTGCTGCTGTCGAAACCCGGGTTCTGGCACAGATCTTGGGGAGCAGTCGCAGAGCGTCACCTCGCTGTTCGATCGTGAGGGGCCGGGTCGAGTGATGCTGCGGCCGTCATCTCAGGTGATTTTGAACCGTTGAGGCCCGGTCGTCGCTCATTGCGGTGTAGACGGTCACAATCGAGGCGGCAGCTTCAACTTCGGCCGGTCCAACGATCCGTAGCCACGCGAGCTCGCAGAGTCCGTCGAACCGCCGGACACGGGCAGCGGTGTCCGCAGGCCATGGGTGCGGGAGCACCGGGAGGTGGATCAAGGAGATCTCATCGATGAAGCTACCGGCGATCTGCGGGGGCTTGTCGACCGAGACGTGGTGGAGATTGGAGAGGGAGATTACTACGTCCGGCTTCCACGGCCCCTCCCTGAGGGTGATCTCCAGGGAGTCTTCCTCGGCGAAGGCGTCGAACGAGATGCGACTGATGGTCGCATGCTGAGAGTGTGCGTGCGGCGTTGGTGCATCGATTCTTGAAGGCGTCTCGCTCCTCAGTCATATCCGTCACAGCGAGAGGCTACGAGCCCCAGTGGCCTGCGTCGAGCGGGTTGGCTGGACCAGCCACTGGTACGGGACGATGAGGGTCATTGAAGCAGGATCATCTTGGGGAGAAGTTCGAATCCGGCTCGGCCGTAGAGCTGTCTCTTGATCTTCTTGATGCGGTTCACGGCTCCCTCGATGCTGCCGGAACTCCGGTTCTGGCACAACTTTCGTGAAGTCGAGCCGATCCTTGGCGCCAAAGGCCGGTAGTCCCAGTGAACCGGCAGGTCAGCGGCTTCTCGGACGCGGGCACGTACTCGGCCGACACAGCTTTTGTGCCAGAGCCGGTTCTCGCGGACAGAGCCAGTCACTGGTATCCCTTCTGCAGCCGTAGGGCCGACGGGGTGGTGGTGGCGTGCTGGGCGAGGAAGTCGCTCACACGGGCCAGTTGGCCGGTGGCGCTGGCGGTGAGCTGGCCAAGCGGCGCGGCGCCGGCCATGGCGAGGGCGGCGTGCTCGAGTGCTGCCGTCTGGCGGGGACGGGCGTAGTGGGCGAAGACGTCGTCGAGGTGCGGGCCGGTGATCCGGACGGGGCCGACGCGGCGGCCTGTGACTGTGAGCGTCATGTAGTGCTCGAAGCGGTCCAGGGTGGCGACGACGTCAGGTCCGGGGTCATCGCCCCATTCCGCAGTGATCGGAGCGATGGCGGACTGCGATCCGGCGGTGGACGCGAGAGTGGAGGCGTTCTGGACCAGGGAGAGACGCACTTGGAGGGGCAGGCGGGCCAGCAACTGAGTCATGCCGTGGACGTGGACCTTGTACTTGCGGAAGTCCTCGAACATCGAAGCGATCGTCTCTGCGGCCGCACCGGTCAAGGTGATCAACTCGTCGAAGTACGGGCGGAACGGCACCCGCTGGGCTTCGGGGGTATCGCGACGGGAGCGCACGGCACGCAGCAGGTCCCGGGCGAGCAGTGCGGTGATCAGCCGGTCGGTGGGCCCGTTTCCGCCTGGGCACACCCACACGATCATCTTCGAGTCCATCGCGGCGCGGATGTTGTAGCGGCCGGCGGGCTGGCCGAGGAAGGCGCGGGTGACGGGGTTGGAGGCGAGGCGGGCGATCGGGTTGAGGATGACGGCGAAGGAGTCCGGTGGCAGGGTCGGGAACACCGTCTGCCACCAGGAGCGCGTCTCATCGTCCAGGCGCCCCTGAACCCCGGCGAGCGCCGCAGCGCGGAAGTCCGGATCGGTGAGCAGCGCCCGCACATGGAAGATCGTGGCCTGGTCCTCGGGGCGCCCGGCCTGGCAGGCGGCCTCGTTGACGGCCACCAGCACCGCCAGGGCGGCGGTGAGGATGGTCAGCGCGCGCGGTGCGCTGGCGTCCTCCCAGCCGAGGGCGGACGCGAAGGCGTCCACGGTGGCCTCGACGACCTCGTGCGCCACCTGGCCCTGGTGCATGCCGAGCGGGTTCCATGAACTCACCTGCGGAGCAGGACCATGGGCGTTGAGGTCGACGAGCGCGATCCGGTCCATCAGCGCGTCGTGTGCCAAAAACGGCAGGGCGCGGGGCCAGGAGTCGCGGTGCGGGTCGACGAACATCAGCCCGCCTCCGGCATGGGCCCAGCCGATCGCCTGCGCGAGGGCGCGTTCGGTCTTGCCGCCGCCCGCCTTGCCCACGCCGACCTCGAACAGCGTCTCCTTGGCGTAGCTGGCGACCAGGCGCCGTCGGCCGTCGGGGGCGCGGTAGATGCCCTGCAGCAGCAGCTCGGGGTTGTTGAACTCGAACGTCGGCAGGTCTCCTGCGAGCAGGGGCAGCCGGCAGTGCACCGTGGGTGGCTTGAGCAGGCCGAGCAACTCCTCCAACCTGACCCAGTTCGGGCGGGGCGGCTGGCAGTGCCCCCACGTCCAGCGGCGCTCGAAGCTGCGGCGGCTGGGCCAGCGGTCCGCCCCGAACCGCCACGGGCCGATCTGCCATCCGCGCATCGCCCACCGTGAGCTGCCACCGAACACGTCGAGCGCGGCCTGGAGCTGGCCGAGCCGGGCCTGAGCTCGGCCTTCGGTGTTCGACGCGCACATCACCAGCAGTTGCACGCGCACCAGATGGTCGTCATCGGCGAGCTTGCCCAAAGCCTCCGCGGGCTCCACCCGGCGAGGGACGGGCGGCATGACCAGTCGACGCCCGCCCGCGTGCTGCTTGCCGCTGACCAACTGCTGGAGCTGCCAGGCGAGTGAGTCCTCGATGCCGGTGGCGTCCTGGCGTACCCACCGGGCCGCCCGCTGGGCCTCGCGCCGCTCCCTGCGGCGGGCGTCCGACATCAGCTGCAGACGGCGAGCCCGCAGCGCCCACTTGGGGGCCCGCTGGATGTCGAGCCGTATCTCCGCCAGATCCCCAAGCTCCGCCCGCAGATCGGAGACGGCATCGATCAGCGGCTGCAACGGGTCCGGGTCCAGCGGAACGTCCCGCAGCGGGGCCGTGGGCTTGCCGCGCAGAACGAACTCCGCCCGCACCATGTGATCACGCGGCTGATCGGAGAGGGGACGAGCCCGGTTCACCGTGACGGACGGACCGAACGGCGTGATCGACAGCAGGCGTTCACCACCGGCGGGACCCTCGATCCGGTAGCGCAGCGGGCTGGAGCCGTCCGCACGCAGCCGGATCTGCACCGCCTTCGTCCGGCGCGGCGCCCACCACGGCATGCTCGTCGAGGCCCGGGCGAGCTGGACCCCGCGGCGGAAGATCTCCTCCAGGCCAGGGTCGAAACGCCGCGACGGCACGAGCTCCAACGCCATCCGCTCGGCCGAAGCCTTCCGTGCCAGGCGGCGCACTACCAGCTCGCTCGCCGCCCAGGCGATGACGGCGACGGCCGCAGGCACCCACCAGTAGGTGATCATCCAGCCGACTGTGTGGATGACGCCGGTGAACAGTCCGAACACCGAGCCGGACGCCGAGGGGGCCGCCTGGCCGGTCAAGTAGAGGGCTGAGGCGTCCACGTGGACGCTCCCTTCGTCGAGGTGCGGGTGAAGTACCAGTCGGTGATGCGCCGGTCGGTGTAGGTGCCGCCACGGTCGGCACCCGCCCACACCAGGTGCACCACTGCCCGGTTCGGACTGCCGTTGCGGCGGGCGACGGCGGCCTGGACACGGAAGCGAGCGGTGGCGAACGCCGGTGCGATCGCGTGGTCCGGGGCGCCGAAGAGCGAGGGCCACTTGGAGCGGCCGATCCCGGTGGCGTCCGCGCGCAGCAGGTCACGGCCGGCCTCGAGGAGCGTGTGCTCGTCGGCGGCGGCAAGGTCGGCGGGCCAGGCGTCCTCCAACGACTTCTGGATGACGGCATCGCCGGCCACGCCCTCGCCGTGCGGCGGCAGCGCGGAGGCGCTCGCCGACCGCGTCAACGCGGTGGAGGCCGTGGCCTGCGCGGACCTAGCCGTGGTCTGCGCCCCGGGGCGGCCGGGAGCGGTCGCGGAGGGAGGCGGCGTCGGAGCGGCCGTGCGAGATGGCGATGAGGCTGAGGGTGCGCTCGGTGAATGCGGCACCGCCAGCAGGACCACCCCGGCCACGGCCAGGACCACAGTGGCGATCAGCAGCAGGCGCGGTGAGGGCGCCAGGGATGTAGGTTCCGATCTGACTTGTCGTCCGAGACCTGATAACCAGGAATGTCGGACGGTTGTCCGGCCGATCTGTCGGCGGGATCGTCCAGCGCATCTGTCGTTTTCCTCCGGGCAGGATGCGAGCTGGTGTCGCCGAGCAGAGTGCGTGCTCTGGAGGGTTTGTCTGTTCCCTCTGCCATCGTGTGCCCCATGGGTGAACTTGTTGAGCGGGTTGACGAGCGTGACGAGGTGATAGCTGTCGTGGAAAGGGGGGAGGCGATCCGTCACCGGTGGCTGCACCGCATATCGACGATCGTTTGCCGCAACAGTGCGGGGCAGTTCCTTGTCCATCGCCGTCCCGACGAGGTCGCTCTCTTCCCGGGACAGATCAACTGGATGCTGGGAGGCGCAGTGGACGTGGCCGAGTCGTATGAAGAAGCCGCTGCGCGGGAGTTGGCGGAAGAACTGGGTGTTCATGCCCGTCCTCGTTTCCTGTTCAAGTTCTTGTGCAAGGGCCGTGATCAGCCCGTACTGGCTTGGTCTGCATGAGGTCGTCGTCACGGAACCGGTCCGGCCCGACCCTTCGGAGGTCGCTTGGCATGACTGGCTGACTGAGGCCGAACTGACTGACTTGGTCCGGCATCGGGAGTTCGTTCCGGATGCTCGCGAGGCGTTCGACCGATATCGCGCTCTGCCGTTGCGGCCGGGAGTGATGTGAGCTGCGGTGCGGCTGGAGTTCGTGCTCCGCGGCTTGGCGTCCTACGGCGGTGCAGACTCCGGACGTGACGGCGGTGCGGTACGAGAACCGGGCCGAAAGAGAGCGTCTACCGACAGGTTGACGACAGATCACTTGGACACCGTCGTCTCTTTTCGGAACCTACAAGGGAGGTGGTCATAGCAGCCGGGCCCCTCCCGCGTATCCCGACATCGCGGTGACCGCGTCCAGGCGGACCACGGTGGCCGGGCGGGCGGCGTTGACCATCTGTCCGCTGCCCAGGTAAATCCCGACGTGATAGATCGTCGCGTCCCGGCCGGGGGCGTCGGCGTAGAAGACGAGGTCGCCGGGCTTGAGCGCGCTGGTGCCGAGACTGGCGGGGATGCGCTGGCCAACCCCGGCCTGCGCGGCCGCGGTGCGCGGCAGCTGGATGCCGGCCTTGGCGTAGGCGTACACGGTCAGCCCCGAGCAGTCGAAGCCCTTGATGTTCGTGCCGCTCTTGCCGCTCGGCGAGCAGCAGATGCCGTGCGACTTGCCGCTGGCGTTACCGCCGCCCCACGAGTAGGGCACACCGCGCTGGGAGAGCGCCGCCTCGATCACGGTGCGGACCTTCCCGGACACGTTCTTCAGGTCCGGGTCCTTCGCGGCCGCCGTGTACTGGTCGATCCAGCCCAGCACGTTGGCCACGTACTCGTTCGAATGGTTGTACTGGAAGATCGCGGCCTTCAGCTGCGCCCGCTTGGTCAGGTCGCGGCCGTTGCCGCACAGGTAGATCGCGGCGCCGAGCGCGGCGTCGTCGGCGTTGTGCGGGTCGGCGGTCTTGTCGCCGCCCGCATCCTTCCCGACGCCCTCCCAGGTGGAGGGCAAGAACTGGAAGGGGCCAATGGCACGCTCACCCCCAGAGGTGCCGTCCCATTTGCCGCCATCGGTGTCCGGGAAGACGGTGGTGTTGCCGCCGGCCCCGGAACCGTTGAGGAGCACCCCGTAGATCTTCGGGCGGATATCGCCGTTGTCGGCGATGTTCCTACCCACCGCGTGGTTGGACTCGACCTTGGCGATCCCGGCCAGGATCGGCCAGCGCATGCCCTGGCACGTGGGCACGTGCTTGACGACCTGCTGGACAGCCTTCTTGTAGGCGGTCAGCATCCGGGCGGGGATGTCCGCCGCGGTGCCGCCGTCGGCGATTCCCCCGTCGTCCTGGAGCCCGGTCTGCAGGGCGACGTACGCGCTGATCGCGCCTGAGACAGGAGCCGCGCAGCACACCGCGGCGAACAGCAGTAACACCGTCACACATCCCCACCGCCCGAACCGGCGCCGAGACGCGCTCACTCGCTCTCACCGCCTTCGCCCTGCCACCGTTCCCGCATCTCACGCAGCGCCTCGGCCTGGCGTAGCCGCTCCGCATCGGGGGTTCCCCCTCGCATGGCGCGCGCCAGATCGGGATCCACGCGCGCGACGTTCTCGATGGTCCGGCGCCCAAGTTCCGCGGGATCGTTGAGCAGCCGCCGCAATGCCTCGTTCGGGCCCGAGCCGCCGGACGCCGCAGGTGCAGATGAGGGGCCGGCGGCACGGGGGGACGTCGGTGCTGCCATAGCAGTGGCACGGGGTCCGGCCGTCGTGGCGCGCGCCTGCGCTGCCCCTGCGGTACCCGTCGCGCCACGCCCCGTGGCGCTCGGCAGGCGACGGCCGCTGAAGTGGCCCGCCTGGCCGCTGTCGTCGCTGTGCCGGCGAATGACACGGGACACCTCCCGGCCCATCTCGGACCAGGCCCGGCCGTCCTCGCGGACAGTGTTGCCCCACACCCGCACCTGCTGGCGGGCGTCCTGCGAGTAGAGCGATCCCTGCGTGCGAGCCCGGCGGACGCTGGTCGCAAGACCGGCCGTCGCCCCGTACGCGGTGCGGCCGCCCCGGTTCAGGATGCGGTAACCGCGCAGGCGCACCAGACGGTTGTGGGCACGCGTGGACAGCAGTGTGCGGTCGGTGTTCTGGTCGTGCAGGACCTGACCCGAGCGGGGGTCGACGACCTGGCCGTCCTCATTGCGGTAGCGGTCGGGCGGACCGCCAGGACGGCGCGGCCCCCCGCCGCCCGGACCACCGCTCCCGCCGCCGACTGCGCCGCCCGGCTCGGGGGCACCGTCCGCCGTGGGCTTTTGCCACTTGGCCAGCTGCTCATTGTCCGGCCGCCGGCCGATCAGCAGCCAGACAGAGCCCTTCGCACCGAGCCGTGTCCCCACCCCGGCCACGGCGGCGGCCGCGGCGAGGGGTGCGAGTCCGCGCCCTGCTTCGGCGCGTGCGTCGGCGAGCACCCGGCCGGTGTCCACCGGCATGCCCGCCCCGTCGGCCAGCGACGTCAGCGCGCCCATCAGGCGCTGGCGGGTGCCGAGCAGCCCGAACCGGCCGCCGCCGTTGGTGAAGGCGCGCAGCCCGCCACCGTAACCGCCGAGCGCGGCGGGGGAGTTCATGGCGAGGGCGGCGCCGAGTTCGGAGGTGTCGCCGGGCATGTGGGTGCCGCCGACCTTGGCGTAGCGCATCCGCATCGCCATACGACGGCCAAAGGATGCGATCCCGGTCAGCAGCCTGCGGTGCCCGGCGGCGCCCGCAATGGCGAGGACGTCGATCAGCAGGATCCGTTCCACCATCAGGTCGGGGCCATCTGTGATGGTGGCGTCGATGGCGATGCCGAAGAACGGCACGAACGCACAGAGCACGACCACGGTCAGGACGGAGATGCCCCAGATGGACAGCCATTTCCACACCGACTGGCGTGCGGGACCGGGCAGCATGCCCGCGATGAACGTGACGCCGCCGGCGGCCGCGGCCGCCGCGCACACGCCTTGGGTGCCGAGCAGGACGATCGCGCTGGACAGCAGCATGCCGCAGATGAACAGGGCGGCGATCATGAGCAGGGCGGCGCCGCCGACCCGCCACCACGTGGGCTGTTCGGCGTAGGCGGCGCACGCTTTGCCGACGTCCCCGGCTTTCTTCAGGTCGGCGAGGAAGGCAGCGAACTCCCTGTCCTCGTCGGTGACGATCGCGGAGGAGGCGTCCAGCAGCTCGCCTCCGGGCGTGAGCTCTGGCAGGCCGCTGCTCGGAATGCCGCCGATGTCCCGCTCGCAGTACTCCTTGCCCGGGCCGTAGACCAGACTGCAGGCGTCCTTCCTCTTGTTCTGCTCTTCGCAGGTCTTGCGCATCGGAGGGGCGAGCGCGTCACAATTGGCGTCCCCGCCATCGCCGGAGGAGGCCTTGTATCCGCCGGAAACCCATTTCAGATGGACGGCGTAGGCCTTGCGGTCGCCGGTCTTGGCCGGGTCGAGGATGCGCCCGTACTGCAGCAGCATGTAGGGCTTGACGACGAGAGCGTTGGTAACCGAGTCCTGGAGTGGGCGGGCCACCTCCGTCGACGACACCGGCTGGGCTTTTTCACGCTCCAGGCACGTGGCCTCCTGCATGCCGGCCATGCCACCGCACGGCCCGCGGCTGGCGAGCTTGCCACCCCAGTCATAGGAGTTGACACTCTGCTGCGCGACCTCGGCGGCCACCTGCTGGGCCTGCCCCAGCGGCCCGTCCTGAGCGAGCAGTGTGTCGGGGCGGATGAGGGCCGACGCGGCGATCGCCCCGATGAGCAGGGTCAAAAAGATCTCGCCCAGACCCCGGCCGACGCGACCACGCACGATCATGAAACCGGCGAAGACAAACGCCCAGGCCAGCAGCAGCCCCTTCAGCCCGAGCGTGTCGACGACCAACACGTCGTAGGTGTCGGCGACCTTCTGCGCCGGGCGGATAAGGATCTTCAGCAGCGGGAACCGGAAGGCGACCTCGATCGCCCACCCGGCCAGCCCAACGAGCAGCCGGATCAGGGTGAACAGCCCGGACAGGGCGAAGGCGAGGGCCTGCGTTTTGAAGGCGACGATGGAGCCGCCCTCGGCGTTCAGGTCGTACCCATCGATCGGCACGCCCTCGGACGAGTAGATGTTCAGCGGGGCGAGCAGGTCTCCGGTCTCGTTGTTGCTGCCCGCCGCGTACACGACCTGGCTGTTCACCATGACGAACACCCCGGTGAGCAGCAGGACGAAGCCGGCTGAGCGCAGCGCGCCGCGGTCTGGACGCCACATCTCAAGCCCGCCCTTGCCTCGTAGATGTTCGGCGTCGCCAGACCACGAGCGCGCCTACCGCTGTCGTGGCCGGCAGCAACTTCCACGTGGCGGCATCACCGCCGTGCTGGTTGGATCCGGTGCTCGCGGCGTGGCGGCCGCGCTCGCAGTACGCCTTGGCCGGTCCCACGATCAGGGCGCACGGATCCTGCTGCGCAAACTGCGGACGGGCGGCGAAGGCATGTCCGGTGCGCGGCCACCACATCTCCGGCAGGCTCGCCCCGAGCGCCCAGACGAGCACACCGACGGCGACGGCGATGACCGTGAGAGCGCTCGCGGCTGCGGCGAGGCGCCGGGCGCGGCTGGGTGCGAAAGGGGTCATCGACATTCCTTCGGACTCTCGCCTGTGGCTGCGCCGGCGAGCGGTGCGGACCTGGGCGCTGTGGTGCGGGGTCCCGGTGTGGTGGTGCGGCGTCCCGGTGTGGTGGTGATGGCGGAGGAGATCCGCTCGATGCGGGGGATGACGACCTTGACGCGGCCGGTGTTCTGCCGCGGGCACGCGAGGAGGAACTCGCCTTCGCGGCCGCGTTGTCCGACGGGGGACAGGCCGGTGGTCACCAGCCGCAGCAACTCGGGGTCTTTCGAGTCGAGGCCGAGGAACTCCAGCCCGCGGCGGGCGCGTTCACGGTCCGCGGTGCGGGCGAGCGCCCGGTAGGCCATCAGCCCGCGGTCGGGGCCCAGTTCCTCGGCGTCGTGCGATCCGGCGATCAGGCCGGCGCCGTGCTTGCGGCCGTCGTGGAGGATCTCGTGGACCAGGGCGGTGCCCTCGGCGGACGAGGTGAGCCAGTACAGCTCGTCCAGCACCACGGCGGTGAACCGTTCCGGGTCCTCGAAAGCCGTCTGCCGGGCGATCGCCGCGATGAGGTAGAGGACCGCGCGGCCGATCAACGCTTCCAGCGGCTGCTGGTGCAGAACTTCGGGCTTGTCGAACGCGGCCTTCGGCGGCAGCTTCAGACCGGTCGTCGTAATCACGATCATGTCGGAGGCGCTGGAGGCGTCCAGCCGCACGGGCGGCAGGCTCGGGTCGAACACCATCGCGGCAAGAGGATTGCCGGCCACCACGCGGATGAGGCCCGTGAGGGTGGCGGCCGCGTCCTGCCGCTTGCCCGCCTCGCCCGCGGCCATCTCCTCGAGAACCTGAAGCACGCGGTGCATGGAGGGAGCGGTACTGGCGGCGGCCTGTTCGACGGCGTGGTGCAGGACCTCCCCGCTGGTGCTCATCGGGCCGATGCCGAGCTGGAGCGTGAGGTAGGACAGGGCGTAATGGCGGCCTTCGGGGCCGGTGAACATGCGCAGCGGGTCGATGGACACCTCAGCCTGGGCGGCGTCGATGATCTGGCAGCGGCCCGCGGCAGCAGTGCGGGCGAAGGACGCCCATTCCCGCACCGGGGTGCGGTCGATACAGATTGCGACCCCGCCGCGCGCCCACACCGCCTCGGAGATCAGTTTTTCCAGGACGCTCTTGCCTGCGCCGAGATCGCCGATGATCCCCATGGAGGCGGAGGCGTCCTGCTTCGGCGCGTCCGCCACGTTGATCATCACGGGGCGGGTGGTGCCGCAGTCCAGGTCGAGTCCGAGGAACATGCCGTTCGGGTCGCCGACCTCCGCGGCGGTGAAGGCCCCGCCCAACGCCCAGTCCTCGCTGACCTGGTGCTGGGTGAACTCCCGCACTACCCCGGGACGTGCGGTGCCGGGCAGCCCGAGGGTGAACAAGGCCTCTTGCAGCCCGGCGGGGCGCACGGCCCGGTAGTCGGCGCCGCCGAGCAGTGCGGCCAGAGCTCGGGCGCGGGCGTCGCAGACGGCGGCGGTCGGCCCCCACACGGTCAGGACCGTCACCGACTGGACCTCGACTTCCACGCTGGTGCGTGAGAGGCGGGCGTCCAGCTCGCCCAGGTCGCGGGCGGCGTCGGTCAGCGAGGCGGGCATGCCGGTGGGGCGTGCGTCGTACTGGTCGGCCTGGTCGATGAGTTCGTTCTTCTTGCGCCGCACCTGGTCGCGAGCCTTGTCGGCCGGCACCAAGGTGAGGTCGACGGTGTAGTCGACGGGAAAGTCCAGCATCTCCAGCTGCGCGAACAGGTCAGCGGCGTCCTGGCTCACGGCAGGCGGGCACTCGGCGAGCGCCAACTGCGCCTGATAGCCCACCCCGGCCTCCACCTCCACCTGCAGCCACCGCCGCTTGAGCGGCGAGGACGTCCCCAGCCGCCACCACGCCGTGCGTCCCGACCGGCCGACCCGGTCAGCGCCCGGCAGGTCCTCGTAGTCGAGGTCGGGATCGACGCCGCCCTCCTGCAGGCGGACCTGGCCGAGGTCGGCGTAGCTGGGGGAGCGCAGCACTCCCTCGCGGACCTGCCCGCCGTACAGGTCACTGGTCTCGGCCTCGGTCAGCAACGGCTCGGCAAGGCCGCGGTGCAGGGCGTGCTGGACCATCCACACGATCTCCGCCGGGCGGGCCGGGCGGAAGGCGACGCTGCCGGCGAGCGCAGCTTCTACCCGGGAGGCCTGCTCGCGGTAGGAGGTCACCTCACGGCGCGCCACGGGCGCGGCCCGCATGCCCAGCATCGGCGCGACGTCCGCCCACATCGCTCCCAGCGACGCGGTCACCTGCCCGCCGGCGGCGTCGCCTTGCAGCGGCACCGCCAGCCAGAGCGTGCGGCGGTGCATCTCCTGATCGCCCAGCAGGTCCAAGGTGGCCTCGACGTTCTCCACCCACGGATGCGTACTGCCGGGCACCTGGTCGCCGGGCTCGATGCCCTCGATCATGCGCAGGGCGATCTCGCCCGGGTCGACCTGTGCGCACAGCCCGAACAGGCGCGGCGCCCCCGACAGGGAGCGGATCAAGTGCGTGATCTTCGCGAGCTGCTCGTCGCCGGCCGCGGCCGGGACGTAGGTGCCCTGGACGGTCTCCTCGCGCTGGCCGTGCGCGTCCGGTCCAGGGTGCAGCCGGTAAAGCGCCCACACGCTGCCGTGCGTCGACCACACCAGGTGCCCGGCGATATGACGGATCGGCACCCTCACCTGGCACCCCCCGCCTGCTGGGCCAGGGCGAGCAACTGCTGCACACCCGACACCGGCACACCCAACACCGGCCCCGTCGGCGCCGGGCGAGCCTGCGGCTCTGAGCGCGGCCCTGCGGACGGACGGGCAGCCCGGCCCCGGGGCGCGCTCCGGCCGACTGCCGGCTGGTCGGCGCGCGGCGGCGCCGCCACCGCCGAGACAGCGGGATCAGCCTCTTCGACGGTGAAGCCGCCGAGCAGAAGACGGGAGAACCGGTCCCGGGCGGCGCTGCCGCCCATCCGTCCGCCCTGCGGCTGCCAGGCGAGCAGCACCCAGCCCAGCGCAGCCTGCAACGGGGCCCGCCCCTTGATCTTCGGTCGGCGTACCGCCCAGACCGTCAGGACCCAGGCAACGATCGGCACCGGGCCCATCCACGACCACCAGCTGATCGTCTTGACGAGCAGGAAGCCGCCGCCGACCGCGACCGCGATCTGTGCCGGGGTGTAGGGGCCGAGCGGGATCTTCCAGTCGGCGACCTTGCCCAGCACCCACGGGTGTCGGCGAGCGGAGGTGTAGAAGCGGCCCACCCGCCCAGCGGCCGTGGCGCTCACAGCCAGCCTCCCGTGCCGTCAGAGTGCGCGCGGGCGAGCGGGTCAGGTCCGCGCACGGTGCCGGGCACGGCGGGAGCGCCCTTGGACGGGTTCTTCACCTCGTCGGTGAACATGTCCGCCAGGTCGTTACGGGAGTCGTACAGCCCCAGCGCGATGATCATCAGCAGCAGGGCACCGATCCCGGCCTTCAGGCTGAATTTTTGGATCATGATGACGACGACCAGCACGATCAGACCGGCCTGCAGGCCCTTGGTCGCCCAGTCCTCGAACATGGTGATCCAGCTGTCGCCGAGGTCGTCCAGCTGCCCGGCGAGCATCAGGCCGTGCACCCCGGTCACCGGGCACCCCCGTCCCGGGCGGTTCCGGACTCCAGTGCCGCGACGTCCCAGCGACCGGAGCGGGCCTTGAGGCCGAGGTCGTACGCCAGCGGCCAGCGCCCGGCGCCATCGCGTGCCTCGACCTGGACGCGGACGCGGACCTTCGTACCGTCGACCGGCACCCGCTCGGCTGCCGCGCCCTCCTCGGCGCCCCACACCTCCTGGACGGTCACCGCGCTGTAGGGGGTGGGGGAGACCGGCGACAGCTTCACCCCCGGCGCCAGGTAGCGGTCCACCTCCCCGGCCCCGGTCAGGTACGCGCCGAAGAACTCCCCGACAGCCAAGGACAGATCGCCGTCGGACGGAACGCTCACGCCGTACGGCGACTTGGCCACCGCCGCCCGCGCCGGGCCGGCCACCACACCGGGAGCACCGGTCACGGTGACCGAGGCACCGCTCGCGTCGGCGGTCACAGGGACGACGAAGTAACGCAGGCGTCCGTCGGCGTATTGCGCAGCCACGGTCACCGCCCACTCGCCGGCGCCACGCTGCGCACTGCGCACTGCGGTCACCGATGCCGGCTTCGGCTGCGCACTGGCGCCCGGATCCGGCAGATCGACGTCAGGTGCGAGGGCCCGCGCAAGACGGGCCTGCGCACTGTCGGCGTCGTTGACGCTGCTGCGCAACCACGCGTCGACGAACACCTGCGCATAGCCCGCCGGGTCAGCGGTGGCCGCCGCGGCGCGCACGGCGGTCGGCGTGTCCGAAGGGGCGGCCGCGACGGTGGTCGGGCCGGACATGACCGCGACGCCCAGGGCGACGGGGCCGGCCGCGATCGCGGTGAACAGGGCCAAGCGCGACAGGCGGACGCGCCGCCTCATCTTCTCCAGCTCGACACCTGCGGCCATCGGGGGAGCCGCGTCGCTCTCCGATGCCTGCTTGCCAGGGGACATGGTCAAACTCCCAGGTCAGAACGTGTACTTGCTGACCTTGAGAAAACCCGCCGACCCCGACCCGACCACCAACCATGAGAGGCCGACCACGATCACGATGAGGACACAAAGCCCGTGGTCGGGGTCATGGTCGGCCCGACCACAGCCCCGACCATGGCCTCAGACGGCGACCAGGCACGTACCAGGCACGCCTGAGCCCTCCATCGCCGTGAAGGTGGTGGGGACGGGGAACTGGTCCGACGAGCCCAGGATGTGCAGAGGGGGAAGCGCCGACGGATCGGGCCCACGCCGGCTCCCGGAAGGAAGCTGTGGGAGGCCCAGTTGCGCACGACCCGGCCGAGTGCGCAGACCCGCCGTCGACGGTGCCTGTCCACTGTGCGCAGTCGGCTGCACATCCGAATGCGCAGGACCCTGGCAGCGTTGCGCAGCCGACTGCGCAATAGGTGACGGTGCCGTTGCGCAACCGCGACTGCGCAGCCTTCGGCTGGCACCGGGGAAGGGCCGTGGTCGGCCCGACCATGACCCCGACCACGGCAGCCCAGTGCGCATGTTGCCGGATCGTGACCGGTGGTCGGGGGTTGTGGCCGTCGGCCTGGTCGGGGGCGCCGGGTGAGCTGACGGCATGGATCTCGCTCACGTCACCTCACGCGGCGGCCCCGGCCACGTCGCTCCCGCACCCCGGCTCCATGCCATCGGTGGCGTCGCGAACATGGCGCGCGAGGAAGCACGATGAGCCGCTTCGGGGCGGGGATCCGCCGGGGAGTGATGGCGGCGGACCAGTTCACCCAGATCGCCAACGGCCTCTTCCGCGACCCCAAGATCTCCTTCAGGGCGAAAGGCGTCTTCGGCTACATCAGCACGCACCGCGCCGGCTGGCACGTGACGGTCGCCGACCTCGTGCGCGCCGGACCCGACGGACGCGACGCCGTACGAGGCGGCCTGAGCGAACTGCAGCGGCACGGCTACCTCATCCGCAAACAGCTCAGGCACGACGACGGGACGCTCGGCGAGATCGTGTATTCGATCACAGACCGTCCCGCTCCCGTCGACACCGACCCTGCCGCGGCGGCCGGTTCGGTGTTCGCCTCCGCGTCGGCGGGTGAGGCATCCCCCGGTTTCGGGGCGGGGATCCGCCGGGGGGTGATGGCGGCGGACCAGTTCACCCAGATCGCCAACGGCCTGTTCCGCGACCCAAGGCTCTCCTTCAAAGCCCAGGGAATCTTCGGGCTCATCAGCACGCACCGGGACGGCTGGCGGATGAGCATCCCGGACCTGGCGCGCCGCAGCCGCGACGGCGAGGCGGCCGTCAAGAGCGGCCTCAAGGAGCTCGAGAAGCACGGCTTCCTGCTCCGGGAACGCGAGCGCAACTCGGACGGCACCCTTGGCCCGGCCGCGTACTTCATCACCGATCTGCCCAGCCTGCAAAACAGCAGGTCGCAACCGGTGTCGGGTTTTCCACCGGTGGATAACCCGACGTCGGTTAATCGCCCCACTAAGAACACCAACAGAAAGAAGACCAACAAGCAGAACACCAGCACCGTCCCTCCGTGCGGCCGGAGCGACGTCGCTGGATCGCCCGAAGTAACGGACCGGCCGGACGCACCAGCGTCCCCGCCGGCCGCGCTTCCGGCGGATGACATGCACCCGGGGATCCAGCTGCTGCTTGAGATCGGAGAGAGCCGTCCGGAACTCCTGCTGACCGGGAAGGTGCTGACCGATCAGGGCCGCGTGGCCACCGTGATGATGGCGGCCGGCTGGAGCAGCGAGCAGCTGCGCCATGTCATCACCGACCGGCCGTTGCCGCAGCCGGTGCGTACCTCGGTCGGTGCGATCATCGCCGCCCGCCTGCGGGCCGCTCAGGCCTACCCGCCGCCCGCCACGCTGGATCGCACCCCCCACCGCGGTGACGCCGTGGAGGACGAGTCTCCCGCCTGGCCGTCGGCCGAGCGGTCGTCCACGGTGTCTGCCGCCCGCACGGTGACCGAGGCCCTGACCTACCGGGCGCTCGTCGAATGCGCCGGCTGCGGCGTTCCCGCAACGGCCCCCGGCGAAGACCTCTGCCCGGCCTGCCTGGGCTGGCCGCGGTGCCGAACCTGCCCTGGACCCACTCCACGGCGCGCCCGCCCCGACGGCGACGGCCGCTGCACCACCTGCGCCACCGCATCGACCAACGTGCTGGAAGGAAGCACCCCATGACCACCTATGCACCGCCGACAGTAGGGACTGTTCAGCAGCTGACCCCGTTCGGGCAGGAGGTACAGCGCTGGGAGAGGAAACGGTCCCGCGCCGTGCGCGGGGGGCACGTCTGCTGCGGCGCCGGTTGCTCGGCCGGCTGCGAGCCTGTCCTGATCCGTGAGAGGACGGGATGGGGGTGGATCGACTGGACGGTCCCAGCCGATGGCAGCCTGCCCGAACACCCGCACCGTCTCGCCGTGTTCACCCCGATCGCGACTCGGCCCCAGCGCCTGGCCTTGCGCTGGCTGGCCCGACGACCGGCACACCGGATCCGCCTCGGCACAGTGACCATACGGCCGGCCACGACCGTCGTCACGGCACTCACCCTGGTGGCGGCCGCACTTGCCCTCATGTACAGCGTCCCCCTCAGCATCGTGCTGCCGGCGGCCGCCCTAGCCCCGCTGCTCGTGGAGCACCTGCCTGACCGGTTCGACACCCGCGCCGGTGAGCACGCCCGGATCGTCGAGGACGAAGCCGCCTGCCGTTACCTGCAGCGTCTCGCCGCTCTGCACACCGGCCTCCTCCAGGCCGCCGCCAGCAGCGACCGCTACGAGGTGCGGCGCGCCGTCCGGATCGGCCACCACCAGCTGTTCGACACCGCCGACCTCCTCCAGCGCCACGACACCCGCTCGGCCTCCAGCGAGCTCATCGCCCGGGAGCGGCTGATGCTGCAACTCGCCGTCCAGACCCGCCAGATCGTTCCTCCCATGCAGGGTGGCGCGGCGGCTGCCCGGCACGACCGGTCTGGCGAGCAGCCGCCGTGGGGTCCGTATCCGCCCGCACCCCACCGGCCGTCCCGGCCCTCACCCGGACACACGACCCCCATCCCGCCGACGAAGGAGGAAACGAACATGCCCCAGGACGGTCAGCCCGCCGACGAGGTGTACCTACTCTTCGCGCACGAGGCCTACTACCCGGCCGCCGCACAGAAGAGGGAGATCAACACCTCGCTCGTCGCCGCCGCCTCCCTGCTGCACCCCCGCGTCCGGCAGCCCGACGGCACCCGGATCTACGAGCGCCTCACCCGCGGGCGCCGGCCAGGCGAGATCGTGCCGCTTGCCACGCTCACCCACGAGCTGGACGGCGGTCGGCTCTGGCCAGAGGTCGGCGACTGGGAGGCGGTCACCGCAGATCTGCTCCAGCTCATCCAGGAGGAGGAATGCGATGCCCTCAGCCTGGGACTGCCGCACATCGCCCGTGCCCTGGTGTGCTCCGGCCCGCACAGCGAGGTAGAGGTCTACGACCCAGCGGCCGGGCGGCATCGGGCATACGGGCCCGCCGAACGCATCGAGGTCCTGGCCGAGGTCGGCAAGCAACTGGCGTGGGCCGAAGCCGGGTGCGCCCTGTGGCCGGGCGACGGCCTGCTGGCTCCCGCGAATCCTGAGACCGCCACCTGAAGTTCGGCCACGCAGCGTATGGTTTTGTTGACGGGTTTCGACACCAGCTCAGGGCCGAGAACGCCTTGTTTCATCGGAGGGCGATGTCTGTGAGTTCTGGCAACGCTTGAGGGCTTGCGGTGGGAGCATGGACATGCTCTGCGGGGTGAGGCTGCGATGGCCTCACCGAAGTCCAAGGTCGACTTGTACGCGGCGATCCGCCGTGACGCCCGGGCAGGGATGTCGTACCGGGCCTTGATGCGTGAGTACGGAGTCGGATTC
>NZ_JAGMUK010000232.1 GCF_019049245.1 Streptomyces sp. AC555_RSS877 | reverse complement strand
CAGCAGGTCGTGGATCGGCATGACATCTATCGCACGGCTTTCGTGTGGGAGGGATTGAGTGAGCCGGTCCAGGTCGTGGTCCGCCGGGCCGTCCTGCCGGTTGTTCCGGTGGAGCTGAGCTGTGTCGGCTCTGCTGCTGTGCAGGAGCTGATCGCTGCGGCGGGGCCGGTGATGGATATCGGTCGTGCCCCGCTGATGGACGTGTATACGGCTGCGGAGCCGGCGGGTGAGGGCCGGTGGCTGGCCTTGCTGCGGATGCATCACCTGGTCCAGGACCACACGACACAGGATGTGCT
>NZ_JAGMUK010000032.1 GCF_019049245.1 Streptomyces sp. AC555_RSS877 | reverse complement strand
GCGTCCGCCTCTCCGAGGAATTCCAGCTCCACCCCGAACAGTCCACCGACGCCATCGTCATCCACCACCCCGAAGCCAAATACTTCAACGCACGCTGAACAACCCTCGCCCTCCGCGGATGAGGGCATGGGCGAAGTTGCGGCATAAGCTCGTGTTCGGGCAACGACGGACGCTGTTGCCCGTTGTTGCCCGGCAGACTGAGAGAGAAGAGTGATCAGGGTGTTTTCGCAGGTCATCGCGATGACCAGGACTGCGGGGTAGGGCTTCAGTGCACATCGTCATCATGGGCTGCGGGCGAGTGGGGTCGGCGCTCGCCCAGAACCTGGAGCAGCAGGGGCACACGGTCGCCGTGATCGACCAGGACCCCACTGCCTTCCGGCGGCTGGGCTCCGGGTTCGGCGGCCGTCGTGTCACCGGAGTCGGCTTCGACCAGGACACCCTGCGCGAGGCGGGCATCGAGGAGGCCGGCGCGTTCGCCGCGGTCTCCAGCGGGGACAACTCGAACATCATCGCCGCGCGCGTCGCCCGCGAGATGTTCGGCATCGAGAACGTCGCGGCGCGTATCTACGACCCCCGGCGTGCCGAGGTCTACCAGCGTCTGGGCATCCCCACCGTCGCGACGGTGCGCTGGACGGCCGACCAGATGCTGCGCCGGCTGCTGCCCTCGGGCGCCGAGCCGCTGTGGCGCGACCCCACCGGCGGCGTCCAGTTGGCCGAGGTCCACACCGCCTCGTCCTGGGTGGGCCAGCGGATCAGCCGTCTCCAGGAGGAGACCGGGGTGCGCGTGGCGTTCCTGACCAGGCTCGGCGAAGCGATTCTGCCGAGTTCGCAGACGGTGTTGCAGGATGGCGACCTGGTGCACGTGATGATGCGCACCGACGAGGTCGACAAGGTCGAGGCGGCGTTCGCCAAGGGTCCCGAAGAGGAAGGCGGTCACTGATGAGGGTCGCCATTGCCGGTGCCGGCGCGGTCGGCCGCTCGATCGCGGCCGAGCTGCTGGAGAACGGCCACGAGGTCCTGCTGATCGACAAGGCTCCGACGGCCATCTCCGTCGAGCGCGTCCCGCAGGCGGAGTGGCTGCTGGCCGACGCCTGCGAGATCACGTCCCTGGACGAGGCGGCGCTCCAGCGCTGCAACGTCGTGATCGCCGCGACCGGCGACGACAAGGTCAACCTGGTCGTCTCGCTGCTGGCGAAGACGGAGTACGGCGTTCCGCGTGTCGTCGCCCGGGTGAACAACCCGAAGAACGAGTGGCTGTTCAACGAGTCCTGGGGCGTGGACGTCGCCGTCTCCACCCCACGGCTGATGTCGGCCCTGGTCGAGGAGGCGGTGAGCGTCGGCGACCTGGTCCGTCTGCTCCGCTTCAGCCACGGCGACGCCAACCTGGTGGAGCTGACCCTCCCGGAGGAGTCGGCTCTGGCCGGCACTCAGGTCGGCGATGTCGAGTGGCCGCAGGACACGTCCCTGGTGACGATCATCCGCGGCACCCGCGTCCTCACCCCGACCAGGGACGACTCCCTGGAGGCGGGCGACGAGCTCCTCTTCGTGGCCGCCCCGGCCCGCGAGGAGCAGCTGGAGGACTTGCTGTCGGTGCGCCGGGAGGAAGCACCGGGCTGATTGCCTCGGACCTTGCGACGGCGAAGGGCGCGCGGAACTCTCCGGGCGCCCTTCGCCGTCGTACGGAGTCGATGTACGGAGTCGTCGTACGGGCTCCTACACCTCGCGGCGGTGACGGGCGGCCGTCGCCTCGCCGTGCTCCTCCGCCCGGGCGGCCTTGCGTTCCTTCTCTGCGCGCTCCTCCGCCTCCATCTCGGCGAAGACGTCGATGGGGGCCGGCGCCTTCGCCAGGAAGACCCAGGTCAGATACACGGCCAGCAGGAACGGCGGGATCTTCAGGGCGATCAGGACCCAGCCGAGCTGGGTCGTGTCGGCCCACCAGTACAGCGGGAAGAGGATCGCGCACTTGGCGAGCAGGATCAGGCCCCAGGCGTAGCTGGCCTTGGCGTACGCCTTCTTGCGGCCCGGGTTGCGGGTGCGCCAGGAGAGGTTCTCCTTGAAGACGGGGCCGAGGATCAGACCGATCAGCGGGACGCCGCAGAGGGTCGTGATGATGTAGGCGAGCCCCAGGCCCAGCGTGTAGAGCATGCCGGGGAGGTAGAAGTCCTTGGCGTTGCCGGTCATCATCGCGAAGACGACACCGAAGGCGACGCCGAAGACACCGCTGAAGGCGTGCTTGACGGTGTCCTTCATGACCAGCCGGACCACGACCAGGGCGAGCGACACGGCCAGGGCCGCGATGGCCGACCAGTGCAGGTCCTTGTTGATCGTGAAGATGGTGACGAAGAGAAGGCCCGGCAGCACCGTCTCGACCATGCCCCGCACGCCGCCGAAGGCTTCGAACAGCGCGGCCTCGGTCACCGCCCGGGCATCCCCCGCAGTGTCTTCGGTGTCTTCGGTCGGCTTGTCGAGCGACGTCACCGGCTACTCCCGTCCGAGGGGTCTCAGTTCGTATTTCGGGTTGAACAGCACCCGGCGGCCCCGGCTCATCGAGATCCGGCCCGATGCGATCAGTCTGCGCCCCGGCTCTATCCCCACTATGGAGCGTCTGCCGAGCCACACCACGTCCAGCGCGGCGGAGCCGTCGAACAGCTCGGCCTCGAGCGCCGGGACGCCCGCGCGCGGGCGCAGGGTGACCGTGCGCAAGGTACCAGTAACGGTGACGACCTGGCGGTCGTGACAGTCACCGATGCGCGTGCAGCCGGCGGTCGCGGCGTCCTCGCGCAGCTCCTCGGACTCCAGGTCCTCCTGCGACGAGGAGAGCCGGCCGAGCATGCGCCGGAACCGGCCCACCGGCTTCTCGGAACGAGGAACAGCACTCATATGTGAAGCGTACCGGGGCCCACCGACAGCTACGTACCCCCGGTACTAGTGTCCTGCGCCGTTAATTCGTCGTTAGTTCTTGGCAGTCCGGCGCTGCCGACTCGGTCGAGTACTCGCAGGCCGGGGCCGGACGGGCGGCCGACCAGCCCGGCAGGGCAAGGCGCGAATCTGCCGACGGACTTCGGGCGCAGCACACTAGCGCTCGAACCGGTACCCCATCCCCGGCTCGGTGACGAAGTGCTTCGGATGCGACGGGTCCGCTTCCAGCTTGCGCCTGAGCTGGGCCATGTAGACCCGCAGGTAGTTCGTCTCCGTCCCGTACGACGGCCCCCACACCTCCTGGAGCAGCTGTTTCTGACCGACCAGGCGGCCGGTGTTGCGCACCAGCACCTCCAGCAGATGCCACTCCGTGGGTGTCAGCCGTACGTCCTTCCCGTGCCGCTGGACCTTCTTGGCCGCGAGGTCGACGGTGAACTCGTCGGTCTCCACCAGCATGTCGCCCTCGCCACCCCCGGTCGGCTCGGCCCGGCGGACGGCGGCGCGCAGCCGGGCCAGCAGTTCGTCCATGCCGAAGGGCTTGGTGACGTAGTCGTCGGCGCCCGCGTCCAGCGCCTCGACCTTCTCGTCGGAGGAGTGCCGGGCGGACAGCACCAGGATCGGCACGCGGGTCCAGCCGCGCAGGCCCTTGATCACCTCGACGCCGTCCATGTCGGGCAGGCCCAGGTCGAGGACGACCACGTCCGGGTGGCGGGTGGCGGCGAGTTCGAGGGCGGTGGCTCCGTCGTGCGCCGCGTCGACCTCGTACTTGCGCGCCCTGAGGTTGATCACGAGGGCGCGCACGATCTGCGGCTCGTCGTCGATCACCAGCACCCGGGTCATGTGACCTGCCTTTCGGGTCGTACGGGATGAGGCGGCTCCGCGGGGCCGGGTCCCGCCGCCGCCCGGAGGGTGAGCACCATGGTGAGGCCGCCGCCGGGGGTGTCCTCGGCGTTGAGGGTGCCGCCCATCGCCTCGGCGAAACCGCGCGCCACGGCGAGGCCGAGTCCGACGCCTGCGCCGCGGGGGGCGTCGCCGTAGCGCTGGAAGGGCTCGAAGATGCGTTCCTTGGCCTCGTCGGGGACCCCGGGGCCCCGGTCGACCACCCGCACCTCGACCCGTTCGGCGAGGGCGCTGGCGGACACCAGGACGGCTTTGCCGGCCGGGCTGTACTTGACGGCGTTCTCGACCAGGTTGGCCACCGACCGTTCCAGCAGCCCCGGGTCCACGGCCACCATCGGCAGCGTCTCCGGGACGTCCAGTTCGGCACTGCCTTCGGGCACCCCGCCGAGCGCCATCGGCACCACCTCGTCGAGGTCGATCTCCCTGATCAGGGGGGTGATCGTGCCGGTCTGGAGCCGGGACATGTCGAGCAGGTTGCCCACCAGGTGATCGAGCCGGTCGGCGCCCTCCTCGATGCCCGCCAACAGCTCCGCCTGGTCCTCCTCGGACCACGCCACGTCGTCGGACCGCAGCGACGAGACGGCCGCCTTGATGCCGGCCAGTGGCGTACGGAGGTCATGGCTCACGGCGGCCAGCAACGCGGTGCGCATCCGGTTGCCCTCGGCGAGCGTGCGGGACCGGTCGGCCTCCTCCTGGAGGCGCCGCCGGTCCAGGACGACGGCGGCCTGCGCGGCGAAGGCGGCCAGGACCCGTCGGTCCTCGGCGGGCAGGACCCGGCCGGTCAGCGCGAGCGCCATGTGGTCCCCGACCGGCATGTCCACGTCCGCCTCCTCGGGCCGCTCCACCGGCCGCCCGAGGCCGACCCGGCCCGCGCAGGTCCACGGGTCGACGTCGCTCTCCCGTTCCAGCAGGGCGGCCGACTCCATGCCGAAGGTCTCGCGGACCCGTTCCAGGAGCTCTTCGAGGCCGGTCTCGCCCCGCAGCACGTTGCCCGCGAGGAAGGACAGGATCTCCGATTCGGCGCGCAGCCGGGCGGCCTGGTGGGTGCGGCGGGCGGCGAGGTCGACCACGGAGGCCACCGACACACCGACGCCGACGAAGATCGCGATGGCGACGATGTTCTTCGGGTCGGCGATGTTCCAGTGGTGCAGGGGCGGTGTGTAGAAGTAGTTCAGCAGCAGGGAGCCCACCGCCGCCGAGGCCAGCGCGGGCAGCAGTCCGCCGAGCAGGGCCGCCGCCACCACGACCGTCAGGAAGAGCAGCATGTCGTTGGCGAGGCCGAGGTGGACGGTGTTGAGCAGGAGCGCCAGGATCACCGGGCCGGCCACGCCGACCAGCCAGCCCCACAGGATCCGGGCCCGGCCGAGCCGCGCGCCCCGGGCGACCGGCAGGCCGCGGCCCTTGGCGACCTCCTCGTGGGTGACGATGTGCACGTCGAGGTCGGGCCCCGACTCGCGGGCCACGGTCGTCCCGACGCCGGGACCGAAGACGTAGTGCCAGCTCTTGCGGCGCGAGGAGCCGAGGACGATCTGGGTGGCGTTCACCCCGCGGGCGAAGTCCAGCAGCGCGACCGGTATGTCGTCACCCACCACGTGATGGAAGGTCCCGCCCAGGTCCTCGGCCAGGGTCCGCTGCACGGCCAGTTCCTTCGGGGAGGCCGAGGTCAGTCCGTCGCTGCGGGCTATGTAGACCGCCAGCACCTCACCTCCGGCGCCCTTCTCCGCCAGCCGCGCCGCCCGCCTGATCAGCGTCCGGCCTTCCGGACCACCGGTCAGCCCGACCACGATCCGCTCCCGCGAACCCCAGATCTTCGACACCCGGTGATCACTGCGGTACTGCTGCAGGTACGCGTCCACCCGGTCGGCCACCCACAGCAGCGCCAGCTCCCGCAAGGCGGTCAGGTTGCCGGGCCGGAAGTAGTTCGACAGGGCCGCGTCCACCTTGTCGGGCTGGTAGATGTTGCCGTGCGCCATCCGCCGCCGCAGCGCCTGTGGCGACATGTCGACCAGCTCGATCTGGTCCGCCCGCCGCACCACCTCGTCCGGCACCGTCTCTCGCTGCCGCACCCCCGTGATCGCCTCGACCACGTCCCCCAGGGACTCCAGATGCTGAATGTTGACCGTCGAGACCACGTCGATCCCGGCCGCCAGCAGCTCCTCCACGTCCTGGCACCGCTTGGCGTTGCGGGAGCCGGGGACGTTGGTGTGGGCCAGCTCGTCCACCAGGGCGACGGCGGGGGCCCTGCGGAGCACGGCGTCGACGTCCATCTCGGTGAACACGCCGCCGCGGTACTCCAGCTCCCGGCGCGGGATCTGCTCCAGGCCGTGCAGCAGCGCCGCGGTGCGCGGCCGGTCGTGGTGCTCCACGAAGGCCACCACGCAGTCCGTACCGCGCTCGACACGTCGGTGCGCCTCGGACAGCATCGCGTACGTCTTGCCGACGCCCGGTGCCGCACCGAGGTGGATCCGAAGCTTGCCGCGTCCCATGGCCTCACTGTCTTCCGGTCCCTGCTGCCTGCGCAGCGTCGACCCTACGGCCAATAATCGCGACAAACGGGGCCGGGTGCGGCCCGTAGGCCGTCCTTGACGCAACCCTGACGCCACCGGGGACGGCCCGATGCGGTCACCCCTCGACGATCTCCCCGTCGCTCAGTTCCAGCACCCGGTCGGCCAGGTCCAGCAGGTTCGCGTCGTGCGTGGCGACGAGCGCGGTGACCTGCTCGCTGCGTACGACGGCCCGCAGCAGCTCCATCACGGAATGGCCGGTCTCCGCGTCCAACTGGCCGGTCGGCTCGTCGGCGACGAGGAGCGAGGGGCTGTTGGCCAGGGCGCGGGCGATGGCGACCCGCTGCTGCTGGCCGCCGGACAGCTCGCCCGGCCGCTGCCGCGCGTGATCGGCGAGACCGACCAGGGACAGCAGCAGCTCGACGCGCTCCTCCCGCTCGCGCGGGTCGGCCCGGCGCAGCCGCATCGGCACACCGACGTTCTCGGCGGCCGTGAGGATCGGGATCAGCCCGAAGGACTGGAAGACGAATCCGATACGGTCCCGGCGCAGCGCGAGCAGGCCGTCCTCGGCCAGCTCCGCGAGGTCGAGCCCGTCGACGGTGACCCGCCCCTCGTCGGGCAGGTCGAGCCCGCCGACGATGTTGAGGAGCGTGGTCTTGCCGGATCCCGAACGCCCTTTGAGGGCGACGAGTTCGCCGCGCGGCACCTCGAAGGAGACCCCCCGCAGCGCATGCACGACGGCGGCCGACTCGCCGTACGACTTACGGACGTTCTCGACGCGCACCATGGTCTCGGTGACCACCTGAGTCATGCGTCCTCCCCCGTGGACCGGGCGCCAGTATGGCCAACCGGCGCCCGGCAGTTCAACGGTTCAGCCCGGGTCGTCCTCGCGCGCGGGCGTTTCCCGGGACCTGCGGTCCGCGTACCAAAAGGGCCGCACCCCCTGTGCGGGGGTGCGGCCCTTGGCGTGTCTGTCTAGCGGACCTCGGTGATCTCCGGTCCGCGCTGCAACTGGCCCATGCCGCCGGAGAAGCGCGAGGTGCCGTCGTCCTGCTGGACGCCCTCGGGCACCATCTGCGCGTCGTTCGGCAGTTTCAGGACGATGGGGTCGCGGGGCGCCATCGGGCCCTCGCCGCGGACCACGACCGTGTCCCGGAAGATCTGCTCCAGCAGGCCGGCCGCCTGCGGCTGCACCGCGCCCTGGCCGGAGATGACACCGCGCAGGAACCAGCGCGGGCCGTCCACTCCGACGAAGCGCACCACCTGGAAGCCACCCGTGCCGTCCGGCAGCTGCACCGGCACCTGGGCACGCAGCTCCCAGCCCAGCGGACCCTCGACCTCGTCGACGATGCCGCCCTGCTGGGTGATGCCCGAGCCGATCTCCTCGCGTACCTCGCCCCAGATGCCCTCGCGCTTGGGGGCGGCGAAGGCCTGCAACTGGATGGCGCTGTCCCGCAGGACGACGGTCGCCGCGACGATCGCGTCGCCCGCGACCTCCACCCGCAGTTCCATGCCGTCGACGCCCGGCACGAACAGGCCGCCCAGGTCCACGCGGCCCTCGGCCGGGTCACGCACCTCGGAGTCGTCCCACGGCCCGTCGGGCCGCGGCTCCGGCTCCAGCCTCACGCGCGGGCGCCCGCCCTCGTCCTCGTCCTTGTCGTCCGCCTCAGTGTCGACACCGTCGACGACCTGCTCGGGCTCGCCGGCCGCGTCCTCGGCGGCACCCTTCTTCTTGCGACGTCCGAACACGTCACTGTCCTTCCCGGTCGGATACGGCCGAAGCGTATCGATTCCCACCCGTTGCGCCGCCGTCGGCGGCCTGACCGCTTGTGCTGTTCGTGCTGCTTGAGCCGCCCACAGCCGCATGGCCGCCGGTGGACCCGAAGCCCCCCTCGGCCCGAGCCGAGTCGGGAAGCTCCGCGACCTCCTGGTAGCGGACCCTCTCGACCTGCTGGACGACCAGTTGGGCAATCCGGTCGAAGCGCTCGAACCGCACGGACTCGCGCGGGTCGAGATTCACCACGATCACCTTGATCTCCCCACGGTACCCGGCATCAACCGTCCCCGGGGCATTCACGAGAGCGACACCGCAGCGGGCGGCGAGACCGGATCGCGGGTGCACGAAGGCCGCGTACCCCTCCGGCAGCGCCACAGACACTCCCGTGGGCAGCACGGCCCGTTCGCCCGGCGCGAGTTCACAACTCTCGGTGGTGCGCAGATCGGCTCCCGCGTCACCAGGATGTGCGTACGTCGGAAGCGGTACGTCGGGGTCGACGCGCCGGATCGGCACGTTCACGAGGTCACGGCTCACGGGTTCACCTCGAAGGCACGGGCACGACGGACCTGGTCCGGGTCCTCCATGGCCGCGCGGATCTCCTCCTGGCGGCCGTTCTCCACGAAGTGGTCGACCTTCACCTCGATGAAGAGGGCCTCGGCACGGACCGCGACCGGCCCGTCGGGCCCGCCGACGCGTCCGGTGGCGGTCGAGTAGATCTTCCGGCCGGCCACCGCCGTCACCTCGGCCTGCAGATGCAGCGTCGTACCGACCGGCACCGGCCGCACGAAGTCCGTCTCCAGCCGCCCGGTCACCGCGATCGTCCGCAGCAGCCAGTTCAGCGAGCCGAGGGTCTCGTCGAGGGCGGAGGTCAGCACACCACCGTGCGCGAGCCCCGGGGCGCCCTGGTGGGCGGGCTGCACGATGAACTCGGCCGTGATGGTGACGCCCTCGCCGGCCCGTGCCTGGAGGTGCAGCCCGTGCGGCTGCCCGTCGCCACAGCCGAAGCAGTGTTCGTAGTGCGCGCCGAGGAGCTCGCCGGGCGCGGGAGCGTCCGGGTGCCGCACCGGTCGCACGGCGTCGGCGGGAGGCTCAAGAGCTGCGGATGTACGACTCACAGCCGCAGACCTTACCCGCGCGTCGGGCCGTTCCCGACACCGTGCCAAGCTTGGCTTCATGCAGCTCTCCGCCACCCCGTACGAAGAACGTCTCACCGCCCCCCGCACCTGGTGGCTGATCTCCCTTCTGGTCGGGGTCTCGATGGCGTTGATCCTGCTGCCCTTCGGCACGTTGCCGCTGCTCGGCGGCCTGGTCGGCGGGACGGCCGTGGCGGCGGTCGCGGCCAGTGCGTACGGCTCGCTGCGGATCCGTGTGGTGGGCGGTTTCCTGATCGCGGGCGAGGCGAAGATCCCGGTGTCGGCCCTGGGCGAGGCGGAGGTCCTGGACCCGGAGGAGGCCCGCGCCTGGCGCACGTACAAGGCCGACACCCGCGCTTTCCTGCTGCTGCGCGCCTACATCCCCACCGCGCTGCGCGTGGACGTCACCGACCCGGCCGACCCGACGCCGTATCTGTACCTGTCGACACGGGAGCCGGAGCGGCTGGCCGAGGCACTGAAGTCGGCGCGCGCGGCGGTCTAGAGGCCGGCGTAGAACACCCGGGCGGGGCTTCACCCGGCCCCCAGGGAGCGGCCTCGCCGAGGGGCCCAAAATCTTTTTCACCGCAGCGCAAAAACTTCGTCAGGGCCCGATTTCTTTGCGTCCACGCCCGAGCCCCTTCGGAATTTCCCCGATTTTGAGCGGATTCTCGGGGGACTCCAGCGGGGGCAGCACGGGAAGCGCCTCCCAGGGCACCTGGATCCTTCGTAGATCCGCCCGGATCCGGTCCGCGAGTTTTCTGGTGTCCCGGCGGTTCATGACCGCCCCCACGGCCGCGCCGACCATGAACGGCATCAGGTTCGGCAGGTTACGCACCATGCGCTTCATGATCTGCTGCCGCAGCTGCTGTTTCATACGGCTGTTGAGCGCCGAACTCATCGTGGACGGCTTGGTCACTTCGATGCCGCGCTCTCCCGACCAGGAGTCGAGATACGCGGTGCTGCGCTGCTTGAGATTGCCCGGCGGCCGCACGCCGTAGACCTCGTGGAGTTCGGCGATCAGCTTGAGTTCGATCGCGGCGACCCCGGTGATCTCGGCGGCCAGTTCCGTCGGCATGGCGGGCGGCACGGGCAGCATGGCCGCCGCTCCGATGCCCGCTCCGACCGTGGCGGTGGCGCCCGCGGCGCCCGCCACGAGCTTGTCCGCGAGCTCCTCGGGCCCCAGCCCGGGGAACTGCCTGCGAAGCGTCGCGAGGTCCCTTACGGGTATTCGCGGGGCGTTGTCGATGATCCGGTCGGCGAGGTACGCCAAACCCGCCCTGGCCCTGCTGCCGCCCTTGCGGACTCCTTCCCGGGCCTTGTCCCGGATCACCGCGGCCCGCCGCGTGGCGACGGGCGCGGGGGTCACGGCCGGCGCCGGGAGGTCGGTCCGGCCGGCCACCGGTTCGAGCGAGGCCGATCCCTGTTCGGATGAGCCCCGCTCGTCGTCACGCGCGCCGAGCCGCCCTTCGGACGGCTCCTTGTCCGCTCCCGGTAGGTGGAAGCGGCGCTTCCGAGGTGGGGTCGAGCCAGTCACGGCCGACCCGCCCTCAGTCGCAGTCGCGGCAGATCGGCTGACCGTTCTTCTCGCGGGCCAGCTGGCTGCGGTGGTGCACCAGGAAGCAGCTCATGCAGGTGAACTCGTCCTGCTGCTTGGGCAGCACCCGGACGGCCAGCTCTTCGTTCGAGAGGTCCGCTCCGGGCAGTTCGAGGCCTTCGGCGGCCTCGAACTCGTCGACATCCACTGCGGAGGTCGACTTGTCGTTCCGGCGAGCCTTCAGTTCTTCAAGGCTGTCCGAGTCGACGTCGTCGTCGGTCTTGCGTGGGGTGTCGTAGTCGGTTGCCATGTCGCTCTCCCCCTCTGGGTGTCTGCAGTGTCTCCAGCGCACGTAACGCGTGAGAGGCCGGACTTGTGCCCGACCCGAGGCGGAGATTTTGCCTCACATCAAGGTCTGTTACTCAATCGACACCCAACCGGACTCCTCTTGAGTGATCGGGTTGGATGGCGATCGGGACCGTACACGGTCCGAATCCCGCACTTCAAAGGCGTCTCACCGTGTACTTCCCGTGATCAGGACCCCTGAAAACCCGGATTTTCCCGGCTTTCCGACAGTCGCATGATCACTGAGAGTGGATGGCCGGAAATTCTCCCTTGTGATCGATCACACACGGCGATGTCCGGAAGGCGGCCAGAAAATTCCGCGCAAAGCGAACAAGCCCGTGTATCGGATCGTGTGCGGGGGCCATGATCTCAGACGGGAAGGGTCACCCGCATCACCAGTCCACCTCCCTCGCGTGGTTGTGCCGTGATGTGGCCGCCGTGCGCGCGGGCCACGGAACGGACGATGGACAGACCGAGTCCGACGCCCTTGTCGCTTCCCGTGCGCTCCGTACGCAGCCGCCGGAACGGCTCGAAGAGGTTGTCGATCTCGTACGCCGGCACCACCGGGCCCGTGTTGGACACCACGAGCACCGCCTGGCCGTGCTGGATCTCCGTCGTCACCTCGACCCAGCCGCCCTCGGGCACGTTGTACCGCACGGCGTTCTGCACGAGGTTCAGGGCGATCCGCTCCAGCAGCACGCCGTTGCCCTGGACGACCGCGGGTTTCTGCTCGCTGCGGATCACCACGCCCTTGGCCTCGGCCTCGCCGTTCACCTGGTCGACCGCCTGCTCGGCCACCTCGGCGAGGTCCACCGGCTTGCGCTCGACGATCTGGTTGTCGCTGCGGGCGAGCAGCAGCAGCCCCTCGACGAGCTGTTCGCTGCGCTCGTTGGTGGCCAGCAGCGTCTTGCCGAGCTGCTGGAGCTCCATCGGCGCGTTCGGGTCCGACAGGTGCACCTCGAGGAGCGTGCGGTTGATCGCGAGCGGTGTTCTCAGCTCGTGCGAGGCATTGCCGACGAAGCGCTGCTGGGCCGTGAACGCGCGCTGCAGCCGCTCCAGCATGTCGTCGAAGGTGTCCGCGAGCTCCTTCAGCTCGTCGTCCGGGCCGTCCAGCTCGATACGGCGGGACAGGTCCGAGCCCGCCACCGCACGCGCGGTGCGGGTGATCCGGCCGAGCGGCGCCAGGACCCGGCCGGCCATGGCGTAGCCGAAGGCGAAGGCGATGATCGCGAGGCCGAGCAGGGCCAGCAGGGAGCGGCTGAGCAGGTTGTCCAGGGCGTGCTGGCGCTGCTCGTTGACACACTCGCTCATCGCGCTGTTGAACACGTCGGGCGAGGCGCTGGAAGGCAGGTCGCAGACCTGACTGGTGACCTTGCCCTCGGTGATCTTGAAGGGCAGGTCACCGGCGACGTTCAGCGCCTGGGCGGCGAGCAGATAGATGATCGACAGCAGCAGGATGCCGGCGATCAGGAACATCCCGCCGTACAGCAGGGTGAGCCGTATCCGGATGGTGGGGCGCAGCCAGGGGAAGGGCGGCTCCGACCTCCGGGGGTCCCAGGTGGGCTTCGGGGGCGCCTGGGGAGGCGCCGGGGTCGCTGCCACGGCCGGTCAGATCCGGTAGCCGGAGCCGGGGACGGTCACGATGACGGGCGGCTCTCCGAGCTTGCGGCGCAGGGTCATGACGGTGACCCGTACGACGTTGGTGAACGGGTCCGTGTTCTCGTCCCACGCCTTCTCCAGGAGCTGCTCGGCCGAGACGACCGCGCCCTCGCTGCGCATCAGCACCTCCAGAACGGCGAACTCCTTCGGGGCCAGCTGGACTTCCTTGCCGTCGCGGAAGACCTCGCGGCGGTTCGGGTCGAGCTTGATCCCGGCGCGCTCCAGGACGGGGGGCAGGGGCACGCTGGTGCGACGGCCGAGGGCACGCACGCGTGCCGTCAGCTCGCTGAACGCGAAGGGCTTGGGCAGATAGTCGTCGGCGCCGATCTCCAGCCCCTCGACCCGGTCGCTGACGTCGCCGGACGCCGTGAGCATCAGCACCCGGGTGGGCATGCCGAGTTCGACGATCTTGCGGCAGACGTCGTCGCCGTGCACGAGGGGGAGGTCGCGGTCGAGGACGACCACGTCGTAGTCGTTCACGCCGATGCGTTCCAGGGCGGCCGCACCGTCGTACACGACGTCGACGGCCATGGCCTCCCGGCGCAGTCCGGTGGCCACCGCATCGGCGAGCAGTTGCTCGTCCTCGACGACGAGTACGCGCACGTCGCTGTCCTTCCTGTGTCCACCCGCGTAGCGCTTCTGGGGCATGCGGGCAGGGGGTCCGGTGAGTGTGTGGAGCTCCATCCTGCCCTTTTCCGCCATAAGTCGGCTGTAAGGCGGGTGAGCACGGTCTGAAGGACAGGTATGAGGCCGGGGAATGCGGGATTTTCTCGCCCTGTTGAGGTTTCCGTGGAAGGGAGCGGGGGGAGGACGGCTTTACACCCCGCGATCACGCTCTGCATGTGCCGCAGCACCATGCGGCACGCCGCGATCCGCTTTCCGCAGAGCGGGCGTGGGTGTCCGGCACCGTCGCCGCCCAGCACCGGGCAGCGCTGGGCACCTACTGGAGACGTGATCGCCCCTTCCGAACGGCACACCCCCGTGCCATCGACCCACGACCCAGGACGAGGGGGCGCAGCATGGACGCTTTCACCGCAGGACTTCTGCAGCGCATAAGGGCGACCGAGACCGACCTGACGCGGGCTCGCGACGAGGGCGACGACTTCCTCGCCGAGGTGGAACAGGCCGAGCTCGACGACCTGCGCCGTCTCGCCGCCGAACACGGTGTGGAGGTCGGCGCGTCACGCGTCTGATCAGCTCGTTTCGCATGACGCGGCGGGCCCCGGCGAATCCAGCGCCGGGGCCCGCTGCGTTGTGCCGGGAGCAGCCCTCCCGCCCGCCTGGCGCGCCTCAGTCGTGCCAGGCGCCGAAGTCCTCCAGGAGGCGCTGAAGGGGCTCGAAGACGCCCGGGGTGGCCGCGACCGTCAGAGCGTGTGCGGGGCGCTCTCCGGGGCGTCCACCGGTCAGGGCGCCCGCCTCCCGGGCGATCAGGTCGCCCGCGGCGAGGTCCCAGGGGTGGAGGCCTCGTTCGTAGTAGCCGTCGAGCCGGCCGGCGGCGAGGTCGCACAGGTCGACGGCCGCCGAGCCGCCGCGCCGGATGTCGCGCAGCAACGGGATGAGTTTGCGGGCGACCTCGGCCTGGTGGACGCGGACGTCGGTGACGTAGTTGAAGCCCGTCGAGACCAGGGCCTGCTCCAGGGACGGCGCGGGGCGGCAGGCCAGCTCGCGCTCGCCGTCCCAGGCGCCCCTCGCCCAGGCTCCGCCGCCGCGTACCGCGTGGTACGTCTCGCCGCGCATCGGGGCCGCGACGACACCGACGACGGTCTCGCCGTCCTGCTCGGCCGCGATGGAAACGGCCCAGGTGGGGAGGCCGTAGAGGTAGTTGACCGTGCCGTCGAGCGGGTCGATCACCCAGCGGACGCCGCTCGTGCCCTCGCTGGAGGCGCCCTCCTCGCCGAGGAAGCCGTCGTCCGGGCGGTGCTCGGAGATCAGGTCCGTGATCAGCTTCTCGGCCGCGATGTCCATCTCGGTGACCACGTCGATGGGGCTGGACTTGGTGGCGGCGACCGCCAGGTCGGCCGGGCGGCCGTCCCGCAGCAGTGCGCCGGCCCGGCGGGCGGCCTCCTGGGCGAGTGCGAGCAGTTCCGGGTGCAGGGGGTCGGTCACGGCGCTCCTCACGCGTAGGGGCTGTCGGCGCCCGCGGCGGCGGGGCGGGGCGCGCGGGCCGGGCAGCAGCCCACCGGGCAGAGGTTGTGGTGGGCGCCGAGCTCGCCCAGGGCGCACGGCGTGACGTCCTGCCCGCGTTCGACGGCGGCCCGTTCCAGGACGAGGTCGCGGATCGCGGCGGCGAACCGCGGGTCGGCGCCGACGGTGGCCGAGCGGCGCACGGGCAGGCCGAGCTCCTCCCCCTTGGCCCTGGCCTCCGTGTCGAGGTCGTACAGGACCTCCATGTGGTCGGAGACGAAGCCGATGGGGGCGATGACGACCGCCCGGGCCCCGGCCGCGTGCCGCTCCTCCAGGTGGTCGCAGATGTCGGGCTCCAGCCACGGGATGTGCGGGGCGCCGGAGCGGGACTGGTAGACGAGCTGCCAGGGGTGGTCGACGCCGGTCCGCTCGCGCACGGCGTCGGCGATCAGCTCGGCCACGTCCAGGTGCTGCCTGACGTACGCGCCGCCGTCGCCCTGCTCCTCGACCGGGCCGGAGGTGTCGGCGGAGGCGGTCGGGATCGAGTGGGTCGAGAAGGCGATGTGGGCGCCGTCCCTGACGTCGGCGGGGAGATCGGCGAGAGACCGGAGGACCCCGTCGATCATGGGCTCGAGGAAGCCCGGGTGGTTGAAGTAGTGCCGCAGCTTGTCGATCTTCGGCAGTTCCAGGCCCTCGGCCTCCAGGGCGGCGAGCGAGTCGGCCAGGTTCTCGCGGTACTGGCGGCAGCCCGAGTAGGAGGCGTAGGCACTGGTGGCGAGGACCAGGATGCGGCGGCGGCCGTCGGCGACCATCTCCCGCAGGGTGTCCGTGAGGTAGGGCGCCCAGTTGCGGTTGCCCCAGTGGATCGGCAGGTCGAGGCCGTGGTCCGCGAAGTCCTTGCGGAGGGCGTCCAGCAGGGCGCGGTTCTGGTCGTTGATCGGGCTGACCCCGCCGAACCGGAAGTAGTGCTGACCCACTTCCTTCAGACGTTCCTTGGGGATACCGCGCCCCCGCGTCACGTTCTCCAGGAACGGGACCACGTCGTCGGGTCCTTCGGGGCCGCCGAACGAGAGCAGGAGCAGGGCGTCGTAGGGGGTGGCATCGAGCGCGTCTGGCATGAGTCGAATCCTGCCACCCGGCATGGTACGAAGTGCGTTAGGGTGCCCTAACTCGTAAGCTGTATCAGCTACCTTCGCGCCTTACTGAGCCGCCGTGGGCGCGCCTCACCTTCACGCCATATCTTCACGCCTCACCTCCGCACCCCTTCATGCCCCGCCGAGCCGCCCCGCTCCCGCCCGACCGGAGACCCCGTGCCCAGCCCCTACCGCGCCCTGTTCGCCGCCCCCGGCTCCAAGGGGTTCTCGGCCGCGGGCCTCCTCGGCCGTATGCCTTTGTCGATGATGGGCATCGGCGTGGTCACGATGGTCTCCCAGCTCACCGGGCGCTACGGCCTGGCCGGCGCGCTGTCGGCGACCATCGCGCTCGCCGCCGCGGTGGCAGGTCCGCAGGTCTCGCGGCTGGTGGACCAGTACGGGCAGCGGCGGGTGCTGCGTCCGGCGACCACGATCGCGCTCGTCGCGGCGGCCGGGCTGCTGTTCGCCGCGCACTACGGGTGGCCGGACTGGACCCTGTACGTGTGCAGCGCCGGCATCGGCTGTGTACCGAGCATCGGCGCGATGATCCGGGCGCGGTGGGCGGCCCTGTACCGGGACACCCCACAGCTGCACACCGCGTACTCCTTCGAGTCGGTGATCGACGAGGTCTGCTTCATCTTCGGGCCGATCATCTCCATCGGTCTGTCCACGGTCTGGTTCCCGGAGGCCGGGCCGCTGCTCGCCGCCTGCTTCCTGGCGGCCGGCGTCTTCTGGCTGACCGCGCAGCGCGCCACCGAGCCGGCTCCGCATCCGCGCGCGCACAAGGGCGGCGGCACGGCGATGCGCGCTCCTGGCCTCCAGGTCCTGGTGGGTACCTTCGTGGCGACCGGCGCGATCTTCGGGGCGGTCGACGTGGTCACCGTGGCCTTCGCCGACGAGCAGGGCCACAAGGGCGCCGCGAGCGTCGTCCTCGCGCTGTACGCGGCGGGCTCCTGTCTCGCGGGGCTCGTCTTCGGGCTGTTGCGCTTCAAGGGGGCGCCCGAACCTCGCTGGTTGCTGGGCATCTGTGCGATGGCCGTGAGTATGATCCCCCTCCTACTGGTCGGAAACTTGCCGTTTCTGGCCGTGGCGCTGTTCGTTGCGGGCCTGTCCATCGCTCCCACGATGATCACGACGATGTCCCTGATCGAACAGCACGTACCACGCGCGCAACTGACCGAGGGCATGACCTGGGTGAGCACCGGGCTCGCGGTCGGGGTCGCGCTCGGCTCCTCGCTGGCCGGCTGGGTGATCGACGCCGCCGGTGCGCAGGCCGGGTACGGGGTTCCGGCGGTGTCCGGGGCCGTCGCGGTCGCGGTCGGTTTCCTCGGGTACCGCCGGCTCAGCAGGCCGGTTCCGCATCGGGGAGGCACCGTTGAGCAGCACAGCGAGCGGGAAGAACGGCACGTGGCGTAACTGGGGAGGCAACGTCGCCGCCCGTCCCGCCCGGGAGGTCACACCCGCCTCCGTCGAGGAGCTGTCCGAGGCGGTGCGCAGGGCGGCCGAGGACGGCCTGAAGGTGAAGGCCGTCGGTACCGGGCACTCCTTCACGTCGATCGCCGCCACCGACGGTGTGTTGATCCGTCCTCAACTGTTGACCGGCATCCGCAACATCGACCGGGACGCCATGACGGTCACGGTCGAGGCCGGCACCCCGCTCAAGAGGCTCAACGTGGCACTGGCCCGCGAAGGTCTGTCGCTCACCAACATGGGCGACATCATGGAACAGACGGTCTCCGGGGCCACCAGCACCGGCACCCACGGCACCGGCCGCGAGTCGGCCTCGATCGCCGCCCAGATCAGGGCCCTGGAGCTGGTCACCGCGGACGGGTCGGTGCTCGCCTGCTCCGAGAAGGAGAACCCCGAGGTCTTCGCGGCCGCACGGATAGGGCTGGGCGCGCTCGGCATCGTCACCGCGATCACCTTCGCCGTGGAGCCGGTCTTCCTGCTCACGGCCCGCGAGGAGCCGATGCCCTTCGACCGGGTGGTCGCCGAGTTCGACGAACTGTGGGCCGAGAACGAGCACTTCGAGTTCTACTGGTTCCCGCACACCGACAGCACCAACACCAAGCGCAACAACCGCAGCGCGGGCCCGGAGCGCCCGGTGGGGCAGCTCGCGGGCTGGTTCGAGGACGAGTTCCTCTCCAACGGCGTCTTCCAGGCCGCCCAGTGGGTCGGCCGCGCGGCGCCCGCCACGATCCCGACGATCGCGCAGATCTCCAGCAAGGCCCTGTCCGCACGGACCTACACCGACATCCCGTACAAGGTCTTCACCTCGCCGCGCCGGGTGCGCTTCGTGGAGATGGAGTACGCCGTCCCGCGCGCGGGCGTGACCGAGGCGCTGCGCGAACTGAAGACGATGGTCGACCGGTCCGGCCTGCGGGTCAGCTTCCCGGTCGAGGTGCGCACCGCGCCGGCCGACGACATCACGCTGTCCACGGCGTCGGACCGCGACAGTGCGTACATCGCCGTCCACATGGTCAAGGGGACGCCCTATCGGGCGTACTTCACCGCCGCGGAGCGGATCATGACCGCGTACGAGGGCCGGCCGCACTGGGGCAAGGTGCACACGCGGGACGCCGAGTACTTCGCCCGGGTCTACCCCCGCTTCGGCGAGTTCACCGCGCTGCGGGATCGGCTGGATCCCGAGCGCCGGTTCCAGAACGACTACCTGCGGCGGGTGTTGGGGTCGTAGCCGAGGAACCGGGGTACGGATGCGCGAGACGGGGACGTACGAACGAAAGCAAAAGGTTCCGTTTCTGGTGATTGCGTGAAGTACGCCACGTCCAAGATCCGGAAAACCGCGCCGCGGCGGCCAAGTACCGCCCCCAGTCAGAAGTTCGACAGCGTGCCAATCCACGCACGTGGCTCGAATGGAGTACTGTTGCGAGCCCTGGGTTCGGTCTCCCGCCTGGGCGTCCGTGGCCTTCAAGGACCGCCGGAAGGGGGCCAGTTGCACAGGGTGACGGAGTTGGTCACTTAGCGTTGCGAATAGGTAACCGTGCCATAACGGCGGTCCCGGGCCTGTGCCCGACACGCCGGGCAACTCGGCAAGGTTGTGGCAGGCTGCACCCGGGCAGGCCACACTCGACTAGCGGAAGCAGCGACGCACGTGACGTCGGCAGGCACCACCCGGGAGGTCCCCATGCCCGAACTGCGTGTCGTGGCCGTCTCGAATGACGGCACACGGCTGGTGCTGAAGGCTGCGGACAGCACGGAGTACACGCTTCCGATTGACGAGCGTCTGCGCGCCGCCGTTCGCGGCGACCGTCCCCGCCTTGGCCAGATCGAGATCGAGGTGGAGAGCCATCTCCGCCCCCGTGACATCCAGGCACGTATACGCGCCGGTGCGACCGCGGAAGAGGTCGCCCAGATGGCCGGCATCCCCGTCGATCGCGTACGGCGCTTCGAGGGTCCCGTGCTGGCCGAGCGCGCGTTCATGGCCGAGCGCGCCCGGAAGACTCCGGTCCGCCGCCCCGGCGAGAACGCGGGCCCGCAGCTGGGCGAGGCCGTCCAGGAGCGGCTGACCCTGCGCGGCGCCGAGAAAGACAGCGTCCAGTGGGACTCGTGGCGCCGCGACGACGGCACCTGGGAAGTCCTGCTGGTCTACCTGGTCGCGGGCGAACCGCACTCGGCGAGCTGGACGTACGACCCGCCCCGGCGGCTCGTCCAGGCCGTCGACGAGGAGGCGCGCTCGCTGATCGGCGAGTCCGACGACCTCGCGGCCTCGCCGGAGCCCAGCTTCCCCTTCGTCCCGCGGATCGCACGGCTGCCGCGCGACCGTCCGCTGGACCGTGCCCTCGACCGGGAGCGGCCCAGCCTGCCCGCACCCGAGCCACCCGAGGAGACCGCGACCGCGAGTGCCGGCGAACGGGACTCGCTGACCAGCCTGTTGGAGGCGGTGCCGAGCTTCCGCGGCGACCTGGTGGTCCCGGAGCGCCCGTCGGAGGACCCCGAGGCGGAGGAGCCCGCCGCGGAGCCCGAGAGCGAGGAGCCCCCGGCTCCCGCGGCCTCGGCCGGCTCCGCCTACGCGGACGTCCTCATGCCCCGTTCCGTCGGCAGCCACCGCGACCGTCTCATCGGCTCCACCGACCGCCAGGCCGAGGCGGACGGCGTCCGCCCGGGACGCCGGGCGGCGGTCCCCAGCTGGGACGAGATCGTGTTCGGGACGCGGCGCAAGAAGCAGGAATAGGCGGCCGTACGACATGCCGTACGACATCGGGAGGGGGCCGCGCCGGTCGGTGCGGTCCCCTCTCGTCGTCGTACGCCTACTGCGGGTCGGGCCCCACGGCGACCGGACGCGAGGGGTCCGAGGACCACTCCGACCAGGAACCGACGTAGAGCGCGGCCGGGACGCCCGCCACCGCCAGCGCCAGCACCTGGTGCGCGCCGGAGACCCCGGAACCGCAGTAGACGCCGACCTGCGAACCGTCCGTGGCGCCCAACGCCTTGAAGCGCTCGGCCAACTCCTCCGCGGGCAGGAAGCGTCCGTCCGTCGCCACGTTGTCCGTGGTGGGCGCGGAGACGGCGCCCGGGATGTGCCCGCCGACGCGGTCGACCGGCTCCACGTCACCCCGGTAGCGCTCGCCGGCCCGCGCGTCCAGCAGTACGCCGGAACGCGCCAGCGCCGCCGCGCCGTCCGCGTCGAGCAGGCCGCGCGCGCCCGGCTCCGGGCGGAAGTCCCCCGCGGCCGGCTCGGGCGTCGCCACCGACAGCTCACCCCGCCAGGCCGGCAACCCGCCGTCGAGGACGCGCACGTTCGGGTGACCCGTCCAGCGCAGCAGCCACCAGGCTCGGGCCGCCGCCCAGCCCTGCCCGCCGTCGTACACGACCACCGGCGTCCGGGACGAGACGCCCGCCTTGCGCATGACGGCGCCGAACTCGGTGAGATCGGGCAGCGGGTGCCGGCCTCCGGTGCCGGGCGCGCCGGCGAGCTCCCGGTCCAGGTCGATGTAGACGGCACCGGGGAGGTGTCCGGCCGCGTACTCGGCTCGGCCGTCGAAGGAGGGCTCCCCGGCCGCCTTGGCCAGGCTCAGCTGCCAGCGGACGTCGAGCAGGACCGGCGGACTGCCCGCCGCCAGGTCGCTCGCGAGTTCGGATGCGGAGATGATGGCGTTCATGGCCACCATCCTCGCGCACGGGGTGGCCGCGTCGTTCATGTCCGGCTACTCTGCTCGGCCGGACAGATCCGGTCACCGGGCGTACGGGACCGGGCACATGCTGTACAGCCGATCGTCACCCGTCGGTCATCGCGCGGAACGGCCGGAGGGCCGTGCGGCGGGCATTCTCCGGTCACGGGCCGGCACATGGCGGCGCGCCCGGAGGGTGTGGCACCACGGCGGGTGCGAGCATCGGCACGGGGTCCGTCAAAGCGGAAGCGACACGGCACCGTGAGGGGCCGAGGAGAGAGTGACGATGACCGAGGCTAGGGGGTCGTCCGGCCCGAACGGCGAGACACACGCCCGGCACGCGCCCGGCGCGCCCTGCTGGGTGAGCTTGATGGTGCACGGGATGGCGGCGACCCAGGAGTTCTACGGTTCGCTGTTCGGCTGGGAGTTCCAACCGGGTCCGCAGCAGCTCGGACCCTACGTCCGGGCTCTGCTCGACGGACACGAGGTGGCCGGTATCGGCCAACTGCCGCCCGACCGCCACCTTCCGATCGCCTGGACGCCCTACCTCGCCTCGGACGACGTGGACCTGACAGCTGAAACGGTACGGCTGTGCGGCGGAACGGTCGGCGTGGGGCCGCTGGACGCGGGTGACGCCGGGCGGCTGGTGATCGGTTCCGACCCGGCGGGCGCGGTCTTCGGCGTGTGGCAGGCGTCGGCCCACCTCGGCACGTCCATCGGCGGGGTACCGGGCGCACCGGCCTGGCACGAGTTGCTGACCTTCGAGTCCACGAGCGTCGCCAAGTTCTACGAGACGGTGTTCGGTTACGAGGAGGAGCCGGTGGTGTCCGCCGACTCCGACCACGTCACCCTGCACATCGGTGGCCGCCCCGTCGCCGGCATCCACGGCGTGGGCAGCGCCCTGCCCCGCGACCGTGGCCCGCACTGGACGACGTACTTCGAGGTCGCCGACACGGACGACGCGGCCGCCCTCGTGGCGGACCTGGGCGGCCACGTCCTCAAGCCGCCGCACGACAGCGAGCACGGGAGGGTGGCCACGGTGGCGGATCCCGAGGGTGCGCGGTTCGCGCTGATCGAGGGGGTGCGCTGAGGCGGGGAGCGCGCTGAGGCCGGGAATGCACCGAGGCCGGAGTGCCGGCCGTCCCTGTCGGCCGGATCGTCGAACAGGGATGCCGCGGCGAGCTGTTGGCGGCGCCCGGGGGCGTGTGGCCCTAGGGCCTGTCCGGCGGATCAAGTCGCAGGACATCAGCGGCGCCTCATCGACGCAGGTGAGCGGGGCCTGGTGCGTCGAGCTGCAAGGCGGAGGAGGGCGTCGACGCGATGGGGGCCCCCCGCTCGAGCGAAGTCGAGAGTGGGGGAGTCGGCAACCGACGACAACACCGCAGATCGGCGTGCCAGGCCCCGCGTCTGCGGCATGATCCGCCGGACAGGCCCTAGTGGGCGAAGGCCGCCGAGGAACTGGTCATCCGGCGGCGGTGGTGGCGCCGGCACAGCACCTCGTAACCGACCTCCGCCGCCGGGCGGTTCACATCGCCCACGACGACCTGCTCGCCCTCCACCACCATCTCGCCGCCCAGGGTGCGGGCGTTGTGCGTGGCCCGCGCCCCGCACCAGCACATGGCCTCCACCTGCAGCGCCTCTATCCGGTCCGCCAGCTCGATCAGGCGCTGGGAGCCGGGGAACAGCTTGGTGCGGAAGTCGGTGGTGATGCCGAAGGCGTAGACGTCCATGCCCAGGTCGTCCACCACGCGCGCCAGTTGGTCGATCTGCTCGGACGACAGGAACTGCGCCTCGTCCACGATCAGGTAGTCGACCTTGCAGCCCCGCTCGATCTCGGCCACGACGTAGCCGAACAGGTCCATGTCCGGCCCGGCCTCGACCGCCTCCGTCACCAGACCGAGCCGCGAGGACAGCTTCCCCGCGCCGGCCCGGTCGTCACGGGTGAAGATCACGCCCTGGAGACCCCGGGCCGAGCGGTTGTGCTCGATCTGGAGAGCCAGCGTGGACTTCCCGCAGTCCATCGTTCCGGAGAAGAACACCAGCTCGGGCATGGCGAGTCGAGCACCTTTCAGCACAGGGGAAACAGGGGTGGGTGAAGCGTCAGGAGCGTACTTCGAGCAACGGGACCAGCTGCTCGGCAGGGGTCATCGAACCGTGGTTGCCGACCATCGCCGACTCCTTGGGCTCCCGCTGCGAGGCGACGATGAGCACGTCGTCGCGAGCGGCGGCGACCACGTCGCCGAGCCGGCCGTACACGCGCTGCTCGACCTGGCCGGGCCGGCCGAACCAGCCCGCCGCGATCGCCTCGTCCCGCGAGGCCACCCAGAACTGCTCGCCGAGGACCTCGCGCCAGCAGGTCAGGACGTCGTTCTCGGCGCCCGGCACCGCGTAGACGTGGCGCGCGCGACCCTCGCCGCCCAGCAGGGCGACCCCGGCGCGCAGCTCCCAGTCCTCGTCGAAGTCGATGCGGTGCTGCTCGTCGAAGGGGACGTCGATCATGCCGTGGTCGGCGGTGACGTAGAGCGCGGTGCGCGGCGGCAGCTGCTCGGCGAGCCGCTGGACCAGCCGGTCGACGTACATGAGCTGGCCGCGCCAGTTGTCCGAGTCGACGCCGAAGCGGTGACCGGCGCCGTCGAGTTCGGCGTAGTACGTGTAGACCAGGGCGCGGTCGGCGGCGGCCAGCTGCTCGGCCGCGAGATCCATCCGGTCCTCGCCGGACAGCCGCCCGAGGAACGTTCCTCCACTGAGCGCGACCTTGGTCAGCGGGGTGTTCTCGAAGGTCGGGGACGACACCTGGGCGGCGTGCACCCCCGCCTCGTGGGCCAGCTGGAAGACCGTGGGGTACGGCTGCCAGGCCTTCGGCGAGGTCCAGGGCTGCCAACGCAGCTGGTTCATCAGCTCGCCGGTGTCCGGATTGCGCACGGTGTAGCCGGGCAGGCCGTGGGCGCCGGGCGGGCGGCCGGTGCCGACGGAGGCGAGGGAGGTGGCGGTGGTGGCCGGGAAGCCGGTGGTGAGGGGCCGGCCCGTGCCGCCGCGGGAACTGGCGAGGAGCGCGGTCAGGAAGGGCGCCTCGTCAGGGTGTGCCCTGAGCTGTTCCCAGCCGAGTCCGTCGATCAGGAACACGCAGTTCCGGTCGGCGGGGGTGAGCTCCGGGATGGCCTCGGTGAAGCCCGGTACGGCCATGCCCGCGGCCAGCGTGGGCAGCAGGTCGGCGAGGGAGCCGGTGCCGTACTCGGGGGCGGGCGCGGAGTCGGGGGCGAGCGGCTGTGGGTGGTGGTCCCAGTCCGAGGCGGGCTGTGCCATCAGCGGGTGACGTCCGCGGTCGCCTCGGAGATGGCCTGCGCGAAGACGAGCGCCTGGCGCACCGTCTCCGGGCCGTCCCCGGCCTCGCTCACGCGCAGGCTCAGGTCGTCGGCCGTCGAGCTGCCGGTGTAGCCGTGGTCGGCCTCGCAGTTGGGGTCGCCGCAGGCGGCGGGCTCCAGGTCGATGCGGGAGACCGCGCCCCAGCCGATGGTCAGCACGACCTCCCGGGGCGGCGTGCCCGGCACGTACTGCTCCGGGTTGGCGACCACGCGGCTGATCACCACCGACGAGATCCGGCCGAGCTTCACGGATTCGGTGGAGGTGGTGGCATAGGGCGTCGGGGAGGTGGTGTCCGCGGCCTGCTCGTCGGTGTGGCTGACGATGAAGCGGGTCTCGGTGAGGACGAGGACGGTCACATGCCGCCGCACCTCGTTCTGGTCGAACGTCGTCTCCTGGTGGACCAGGTACGACCGGATGGTGTCGCCGCCCACGGCGGCCTCCACCGCCTCGGCCACGAGGGCCGGGTAGTAGCCGCTGCGTTCGATCGCCGCTCGCAGCCCCTGGGTCGTCGTACTGGTCTTGGCCATGACGTCCATCCTACGGGGAGCCACTGACTGCGAGGCACGCTCGCGGCGGTCTCCGTCGGCTGCGGTACGCCTCAGTACGCCGGAAGCGTCCTCGGGCCGAGGTCGTCGCGGGCCGGCGGCGGCGCGAGCCGCACGGACGCGCCGAGGACGCTCAGCCCGCGCGGGGCGACGACGACCGGCTCCAGGGTGACCGCGACGACCTCCGGATGGTCGTCGACCAGCCGCGACACGCGCAGCAGCAGTTCCTCCAGGGCCGGGGTGTCGACGGGGGCCGAACCCCGCCAGCCGAAGAGGAGTGGCGCCGTCCGGATAGACCGGACCAGCGAGGTCGCCTCCCGGTCGGTGACCGGAACCAGCCGGTGCGCGGTGTCCCCGAGCAGCTGCGAGGCGGCTCCGGCGAGCCCGAACGACAGTACGGCGCCCGCCGCCGGGTCGATGACGGCCCTGACAACGGTGTCGACTCCGCGGGGCGCCATCCCCTGCACCACCGGCCGCAGCTCCTCAGGCTTCCCGAACGACTCGGTCAACTCGGTGTACGCCCGGCGCAGTTGCTCCTCGTCCGCGAGATCCAGACGTACGCCGCCCAGGTCGGCGCGGTGTCGCAGGTGCGGGGCGGTGGCCTTGAGGGCGACCGGGTAGCCGAGGGTGCGGGCGGCGGCGACGGCGTCCTCGGGAGTGGGTGCGGGCAGCGCACGGTGGACGCGCAGGCCGTACTTCCCGAGCAGCTCGCAGGTCTCCTCGGTACCGAGGGTGAGCCCCTGCCCGCGCGCGAGGAGCCCTCCGATCAGTTCGGCGGCCCCCTTCTCGTCGATGTCCTCGAACTCGGGCACCTTGCCGGGCTCGGCGGCGTCCCGCCGCCACTGGGCGTACTTGACGGCTTCGCCGAGGGCGCGGACGGCGCGCTCGGCCGCGGGGTAGGCGGGAATGAGGCGGGAGCAGCTCTCGGGGGCCGGCGCGTCGTCCACCGCCTTCGCGGCCAGTCGGTCCAACGCGCGGAACGGGTGGTCACGGCCGACGGCGGCGGGCGCCGGCGAGCTCGCCTGGGGTGCGGTGCTCGCCGCGGCCGACAACGCCTCCGCCAGCCCTCCGAGCTCCACGTGCACCACCATGACCGGCTTCCCGGGCACCCGCTCGGCCGCCGATCTCAGCGCCTCCGCCAACGCCGCGTCGCCGGGGTACCCCTCCCCCACCGCCGGGATCGCGGTGACCACGACGGCGTCGCACGCGTCGTCCGCCAACGCCCTGGACAGCGCCCCGTGGAAGTCCTCCGGCGACGCCGCCGTCGTCAGGTCCAGCGGAGGCAACGGCCTGAGTCCCTCGGAGAGGCACGCGTCGTACGTCAGCAGCCCCAGCGACTCGGAGTTCCCGAGGATCGCCACCCGCGCTCCCGCGGGCAGCGGCTGGCGCGCGAGCAGCAGCCCCACGTCGACCAGCTCGGTGATCGTGTCGACCCGGATCACCCCGGCCTGCCGCAGCAGCGCGGACACCGTGGCGTGCGGCAACCGCGTCGCCCGTACGGCATGCCCCTGCGGGGCCGCTCCGCCGTGCCGCGCGCCCTGCACCACGACCAGCGGTTTCGCGGCCGCCGTACGCCGTGCCAGGCGCGTGAACTTGCGCGGGTTGCCGATGGATTCCAGGTACATCAACGCCACGTCGGTGTCGGGGTCGTCGTACCAGTACTGAAGGACGTCGTTGCCGGAGACGTCCGCCCGGTTGCCGGACGACACGAACGTCGACACGCCGGTGACCCCGGTGACCCCGCCCCCGCGCCGGTGCAGTCGGGACAGCAGAGCGATGCCGATCGCGCCGGACTGGGAGAACAGCCCGATCCGGCCCGGCCGGGGCATCTGGGGAGCCAGCGAGGCGTTCAGTCGTACGTCCGCCGACGTGTTGATGATGCCGAAGGCGTTCGGCCCGATGATCCGCATGCCGTACGCGCGCGCGTGCCGGACGAGTTCACGCTGCCGCTCGCGCCCCTCGGGCCCGCTCTCGGCGTACCCGGCGGAGAGCACGACCAGCCCCTGCACCCCGTGCGTGCCGCAATCCTCGACGACTTCGGGGACGTGCTCCGCGGGCACGGCGACGACCACGAGGTCGACGGGCCCGTCGATGTCCCGAACCGACCGGTGGGCGGGCACCCCGGCGAGTTCCTTCCGCCCTTCGGGCAGTGCCTTGTTCACGGCGTGCAGCCGGCCGGTGAACCCGGCGTCCCTGAGGTTGTCGAGGACGCTGCGGCCCACGCCGCCGGGCGTACGGCCGACGCCGACCACGGCGACCGACCCGGGCATGAGCAGCCGCTGCACGGATCGCCCCTCGGCGCGCTGTTCGCGCGCGTACTGCACGGCGAGCGAGCGGTCCGTCGGCTCCAGGTCGAACTCCAGGCGGACGACGCCGTCCTCGAAGCTGCGCTTCTGGGTGTATCCGGCGTCCCGGAACACCTTGATCATCTTGGTGTTGGCGGGCAGCACCTCGGCGGCGAAGCGGCGGATGCCCCGCTCGCGTGCGACGGCCCCGATGTGTTCGAGGAGGGCGGAGGCGACTCCGCGCCCCTGGTGCGCGTCCTGGACCAGGAAGGCGACCTCGGCCTCGTCGGCCGGGGCCGATGCGGGCATGCCCCCGGCGCCGATGCGGTCGTAGCGTACGGTGGCGATGAACTCGCCGCCGATGGTGGCCGCGAGTCCCACCCGGTCCACAAAGTCGTGGTGCGTGAAGCGGTGGACGTCCTTGGCGGACAGACGAGGGTAGGGCGCGAAGAAGCGGTAGTACTTCGACTCGTCCGACACCTGCTCATAGAAGCTGACGAGGCGATCGGCATCATCGACGGTGATGGGCCGGATGCGCGCGGTCCCGCCGTCGCGCAGCACCACGTCGGCTTCCCAGTGGGCGGGGTACTCGTGCCGGTCCGACGAGGTCTGCATGGGCCCCAGAGTACGGCTCGCGTACGACAACGGCGCGAGGCAGTCTGTGGAGGACGTCAGCCGGACCGAGGCCGCGGTCCGACGACACATCGGGGCGGGACGAAGGACCGCTCCGGGCATGCTTCACGATATGGGAAACTGGTCTAGACAACCTGATACACCGAAGGGCAGCATCACATGGCTGAGCGCCGCGTCAACGTCGGCTGGGCCGAGGGCCTCCACGCCCGCCCCGCTTCCATCTTCGTCCGGGCCGCCACGGCCGCAGGCATCCCGGTGACGATCTCCAAGGCCGACGGCAACCCCGTCAACGCGGCCTCCATGCTGGCCGTCCTCGGTCTGGGCGCCCAGGGCGGCGAGGAGATCGTCCTCGCCTCCGACTCCGAGGGTGCGGACGTGGCCCTCGACCGCCTGGCGAAGCTGGTCTCCGAGGGTCTCGAGGAGCTTCCCGAGACCGTCTGAGCATCCGATTAAAGGGTACGGCGAAGGGCTCGTCCGAATTATCGGGCGAGCCCTTCGCATTTCCCGTTGACGGGCAGCAGAAATAATCCCCCGCGAATTATCTGCTCTTTGTATACGGTGCCCGTGTTAATGCCGCAGGCCCGTCATGTTTACGGGATGTTGCGAGTTCCTCACACGGTCCGGCCGCTCCGCGCCGCCGGCGAATCGCAGCCGGTGCGCCGTCGTCGCGCGCTCTGTGTGCAGCGCCGTGAGCGCCCGCGCACGTTCGCTGTCGCCGCGCGCCACCGCGTCCACGATCGCGCCGTGCTCCGCCCACGACTCGACGGGGTTGGCCGGCGCCTCCACCGCGTACATCCAGGCGATCTTGTGACGCAGCTGGGTCAGCATCGAGGTCATCGCGGCGCTGCCGGAGGCCTGTGCGAGCGTCTCGTGGAACCAGCTCCCCAGAGAGCGCAGATCCTCGCTATTGCCCCGCCTGGCCCGCTCCTGGCCCAGCCGCACCAGCCCGCGGAGCACCTTGAGATGGGCCTCGGTGCGCCGCTGGGCGGCCCGCGAGGCGCCGAGCGGCTCCAGGAGCACGCGCATCTCCAGCAGGTCGGCACCCTCCTGCTCGGTGGGTTCCGCGACGCACGCGCCCGCGTGCCGCCGGGTCACCACGAAGCCCTCAGCCTCCAGCGTGCGCAGGGCCTCCCGGACGGGGACGCGCGAGACACCGTAGCGGCGCGCGAGCAGTTCCTCGGTGAGCCGGCTGCCGCGCTCGTAGACACCCGCGACGATGTCGTCCCGGATCGCCGTGCATACCGAGTGCGCCGGAATACGCATGACCGACCTCCGCTTTAATCCCCGTGAAACGTCGACGATTGACGTGTGTTCAGCGACTCTATTGCAATCAGCGGGAATTTCCGATGGCGGGCCGGAATCCATGGATATTTTTTGGACAGACGGCCGTCCGATACACCGAAAGCCCCGGCTCGGTGAGCCGGGGCTTCGGGAGGCGGACCCGCGGTCGTCAGACGATCACGGGCGCGGCCGTCGGACGATCACGCCGTGCGGGCGTCAGACGTTCACGCCGTGCGAGCGGAGGTAGGCGACGGGATCCATGTCCGAGCCGTACTCCGGGGTCGTGCGGGCCTCAAAGTGCAGGTGCGGCCCGGTGACGTTGCCGGTGGCGCCGGAGAGGCCTATCTGCTGGCCCGGGGTGACCGACTGACCGACGGAGACGGCGAGGGACGACAGGTGACCGTACTGGGTGTAGGTGCCGTCGTTCATCTTGATCACGACGTTGTTGCCGTACGACCCGCCCCAACCCGCCTCGACGACCGTGCCGGAGCCGACCGCGTGGACGGAGGTGCCGCTCGCGGCATGGAAGTCGACGCCCGTGTGGCTGCCGGAGGACCAGACGCCACCGCCGGCCTTGTAGCCGGTCGAGATGTACGAGCCGGAGATCGGGGAGACGTAGGAGTTGAGGCGCTTGCGCTCGGCCTCGCGGGCGGCACGCTCCTTGACCTCGCGCGCCTGCTTGGCCTCGGCGAGGGCCTGCTTGGCAGCGACGACCGCCTTCTTGCGCGCAGCCTCCTCGGCCTGCCGCTGCGCCTCCGCCTCTTCGGCGGCCTGCTTCTGGGCGGCCGCCTGGGCGTCGATCTGGTCGGCGACCGAGTCGCCGATGGTGATGACGGGAGTGAGACCGGTCTGCTCGACGGCCGGTTCGGCGGCGAGCGCGGGGGCGGCCAGGGTGCCGATGACGCCGGTGGTGGCGAGGGCCGCGACGCCGGCGGCGCGGGCGGTGGTGCGCTTCATCCGACTGGGACGCCGGTGCTTCCCGGTGGCGCAGGTGAACGCCATGTGGTGGCTGGTCCTTTCCTTCCTTCTCGCCTACCGGGTTAGCTGACGGGTTCGGAGCAGGAAGGTCTCCTACGGACCCCCTCGCGATGCGCGCGGGCGTCCGATTCACCCCAGGGACTTATGGTTTGGGTCCCCGGCTCCCCTGGCTCGCGCCATGCGGGGACTCGGCGATGACTGTCCGGTGCCGCGGCTGCGGCGCACTGCCTGACGAACAGCCCGCATGACGCTAAACGCGGCAACTTTCAATCCCCAAACGGATCACGGCTTTTGTAGCGCATGCCACAGGGCAGACAGGCAACCTCTCCCTCAATTCGGACATGCGGGGGCCCTGGCGACTCTTCAGTCACCAGGGCCCCTGGACGCGCGCGTGCGGCTACTCCGCCGACACGACGGTGACCTCGCCGATGCCGAGGGCCTGCACGGGCTCCTTGATCTGCGCCGCGTCCCCGACGAGGACGGTCACCAGCCGGTCGACCGGGAAGGCGCTCACGGCCGCCGCGGTGGCCTCGACGGTGCCCGTCGCGGCGAGCTGCTGGTACAGCGTCGCCTGGAAGTCGTCCGGCAGGTGCTGCTCGACCTGGTCGGCCAGCGTGCTCGCCACCGCCGCCGCCGTCTCGTACTTCAGCGGGGCCACCCCGACGAGGTTCTGCACGGCGACGTCGCGCTCGGCGTCGGTGAGCCCCCCGGCGGCGAGGGTACGCAGCACCGTCCACAGGTCATCGAGAGCGGGTCCGGTGTTCGGGGTGTCGACGGAGCCGCTGATGGCGAGCATCGCGGCACCCGTACCGTCCGGAGCGGAGCGCATGACCTGCCCGAACGCCCGCACACCGTAGGTGTAGCCCTTCTCCTCGCGCAGGACGCGGTCCAGGCGGGAGGTGAGGGTGCCGCCCAGGCAGTACGTGCCGAGCACCTGCGCGGGCCACACGCGGTCGTGCCGGTCGGGTCCGATACGGCCGATGAGCAGCTGCGTCTGGACGGCGCCGGGGCGGTCCACGATGACGACCCGGCCGGTGTCGTCGGCGGTCACCGGCGGCACGGGGCGGGGCTCGGCCGAGGAGCCGGTCCAGGAGCCGAGGGTGTCACCGAGCAGCGCGTCGAGGTCGATTCCGGTGAGGTCGCCGACGACCACGACGGTGGCGGTGGCGGGGCGGACGTGCTTCTCGTAGAAGCCGCGCACGGCCGCGGAGTCGATGTTCTCGACGGTCTCCTCGGCGCCCTGGCGCGGGCGCGACATGCGCGAGGTCGCCGGGAAGAGCTCCTTGGAGAGCTCCTTGGCGGCCCGCCGGGACGGGTTGGCCAGCTCGTGCGGGATCTCGTCGAGGCGGTTGCGCACCAGCCGCTCGACCTCGCTGTCCGCGAACGCGGGCGCCCTGAGGGCGTCGGAGAGCAGGCCCAGTGCCTTCTCCAGACGCGAGACCGGGACTTCGAGGGAGAGCCGTACGCCGGGGTGGTCGGCGTGCGCGTCGAGGGTGGCGCCGCAGCGCTCCAGCTCGGCGGCGAAATCCTCGGCGGAGTGCTTGTCGGTGCCCTCGGAGAAGGCCCGCGCCATGATCGTGGCGACGCCGTCCAGGCCGGCCGGTTCGGCGTCCAGGGGGGCGTCCAGGATCACCTCGACGGCGACGACCTGCTGGCCGGGGCGGTGGCAGCGCAGCACGGTCAGGCCGTTGTCGAGCGTCCCGCGCTGGGGCGCCGGGAAGGCCCAGGGCTTGGCGTCGCCCGCCTGGGGCTGGGGGTGGAATTCCATCGTGGCGAGCTCGGTCACCGGGCCGCCTCCTCGTTCTCGTCCTGGTCGGCGGGGGCTTCGGTGGCGATCGGCTCGTAGACGAGCACGGCGCGGTTGTCGGGGCGCAGGCGGGCCTTGGCGGCCTCCTGGACCTCTTCCGCCGTCACGTCCAGCACGCGCTGCACGGCGGTCAGGGCGAGCTGCGGGTCGCCGAACAGGACGGCGTAGCGGCACAGTTCGTCGGCGCGGCCCGCGACGGTGCCGAGCCGGTCCAGCCACTCGCGCTCCAACTGGGCCTGGGCGCGTTCCATCTCCTCGGCCGTGGGGCCCTCCTCGGCGAACCGGGCGAGCTCCTCGTCGATGGCGGCCTCGATGACCGGCACCTCGACGTCACCGGAGGTCTTCACGTCCAGCCAGCCCAGGGAGGGCGCCCCGGCCAGCCGCAGCAGGCCGAAGCCGGCCGCCACCGCGGTGCGGTCACGTCGTACGAGCCGGTTGTAGATGCGCGACGACTCGCCGCCGCCGAGGACGGTGAGCGCCAGGTCGGCCGCGTCGCACGCGCGTGTGCCGTCCTCCGGGAGCCGGTAGGCGGCCATCAACGCGCGCGCCGGAACCTCTTCCTCCACGACCTCACGCAGCTCCTCGCCGATGATGTCGGGCAGCGAGCCGTCGCGGGGCACGGGCTTGCCGTCGTGCGGTGCGATGGATCCGAAGTACTTCTCGATCCAGGCGAGCGTCTGCTCCGGGTCGATGTCGCCGACGACCGACAGGACGGCGTTGCCCGGCGCGTAGTACGTGCGGAAGAACGCGCGCGCGTCCTCCAGGGTGGCCGCGTCCAGGTCGGCCATCGAGCCGATCGGGGTGTGGTGGTAGGGGTGGCCCTCCGGGTAGGCGAGGGCGGTCAGCTTCTCGAACGCCGTGCCGTAGGGAACGTTGTCGTAGCGCTGCCGGCGCTCGTTCTTGACGACGTCCCGCTGGTTCTCCATCGACTCGTCGTCGAGGGCGGCCAGCAGCGAACCCATGCGGTCGGCCTCCAGCCAGAGGGCGAGCTCCAGCTGGTGGGTGGGCATGGTCTCGAAGTAGTTGGTGCGCTCGAAGCTGGTGGTGCCGTTGAGCGAGCCGCCGGCTCCCTGGACCAGCTCGAAGTGGCCGTTGCCCTTGACCTGGCCGGAGCCCTGGAACATGAGGTGCTCGAAAAGGTGAGCAAGTCCGGTACGACCCTTGACTTCGTGGCGCGAGCCGACGTCGTACCAGAGGCACACCGCCGCGACCGGGGTCAGATGGTCCTCCGAGAGCACCACGCGCAGCCCGTTGGCCAGGCGGTGCTCGGTCGCTGTCAGGCCGCCGGAGCCTGCCTGTGCTGTGGCCGTGTGACCCATGGGCATGTACGTCCCTTCCCTCGCGGTCGCGGTCGCTGAAACCGCGGTTTTCCTGCCGGTCCTGCCACTGTATGCAAGCGTGCGGACGGTCCGCGAAGTTCCCGGACGACGTACGCCGTCAGCGAGATCGCGTAGCCTGCGGGCAATCGCGGTCAGGCGCCCGCCCCTCCCGGGCCGGGCGGCCGACAGTGGGCCCCGGCCCGCACTGTCAGTGCCGCGGTCCACAATGGTCGCGTCAGATCCCGTTCACGCTTCAGCAAGAGTGAGCCGAAGGGACGCGTCGATGTCGAGAGGTCGAGCGCGCACAGGCCCGCAGGGCTGAGCACACTCGGGCCCTCGACACCGACCTCAGCGCCCCCAGGCGAACTACCAGAAACAGGAGGAGCCGGCAGCGATGGCCCGCCGCAGCACGAAGACCCCGCCGCCCGACGACTCGTACGAGGAGAAGATCCTCGACATCGACGTCGTCGACGAGATGCAGGGCTCCTTCCTCGAGTACGCGTACTCGGTCATCTACTCCCGCGCCCTGCCGGACGCCCGTGACGGCCTCAAGCCGGTGCACCGCCGCATCGTCTACCAGATGAACGAGATGGGCCTGCGCCCCGACCGCGGCTATGTGAAGTGCGCCCGCGTCGTCGGCGAGGTCATGGGCAAGCTGCACCCGCACGGTGACGCGTCGATCTACGACGCCCTCGTGCGCATGGCCCAGCCCTTCTCGATGCGCGTCCCGCTGGTCGACGGCCATGGCAACTTCGGCTCGCTGGGCAATGACGACCCGCCGGCCGCCATGCGGTACACCGAGTGCCGCCAGGCCGAGGCGACGAGCCTGATGACCGAGTCGATCGACGAGGACACGGTCGACTTCAACCCCAACTACGACGGCCAGGAGCAGGAGCCGGTGGCCCTGCCCGCCGCCTTCCCGAACCTCCTGGTGAACGGCGCCTCGGGCATCGCCGTCGGCATGGCCACGAACATGCCGCCGCACAACCTGGCCGAGGTCATCGCGGCCGCCCGCCACCTGATCCGCTATCCGAACGCGGACCTCGAAGCCCTGATGCGGCACGTCCCGGGTCCTGACCTGCCGACCGGCGGCCGGATCGTCGGCCTCTCCGGCATCCGGGACGCGTACGAGACGGGCCGCGGCACCTTCAAGATCCGCGCCACGGTGGCGGTGGACAACGTGACGGCCCGCCGCAAGGGCCTCGTCGTCACCGAACTGCCCTTCACGGTCGGTCCCGAGAAGGTCATCGCCAAGATCAAGGACCTGGTCGGCTCGAAGAAGCTCCAGGGCATCGCCGACGTCAAGGACCTCACCGACCGCGCGCACGGCCTGCGCCTGGTCATCGAGATCAAGAACGGCTTCGTGCCGGAGGCGGTCCTGGAACAGCTCTACAAGCTGACGCCCATGGAGGAGTCCTTCGGCGTCAACAATGTGGCGCTGGTGGACGGCCAGCCCCTCACCCTCGGCCTCAAGGAACTCCTGGAGGTCTACCTCGACCACCGCTTCGAGGTCGTACGCCGCCGCAGCGAGTTCCGCCGCACCAAGAAGCGCGACCGGCTGCACCTGGTGGAGGGCCTGCTCACCGCCCTGGTCGACATCGACGAGGTCATCCGCCTCATCCGCTCCAGCGACAACTCCGCGCAGGCCAAGCAGCGCCTGATCGAGCGCTTCTCCCTGAGCGAGATCCAGACCCAGTACATCCTGGACACGCCGCTGCGCCGCCTCACCAGGTTCGACCGCATCGAGCTGGAGTCGGAGAAGGAGCGGCTGAACGCGGAGATCGCGGAGCTGACCCGGATCCTCGACTCGGACTCCGAGCTGCGCAAGCTGGTCTCCACCGAACTGGCCGCGGTGGCGAAGAAGTTCGGCACCGAACGGCGTACGGTCCTGCTGGAGTCGGCGGGCTCCCCGGCGGCCGCCGTGCCGCTCCAGGTGGCCGACGACCCCTGCCGCGTGCTCCTGTCCTCCACGGGCCTGCTGGCCCGCACGGCGAACGGCGAGCCGTTCCCGGAGGACGCCGAGGCCCGGCGCACCAAGCACGACGTGATCGTCTCGGCGGTGCCGGCCACCGCGCGCGGCGAGGTGGGCGTGGTCACGTCCTCCGGACGCCTGCTGAGGGTGAACGTCGTCGACCTGCCCCAGCTCCCGGACACCGCGTCCGCGCCGAACCTCTCGGGCGGCGCACCGGTCGCGGAGTTCGTCCCCCTGGAGGGCGACGAGACGGTGGTCTGCCTGACCACGCTCGACGAGTCCTCTCCCGGCCTGGCGATCGGCACCACCCAGGGCGTCGTCAAGCGCGTGGTCCCGGACTATCCGACCAACAAGGGCGAGCTGGAGGTCATCACCCTCAGGGAGGGCGACCGGATCGTCGGCGCGGTGGAGTTGCGCACCGGCGAGGAGGACCTGGTCTTCATCACGGACGACGCGCAACTGCTGCGCTACCAGGCCGCCCAGGTCCGGCCCCAGGGCCGCCCGGCCGGCGGTATGACGGGCGTCAAGCTCACCGAGGGAGCGAAGGTGATCTCCTTCACGGCCGTCGACCCCGCCGCGGACGCGGTGGTGTTCACGGTCGCGGGCTCACGCGGCACGCTGGACGACTCCGTGCAGACGACGGCCAAGCTCACCCCGTTCGACCAGTACCCGCGCAAGGGCCGCGCCACCGGCGGCGTCCGCTGCCAGCGTTTCCTGAAGGGCGAGGACTGTCTGTCCCTGGCCTGGGCGGGCCCCGTCCCGGCGAAGGCGGCCCAGAAGAACGGCACCCCTGCCGACCTCCCGGAGATGGACCCGCGCCGCGACGGTTCGGGCGTGTCGCTGCCGAAGACGGTGTCGGTGGTGGCAGGACCGGTCTAGGCCTCCTGCGCAGCCTCTTCCTCCGGCTCCTGCACGTAGCGCAGAACGCCCCACATCCCGTGCTCGTCGGCGTGTGGGGCGTCGCTCTTGCACGCCTCCAGCTCCTTGCCGAGGGCGGGTACGTCGATGCCGGAGCCGATGAGCACGAGCTGGGTGAGGCGGGCGTCTGCGGGCGTCCAGGGCTCCGGGTAGAAGCGCAGGAACCGCCCGACGGCATGCACGCCGTAACGGTTCGCGAGGTCGTTCGGCCCGAAGTCGACGTATCCCTTGATCCGGTACAGCCCCTCGGGCCTGCTGTCGAGGAACTGCATCAACCGACGCGGGTCGAGGGGCACTTCGGAGATGAAGGCCACACTGTCGTAGCCGCTGTGCAGGTGCTGGTCGTGACGGTCCCCCGCGGTGTGATCGTGCAGGTCGTCGAAGGACAACTGCCCGATACGTTCCTCGCTGGGCCGGCAGTCGAAGAGGAACTCGGGGTCGATGCGGCCGTAGCGGGCCGGCACGACGGCAGCCCGGTCCACGAGGGACCGGACCAGCCCGAGGACCCGCTCGCCGTCGGCGGCCCGGTCGAGCTTGTTGACGACGACGAGGTCGGCGAGGCCGAGGTGCCGGTCGATCTCGGGATGCCGCGCGCGGGTGTCGGCGAACTCGGCGGCGTCGACGACCTCGACGAGCCCGCCGTAGACGATCCCCGGATGCTCGCTGGCGAGCACCATGCGCACGAGTTCCTGGGGTTCGGCGAGTCCGCTGGCCTCGATCACGATGACGTCGATGCCGAGGGAGGGTCGCGCGAGCCGCTCCAGGTATTCATCCAGCTCACTGGCGTCGACGGCGCAGCACAGACACCCGTTGCCGAGGGAGACCGTGGAGTCGCCGAGGGCCCCGGCGACGGCCATCGCGTCGATCTCGATGGCCCCGAAGTCGTTGACGACGGCGCCGATCCGGCTGCCTCCGCTGCGGTGGAGGAGGTGGTTGAGCAGGGTGGTCTTGCCGGAGCCGAGGAATCCGGCGAGCACGACGACCGGGATCTGCCCCGCTCCCGGAGTCGTCGGCCGACTCTCCGACGGACCCGGACGCGGGCCTGCGTTCGTCTGCGGGCTCGGCTGACTCAACGTGCGACCTTTCTCTCACCGAAGCGCGCACCGGCTCACGGCCCGGCGCACGTACCAGAATTGAATGCCGACCCAGGATACGAGCCGCAAGAATCCCCGCGAAGTGAACGATTGTTAGCAGCTCTTGCGGGGCAGACGTTGGGGAAGGCGCCGGACTGTGCGACCCTCGCTTCCCTCCGTGCGCCTCCTCTCCGCCTCCCCGCCGGTCAGAGCCGCTCGGCATTCTGGGAGGCGGCAAGCGCCGCCCTCCGCTCGCCGGTCCCCTCCAGTCGACCCGCACTCCGACGACCGGCGGACGGCCGCCTGATTCGGGGGTTGACATGGCCACACGGAAGCGTGGAACACGGGGGTTCCCTGGGCCCCTGGCAGCAGGCCTGGGCTTGGTGACGGGAGTTCTCGCCGCCCTGGCCGCACAACACCGCACGCTCCAGTCGCTGCGCGTACGGCTCGACCACCTGGAGGAACAGGTGGCTCACAGCCAGGTCCACACCAACCTGGCCAATCAGCAGCGCCTGCACTGGGAACTGCTGAGCAAGGCGATCGACAGCCCGGAACTGGCCGAGGTGCTGGACATCTTCGAGGCGCCCGCGTCGCAGCAGAAACGACGGCAGTATCTCTTCGCCAACGCGCTGTACACGAACCTCGTCTTCTACTACCGCATCGGCAACATCAGCCTCGAGGAGTTCTTCGGCTTCATCAGAGGCCTGCTGCAGAACCCCGTCGTCCGCGAGTACTGGTACGCCACACAGGGGCAGCGGGCAACCCTCCCGGACGGATCAGACGAAGCCGACCTTGGCCGGATGGTGGACGAACTCCTACGGCAACTGGAAGAGATGGACGGAGACGAATGGTGGGTGGTCGGGGATCCCCCGGCCGGCTAGTGCTGTGACCGCGTAGGTTCGCCGGGTCGGGTTGGGGTGAGCCGCCCGGTGTCAGAGCCTCCCGATAACGTGCCGACAACCAGATCTGACTCCTCCGGGAGAACCACTGAGGACATCCGGCTTGTGGCTCGACGGATCCGCATGGGACGGCGTCGTGCCCGAACTCGTTGCGCTCGGCCACCATCCCGTGCCGCTCACCTTCCCAGGTCAGGGCGACGGAGCTGCCTCCGCGACGCTTGACGATCAGCTGGGAGTGGCGCTCGCCGCGGTTGATGCAGCACCCGGAAAACCACTGGTGGTAGGGCACTCGGCAGCATCGACCCTGGCCTGGCTGGCCGCCGACGCACGACCGGAGAGGGTGGCCAAGGTCCCCCTGATCGCCGGCTTCCCCGCCGCCGATGGGCGGGCCTACGCAGATCACTTCGCGATCGAGGGCGGCGCTGTGCTCTTCCCGGGCTGGGAACCCTTCGAGAGCGCGGACGCCGCCGACTTGGACCAGCAGGCCCGGGACCGCTTCGCGTCCACCGCTATTCCTGTCCCCGAGGCGGTCACCAGGGAAGTCGTGCGCCTGACCAACGAGGGCCGCTTCGACGTCCCCGTGGTGGTGGTGTGCCCCGAGTTCACCCCCGCCCAGGCCAAGGAGTGGATCGCCGCCGGCGAGAGTCCTGAGCTCGCCCGCGCTACCCACCTTCAGTACGTGGACCTCGACTCGGGCCACTGGCCGACGACCACCCGCCCTCGCGAACTCGCCCGCGTGTTGTCGGAGGCCGCCAACTCCTAGCGGTGCCTAAATTGGGCTTCAGGCCACCGCTGACATCGGCCGGCCTCCCCGGCGGATGCCCTTCTCCCTGCGGATGCGGGCACGTTCCTTGCGCTGGGCCGCGAGAACATCGGGATGGCGAGCGTTGCTGTTCCGCCAGCGCAGGTAGGCGTGCAGGGCCCGGGTCTGCGCGGTGTGGTTGCGATGGTGGGAGTTGGCGACGGTGAACTGCCGCAGTGGCCCGAAGTGAGCCTCGATCGGGTTGGCCAGGACGCTTAGGTCGGGGTGAAGCACAGCTCGACACGGCTTTTGCTCGCCCAACGCCTGACGGTGTCGCCCTTGTGGGCGGACAGGTTGTCCAGGATCACGTAGATCGGGGCGCCGTCCGGACGGGCGGCCCGGATCGACTTCAGCGCGGCCAGACTGTTCGCGGCGCCCTTCTTGCGGCGGTTGACGCCGCTCCGACCACCAATCCTGTGAACCTTCCTGGCCACAGCACTAGCGGACAAGTGCAGGCAGGCTCTGGGCTTTTCAGCGTGCGGCTGGGGGCAGCTGCGGGGAGTCGGCAAGGCCAGCGTCACCCCGTGCGGCCCGAGCTGGTGGTGGAAGTCGGCGTCGACGTCGCCTGGACAGTTCCGGACGCTGGCGGCACCCGGCCCGCTGGTACCGCGCCCACCTCGACCCCCCAGGATCCTCATCGACGTCGGCGATGGCAGCAGGTTCCCGTCCGCCGCCCACCTCGCCGCTTACGCCGGACTCGCTCCGGCGACCCGCAGTTCGGGCTCGTCGATCCGCTGCGAACGGCCCTCCCGCCGAGGAAACGAGCAGCTAAAAAGGGGCCTTCCTCCTCTCCGCGTTCGCGGCCATGGCCGACCGGGTCTCCCGGACCTACTACGACAAGAAGATCGCGCAGCGCAAACACCACACCCAAGCCCTCCTCTACCACGCGAGACGACGAGCCGACGTGCTTTTCGCGATGCTCCGCGACGGCACCTTCTAGGACCCCTAGCCCTCCCCCACGGGCTGACGGGGACATCGTTCTCGACGGCTTGGAGTACGACACCCAGGACGCCGCAGCGCGTCCCGGTGCCCGTGGCCTGACCGCCGGGCCAGCCCGCGTCGGAGCGTTGCGCCGGACGGGTGGGAGGTCCGTTCAAGCGGCTGATCGTCGCGTATGAGCGCCTGCTCCCTGACCACTCGAAGTCTGATTCATCCCGGATAGGATGCATTATGTGATCAGGACAGGATGGCTCCGGGGCCGTAACCGTCCGTACGGTGGTCGGCAGCAAGCCGTGCTGCTGTCACCGTTGATGGTCACCATCCTCATCGCCGGCCTGGCTTTCTCCACTCCGCGGGAGATCGCCTTCAGCCGCCTCCTGCCCGCAGCACCGGCTCTCGCCGCCGCGATGTGGCCCGTGCTCCCGACGGTGCTGCTCGGGGCGTTCTGCCTGCTGATCATGATCGGTCTCAGCTTCGTCTATGCAGATCTGGGGACGCCGTACACGGCTGCCGCGATCATCGCGGTCACCTTGGCGGCAGCGTATGCGAGCCATCTCCGACTCCAGCGGGAGGAGACGCTCTTCCAGGTCCGGCTCGTCGCCGACGCGGCCCAGAAGGTGCTGCTGCGACCGCTGCCGTTCCGCATGCAGGACCTCGAGATCGAGGCGCTGTATCTGGCGGCCCAGGAGCAGGCCCGGATCGGAGGCGACTTCTATGAGGCGGCCGACACCCCGTACGGTGTCCGGCTACTCATCGGCGACGTGCGCGGCAAGGGCCTGTCGGCGGTGGGGGCGGCCGCTGCGGTGATCAACAGCTTCAGGGAGAACGCGTACGATCAGCCGGACCTGAGGAGCATCATCCATCGGCTGGAGATGAGTATCGCCCGCTACAGCGCGGGGAGCGTGGCCCGTGACCGGCTGGAGCACTTTGCCACCGCTCTGATCGCCGAGATCCCGTACGGCAGCGGGCAGGTCCGGGTTCTCAACTGCGGGCATCCGCCACTGCTTCTCGTGCGGCGCGGGAAGGTCCACGTCGTCGAGCCCACCACCGCCTCGACACCCCTCAATCTCGCGACGCTCCTCGGAGACGACTACTACGTCGAGACCGTCCCGTTCGGCCCGGGTGATCACATGCTGCTCTACACCGATGGAGTGACAGAGACCCGTGACCGCGCCGGCGAGTTCTTCCCTTTGGCCGACTGGATGGGGCGGCATACCACGGCGCCGCCCCGGGAGCTGCTGGGCCGGCTACACCGGGATCTGCTCCACTACAGCAGCGGTCGGCTCGACGACGACATCGCAGCCGTCGCCGTGCGCTGTCGGCCCGCCCCGGGTGAGGACCACTGCGCGTAGGTGCCCGGGAACCGTGCCGGGACTTACTGGCGGACTCGCGTGGCCTCGGTCGGGCCGCTTCCGCGGCATCCGCGTGATGCTTGGTGAGAGGCACCCCCAGGAGGACGGCCAGGAGGCGGTGACGGTGAACGCCGTCAATGCGACGGACAGCGCATCGGTGCGAGGCTGCCTTTGATGCGCCCGGTGTCCTTGTGGTGGTCTTCGCGGAGTCGGGACTTCTGGTTGTCGGCTTCTTCCTGCACGGTGACACGCTGCTGGTTTCGGCCGGTGTGCTGTGTGGGGGAAGTGCCCATCAGGCGCCCCGGCCGGAAATGTGGCAGGTACTCCTGTGCGGCGCCGTCGGCGCCGTGGCCGGAGGCGGGTCGGGCTCCTGATCGGGCGACAAGGCGGTGGGCGGACCCTGAGGCCCGCGTCTCGAACCGCCGTGTGCCGGAGGCCGCGGCTCGGGCCGAGAAGCTCCTGGCTACGGCAAGACTCTCATGATCGGCCGCATCGTCCCGATCCTGCAGACGGTGCTGCACCCGGCGGCGCGTGCCCTCTCGGCGTGCCCACGCCGACCGTCACCGTCCGGCAGGGCGTCGGTAGCCTGCTCTGGTCGCAGAGCCTTGTCCTGGCCGGATACACCCTCGGCTCTTCGCTTCCCGACATCGAGAACTACCTGCTGCCGCTGATCACCGTCGTCACCGCGCTCTCCTGCTGCCGCTGCTGGCCGAGGGACGTCGCACCCGGCGCGATCACGGTCCCCCTCGCGGTGAGCGGGCTCGTGGCGTGGGACAGGACATGATGACGGACGGCAGATCGCCCCTAGGGGCACCTGGTGCCGTCCGGCCTCAAAGGGCGGCATCACCGAACTGCTCGAGGAGTACGTCGACCTGTGTGGAGGACGCTGGTGCGGATAGGCCGTCGTGAAGAGTCTGTTCCGCCCAGATGACCTTGCCGCGGGGCGTGTGCCGCGTGCCCCATCGCTGTGCGAACTGGGCCACGAGGAACAGCCCCCGCCCGCCTTCGTCCGTGGTCGTCGCCCGCCGCAGATGCGGGGAGGTGCCGCTGGCGTCCGAAATCTCGCAGATCAGGCAGCGTCCGTACAGCAGCCGCGCTTTGACGGGTGGCGATCCGTAGCGGATCGCGTTCGTGACCAACTCGCTGATGATCAGCTCCGTGGCGAACGCGAGGTCTGCCAGGTCCCACTCCGCCAGCTTCTCCCTGCACTGTGCCCGCACCGAGGGCACCACCGCGGGGTCCGACGGCACGTCCCACTCGGTCACGTGCGAGGGCGGCGGCCACAGTCGGGTACGTGCCACGAGCAGCGCGATGTCGTCGGAGGAGTGTGCGGGCCTCAACTCGTCGATCACCACCTGGCACGCTTCCTCCGGTGTGCGCCCGGCGGCCCCGTCCAGCGCCCGGCGCAGCGAATCCAGCCCTACATCCAGGTCGCGGGTGCGGTCCTCCACGAGGCCGTCGGTGTACAGCACCAGCTGTGAATCTTCTGGCAGGTACATCTCGGCGGTCTCGAAGGGGTAGCCTCCAAGCCCGAGCGGGGCGGAGGCCTGCACGTCGGCGAAGTCAACGGATCCGTCCGGCCCCACTACCACCGGGTCGGGGTGTCCGGCGCGGGCCATGGTGCACGTCCCCGCCACCGGGTCGTAGATCGCGTACAGACAGGTTGCGCCTGTTACGCCCTCTCCCTCGTGGTGGTCCGGGGCGCCGTCGGTGCTCTCCTCCTTGTCCATGCGCACGACCAGGTCGTCCAGGTGTCCGAGCACTTCGTCCACGGGGAGGTCTAGAGCGGAGAAGTTGTGCACCGCGGTGCGCAGTCGTCCCATCGTCGCCGCCGCGTGCAGCCCATGACCGACGACATCGCCCATCACCAGCGCCACCCGTGCGCCGGGGAGCGGAATGACGTCGAACCAGTCCCCGCCCACCCCCGCTTCCGCCGGCAGATACCGCCAGGCCACCTCGAGTGCGTCTTGGTCCGGCTGCCCCCGTGGCAGCAGGCTGCGCTGCAGCGTGACCGCCATCGTGTGCTCGCGGGTGAATCTCCGAGCGTTGTCGATGGCCACCGCCGCGCGCGCGGCCATCTCCTCCGCGAAGGACAAATCCTCCGGCTCGAACGCTGGGGAGTCCCCCGTCCGGTAGAAATTCGCCACGCCCAGAGGCACACCCCGCGCCTGCAGGGGTACGGTGACCAGGGAATGCATCCCGCGGTCCAAGGCCTCACGCGCACGATCCGGGTCCTGCTCCTGCCAGCCGCGCGCCTTTCCCAGGTCCGCTTCCAGAACGCCCCGTCCCTGTTGCAGCGTCCACATCTGCGGAGTGTCCGGCAGAAAAGCGATCACTTCGCCGAGTGGGTACAAGGGCATCCCCTGCTGTTGGCCTCCGATCGCCGCCCGCCGTAGGTACCGCCATCCCTCGGCCGTCGGCTCCCACCCTCGCAGCACCGCGTCCAGCAGATCCACCGCGACGATGTCGGCGAACTGCGGCACGGCCACTTCGGCCAGTTCCTGCGCCGTCCGCGTCACATCCAGCGTCGTTCCGATGCCCACCCCTGCCTCGTACAGCAGTTGCAGCCGTTCCCGCGCCACCTCCGCCCGCCCCGAGACCGCGGCCAGCTCGGTGGTGTCCCGCAACGTCACCACGCTGCCGTCGCGGGCCGCGTGCGGGAACGTTGGGCGCTTGTTCACCGACAGCAAGCGGTTGCCCACGAGATGTACCTCATCGGTCACCACCTTCCACGACGTGAGCAGGCTTGTGATCGGCTCCGGCAGTCCCAATTCCCGGACCGGGCATCCCTGCGCCCGTGCCGACAGCCCCAGCAGCTGCTGCGCCTCGTCATTGGCCAGCAGCAGTCGCCCGTCGGCGTCGGTGATCAGCACCCCTTCCCGCACCGCGTGCAGGACGGCCTCGTGGTGCTCGTACATCCGCGCCAGCTCCGCCGGGGCCAGACCGTGCGTCTGGCGCCGCAACCGCCGGGCTACCAGGGTCGTCCCGACCATGCTGAGCGCGAGCGCTGCCGCGCCGGCGCCGACGATGATCGGCAACTGTGGCATCCACAGTCCCGACACGTTCTTGACCGTGATCCCTGCGGAGACCAGGCCGACCACCGTGCCGCGCGAGTCGGTCACCGGTACCACCGCCTGCACGGCCGTTCCCTCCCCCGCGGGCAGAGGCGGGCCGCCGGCCTGCTCGACGACGGTGCGGCCTTCCAGCGCCGGTGCGATGGTGCCGACGAACTTCCTCCCGATCTCCTCCGGGTAGGGATACGTGTGACGAATGCCCTCGGTGCTGATGGCGACGACGAAATCCACACCCGCTCTCCTCCGCGCCTCTTCGGTACGCGGTTGCAGCACCGCGCTAGGGTCCTGGCTGCGGAACGCCTCGACAACACCGGGCGCACTCGCGAACGACTGGGCCGCGACGACCGACTCCCTTCGCCCCTCCCTCAGAGCGTCACGTGCCGCCTGGAGCACCAAGGCGGTCACCGCGGTCACGACCAGCAGCACCACGATCACGACCTGGAGAAGGAACACCTGCCCGGCCGCACTGTGCATGTTCAGCAAGGAGACACGACAGTCAGGCGAACGTTCCGTGCGCCGATGACGCCACGGTGCCAGATATCGTCCGAGAGATACCTGCATACACCTTTCATAGCACCACCGTGCGAGCCCGGCCCGATGCCGTTACATGACGGAAGTGCCACTGTCGGATTCCCCCGCCGTCACCGAGCGCTCGCCACGGCGGGACCAAGGCCACGATGCCGCCGTCGCTCGCTTCTGAAGAGGCGAGGCCGCCCACAACCGGGGACGAAGAAGCAGTGGATCGCTGGGCCGCCGTCGGCGCCTCGGATACGCTTATGTGGTAAATGCCCCGTATGGATCACCCGAGAGGCCGTTACCCGACGACGCTGACGCGTCGGCAGAGTTCGCTCAAATCGCCCGGAATACTACGGCCCGAACAGGTCCCTGTGCCCCCGGGGTTAGGTCGCTGTGGTGGACACACACGAGTCGACAAGTGATGTGCCGGATCTGCCCCTGCCTACGGTTGGGCATGCGGGGCAACTGCGCGACCTGCTGTGGAGGGCCGATACGCAAGGGCGCATCGTGGAATGGTCGCGCGCCGCACAGGACCTGCTCGGCTACCTGCCGGGCCAGCTGCTGGGCCGGAACGGATTCCGGATTTTGGTCCCTGCGCCGGACCGGGAGCGTGCCGACCTACTGACGCGGAGAGTCCAGGCGGGCCAGGCCGTGCTCGAAACGCTGCGGGTACGGCACCGCGACGGGCATCTCGTACCGGTGGAGATGTGGATTTGTCCCGCCGAGGACCACCAGGGCAAAACGGGCACTTTGACCATCGCCGTGGAGACGTCCGGCGTCCGGGCCATGCGGGATTCGCTGACGGTGCTGGAATCCCTTTTCACCCAGTCGCCGATCGGACTGGCCACGCTCGGCCCCGACCTGCGTTTTCTGCGGGTCAACGACGCGCTGGCGCGGATGAACGGAGTCCCCGCGGCCGAGCACATCGGCAAGCGGCTGGCCGAAGTGGCGCCGGGGGTCAACGCCGCGATGCTGGAAGAGGTGATGAGGCAGGTCCTGGAGCGCGGTGAGGCGGTGGTCGACGTCCGCCGCACCGGTCGTACCCCTGCCGATCCGGATCACGACCGGACCTGGTCGTGCTCGTATGCACCGCTGGTCGGCAGCACCGGGCAGCGGCTGGGACTGATTGCTTCCCTGATCGACATCACCGAGGGGCAGCAGGCGCAGGCCGAGGCCGACCGGGCGCGGCAGCGCTTCGCCCTGCTGGCGGATGCCGGCTCCCGTATAGGGACCACATTGGACCTGCGGCAGACCGCGGAAGAAGTGGTGCACGTACTGGTGCCCCGGCTGGCTGACTCGGCCGACGTGCAGCTGCTGGAAGCAGTACTGGAACCGGACGAGGCCGCCGGGTCCACCCACGGCGTGGTACGTCGGCTGGCGGCCGCGTTTCCCGAACCGTCGGCCCCCACCGCGCTGCTCCAGGTGGGCGAGACGTTCCAGGTTCCGATCGGCTCGGTGTACGAGCGGGTGATCATCGACGGGCGTCCGATGAACCTCTACCAGGCCGACATCCCGGCGCTGATCACCGATCCGAGCGCCGAGCCTCTGCGCGCGTACCTCAGTACCCGTCTGGGCTCGGCACGACTGGTCCCGCTGGTCGCCAGGGGCAAGGTGCTCGGCGCCGTGGTGGTGACGCGTGTCCGCAGTCGCGAGCGGTTCGACGACCAGGACTGCGTCCTCGTCGACGAGCTGGTCGCCCGAGCGGCACTCAACATCGACAACGCCCTCATGTACACGAGCCAGCGCGCCGCGGCCCTCACCCTGCAGCGCAGCCTGACGAACAGCACGCTCCCGCAAGTGACCGGCCTTGAACTCACCGGGCGCTACCTCCCCGCCAGCGACCACGAGGTCGGCGGCGACTGGTTCGACGTCATCACCCTGCCGCACGGCAGGACCGGCCTGGTCATCGGTGACGTCATGGGGCACGGAATCCACGCCGCGGCCGTCATGGGACAACTGCGCACAGCGGTACGGACGCTGGCACGCCACGAGATTCCACCGGCTGAGATGCTCATGTCCCTGGATGCCGCCGTGGCCGACCTTGGCGAGAACGAAATGGCCACCTGCATCTACGCGGTCCACGACCCGGATGCCGGCGGCTGCCTGATCGCCAGGGCCGGACATCCACCGCCGGCGATGGTCGACGCCCGGGGAACGCTCGCGTTCCTCGACGGTTCCACAGGTACGCCGCTGGGGGCGGGCGGAAGGACCTTCCAGACCGAGTGGGTCCCTCTGCCCGTCGGCGGACTGCTGGTGCTGTACACCGACGGCCTCATCGAGGCCCGCGACAGAGACCTGGACCAGGGCATGCGGGAGCTCGCCGAGGCGCTGCGGGATCTCGACCATCCGCTGGAGGAGATCTGCGGGCACATCCTGCGCCGTGTGCTGCCGTCCACTGTCCGGGATGACGTGGCGGTGCTTCTCGCCAGAACGGTCCTGGGAACACGGTGAACAGCCGCCCCGAACGGCCCCACTCGCGCCGCGCCAGCCGGAGGCGGAAGGTGGATAGCGATGGAGATACCGGTGACGACGTTCAGCGAAGGGCAGGAAGACCCTTTGGCGGTGCAGCGCGCTGCCTCAGTGGTGTTGGACGACGGGGGCAGGATCGTCGGCTGGAGCGAGCGGGCTCAGGCGTTGCTGGGCTACCCGTCCGAGGAAGCCCTCGGGCGGTCGACCATCGGTTTCCTCGTCGACCCGAGCGACTACCACGTGGTCATGGAAGCAGCGGCGGCATGCCTCCGCGACCAGGGGTGGTTCGGGCTCGTGCCCGTACGGCACCGCGACGGCCGACGCATGGAGTTCGGGTGCTGGTCCCGGCCGATCATCAAGGGCGACTCCTCCCGGGAATGGTTTCTCCTCGGCGCACCCGCCGAGGAGGTTGTCCGGTGGAACACCGACCGGTCGGTCCTGGAGGGGTTGTTCCGCCGCTCCCCGATCGGTCTGTCGGTCCACGCCCCGGATCTGAGCATCCTGCGAGTGAACCGGGCGATATCACGATTCAGTCAGATACCGCCCGAGCAGCATCGCGGCCTCCGCACCAGCGACTTCCTGATCCAGCACGACACCGACACGGTGGAGAGGCAACTGCGGGAGGTACTGGAGACGGGCCAGTCCTCGATCTTCACCGAGCAGCCCTGCCGCCTGAGGAGGGAGCCCAGCCGTGAACTGATCGTGTCGATCTCGGCGTTCCGTCTACAGGACCCCTCTGGGCGGATCCTCGGGGTGACACAGACGGTCGAGGATGTGACGGATCGCTATCGGGCCCGTCGTCGGCTCGCCCTCCTCAATGAGGCCGGTGCCCGCATCGGGACCACGCTCGATGTGGCCAGGACCGCACGTGAACTGGCCGATGTGGCTGCCCCTGACCTCGCCGACTGCGTCTCCGTGGACCTCCTGGAGCCGGTGATCCACGGCGAGGAACCCGGGCAGCAGACGCTGGGCACCCTGCGCAGGACGGCAGTCCGCAGCCCCCTGCCGTCCGACGCGGACGTGATGTATCCCGTGGGCCACACCATCGACGTCCCGCCGGACAGCGTCCAGGCGCGGTGCCTGGCCGAGCGGCGACCCATCCTGGAAGCGCAGCTGCAAAGGTCCTCCGCCTGGCTCGACCTGGACCCGGAGCGGGCCGAGCGCGCCCTCAGCTTGGGCACCCATTCGCTCATGGTGGTTCCGCTGGTCGCGCGGGGCCTGGTGCTCGGCCTGCTCAGTCTGTGGCGCTGGCGGCAGCTCGATCCGTTCGAAGAAGACGACCTCAGGGTCGCCGAGGAGTTCGCCTCCCGGGCCGCCGTCTGCATCGACAACGCACGCCGCTACACCCAGCAGTACCAAGCGGCGCTCACCCTGCAGCACAGCCTGCTGCCGCACGAGGTTCCGAGGCACCTGGCGGTCGAGGTCGCCCACCGCTATCTGCCGGCCGACGCCGCGTCAGGCGTCGGGGGTGACTGGTTCGACGTCATCCCGCTTTCGGGGCTCCGCGTGGCCCTCGTCGTCGGCGACGTGGTCGGCCACGGCATCCACGCGGCGGCAACCATGGGCCGGCTGCGCACCGCCGTACACACCCTGGCCAACCTCGACCTCACGCCGGACGAGGTCCTCGCTCACCTCGACGATCTCGTGGACCGCCTGGCCGAGGAGCAGGAGCCGACCAGCGAGCAATCCCCCCAAATAGTGGGCGCTACCTGCCTGTACGCCGTCTACGACCCGGTCTCACAGCGCTGCGCGCTGGCCCGCGCCGGCCACCCGCCGCCCGCCGTGGTGAGTCCGGCCGGACAGGTCCACCTGCCTGACATACCGGCAGGACCGCCGCTGGGTCTGGGCGGACTGCCGTTCGAGGCCGCCGAGCTGACGCTGCCCGAAGGCAGCCTGCTGACCCTCTACACCGACGGCCTCATCCATGCCCGCAAGCGGGACGTCGAAGAGAGCCTGGCAGATCTGTGCGGGGCCTTGACCGCACCCGCCCTCTCCTTGGAGGAGACATGCGAGGCGGTGGAGGGCGCACTGCTGCGCGACCGCGCCACCGACGAGGTCGCCGACGACGTGGCGCTGCTCATCGCCCGTACCCGCGTCCTGGCGGCGGCGAACGTCGTCACGTGGGAACTGCCCGTGCAGGCCACGGCCGCTGCAGGCGCCCGGGCGCTGACGGCATCCCAACTGGCCGAGTGGGAACTGGAGGAGATGGCCTTCACCACCGAGTTGATCGTCAGCGAGTTGGTCACCAACGCCTACCGGTACGGCGGCGGGCCGATCACCCTGCGTTTCATCCGTGATCACCACCACCTCATCTGCGAAGTGTCCGACACCAGCAGTACCTCCCCGCACCTCCGTAGAGCCCGCACCACCGATGAGGGCGGCCGCGGCCTCTTCCTGGTGGCCCAGCTCACCGAGCGGTGGGGCACCCGGTACACGCGCGAGGGCAAGACCATCTGGACCGAGCAACTGTTGTCCTCCGGGTCGGCGCGGTGAGAGGGGCAACGCCAGCTCACCGTAGGCTTTCCCTCCGCTCTGCTCCTCCGCACCCGGCGATGTCCTCCGGCCCGACTGGAAGGGAACGCCGAAGGTGACCAGGGCGGCCGGCCCCGGCGTGAGGTGCGCCACCTCGTCGTTCTGCCGCAGCACGATCCGCCCGTTGATCGGCAGCAGGAGGCCGTAGTCCTCTTCCGGGGCCTGCCGTACCTGCTGGGCGGTCCGGCTGTATTCGATCTCGTCCGCCTCGAACCTGACGAGCTGGTAGTTGCGACTGCGCTGGCGGACCGTCGCGCCGCAAGCAGGTGCTTCTTGAAATGCCTCGCGGAGCCCCCACCGCCTGGTCGTCGTCCGCCGGGGCCGCCGGCGGCGTCGCTACTGGGGTGGTGTCGGCCGTGGCGGCGTCGGGCTCTGCTGCGGGGGCCGGCGGGGGTGAGGCTCCTCGCGGTCTGCGGCCGGGGTCGGCTCGGTGGTGTGGACGGGTCGGCCGGGGTGTTGCTCCAGGCTTCGGTCAGAAAGTCGGCAGGCGGCGATTCGGGGCGGCAGGCTTCTGCAGCTGGGTCGGGGCGGGCTGGGCGGGGACGGCCGAGTGCTTCTTGCCAGTTCACCGGTCCGGTGGTGGCCCTACTCACGGGCTTCAGCGTCGGCGCAGGCCCCTGGCTAGTGCTGACCGCGTAGGTTCGCCGGGTTGACGGTCGTGACGGTCGGATGTGCGGTGACGTCTATTCGACCGGTGGAGGCGCGGTGGCTGAGCCTGTCCGTGTACGCAGACTGACCGACCAGGAGGGGCAGAAGCTGCAGCAGATCGTGCGCCGGGGCAGCACCAGCTCGGTGCGCTTCCGGCGGGCGATGATGCTGCTGGCCTCGGCGGGCGGGAACCGGGTGCCGGTGATCGCCCAGCTGGTGCAGGCCGACGAGGACACCGTGCGCGATGTGATCCACCGGTTCAACGAGATCGGCCTGGCCTGTCTGGACCCTCGATGGGCGGGAGGCCGTCCCCGCCTGCTCAGCCCTGACGACGAGGACTTCGTCATCAAGACGGCCACCACCCGCCCGACCAGACTCGGCCAGCCTTTCACCCGCTGGTCGATCCGCAAACTCGCCGCCTACCTGCGCCGCGTGCACGGACGCGTCATCCGCATCGGCCGGGAGACCTTACGGTGCCTGCTCCTGCGCCGCGGCATCACCTTCCAGCCACCAAGACCTGGAAGGAGTAGCCCGACCCCGTCCGCGACGCGAAGCTCGACCGCATCGAGCAGGTGCTGGACCGCTTCCCGGACCGGGTTTTCGCCTTCGACGAGTTCGGGCCGTTGGGGATCCGGCCCACCGCGGGCTCCCCGCTGGGCGAAGCAGGGCAAGCCCGACCGCCTGCCGGCGACCTACCGCCGCACCCACGGCGGGGGAGGGGACTGTGAGTGCCCGACGCGGACCAGGCCTGGCGCCAGGCTGTTTGCCTGGGTCATGCCCGCAGATCTTCCGTCACGGGCAGGCACTCGGCGAGCAGGTCGACGACGTCGCGCCAGGCTCGCTGCGCGTGCCGTGGGTGGTAGCCGACGCCGGGGACCGTGGGATGGTCGACCGGCGGGTGGTGGAAGGCGTGCAAGGCGCCGCCGTAGACCGCGAGGCGCCAGTCGACGCCTGCGGCCTGCATCTCAGCGGTGAAGGCGTTCCGTTGCGCGGGCGGCATGATCGGGTCTTCCGACCCGACCCCGGCCCATACAGGGCAGCGAATACGCGCCGCCTCGCCCGGTCGGCCCGTGGTCAGTGCGTTGACTGTCCCGATCGCGCGCAGGTTGACGCTGTCGCGCCCGAGTTCCAGCCCGACGGCGCCCCCGGTGCCGTAGCCGACGGCGGCGATCCGATCGGGGTCGGCCCGCGATTCGCTGCGCAACACGTCGAGCGCTGCATGGCCGATGCTCCGCATCCGGTCGGGATCAGCGAGCAGTGGCAGGCAACGGTCCAGCATCTCCTCGGGGTCGCTCAAATAGCGCCCGCCGTGAAGGTCGAAGGCCAGCGCTACGTATCCCAGCTCGGCGAGAGCATCGGCCCGGCGGCGCTCGACGTCGCTGAGCCCCATGCCCTCTGGTCCGAGCAGCACCGCGGGCCGGCGGTCGACACCGGCCGGGAGCGCGAGGTGCCCGATCATCGTCAGACCGTCGGCCGGATACTCGACCGTACGCGTCGTAATCGTCGTCATGAGACTGGACTGCAGTGATCGTCGAGCCCGGTCCGGCCGGTGTTCTCCCGCTGGCAGAACAGTGCGCGTGTCCTCTGAAATACGGGGGCCGAGCGCTCAGGGCTTCAAGATCATCTCGTTGCCCCTCTGGCGCGTACCTCGGTCACACCCCTCCAACCGTTCCAACCGCCAACCCGGCGAACCATCGCGGTCAGAGCACTAGCAACACCACATCCCGGGAATCACACCCTCGGGCCATAACGAACGGGTCAAGTCACCAGTTGTCCCAGACGCCGCTGAGGTTGACTCACGCCTGATCGCGTAGAGCGACCCCACAAGCGTCGCTCACGCCGCCGGAAGACGAGTGCACCCCACAAGGCTGCCTTCGTACGCCGCAGCCGTCGTGTGCACAAGTTCTTCAGTCGTGGACCAGAGGGAAACAACAGTGAGTCAGATCATCCGTCGGATCGGTGTACCTCCCAGTGCTCGAGGGAGCGCGGGCGGGGGCAACTGCCCTGACATCTTCGAATTGGCCGACGGGAACTTCGCGGTAATCGGCACGGACGTCACGCAGAAGCTCGACGAGGAGCTCCCTCCCGACGCATCACGAGCCGACTACGAGCGAATCGTTGTCATCACCCGGGAGACGCTCATTCGGGCCAAGGCGGACATCCCGGAAGCCTGAGCACCTGGGAGTCCCTTCGACACCGGCAACGCGACTGACGAACGGCTCGTCCCAAACCGCATGTCCAGACGCGCCGGACTGGTTCTCCTCCACCCTTTCTCCGCAACGAAGGGATCCGGATGCCCATCCGTCTCGGGCGCAAGTCGGCCTGCCGACTACCCGCCACACGCCTCCGTATAAAGCAACGCATCGGCGTCCCCCCTCAGTCGAGGGGGAGCACCGGTGGCGCACACTGCCCGGACATCTTCGAACTCCGTGACGGCCGCTTCGCAGTCATCGGCACAGAACGCACGGCGGAGATCCGAAGGGCGCACCCAGGAATGCGCGCACTGGCCCCGTCCGAGATCGTCGTGGTCGTGGACCGGTGCACCCTGGCCTCCGCCAAGGTCGACATTCCCGATAACTGAGGAAAAAATGCCCGCCCGGAACTCCTGGGCGGGCATGCGCCGTCCTCATGCCGCCGTCAGTGGCACTGTTTCTCCATCTGAGCCTCGGGAAGGATTCGCCGGACTCGAGGGGGGCATGGATGGCGACACACCGCCAGATAGGGCGCTCACTGCTCACGATGTGTGTATGGGGTGCCGCCACGATCGCCGGGACCGCCCTCGTGGGTGCCGCGTCCATAGTGGTGAGCGGCTGGCTCGTCAGTGGCGTGGAGGAAGCCAATGGAGACAGACGCACAGCGTTGGAGCGCAGCTCCATGGGTGACTATTTCGGCGGGGTGAGTGCCGTCTTCTCGGGGATGGCGCTGCTCCTGCTCGTGGCGACCCTCCTCCTGCAGCAGCGCGAGATACGGATGCAGCGCCACGAACTCGCCCTGCAGCGTGAGGAACTTGCTTCCTCCCGTGACGAATTGCACCGGAGCGCGGAGTCCGACCTACGCGCCCTGCACATCGAACTGACGCAGATGGCAATGGACGATCCCGCCTTGGCCGAAGTCTGGAACGACTTTCCGGGAGTGTCCCGGCAGACGCTCCGTCAGAACCTCTTCGCCAACCTGACGTTCAGTCACTACCTGCTGGTCTACAGGTGGGGAGGCATCACAGAGGAGGAGTTGCTCGCACGGGCGGGAACCCTGTTTCAGAGCCCGGCCTTCGCTCGCTACTGGGAAGCCTCTCGCAGTGCCAAGGACGTTCTGCCGCCCGACAGCGACGAAGGGCGGCTGTTCAGGATCTTCGAACGGGCGATCCGTGAGAGGCGGCAGCGAGGCACGCCTCCCCCCGCGTAAGCGAGGCTCCGTCACCCCCTGGGAACCGCCACCGGGGCTCCCGGCCCCACATACCGGGCAACCGGCCTGATGATCTTCGAGTCCGCCGCCTGTTCCAAGATGTTGGCGCTCCAGCCCACCACCCGCGCAGCCGCGAACGTCGGCGTGAACATCTCGCGCGGCAGGCCGCACAGCTCCATGACCACACCCGCGTAGAACTCGACGTTGGTGTGGAGTTCCCGGCCCGGCTTCAGCTCGGCGAGGATCCGCTCGACGTGGCGCTCGACCTCGACGGCGAAGTCGACGCGCTGACCGCCGAACCGCTGGGCGACCTCACGGAGCATCCGGGAACGCGGGTCCTCCGTGCGGTAGATCGCGTGGCCGAAGCCCATGATGCGGTCACCGGCAAGGACCCGTTCGCGAATCCAGGAGTCGATGCGGTCGGGAGTGCCGATCGCGTCCAACGTGTCCAGCGCACGACTGGGCGCACCTCCGTGCAGCGGACCGGACAACGCCCCCACAGCCCCCACGAGACACGCTGCCACGTCGGCACCGGTCGACGCGATGACCCGGGCCGTGAAGGTTGACGCATTGAATCCGTGATCAATGGTTGAAATCAAGTACTGCTCGACGGCCCGGGCCGACTCCGGCTCCGGCTCCGAACCCGTCAGCATGTAGAGGTAGTTCGCCGCATAGGACAGGTCCTCACGGGGCTCCACGGGATCAAGCCCGGCCCCCATCCGGTGCAGCGCGGTGAGCAGCGTCGGTACGGCCGCCGCCGCGACAACGGTGTCCTGGCGACGCCGGTCCGCAGCGAGGTCGTACACCGGACGGAAACCCTTCGCCGCACCGAGCAGCGACAGCGCGGTGCGCATCCCGGCGAGCGGACCGGAGCCCGCGCCGGCCGCGGCGATGGCGGGCAGTGCAGCCCGCACCCGGTCGGGCAGTCGCCGCAGTGCGGCGGTCTCGGCGGCGAAGGCGGCCCCCCGCTCGGCCTCCGGCAGTTCGCCGTGGACCAGCAGATGCCAGACGTCCTCGAAGCTGCGGGTCTGCGCGAGTTCGACCGCCGAGTACTGGCGGTAGTGATAGAAGCCCTCGCGCCCCCGCACGTCCCCCACCTCGGTGTCGGTGACCACGACGCCCGCGAGTCCTCGCGGTACGTCGACCAGAGTGCCTGCGGACCTGTTGACGGACATGATTCCTCCCTCGACTTGATTTGACTGTCCATGATTGACTGATTTCCTGTCAACGTTGATTGAATCAATATAAGTGAAATCAACACGCGATCAACAGACCGGCTGCGGATACGGTGATCTCTTATGCGCGATCAAGAACCCCTCCCAGGCCCCGCCGGACAGCGGCTGAGCACCAAGGAGGCCGCCGAGCTGCTGGGCGTGAAGCCCGAGACCGTGTACGCCTACGTGAGTCGCGGCCAGCTCACCAGCCGTCGCGTCCCCGGCGGCCGGGGCAGCACCTTCGACGCCAAGGAGGTGGCGGCGCTCGCCCGGCGCAACAGCCGCGAAGGCGGCGGAAGTTCGAGTTCCGGAGGCGAGCTGTCCGTACGGACAAGCCTCACGTTGATCGACACTGATCGCTACTACTTCCGGGGCGTCGACGCGACCGAACTGGCCGCCCGGCACTCCTACGAAGAGGTCGCCGAGTGGCTGTGGACCGGGCGGATGCGGCCCGGCGTCACCTTCACGGCTTCCGAGGCCGCCGTCGCCGTGGCCCGCCGTGCCGTGGACGCACTGCCCGAACACGCCGCTCCCACCGACCGGTTGCGGGTCGCGGCGATCGCCGCCTCCACCGCCGATCCGCTGCGCTTCGACCTCTCCGAGGAGGCCGTGCTCGGCACCGCGCGCGTCCTCATCCCCACGATGGTGGCCGCCCTGCCGCCGATCGTGCACGACCCGGGCGACGGCGGCCCGCTCGCCCACCGCCTGTGGACGCGACTCAGCGGCCGTCACGCCGACGAGGCCGGTCTGCGCGCCCTCGACACCGCGCTCGCGCTGCTCGTCGACCACGACCTCGCCGCATCGACTCTCGCCGTGCGTGTCGCGGCGTCGGCCCGCGCGCACGCCTATGCGGCCGTCTCCGCCGGGCTCGGCGTGATCGAGGGCCCTCTGCACGGCGCGGCCAGCGGGCTTGCCCACCGGCTGCTGCTCGACGTGCTCGACCAGGGCAGCGCGGCCCCCGTGATCGCGGACGAACTGCGGGCCGGCCGAAGCATCCCGGGGCTCGGCCATCGTCTCTACCCGGGCGAGGACCCACGCGCGCGTGCCCTGTTCGCCCTCCTGGAGCAGATCCCCAAGGCCGAGTCCGCCCTCGCCGCCGCCCAGGACATCGTGGCCACCACCGCGCGTCACGCTCCCCTTCACGCCAACATCGACCTGGCGCTCGCCGTTCTCACCGCCTCCTCGGGCATGCCCGCCACGGCGGGCGAGACGATCTTCGCGGTGGCCCGTACGGCGGGCTGGATCGCCCACGCCCTGGAGGAGTACGGGGAACGCCCCCTGCGCATGCGCCCGAGCGGCCACTACGTCGGTCCGAGGCCGCCGCAGCCCCTCCCGGAGTAGGACACCCGCCCGCCCGGAAGTCGCCTGCCTCAAGTCAGGTTAGGCTCACCTCTGTGAGTACGTGCTCAACCGTCTCCCAGGAGCTCGACGAGCCCATCTCCGGGACCGCGGCGACAGCGAGGACCTGGCTGCTTCTGGAGCAGCCCGGCCCCTGGGGTGCCAGGGCGCTCACTTCGAGCCACCTGGACCCCGCGCTGGGCCGCGCCCTGGAGGCGGCCACCAACGGTACGGACGTACGCGTCGCACTGATCCGCCGCCCTGGACGCCACGCCGACAGCGGCACCCCCACCGCGCGTCACGTGTATGCCGCGCACACCCTGCCCGGGAACGCGTGGCTGCGCTCCGCCACGACCTGCGATCCGCGCCGGCTGCTCGACCTCGACTTCGCCGCGCTCGGCAGGGGCGACCACAGCTCCTTCGACGCGGCGCTCGACGGGCGGCCCCACACCGGCGATCCGCTTGCACTCGTCTGCACCAACGGCAAGCGTGACCGCTGCTGCGCGCTCCTGGGCCGCCCGCTCGCCGCCGAGCTGGCCGCGTCCGGCCTCAAGGGCGCCTGGGAGGTCACCCATCTGGGTGGTCACCGCTTCTCGCCGACGCTCCTCGTCCTGCCGTACGGATACGCCTACGGCCGGGCCGAGGCCCATGCCGTCAAGGAGATCCTGCACAGCGTCCAGGAAGGACGGATCGTCGTGGCGGGGTGCCGCGGGAACTCGGCCTGGGAGCGGCCCGGCCAAGCGGCCGAGCTGGCCGTGCGCACGGCCGGCGGGGAGGATGCGGCGGACGCCCTCGCCGTCGTCCGCACGGAGGGCGAAGCGCCGCGCTGGGAGGTGACCGTCGCGCACACCGACGGACGCCGCTGGCGTGTCGTCGTGGCCCAGGACGCGTCGCTGCCGCCCCGCGCGGAGAGCTGCGGGGCGTCGGTGCTCGGCTCGCCCGCGCGGATGGACGTGGTGGCGGTGCACGAGCTGACGGGGACAACGGCACACGCGAGCTGAGGGCGCACGCGTCGTCCTGGCCGAGTCCCCTTCCGACAACACGCGTCGTCCAGGCATCTCACATATTGATCAAGTAATCCACGCCACACCCCCTGCGGCAGTTGAGGCACACCCACGTACCTTCATGGGTATGAGCCGCACTTCCCCCGCCCGCCGCCTGCGCCTCGGCCTGCCGAGGCGCGTGTTCTCGCAGGTGCTGCTGATGCAGCTGGCGATCGCCGCGGGAGTCGCGGTGCTCGCGACCGGCCTGTTCCTCGCCCCCCTCAGCGACCAGCTGGACGACCAGGCGATGCGCCGGGCGCTCGCGATCGCCCAGACCACCGCCGCCGAGCCGCGGATCGCGGACGAGGTCAAGAACACGCCTCCGACGGCCGACGGACCGGTCCAGAAGGCGGCGGAGCGGATCCGCGAGAGGACCAGGGCCGAGTACGTCGTGGTGATGGACTGGCGGGGCGTGCGCTGGTCGCACCCCACCCCCGACCAGGTCGGCAGGACCGTCTCCACCGACCCCGGCCAGGCTCTCGCCGGCAAGGAGGTCATGGAGATCGACAGTGGCACTCTGGGCCGCTCCGCCCGCGGCAAGGTGCCGCTGCGCGACAGCGACGGCGACATCGTCGGCGCGGTCTCGGTCGGCATCGCGTACGACAGCGTGCGGGCGCGGCTGATCCACGCGATCCCTGGCCTGTTCGCGTACGCCGGCGGCGCCCTGGCCGTCGGTGCGCTGGCCGCCTGGCTCATCTCGCGCCGGGTCCATCGGCAGACCCACGACCTGGCCTTCTCAGACATCTCAGGGCTGCTCGCGGAACGCGAGGCCATGCTGCACGGCATCCGGGAGGGCGTCGTCGCCCTGGACCGCGCCGGCCGCGTCCGCCTGATCAACGACGAGGCGCAGCGGCTGCTCGGCATCGGGGAGGAGTCCGTCGGCCGCTCCCCCGACGAGGCGCTCGGCGCGGGCCGTACGGCCGACGTCCTCGCGGGCCGGGTGACCGGCACCGACCTGCTCACCGTGCGCGGCCAGCGCGTGCTGGTCGCCAACCGCATGCCCACCGACGACGGCGGCGCCGTCGCCACCCTGCGCGACCGCACCGAGCTGGAGCAGCTCGGCCGGGAACTCGACTCCACGCAGGGGCTCATCGACGCCCTGCGCGCCCAGGACCACGAGCATGCCAACCGCATGCACACACTCCTGGGACTGCTCGAACTGGAGATGTACGACGACGCCGTGGAGTTTGTCGGCGAGGTCGTCGGCGACCACCGTGCCACCGCCGAACAGGTCACCGAGAAGATCCAGGACCCCCTGCTCGCCGCCCTGCTGGTGGGCAAGGCGACCGTCGCGGCCGAGCGCGGGGTCGCCCTGTGGGTCTCGGACCGGACCCGGTTGCCGGACCGGCTGGTCGACCCCGGTGGGCTGGTCACGATCCTCGGCAACCTGGTCGACAACGCGCTGGACGCCGCCGCGGGCACGCCGCACGCGCGCGTGGAGGTCGAATTGCGCGTGGAGGGGCGTACCGCCGTCCTCAGGGTGCGGGACACCGGCCCCGGAGTCCCGGTGGAGAACCGCGAGCTGGTCTTCACGGAGGGCTGGTCCACCAAGAAGCCGCCGGCCCACCGCAACCGTGGCATCGGGCTCTCCCTGGTGCGCAGGCTCACCGAGCGCCAAGGCGGCACCGCCACTGTCGGCGAGGCGAGCGGCGGGGGTGCGGAGTTCACGATCGTCCTGCCCGACGCCCTGGCCGATCCGGAACCGGCCCTCACCGCGCCGCAAGCCCCGCAGTCCGCCACCGAGGAGGAATCACGATGATCGAGGTCCTGGTCGTGGACGACGACATCCGGGTCGCGCGGGTCAACGCCGCCTACGTGGAGAAAGTGCCGGGCTTCCACGTGGCCGGCGAGGCGCACAGCGCGGCGGAGGCGCTGCACCAGTTGGAGGCGCTGCCCCACGTGGACCTGATCCTCCTGGACCACTACCTGCCCGACGAGACGGGCCTCACGGTCGTCCAGGAGATGCGCCGACGCGGCCACCAGAGCGACGTGATCATGGTGACGGCGGCGCGGGACGTCTCGACCGTGCAGGCCGCGATGCGGCAGGGCGCGCTGCAGTACCTGGTCAAGCCGTTCGCCTTCGCGGGCCTGCGGGCCAAACTGGAGGCGTACGCGCAGCTGCGCCGCACCCTCGACGGCGGTGGCGAGGCGGAACAGGCCGAGGTGGACCGCATCTTCGGCGCCCTGTCCACACCGTCGGAGCCCGGACTGCCCAAGGGCCACTCACCCACCACCGCGGAACTGGTCCGCCGCTCCCTCATGAACGCGGAAGGCCCCCTGTCCGCCCAGGAGATCGCCGAACGCACCGGAGTGAGCCGCCAGACCGCCCAGCGCTATCTGAAGCTCCTGGAGCGCACGGGACGGGCCAGACTCACCCTCAAGTACGGCGACGCGGGCCGCCCGGAACACCGTTACGTGTGGGCGACCCGCGCCTGAGGACACGGCCGGGGGAACGGGGGAAGGCACCGTGCCCGCCGTTACTTACGGATGCGAGCCGCGGGGATGTCAGCCCGGGGCCAAGGACTCCTTACGCCGGTGGTGACGCTTGCCGTTGGGAGCCGTCTGGGCGAGCTGCGCACCGGTCGGCGAAGCACGCGCCGCCCTCTACACGGCCCCCGCCCCCGTCAGCGACCGCACCTCGGTCTCCGCGTGCTTGGCCTCATCAGGCAGTTCCGAGGAGGTGACCGTGCCGAACCAGCCCGCGACGAAGCCAAGGGGGATCGAGACGAGGCCGGGGTTCTGCAGCGGGAAGTACTGGAAATCGACGCCGGGGAACAGTGATTCGGGGCTGCCGGACACCACTGGCGACAGCAGCACGAGCACGACGGCCGGGATCAGCCCGCCGTAGACGGCCCACACGGCTCCGCGAGTGGTGAAGCCGCGCCAGAACAGCGAGTAGAGCAGCACCGGCAGATTGGCGGACGCGGCGACGGCGAAGGCGAGGCCCACGAGGAACGCCACATTCAGGTCGCGTGCCAGCAGGCCGAGGGCGATCGCGATCACCCCGATGCCGACGGCGGCGGCGCGGGCGACGGCCACTTCGCTGCGCGGCTTGGACTTCCGGCGACGCAGCGAGGCGTACAGGTCATGGGCGACGGACGCGGAGGAGGCCAGCGTGATGCCGGCGACCACGGCGAGGATCGTGGCGAACGCGACGGCGGCGACGATCGCGAACAGAACCGTTCCGCCCGTGGAGTCCGCGCCGCCGCCCAGGTCGAGTGCCAGCAGCGGGACCGCCGTGTTCCCGGCCGCGTTCGATCCCCGTACCGCCTCCGGCCCCACGATCGCCGCCGCACCGAATCCGAGGACGATCGTCATCAGGTAGAAGCCGCCGATGAGCCCGATCGACCACACGACCGAACGCCGGGCGGCCCGCGCGGTGGGCACGGTGTAGAAGCGGGACAGGATGTGCGGCAGCCCTGCCGTGCCCAGCACCAGCGCGAGTCCCAGGCTGATGAAGTCGAGGCGGGCCGTCCAGTCCCCGCCGTACTTCAGGCCGGGGGCCAGGAACGATGCCCCGTGACCGCTGCGCTCCGCCGCCGTGAGCAGAAGCCGGTCGAAGTCGCCGTGAAACCGCACCAGGACGAGCACAGTGAGCGTGACGGTGCCGCCGAGCAGCAGGACCGCCTTCACGATTTGGATCCAGGTGGTGGCCCGCATCCCTCCGAACGACACGTAGATCACCATGAGCGCGCCGACCCCGATGACCGTCCAGGTCTGCGCCGCCCCGCTGGTACCCCCGAGCAGCAGCGCGACCAGACTGCCCGCTCCCACCATCTGCGCCACCAGATACAGAACGGACACGGTGACCGAGGAGGTTCCCGCCGCGATCCGCACGGGACGCTCGGTCATCCGCGCCGCAACCACGTCGGCAAGCGTGAAGCGCCCGCAGTTGCGCACGAGTTCCGCGACGAGGAACAGCACCACGAGCCAGGCCACCAGGAAGCCCACCGAGTACAGCAGCCCGTCGTAGCCGTAGAGGGCGATGAGGCCGGAGATGCCGAGGAAGGACGCGGCCGACATGTAGTCACCCGCGATGGCAAAACCATTCTCCATCGGTGAGAACAGCCGGCCACCCGCGTAGAACTCCTCCGCCGAACCGTGCCGGTGACGACTCACCCACGTCGTGATCCCCAGTGTCACGGCGACGAACGCACTGAACAGAAGCAACGCCAGCGCCTGATGGTCCCCCGTCACGACACACCTCCTCGGAGGCCGCGCGTCAGTTCCTGGGTGTCCCACCGCAGTTCGAGCGCGGCCCGGTCCCGGCGCAGCCGCGCGTGCCGCGCGTACGCCCAGGTGAACAGGAAGGTGGTGAGGAACTGTCCCAGCCCCGCCAGCATCGCCACGTTCACAGCGCCCGTCACGGGGCGTGCCATCAACCCGGGCGCCGTCGTCGCGGTCACCACATAGGCGACGTACCAGGCGAAGAACACGGCGACCCCCGGCACGACGAACCTCCGGTACCGGCTGCGCACCTCCTGGAAGGCCGCGCTGCGCTGGACCTCCAGGTACACCTCGGCCGCCGCGACAGCCGGGGCCTCGTGTTCCAGCGACACCGAAGACACCGCGGACACGGGCGCTTCGGCCCCACCCGACTCGCCCCAGCCGGAGGCCAGTGCGTCGTACCAGGGGTCGTCGTACCTCACCTGTCCGGGCCCCTCGGCGAGCGCCGAATCATGACCGTCATGGTTGTCGACCGAACTCTCGGCACCACCGCCGCCTCCGCGGGGGCGACCGTTGCTTGACTGCATGCCCAAGGATGGACAGAACGGGAAGATCCCCGACTCTTTTTCCCTGCGCTCTTCACCCCATTAGGTGACTCACCCCGTCGGTGGCCGTACAAGCCCCTTCCCGTACGCGTAACGCACCGCCTGCGCTCGGTCCTTCAGCCCTGTCTTGGCGAAGAGGTTGTTGATGTGGGTCTTCACCGTCGCCGTGGAGACGTGCAACCGACGGGCGATGTCCTGATTGCTGAGACCCTCGGCGATCAGCACCAGCACCTCGGTCTCCCGCATGGTGAGCCCGTCCGGCACCTCGGTCGGCACCGCCGACGCCCGCTCGGGTTCGGACAGCCGCTCCAGCAGCCGCCGTTGGATGCTCGGCGACAGCCCCGCGTCCCCTGACAGCACGCTCCGAACGGCCCGCACGATCTCGTCACCCCCCGCGTCCTTGGTCAGGTAGCCGCGCGCCCCCGCTCTCAGCGCCGGGAACAGCGACTCGTCGTCCGCGTACGTCGTGAGCACCACAACCTGCGTCCCCGGATGCTCCGCCCGAATACGACGGGTCGCCTCCACCCCGTCGCAGCGGGGCATGCGCAGATCCATCAGCACCACGTCCGGGCGGAGTTCGGCCACGAGCCTCACCGCCTCGTCCCCGTCCCCCGCGGCTCCCACGACCTCGATGCCGGGCAGCAGTCCCAGCAACATCACGATGCCCTCACGGACCACGGTCTGGTCGTCCACGACCACGACCCGCGCGTCCTTCTCCCCCGCCCCCTCCGTCATACCGGCACCTGCAACGTCACCACGAACCCCTCCTTGTCCGGCCCCGTGTCCAGAGAACCGCCCAGCAGCTCGGCACGCTCCCGCATGCCCAGCAGACCGTACCCGGCACCGGTCCCGGCGAGTTCGCCCGGCGAACCGCCCGAGTCCCGCACCACCAGCGTGACTTGGTGCTCGCCGTACTCGAGTCTCACCTGCACCTTCGCCCCGGGCGCATGCTTGCGGACGTTGGTCAGGGCCTCCTGCGCGACCCTGCGCACGGCCTGTGACGCCTCGGCCGGCAGAGGTCTGCGCTCACCCGAAATGGTGGCCTCGGAACCGTCGGCCGTGCCTACGATCTGAGTCAGGAACTCCTCCAGCGGGGTCAGTTCGCCGCGCAGCGCCGACAGTGCCTGCCTTGTCTCGGTAAGTCCGTCGCGGGCCATTCCCCGTGCCGCCACCACCCGCTCAAGGATCTGCTCCCGGTCGGCCCCTCCCTCGATCAGCAGTCGGGCCGCCTCCAGATGCACCAGCTGCGCCGAGAGACTGTGGGCCAGCACGTCGTGGATCTCTCGTGCAATACGCGCCCGCTCCGCGAGTGCCGCAGACTCCGCCTCCGCCACCCGCGCGGCGCGCTCCTGGACGAGCAGCCGCTGCGCACTGCCGCGCGCCTCGGCATCCAGCCGCAAGACGTATCCAGCGAGGGCGAGCCCAGCTGCCGTCACCGCGGTCGTCAGCCAGGCGTCGTCGTTGACCGCGGCGTACGACGTGAGAGCGACCGCGGTGACCGGCAGCGCCGCCGCGAGGGGCAGTCGCTCCAGGGCGGTGACGGCACACCCGCACCACAGGACCAGGGCGGGAACCCTGAAGTCTGCGCACTGGGCCACCACCGCGATCCCCAGGAGCAGGGTCGTGAGGGCCAGAGACGGCCAGAGTCGGTGCGCGAGGGTGGTGCGATAGAGGGCCCAGGCGACGAACGCGGCCAGCAGCACGGCCACCGCGGCTCCGAGCGCCCCCCACCCGTGCACCTGGCTGCTTGTGAAGATGCCCCACAGGAGCATGCCCAGTACCAAGGCCCGCACCACCCATCCGAGCAGGCGCCGAGGAGCCGCGGTCTCTCCGCGCTCGAGTGCCTCTCGGGAAGGCCAGCGTGTCCAGGCGTTTTCCGTCACACACGTTCCTTCCACGCGGGCGGAGACATGCGGTCACCGTACGCCGTGGCGGACACGGCGGCCGGGTGCAGGCAGTGGGCCCGCCAGGCGAGAATCCCGGAGCGGACAAGAAGGGTGGCCGCCAGGGCGAGCAGCAGGGCGGAGGAGTCCTGGTGGATGCCGAGCGTCGCGCCGAGAGCGAAGAGGCCGACCCGCAGTCCGACGCCGACGCCCCAGACCGCTCCGCTTGCCTTGGTGCTCCTGCACCACACCGCGCCGTCCGGCTCCGCCCATATTCGGGTGATCCAGGCCCAGCCGGCTCCGATTGCGAGGCCGGTGACCAACTCGGCGGCGAGCAGGGCGATCGATGCCGCGTGATGGCGGGCGTCCACCATGTGCGGGTCGCGGAGCGCCATGACGGCCAGTACCGCGGGCACGAGCCACCAGCGTCTGTCGGTGCCGATCCGACTGGCGCGGAACTGCCGGACGACCACCAGGACAACCACGGCCACGATCACCAACGCGTCGACGAGCCCGGGCATCTGAGCCTCCGTAGCGAGAAGGGCACGGCCGACAGCGAGCGCTGCCGACGCCTTCGACGCTACGCAAAGCCGCAGGTCGGCAGATCGGAGCGGGGGTGGATCTCGGGTGGATACCCGACAAGTGTCAACCTCCACCCAAGGGTGGAGACGCCTCCAACGCACGCACCGACGTCACACCCGCGCACCCGCGCACCCGCGCACCCGCCAGACTCACGTGATGCGGGCCGGCGCGGCCCATACAGCCGCGCACGCGGACTTCCACCACCTGCCCCTACAGCAGAGACCGTCGGCGTATACGCCCGCTAACCGAGACGGGCGCTCAGCCTCGCCCCGGCACTTGCCCGCCCCGACTCGCCGGCCTCGATGCACGCGTATGGCACGGGCCGTATGCCTCACTGACGCCGACCCGGTCGGCATGTGTTGCCCTCGGCCCGACTTTTCTGCGCCGGTCCCAGTCGACATCCAGGCGGGCGGCATCGCCCCAGCCGAGCCAGAGCCACAGACTCCACCTCGGTGCAAAGCCGACTCGGGCCCCGCGCGTCAGCCTCCGGCCCACCGCACACTCGACGCGCAGAGCCGCACCCAGTTGACCCGCCACCTCACCGCCCCGGCCCACCCGCACCCACCCACGCCTCGACCTCGGGGCGGAGCCAGCGCTTGAAGCGGCGCCCGGGACCAGTCCCATTCCCACCGGTCCGGGTGCAGCGCAGCGGCTATGCGTCGATGCGCGACCGGTCCAGCGTCGCGGCCGAGCTGGAGATGAACTCCTTACGAGGTGCCACGTCGTTGCCCATCAGCAGGTCGAAGACCTGCTCGGCAGCGTCCAGGTCGGAGAGGTTGATCCGGCGCAGGGTGCGGTGACGTGGGTCCATGGTCGTCTCGGCCAGCTGGTCGGCGTCCATCTCGCCGAGGCCCTTGTACCGCTGGATGGAGTCCTTGTATCGGACCCCCTTGCTCTGGAACTCCAGGAGCTTGTCCCGCAGCTCACGGTCCGAGTACGTGTAGACGTACTTGTCCTGGCCCTTCTTCGGCTGGATCAGCTCGACTCGGTGCAATGGCGGCACCGCGGCGAACACCCGGCCCGCCTCGACCATGGGACGCATGTAGCGGTGGAACAGCGTCAGCAGAAGGGTCCGGATGTGGGAGCCGTCCACATCGGCGTCGGTCATCATGATGATCTTGCCGTAGCGGGCCGCGTCGATGTCGAACGTGCGACCCGAACCCGCTCCTATGACCTGGATGATCGCGCCACACTCGGCGTTCTTGAGCATGTCAGTGACGGACGACTTCTGGACGTTGAGGATCTTTCCGCGGATCGGCAGCAGCGCCTGGAACTCGGAGTTCCGCGCGAGCTTGGCGGTGCCGAGCGCGGAGTCTCCCTCGACGATGAAGAGCTCGCTGCGCTCGACGTCGTCACTGCGGCAGTCGGCGAGCTTGGCGGGCAGCGACGAGGACTCCAGAGCCGTCTTCCGGCGCTGTGCGTCCTTGTGCTGACGTGCGGCGATCCTCGTACGGGCGGCGGCGACGGCCTTCTCCATGACGACCCGGGCCTGGGCCGCGGCGTCCCGCTTCGTGGAGGTGAGGAACGCCTTGAGCTCCTTGGAGATCACGGTGTTCACGATGCGACGGGCCGCCGAGGTACCGAGGACCTCCTTGGTCTGCCCCTCGAACTGAGGCTCGGCGAGGCGGACCGTGACGACCGCGGTGAGTCCTTCGAGGGCGTCGTCCTTGACGACGTCGTCCTCGGCTACGCGCAGCAGCTTCTTGGTGCGGAGCACTTCGTTCATCGTCTTGACGACGGCCTGCTCGAAGCCCGCGATGTGGGTGCCGCCCTTGGGCGTGGCGATGATGTTGACGAACGACTTCACGGTGGTGTCGTAGCCCGTCCCCCAGCGCAGCGCGACGTCCACGCCGAGCTCACGGGTGACCTCGGTGGGCGTCATCTGGCCATGGTCGTCCAGGACCGGGACGGTCTCCTTGAAGATTCCCTGACCAGAGAAGCGGAGGACGTCGCAGACCGGCTTGTCGGTGGCCAGGTATTCGCAGAACTCGCTGATCCCGCCGTCGAAGCGGAAGGACTCCTCGCCCTTGCTGCCGCCCTCGCCCAGGCCGTACTCGTCACGGACGACGATGGTCAGGCCGGGGACCAGGAAGGCGGTCTGACGTGCGCGCTGGTGCAGGTTCTCCAGGGAGAGCTTGGCGTCCTTGAGGAAGATCTGGCGGTCGGCCCAGTAGCGCACGCGGGTACCGGTGCGGTTCCTGGCGATCTTCTTGCCCTTGCGCAGGCCTCCCGGTTCGAACTTGGCGTCGGGGCCCATGGTGGCGAAGGCTCCGGGGACACCGCGCCGGAAGCTGATGGCGTGGGTGTAGCCGCTGCGGTCCACCTCGACGTCCAGCCGCGCGGACAGGGCGTTCACCACGGAGGCACCCACGCCGTGCAGACCGCCGGACGCGGCGTACGAGCCGCCGCCGAACTTGCCGCCGGCATGCAGCTTGGTCATGACGACCTCGACACCGGAGAGGCCGGTCTTGGGCTCCACGTCGACCGGGATGCCCCGGCCGTTGTCGCGAACCTCCACAGAGCCGTCGTCGTGGAGGATCACGTCGATGTGGTCGCAGTACCCCCCTAGGGCCTCGTCGACGGAATTGTCGATGATCTCCCACAGGCAGTGCATCAGTCCACGGCTATCGGTCGAGCCGATATACATGCCCGGGCGCTTGCGCACTGCCTCGAGCCCCTCAAGGACGAGCAGGTGCCGCGCGGTGTAGTTGGAACCGTCCCGGTCTGCTCCTGCCAGCAGAGCTGTGGACGGCACGGACGTTTCGGCGGTCACGCGGTTCGCTCCTCGCTGAATTTCAGGTGGGGCCCTTCTGGGTAAGGGCGCGGCTTCGGTAGCCGCTCAGAGGGTACCGAGGCCTGGTAGAGCCGATGTAACGCCACCCTCTCTTAAACTCACCCTAGTCCACGGTCGCATGCGTGTTCGATCCCTCGATTGAGTGAAGTACATATCACGTTCCCTTCGGGGCATGAACCATTTAGGCTCCGGGCACGTCCTCATGAACAACCGGCAACCCAGCCGGGAGGACCGACCCCCCGACCGACAGCGCGAACCCGTAAGCAACGAAGACACGCAATACGGCACATTCGCCGCCAACCGGCAGCAGACAGCAGCCTCGGAGAGATTTTTCGAGGAAAAGCCCCGAGCGGGAACGTTTTAGGGCTGGTTGGATGTTGACCCTGGTACGACAGCTCGTCGAGCTAGAGAAGAGGCGACGTGACTACTGTTCTGACCCCCGCGAGCCCGCTGACGGCCGCTGACCGCTGCGACCGCTGCGGCGCCCAGGCGTACGTACGCGTCGTCCTGCTCAGCGGCGGAGAACTGCTCTTCTGCGCCCACCACGGTCGCAAGTTCGAGCCGGAACTCAAGAAGATCGCCGCTGAGATACAGGACGAGACGGAGCGGCTCACGGCCATTCCTGCATCCGCCTCCGAAGAAGAGCGCTGACACTCGCGTTCCACGACGAGCCAGCACCGGCACAGGCCGGCCAAGGGCGGCCGCCCCTGCTCCCAGGGGTAGCCGCCCTTGCTCGTGCCCATCGAGCCCCTCAGTCGCCGTCAGGCGCCCGTACGCGGCATGTCCGACCCGCCGCCCCCGACCAGCGTCCGCACGACGTCGGACACGCGCGTGTAGACACCAGGGCTGCCCGCACGGCCGCAGCCACTCCCCCAGGACACGAGCCCGATCAGCTCCCCGCGGGCGACCAGCGGTCCTCCGCTGTCCCCCTGGCAGGCGTCCCGGCCGCCCTCCTCCTCCCCCGCACACAGCATGGTGCCGACGAGGTACGTACCGTCGGCGCTGCCCGGATACGCCCGCTCGCACAGAGCGTCGGGCAGCACGCGCAGGCGTGCCGCGCGCAGGCTCTGCACGTATCCCCCCGCACCAGTGGCATCGCCCCACCCGTAGACCGTGGCGCTCGCCCCCGGTAGGTATCCCGGATCACCGGCAGCCGCCATGCCGATCACCGAGCCCTGCGGTAGCGGCTCGGTGAGACTGAGCACGGCGAAATCCCCCGCGTTGCTTCCTTCGTCGTAGTCCGGATTCACCCAGGTGTCCCGGACGTGGATCTCCTGGCCCTGGTCCGAGAGGAGGTCCGTGCGGCCTGCGATCACCTTGAGGTCGCGGACGCGGTCCGGTGGGTCGCCGAGGACGTCCTCCCCCAGACAGTGGGCCGCGGTCAGCACAGTGGTCCGGCCGACTGCCACACCGCCGCAGAACTGCCCCGCCCTCGTACCTCCGAACCGGTCACGACTGGACAGAGCCACCGTCCAGGGACTCTCCGAGACATCGACCGGGAAACCGCCCACGACGATGTTGTCGGCGGCCACAGGGACGGCCGACACCAGTGGTATGGCCGCCGCGGCGGCCGCCAGAACCAGCGGCCGGGCCAGCGCCCGAGCAATGCGAGACCGCATGCCTGCTCCTTACTCCGGGGTGTTGATCGGACACCCAGAGTCATGCAGAGCATCGCGGCCCGCAGCACGAAGGCCCGGCTCCCTTCAAGGAGCCGGGCCTTCCATGTCGAACGAACGCGACCTAGTCGAGGTAGTCGCGCAGCACCTGGGACCGCGACGGGTGGCGCAGCTTCGACATGGTCTTGGACTCGATCTGGCGGATGCGCTCGCGCGTGACGCCGTACACCTTGCCGATCTCGTCGAGGGTCTTCGGCTGACCGTCGGTGAGACCGAAACGCATGGAGACGACGCCCGCCTCGCGCTCGGACAGCGTGTCCAGGACGGAGTGCAGCTGCTCCTGGAGGAGCGTGAAGCTGACCGCGTCGGCCGGAACCACGGCCTCGGAGTCCTCGATGAGGTCACCGAACTCGCTGTCGCCGTCCTCACCCAGGGGGGTGTGGAGGGAGATCGGCTCACGGCCGTACTTCTGGACCTCGATGACCTTCTCCGGGGTCATGTCGAGCTCCTTGGCCAGCTCCTCCGGGGTGGGCTCACGGCCCAGGTCCTGGAGCATCTGGCGCTGCACGCGCGCGAGCTTGTTGATGACCTCGACCATGTGCACCGGGATACGGATGGTGCGGGCCTGGTCGGCCATCGCGCGGGTGATCGCCTGACGGATCCACCAGGTGGCGTACGTGGAGAACTTGTAGCCCTTGGTGTAGTCGAACTTCTCCACCGCGCGGATGAGACCGAGGTTGCCCTCCTGGATGAGGTCCAGGAAGAGCATGCCGCGACCGGTGTAGCGCTTGGCCAGGGAGACCACCAGACGGAGGTTGGCCTCCAGGAGGTGGTTCTTGGCGCGGCGGCCATCCTCGGCGATGATCTCGAGCTCGCGCTTCAGCTTCGGGGCGAGCTTGTCGGCGTTGGCCAGCTTGTCCTCGGCGAAAAGACCGGCCTCGATGCGCTTGGCGAGCTCGACCTCCTGCTCGGCGTTGAGCAGCGGGACCTTGCCGATCTGCTTGAGGTAGTCCTTGACGGGGTCGGCGGTGGCACCGGCCACGGCGACCTGCTGGGCAGGCGCGTCGTCCTCGTCGTCGTCGGAGAGGACGAAGCCCTTGTTCTCGGCCCCCTCCTCTTCCTCTTCACCGGGCTTGACTTCCTCGACGGCCTCGTCCTCGACGGCCTCGGCGTCATCCTTGCCGGCGGTCGTCTTCTTGGCCGTCGCCTTCTTGGCCACGGTCTTCTTCGCGGCCGCCTTCTTGGCGGTCGTCGTCTTCTTGGCAGCGGCCTTCTTAGCGGTCGCCTCGTCCTCGACGGCAGGCTCGGCGGCGGGTGCCGCCGGCGTGGCGGTGGCGGTGGCCTTCTTGGCGGTCACCGTCTTCGCCGCAACCGTCTTGGTGGCGGTGCGCTTGGCCGGACTCTTCGCTGCGACGCTCTTTCGGGTGCGCTTGGGCTCCGCGGCACTGACCATCAGCGTCACACCCTCTTCCTCGAGGATCTGGTTGAGGCTGCGCAGTACGTTCTTCCACTGAGTGGCCGGAATCTGGTCAGCTTCGAAGGCCCGACGCACGTCATCGCCGGCGATCTGCCCCTCAGCCTTTCCCCGCTCAATGAGCGCCATGACAGAGACGGACTCGGCGATCTCCGGCGGGAGCGTACGGGATGTGCTGGCCGACACGAACAACCTCTCGGAACGTTGGAAAACGGCTTCCGGCCCCGTCCATGCGGACAGGAGCCGACCACCGGCCTTGGGGATGGGCCGACGGCGCGGGCGGGGGCCGGGGAGATGCACAGCGCCTTGAACGGCGTCCGTATTCCCTCCGCGGCTGTCACCTCTTAGGTCATCGCGCTGTCTCCCCGAGCGTTACGCCCAATCTGCGTGGCCCGAGTCACACCCCGTAAGCAATCAAAAACGGTCAGACACGGACAGAGGAGGTCAGGCGCAGTCTCGGCCTGGCGATTCCGGCCCAATCACCGCCACGTCGCACCGTCGGACCCCGCAGGATTCCCTGAGGATCCTGCGGGGTCCGACGGGAGACGGTTCGACGGCCGGGCGATGCCACAGGAGGGGCGAGACATCGCCGACCGCGCCGCCTGAGGTACCCGGTCAGTGCTCGCGCGGCGCGGGCACCACGCGCTCCACCTCGGGGTGGACGGTGAGAAGTTGCCGCATGGCCGCCTCGGCCGCCGCGCCGTCCCCGGTGGCGAGGGCGTCGGCGATCCGGCCGTGGTGCGCCAGCGAGGCCTCGGTCGGCCGGTCACAGCCGGCGATCGGGCCACCGGAGACCTGCAGGGCGGCCGACACGATCCCGGACAGGTGCTCCAGCATGCGGTTGCCCGCGAGCTGGATGAGCAGGGAGTGGAACTCGGCGTCGGCGCGGGAGAAGGTGAGCACGTCGCCCTGCGCCATGGCGTGACCCATGATCTCGACCATGTCGGTGAGCCGCTGCTGGACGTCCTCGCGCCCGTGCCCGGCGGCAAGGCGGGCGGCAAGCGGCTCGATCGTCCAGCGCAGCTCGCTCAGCTCGCGGCGCTGGTCGTCGCGCTGCGGCCCGTAGGCACGCCACTCGATGATGTCCGGATCGAGGAGGTTCCAGTCACTGACGGGGCGCACCCGCGTACCCACGTTCGGGCGGGCGCTGACCAGGCCCTTGGCCTCCAGGACACGGAGCGACTCGCGGACGACGGTGCGGGAGACCTCGAAGCGCTGGCCGATCTCCTCGGGGACCAGCGGACGGTCGGCGCCCAGGTCACCGGAAACGATCATCTGGCCAAGCTGTTGGACGAGTTGGCCGTGCAGTCCGCGCCCGCGGTTGCCTGCGGCGCGTCGGCCCATGCGGCCCAGCTCCGGGTCCGCGCCGTCCCAGGAGGGGATGCCGACGCGGTCGGGCGCCGACGCCTCGGCGTAGGGGTAGCGGTCGAGTTCGCCCGGGCCGGCGAGACCGGAGTCTGCGGAGCGGGCGGCGGTCATCATGGTGTGCGCAAGGGTACTCACGGATCTTTTGTCGGCGTCGCCTCCAACTCCCTTGAGGTCTTTGGTGAAAAGCACACGAAAGGGTGATCGCTCACCCCGTCGCAATTGACGCCTTATCGGAAAGAAATGGGCGCACCCCGGGGAGTTGTGCGCACGGAGGAACCGATGGGGAGCGGACGGTCGTCATCGGACCCTGCTACGCAGGGTCGTGAACAGGTATGCGCAGAGCAGAGCGGTCAGCGACAACGTCAGCGCACCACCGACGGGTTGGGCGAGCACACGCACAGCGGCAGACAGATAGCGCTCTCCCCCGAAGGGCCACTGCGAAAGGAACACCTCACGCAGCCGCACGGAGAATCCGGCCGCCGCCCGCACGGACGCCCCCTCCAAGGCCTTTTGTACGAGAGGTACGACGAGAACCGGTACGGCGACCACTGCGGCGAGCCCGGCCGTGGTGGACCGGAAGACTCCCGCGGCCAGCACTCCGGCCCAGGCGCACCCGATCACGAACCCGATCCAACTGACACCCAGCGGCAACCAGTCGGCTGGAACTTCTGCGAGCTCCTGTCCGTAGACGAGGTACAGCGCTTCGGCGTCGCAGCCCAGCGTCAGCAAGGCCAGCAGCAGCGCGGTGGCCGCGGCGACCACGAGTTTCGCGGCGAGCAGCCCCAGTCGGCGGGGCACCGTGCCGCGGTCCACCGCCAGGGCGGGATGGCGGAACTCGTCACCGAAGGCGAGCGCCCCGAGCAGCCCCGCGCCGAGTGCCGCGGGCGGCAGCGGGAGTTCCCGCGGCCACGCGGCCAGCAGACGCGGCTGCGGGGTGTGTCCGACTCGTGCCAGGAGTACGGCGGTGAGGGCGGACGCGACGAGAACACCGGCGCCGGTGAGGAACCCCGTCCCGACCCCGGCGGCGCGACGCAGTTCGTAGCGCAGCGGACGCAGGGGGCTGGGCGCGGGGCGGACGGAGATCGGGGGCGGGAGGGGGGCCAAGGGGTCGATGGTTGTGACGGCTTCGACGGGGCCGGCCGCGGCTGATGGGCAGCTTTCTCCGTCGCTCGCACCGGTGTGTGTTTCCGCTGGACCGGACACCTGCGACGGTCCGGGTTCCCCCTCCACGCCGTCCGACAGCGTCCCGTCGAGTACGTGTGACTCCACAGAGGGGGCCGGCGCCACACCCGTGCCCGTGTCACCGACCTCGTCGGCGAGTTGGTGTACCAGGATGCCGTGCCGGAATGCGGTCTCACCCACGTCGGCACACGTACTGCCGTATACGGACAGACGATTGCCGCTCTCCCGTACGACTTCGACGGAGCGCTGAGCAGCGCGGGCCTCCCTGGCGAGCAGCGACGCGAGGCGGGCGGCGTGAGGGCTGCGCACGGCTACCCGGGGGCGCAACCGGGTACGGGCGAAGTCCGCGGCGTCCTGGTCGGCGACGAGTCTGCCCTCGTCGAGCGTGACGACACGGTCGGCGGCGCGCGCCGCCTCCTTGGGGTCGGCCGTGGTGAACAGGACCGTGCCACCCTGCGTTGCGTGCGCCCGCAGCATGCCGTGCAGCCACTGGTTCTCGCGGGCGGACAGGCCGTCGGCAGGGTCGTCCAGGAGAAGGGTGTGCGGGTCGGGCAGAAGGGCACAGGCCAGACCGAGACGGCGGTCCACGCCGCGCGAGAGAGTGCCGAGCCGTTCTTCCCGCAGGCTGACGAGACCGACCACCTCGAGGACTTCGTCAGCACGCCGGACCGGGACGCCCGCCGCAGCGCACAGCATGCGCAGGTGACCGCGCACGCTTCGGGCGGGATGGCCCGGCACGTCACCCAGCAGCACCCCGACCTCGCGCGAGGGGTGCGCGATGCGGTGCAGGGGACGGCCTCTGAAATAGGTGATGCCGCGGCCCCGTTGGAGTTCGAGCATCAGCCTGAGCGCCGTCGTCTTGCCCGCTCCCGCCGCTCCGAGGAGCGCGGTGACATAGCCTGCGCGCGCTTCGAAGGAGACGTCGTCGACCGCGGGCGGAAGATCCTTGCGGGGGTTGCTGGTCAGTCCGAAGGCCTGGATCACCCGTAGCAAGATAGCGCGCTATGTCCGTTTTTTCGGGTACCGCAAGGCCCGCTACGCAGCCTCCAACAGTCCCTCGGCAGCCCAGACGGCCCCTGTTCGCCGTTTGGACCAGAGGCCGGTCCGCGGGTTCCGTCAGAGCCGGTCGGCCCTTCAGGCCCCGCTTCTCGGTCTCACACCTCTGGCCGCAGCATCGGCGGGTTGAGGAGCGTGGCCCCGCCGGCGCGGAAGAGCTGGGCGGGGCGGCCGCCCTGGCGGGTGGTCGTACCGCCGGTGGGCACGAGGAAGCCGGGCGTGCCCGTGACCTTGCGGTGGAAGTTGCGCGGGTCGAGCGCGACACCCCACACCGCCTCGTAGACGCGACGCAGCTCGCCGACAGTGAACTCGGGCGGGCAGAACGCGGTGGCCAGCGACGAGTACTCGATCTTGGAACGGGCTCGCTCCACGCCGTCCGCCAAAATCTGCGCATGGTCGAAGGCGAGCGGTGCGACGGGTTCGCCGTCCCGGCCGTAACCGCCCTGCTGCAGCAGTTCCTCGACGGGCGCCCAGCGTGCGTTGCTCGCGTCGCCTCCCGCGCGCGGAGCGGGCAGATCGGGGGCGAGGGCGAGGTGGGCGACGCTGACCACGCGCATCCGGGGATCGCGCTTGGGATCGCCGTACGTCGCGAGCTGTTCCAGGTGTGCCCCGTTGTCCTGGACGGGAACGGCCGGGTCGTGCGCGCGCAGTCCTGTCTCCTCCGCCAATTCGCGCGCCGCTGCCTGTGCCAGATCCTCGTCGGCCCGTACGAAACCGCCGGGAAGCGCCCAGCGTCCCTGGAACGGCGGCTCCCCCCGGCGCACCGTCATCGCGCACAGAGCATGGCGGCGCACGGTCAGCACGACAAGGTCCACGGTGACGGCGAAGGGCGGGAAGGCTGACGGGTCGTAGGGCATGCGGCGATCATAGTCGTCTGCTTGACGATAAACACTCCTTTCGTCGGCCGCACCGGCGGCCGGTCCGCTTCGGTCCGGTCGGGGTTCAGACTTGGCTCCGGTCGTCTTTCTTTGCCGTGTCGTACGAGGTCACGCCCCGAGTTGCAGGCCGTCGGCCGCCTCCTCGACCATGGCGAGGCCGAGTCGGCTGACCCGCACGGAGAAGGGGGCACCTGCCACGCGCAAACCGGTCAGGCTGATCTCTCCGAGGGGCGCGCTGCGCATCGGGCGCAGCGTGACCGTCCCGGCCGGGGCGTCGGGGCGGATCCCTGCCAGGGTGGTCAGCAGCAGGACACCGGCAGCCGCTGCGGTCGCCGACGGGCGGCAGGCCGCCGGATGCGGGAGTGGCGCGGCCCCTTCCGTGCGCTGCTCGCCCGCGTACATCTCGGGGAGCCGGTGACCGAACGTCTCGGCTGCCGCCATGACGCCTCGCAGCAGCGAACCGGCCTCCTTCTCGTAGCCCGCAGCGGCCAGACCGGCGACGGCGACGGCCGTCTCGTGGACCCGTACGGCACCGGCGCGGTGGCCGAACGGGTTGTATCCCACTTCCTTCTCGCCCACTCCGCGCAGGCCCCAGCCTGAGTCCATGGCCGGGCTCCCGAAAAGCCTGGCGAGCTGTTCGGTCTGCACCCGGTCGAGCAGCCCTGGTGCCGGCTCGCCCCCACCCAGCAGGCCGGTGTCGAGCAGATGGACGGCTGTGGCGCCAAGCTGCGGAACGAGACGCCCGTCCGGGGCACGGGCGATCGCCGGCCGGCCGCCGCCACGGTCCTCGACCCAGAAGTCCTGGCGGAACGCCGTACGCAGTTCTCGTGCCCACTGGCGCAGCTCCGTGCCGCCCGGCCTGCCGCACGCGTCGAGCAGTTCGGCGCCGAGCACCGCCGCGCGATGGGCATGGGCCTGTGTCTCGCAACGGACGGGCCCGCCGGGCTGCGGGTCGCACAGGTATGTACCGTCGCCCACGGTCGTCCGCAGCCAGGTCAGGCACCGCTCGGCCACTGGTAGCAGTTCCTCCGTCTCCGGCTGGGGAAGCCCCCACCTTCGGGCCTCCGCGAGGAGGGCCGGGAAGAGCAGAGTGGCCTCCGTGCCCGTGCAACCGGGCGGCAGATGCACCCCCGCGTCCCGCCTCGGTCCCGGGATCATGCCGAACCGCGGTCCGCCCGCGCCCGGGAGTTGGGTACGGGCCAAAGTGCGCAAGGTGCCGGCCGCAAGCCTGGTACCGAGCGGCAGCGTCATCCTGGCCGCGGCGAGTGCCTCGACCGGTGCCATCCCGCAGCGCCAGGGTGCTCCTGCCGCCAGGTGCGTGTCGGTGGGGTGCGCCGGATCGCGCAGCAGCAGGGCCTGGAGGTCCTCGATGCCGGTGTGCAGCAGGGCCGGCACTCCGGGGTGGTCGCCGGACGCCCGTGCGGTAGCCAGCGGGCTCGTCGCGGCACGTCCCGCGGCCCTGACGGGTCCGGCACCGTCGGGCCGTACGCGCAGTTCCAAGCTCGCCGTGCCGCCCGGGGGCAGTTGGAACTCCCAGCGCAGCAGACCTGCTGAGGCCAGGGCATCGGCGGGCGGCGGATCGGCCGTGACCGATGCGCTCGCGCCGGCGCAGGACCAGCGCAGGCCGGAGTCGTGGACGCTGGCGGACAGCTCGGGTCCCGCCCGTCCCGACGCGATCGCCCCCAGGTCGGCCAGATCCGTACCGAGGGCCACCTCCACCGGCAGGCGGAGCGGGCGGGTGGCCGCGCTGTGGAGAGTGATGCGTTCCGTGCCGTCCGCGTGACGCGTGCGCTCAACCACGACGTCCGGGTCCGGTCCGGCGCCCGGGGAGGCGCGCAGTGTCCCCACGAAGCGTGCGCGATCTGCCGCGGTCGTCCTGGCCTGGACCGCGACCGGTTCGCGTCCGGCGACGCGAAGCTGGCAGCGGGAGAGCACGCGTCGGCCCGCGCGATAGAACCCCTCCAGGCCGTGTCCGGTCAACTGCCCCTGGTCCGAGGAGATGACGAGCCCCGGGAGCGCGACGCAGATGAGCGTTGCGTGGGCCGGGGGCAGGTCGGCCGAGCGGCGAGGCGGCAGGGGCGAGGTGGGATTCGGGGGTGAGGGCGGGGGCGACGAGGGCGAGTGCAGGTGGTCCTGTTGAGTGGGCACGATCGAGCGATCCGGACGGGAGATGGTTCGGTGCGGCCTGCGCTGCTGCGTCGTCGACGGAGCGGGGCGTGGTGGCTGGGCCGTCGGCAGCGGCGGGTTCGGCTCCGTGGGCGCAGACGACCGGCGTTGCGGACCCGTGCCTGAGACGGGCCGGGGGTTGTCCTGTGCCAGCGACGGAGACGGATACCGGCGGGGATCCACACCCGGCCGCTGCCTCTCCTGTCCCCTGGATTCGGTCGAGTCCGGCACCTGCGGCGGTGGGCTCGCGGCTCTGCTCCAGGGCGGCGCGGAACTGCCGAGAATAGAGCTGTCGTCGGTGGCTGAGGGCGGAGTCGGCTGATGCAAGGGGCGGCTTCCTCTGCGCTCTGTGCGCCTGGGTCGTGGTCGGCGCCGGGTGCGGGGCTCCTGGGGGACAAGGGCGGTACGGCGGCACCCCTACAGGTGTTCCGCCACTCAGGTGAACGGGCCGGACCTCCTCGGGGTCACGCCCGCGACGAGGGAAGCCGACCGAATGGCGGCGAGGGCGAAGGCTGGGGATCTCTTGTCGCCCGAGCAGGAGCCGAACGCCATCTCGGTGCCTCACCCGGAGTCGCTCAGCCCAGTCGTGCCGGAGGTTGCCCTGGGCGGGCTTGCCCGCCACCCGGCGGCGGAGGGCGGGCCACAGCCGCGCGTATCCCTCACGCAGTCGGCCTGCCAGACCACGGAGTCGCCCGACGACTTCGCGGCGGTCGTTCATCCCTCCCCCTCGGTGGCGTCGTCTCCCGCCTGCGCGGCTGTGGGACGGGTACTGCGGCGGCGCGTGCTGTCCTGGCCCGTGAAGCGTCGGCACGCGTTCTCCTGCCCCGACGGCCGTCGACGCGTACCGCCGGTCCCGGGAGCGCCAGGACGGGTAGCACCAGTGGGACGTGTGCGGGTGTGCGGCTCGTCCTCGTCCCTCCCCGTCAGTCGTCCTCCCGCACCGGCGGAATAAGAGCGGCCGTCGGAGCCACCGCCCGCCCGGGTCCGTCGACGGCGACGGGGAGCTCCCGCGGGCGAAACCGCCGTGCCGGGTCCGCCGGTACCCGACCCGTTCTGCGACACGGGAGCTTCCCCCGCTGGCCTCACCTCCTGCAGCGTCGAAGTCCCATCAGCACATGGCGCTTCTCCCTGCACCGGTGCCGCGAATTCCCGTGGCACCGAGGATTCGGTTGCCCTCTCGCAGGCGCCTCCCCCAGCCTCCGCACGCGCTCGCGCCATCCGCGCCTCGCGTTCTGCGCGCAGACAGTGGCGGATGGACTCGGGGTCCAGGCCCTCGTTGCAGGCCTGGTGCAGGAGCCGGGCGAAGAGGTAGTCGGGATCGGCGCCCAGCGCCATGGCCATGGCCTCCCGTGCCTCGATGTCGTCACCGGCCGACCAGGCGACCCAGCCGACGAGGGTGAGCGGGGCCGCAGCGTGCTCGCCGTACGACCCGACGCAGCGGCGTGCCAGAGCTCGCCAAAGACGCAACGCCGGGCCGGCTTCGTGGCCCTCCATCCACTCCGCCGCGCGGTCGCGGGTCGAGCGGTCCTGCAGGCCGAGGATCAATGTGGCCGCTTCGTCGTGTCCGAGCAGTTCGTCGTCCCGCAGGTCCCCCAGGAGGTCGCTGGAGACGGGCGGCGCTTCGGCGAACCGGGTCATCACCCGCTCGGCGAGGGCCACCGTCTCCTCCGCCACGTCCGCCCGGCTCGCCTCGTCGAGCATCCTGGGGACTTGCGCCATGCTCGCGGTGTCCAGGGCGACCTCCTGCTCCAGTGCGGCGGCGGTCTCCCAGGGCAGCAGCCTGGCCCGCAACTCGCGCAGCGTGCCGCGCACCTGCAGTCCGGCGTAGGTGGCCGCGGCAGCCAGCACGGAGGTGCCGGGCAGCCCCATCGGCACCCCGGCGGGGGGACAGCAGCCCTCGCTCGGGCAGCAGTACGACCAGAAGCGGCCGTCGGAGATGCACAGCGCCTCGATCACGGGCACGTCGAGCCGCCCGCACTCCGTGCGCAGAAGGCCGGCGAGCCGGGCCAGCCGCCTCATGACCTGCTGGCCGGTCTGGCCCTTGACCGGTTCCTGGCACAGGTAGGCGACCATCTGCTCGGGTTTGGCACCCCTGCGCTCGCTGCCCGTGATCAGGCCCCGGGCCAGCTGTCGGGCCGCCGGCTCCCAGTCGTCCTCGCTCGACGGAATGCCGAGCCGGGCACGTCCACCGAAGCGGCCGCGCCCGCCTCGGTCGTGCAGAGCGACCAGGACGATGCTGTCCTCGGGGCGGTACCCGAGCAGGTACGGCAGGGCGTCGGCGAGCTCGGCCGGTGTGCGCAAGGTGAGCTGATGGTCGCTTCCGTGGGCGTCGTACGTCACGCACTCGACGTGTTCGCCGGCCACGGCCGGGAGGCGGAGGCCGTCCGCAGCCGGGACTTCGGGCCTCTCATATCCGTCACGTCCGCCGATGTCGCCGTTCTCGGAGGATCCAGTCGTTTCGCTGTGATTCGTCATGCGCAGACGATCTCGCGGATCGACGCATTCCGCTTTCGCCTGTGGATAAGTCCGGTCAGGGTCACGCCAAACACGGTCCCCGCACGCCTGACCTCCTTGCGCACGCACATGTCCCTGCCGCCTCGGCCCGGCCTCGGAGCCCGCCTGTCAGTGCCGTCCTGTTGTATGGGACGTATGACGCACACGAGCAACGCGGAATTGCGCGCGGCAGCCGATGCGGTCCTCACCCGACTCGTCGGGGACGGCACCGGGTCGGCCCGACTGCGCGAGGACCAGTGGCGGGCGATCGAGGCATTGGTGGCTGACAAGCGCCGGGCCCTCGTCGTGCAGCGCACGGGCTGGGGCAAGTCCGCGGTGTACTTCGTGGCGACCGCCCTGCTGCGCGAGCGCGGTGCGGGGCCGACCGTGATCGTCTCTCCGCTGCTCGCTCTCATGCGCAACCAGGTCGGCGCCGCCGCCCGCGCCGGCATCCAGGCCCGGACCATCAACTCCTCCAACACGGAGGAGTGGGAGACCATCCAGGCCGAGGTCACCGCGGGCACGGTCGACGTGCTGCTGGTAAGTCCGGAGCGACTCAACAACCCGGACTTCCGCGACAACGTCCTGCCCGAGCTGGCCGCCGCCACCGGGCTCCTCGTCGTCGACGAGGCACACTGCATCTCCGACTGGGGCCACGATTTCCGCCCCGACTACCGGCGGCTTCGCACCATGCTCGCCGACCTCCCGTCCGGCGTTCCGGTGCTCGCCACCACGGCCACCGCCAACGCACGGGTCACCGCGGACGTGGCCGAACAGCTGGGCACGGGCACGGGCTCGGACGCCTTGGTGCTGCGCGGCCCGCTGGACCGCGAGAGCCTCAGCCTGGGTGTGCTCCAGCTGCCCGACGCGGCCCACCGGCTGGCGTGGCTCGCCGATCACCTGGCTGACCTGCCGGGTTCCGGGATCATCTACACCCTCACGGTCGCCGCGGCCGAAGAGGTCACCGCCTTTCTGCGGCAGTGCGGTCACACGGTCGCCTCCTACACGGGCAAGACGGAGAACGCCGAGCGGCAGCAGGCCGAGGAGGCCCTGCTCGCGAACCAGGTCAAGGCGCTCGTGGCCACGTCCGCACTCGGTATGGGGTTCGACAAGCCCGACCTCGGCTTCGTCGTGCATCTCGGTTCCCCCTCTTCCCCCATCGCGTACTACCAGCAGGTCGGCCGCGCCGGGCGCGGCGTGGAGCACGCCGAGGTGCTGCTTCTGCCGGGCCGGGAGGACGAAGCGATCTGGGCCTACTTCGCCTCCGTCGCGTTTCCGCCCGAGGAGGCGGTCCGCCGCACTCTCGACGTCCTCGGGCAGGCGAACCGCCCCTTGTCCCTGCCCGCGCTCGAACCGCTCGTGGAGCTGAACCGCACCCGCCTGGAGACCATGCTCAAGGTTCTCGACGTGGACGGCGCCGTCCACCGCGTCAAGGGCGGCTGGACCGCCACCGGCATCCCTTGGTCGTACGACACCGAACGCTATGCCTGGGTTGCCAAGCAACGCTCCACCGAGCAACAGGCCATGCGCGACTACGCCACCACGAGCGGCTGCCGCATGGAGTTCCTGAGGCAGCAGCTGGACGACGAGGAGGCGGCCCCTTGCGGTCGCTGCGACAACTGCGTCGGCCCCCGTTTCACGGCTGACGTCTCCCCGACCGCACTGGACACCGCGGGCGGCTCCCTCACGCGCGCGGGGGTCGTGGTCGACCCCCGCAAGATGTGGCCGACCGGCCTCCCTGCCATTGGCGTCAACCTCAAGGGCCGTATCCCGTCCGGAGAACAAGCCACCCCGGGCCGGGCATTGGGCCGGCTCTCCGACATCGGCTGGGGCAACCGGCTCCGCCCCATGCTCGCGCCCCACGCCCCGGACGCCCCCGCTCCCGACGACGTGATGAAGGCCGTCGTGACGGTACTGGCCGACTGGGCCAAGGCACCGGACGGCTGGGCGTCGGGCAAGCCGGACGCGCCGCCCCGTCCCACCGGCGTGGTCACCATGCCCTCGCGCACGAGGCCGCAGCTGGTCCGGTCTCTCGGAAACAGAATCTCCGAGGTCGGCCGACTGCCCCTCCTGGGGTCCCTGGCGTACACGGACCATACGGCCGACCTTTCCTTGCCCCGCTCCAACAGTGCCCAACGACTGCGCGCCCTCGAGGGAGCACTCGTCGTGCCTCCACCGCTGCGGGAGGCGCTTGATGCCGCGCACGGCCCTGTGTTGCTCGTGGACGACGTGACAGAGACCGGCTGGACCCTCGCGGTCGCCGCCCGTCTACTCCTGAGGTCCGGTGCGCAAGGGGTGTTGCCACTGGTCCTGGCGGTACGCGGCTGAGCACGCGTCAGACATCGGAGAGCCCCGTGGCGGCGTACGGATGTGTCGTGCTCGAACGTCCCGTGCGTCGTCTTTCGGAACACCGGGTAGGGATATAAGACGCTAACCTCTCGAAAAGGTCCTGTAGGCCCAATTGCTCGTTGCCGCAACCAAGTTCGACAGGAAGAATTGAAGTCCGCTCCCCGCACGGCTCGTCCGTGACCAGGTAGGGCTCTGCTGCGGTGTGCGCTCCCCCGAATCCGACCCCGCCCGCAGTGTGGGCGCGTAGCCGAAGGGAGGACCGTGACCTTCGGATTCGCTCCGTCCTCCGCGGCGTCGACATCGTCGCCTGCCGACCTGTCCGCCGCATCCACCAATCCTCTGGCCCGCATGCTCGAACCCGCGGAGTGGGCCGCTGCCGGGATCCCCCTGCTGCGCAATCCCCGCGAGGTCGTCAGCGGGTTGCACACACGGCATCTCCCCAAGCCGGCGACCGCGATCGTCGCGGTCCTCGACGCCGACGAGCGGCTTCGGGCGAGCGCCTCGTTCACCCGCCGTCCGGCACCGGCTGACGGCTGGATGTCCCGCAACGTGCTGCTGGCCCAGCTGCGCCGGGTGATTCCGCACGACCTGCGTCGCCGCACACCGGTGCGCACCGCCGTGCTGCTCTACTGCCGTGAAGGGGACGCGCGTTGGACCGAGGAGGACGGCGCGTGGATGTGGGGACTGCGTGACGCCTGCACCCTTCACGGGCTGCGCTGCGGGGCGTACATCACGCTGACCCGGGACGGCTGGCAGGTCCTCGGCGAGGGTCGGGGCGGACGCCGCCCGAACGCGGACTCGGCACCGGAGCCCTTCGCCACATCCGAGGCGCCGCCTCCGCTGCCGCGCACAGGCGGCGCCGTCTCGGAGGTACTGCGCCGCGCGGCGGCTCGCTGACACCGGCCGAGCGTCTACTCGGCCGGGTGCTCATGCCGTACGCGTACGGCCTGGTGGGGCACCCGCCGCACGCCGCCGAGCCCGTACGACAGCTCGAAGCACCGGCACGGCGAACAGCAACGACCGCGTGGCTGACAGCCACGGCACGCACGCGCCCCGCAGTGCGCAGGGCAAGGCAGAGCGCTGACCGTACGGATGCCGGCACGACAAAGCAGCCGCCGTGCAGGTGCCGCCTGGGCGGCACCTCCATCACCCCCGGCGTCCCGCCGGGCGTACGGAAAGCCGCTCAGACGTCAGTGCCCAGAACCGAGTTGAGCTGCTGCGGGTTACCGCAGACGACCAACAGGGCACCGGCCCGCGCGTGAGCGAGCGGCAGGGCGTCGGCGGCTGCCGAGTCGGGACCGCCGTTGACGGCGACCACGACCACGGGGCGCGATGCGGCGCGGGAAGCCACGGCGGCGTCCGTGTAGAAGACGTCGTCGGCCGCGTCGTGCTGCGCCCAGTAGGAGGCTTCACCGAAGGACAGTTCATGGACGGCCCACGGGTGCTGTTCGCCGGTGGTGATCACCAGCACGTCACCGGGGGCGCGACCCGAGTCCAGCAGTAGGTCGACGGCTTCCTCGGCAGCATCGAGCGCACCCTCGGCGGAGGCCGGGATGAGCTGGATCTGCGGAGTCACCGCGGCCGGAGCAGCGGCGACAGGGGCGGCGGGGCCCGGCGCTCCGGGCTTGGCCACGGCAGCGTCGCGCGGTGTGTGTTGCACCGGCGGCGTGGGCCGCAGCGGGCCGGGCCGACCGGGGCGCGGGTGAGCCGCGGGTCGGGGGCCGGGTACGGGACGAGGGGTCGGCGCGGTACGGCCACTGGCCGGAGTGGCGCGGGGACCCTGGGCACTCTCGTGAATCTGAGGCTCCTCGGGAATGAGAGGCATGAGCTGATATTTATCAAACGTTGGTACGGCTCGCGTCGGCGGGTGGCACATGAGTACGAGCGGATCCGTCAGAAATCGAAGCCGAGCTGACCCTCGATCCTTGGAACGCTTCCCTCCACCCAGCTGCGGGCCTTCTTGAGGTGCCGCCACTGGGGCAGCGCATCAAGATACGCCCACGACAACCGGTGGTACGGGGTCGGGCCCCGCTCCTCCAGTGCGGCCTTGTGCACGGGCGAGGGATACCCGGCGTTGGCCGCAAAATCGAAGTCTGCATGGTCGATACCCAGTTCGGCCATCATTTTGTCGCGCTGAACCTTGGCGATCACAGAGGCCGCCGCGACAGCCACGCACGACTGGTCACCCTTGATCACCGTGCGGACCTTCCAGGGCGTGCCGAGATAGTCGTGCTTCCCGTCGAGGATCACCGCGTCGGGACGGACCGGCAGGGCATCCAGCGCGCGCACCGCCGCGAGTCGCAGAGCGGCCGTCATACCCATCTGGTCGATCTCCTCCGGAGAGGCGTGACCCAGGGCGTAGGACGTGACCCACTTCTCCAGCTCCAGGGCGAGCCCCGTGCGCCTCTTGACGCTGAGCAGCTTGGAGTCGGTGAGGCCTTCGGGGGGCCGGCGCAATCCGGTGATCGCCGCGCAGACGGTGACGGGACCGGCCCACGCGCCGCGCCCCACCTCGTCGACACCGGCAATGACCTTCGCTCCGGTCGTGGCGCGCAGGGAGCGCTCGACGGTGTGAGTAGGCGGTTCGTACGGCATGGCGCCCTTAGCGTACGCCGCCGGGATCACTCTCCGACACCCCGGTTTCGCTGAACGCCTTCACCGGCTCACGAGACCCCGGTCACCCACTGCCGGCCGCAGCAGCGGGAGCATCAACTGGTCGATCATTTCTTCCAGATCCCGATCGCTCCATTCGCTCGCGCACACCTTGGATCGGTACATCATCATGGCCGGAATGGCATCGAAAACGAAGCCGTTCATCGCATCGGCCCGCACCTCCTCCCGCTCCACCCCACGCGCAATGATCTCGCGCAGCAGTCGGAGGGTCGGCTCCACGACCCCCCCGAAGATCACGCCATGAAAGCGTTCCGCTTGCGCAGGATCGCATTCGTGAATCACTGCACGGAGCGCGAAGCCGGGCCGCGAGAACATCGCGTCGCGCGCCCGCCGACACAGGGTGAGCAGGTCCTCGCGCACGCTGCCCAGATCGGGTGCCTCCTCGACAGCTGGAAGTCCGGCCTGGAGTGCGTCCGCGACGAGGTCCTCCTTCGACGGCCAACGGCGATAGACCGCGGCCTTCCCGGTCTGAGCGCCGGCTGCAACGCCCTCCATCGTGAGGCCTTTCCAGCCGACCGTACTGAGTTGATCCAGGGCGGCATCGAGGATCGCGCGTTCCAGTACGGGACCGCGCCGGCGAAGGGAGACCGGCTGAGCGGGGGCGGCCGTCCAGCGCGAGGTAACCATCTGAGCTTCTCCAACAGGCGGGGGAAGTGGGGATTCCGGGAGCGGGGACAGCGCCGCGCGGCGACAGTGGGGGACGTGCCACACGACGACATATTGAGTGAACGGTTGCGTTCACTACTCAGGGCTCACTACCGTTGACGCGACAGTGAACGCGACCGTTCACTAAGGCACTTGTGGGGGACCCATAGTGACAACCTCTCAGTTGACTCAGGACCAGAAACCAGGTGCGGCCCGCCGGGAGGGACATCCCGGTATCGCACTCACCGTCATCGCGGCCTGCCAACTCATGGTGGTACTCGACGCGACGATTGTGAACATCGCGCTCCCGCACATTCAAGACGCGCTCAAGTTCAGTACGACCGACCTCACCTGGGTCGTCAGCTCCTACACGCTGACCTTCGGCGGTCTGCTGCTCCTCGGCGGCCGGGCCGGCGACATCCTCGGCCGCCGCCGGGTCTTCATGACCGGGATCCTGCTCTTCACCTTCGCCTCGCTGCTCGGCGGCCTTGCCCAGGAGCCCTGGCAGTTGCTGGCCGCACGTGTACTGCAGGGAGTGGGAGGCGCGATCGCGTCGCCCACGTCGCTGGCGCTCATCACCACGACGTTCCCCGAAGGGCCGGAACGGAACAGGGCCTTCGGTGTCTTCGCCGCGGTCTCCGCGGGCGGCGGTGCCATCGGTCTGCTCGCGGGAGGCATGCTCACGGAGTGGCTCGACTGGCGTTGGGTGCTCTTCGTGAACGTCCCGATCGGCGTGCTGATAGCCGTGCTCACCCCGCTCTACATCAGCGAGTCGGAGCGGCACACCGGGCGCTTCGACGTCTCGGGCGCCCTGACCTCCACGGCGGGCATGGCTCTGCTCGTCTACGGCTTCATCCGGGCGGCTGACGAGGGGTGGCGGGACAGCCTGTCCATAGGTTCCTTCGGTGCCGCCGTGGTCCTGCTGGTGGCCTTCGCCGTCATCGAATCCCGGGCGAAAGAACCGATCACGCCGCTCAGGATGTTCACGGACCGCAATCGCTCTGGCACGTACGTGATCATGCTGAGCCTCGCCGCGGCGATGTTCGGCATGTTCTTCTACATCGTGCTCTTCGTGCAGAACGTGCTGGGGTACAGCCCGATCCAGGCTGGTCTCGCCTTCCTGCCGGTGACGGTCGTGATCGCGCTCGGGGCGGGACTGTCCCAGCGGTTTCTGCCGGTACTCGGGCCCAAACCGTTCATGATCGTGGGCTCCGCGCTCGCGGCGATCGGGCTGGGCTGGCAGGCCCTGATCAGCTCCGGCAGCTCTTACGTCGGTGGCGTCCTCGGGCCGATGCTGGTGTTCGGCTTCGGTATGGGTCTGAACTTCGTGACGCTGACGCTCACCGCAGTCTCCGGTGTCGCCCAGCACGAGGCGGGCGCGGCGTCCGGACTGCTCAACGCCACGCAGCAGGTGGGCGGCTCGCTCGGCCTGTCCATCCTGACCACGGTGTTCGGCTCGGCGAGCAAGAGCGAGACGGAGAAGCAACTGCCGAAGTTCCTCGCCGAAGGCTCGGCGGAGCAGAAAGCTGACTTCAGTCAAACGCACCAGCTGCCTGCCCCATGGGGACACGAGGTGCTCGCCCAGGGCATCTCGACGGGCTTCATCGCGGCAACAGCCATGGCCGTGGTCGCGCTGGTCACCGCCTGGTTGGTGATCAAGGTCCGTAAGAGCGATCTGGATTCCCTCGCCGGCACGGCGGGTCCGGGTATCGGCTGAGCCGACCGGTCGCGTGCGAAGCTGCGGATGGCCGGTCCCAGTCCGTGAGACCGACGGCGAGGACCACGGTCCGGCCATTCGCCCGCAGAACGCGCGAGCCACCGAGCCCGACATGCCCAGCGCGCCAAGCATGGCCAGAACGCCCAGAACGCCCCGCAGCGTCACCGACCCCGTTACGAACTGCATGATCACCCCCTGCGGCCGCCCTATCACGTGTCTACGTTCCGCCCACGCACCACACAGCGGATGCCATAAGAACGCCGCAGCGGTCACGCACAGTTCCCGACGACCACAGAGAGTTTCAGCGAGTTCATCGGCCCATGCTCCCGACGGACGGTCGAGCGGGAAGAGCCACAGGCGGCGGGCCCCGTCAGTCGACGGTGGGAACCCAGTCGGGCGGTGCCTCTGTCTGTGCAGCCCACGCGGCCGGCGGCGCTCCCGCTTTACCGGAGGACACCACCCCGCCCACGATGGCGCAGGTCGTGTCCACGTCGCCGCCGACCTGCGCGGTCGTCCAGAACGCCTGCTCGTAGTCCCCCAGGCCTCGGGCGGCCGACCAGAGCGCGAAGGGCACGGTGTCGTGGGCCGTCGTACGCCGCCCGCAGCCGAGCACGGCCGCGACGGTGCCGACATCGGCGTAGTCCAGCATGTCCCGGGCGCGTCGCAGGCCCGCGCCGACAGCGCTCTTCGGAACGAGTGCCACGACTCCGTCGAGGAGCGCCTCGGGGCTGGGCGGACCGCCGGGAGCGGCAGCCAGGGCGGCGGCCGCGGCGACGGCCATGGCGCCGACGACGGCCTCACGGTGCTGGTGCGTCGGGTACGAGGAAATCTCCGCCTGGTGGGTCGCCTGCTCCGGGTCGTCCGCGTACCAGGCACCCAGGGGTGCGATCCGCATCGCGGCACCGTTGCCCCAGGACCCCTGACCGTTGAAGAGCGCCGAGGCGAGTTCCCGCCAGTCACCGCCCTCCCGGACCAGCCGCAGCAGACGGTTGACCGCCGGACCGTAGCCGCGGTCGAAGTCGTGGTGCTCGGCGAAGGAGTGGGCCAGGGCGTCCTGGTCGATGCGGTGGTGGGCGGCCAGGACGGCGACCACGGAGCAGGCCATCTCCGTATCGTCCGTCCACTGCCAGGGGCCCGGCGGCAGCTCGCGGTCCTTGAGCAACGGGTAGTTCACCGGCACGAAGAACTGCGAGCCCAGCGCGTCCCCCACGGCCAGTCCGCGCAGGCTGGCCAGGGCACGCTCCAGGCGCCCGTCGGGAGAGGAGTTAGCAGTCATCGCCCTGCCACTCTAATTCGTTGCTGACGGATCCAGCACCACCCACCACGCATGTGGTCTTGCTGGGCCCGTTCGAACACTGGGGCCGTGACATCTGTTGCCACTCCGGCTGATGGAAGCCTCCGGATAGACCGGTGCACGGCCCTGGTGTTTGTAGTGGTGGCGGTGGTGTGGGCGTCGAGCGGATGTCTTCACGCGACTTGGTCGGAACGAGACCTCCCCAGAGAGCGACGGCGCTCGGCGTCTTCACGACCGCCACCGCATCAGACGTTGGCGGGCCCGTGGACTGTTGCTGGATGCCTCGTCAGGACCGGGCAGCAGAATGCCTCTTCGAAGATCGGCAGCACCTATGACCACGGGCTCGTCAACACCGTCGGCTTGATCACTCGTTGGAGTTGGTGGTGCGAGCCCTCCACACGGTGACCTCTTGAAGCTCTCGAGCCAGTTCGAGCTCCCGAGTAGACCGAGGCCCGTGAGGTGAGCTGGTGCCACGAACACGGCTGATGAGGTGTCGGACCAGCTCTGGTGGCTGAGTCCTGGAATTAGGTCGCTGCGTGGCCCGCATGCGCTCGTGACCAGCGCAATCACCCGCGCCATGGGGAGGGAACAACTTGATCTACTGCGGAATCGACTGGGCCGAGCGCCATCATGACGTCGCTCTGGTCGACGACACCGGCGAACTGCTCGCCAAGCGCCGCATCACCGACGGCGTTGCCGGCTATCAGCTGCTGATGGACCTGCTTGCCGAGTACGGCGACACGGAAGACGCCCCGATCCCGATCGCGATCGAGACCTCTCGCGGTCTGCTGGTCGCCGTTCTGCGGACCGGCAAGCGACAGGTCTTCGCGATCAACCCGATGGCCGCAGCCCGCTACCGGGACCGCCACTCCGTCTCCCGCAAGAAGTCCGACCCCGGCGACGCCCTGGTCCTGGCGAACATCCTGCGCACCGACATGCATGCTCACCGGCCCCTGCCGCAGGACAGCGACCTGGCCCGCGCCATCGCCGTCCTGGCCCGAGCTCAGCAGGATGCCACCTGGAACCGGCAGCAGAACTCCAACCAGCTCCGGTCCCTGCTGCGCGAGTACTACCCATCCGCCCTGGACGCCTTCGCCACCTGGCAGAACGGCCTCTGTCGACCTGAAGCACGCGAACTGCTCAGGCTCGCCCCCACGCCCTCGCAGGCCGCGCGGCTGAGCCGCACGCAGATCCAGGCCGCGCTGAAGCGAGCCGGCCGCAAGCGGGGCATCGAGGCCGAGGCGGACCGGCTCCGCGAGGTCTTCCGCGCCGAGTGGGCCCACCAGCCGCCGCTGGTCGAGGACGCGCTCGGCAAGCAGATGCTCGCCCTCCTGATCCAGCTGGAGGCCGCCTGCACGGCCGCCGACGACCTCGCAAAGGCGGTGGAGGAGGCTTTCCCTCAGCACCCGGACGCTGAAGTCATCCTCAGCTTCCCCGGCCTCGGCGTCCAGCTCGGCGCCCGGGTGCTGGCCGAGATCGGCGACGACCGAAGCCGCTTCGCCGACGCCCGCGGCCTGAAGGCTTACGCCGGCGCCTCACCGATCACCAGAGCCTCCGGGAAGAAATCGAGCATCACCCGGCGAAGGGTGAAGAATGACCGGCTCAACCACGCCGGCTATCTCTGGGCCTTCGCAGCCCCCAACGGATCACCCGGAGCCAAGGCCCACTACCGGCGCCGACGCGACGTCCACGGAGACTGGCACGCGGCCGCCCTGCGCAACCTCTTCAACCGGATGCCCGGCCAGCTCTACTGCTGCCTCCAGGAGCACACGCTCTTCGATGAACTGGTCGCCTTTCCGGCCCCAGCGCTGGAGGCAGAGAAGGCCGCAGCGTGATCTCCCACCGTCGAGACCTGCTCTGTCAGTACCAGGTGACATGCTCTGCCACCATGAACAAGGAGCAGTTCTGGGAGCTCATCGCGGCGGCCCGTGACCGGGTGATCGCCCCGCACGACGGCGAAGCGGTCGCTCGCGAGGCGACCTCGCTGCTGGCCGACCGGCCGGTCGAGGAGATCGTCGCCGCTGAGCAGGTGCTGTGGGACCTGATGGTTGAGTCTTACACCAACCCTCTGTGGGCCGCTGCCTACATCGCCAACGGTGGATGCTCTGACGACGGCTTCGACTACTTCCGCGGCTGGCTGATCGCTCAGGGGCGTGAGGTCTTCGAGCGCGCAGTCGCTGACCCTGATGCCCTCGCGGAACTGTCCATCGTTCAAGCTGCCGCGGCCGACGGCGTCGACCTAGAGGGTGAGGACATGCTGGGCATCGCCTGGAACGCGCACATCACGGCGACCGGCGATCAGCTTCCCGCCGGCGCACCCACCATCCGCTATCCGGAGCTGGATGCTGCCTGGGCCTTCGACTTCGACGACTCGGACGAGATGGCTCGCCGCCTGCCGCGTCTGGCTGCTCTCTACCTGGAGTGAGACGCCCCACGAGCGATCGCTGTTCGAACACCGGAGCCGACACCTTGACGAGTTAGCACCATGAGGTGTCTATCCGGTGATCCCGTACGGCTCAGGATCCCGCCAGTGTTCGAAGGGCCGGTCCATCGCGTACTTGCCGTCGTCCCCGAGAACGAGCATCCGCATCTCTGCGTTCCCGGGATTCGACAGCGACTCGAACTCCGCGACCGTCCAGTGGAACCAGCGCATGCAGAACAGCCGCATGGCAAGGCCGTGGGTGACCAGCAGCACGTTCGGCGGGTGGTCGGGGGCCTCGAAACTGCGGTACAAGCTTTCCAGGAAGCCGCCGACCCGGTCGTACACGTCGGCGCCGGACTCGCCCTGGGCGAAGCGGTAGAAGAAGTGGCCGTAGGCGTCCCGGTACGCCTTCTGGAGGCGGACGTCGTCGCGGTCCTGCCAGTTCCCCCAGTCCTGCTCGCGCAGCCGCGGCTCTTCGCGCACACGTATGAGGTCGGGGTCGAGATGGAAGGCCCGCAGCGTCTCGTGCGTACGCCGGTACGGGGAGACGTACACGCTGACGCGTTCGCGGCCGAAGACCTCGCGCAGCCGTTTCCCGGTCTCCTCTGCCTGCTGCCAGCCCTGCTCGGTCAGAGCAAGGGCGTGGTCGGGTTCACGCTCGTAGACGGTGTCATCAACATTGCCCGTTGACTCGCCGTGCCGGACAAGGACGATGCGCCGTGGTCGTGCCATGCCAAAACCCTAGATCGGGTGAGGCTCCATAGAGCACTCGTACGGCCTCCATACGGCGTAGGTCACACACTTTCCGCACCAACGGCCACTGCAAGACGCACGAGTAACAGGTCCGGACGTCACACCGTCCAGGTCGGTTCGAGCTGCACGATGTCGCCCGTCAGGGATGCGACGTCCGCTTCCGTCTGGGCCCGCAGCGCAAGGCGCTCCACTCTCTCGGTTCGGTATTTGCCGTGTTCAGCGGCCGACAGCCACATCGACAGCACCAGGAACTCGTTCCCCGGCGCCTCGCCGAACAGCCCACGGATCATCCCGGGAGAACCGGCCATCGCGGGGTTCCAGACCTTCTCCTGCATCAGCGTGAAGTGCTCGGCGCGCTCCTCGTGGACACGGCAGTGGGCGACCCGTACCAGGTCCGCGTCCGAGAACCGCGGTTGGAAGCCGGTCTTCACGTCGAAGCGGTAGTCGAACAGCTTGGCCTGGCTGTCCTTGAAGGTGCCCGACTGGGCCGCCGCCAGCCGGTCGTGTGACCGGGCCATGAAGGAGTCGTAGAAGGCACGGCTCTCCCAGAAGGCGAAGATGTGCGCCACGCCTTGCCGTCCCCGGCTCCATCCCCCACCCTGCCCCCGAAACCCCGGCTCTCCCAGAAGCCCCGCCCACTTTCGCTGCCCCCGCTCGAAACCGCGACGGTCCACCACGGTGCAGCGAATCCACTTGACCAGCACCGCGCCATCGTAAGGCCACGGAGCGTGGCGTAGGTCACTCTCGGACGGAGAGCTCGCCCGTAAAGGCACGGAGTCGCGTGGCAGGATGGACAACCTGCCTTGCCGGCCCGGCAGTTCGGGCGGCGCCACAGGGGGAAGGGGAAGCCTGGTGAACGGCCTCAAGAAGGGCATCCGCAAGGTCGAGATCGCCGTCAAGTGGGACCCGAGTCCGGCGGGCCGGCCACCCAGCGATCTGGACGTCGTCGCCGCCACGTACTTGGCGAGCGATCCGTACGGGGATCCCGCCTATGTCGTGCACTTCGACAGCCGCTCACCCGACGGGACCATCTACCTCAACCGCGACAGCAAGGACGGCAAGGGCTTCGGCTGGGACGAGGTCATGACGCTGGAGTTGGACCGGCTGGATGCCCGCTACGTGCGCGTGGTGGTCGGCGTCGTCATCCAACAGCGCTCCGACCACACGACCTTCGTCAACGTGCTCAACCCGGCGCTCCGCATTCGTGAGGGATACACCGTCCTGACCGAGGACAACTTCGGCGACGTCCTGGGGGCGACGGCAACGACAGTCGCGGAGTTCGTGCGCGAGGGGTCCGGCACCTGGACCTTCCAGCCCGGCGTCCACGGCTTCGAGGACGACCCGGCGACGTTCACGGCGACCATGGGCCGAGCGCGCCGACCCTGACCCTCGAACCCCGAACGAGGAGCGATCTCAGGACGGCAAGTCCGGGTGTCTTGCTCGCTGGGGGACGCAAGACCCGTCAAAGACGCCGAGGGCGGTGGCGCCGAGAACCGGCGCCACCGCCCTGACAGTGGCTTCACACCCTGAGGGTGCCGACGATCAGCTGCACCCGCTGGTCGAGCCGCAGCCCTCGCAGATGTAGCAGGAACCCGCCCGCTGCATCTTCGTACCGCAGGAGAAGCACAGCGGGGCGTCTGCCTGGATGCCCATCTGCATCTCCACCAGTTCGGCGCTGGTGTGGGCCTGCTGCGGGGCGGGCTTGACCGCCTCAACCTCGGCCTTCGGCGTGGCGACGGCCTTCAGCTCCTGGGCGCGCGGCGCCGACTGGGCCAGGCCCTCGACGTCGACCTCGTCGTCGGACGGCTCGTACGAACCCGTCTCCAGGTGACGCTGGCGCTCCTCGGCGGAGTGAATGCCGAGGGCGGAGCGCGTCTCGAAGGGCAGGAAGTCGAGCGCCAGGCGGCGGAAGATGTAGTCGACGATCGACTGCGCCATCCGCACGTCCGGGTCGTCCGTCATGCCGGCCGGCTCGAAGCGCATGTTCGTGAACTTCGAAACGTACGTCTCCAGCGGCACGCCGTACTGAAGGCCGACGGAGACGGCGATCGAGAAGGCGTCCATCATGCCCGCGAGGGTCGAACCCTGCTTCGACATCTTCAGGAAGACCTCGCCCAGGCCGTCGTCCGGGTAGGAGTTGGCCGTCATGTAGCCCTCGGCGCCGCCGACCGTGAAGGACGTCGTGATACCGGGACGGCCCTTGGGGAGGCGCTTGCGGACCGGGCGGTACTCGACGATCTTCTCGACCGTCTCGCGGATGGTCGCTTCCACCTTCTCCGTGACCTCGGCCTTTTCCTTCTCCTTGGTCTTGGCGGAGAGGGGCTGGCCGACCTTGCAGTTGTCGCGGTAGATGGCGAGCGCCTTGACGCCCATCTTCCAGGCCTCGAAGTAGACCTCTTCGACGTCCTCGACGGTCGCCGTTTCCGGCAGGTTGACCGTCTTGGACAGCGCGCCGGAGATCCACGGCTGGATGGCGGCCATCATGCGGACGTGACCCATCGCGGAGATGGAGCGCTCGCCCATGGCGCAGTCGAACACCTCGTAGTGCTCGGACTTGAGGCCCGGTGCGTCGATCACATTGCCGTGGTCGGCGATGTGGGCGACGATCGCCTCGATCTGCTCCTCCTGGTAGCCCAGGCGGCGCAGGGCCTGCGGGACGGTGCCGTTGACGATCTGCATCGAGCCGCCGCCGACCAGCTTCTTGAACTTGACCAGGGCGAGGTCGGGCTCGAGGCCGGTGGTGTCGCAGGACATCGCGAGACCGATGGTGCCGGTCGGGGCGATGACGGACGCCTGGGAGTTACGGAAACCGTTCTTCTCACCGAGGCGCAGCACGTCCTGCCAGGCCTCCGTGGCGGCGGCCCAGATCGGCGAGTCCAGGTCGTCCACCCGGACGGCCACGGTGTTGGCGTCCGAGTGCTGCTTCATGACGCGCAGGTGCGGCTGGGCGTTACGGGCGTAGCCGTCGTACGGGCCGACGACCGCGGCGAGTTCGGCAGAGCGCTTGTACGACGTGCCGGTCATCAGAGAGGTGATGGAGCCGGCGAGAGCCCGGCCGCCGTCGGAGTCGTACGCGTGGCCGGTCGCCATCAGCAGGGCGCCGAGGTTGGCGTAGCCGATGCCGAGCTGGCGGAACGCGCGTGTGTTCTCGCCGATCTTCTGGGTCGGGAAGTCCGCGAAGCAGATGGAGATGTCCATCGCGGTGATGACGAGCTCGACGACCTTGGCGAAACGCTCGACCTCGAAGGACTGGTGGCCAAGGCCGTCGTCCTTGAGGAACTTCATCAGGTTCAGCGAGGCGAGGTTGCAGGACGTGTTGTCCAGGTGCATGTACTCGCTGCACGGGTTCGAGCCGTTGATACGGCCCGACTCCGGGCACGTGTGCCAGGCGTTGATGGTGTCGTCGTACTGGATGCCGGGGTCGGCACACGCCCAGGCCGCCTCGGCCATCTTGCGGAAGAGCGACTTGGCGTCCACCTCTTCGATGACCTCGCCGGTCATCCGCGCGCGGAGGCCGAACTTGCCGCCCTGCTCGACCGCCTTCATGAACTCGTCGTTCACTCGGACCGAGTTGTTGGCGTTCTGGTACTGCACCGACGTGATGTCGTCGCCGCCCAGGTCCATGTCGAAGCCCGCGTCACGCAGGGCGCGGATCTTCTCCTCTTCCTTGACCTTGGTCTCGATGAAGCCCTCGATGTCGGGGTGGTCGACGTCGAGGATGACCATCTTGGCGGCACGCCGGGTGGCGCCACCGGACTTGATCGTTCCTGCGGAGGCGTCGGCGCCGCGCATGAAGGAGACGGGCCCCGAGGCGTTGCCGCCGGAGGACAGCAGTTCCTTGGAGGAGCGGATACGCGAGAGGTTCAGGCCGGCACCGGAGCCGCCCTTGAAGATCATGCCCTCTTCCTTGTACCAGTCGAGGATCGACTCCATGGAGTCGTCGACGGACAGGATGAAGCAGGCGGAGACCTGCTGGGGCTGGGGCGTACCGACGTTGAACCAGACGGGGCTGTTGAAGCTGAAGATCTGGTGCAGAAGGGCGTACGCCAGCTCGTGCTCGAAGATCTCCGCGTCAGCGGGCGAGGCGAAGTACTTGTAGTCCTCGCCGGCCTTCCGGTACGTCTTCACGATGCGGTCGATGAGCTGCTTGAGGCTCACCTCGCGCTGCGGGGTGCCGACAGCACCGCGGAAGTACTTGCTGGTGACGATGTTGACCGCGTTCACCGACCAGAAGTCGGGGAACTCGACGCCACGCTGCTCGAAGTTGACCGAGCCGTCGCGCCAGTTGGTCATGACGACGTCACGACGCTCCCAGGCCACCTCGTCGTACGGATGCACGCCGGGGGTGGTGTGGATGCGCTCGATACGCAGCCCCTTGGTCGCCTTGGTGCCCTTGGCGCGGGAACTCCGTGCCGGACCGCTCGCCGTCTCTGTCATGCCGCCTCCCTGTACAGGCAAAAACGCCCTGAAATGCCACGATGTTCCCGTGGCACTGTGTTGTGTCTGGTGTCGCGGGCACCCACTCGCATACCGCCCGCAACAAGTCGTCGTCCGACGCCGCCCGGCCGAACCCGGGGTCTTGGCCCGGTTCCGGCCCGCCGGTCAGTCGGCGGCGTGGGCGGGTTCGGGGACCTGAGCAGTCCCGCCGGACCCGCGGTCGTCTTCCTGGCTCCCCGTGACAGCCCCTTCGCGGTCCTCGTCGTCCGCGGTGGGTGGTCCCGTCTGCTGCCTGAGTTCCGCGATCGCGGCCTCGAAGTCCTCGAGCGAGTCGAATGCCCGGTAGACGGAGGCGAATCGCAGATAGGCGACGAGATCGAGTTCCTGCAACGGGCCGAGTATGGCCAGCCCCACGTCGTGGGTGGTCAGCTCGGCGCTTCCGGTGGCCCGCACCGCCTCCTCGACCCGCTGGCCGAGCTGGGCGAGTGCGTCCTCCGTGACAGGCCGTCCCTGACATGCCTTGCGCACGCCATTGATGACCTTGGTACGACTGAAAGGCTCGGTGACTCCGGACCGCTTCACCACCATGAGCGAGCACGTCTCCACGGTCGTGAAACGACGGGAGCAGTCAGGGCACTGGCGGCGCCTGCGGATCGACGTACCGTCGTCGGTCGTTCGACTGTCGACGACACGGCTGTCGGGGTGCCTGCAGAAGGGGCAGTGCATGAATTCCCAACCCTCCTCAACAGCAGACTCAATAGCCCCAAGAGACCTCTCAGGCCTCTTGGGCCCCTTGAAGCAGCCTCAAGCATAGGCGATCGCCGAGGGCTCAAAGACCCGGGGGACCACAACTTCTGGGCCGCTGCTGCAATCCAACCACTACATGTGGGGATTGGCCCATACATACACGCCGTACACGTGTGTCGCGGGCGTATTGGCATGTGCCCCACGTCCGTACCGCCACACCGACACACAGTCCGCACGGCCGTACCGCTGTGACACATGCGGAGATACCGTGGGCGCCACGGGGAGGGCGCGTGGGATTCCCGCACAGATGGGGGCCGGTCCCCGGCTGCCGGGAAGGCTGATGGCAGACTGGGCCGGCACTCACGAGCTCGCCGTCCCGGCGGTGAAGAGTACAACAATGGGCGCTTTTGTCTGCCAGGCGTCGCGTCATCCATACACCCAGGCATGTGATCGAGTCAGGTTATTCACGGTTTTTCACTCGAACGTGTGTTTGGCGCAACCTTTCGAAAGCAACTACCGTTGTCCAGCAGGGAGACCATCGAGAGGGGCCGACGTGACCACCACCGCAGACAGTGCCATCATCACTGCCCAGGACCGCTCCCAGGGCCGACTCGAGCCGGTGCATGCGATGAACGAAGCCATGAATCCCGAGGCGCACAAGCGCTCCTTGCCGGGCCGACCTCCGGGCATCCGGGCGGACAGCTCCGGGCTCACCGACCGGCAGCGGCGGGTGATCGAGGTCATCCGGGACTCAGTGCAGCGGCGTGGCTACCCGCCGTCGATGCGGGAGATCGGCCAGGCGGTCGGCCTGTCCAGCACGTCGTCCGTCGCGCACCAGCTCATGGCGCTGGAGCGCAAGGGCTTCCTGCGCCGTGACCCACACCGCCCGCGCGCGTACGAGGTGCGCGGTTCCGACCAGACCTCATCGGCGCAGCCCACGGACACCGCGGGAAAGCCCGCCGCGTCGTACGTCCCGCTGGTCGGCCGCATCGCCGCAGGTGGCCCGATCCTCGCGGAGGAGTCCGTCGAGGACGTGTTCCCTCTCCCCCGCCAGCTGGTCGGCGACGGTGAGCTGTTCGTCCTCAAGGTCGTCGGCGACTCCATGATCGAAGCCGCGATCTGCGACGGCGACTGGGTCACGGTCCGCCGTCAGCCTGTCGCCGAGAACGGCGACATCGTCGCCGCGATGCTCGACGGCGAGGCGACCGTCAAGCGCTTCAAGCGCGAGGACGGCCATGTCTGGCTCCTCCCGCACAACTCCGCGTACGAGCCGATTCCCGGCGACGACGCGACCATCCTGGGCAAGGTGGTGGCAGTGCTGCGGCGCGTGTGACGGCTGCGGCGGCGGCTCGTATCGGCCGCCCCCTGTGACCGGGCCCCGGGACCTCTGCGCCGGTTCCGGGGCCCTGTGCTGTGCGATCCCCGGCGACAAGGGGGATTCGAATCGGGGGTGGGGGCTTGTCCCAGCGCTGGGACAAGCCCCCACCCCCGATCACTCAGCCTCAGTTTCGATTTCGGCCTCCGCTTTCGCCTCAGCTTCAGATGCCGCTTGCGGTTCCGCCTTCTTCGCCGCCGCATCGATCGCGGCCAGCGACCGGCGGACCTGCTCACGGTCCGTGGTGTACCAGAAGTCGGGCAGTGAAGCCTTCAAGTAACTTCCGTACCGCGCCGTCGCAAGGCGCTGGTCCAGTACGGCGACCACACCACGGTCCCCTGAAGCCCGTACGAGGCGACCGGCGCCCTGGGCCATGAGAAGGGCCGCGTGGGTGGCGGCGACCGCCATGAAACCGTTGCCGCCCGCTTCCTCCACTGCCTTCTGGCGGGCGCTCATCAACGGGTCATCCGGCCTCGGGAACGGGATCTTGTCCATCACGACCAGCTGGCAGCTGGGGCCGGGGACGTCGACGCCCTGCCAGAGCGAGAGCGTGCCGAAGAGACACGTCTGGGGATCGGCGGCGAAGTTCTTGATCAGTTCGCCGAGCGTCTCCTCGCCTTGGAGGAGGATGGGGAACTCGGGGATACGGGAGCGAAGCTCCTCCGCTGCCAGCTGGGCTGCCCTCATCGAGGAGAACAGGCCCAGGGTGCGCCCGCCGGCCGACCGGATCAGCTCGGTGAGTTCGTCGAGCATGTCTGATCGGTCGCCGTCCCGCGCGGGGCGCGCCAGGTGTTTGGCGACGTACAGGATGCCCTGCTTGGGGTAGTCGAAGGGCGAGCCGACATCGACGCCCTTCCACTGGGGAACGTCCTCGCCCTCCGTGCCCTCGGGGGCGAGGCCCAGGGAGGCACCGACACCGTTGAAGTCGCCGCCCAGCTTCAGGGTCGCCGAGGTCAGGACCACCGAGCGATCCGCGAAGAGCTTCTCCCGGAGCAGGCCCGAGACCGACATGGGGGCGACGCGCAGAGAGGCGCCGAAGCGGTCATGGCGCTCATACCAGACGACGTCCCATTCGGAGCCGTTCGTGATCCGCTCCGCCACGTCGTGCACGCTCTCCACCGAGGCCAGCGCCTGCTTGCGGACCGCGTCCTCGTCCTGGATCGACTTGTCACGGGTCGCACCGATGCCGGAGATCACGGTGCGACAGGCGTCGCGCAAGGCCATCAGTGCGTAGCCGAGATCCTCCGGAACCTCCTCCAGGCGGCCGGGGAGAGCGAGTTCCATCAACCGTTCGAAGCCCTCGGCAGCGGTCTGGAGCTGGTCGGCTGCCTTCTCGTTGACCAGCTTGGCCGCGCGGCGGACCGCACGGTTCACCTGCCCGGGGGTGAGCTCACCGGTGGCCACCCCGGTGACCCGGGAGACCAGCTCGTGCGCCTCGTCGACGATCAGCACCTCGTGCTGTGGGAGAACCGGGGCGCCCTCGATGGCGTCGATGGCGAGCAGCGCGTGGTTGGTGACGACGACCTCGGACAGCTTGGCGCGCTCGCGGGCCATCTCGGCGAAGCACTCCGCCCCGTACGCGCACTTCGAGGCACCCAGGCACTCCCGGGACGAGACGGAGATCTGGGCCCAGGCACGGTCGGAGACGCCGGGGGTGAGGTCGTCGCGGTCACCGGTCTCCGTGTCGCCCGCCCAGTCACGCATGCGCAGCAGATCCTGGCCGAGCTTGCTGGTGGGCGCGGCCGCCTCGAACTGATCGAAGAGGCCCTCTTCCTCGTCCTGAGGGACGCCCTCGTGGAGCCGGTGCAGACACAGATAGTTCGACCTGCCCTTGAGCATCGCGAACTCCGGGCGGCGGCGCAGCAGTGGGTGCAGTGCGTCGACGGTGCGCGGCAGGTCCCGCTCCACGAGCTGACGCTGCAGGGCGAGGGTGGCGGTCGCGACGACAACACGCTCCCCGTGTGCGAGCGCGGGCACGAGATAGCCCAGCGACTTTCCGGTGCCGGTGCCGGCCTGCACCAGAAGATGGGAGCCGTCGTCGATCGCGTGCGCGACAGCTTCGGCCATGGTCACCTGGCCTGGGCGCTCCGTGCCGCCGACCGCAGTGACGGCAGCATGCAGGAGTTCGGGGAGTGAGGGCTTCGTCATAGCGCGACCACCCTACGGCCCGGCACTGACAAACGGGTGATCAAGGCGGTGACGAGGGGCGGGATCAAGACCGGGTGCTCCTCTGACGTGGATCGATTCGGTTCGGTAGCGGCCGGGGCAGGTCCGGTCGGGTTCGGAGTAGCTAGCTTGAGGGACCGGGTCGTTTCGGCTCTGGTGGATGGCAGGGCTATGACGCCTGACGTCGGTCTGGAGGCTGGTGGAGATCGAGCCTGGTCACGGTGTCCATCGGGCCCGGATACGGCGGAGACCGACGCGGCTGGAAATCCGTGCGCCGCGAGTGGGAACCGGATGGGCGCGGGCGGTGTACCAAAAGTGATGACGCTGCGACGTGGCGTCACAGGAGATGGCGTAGGGACCGGTCTCGGATCATGAGGGCAGCTTGCTTGGCGGGCAGGTCGATCTCGGTGGCGAAGCCGAAGCCTGCGCTCAGAAAGGCGGCGATGGAGGGGATGTTGCGAAGGTCGGGTTCCGCGACCACGCGGGCACAGAGGAACCGCTTGGCGAGCACGAGATCAGCTACGGCTCTCAGCAGGGCGCTGCCGAGACGCCTCCCCCGGTCGGCCACATCGCCAATAAGCAGATGAATGCCGGTGTCGTGGGGTCGAGCGGGGTAGTGGCAAGCCAGTGGATCAAGGTCTGCCCGGTAGATCTCCCAGTAGCTCATCGGCGTGCCCTCCAACATCCCGAGGCACGGAACGCTGCGTCCCTCGCCGGAGAGCTGGGCCGCCAGGTGATCCGCCGTGACGGACTCAGGTCCGGCCAACTCCCAGAACCGTGCGACGGCGGAGTCGTTCATCCAGCGGCTGACCACCGACAGGTCCCGCTCGATGCGAACGGGGACGAGATGGAACACGCCCACAGGGGTGGTGGTCGGCCCCCACTCCGCGACCTGGTCGAGCAGGTCATCGGATGCCGATGGGACGGTGGCGGGTCTGACCGCGCCCTCAAGCCGGTCAGGGGGCGGGGCGACGTTGGCCCTTCTCCCCACCTCCAAGCGTTCGCTGTGGTTGTCGGGCAGGCGCAGTTCCAACGTGTCCTCACTGCCCAAACTCTCGGGGACGCTCGCGTCGGTGCGGCTCGTGCTGGTGCAGGTTCCGGGTATCACGCCGGTGCCGATGCCTGCGACGGGGGTGGTGCCGGCGGTGGCACTGGCAGTGGCGTCGGACCGAGGCACGGCGGTGCTCCTCTCGGGAGGTGCGATGGGGCATGTTCCTCAGCAGGGAGGGAGTTGCGGGGGTTGGCGGTGATCACAGGCCGCGTCAGTAATGAAGGGGGTTGGCGATGGTGACGTAGACGGACTGGGTGTCCACCGGGCCCACTAGCTCGTCGAGGCCGTGCACACGGGTGAGCAGGTTGGCCTTGCAGCGAAGGACAGGGGAGTCGAGCAGACGGGTGGGCAGCGTGGTGCGCAGGCGGCCGGGCCCCGAAGCCACGTCGATGAGGAAGCCCCGGAAGGCGGCGAGGAGGAGCCGTTCGTCGGCGAGGTGCTGGGAACCGAACGCTCCGATTACGCCGAGGACGTTGTTGATCGCGAGGTAGTACGCGAACCGTTCGTCGGTGACCTCGTCGGAGACGAAGGTGTCGCTGCGTTCGCCGATGCCGGGCAGGCGGGCATCGAGTTCCGCGCGCCGGGATTCGCGGAAGTAGTAGCCCTGGTTGTCGCGGTAGCGACCGCCGACGGGCCAGCCCTCGCCGTCGAGCAGGAGCAGCGTGTTCTGCTGATGTGCTTCCAGGGCGATTCCCGCTTCCGCGTCCAGCCACAGCACTGGGCGGACGACCTGTTCGAGGTAGCGCAGGAACCACTCGGCGGCGACGGCTCCTCGGGGCCGGCCGGTCCGGTCTGCGAGGCGTGTGACGACCTCGGCCAGTCGGGACCGCAGGACTGGTCGGTCGGCGTGCCGATCGGCTTCGGCGGCGCCCAGAGGGGCCCGGGGTCGGGGCGAGACAAGTCCGGCGATGCAGGAGGCGTCGTCATCGGGGCTGAACGGGTTGTGCCGGATCACCACGTCGAGCCCGGGCACGGGGTTGCCATCGGGCCCGTCGATGGCAATCCAGGCCGGGTCGCGGAGGATGTCGAACCCCGGGTGGGCCGCCTGCCACTGCTTGGACAGGCCGCTGCGGAGCAGCCGGTGGACCTCTACTCCGCGATGGAGTTCCTTGCGGAGGTTTTCGCGACGGGAGTTGGTGATGCGCAGGCCCAGCGACAGTTTGAGCATGGCTGGGGAGCTGGATCGGTGGACGGTGCGCACGGAGGAGGTGGGATGCCATGGGGAGCCGTGCGTGCCGAGGTTCTGGAGCAGTCCTGCCTCCAGCAGAGCCGTCGTCTCGGGGCGGTGCAGGACCTCGCGCACTTGCCATGGGTGCAGGGGCAGGGCCGTGTGGCCGTCGGGTAGCGGGAGCCCGGCTCCGGCGAGCCGGGCCGTGAGCCGGGGTGCGGAGACCAGGCGGCCGCGTTCGGTCCAGGCCGAGTCGGTGGCCAGTACGGAGGGAGCTACAGCCATCCAGTGGAGAGGGAAGGAGCCGCGCAACTCGGGTGAGTACGGCTGCGCTTCGGCCTCGGTGAGCCCTTCACGGCTCTTCGGGGTCGGGTGCAGCGGGTGTCCGAGCACGAGTGCCTGCTCGGCGGCGAGGAAGAGGTCGGGTTCGTCGGCAAGGCGTTTCCGGCGCTCGGTGATGAAGGCGGCGGTTCGGCGAACGGAGTCCGCCACGCGGGCGACGAGATCGGCACCGGCGCCGGCCGGGGCTGGCGCCGGGTGCGTCGTGATCGGAGGGTGGGTCGGGGGGGCGGGAGCGCTGTCGGTGGGCTTCTGCGCGCCGGGTGCCTCACGTGTGAGCAAGGCGGCGACTGTGACCGCGTCGGCGGGTGGGGCGTCGCCCGGGGCGTCCGCGAGGCGCGGGGGGCCGAAGCGGTGCCAGCCTGTCGGGGACCAGTAGCGGACGGGGACGAAGAGCGCCGTGCCGCTTGAGGGGAGGGGGATACGGAGGGTGCCGTTGTCGGGCGCGGCGAGGTGAGTCTCGCGTACCCAGCAGCGCAGCAGGTTCTCGACGGCCGCGGCCTCGGCTGCCGTATGCGGGTCGGGATGCTCCAGGAGGTCGGTGGCGGCGCCGGGGACCCACTCCGCCTCGGGACGTCCTCCCTGCGCGGGAACCCTATCTTCCGACACCGCTGGAGCCACTTCTTCCCGCTCCGCAGAAGCCACTCCCCGCTGGTCGGCGGCCGGCGTGGTGGTCGGTGCAGGTCGTGGTCGCGCGGAGGTTGGAGCGCCCGAGAGCCCGGGGGCGTGTTGGTGAGGACGGCTGTCGGGCGCGGGGGTGGTGTTCAAGGTGCGTTCCTCGGGGTGGTCCTGGCTCGAGCCGCCGACGGGAAGCGGCTTCGTGCTGTGCGGTACGGCGTGTGGAGGGCCTGGGCGTTCAGGAGGTCGTGCGATGGGTGGGGTGAAGGCGAGGGATGTCCGTGGTCTCAGGGATGTCAAGGACGAGCTCGGCAGGTGAGAGCTGGGGAAGGAAGCGTGTGGGCGTAAGAACTCGCGGGGGCACAGCCACCGGGCTACCCAGCCCGCTCGACGGAGGCGCCGGGCCAGCCCGTCTGCCGGTGGTGTGGTTGCTGTGGGTCCGCCTTGTCTCCACGATCACGGTTGCGGGCCACCGTCTCCACCGCGTCGGCCAGTCGGTGCAATACCGCGGCCGCTTGCTCATCGATGATCGTCAGCGGTGGAAGCAGGCGTACGACACTCGCGTGACGGCCGCCCAGTCCGACGATCAGGCCACGGCGCAGGCACTCCCGCTGTACGGCGGCCGCGAGTTTCGGAGCCGCGGGGCGAGGGCGTCGAGCGAGGCCACGGACTCCGGCGTCCGCTCTCCCGATGCCGGTCGAAGGCGTCCGACCACGACCGGCCCGGTCCATGCCCTCGCCCGCGGCCGCTCCGGCTCCGGCTCCGGCTCCGGCTCCGGCTCCGGCTCCGGCCAAGGAACCCAAATCGTCAGCATCGGAACCGCCCAGGCCGAACCCAGCACCAGCACCAGCACCAGCACCAGCACCAGCTACTGTCCCCGGCCGGGGACCGGCGCCAGTCACCGCCAAGGCAGCCTCACGATTCCCCTCAGCCTCGACCAGCTCAATCCCGATCATCAGCCCTCGCCCCCGGACATCGCCGATTATGGGGAACTGCCGTGCAAGGTCTCGAAGTTGGTCAAGCATGCGCGCGCCCAGAGTCCCGGCCCGTTCCGCGAGACTGTTTTCGCGGACGTAGGACAGAGTCGCCGTGCCCGCGGCCATGGCCAGTTGGTTGCCGGGGAACGTGCCGGCGACGGTGCCGGGTTCCCGGGCGTCGAGGTCGTCTCGGTACACCAGGACGGCCAGAGGCAGACTGCCGCCGATGGCATGGGAGAGGATCATCACGTCGGGGGTGATGCCACTGTGGTCGACCGCCCAGAAGGCGCCCGTGCGCCCGACTCCTGTCTGGACCTCGTCGGCGATCAGCGGGACGGACCGGGCGGCAGTCATCTGCCGCATGCGCCGCATCCACCCGTCGGGCGCGGGGATCACACCGCCCTCGCTCTGAACGGGTTCGAGAATCATCCCGGCAGGCAGTGGCAGCCCCGACCGGGAGTCGTCGAGGACCGACTCGGCCCAGTCGGCGGCGAGTCCGGCGCCGCGCGCACCTCCGACGCCGAAGGAGCAGCGGTAGTCCTGCGGATAGGGCAGGCGCATGATCCGCGAGTCGACGGCGAATCGGGCCTCTTCGAACGGCTCCTCCAACATCTCTTCGAAAGCCCCGTAGGCCGCACCGTCGAACGCCCCGTGAGGGGCGCCCGTGACGGCGAGCAGGCCGCTGCGTCCGGTCGCCGACCGGACGAGTTGGAATGCGGCCGCCACCGCGTCGGTACCGGCCGGACCGCAGAACCGCACCCGCGCGCGGTCGGCGAGTTTGGGCGGCAGGGTGCGGAACAGCTCAGTGACGAAGGCGTCTTTGACGGGGGTCGCGAGGTCCAGGGCGTCCAGCGGGGCGCCGGAGTCGAGGACCTTGCGGATCGCCTCCAGCACGACGGGGTGATTGTGGCCGAGGGCCAGGGTGCCCGCGCCCGAGAGGCAGTCCAGGTAACGGCGGCCGTCAGCGCCCTCGATGGTCAGCCCTCGCGCCCGCACCGGCACGATCGGCAGGGCGCGAGGGTAGGTACGGGCCGCCGACTCGCGCATCGACTGACGCCGCAGAATTCCCTCGTGCACAAGGCGCCCGCCACCGGACTCCTCTGCGGCAGCACGCCCCTCGGCAACCCCCGCAAACCCCCTCACACCAGCCTCGCCGACCCCGGTCACAGCGCCCTCCCAGCCCCGACCCCGGCTGCTTCCCCGAGCTCAGTCCCGGCGGCCTCTTCAAGCACAGACGCGGCGGTTCCTCCGACCAGGGCGGCCATAGCGGCCCCCCGTTCGCATACAAGCCTCGCGGCCACCCTCAAAGCGCTCCACTTCACAGCCACGGCTCCCCGCTCTCGCGTAGTCCAGGGGCAAGCCGTTCCTCGCCACTCACCCGACTCGACATACGAAACCCCGCGAGCGTTCACTCGAAGACACTCAAGACTCACGGGGTGGGCGCGCGGACCAGGCCGGTCACCTCGACACCGACCATCGGCACCGTGCCCCGTCGCTACCAACCCCGGACCGCTCAGCGGGTTACGGGCCACAGCAAGATCCTTGCCCCGAGGGAGCCGTTGCCGTGACAGACCGCCCAAGGATCACAGGTACTTGTTCTCACTTGCCCGAAATCAGTCACCGGTGCGTTCCGCCAAGACCTGTCCGGCCACCCGACGGCGCCATTCACCGCCTCATCAGGGAACGGGGCGTAGATCTGCGCATGTCGTCCAACGTGCTTGGCAGAAGTCCGGATGATTGCCAGGTCAGACAGCTCGTAGCGAAACCGTTGCCGTTCCGCGGGAAGTCCCCCACAGCGAGCGCATAGTGTGTGATGCCGTTCCAACACTCCGTGAGCTCAGCGCGAGAACAGGCCGATTGGACTCGTATCGACCCGGCCCAGCCCAGGTCGATCCAAATCAGCCCGGGTCGATTTCCATCAGCCCGGGCCGGTCCGGATCAGCCCGGTCGATCCGGATCGCTCCACGTCGTCGGCCCGACCGCGCCCGAGTTCACGGCACAGCACCCAGTTCGTTCACCTCAGGGGGAGTCACACCATGCGACCCATACGGCCGTCCTTCACCGCTCGTCGAGGAAGGAACGCACGCCGCGGAACCTCCCCCGCGTTGGCCGCCGTTGCCCTCGCCTCGGCGCTCGTGTTCACCGCCACCGCCTGCAACTCGGGCAATGCCGACGCCGGCGGCGAGGCCTCCGCACCCGTCGCGTCCGCGGGCGACGGCAAGATCACGATCCCGGACGACATCAAGGACAAGCTCAAAGAGCATGGGATCGACCTCGACAAGTGGAAGAACGGTGCCTGGAAGGACTGGAGCAAGGAGGACTGGCTGCGCGAGGCCGACGAGTACATCAACCCGATCATCCAGGGCCTCTGGGATCCGGACCGGATGCGGGAAGCCGAGGACCCGGACAACGCCGTCGACGACGGCGACATCTCCGGTGACCAGGGTGTGACCGACCCGGAGCCCGCGCCGGTGGACGCCAAGGCCGTCGCGCCTACGTACCATGCCAACGCTCCCGAAGCGGGCAAGGTGTTCTTCGACTCCCCCGAGGGCACGATGGTCTGCTCAGCGACGGTCGTGCAGGACCCGGCCCACCCCGGCAAGTCCAACCTCGTATGGACGGCCGGTCACTGTGTGCACGCCGGCAAAGACGGCGGCTGGTACCGCAACATCGCGTTCGTGCCGTCGTACAACAACGAGGGCTTGGGGACCGCGGACTTGGAGAGCGCCGCCAAGGAGGAGGTCACTCCATACGGCGTGTGGTGGGGCGACTGGGCGCAGACCTCGGACCAGTGGATCGAGCAAGGCGGGGCGACGGGCGGTGACGGCGCCTCGTACGACTTCGCCGTCATTCACGTGACTCCGGAAGAGGGCAGTGGCGGCAAGTCGCTGGAGGAGACCATCGGTTCGGCTCTGCCGGTGGACTTCAAGGCGCCGGCCGTGACGAAGGTCGCGAGCATCACCGCGACCGGCTACCCGGCCGCGGCGCCGTTCGACGGCCAGACCATGTACCAGTGCCAGGACAAGCCGGGTCGGCTGTCGATCAGTGCCCCGGACCCGACGATGTACCGCATCGGCTGCACGATGACGGGTGGCTCGTCGGGCGGCGGCTGGGTGGCGGCCGGCTCGGACGGCAAGCCGGCACTGGTCTCCAACACCTCGATCGGTCCGGTGACCGCGGGCTGGCTGGCGGGTCCGCGGCTGGGTGAGGTGGCCGAGGGCGTGTACGACTCCGTGAGCAAGAAGTTCGCCGGCCAGTGACGGCCTGCTGGGCCTGAGCCTTCTGAGCTTGGGCCTGCTGAGCAGGAACGGCGGTGCGGTGTCTCAAAAAACCTTCACCACCTCACCGCCGTTCACCCTCAACTCCACGGGCATAGTGGGGTCTCGTCCGCAAGGTGATCCACAAAGGCCCTGCGGGCTGGACGGGACCCAAAGAGATCGACCGGGTCCCAGGAGATCGACGGGGTCCAGGCAGACCGCCGGCATCCACGGACCCCACCCTCGCCTGACAAGCACATGACATTCGCACTTTTCACGGGGGTTACCGCACCATGCGTTCCACACGTACGCCCGCAGCGCCACGACCTGGGCGGCGCACCCGCACGCTTCTCACCGCCACCGGGCTCGTCGCAGCCTTCGCGCTGACCGCGACGGCCTGCGGCGGTTCGGGCGAGGACACCGCCGGCGACAAGCCCGGCGCCACCACGTCCCAGGCCGCCGGGGGCAAGGTCAAGGTTCCCGCGAAGATCGCCGACAAGCTCAAGGAGCACGGCATCGACGTCGACAACTGGGCGGCCGGTGGCTGGAAGGACTGGGACAAGGACAAGTGGCTCAGTGAGGCCAAGGACTTCGTCAACCCGGTGATCAGGGACCTCTGGAAGCCCGAGCGGATGCAGTCCGCGAAGGAGGCCGACAAGACGGTCTCGACGAAGGACGCCGCGGCGGACCAGGGCGTCAGTGACCCCGAGCCGGCGCCCGTCGAGGCCACGGCCGAGAAGACGCCGTACCACCAGAACGCGGCCCCGGTCGGCAAGATCTTCTTCGACTCCCCCGACGGCCCGATGGTCTGCTCGGGCACGGTCGTCAAGGACGTGAACCATCCCGGCAAGTCCAACCTGGTGTGGACGGCGGGCCACTGCGTGCACGCCGGTGGCAGTGGTGGCTGGTACCGCAACATCGTCTTCGTCCCGGCGTACAACGACCTCGGCAAGTCCGAGGCGCAGCTCGGCAACGCCACAGCCTCTGAGATAGCGCCCTACGGCAACTGGTGGGCCGACTGGGCCTCGACGTCGAACGGGTGGATCCAGGGCGGTTCCGAGACCGGTGGCGCGGGTGCCGCGTACGACTACGCCGTGCTGCATGTGAAGCCGGAGTCGGGCTCCAAGTCCCTGGAGGAGACCACCGGCGCCCTGGACGTCGACTTCTCCGCCCCGTCCGCGAGCGAGGTCGTCACGATGGGCGCCTGGGGCTACCCGGCCGCGCCGCCGTACAACGGTCTGCAGATGTTCAAGTGCCTCGACCAGCCGGGCCGGTTCTCGCTCAGCTCGAGCCTGCCGACGATGTACCGCATCGGCTGCACCATGACGGGCGGCTCGTCCGGCGGCGGCTGGTTCCGCGTGCTGGACGGGAAGACCACGCTGGTCTCGAACACCTCGATCGGCCCGACCGACAACACGTGGCTCGCGGGCCCACAGCTCGGCCAGGACGCCGAGGCGCTCTACGAGAGCATGAGCAAGACGTACGGCGGTCAGTGATCCGCACACGCTGATCCGCACACGCTGAAGGCCCGCCGCCTGCGACGAGCAGGCGGCGGGCCTTCAAGCTGTTCCGGGACGGTCAGGCGAACGGACGGTCAGGCGAGGGGCGCCGGAACGTACGGCGCGAGATCCGCCGCCAGTTCCTCGTGCACCCGCGCCTTGAGCAGGGTGCCCTCCGGGGTGTGCTCCGCGGAGATCACCTCGCCCTCGTCGTGGGCGCGGGCCACCAGCTTGCCCTGCGTGTACGGCACGAGCGCCTCGATCTCGACCGACGGCCGCGGCAGCTCGTTGTCGATCAGGGCAAGCAGTTCCTCGATGCCCTGGCCCGTGCGGGCCGACACCGGGATCGAACGCTTCTCGATCCGCATGAGCCGCTGGAGCGTCAGCGGGTCGGCCGCGTCCGCCTTGTTGATCACGACGATCTCGGGTACGCCGGTGGCGCCGACGTCCCTGATCACCTCGCGTACGGCGGCCAGCTGCTCTTCCGGGTTCGGGTGCGAGCCGTCCACCACGTGCAGGATCAGGTCGGACTCGCCGACCTCCTCCATGGTGGAGCGGAACGCCTCGACCAGGTGGTGCGGCAGGTGCCGGACGAAGCCGACGGTGTCCGCCAGGGTGTACAGACGGCCGCTGGGCGTCTCCGCCCGGCGCACGGTCGGGTCGAGGGTCGCGAACAGGGCGTTCTCGACCAGCACTCCCGCGCCCGTGAGGCGGTTGAGCAGCGAGGACTTGCCGGCGTTGGTGTAGCCGGCGATGGCGACCGACGGCACCTTGTGACGCTTGCGCTCCTGGCGCTTGATCTCGCGGCCGGTCTTCATGTCCGCGATCTCCCGGCGCATCTTCGCCATCTTCTCGCGGATCCGACGCCGGTCCGTCTCGATCTTGGTCTCACCGGGACCACGGGTGGCGAGGCCGCCGCCCTTGCCGCCGCCCATCTGACGGGACAGCGACTGACCCCAGCCGCGCAGCCTCGGCAGCATGTACTGCATCTGCGCGAGCGCTACCTGCGCCTTGCCCTCTCGGGACTTGGCGTGCTGGGCGAAGATGTCGAGGATCAGGGCCGTACGGTCGATGACCTTGACCTTGACGACGTCTTCGAGATGGATGAGCTGGCCCGGGCTGAGCTCACCGTCGCAGATGACGGTGTCCGCGCCCGTCTCGAGCACGATGTCGCGCAGCTCCTCGGCCTTGCCGGAACCGATGTAGGTGGCCGCATCGGGCTTGTCGCGGCGCTGGATCACGCCGTCGAGCACGAGCGCGCCCGCGGTCTCAGCGAGAGCGGCGAGCTCCGCGAGGGAGTTGTCCGCGTCCTGCGCGGTCCCCGAGGTCCAGACGCCTACGAGTACGACCCGCTCCAGGCGGAGCTGGCGGTACTCGACCTCGGTGACGTCCTCGAGCTCGGTGGAGAGGCCCGCGACGCGGCGCAGGGCCGCGCGCTCGGAGCGGTCGAACTGGTCGCCGTCCCGGTCTCCGTCGATCTCGTGGCTCCAGGCGACGTCCTCTTCCATCAGGGCATCGGCCCGAAGACCTTCGGGGTAGGCATGCGCGACGCGCTCAGTGTCCTGGGAAGAAGATGAAGAGGAGGTCATTGGGTCCTTACGTCGATGAGGATTCCGGCAAAGCGGCGACAGAGCCGAAGCCGAACTTCTGAGCCGGCCGTCACTGCTCACAACGCACGAGTACCCCGGGAGATTCCCGTGTCCCGTGCCGCGCCGACCTGAGGATGGTCGCACGGCACGGCCCGTCTCGTCACCGTCTTATTTCGCGGGAGCCTGCTGAGGTGCGGCCGACTTCCAGTCCGGGTGGCCGGGCATCGGCGGGGTCTTCTCGCCGTAGAGCCAGCCCTCGAAGAAGCCGCCCAGCTCGCGGCCGGAGATCTCCTCGGCGAGCCCGACGAAGTCCGCGGTCGAGGCGACGCCGTCCCGGTGGCGGGTCACCCAGGCCCTTTCCAGGCGTTCGAAGGCGGGGCGGCCGATCTCCTGGCGCAGGGCGTACAGGGCCAGTGCGGCGCCGTCGTAGACGTTCGGCCGGAAGATGCTGATCTTCTGGCCGGGGTCGGGGACCTTGGGGGCGGCGGGCGGTCCGCCGGCCGCGCGCCAGCGGTCGGAGGCGCCGTACGCCGCCTTCATCCGCGCCTCCATGGGGCGCTCCGCCTTCTCCTCCGCGTACAGGGCTTCGTACCAGGTGGCGTGCCCCTCGTTCAGCCACAGGTCGGACCAGGTACGGGGGCTCACACTGTTGCCGAACCACTGGTGGGCGAGCTCGTGCACCATGATCGAATCGACGTGCCACTCCGGGTAGCCGGGCTCGGTGAACAGGTTCTTCTCGAAGAGGGAAAGGGTCTGCGTCTCCAGCTCGAAACCGGTGTCGGCGTCGGCCATGAGCAGGCCGTACGTCTCGAAGGGGTACGGCCCGACCTTGCCCTCCATCCAGGCGATCTGGTCCGGGGTCTTCTTCAGCCACGGCTCCAGCCGCTCGCGGTCCTTGGTGGGCACGACGTCTCGTACGGGCAGTCCGTGCGGGCCGCTGCGGCGCAGCACGGTGGAGCGGCCGATGGACACCTGAGCGAGCTCGGTGGCCATGGGGTGCTGGGTCCGGTACGTCCAGGTCGTCGCCCGGCCCGCCCGGTCCACGCCGGTCGGCAGACCGTTGGCGACGGCCGTGTAGCCCTTGGGTGCGGTGACCCTGATGGTGAACATCGCCTTGTCGGAGGGGTGGTCGTTGCAGGGGAACACCAGGTGGGCGACGTCGGCCTGGTTGGCCATGGCGAGGCCGTCCGCGGTCCGCACCCAGCCGCCCTCCCGGTCCTCGTCGGACACGGGGTCGCTGGTGTGCCGCACGGTGACCCGCATCCAGCTGCCCTCGGGCAGCGGATCCTCGGGCGTCACCACCAGGTCCTCGCCGGCGCTCGTGAACGTCGCGGGCTCGCCGTCGACCTCGACAGAGTCGACCTTGCCGTGCGCGAAGTCGAGGTTGACGCGGTCCAGCGAGGCCGTCGTCCAGGCGTCGATCGTGGTGACCGCCTGGAGCGGCTTGCTGTTGGTTCCCGGATAGGTGAAGGAGAGGTCGTACGCCGCCACGTCGTACCCCGGGTTGCCCAGGTGCGGGAAGAGGCGGTCGCCAACGCCCAGCGGGGCGGCCGGGGCGCTCGCGGCGAGGAGGCAGACGGAGACTGCGGAGGCGAGAAGGGCGCCGGCCTTTCGGCGCCGGGAGGGCGTGAAGCGGGCTCGGGGAGCCGGGGTGCGGGGGGTGAGCAGCATGCACCACGGCTATCAGCGGGCGCGCGCGGTGCGGCGGCGGCGCGCGATCGGCCCACTCGAACGGGTAGGTCAGCGGGACGAGGGGGCCGCCGTCCGCGAGAGCGCGCCACGCGCGCGTGCCGGCGTCGACAGGCTCCTCTCAGGCCCCCGGCGTCTGTGCCCGGCTCACGTCGTACACCCCCGGCACGTCCCGCATCGCCCGCATCAGGGCGGGCAGGTGTGCCGCGTCGGGGAGTTGGACGGTGTAGGTGTGGCGTACGCGTTGCTGGCTGGGGGGCTCGACGGTCGCGGAGACGATCTCGGCCCCCTCCGAGGCCATCGCCTCGGTGAGGTCGGCGAGCAGATGCGGGCGGCCGAACGATTCGGCGAACAGGGTGACCCGGCATCCGCTGGTGTCTCCCCAGCGCACACCGACCTCCGCACGCCCCGCGCTCTTCATGCGAGCCACCGCGGCGCACTCCACGCGATGGACGGTCACCGCTCCCCCACGAACGGCGAAGCCGATCACCGCGTCGGGCGGTACGGGCGTGCAGCAACCGGCCATTCGTACGCTCGCCCCGGGCTGGTCGACGACGGCGTTCGCGGTGGCGGGACGGTCGGCAGTCGGGGCGGCGTGGCCTTCGGAAGCGGTCACGGTGTTCCCGGCGGCGGGCGGCCGGAGCGATGCCTCGCCGGCCTGGAGGGTCGGGACCGGCCCCGCCTTCTGCGCCTCGGCGGACGCCGGATGCGTCGTGAGCCACCGCTGGATGGCGATCCGGGCGGTGGGCGTGTGGGCGTGGTCCAGCCACTCCCTGGAGGGCTCGGAGGCGGGGTCCTGGCCCATGAGGAGCTGGACGGTGTCGCCGTCCTTCAGGACCGTGCTCAGCGTCGCCAGGCGGCCGTTGACGCGGGCGCCGATGCACGCGTGCGCGTCCTCGCCGTACTGCGCGTACGCGGCGTCCACACAGGTCGCCCCCGCGGGCAGACCCAGCCTGCCGCCGTCGGGCCGGAACACGGTGATCTCACGGTCCTGGGCGAGGTCCTCGCGCAGGGTGGACCAGAACGTGTCGGAGTCGGACGCGGCCTCCTGCCAGTCGAGGAGGCGGGAGAGCCAGCCGGGGCGGGTCGGGTCGGCGCGCTCACCGTCACGCGAAACGGTCTGCTCCTCCGAAGGGGGAGCGTAGGGATTGCCCAGCGCGACGACGCCGGCCTCCGCGACCTTGTGCATCTGGTGGGTGCGGATGAGGACTTCGGTGACCTGGCCGTCCTCGCGGGCCACGGCGGTGTGCAGCGACTGGTAGAGGTTGAACTTGGGGACGGCGATGAAGTCCTTGAACTCGGAGACCACGGGCGTCATACAGGTGTGCAGTTCACCGAGTACGGCGTAACAGTCGGCGTCCTCGTTCACCAGCACCAGCAGACGGCCGAAGTCGGCGCCGCGCAGCCGGCCGCGTTTGCGGGCGACGCGGTGCACGGAGACGAAGTGCCGCGGGCGGATGAGGACTTCGGCCGGGATGCCGGCGTCCCGCAGGACCGTGCGCATCTCGTCGGCCATCTCGGCGAGCGGGTCGTCCGCGCGGGAGGCGTTGTCGACGATCAGCTCCCGGGTGTGCTCGTACTCCTCGGGGTGGAGGATCGCGAAGACCATGTCCTCCAGTTCGGTCTTGAGCGCCTGGACGCCGAGCCGTTCCGCGAGGGGGATGAGGACGTCCCGGGTGACCTTGGCGATGCGGACCTGTTTCTCGGGACGCATCACGCCGAGCGTGCGCATGTTGTGCAGCCGGTCGGCGAGTTTGATCGACATCACACGGACGTCGTTGCCGGTGGCGACGAGCATCTTGCGGAAGGTCTCGGGCTCGGCGGCGGCCCCGTAGTCGACCTTCTCCAGTTTCGTGACGCCGTCGACGAGGAAGCGCACCTCCTCGCCGAACTGCTCACGGACCTGATTGAGCGTCACGTCCGTGTCCTCGACGGTGTCGTGGAGCAGAGACGCCGTCAGGGTCGTTGTCTCGGCGCCCAGTTCGGCGAGGATCAGGGTCACGGCGAGCGGGTGTGTGATGTACGGCTCACCGCTCTTGCGCATCTGACCGCGATGCGAGGACTCGGCCAGGACGTAGGCGCGGCGCAGCGGTTCGAGGTCGGCGTCGGGGTAGTGGGCGCGGTGGGCCTCGGCCACGTGACCGATGGCGTCGGGCAGCCGGTCACGGGCGGCGGGGCCGAGCAGCGCGGCCCGGCCGAGACGGCGCAGGTCGATCCGGGGGCGGGCCTTCCTGCGGGGCACTGTCGGCAGGACCGGGCCTGCTGTGACCGGGCCTGGGCTCGCGGGATTCGTGGCCTCCGCACTCATGGGCACCTCCGGCTGCGTGGACCGGCGGACGGGGTGCCCCAGGGCGGACACAGCTCGGGGGATGGCATCAGTCCCCCGTCCGGGCCGGTGCTTGATGCTACCGAGCCCATCACGTGCGCCCGACCGCCTCTCGTCGAGCGTGAAAAGGATCACCCATTCGAGCGACGGTTTGCAGGTTTACGGTTCGCATGCTGTGACCTGCGGCCAGTCAGCGAACGAAGCGTTCCAGCCACTCCGCGTCGATTTCTCCCTCGGCGACGATCACCGCGGGGCCGGTCATCTCGATCTCGCCGTCGGGTCGCTCGGTGATCACCAGGGTGCCGCCGGGCACGTCGACGGTGTACGTCACCGGGGTTCCGGTGGCGGTCGGGTCGGCGCCGTCCCGGCGGGCGGCGGCCACGGCGACGGCGCACGCGCCCGTGCCGCACGAGCGGGTCTCGCCGGAGCCGCGCTCGTGCACGCGCAGGGCGACGTGCCGGGGGCCGCGGTCGACCACGAACTCGACGTTCACCCCGTCGGGATAGGCGGCGGCCGGGCTGAAGGGCGGGGGGGAGTACAGGTCGCCCGCGTGCGCGAGGTCGTCCACGAAGGCGACGGCGTGCGGGTTGCCCATGTTCACGTTTCGCGCGGGCCAGCTGCGCTCGCCCACACTCACCGTGACGTCCCCTTCCGGGAGCAGCGCCTTGCCCATGCCGACGGTGATGTCACCGTCCTTGGAGAGGTGCACCGTCTTCACGCCCCCGCGCGTGGCGATCGCGAGGTCGCCCTCGTCGGCGTGTCCGGCGCGCTGGAGGTAGTGCGCGAACACGCGCACGCCGTTGCCGCACATCTCCGCGATCGAGCCGTCGCCGTTGCGGTAGTCCATGAACCACTCCGCCTCGGCCGCCATGTCCTTGGCCTCGGGGTGTGCCACGGACCGCACCACGTGCAGCAGGCCGTCACCGCCGATGCCGGCGCGGCGGTCGCACAGGGCGGCGACGGCGGCCGGGGGCAGGTCGATGGTGTTCTCGGGGTCCGGGACGATCACGAAGTCGTTCTCGGTGCCGTGCCCCTTGAGGAAGGCGATCCGCGTGCTCATTCCTCGATCGTACGGGGTGGGTACGACAACCCACGCGCGCGTGGGAGACCGGCACAGCCGACCGGCCCGGCGCTGCTCAGCGCAGCCGGGCCACGCGCCACACGGCCAGCACGACCACCGCGGCGACCATCACGGCATACGCGACCACGACCCGCCAGTCCGGACGGCGTCCGGAGCCCCGCTGCGGCAGCCCGGGCCACGTGTAACCAACGCGACGAGCGGCCATCATGCCCCAGCCGGCCGCGCAGGAGCAGATCAGCAGGCCCAGCATGGCGATCACGGCTCCGCTGTCGCCGAAGTCGAAGGCCAGCGGGAACGCGAACATCAGGGAGCCGACCGCGGCCAGGCTCACGATGGGAGCGAGCTGCCAGATGCGCATCCGGCGCTGCGGGCGCAGCTCGACCTCGACCTCGGGGCCGCCCGCGAACATCTCCTCGGGCTCCGGGCCGTCGGCGGTCACGCCGTCCGGCGTCTCGTCGGGCCCGTCGGGGCTCAGACGGTCGCCGTCCTGCTCCGCTTCACCGCTGTCAGCGGTGAGGGGCTCGGTACCTTGTGCGGTGTCGCGAGGGCCGGCCTCCATCGCCACGCGCCCTCCCAACTCGGACTCCACCTGGTCGATCGAAGCTCGATGATGGCACGGTGCCGAAGGCCGCGATGACGGCCGGAGCGTCCCGATGCCATGACGTGATCAGGCTGTGACCGGTCGTTCGACCAATGCCAGTGCGAGCTGCGGAAGTTCTGTGACATCCGCCGCAGCCCCACTCAACCAATGCACACGCGGGTCGCGCCTGAACCACGAATCCTGACGGCGCGCGAAGCGCTTGGTGGCACGTACGGTCTCGGCCCGCGCCTCCGCGTCGGTGCACTCCCCTGCGAGCGCAGCGAGCACCTGCTGGTAGCCGAGCGCGCGCGAGGCCGTACGCCCCTCGCGCAACCCCTGCGCCTCCAGTGCGCGTACCTCGTCCACCAGCCCGGCTTCCCACATCCGGTCGACCCGGCGCGCGATGCGCTCGTCGAGTTCGGGGCGCGCCACGTCGACGCCGATCTGCAGGGTGTCGTAGACCGAGTCGTGGCCAGGGAGGTTGGCGGTGAAGGGCTTGCCGGTGATCTCGATCACCTCGAGGGCCCGGACGATACGGCGGCCGTTGCTGGGCAGGATCGCGTGCCCGGCCTCGGGGTCGGCGACGGCCAGGCGCGCGTGCAGCGCCCCCGAGCCGCGCAGGGTGAGCTCCTCCTCCAGCCGGGCCCTGACCTCGGGGTCGGTGCCGGGGAACTCCAGGTTGTCGACGGCCCCGCGGATGTACAGGCCGGATCCGCCGACCAGGATCGGCCAGCGGCCCTCGGCGAGCAGGGTGTCGATCCTGGCGCGGGCCAGTCTCTGGTACTCGGCGACGGAGGCGGTGACCGTGACGTCCCAGATGTCCAGGAGGTGGTGCGGGACGCCGTCGCGTTCCTCGGGCGTCAGCTTGGCGGTGCCGATGTCCATCCCTCGGTAGAGCTGCATGGAGTCGGCGTTGACGACCTCGCCGCCGAGACGCCGGGCCAGAAAGACGCCCAGATCGGACTTACCGGCCGCGGTCGGTCCGACGACGGCGATGACTCGGGGGGCGGGGGGTGCGCTGCTCACCGCCCCAGTCTCGCAAACCTCACGACCACGCCTCGAACGAGTTACGTGACGGTACGCGCGCGGGGTCGTTGCCAGTTGCGAGGTTTTCCGCCGCCTGATCGCAGAGGCGGCGGCCCGGGCGGCGCAAACGGACGTACCGGACGACGCGGGATTTCGCCCGCATGAGTAACGTATGGAGTGGATATGGGCGTTTTCGCACGACTTCTCCGGAGGTCAAAGACCACGGAGGAGGCGTCAACCGCCGAGCCGCAGGCCGATACGCCGACGGCCGAGCCCTCGGCTGAGAAGGCGGCAGAGGCGAAGGGGTCTGTCGAGGCCGAGGCTGAGACCGAAGCCGGTACGACGTCCGAGACGAAGACTGAGACGAAGGCCGAGGCCAAGGTCGAAGACGCTGTGGAGGAGTCGGCTGTACCGGCCGCCGAGGACACCTCCGGCTCCGGCGAAGGCGTCGAGATCCCCAAGCAGCAGTCCGCGGAAGAGGCTGCCGACAGCGAGGCCGGCGAAGGCGCTCGCACGTAACTGCCCCGCAAGGGAAGGTGGACCATGGGTCTCCTGGACAATGTGAAGGCCAAACTCAGCCCCGCCAAGGACAAGGTCTCCGGCCTCGCCCAGCAGCACGGGGACAAGATCGAGCACGGCCTCGACAAAGCCGCCAAGGTCGTCGACGAGAAGACCAAGGGCAAGTACAGCGACAAGATCCAGTCGGGGACGGGCAAGGCCAAGGGAGCCATGGACCGGATCGCGCACAAGGACGGCACGGACCCGGGCGGCGACATCGGTACGCCACCGGCCTCCCCGCCTCCGGCTTCCTGAACGACACGGCACACCGACGGACGGCCGCGGAGCACGACGCTCCCGGCCGTCCGTCGTTTCCGTCGAACCCGTCGGTCCCCTCGTTGCGCCGTTTCCGTGGCTGCGCCTTTTCCGTCGTTGCCGTCGCCTCCGCGGTACGGCGAGGCGGCTACGACCAGGCCGCGACCACGTATCCCACCCCGTACGGCGCGCCCTCGTACAGCAGCGTGCCGCCGAGGTTCGTGCCCTGCGCCGCGCCGGCCAGCACCTGCCAGGGGGCCCGGCCCGATGCCTTCAGCTCGTACGCCAGGTCTGCGTCCAGCGCTTTGAGAGCCACCAGGTCGGCCGCGCCCAGTGCACGCGTGACCTCAGCGTCGAAGGGCGCCGCCCGGTCGTCGAGATAACCGGGTGCCTTGAGCGTGCGGCACGCGCTGGCGTCGCCCATCACCAGCAGCGCCACCCGCTCGGCACGGCCCGCGATTTCCCCTCCGACTTCGATACACCGCTCGGCCTCGAGAGGTTCCCCCACGCCGAGTCCCTCGATCGGGGCATCCGACCACCCGGCCCGCTCCAGCAGCCACGCGGCCACCGACAGCGAGGGCGGGAGCAGGCGATCGGCTCCTGCGTCCCGGTCCGCGCCCAGGCGTACGTCGAGGTCCACGCCGAACCCGCGGAACGAGCCCGGGGTGCCCTCCGGATGCGTCCCGCGCCCGCTCTGGTCGGCCGGCCCGACGACCACGAGCCGGTCGGGCCGGGCCGCGGCGAGAACACCGAGCGCGTCCGTGCACGCGGCACGCGCGACGTCCAGTTCGGGTGCGGCACCCGCGGCGACCTCGGGCACGAGCAGGGGCGGGCAGGGACAGACTGCGGCGGCGACAAGCATGATCGGCAGGGTAACCCTGGCGGGCGGTACGAGGGAGCCGAGGACCGGCGGAACGGCCGTACGGCCCCCGAAACTCCCCGCGTGTCCACACGCCGCTCCGCGGCGCGTGGGGGCGCAGTGGTGGGCCGTCGCCGCAGACGTCGCTGCGCGGCCCGCCTCAGCAAGCAGCCCCTACCCGCAACCCGGTCACGCCGCAGGCTCAGCCGCGGCGTCAGTCGCAGCCGCAGCCGCTGCCCGTCGTGGCCGGGAGCGGCTCGGGGGCGCCGATCTTCGGGAGGCCGAGCATGACGCCGGCCGGCGCGGCGGCCTTCTCGGCGTTGCGCTTCTCCCAGGCGTCGCCCGCGCGCGTGGGGCGCACCGCGAGGGTGGGTCCCTCGGCGAGGAGGTGGTGCGGGGCGGCGTACGTGATCTCGACGGTCACCACGTCACCGGGGCGGACCTGCTGCTCCGGCTTGGTGAAGTGGACCAGGCGGTTGTCGGGGGCGCGGCCGGAGAGGCGGTGGGTGGCACCGTCCTTGCGGCCCTCACCCTCGGCGACCATGAGGTCGAGCGTGCGGCCGACCTGCTTCTTGTTCTCCTCCCAGGAGATCTCCTCCTGGAGGGCGACAAGACGCTCGTAGCGCGCCTGGACGACCTCCTTGGGGATCTGGTTCTCCATGGTCGCGGCCGGGGTGCCGGGGCGCTTGGAGTACTGGAAGGTGAAGGCCTGTGCGAACCGGGCCTCTCGGACGGCGTGCAGCGTCTCCTCGAAGTCCTCCTCGGTCTCGCCGGGGAAGCCCACGATGATGTCGGTGGTGATCGCCGCGTGCGGGATGGCGGCGCGCACCTTCTCGATGATCCCGAGGTAGCGCGCCTGGCGGTAGGAGCGGCGCATCGCCTTGAGGACCGTGTCCGAGCCGGACTGCAGGGGCATGTGCAGCTGCGGCATCACGTTCGGCGTCTCGGCCATGGCCGCGATCACGTCGTCGGTGAAGTCGCGCGGGTGCGGAGAGGTGAAGCGGACGCGCTCCAGGCCCTCGATGGCGCCGCAGGCCCGCAGCAGCTTGCTGAAGGCCTCGCGGTCGCCGATGTCGGAGCCGTACGCGTTGACGTTCTGGCCGAGCAGCGTGATCTCGGAGACGCCCTCGGCGACCAGGGCCTCGATCTCGGCCAGGATGTCGCCGGTCCTGCGGTCCTTCTCCTTGCCCCGCAGGGCGGGGACGATGCAGAAGGTGCAGGTGTTGTTGCAGCCGACGGAGATGGAGACCCAGGCCGCGTACGCGCTCTCGCGCCGCGTCGGCAGAGTGGAGGGGAAGGCTTCGAGCGACTCGGCGATCTCGACCTGTGCCTCTTCCTGGACGCGGGCGCGTTCCAGGAGGACGGGCAGTTTGCCGATGTTGTGCGTGCCGAAGACGACGTCCACCCAGGGCGCCTTCTTCACGATGGTGTCGCGGTCCTTCTGCGCGAGGCACCCGCCGACCGCGATCTGCATCCCGGGGCGGCTCGCCTTCCTCGGGGCGAGGCGGCCGAGGTTGCCGTAGAGCCGGTTGTCGGCGTTCTCACGCACCGCGCAGGTGTTGAAGACGACGACGTCCGCGTCCCCGTCCGACCCCTCGGGTGCGCGCACGTACCCGGCGTCCTCGAGCAGCCCGGACAATCGCTCGGAATCGTGAACGTTCATCTGGCACCCGTAGGTGCGCACCTCGTATGTCTTCACGCCCACTGCCAGGCTCCGGTCGCTGCTGCTCATGCGACAAGGGTAGGCGGTGCCCGAAGGGCCTCCTGCCGCCGACGGTCTGCCGGCCGGCTCCGGGGATGCGCCGCTCCCGCACCGGCATACGCCCTGTCACGCGCCGGCTACGGGAGGTGGCTGTCACGCCGGTCGCTTCTCGGTCACCTGTTCCGTCCCGACGAGCTGCCGCAGTGGCGTTGGCAGCGGCACAGCGGGCACGCCGTGGAACCGGTTCGATCGCTTCACGGGTCGATGAGGCCCGCCCGGATCGCGTACCGGGTCAGTTCCAGACGGTCGCGCATGCCCAGCTTCTGAAGAAGGTTCGCGCGGTGGCGTTCGACTGTCTTGGTGCTGATGAAGAGCAGTTCGCCGATCTCCTTCGAGGTGTGGCCCTCGGCGACGAGTTTGAGGATCTCCTCCTCACGCTCGGTGATGGCCCGCTCGGGCAGACCGTCGCCCCGGTGGAGGCGGTCGAGGTACGAGCGGACCAGGGCCCGTTCCGCCCCCGGATAGATGAACGGCTCGTCCCGTACGGCCGCCCGGCACGCCTGGACGAGGTCGCGGTCGGCGACGGACTTCAGGACGAAGCCTCCGGCGCCGGCCTTGAGGGCCTCGAAGAAGTACTGCTCGTTGTCGTACATCGTGAGGATGAGGATGCGCAGGTCCGGCAGGCGGCGGGAGAGTTCGCGGGCCGCCTGGAGGCCGGTCATCCGAGGCATCGCGACGTCGAGGACGGCCAGATCGACGTCACACGCGCGTGCCAGCTCGACCGCCTCCGCCCCGTCGCCGGCCTCGGCCACGACGGTGAGGTCCGGCTCATTCTCGAGGATGAGGCGCACGCCTCTGCGTACGAGGGTGTGGTCGTCGGCGAGCAGGACGCGGATCGGGGTCTTCAGCGGTGGGCCGGGCGCCATCAGCGGCTCTTCCCGGTCGCGGCCGGAATGCGCAGCCGTATGTCGGTGCCGCGGCCCGGGGCGGGTTCCACCGAGAGAGCGGCGCCTACGAGGAGGGCACGTTCGCGCATGCCGCTGATGCCCGAGCCCTCAGGGGCACCGCCGAGACCCTTGCCGTTGTCGCGTACGAGGAGTTCGACGCCGTCCGTGACCGGCCGCAGCCGGACTTCCGCGCGGTCGGCGGCGGCGTGCCGCGCGGTGTTGGTCAGACCCTCCTGGGCGACGCGGTAGACCACGAGTTCGGACTCCTCCGTCAGCCGGGGCAGATCGCCGGGGACGTGGTGGCGCACGGTCAGTCCGTGCGTGGTGAACTCGGCCGCGAGGGAGCGCAGGGCGCTCGGCAGCCCGAGCTCGTCCAGGACGCCGGGGCGCAGTCGGCGGGCGATGCGGCGGATCTCGTCGAGGCCGGCGCGGGTGGCCTCCTGGGCCTGGCCGACCTCCTCGCGCAGTTCCTCGGGCACCCAGTCTGCGACGCGCTTGAGCTGGAGGAGGACCGCGGTCAGGGTCTGGCCGACCTCGTCGTGGAGTTCGCGGGCGACGCGGTGGCGTTCGCGTTCCTGGGCGGAGAGCGCGCGGGCGGCGCCGGTGGCGCGTTCGTTCTCCAGCCGGTCGAGCATCGTGTTGTACGTCGTGATCAGCGCGGCCGTCTCCGCGGGACCGGCGACAAGGGCACGGGCCCCGGGGCGCAGCAGGTCGGCCGTCGCCATGGCCCGGCCCAGGCGCTGGAGCGGGGCGAGGCCGATGCGCAGCACGAGCGCGTTGGCGGCGAGCAGTGCAGCGAGGCCCGCCACGACGGCCAGTGCCTCGCCCGGCAATACGGGGGTGGACACGGTGACCGGACCGAGCAGCAGTGCGGCGGCCGCGATCAGGCCGACGGCGTTGAGCGAGAAGATCCGCCAGAACAGCGACACGGTTCTTTTCTCGCCCCTTCCCGTCCTTGTCTGCGGCCCTTGGGTATCCGCGTACGGCACCGTCGCAGCCACCCTCGCCGCGCGCCTTCGGCCTCGTATATCCGTGACGACACCCATGTCGTCACCGTACGGGGCAGTGGCAGCATGCGGACTTGGCAACCGCGTACACCGCATCACGACGAGTTAAGGGGAGAAAAACGTGTCTGCTCCACGCCTGAGGGCGACGCCGCTACCGGGGATCGGGGTCCAGTACGACCTCATGACCCGGGAAGACCGCCATCTGTCCGTGGTGGCACACCGCGACGGCGCCCGCACGGTGAGCGTGTACCGGGCCGACGATCCCGACTCCTGCGCCCAGTCGCTTCGGCTGACCGGTCCCGAGGCAGGCGCCCTGATCGACGCGCTGATGCCGTCCCATCACAGTGCGAGCCTGCTCTACACCACGGACCTGGGGCTGGTCGCCGAGCGCGTCGAGATCGCCGCGGGGTCCCGGTGGAACGGGCGGGTGCTGGGCGAGACCCGGATGCGGACCGAGACGGGCGCGTCCGTCGTGGCGGTGCTGCGGAGGGCGGAGGCCATTCCGTCGCCGGCGCCGGACTTCCGGCTCGTCGGCGGGGACACCCTCATCGTGGTCGGTACCCGTGAGGGCGTCGACGCCGCCGCGGCGATACTCGGGCGGGAGTGATCCGGTGCATTCCGCGGTCCTGCTGATCGAGTTCGGTTCCATCATCCTCGCCCTTGGCCTGCTCGGCCGGTTCGCAGCCCGCTTCCGGCTCTCCCCCATCCCGCTGTACCTGCTCGCCGGTCTGGCCTTCGGCGAGGGCGGGCTGCTGCCGCTCGGGGCGAGCGAGGAGTTCGTCGCGACCGGCGCCGAGATCGGCGTCATCCTGCTGCTGTTGATGCTCGGCCTGGAGTACTCGGCCGGCGACCTGATCACCAACCTCAAGTCCCACTACCCGTCCGGTCTCGTCGACTGCGCGTTCAACGCCCTGCCGGGTGCGGCGGCGGCGCTGCTGCTGGGCTGGGGGCCGGTGGCCGCCGTCGTGCTGGCCGGCGTCACCTGGATCTCGTCGTCCGGCGTGATCGCGAAGGTGCTCGGCGACCTGGGCCGGGTGGGCAACCGGGAGACGCCGGTGATCCTCAGCGTCCTCGTCCTGGAGGACCTGGCGATGGCGGTGTACCTGCCCATCGTCACCGCGCTGGTGGCCGGCGCCGGCCTGCTGGCCGGGAGCGCGACCCTGGCGATCGCGCTGGGCGCGGCGGGTCTCGTGCTGTTCCTGGCGGTGCGTTACGGCCGGCTGATCTCCCGGTTCGTCTCCAGCGACGACCCCGAGAAGCTGCTGCTGGTCGTGCTCGGCCTGACGATCCTGGTGGCAGGCATCGCCCAGCAGCTCCAGGTGTCCGCCGCGGTCGGCGCGTTCCTGGTCGGCATCGCGCTGTCCGGGGAGGTCGCCGAGGGCGCGCACACCCTGCTGAGCCCGTTGCGGGACCTGTTCGCCGCCGTCTTCTTCGTGTTCTTCGGCCTGCACACCGACCCGGCCAGCATCCCGCCCGTGCTGCTGCCCGCTCTGGCGCTGGCGGTCCTCACCGCCGGGACGAAGATCGCCACCGGGTACTGGGCGGCCCGGCGCGCCGGGATCTCCGTCAAGGGACGCTGGCGTACGGGCGGGGCGCTGGTGGCACGCGGCGAGTTCTCGATCGTCATCGCGGGGCTCGCCGTGAGCGCCGGCATCGAACCGTCCCTCGGCCCCCTGGCGACGGCGTACGTCCTGATCCTGGTCATCCTCGGCCCCCTCACCGCGCGTTACACGGAGCCGGTGGCGTCCTGGTGGACCCGCCGCGCAGAGGACCGCCGGGAGACCCGGAAGGCCTCGTCGCGGGCAGCGGCCGAGGCGGAGGCAGAGGCGGGGGCGTCGGTGGGCGGCGGCGACTGAGCGACGGGCCTCGCCGCCGCATGCCGCCGCCCTGACGGCACGGACGGCAGAGGCGGGGCGGGGCGGGGCGGTGTCAGTCGGCGGCACCCGGTCCTCCGGCACCGGCACGCCCCGCCGCGCCGTCGCCCGGCACCCATCCCTGTCGGCGCAGCACGCCCGACACGTCCGGAGCCTCGTAGTGGTCGCCCTTGAGGATCTTGCCGTCGGTGCGGCGGGCGACGCGGCCGTCAGGGCCCCGCTTGGTCATGTTGGACCGGTGGATCTCCGCGATCACCGCGTCGAGGTCGATGCCGTGGACGAGGGCCGTGCCGTAGGCGACGTAGACGACGTCGGCGAGCTCGTGCGCGAGCCGGTCCAGCGGGCCGGTGACGGAGACCTCGGCGACCTCCGCGGCCTCCTCGGCGAGCAGCTCACCGCGATGGGCGGCCAGGTCGGGCGAGACCTCGGTGGGCGTACTGCGGGCGGCGAGCCCGACGGCGAGGTGGAACGCACGGACCAGGTCGGCGGGCGAGGAGCTCATCCGGCGACTCTAGCCACCGCCCCTGACAACACCGCCGGCGCATACGGCAGCCCCGGTCACCGTCCCTCCAGGACCCCGCCCCGCCCCCGGCGCATACGGCAGCACCGGCCGCCGTCCCTCCAGACCCCGGCCCGGCACCCCTCCCGCCCCGCCCCCTGTGACGCCGCCCCTGGTCAGCACGGCGTCCCGGCTGGCAGGATCGCCCGCATGTCCAGAGTGCTCCCCCGTATCGGCAGGCGCCGGGCCCTGCAGGGCGCGACCGCCGGATTCGTCGCGCTCGGGCTGCTGCTGTGGTGGCTGGTGCCTCTGGGCGAGGCACCTCCGAGCGGGACGATCAGGTTCAGTACGGGGACGAAGGCCGGCGTCTACCAGGAGTACGGGTGGCGACTGCGCAGCGAGCTCGACAAGGACATGCCGAATCTCAAGGTGCGGCTGATGACCAGTGACGGCTCGCAGGAGAACGTCGCGCGCGTGGCGACCGGCGGCGCCGACTTCACCATCGCGGCGGCCGACGCCGTGGAGGCGTACACCGGCCCCGACGCCGACGGGCTGCGCGGTGTCGCCCGCCTGTACGACGACTACGTCCAGCTCGTCGTCCCGAGTGACTCGGACGTCCGGACGGTCGCGGACCTGGAGGGCAAGCGGGTCGCCATAGGGCCACCCCACTCGGGCGTGCGGCTGATCGCCAACCGGGTGCTCAAGGCGGCGGGCATCGACGCGAAGAAGGACATCACCCCGCTGTCCGACGGGATCGACATCGGCCCGGCCCGGCTCAAGCGGGGCGAGATCGACGCGTTCTTCTGGTCGGGCGGGTTGCCGACGCAGGGTCTGAGGAAGCTGTCCGCCACCTACGCCTTCCGGTTCGTGCCGATCGGCACCGATCTCGTCGCCAAGCTGCACCAACAGGGCGGGGCGTCTCGCTACTACCGCGCCACCAACATGCCGGAGTCGGCCTACCCCTCGGTCCAGAAGGGGTCCACGGTGGCGACGATCGCGGTGTCCAACCTGCTGATCACCCGCAAGGACGTGGACCCTAGGCTCACCGAGTGGTTGACCCGGGCCGTACTCAAGAGCAGGGACGACATCGGCGAGCGCGTCCACTCCGCCCAGTTGGTCGACGTACGCACGGCGATCTACACGGACCCATTGGACCTGCACGAGGGTGCGCAGCGGTATTACAGCTCGGTCAAGCCGTAGACGTCGTAGACGACCCCACGCGCGCGTCGTAGGAGATGGCGCGCACGCGTCGTACGAACGTTTCGTCGGCTGTCGCAGGAAGCCTCACCGCGCGGCCCGGCGCGCACCCTCACAACACGCGCTGCGCCTGGGTCGCCCGTCGTAGCCCGGCGTACCGAACCTCACGTAGTGGGACCCGACCGGGGCACTCGCACCGTCACCGTCAGCCCGTGCGGCTCGTGGTGGTCGTACGTGATCGAGCCGCCGCCCGCGGCGAGGAGGGTGCGGGAGATGGACAGGCCGAGGCCGGAGCCCTTGACGTTCTGGTGGCGGCCGCTGCGCCAGAAGCGGTCGCCTACGCGCGTGAGTTCGTCGTCGGTGAGGCCGGGGCCGTTGTCGGTGACCACGACGACGGAGGTGCTGCCGTCGGAGGCGACCGTGACCTCGACGGTCTCGTCCTTCGGCGTGAACTTCACCGCGTTGTCGATCACCGCGTCCAGCGCGCTGGAGAGGGTGACCGGGTCGGCCCAGGCTGTGGTGGGCGGGCAGATGCCCACCAGCCGTACGCCCTTGGCCTCGGCGGTCGGTGTCCAGGCCGCGACGCGCTCGGAGGTGAGGGCGCCGATGTCGGTGACCCTGAGGTCCGCCTCGGTGTGCTCGGCGAGGGCCAGGTCGAGCAGGTCGTCCAGGACCTGTGCCAGACGCTTGCCCTCGGCCTGGACCGAGGCGATCTCCTGGTTGCCCTCCGGGAGTTCGAAGGCGAGCAGTTCGATGCGCAGCAGCAGCGCCGCGAGGGGGTTGCGCAGCTGGTGCGAGGCGTCGGCGACGAAGGCGCGCTGCTGTTCCAGGACGTCCTCGACGTTGTCCGCCATCTCGTTGAACGACCGGGCCAGGCGCCTGAGTTCCGGCGGTCCGCCGGCGACCGCGACGCGGGACTTCATGGCCCCGCTCGTGATCGCGTGGGTGGTGGCGTCCAGGACGCGCACGGGTCGCAGGACCCAGCCCGTCAGCCGTAGCGCGGCGCCCACGGCCAGCAGCATGGCGGCGATCTCCCCCGCTCCGATGACCAGCCAGCCGTGCAGGATCCGCGAACGCATCTGCCCGGTGGGTGAGTCGGTGACGACGACGGCGACGACGTCGCCGTCCCGGATGACCGGCGAGGCGACGACCAGACGGTGGCGCTGCCAGGGCCACACCTGCTTCGGATCGTGGCTGCGCCGGCTGAGCAGCGCCTCGCCGAACGCCTGGCGGACCTCACCCTCCTTCGGGAGGACGAAGGTGGAGGGCGCCTTGGCCATGGGGGTGGCGTTGCGGTAGAAGACGCCCGCCCGGATGCCGTAGACGTCGTGGTAGCTGGCGAGTTCGATGCCCAGCGTGTCCTTGCGCTCGTTCGTCTCGCCGGGCGGGTCGGTGACGTACTGGGCGAGGGCCGCGAAGCGTGCCGTGTCGTCGATCCGGTCCACGATCACGTTCTGCTGCTGGGCCGCGGCCACACTGATGGCGAGCGGGACACCGAGGGCGAGCAGAACGGCCGCCATCAGGACGATGAGCAGCGGAAGCAGGCGTGTGCGCACCCGGCCCCGCTACGCGCCCGGGGCGACGAGCCGGTAGCCCACGCCGCGTACGGTCTCGATGAGTGCCGGCATCCGCAGCTTGGCGCGCAGGGACGCCACGTGCACCTCCAGGGTGCGGCCGGTCCCCTCCCAGCTGGTGCGCCACACCTCGCTGATGATCTGTTCCCGGCGGAACACCACACCGGGGCGCTGGGCCAGCAGGGCCAGGAGGTCGAACTCCTTGCGGGTCAGCTGGACGACCGAACCGTCCACGCTGACCTGGCGGGTGGGCAGTTCGATGTGCACCGGGCCGAGGCGCAGGCCGGTCTCGCTCGCCCCCGGGGCGTCGTCGTGGGCGGTGCGCCGGGCCACGGCGTGGATGCGGGCCAGCAGCTCCCCGGTGTCGTACGGCTTCACCACGTAGTCGTCGGCGCCGAGGTTGAGGCCGTGGATGCGGGAGCGGACGTCCGAGCGCGCGGTCACCATGATCACCGGGGTGCTCGTGCGCTTGCGGATCTTGCCGCAGACCTCGTAGCCGTCCTGGTCGGGCAGGCCCAGGTCGAGGAGGACCACTCCGAAGCCGTCGACTTCCGGGACGAGGGCCTGCAGGGCCTCCTCGCCACTGCGGGCGTGGGTGACGTCGAAACCGTGCCTCGCCAGGACCGCGGACAGGGCGGCCGCCACATGGTTGTCGTCCTCGACGAGGAGCAGTCTCATCCGGGCCCCCTTCGGTTCATCGGACGTACGATCGGGATGTGTACAAAAACGTGGGCACGCGCGCGCGTGCACATGGCAGTCACGCTGATGGATGAGGACGACGTCAAGAGGGTTCCGGTTGCGCGCAGCTTCCGTTACCCGGCCGATACGCGCCCAGCTCGCAAGTGCTACGACATGTGTCCGATTGCTATCGGATCGTGATGCTCAGATTCCCCTCAGATGTAATGACGCTGGTCGCGAGTGGTTACTACTGTCCTCCGAAACCGAGGAGGACGGAGCCCTAAAGCGATGACCGAAGTATCGGTGGCCAAGGAAGATGCGGCCGCGACCGGAGAACTGGTCGTCCTGAAGAGCGTCAACAAGCACTTCGGCGCGTTGCACGTGCTCCAGGACATCGACCTGACGATCGCCCGCGGCGAGGTCGTCGTGGTCATCGGGCCCTCCGGGTCCGGGAAGTCCACCCTGTGCCGCGCCATCAACCGCCTGGAGACGATCGACTCCGGCACCATCGCCATCGACGGCAAGCCGCTGCCCCAGGAGGGCAAGGCGCTGGCCCGGCTGCGCGCAGACGTGGGGATGGTCTTCCAGTCCTTCAACCTGTTCGCACACAAGACCGTGCTCGAGAACGTGATGCTGGGCCAGGTCAAGGTCCGCGGGACCGACAAGAAGGCGGCCGAGGAGAAGGCCCGCTCGCTGCTCGACCGAGTGGGTGTCGCCAACCAGGCGGACAAGTACCCCGCACAGCTGTCCGGTGGCCAGCAGCAGCGTGTCGCCATCGCGCGTGCCCTGGCCATGGGCCCCAAGGTCATGCTGTTCGACGAGCCCACATCCGCGCTCGACCCGGAGATGATCAACGAGGTGCTGGAGGTCATGCAGCAGCTCGCCCGCGACGGCATGACCATGATCGTCGTCACCCACGAGATGGGCTTCGCCCGTTCGGCCGCCAACCGGGTGGTGTTCATGGCGGACGGTCGGATCGTCGAAGAAGCTGTGCCGGACCAGTTCTTCAGCAACCCGCGCAGCGACCGCGCCAAGGACTTCCTGTCGAAGATCCTGCACCACTGACGCATCCGGATCACTGACGCGACCGCGCCACCGACGGCCCGCGCCACCCGCAACGACGGCACTCTCCTCACCACACAAAGGATGTTCACCATGAAGCTCCGCAAGGTCTCCGCCGCGGCGGCCACCGCACTCGTCCTCGCCCTGACCGCCACCGCCTGTGGCAGCGACGACGGCGACAGCGACAGCGGCTCGGGTTCCGGTGGCGGCGACAAGATCAAGATCGGCATCAAGTACGACCAGCCCGGTCTGGGCCTGAAGGAGCCCGACGGCTCCTTCTCCGGCTTCGACGTCGATGTGGCGACGTACGTGGCCAAGGAACTCGGCTACGAGCCCAACCAGATCGAGTTCGTCGAGACCAAGAGCGCCGACCGCGAGAACGCCCTCGCCCGCGGCGACGTGAAGTTCATCGCGGCCACGTACTCGATCAACGACGAGCGCGCCAAGAAGGTCGACTTCGCCGGCCCGTACCTGCTGGCCCACCAGGACCTGCTGGTCAAGGCCGACTCGGACATCACCGAGGGCACCGACCTCAACGGCAAGAACCTGTGCTCGGTGACCGGCTCCACCTCGGCGCAGAACGTCAAGGACGACATCGCTCCGAAGGCCAACCTGAAGCAGCTGAGCGGCTACTCGGAGTGCATCTCCGGCCTGCAGGCCGGCTCCGTGGACGCGCTGACCACGGACGACTCGATCCTCGCGGGCTTCGCCGCGCAGGACCAGTACAAGGGCCAGTTCAAGCTCACCGGCCTCAAGCTCAGCAACGAGAACTACGGCATCGGTGTGAAGAAGGGCGACACCGCGACCGTGAACAAGATCAACGACGCTCTCGAGAAGATGGTCAGCGACGGCGCGTGGGAGAAGGCGGTCACGGAGAACTTCGGTCCGGCCGGCTACAAGAACGAGCCGGCGCCGAAGATCGGCAACATCGTCAAGTAGCACGATCCCCGGCGTGCCGTCGCCGATCGCGATCAGGGCGACGGCACGCCGCGCTGTCCACGTACGCCACCGACCCCGGAAGCGCGGGAGATCGTGTTCGACTTTCTTTCAGACTATGACGACCCGAGCATTTGGGGCGCGTTCTGGATGACGGTGAAGCTCACCGCCCTCTCCGGCGTCGGCTCCCTGGTCTGGGGCACCCTCCTGGCCGCGATGCGGGTCAGCCCGGTCCCGCTCATGCGCGGATTCGGCACCGCCTACGTCAACATCGTCCGGAACATCCCCCTGACCGTCATCATCCTCTTCACTTCGCTCGGTCTCGCCGACATCTTCGGCATGACGATGGGTGCCTCCGACTTCAAGGTCCAGGGCTTCCGGCTGGCGGTGCTCGGTCTCGTCGCCTACACTGCGGCGTTCGTCTGCGAGGCGATCCGCTCCGGCATCAACACGGTGCCGCTCGGCCAGGCCGAGGCGGCACGCGCCATCGGTCTGAGCTTCAGCCAGACCCTGTCACTGATCATCCTGCCTCAGGCCTTCCGCTCGGTCATCGGCCCGCTGGCCAACGTGCTGATCGCGTTGACCAAGAACACCACCGTGGCCGCCGCGATCGGCGTGGCCGAGGCCGCCTTCCTGATGAAGGAAATGATCGAGAACGAGGCCCAGACGCTGCTCATCGGCGCCGTCTTCGCATTCGGGTTCGTGGTACTGACCCTCCCGACCGGCCTCATCCTTGGCTGGCTGAGCAAGCGACTGGCGGTGAAGCGATGAGCTCCGTCCTCTACGACACTCCGGGGCCCCGCGCCAAGCGGCGCAACATCCTGTTCTCGGTGGTCTTCTTCGTCCTGCTCGTCCTGCTCCTGTGGTGGGTCTGGCGGACCATGGACGAAAAGAACCAGCTGACCTGGGCCTTGTGGAAGCCGTTCACCGAGTCGGAGGCCTGGACGACGTATCTGCTGCCCGGGCTCGCCGACACGCTGAAGGCAGCGGCGCTCGCCATGGTGATCGCCCTCCCGCTGGGCGCGGTCTTCGGCATCGCCCGCCTGTCCGATCACCGTTGGGTGAGGGTTCCGGCCGGTGCGGTGGTCGAGTTCTTCCGGTCCATCCCGGTGCTGCTGCTGATGCTGTTCGCCAACGAGTTCTTCGCTCGCTACACGGGCGTCAGCACTGAGGACCGCCCTCTGTACGCGGTCGTCACCGGCCTCGTGCTCTACAACGCCTCCGTCCTCGCCGAGATCGTGCGTGCCGGCATCCTGTCCCTGCCGAGGGGTCAGTCGGAGGCCGCGATGGCGGTCGGGCTGCGCAAGGGGCAGACGATGACCAACGTCCTGCTGCCGCAGGCCGTCACCGCGATGCTGCCGGCCATCGTCAGCCAGCTCGTGGTCATCGTGAAGGACACCGCGCTGGGCGGCGTGATGATCGGCTTCACCGAGCTGCTCAACACGCGCAGCACGCTCGCGGCCGTCTACGCCAACGTCATCCCCAGCTTCATCGTGGTGGCGGTCATCTACATCGTGCTCAACTTCATCCTCACCACCTTCGCGGGCTGGCTGGAGCGCAGGCTGCGGCGCAGCAAGAAGGGCACGGGCGTGGTCCTCGGCCAGGAGGACGTGGAGGAGCTCAACGCCGCCGAGGTGCGCGGCACCTTCGGCACCGGCGCCGGAGGGGGCGGCGTCTGATGATCAGTCAAGTGACCTGAACGACACGGAGGGCAGTGGCATGATCGCCACTGCCCTCCGTCACTTGACGCAAGCACCGGCAATGGGTTGCATACGTTCTGTGATCGTGCACTCTGCGCCAACTTCCTGTTCACCCACGTCCCTCGGGACACCGCTGCGGGCAGGGGGCGCCGCGCCGTGGACCCGGTGATCATCGTCGGCGCGGGGCCCGTCGGGCTCACGCTGGCCCTGGCTCTGGCCCGTCAGGAAGTGCCGTCCGTCGTCCTCGACGAGGGGCCGGGCAAGGACGAACCACGCCTCGCGCGCACCGTCGTACTGCGCGAGGACACCGCCGCCCTCATGGAGCGGCTGACCGGCGTGCCGCTCGACGAGGCCGGCGCCCACTGGGCCGGATGGCGGTCGATGCGGCGCAAGCAGGTGATGCGCGAGGTCACGTTCGGGGGTGACACCGACGCCGAGGACGACGCCGGTCCGTCCCCTCTGCACATCGCCCAGCACGTACTGACCAGCGCCCTGCGCGCCGCCCTCGCAGGTGAGCGCCTCGTCAAGATCGCCGTGAACAGTCGTCTCGACGCCGTCGAGCAGGAATCCTCGGGCGTCACGGCCCACACCCGTGGCCCCAAGGGCACCTGGTGGCGGGGGAGCTACCTGGTCGGCTGCGACGGCACCCGCTCGACGGTGCGCAAGCTCCAGGACATCCGCTTCCCGGGCCGTACGGCGGTGGAACGACACGCCGTGGCGGCGCTGCGCACGGAACTCCCCTGGCCCGACCAGGCCTTGCTCCACAGGATGCCGCCGTGGCGCACGACCGGCCCCTCGGTCGGGGAGGTCACCGGGCGCCCCCTGCCGGACGGGGTGTGGCGTCTCGACTGGCTGCTGCCGCCGGGCAAGGACCTGGTCACACCCGAGCTTCTGGTGGCCCGCGTCCGGGAGACCCTGGCGGGCTGGACCGGCGGCCCGACACCGCCGTACGAACTCCTGGACACCGGCGTCCACACGGTCCATCACCGCCTGGCCCGCCGCTGGCGCTCCGGTCGGGTCTTCCTCGCCGGGGACGCCGCCCACCTGCTCGGCGCGCTCGGCACGCAAGGCCTCGACGAAGGGCTCGAGGACGCCGACAACCTCGCCTGGAAGCTGGCGCTTGCCTGGCATCACGGGCCGCACGAGGCCCTGCTCGACAGCTACCAGGCGGAGCGGCGCGCGGTCGTCGCCGCCCGGCTGCGCGCCGCCGACCAGGCCATGCCGCTGCTGCGCGGAGCCGGGAACCTGCGCGCCTACGTCCCCGGCTCGGCCCGCGGCCACGACGCGCTGCTCACGGACGGTCACTTGGGGCGCGGCGCGCTCGGTGCGCCGGGGGCGTACGCCCATTCACCGCTCGCACCCCGGCACCTCGAAGGCGAGGCTCTCGTCGCCACGGAGCCCGGTGCTCCGGTCACCGACGTGCGGGTGACGGCGGAGGACGGCTCCTTCGTACGGCTGCGGGACCGCCTCGGCCGCGGCGCGCTGCTCGTCGTACTGATCGCGCCGGGCACCGGCGTGTGGGAGCGCAAGCACTGGGTGACCGCCGGGATCATGCCCAGGCTGGCGGCGGCGGTGAGCGCACTGCCGCACACCGCCGAGCTGCTGGTCGCCGAGGAGTACCCCGGCGCGGCCCCGCACACCGTCCTTCTCGTACGACCCGACGGGCACCTCGTCACGGCTCTGACCGGGGTCCGGCCGGCCGACCTGTACGCGGCGGCCGAGGCGGCACTGGGCGGGCCCGCACGGGCGGGCGCTGAAGCCAAGGCGGGCGCCGCCTCCCGGTGACCCACTGGTGCTCACTGTCACGGTGCGTCCACATAGTGACAGTGAGTTGACCGGTCTGCACCGGCATGGTCTACTCCGGATCGTGACTGACACCTGTGTGCACCTGTGGCGGAAGGTCCATGTGGACCTCGTCCGCTACGCGGGCTGCATGTGTCGCCCGTCCTGCTGAATTCGCATTCCTCTTCACCTTGGCGCGCGCCGCTTCTGCGTTGACGCGCGCTCCACGCGAACGCTCTTCAGGACGGTGCCCGTGTCTGTCTTCCCTGCTGTCTCCCCCGGTTCCGCTGTCTCCCCCGGTTCCGCTGCCTCCGTGCCCACACAGGCGGATCTCCTCGCATTCGTGCGGCATACGGCCGCCGACGCCGAGCTGATCGCCTCGCTCCCCCTCGACCCGGAGGGCCGCACCTGGGTGCGGCTGGAAGGGCCGGGCGGCAGCGAGGCCTGGCTGATCGGGTGGCCGCCCGGCAGCGGCACCGGCTGGCACGACCACGCCGAGTCGGTCGGCGCCTTCCTGACCGCGTCCGGTGAGCTCAAGGAGCACTCGCTCGCCGCCCGGCTGCCCTCCGACGGCTGGAAGACGCTGGAACTGAGCGAAGGCGTGGACCGGGAGCGCCGGCTGACCGCCGGAGAGGGGCGCGCCTTCGGCCGCCACCACGTCCACGAGGTCCTCAACGAGTCCACCGAACACCACGCGATCTCCGTACACGCCTACTACCCGCCCCTGCCGCAGATCCGCCGCTACAGCCGCAGCGGACCGATCCTGCGCCTGGAGCACGTGGAGCGGCCGGAGGACTGGCAGTGAGGTCGGCAGTCACACGGCAGGCGGGCCGCCCGGTCGGTATCGACGAGCTGCTGGAGCGGGTGTGGATGGGCGCCCCCGCGCATCCATGTGTCCGGGCGTGAACCACACCACCCCTCAGAACCCCTCGTCACCGAGGAACTCCGTGTCCTCGCCCTCCTCCTCCAGCGCCTGCCGGACCACCCGAAGGGCCATGCCCTGGGGATAGCCCTTGCGGGCGAGCATGCCGGCGAGGCGACGCAGTCGCTTGTCGCGGTCGAGGCCGCGGGTGGAGCGCAGCTTGCGGGCGACAAGGTCGCGCGCGGTCGCCTCCTCCTGCTCGGAGTCGACCTGTGCCACGGCGTCGTCGATCAGTGTGGAGTCGACGCCCTTGGTCCGCAGCTCCTGGGCGAGCGCCCGTCGGGCCAGCCCACGGCCGTGGTGCCGGGACTCCACCCAGGCCTCCGCGAACGCGCTGTCGTTGATCAGCCCGACCTCCTCGAACCTCGACAGCACCTCCTCGGCGGCGTCATCCGGGATCTCCCTCTTGCGCAGGGCATCCGCGAGCTGCTTCCGCGTGCGCGGGGTACCGGTGAGCAGGCGCAGACAGATCGCCCGTGCCTGCTCGACCGGATCCCTCGGAGGCTCGTCCTTCGTGTCCCCAGACGAGAAGGAGACGCCGCCGTCCTCTCCTGGCGACTCCGCGCGGCCGCGCCGACGACGCCCACGTGAGCCACCAGTGCCCCGTGCCCCGCCGCCCCGGCGCGAACCGCCCACCGGCGAATCCGCGCCGAACGCCGGGGAGCCGCCGTCCGCCCTGTCCCCGTGAACCCCGTCAGACCACTGTCCGACGCCCGGCTCGTCGTCGTACGACCCCCTCGTGCCGTACGACGCCGTGCGGGCAAAGTCCCCCTGTGCGTCATGGACCGCGTCGCCGCTCATTCCGGCGATGCCCCCGTCGCCTCCCCCGCCCCGCTCACCCGGAGCGTCCGGATGGGCGGCGTACTCGGACCAGTCGGTTCGCCGTGTCACGGATCAGCTCTTGGCCGCCGCGGCCTTGGTCTTGGCTACCTTGGCCACCGCCGGAGCGGGCACCGTCTTACCGGCGTCGTCCGTGGCTGCGGAGACCACCGCGTCCGCGCCCGGCTCGGCGGCCGGCTCCACGGGCCGGACGCCGACACCCAGCTTGTCCTTGATCTTCTTCTCGATCTCGTTGGCCAGGTCGGGGTTGTCCTTCAGGAAGTTGCGCGCGTTCTCCTTGCCCTGGCCGAGCTGGTCGCCCTCGTACGTGTACCAGGCGCCTGCCTTGCGGACGAAGCCGTTCTCCACGCCCATGTCGATCAGGCCGCCCTCACGGCTGATGCCCTGCCCGTAGAGGATGTCGAACTCGGCCTGCTTGAAGGGCGGGGCGCACTTGTTCTTGACGACCTTGACGCGGGTGCGGTTGCCGACCGCGTCGGTGCCGTCCTTCAGCGTCTCGATACGTCGGATGTCGAGCCGCACCGAGGCGTAGAACTTCAGTGCACGGCCACCGGTCGTGGTCTCCGGCGAGCCGAACATCACACCGATCTTCTCGCGGAGCTGGTTGATGAAGATCGCGGTGGTCTTGGACTGGTTGAGCGCACTGGTGATCTTCCGCAGGGCCTGGCTCATCAGACGGGCCTGGAGACCGACGTGACTGTCACCCATCTCGCCCTCGATCTCCGCGCGCGGGACGAGTGCGGCGACGGAGTCGATCACGATCAGGTCGAGAGCGCCGGAGCGGACCAGCATGTCCACGATTTCCAGAGCCTGCTCGCCGTTGTCGGGCTGGGACAGGATCAGGTTGTCGATGTCCACGCCGAGCTTTTTCGCGTACTCGGGGTCGAGGGCGTGCTCCGCGTCCACGAACGCGACCTGGCCGCCGGCCTTCTGAGCGTTGGCCACGGCGTGCAGGGTCAGGGTCGTCTTACCGGAGGACTCCGGCCCGTACACCTCCACGACACGGCCGCGCGGCAGGCCACCGACGCCGAGCGCGACGTCGAGTGCGGTCGACCCTGTGGGGATGACCTCGATGGGCTCGTTCGGTCGCTCGCCCAGGCGCATGACCGCGCCCTTGCCGAACTGCCGTTCAATCTGTGCGAGTGCGGCGTCGAGCGCCTTCTCGCGGTCGGTTCCTGCCATGGGTTCCACCCGGTTTGCTTGAGTCGATCGCTTCACGTCAAAGACGCTAACGCCTGCCACTGACAATGCGCCTCGACGCCCGTCCGGCCTGTGGATAACTCGGGCACTTATCCACCGAAACCGGGTCGAAAGCCCCGCCGAGAGTCTCGGCCGGAGCCCTCATAAGAATGGATGTTCGATTTTCGTGTCAAGCGCACCACGCGGCACTTCCGAGGCTACGTCTCGGTCTCTGCCGTCGAGGGCTGGCAACCGCAGATGAGCAGTGGCTTCGGGTGTCGTCGTGACCCAGCCGGGCGGGACCGCACAGGCGCCGCTCCCCTGGCACCGGGCGGAGAAGCCGCCCATGGCCGATCGACGGCCCACATCAGGTCGGCCTCGGCCTGTACGCCGCCTGGGTCCCGCGATCACGAGGAACGGTCGCCGGAGTCCTCCGCCCCCGGTCGCCGCGTCCACAGCGCACGCAGGCGCCTGAACGGACTGTCCTCCGCCCCACGTCTCCGGTGCCCGTGGACCCGGGGGTCGTCCGTGACGGCGTACCGCTTCACATACGCCCCGAGGAAGGCCTGCAGTGTGGCGATCGCCGGGATGGCGATCAGCGCGCCGACCGCACCGAGGAGGGCAGTCCCGGCGATGACGGAACCGAAGGCGACCGCGGGGTGGATGTCGACGGTCTTCGAGGTCAGCTTGGGCTGCAGCACGTAGTTCTCGAATTGCTGGTAGACCACGACGAAGATCAGCACCCACAGCGCGTACCAGGGGTTGACCGTGAAGGCGATCAGCATGGGCAGGGCGCCCGCGAGATACGTACCGATCGTGGGGATGAACTGCGAGACCGCCCCCACCCACACCGCGAGCACGGGCGCGTACGGCACGCTCAGCGCCTCGAGCAGGATGTAGTGCGCGACGCCGGAGATGAGGGCCATCAGCCCGCGCGAGTAGATGTAACCGCCGGTCTTGTTCACGGCGATCTCCCACGCGCGCAGGACCTCGGCCTGCTTGGCGGGAGGCAGGACGGAGCAGAGCGCGCGGCGCAGCCGGGGCCCGTCGGCGGCGAAGTAGAACGAGAACAGCAAGATCGTCAACAGCTGGAACAGCCCGCCGAGGACCTGGGCGGACACGTCCAGGACGCCGGTGGCGCTGTTCTGCACGTAGTTGCGCAGCCAGTCGGACCGGAGCAGGCCCTCCTGGACGTCCACGCGCTTCAGCTCGGTGTTGAAATGCGTGTTGATCCAGTTGATGACGGAGTCGAGGTATTCCGGGAAGTCCTCGACGATCTTGATGATCTGGCCCGCCAGCATGGAGCCGAGCAGCGTGACGAAACCGGCCGCCACGATCATCACGCCGAGGAAGACGAGCGCGGTCGCCAGTCCCCGGCGCAGCCCGCGCGAGGCCATCCAGCTCACCGCGGGCTCGATGGCCAGGGCCAGGAAGAACGCGATGAGGATGTTGATCAGCAGGCTGGTGAGCTGGTGGAAGGCCCAACTGCCCAGCTGGAACACGGCGATGAGGGCGAGCGCGAGCACCATGGCGCGGGGAAGCCAGTGCGGCATACGGGCGTTCGGCCCGGCGGCGCCTGCGGCCGGGGGCCTGTTGGGCGGCGTCGTGCCGAACGGGGATGCCTGCTCGGTGACCTGATCGGTCTCGTCAGTTGGTGCCACGGTGCAAGTCTCGCCCACGTGACTGACAATCGGTTACCGTCCTTCGATCTTCGTGACGGATCAGTGCTTCTCCCACGGAACGTTCATGACGGTGCAAACCACACGCCACACGTCCTTGGCATCCCAGCCGGCGTCCAGCGCCTCGTTCACCGTGCGCCCGCCGAGCTCCGCCATCACGTGATCGCGCGCGAAGGTGTCGGCGTAGCCCGGACCGAAGTGGTCCGTCATCCGCTCCCAGAAAACCGTCAACCGCATGACTTCAGTATCCCGCCCCTGAGGGTGGGCCTGAGCCGGGACCGCTTGCCGAGACCGCTTTCCGCCCTACGGTCTGACGCATGGCCGAAACAGGAGCTTCCCCACTCCCCCCGACGCCCCCGGCGCACTCCCCACTCGCACGCGCCGAGCACTTCGTCTGGCTCACCGCACGTGTGCTGGAGCAGCGCCTCTTCGCGTATCACTTCCTGAAGGGAAGCGCCGACCCGGTGGAGACGGCGCTGGACGCGTACCGCAACGAGGACGGCGGGTACGGCCACGCGCTGGAACCCGATCTGCGGGGCCCGGTCAGCCAGCCACTGCACACCGGGCACGCCCTGCGGGTCCTGGACGCCATCGGGCGCTGCGGCGGACAGCGCGTGGAGCGCGTGTGCCGCTATCTGACCTCCGTGACCACGCCGGACGGCGCACTGCCGGCGATCCATCCCAGCCAGCGCGGCTACCCGGCGGCCCCTTTCCTCCCGATCCTGGACGACCCGCCGAGCGAACTCCTCGCCACCGGACCAGTGGTGGGCCTCCTGCACCGCAACGAGGTGTGGCACGCGTGGCTCTTCCGGGCCACGGACTTCTGCTGGCAGGCGGTCCAGTCCCTGGAGCAGTCCCACCCGTACGAGATCCAGGCCGCCGTCGCCTTCCTGGATGCCGTCCCCGACCGCCCGCGCGCGGAGGCGGTCGCCGACCGCCTCGGCCGTCTGGTGCGCGAACACCGCCTCGCGGTACTGGACCCCGAGCGACTCGACGCGTCCGCGGTCGCGCCGGACTACGCCCCCGGGGAGCACCACTTCCCGCACGACTACGCGAAGACACCGACCTCTCTGGCGCGCGCGTGGTTCACGGACGACGAGATGGCGCGCTCGCTGGACTTCCTCGCGGACGAACAGCAGGAGGACGGCGGCTGGCCGGTCCGCCGGCGCCAGTGGGCTCCGGGCACAGCCCTGGAAGCCCGCCCCCTGGTGACGCTCGATGCGCTGCGCACCCTGCGGGCGTACGGCCGTCTCCTGGGCTGAAACAGCAGCTGTCCTGCGCATACCCCCACCAGAAAAACCGGTCCGGGTGGCATGACGCACACACGCGTTGGAGCCCTGCGACACGCGAGTCTGCGACAGATCACCCACCCATCGCCCGCACCCCGGCGGTCACCAGCACGGCGGCCGCGACGACGAATAGGAAGGGGGCGCGCAGAACCAGCGCCACGGCAGCCGCGGCGAGTCCCGCGGCCCGCGCGTCCAGTACCAGAGCCTGCCCGTCGGCGAAGGTCTGCTGGGCCGTGAGCGCAGCCAGGAGGGCCACGGGCAAAAGGGCGGCCAGACGCCTGACGAGAGGCCGCTCAAGGGCACCGGCGGGCACGAGAAGCCCGGCGAGCTTGACGGCGTAGCACCCGAGGGCGGTCACACCGATCGCGATCCAGATGTTCAACGATCTCCCTCCAGGCCATCACGCTGTACGCCGTCAGGGTCGGCGCCCCTACGACGGCCATCCGCCCACAACACGGCCGGCGCCGCGAGCGCGGCCACCAGAACGGGGACGCCGGCGGGCAGCACAGGCAGCAGCCCGAGTCCCAGCAGGACCGCCAGCGCGGCGACCGCCCGCTCGACGGCGGTGATCAACATGGGCGCCAGCAAGGCCAGGAAGACCGCGGGCCCGGCCGCGTCCAGCCCCCAGGCGTCGGTGTCCCCGATGGCCTCGGCGCCCAGCGCGCCCAGCAGGGTTGTGAGGTTCCACAGCACGTACAGACTGAGCCCTGTCACGGCGAACCCGATCCGCACACCGCGTCGCGTGGGCTGCGCCAGCGCCACGGCCGCCGTCTCGTCGATGACCCACTGCGCGGCGAACGGACGCACCACGCGCGGGAGGGCCAGCAACTGCGACAGCCGCAATCCGTAGAACGCGTTGCGCGTCCCGAGGAAGAACGCCCCCGCGGCCGCCGTCAGCGGGTTGCCGCCCGCCGCAAGGGCCCCGACCAAAGCGAACTGCGACGCCCCCGTGAAGACCAGCAGGCTGAGCGCACAGCTCTGCAACACCGTCAGCCCGCTCCCTGCCGAGGTCACCCCGAAGGCGAACCCGGACAGCCCGACGGCGATTCCGACCCCCAGGGCATCCCTCACCACGGCGGAGTCGGGCTTCGCTCCCTCACGCATGTCCATGAGATCTATCTGCTCTGCCATCCGTCCAACGGTAGAAGCAGCCGCCCCCGCTCGTCTTGTACGTTCTTGCGCTCACGCCGGTACGCCCCAGGAGGCACGCCCACGATCCGCGTGAAGTGCCGATTCAGGTGCGGTTGATCCGTGAACCCCACCGCGACGGCCACCTCGGCCGGAGTCGTACCGGCATCCAGCAGCCGCCTCGCCCGGCGCACCCGCGCATCGGTCAGCCAGGCATGCGGCGGCATCCCGTACGCATCGCGAAACGCCCGCAGCAACGCGAACGGGCTGGTCCCCAGCTCACCGGCCAGCTTTTCCAGCGTCGGCGGCTCGACCATCCGCTCCTCCAACACGGCACGCGCGCGTTCCGCGACCCGGGCACCGGCTGTCCGTACGTCCCGCTGCGGCAGCGTCCCGCCGTTCAACCGGAGCAGCCGCGTCACGGCAACCCGCAGCAACGTGTCGGCGGCCAGCGCGTTCCCCTCCTCTGCGGCCCGCAACACCTGATGCACCAGCCCCGCGGCATACGGGTCGTCCAGCACCGGCCGGACGAATCCCGGCGTCCCCCGGATCAAGGTGGTCTCGGCAGCGATCTCCGCCACCACCTCCGACGACGGATAAACGGCCCCGTACCGCCACCCGTCGGGAACGCCGGCACGTCCCGTATGGGCCGTATCCGGATTGATCAGGGCCAGCGCCCCCGCCCCCGCGTACTGGTCGGCACCCCGATGATGAAAGACCTCGACCCCGTCGGCGATGGCCGCGATGACGAAGTGCTCGTGTGTATGCCGTACGAACGCCTTTCGGATATACCGGGCCCGCAACAGATCGACCCCTGGCAGCTCGGCATACTGCCAGTGCCGTGCCCTCTCACCCGAACCCGCCATGCCCCCATCTTCCGACACGCCGACCACCACCCCGGCAGGCGGCTCGGACACCGCGCACCGCCAGGCGCGTACGGCGGCAAGGGGCCGTGCCGGGGGGTGTCCGCCCGCAGCGGTTGGCGCGTCAACGCGAGCACCTCGATGGGCAACCGATTCCGCGCCGTTCCGAGGACGGACACCCCCCGACACGGCCCCGACCCACAAAGCACAAGGCGCTACCCGCGCACCCCCACCCAGCCCCCAGGCCGCCGCAGGCATGAGGTTCACGGAGCCCAACGCACCATCCTCCCAGGTCAGCAGCATTGTCAGTCCCCGGGTGCAGGATGGACACATGGTCAGCTCCGCACACGAGGCCCTCAAAGCCTTCTCCCCCGCGACCCGCAGCTGGTTCACGGGCGCCTTCGACGCGCCCACCGCCGCCCAGGCAGGCGCGTGGCAGGCCATCGCAGAGGGCTCGGACGTGCTGGTCGTCGCCCCCACCGGTTCCGGCAAGACCTTGGCCGCCTTCCTCGCGGCACTGGACCAGCTCGCCTCCACACCCCCACCCGCCGACCCCAAGAAGCGCTGCCGAGTCCTGTACGTGTCCCCGCTGAAGGCCCTCGCGGTGGACGTGGAGCGCAACCTCCGCAGCCCTCTGACCGGCATCCGCCAGGAGTCCGTCCGCCTGGGCCTGCCCGAACCGGAGGTCAAGGTCGGCATCCGCTCCGGCGACACACCCCCCGCCGAACGCCGCGCCCTGTCCACCCGCCCTCCGGACATCCTGATCACCACCCCGGAGTCCCTGTTCCTGATGCTGACGTCGGCCACGCGCGACGCACTGACCGGCATCGAGACGGTCATCCTCGACGAAGTCCACGCGGTCGCCGGCACCAAGCGCGGCGCCCACCTCGCCCTCTCCCTGGAGCGCCTGGACGAACTGCTCCCCAGGCCGGCCCGTCGCATCGGCCTCTCGGCCACGGTCCGCCCGGTCGACGAGGTCGCTCGCTACCTCTCCCCCCGCCGCAAGGTGGAGATCGTCCAGCCGAAGTCCGGCAAGGAGTTCAACCTCTCGGTCGTCGTCCCGGTCGAGGACCTGGGCGAACTGGGCGGCTCTCCGGTAGCCGACGGCTCCGAAGGCGCGGAGCGTCCCTCGATCTGGCCGCACGTCGAGGAGCGCATCACCGACCTCGTCCAGGCCCACCGCTCGACGATCGTGTTCGCCAACTCCCGCCGCCTGGCTGAACGGCTGTGCAACAGGCTCAACGAGATCGCCTACGAGCGAGCCACCGGCGAACCCCTGGACGAACACCACGCCCCCGCCGAACTCATGGGAGGCTCCGGAGCGGCCCAGGGCGCCCCGCCCGTGATCGCCCGCGCCCACCACGGCTCGGTCTCCAAGGAACAGCGCGCCCTTGTCGAGGAGGACCTCAAGGCCGGCCGCCTCCCCGCGGTGGTGGCGACCTCCAGCCTCGAACTGGGCATCGACATGGGTGCCGTGGACCTCGTCATCCAGGTGGAGTCCCCGCCCTCGGTGGCCTCCGGCCTGCAGCGGGTCGGGCGCGCCGGCCACCAGGTGGGTGCGGTCTCCACCGGCGTGGTCTTCCCGAAGTACCGCGGCGACCTGGTCCAGGCAGCAGTGGTCACCGAGCGCATGCGCACCGGCTCCATCGAGTCCCTGAGGGTCCCCGCCAACCCGCTGGACGTCCTGGCCCAGCAGGTCGTCGCCATGACCGCGATGGACACCTGGCAGCTCGACGACCTGCTCGCGATCGTCCGCCGGGCCGCCCCCTTCGCCGCACTCCCCGAATCGGCGTTCACGGCCGTCCTCGACATGCTCGCCGGCCGCTACCCGTCCGACGCCTTCGCGGAGCTACGCCCGCGCGTGGTCTGGGACCGCGTCGCCGGCACGATCACCGGCCGCCCCGGCGCCCAGCGCCTCGCCGTCACCTCGGGCGGCACGATCCCCGACCGCGGCCTCTTCGGTGTCTTCCTCGCCGGTTCCGACCCCAAGAAGGGCGGCGGCCGGGTCGGCGAGCTCGACGAGGAGATGGTCTACGAGTCGCGGGTCGGCGACGTCTTCACGCTCGGCACCAGTTCCTGGCGCATCGAGGACATCACCCGGGACCGCGTCCTGGTCTCCCCCGCGCCCGGCGTGCCGGGCCGGCTCCCCTTCTGGAAGGGCGACCAGCTGGGCCGCCCGCTCGAACTGGGCCGCGCGGTGGGGGCGTTCCTGCGCGAGGTCGGCTCGCTGCCCAAGGAGGACGCCCGCCTCCGCCTGCTCGCCGCGGGCCTGGACGCCTGGGCCGCTGAGAACGTGTTGTCCTACCTGGAAGAGCAGCGCGAGGCGTGCGGCCACGTCCCCGACGACCGCACGATCGTCGTGGAGCGCTTCCGTGACGAGCTCGGCGACTGGCGGGTCGTCGTGCACTCCCCCTTCGGCGCCCAGGTGCACGCCCCGTGGGCGCTCGCGCTCGGCGCCAAGCTCTCCGAGCGGTACGGCATGGACGCCCAGGTCATGCACGCCGACGACGGCATCGTCCTGCGGTTGCCCGACGCCGACCTGCTGAGCCTGGACCTGCTCGATCAGGAGCCCATGAGGGCGGGCACGGAGTACGACGCCGAGCAGGCGCCCGTCGGGGCGGCGGACGTCGTCTTCGACAAGGGCGAGGTCGACCAGCTCGTCACGGACCAGGTGGGCAGCTCGGCCCTCTTCGCGGCCCGCTTCCGCGAGTGCGCCGCCCGCGCCCTGCTGCTGCCGCGCCGCAACCCGGGCAAGCGCACCCCGCTGTGGCAACAGCGCCAGCGTGCCTCCCAACTGCTCCAGGTGGCGAGTGAGTTCGGGTCGTTCCCGATCGTCCTGGAGGCGGTCCGCGAATGCCTTCAGGACGTATTCGACGTCCCCGGCCTGGTCGAGCTGATGGGAGACCTGGAATCCCGCAAGGTGCGCCTCGTCGAGGTCACCACCCCCGAGCCCTCCCCCTTCGCCCGCTCCCTCCTCTTCGGGTACGTCGCCCAGTTCCTGTACGAGGGGGACTCACCGCTCGCCGAGCGCCGCGCCGCCGCCCTCTCCCTGGACTCACGCCTGCTGGCCGAACTCCTCGGCCAGGCGGAACTGCGCGAACTGCTCGACGCCGAGGTGCTGACCGAGCTGGAGCAAGAACTCCAGTGGCTCACCGAGGACCGCCGCGTCAAGGACGCCGAAGGCGTCGCCGATCTGCTGCGGCTGCTCGGCCCGCTCAAGGAGGCCGAACTGACCGCGCGGGGTGCCGACCCACAGTGGGCCCAGGAGCTGGCCGGCGCCCGCCGCGCGATCCGGGTACGCGTCGCCGGGGCCGACCACTGGGCGGCGATCGAGGACGCGGGCCGTCTGCGTGACGCGCTCGGCACGGCACTGCCGGTAGGCGTCCCGGAAGCCTTCATGGAGCCCGTCAAGGACCCGCTGGGCGACCTCCTGGCGCGCTACGCTCGCACCCACGGCCCGTTCACCTCGGCCACCGCGGCGGCCCGCTTCGGCCTGGGCGTGGCGGTCACCGAGGGCGCTCTGCAGCGGCTCGCGGCGACGGGCAGGGTGGTCCAGGGCGAGTTCCACCCGGCGGGGATCGGCCAGGAATGGTGCGACGCCACGGTCCTGCGCCGCCTCCGCCGCCGCTCCCTCGCCGCCCTGCGCCACGAGCTGGAACCGGTGCCGCCGCCGGCGCTCGCCCAGTTCCTCCCCCAGTGGCAGCACATCGGCAAGGGGCACGGCCTGCGTGGCATCGACGGACTGGTGCGCGCCGTCGAGCAGCTGCAGGGCGCATCCGTTCCCGCGTCCGCCCTGGAGAAGCTCGTCCTGCCGTCCCGCGTCGCGAACTACACCCCCGCGATGCTCGACGAGCTCACCGCCGCCGGAGAGATCGTCTGGGCCGGCGCGGGAGCCCTCCCGGGCAAGGACGGCTGGGTCTCGCTGTACGTGGCGGACGCGGCCCCCCTGCTCCTCCCGCCGGCCCACCCCCTGGAGCTGACGGCGCTGCACCAGTCCGTCCTGGACGCCCTCTCCGGAGGCTACGGCCTGTTCTTCCGGCAGATCGCCGACCACGTCCGCGCCACCACCCACCCCGAGGCCACCGATCCCCAACTGGCCGACGTCGTATGGGACCTGGCGTGGTCCGGACGGCTCACGAACGACACGCTCACCCCCATGCGCTCCCTCCTGGGCTCGGGCCGCACCGCCGGCTCCACGGCCCACCGCGCCAAGCGGACCGTCCCGCGCGGGCGGTACGGCTCCCTCACGGCCGCCGCCCGCCCCGCGTCCCGCACCGGCCCTCCGACCGTCGCCGGCCGCTGGTCCCTGCTCCCGGACCGCGAGGCCGATCTCACCGTGCGCGCCCACGCCCTGGCTCGTGTCCTTCTCGACCGGCACGGCGTGGTGACCCGCGGAGCCGTCTCCGCGGAAGGCGTCGAGGGCGGTTTCTCCGCGTTGTACCGGATCCTGTCCGCCTTCGAGGACAGCGGCCAGGCACGACGTGGCTACGTGGTGGAAGGACTCGGCGCGGCGCAGTTCGCGATGGACGGCGCGGTCGACCGCCTGCGCGCGGTGGCCAACGCCCGCGACCGGGGCGAAACCCTGCCACCCCCGGCCCCGCCCGACGGCTCCCAAGACGGCTTCGGCCCACACCCTCCTTCCACGCCGACCGCCCCCTTCGCTCCAACCCCCTTCGACTCCCCCACCGACCTGGCATCCGACCCCTTCGCGTCACCCGCCCCCCACCCGGCCGAAGGGCCGAGTCCGACCGACGGCCACACAGACCAGGGTCCCGCCACCTTCGACACCGGTTTCACCGACGACTGGCTCTCCCCCGCTCCCACCGCGCGGAGCGAGTGGACCTCCCCCCGCGACTTCCCACCACCGGCCGGCCCGGCTTACGGCCCCTACGCCTCCCCCTCCTCAACCCGCCGCACCCCCGACTCCCGAGCCGTCGTCCTGGCCGCCGCCGACCCCGCGAACGCATACGGCGCAGCTCTCCCCTGGCCCGATCCCCCGACGGACGCCGGCCACAAGCCGGGCCGAAAGGCGGGCTCCCTGGTAGTGCTCGTCGACGGTGAGCTGACTCTCTATATGGAGCGGGGCGGCAAGACCCTGCTGGCCTGGCCCTCCGACCCGGTCGGCACCGCCACCGACGATCCACGTCTCCAGGAGGCGGCCCAGGCCCTGGCCACCGCGGCCAAGGCAGGCTCCCTGGGCACCGTCACCGTCGAGAGGGTCAACGGCGCCTCGGCCCTGACATCCCCCATCGGCACCCTCTTGGAAGGGGCGGGCTTCATCGCCACCCCACGCGGCCTTCGACTTCGTGCATGAACCCGACAAAATGCCGTCACAGCCCACCCCGCACCACACAGCCCACACAGCCCACACAGCCCAGCCCACCCCCGCACCACACCGCTCACGCCCGCACCAGAC
>NZ_JAGMUK010000231.1 GCF_019049245.1 Streptomyces sp. AC555_RSS877 | reverse complement strand
GTCGTCTCCCGACGCCAGGGCCCCGACCGGCGCACCGGACGCAAGGCGTCGAAGCGGTGGGAGAAGGCCAACGCCGCCCGCAACAAGGTCCACCACCGTGTGGCGAACCTCCGCGGAGACGCCCTGCACAAGCTCACCACCGCCGTGACCGCCGAGTACGGCACGATCGTGGTCGAGGACCTCAACGTCGCCGGGATGCTCCGC
>NZ_JAGMUK010000230.1 GCF_019049245.1 Streptomyces sp. AC555_RSS877 | reverse complement strand
TCGCCGTCAGTCCTTCATCGGCGTTCGCACCGAGTTCTCCACGCCAGCCGCCGAGGCGTCCGGCCGTCCGGCCGCCGCGCCGCCTGGCTGTCGAGCCGTCGAGCTACCCGGCCACCGAGCCGCCGAGCTCCCGAGCTCCCGCGCTGCCGAGCCGTCTGGCTGTCGAGCTGCCCGGCCGCCTGGCTGCCGAGCTGCCCGGCCGCCGAGCCGCCTGACCGCCGAGCCGTCTGGCTGCCGA
>NZ_JAGMUK010000229.1 GCF_019049245.1 Streptomyces sp. AC555_RSS877 | reverse complement strand
GGCTCTGGCTCCGGCGGCCCAGGCAGTGACGGCGTCGGCACCGACCGTCCTGGCATCGGCGGCCCTGGCACGGGCAGTCTGGGCATCGGCGGCCCTGGCACGGGCGGCTCCGGCGGCTCTGGCTCCGGCGGCCCAGGCAGTGACGGCGTCGGCACCGACCGTCCTGGCATCGGCGGCCCTGGCACGGGCAGTCTGGGCATCGGCGGCCCTGG
>NZ_JAGMUK010000228.1:82639-117297 GCF_019049245.1 Streptomyces sp. AC555_RSS877 | reverse complement strand
ACCCCCGACCGCCCACCGGTAAAGGACCAGCCCCACCCGCTACACTGAACGCCGTCGCCTTCGTAGCTCAGGGGATAGAGCACCGCTCTCCTAAAGCGGGTGTCGCAGGTTCGAATCCTGCCGGGGGCACCAGACAAAAGGCCCCGGACCGATCATGGTCCGGGGCCTTTGACATCTGCTTCTGACATCAACGAGGGCGGTCACTCACCACCGGCCGCCTGCGGGACGCCGCAAGGAAGTTCGAAGGACGGGCACACGAGCCGGCCATCACAGACTCCGTCGAGCTAAGACCACCGCTTGATGATCTCTGCTGGACATTCTGGGGCCGCCCACACCTGGATACGGATCTTCTCAATCGTCTCGGGGCTCTCGTCAGAGTCGACGTCGGCCTGAGCTGCCCGAGCCAAGTTGCTCCGGGACACGCGGACGCGGTTCCAGCCTGCCGGGACCTCGAACGTAGCCGCCTCGGGGGCGTAGTCCGTGCAGCCCAGAACCATCAGCCGGCCCAACGACACATGGAGGCTCGCCTCAACGACGTGATCGAATTCCGAGCTGTCATCACTCGGCTCCTGAGGCAGGACGACAACAGTGACGGATACGTTGACATTGACCACCGTGCCGATGCCCAGCGCATCCGGTGCCACCGCGAGGTGATCGGCGACAGCCTGGTCAGTCCACGCTTCGCTCAGATCACCGTCCGAATCCGCATCGGATACGTGTATCTGGAAGTAGTCGGCGAAGAGGGTGAGCTCTGTCGTTGTCGTCATGGCGGCACAGTGCCATGCACCACTGACAGCGGGAAGGTCCGCCCACGGTGGCTGACACCAACGATGAGCCGGCCGGCGTGCTCAGTCACGCCGGAAAAGCTGAACTCACTGCTGGCCCAATCAGGCTGGTGGTGGAAGTCGGCGTCGAATCAATCGATTCCACCAGTACCCACCGAGGCAAGACCACTCGACGCCGGTCATCCATAGCGAACCGAAAGCGTGAGGGGAGAGAAACGGACACCCGTGCGCCGAGGACGGTGCTGCTACCGGCGGTGGCGCCGCTTGTCCTGTCGCGGTGGCAGAGTCAGCGTGATTTGCCGGACGAGTTGCTGGAAGCAGGCGAGGGAGGCGAGGGCCGGCAGGCATGCTCCGGCGATACCGGTGACGGTTCTGTCCGCCTGAGCCACGCACAGCATTATCGCGACGGAGGAGAACAGCAGAACGATGAACCACGAGTGCACAGCTCGGCGCTGGTGCAGGGCAGTCCGGAGGATGGAGAGAGAGGCCACCATCCAGGGGCCGTACACGAGAAGAGGCCACGACGGGACCACGGCGCCTCCCGTCCCGGAGGTGATGTTCTGCAGAGGCCTATAGGCCACCATGCCGCCGAAGACACTGACCATCGCCACGATGACGGCAACGAGCGCGACGATGACGAAGCTGCCGGTCTGCAACCACTTGAGCCGGGGTTTTCGGACGTGGAGCTTCCGGTGCCCGGAAGAGGAGCGTCGGGTAGGCGGCAGTTGAGCGGTGATCTGCGCCAGGTTCTCCATCGGGTCGTTGAAGGCGACGCCTGATGCGGGCTCGCTGCGAGGTTGCGGGATCCTGGCCGTCTGCTCCTCCGGAACAGCCTCCTGCAGCAGATAGGCAAGTTCCTCGACCGGGTCCCAGCCTCCGGCGGGTGCGGTCAGGGGAACCCCTGAGTGCACGTCGTCGGCATGTCCCCCGTCCCAGCCGGTTCCCGGACCGTACGAGAACGCGTCGGAGTAGTACTCACGCTGCGCAAAGGCAGGATCGACATAGTCATGATTCACGGAAATGCGACCCGTCACGCTGCACGCGGCGGCCGGATTTCCCCTGACCGCTCCATCGTGAATTGATTTCCTGCTGGATTTCCTCCAGTAGGGCGAGGAACTCGCGAAGCAGTGGCTCGGTGACCTGCCGTTCGGACTGCGCGTCGTCCCTGGCCGCCGTGCCCCGCGCCGTCAGCGCTGCGTACCCCGCACCGGGCTGGAAAGTGTACTTCCCCACTGCCAGGTCGCGAACCGCAGAAATATTATCCGTCCTCGTGTTGCGTCGAGGCAGGCCATGGGTCCTTGCTGTCGTCATAGCCTGATAACGCGGCTCCCCTCCTTCAGGACGTGCGGCAAAAGAGTGAGCTTATGAAGGCAGAAAACCCGAGAGAAGAGTTCTTGATCAATTACGCCACACATCCGACTCGGCACCCTATTGGTCGATTAATTCTTCTTCCCGACTCCACTTTAGGAGTAAATAGGATTCGCTGCCGGTGTAATTGGATGAGTAATCTGGACAGGTGCGGCTGCGGCCGGCAGAACTCCTGGACGGGTGCCGCAGGTTCGAATCCTGTCGGGGGCAATAACCAAGGGCGAGCTCAGGAGGGGTTTCCCAGGCTGGCTCGTCGCGTTCGAGGCCGTGGCACACGCCCGCCGCTAACGCACGTGGAAGCCACATCCGTAGCCAGAGGCTGCTTCCCGCAGCCTTGAATGCCCCTGCCTCCGACTTGCTCGGTCGTCTATACGAGTACGCCCGCCAGGCGGCGCGTTCGGGAGAACGGCCCCGCGCACACTCCTCGGTGAAGGTGACTGTCAGACCCACCCGGCAGGATCTGCCCATGCTGATTGCGACGAACGCCCGAGGCCACGTGGTGAAGCGCCCTTCGAGGCCGGCCCTTGGCACCATGCTCGCCAACCTCGGGCGCGACAACGAACACATGATCGTTGAGCGGCAGGACGAGGAGTGCGCAGGTGACTGGTACATCCAGGTCCTGTTGCGCGAGAACAACACCTACCAACTGGAATACCGGGATGGCGTCCCCGCAGAGCACTACCGGACGCAAACGGTCTCCCAGGACAAGGTGCTGCGGGCCCTTCTCGGCTGGGCGGCCGAAAAGCAGGACTGGCGAGAGGACTTCATGTGGAACAACATCAGCTCCCTGTTCGAGCGATCCGCTCCTGAGGCCACCGATCAGCCCACCACCTAGCGTCAGCCCGCAATCGGCACGCGATCACGTCGCCGGGAGCTGGTACGACAGGACGTACGCGTCCCCGCCATGACCGTGTCGCAGACCTCCCCAGCCCGCCCCTCGGTGTCGTATGCGGTCCGGATCAGATGAATACGGGCACGCCGGAGGCCAGTCGGAGCGTCTTCACCTCGGTCGGCCAGGGCATCCGGGCCCGGAGCTCCTCCTCGAAGTGGTCGAGGTGGTGGCCCGGTTTTTCGAGGCGGGGGCAGATGCCGCCGGGGCCGGGTTGGGTTCGGCGATCTGTGGGCCGCGGGCGATGTCGAGCGGGAGGTAGGAGGTGGCGAACTCGACCGGCCGGCCGTCCAGCAGGTAGCGGCCCCGGCGGGCGAGGACGCGGCGCACGGAGCCGAGCCGGGTGGAGATGTCCTGGCTGGCCTTCTCTTCCTTGACGTCCAGGCTGTCGGCCTGGGGGTGACTGCCGACGGCGTCGGCCTCGACGACGAAGGTGGACTTACCTTGCTCGCGGTGCCGCCGGGCGAACCGGTCGGAGGCGAGCCTTCGGACTGGTGGCCGCGTTCGTACTCACCGAGACCCAGGGCAAGAAGACACCTGGGTTGCATCCCGCATCGGATCCGACAGGTTGTGCCACTCGTGGCCGCACCCATCGGCGCAATGCAGCGTCCGCCTTCGGGTATCCGCGATGCTGAAGAGAGCGATGAGCAGGCGGAAGGACTTGGTGAGTTCATAGGCCGGGAGTACTTCCATCCCGAAGCGCCACTTCGTGAGCATCACCGCCGGCGTGTGAGTGGGACGAATGCCGGACCGCGCAATGCTCTCTGGTACATCGTCCTTGCGGGCGCGGGCCTGCCCGCAGAACAGCACCAGTGCGTGCAGGACCTTGCGTTGGTCATCCTCCGAGAGACCCTCGAACCACTCGACACCCTCGGCCGTTGGTCTGAGTCCTTGCGCAAGTTCGTTCAGGACCACCTCGTGTGCGTACAACTCCGGCTACCTCCCCGTATCTTCAGGCAGCCGGAACTGCGTACCAGTGCCCGTGAGCGATTCCCCGGCTGTTCAGTGTGAAGGCGAGAAGCCGACGGATTGGTCGAGGTGGAACGCGGAGCCCGGAGCCGTTGGAGTCCACCCCTCACGCAGGGCAAGCCGAACAGCCGCGGCAACACCGGACGGCAGTACAGGCTCAGCCTCGCGACCGATCCAGTTGCTCGGATGCGGCTGGTCGGTGGTGACCACCAGCGTTGTCCCCGGGGTGTCCGCATGCTCGACCGCGAACGTGCACGGCGACCAGGCCAGCCCCTGGAAGTACGTAGGCCTGCCTCGCAGCCGCCAGCGGTAGGCCGTGCCGTCGACAACGATCAGTCGTGATCCCTTGCGGACCAGTGCCATGACTCCCCCTTCAACAGCGGAGATGCTAGCGGGCCTGGCCCCGCCGTCCGTCTCAGTTTCCTTCTCCTGCAGCGCCGTTCACGGCCGTTCAGGCGAGGCCCAGGCGGTATCCGCTCAGGCGGCCGACCGCCCATGAACGCAGGTGAACGGCCCCGTCCGAGGCACCGGAGCCCACCACCACAGATGGAAAGCGAGCGCGCTGCTGAGTCGCGCGCCTCCGCAGTGCAGTGGAGTGTCAGACCTGCGCTGTACGGTCCGCTTCATGGCTGAGAGACCTACGACGAGTTGGCGCGACGGCATAGCCGAAGAAGCCGAGGAACTTGCCTCCGGCGCCTTGGACCCCGAGTGCGCCTGCATGGCTGGACTGTTCCCCGAAAATCTGCTCACGGCCACCGATGCCGTCCTCGACACCTATGAGGCGGAGCTCGCGAGACTGGCCGAAGCGGAGGATGCGCAGATCCTCGCCGTAGTGGAACGCGCCGTCCTGGCCCTCAACGCCGTGAATGACGCCCACAACGGAAGCGCCTTCGAAACCGGCGAGCGCGAGGAGCTGTGCGACTACATCGACGAGTCGCTCACCGAGCACGGCGTCGACGCTCACTGACGTGGCCCGTTCGGCATCCATCAGCGCATAGGCCGTCCGGCTGACATCACCAGCTGACATCAACGGCGGCGAACGATGACGCACTGAAGCGGTCACAGCCGGATCGTAGAGAGACCACCACCGAGCCCCATATCGGCAGGCCACACTGCAGGGTGCTCGGGGGCACCAGGCAACGGCCCCCGGACCGATCATGGTCCGGGGCCCTTTGGCGGCAGGCTTGACGGCGGTGGCTGTCAGCGCACGTCTACGTAGTCGCCTGTGGCGTTGGCCGGCGAAGTGGTGGGGGTGCCTGCGAAGGACCAGCGCCAGTAGCCGTCGGCCGCTGCCGTGACCGTCGTCGACAGGTTGCCCGTCGAGTTGGTGTACAGCGTCTTGAGGGTCGTGTAGGTCGTGGTGCCGGCTTTGCGGAACTGCAGCTTCACGGGCTGGTTGGTGTAGCCCGCGTAAATGCGCTTGTCCCAGTTGGCGCGGGCCAGTTTGCCCGTGACCGTGATCGGCTTGCCCTTGGCGACCGGCTCGGGCCCGGCGTTGACGCTGAGCGTGCCCCGCCGCAGGACCGGGTGCTTGGCGGCTCCGCCGTTGTTGTAGAGGTCGCCGTCCTTGGACTGGAGTTGGACGGTCACGTCCCACTTGCCCGCGAGGGTGTTACGGGGCACGCCCCAGCCCGAATCGAGCTTGAACGTGAGCTTGCACGTGGAGGTGGTGGCGTTGACCGCGGTGCACGTCGGGGCGCCGTGGTACGACCAGTAGTCGTCGCCCACCTCCCGGTCGATCTGGAGGAACGCGAGGTCCTTGCTGATCCCCGAGTCGTCCGAGGCGGTCACCGAGATGGTGAACGACTCGCTCTGGGAGGTGCCGAGGACGAGGGGCTTGCCGCCGTTCACGGACAGCTTCTGGATCACCACGCCGGTCTCCGCCGCGTGGGCGGCCGGGGCGGTGACGGCGGAGGCGGAAAGCGCCAGGGCGCCGGTGAGGACGGCACCTATGGATTTCATGCGCATGGATCCCCCATTGGTTCGGGCCTGCCCCGGCCGTGCATCCCCCGGCCGCAGGCATGGCAGGTGGGGCGAGAATATGTCATTCGCGCAGCTCAGCCGCCGTCGGAGCGTGGCCCCCGACGCCCATGCCGATGCATCGCAGGGCGTAGGCGGTGGCGCAGGTGTGAGACACCCGCCGACCAGCGCGTCGGTTCACTTGGTGGGTCGTGGGCCGGTGTCCGACACGAGTTGCGCCAGCTCACGCAGGCGCTGGTAGTAGCAGCGGTCCTCCGCTTCGTTGAGCAACGGCAGAACCTGGTCCAGGTCTCGATGCGGTCGCGCAGGATGTCATGGCGCTCTGTGTCGAGAGCGCCGCCGTTGTTGTGCCAGGTCGACACACACCCGGCGATGCCGGCGTCGAGCAGCACCATGTCGATGCCTGATATCTCGGCACCGCGCAGACCTACGGGAAATGCCGCGCGCAGGTGTTCCTGCCCCAAGCGGGCCACAACGGCCTGCTCAGTGGTTCTGTTCACGCGGCTCATCTTCGTGCAGCGTTCTTCACGTGGGCGCCCTTTACCCGCTCAGGCGGCGGCTCAGGCACAGAGCGGTCGAGTCGGCACGGGCGCCGGAAGGCCGGCTTTCTCGTCTCCGCTGAACCCCTGGCCACCGATCACTTCGCACAGCTCGCGCCGCCAGCTCTCGGGATCGAGGCGCAGGGGTCCGCCTGTGTTGATCGAGTTCTGGTAGATCACGGACCTGCCGTCCGGAGTGATGTCCCAGAAGACGTACGAGTCGTCCCCCAGCAGTTTGCCGGCAGGCACACGACCGAAGTCGTACGACTCACGGTAGCTGCGCCTGCCGAGCTCGTAGATCCGTACGGAACTGTTGGCGGCCACGGCGTAGCCGCCCTCCCCGTCGATGAACCGGGCCGCGTACGGCGTCGTGGCGTCCTCGACCAGGCTGCGCAGTGGTCCCAGTTCCCTGCGCAGCGGGTCGCGCCGCCACAGTTCCACGATGCCGCCGCTGCGCAGGGCGGCGAAGTGGCGACCGCTGGGATCGAACTGCAGGGCGGTGGTGTCTTTGGGCACCTTCACGGTCGTCTTCGTGCGTCCCGTGGTGAGGTCGACGACACGGACCGTGGGGTCGTCCCACAGGAGCACGGCCACCTGGTTGTCCGCCGGGTGGTTGGCGACCTTCACCGTCGGCGGAGTGCTCGCGCTGCCGCTCTCGGCGAGGAGGGTCTTGACGTCGAAGTGGGCGAGTTCCATGCCCGTGCGGGTGTCCCACTGCTGCACCCGCGTCCCGGAGACGGTCACGAGGTGTGCGTCCCGGTCGAAGAAGTACTGGAACTCGGATGTGGACGGCGGTCTGGGGACGGTGATCCGGGCTGTCTGCCGCAGTGTGGGCACCTTCCGGACGGAGATGGTGTCCTCCGCGACCCAGTCGGCGAGGAGTGTCCGGTCCGGGTTGAGCACGAGCTGGTATCCGTCCTTGGGGTACCAGTACGGCCGCGGGCGGTTCACCTCGGCTGTCGGCGGGTCGCCCGCCTTGCTTGTCACGGAGCGGACCTGCAGGCTTGCTCCGTCGTCCACGAGGCTGATGGTTCTGCTGCCGTCCGCGCTGAGTTTCTGATCGCTCACCTTGACGACGTTGGGCTTGGTGAACAGTTCGACGTAATTGATCAACGATCCGTCGTGCGCGGCGGCGAACAGTCTGCCGCCGCTGGACACCACGTCCCGGGCGATCACCACCGTCCCCCTGGGCCGGGTGGACTCGCTGATCAACTTGCCCTGGAAGAGATCCACCAGCGACAGCCTGCCCGCCGTGCCCGTGACGACGTGCCGCCCGGTCGAGTCGACGCCCTCGAGTCCGCAGTCCCCGTCGTCCCAGACGTAGCGACGCCCTTGCTGGGCGCCGTCGGAGATTTGCCACAGGGTGAGTGACGCGTCCGGGCCGCCGTCACGGCGGCAGACGACGACGGCCGACCGGTCGCCCGAGACCATGAGCTGCTTGGCGTCGCGCACGACGGTACGGCTCCTGCCTGTGGCCATGTCGACGGCGAGCAGAGCGACGTGGAACGTGTTCCCCTTCGATGTGGAGGTCTCCACCAACAGGTGCCGCTTGTCGGGGTCGATCCACAGATTGCCACCCATGTCCGGGGGTGCCGGAACCCTGCCGCCGACGGTGCCGCTGTCCAGGTCCCACCACATCAGGTCGTCCCCGTCGCGGACGGCGACGGTCCGTCCGTCCTCGGACATCGCGAACCCGCTGCTGCTGTCGAAGTAGTTGATCAGGTCCTTCGCCTTGGGCAGTTCGTGGACGGTGCCGATGAGGCGTTCGGCGTCCGGGTGCACCTCGAACCAGCCGGCCGACCCGTCGTCGCAGACGAACGCGACTCTGCTTCCGTCGGCCGACACCATGGCCATGATCAGCTGCTTGCGGGAGAACTGTTCGCTGCGCACGGTGCCGGTGAGGGCACCCACGAAGAGGGTCGCGCGGCCGAAGGCGGACCTGGCGAAGACGACGTTGCCGTCCCGGCTGGTCTGGAACTGCTGGATCGTGCCCAGTAGTCCGGAGAGCATGCGGGTGGAGCCCGAGTGGGCCAGGTACTGCCGCAGCAACTGGCTGCGGGCCTCCATCGTGGGCGCGGTCTCATACGCCGCGAGCGCCAGCTTCACCGACAGCGCCGGGTCGAATTCGGCCTGGTCCTGCGAGAACTGGGCGAGGGAACGGGAGTTGGCGAGTGTCTGGCGTTCCTGGCTCTCCTCGTGCGCGTACGCGAACAGGGTGCCGAACAGCAACGCGAGGACGACGAGGATGCCGAAGCCGGACCTGAGCGCCCGGCGTCTGCGGGCGCGCGAACGGTGATGGGCGCGGCCCAGTTCCAGGTACTCGTGCTCGGCGGCGGTGAGTTCGGCGCCCCGTTCGTCGAGCCACTTCTCGGCGTTCGCCAAAGCGGCTGCGGTGGGCAGCAGTTCGGGTGAGCGCCCGCCGTCGTCCCAGCGGCTTCTGTCGTGACGCAGGGACTCCCGCCAGACCAGGAAGGATCGATCCTCCGCGGCCCAGTCCGCCAGCTTGTCCCAGCTGGAGATGAGGGACTCGTGAGCCAGTTCGACGGTTTCGGTCCCGTGGGCGTCCCGGCCGGTCACCAGGAGGCGGGTGGTGGCGAGGTGCTGCGCGACCTCCCATTCCGTGTCGTCCAGTTCGCTGCGCGTGACCACCCGCCGCGTGACACCGGCCGATTCCAGGGGCACGCGGATGAGCTGAGTGAACAGCCGCCGTGCCGCCTCCTCGTCGGCTTTGGGGACCCGGGCGTTCCAGACCTTGACGAGGTGGTCGTGCAACGCCCCGGCGACGCCACCGATCTTCTCGTACGCGTCATGGGTGAGCCATCCGTGGGTCTGCTGCTGCTCCCGCCAGAGCTGGTCCAGGGCGAAGCCGAGCAGGGGCAGCGCACCGGGCTCGGCGCCGGTGTCGTCGAGGATGCGGTCGACCAGGTGGGGCTCGTACTGCACGCCGGGGATGGCGTCCACCGGCAGGGTGACGATGTCTCGGAGCTGGTCGGGGTGCATGGGGCCGAGCGCGTACACCTGCTGTCCATCGAACGCGTGTCCGAGACGCGGGTGGTCGAGGACCGCACCCAGGAAGTCGGCCCGCAGGGTGGTCAGCACGCGGACCGTGTCCGGCAGGGTTTCGTCGAACAGCACCCCGGCCAACTCGTCGACGGCCGCCGCTTCGCGGGCGAGCAGTTCCTCGAACTGGTCGAGTACGACCAGCAGCCGACGGTTTCCCTGCTGTCTCAGTAACCGCGGGACGACGTCAGCCACGCCGCCGTTCCTGACCAGGATCCGGGTGAACGTCGGAACCTGCCCGAGCCGGTCCGTCTCGGACAGATCGGGCTCCAGCAGGGCCAGCAGTTCCAGGGCCAGGCCCGCGGTCGGGGTGCTGCCCGCCGAGGGCCGCAGCACGATCACCGAGGTGGCCTCCGGCCGCAGCCTCGGTACGACTCCTGCCAGGGCCAGGGAGGACTTGCCGGAGCCGGAGGGGCCCACGATCGCGGTCCAGCGTTCACCGGCGACCATACGGGCGACCGCGTCGGTCTCCGCCAGGCGGCCGTGGAAGACAGCGGCGTCGGCCTCCTCGAACGCCAGCAGCCGTCGAAACGGCGACGGCGGCAGTACGAGGTCACGCAGTTCGGGCCAGACGTCCAGCACGCCGGCCGTCGGGATCAGATAGCTCGCCGGGGGCTCGCCTTGCTCGGCCAGCGCCATCATGCCGACGACGCCACCGAGTTCCCCGTCCCACACCGGGCTGCCGCTGAAGCCGCCGGAGACCCGGTAGCCGCCCTCCGCCAGGTCGGCCTGGACCAGTCCGTCGGCCTGCCGCGCGCGGAGCACGGCCGAGTGCCACACGCCACCGGGGCGGCCCGCGGGGAAGCCGAACACCCGCGCAGGGTGCTGCCACACGTCCGGGTTGTCCACCAGGCGGATGGGCCGACCGCCCCGCACCGGGGTGTCCATCCGCAGCACGGCCACGTCTCCGGCGCCGGACGGCCGCGGAGGGACCCAGCGCTCGACACTCGCCAGGACGTGCGGCACGTCGGCCGCGGCATCGTCCGGCGTACTTCCGGCCGGGGCCCGCAGCAGGGGCAGCGTCACCGCGATGCGGGCGTCGGCGGCGGGCTCGGTCTCCGGGGGCGTACCAACGGCCGCGTTGATGACATGTGCGCAGGTCAGAGCCAACTCATCGGTGACCAGGAAGCCCACACCCACCGGTTCACCCTGCTGGTCCCGGATCTGGAGCAGGGCCGCTTCCAGGGCGCTGGTGCCCACGTCGGCGGCAGGGACGTGGACCGCGGGCCCGTTTCCGTTCCCGTTCCCGTTCCCGTTCCCGTTCCCGTTCCCGGGAGTATCAGCCGTCGAGGCGTCGGAGCCGGCCGGGTCAGGCGTCACCCCGCCCGGCCGCTCGGACGCCGTCACGGCGCGGGCTCGTCTCCCGCCGAAGCGCCGATGGGATCGGCCGAGGACCGGCGCCAGACGAGCGCGACCTTGAAGTTGGCCTGTGCCGAGGTGCTGGAGATCACCACATCGGCTTCGGCCGACAGAGCAAGACCGAACTCGACACTGATCTCGTCCGGTCTGCGGGTCATGTCCTGGAAGCCGTCGACGAAGTTCTGGGCGACCGGTCTGACCGCCGCCACCATCTCGCCCAACGAGCGGGTGGCCCGCGCCACGACCTGCCCCGGCCTGGCGACCCTCACCAGGCCGTCCCCCTGAGCCTCTATCTGAACCTTCACCACCTCTGACTGCCCGTCCGCGCCACCGACCGGCACTTCCACGAGATACGCCACCGCTTCCCCCTTCGGCCACACCGCGCCCGTCAGTCCCACCCCCGCAATGATTCCCCTTTCCCCAACTCCTTTTAAAGAGGCATGAGTTGTCGAATTGCCGTGGGGCGGCCCCATGGAAGCGCCGGGACGGCCCGGCTTCACGGCGGCGGCGGTATTCGTGGGACCCGTCGTGCGTGGGGGTGCAGGTGCGGACCCTGCGACGCGGGCCTGGTGCGCTCCGCCCGGGACGGCGAACTCCGGCACCGGCTCGCCACGGACGTCATCCAGCGGCTGGGCCACGATGTCCTCGCCACCGTGGCGCGGTGAACCGAGGAAGAGAGCATGGTTGCGGTAGGCCGCGGACCGGTCGGGCCCCTGACCATTCGGCTACCCGGTCGTAGCTGTCCCCACGCTCCACCGGCCGCCGCATGAACGTGTCAGCGCTTGAAAGAACCCTTGGACCGTTCTTTCGCGCCTCGCGTCATGCCCCGTGCTTCGAGAGCGGCGCCCTTTGCTGCCAGGGTGTCCTTGTGCACCGCGTGGGCCGCCTTCCGCACGGTCTTTCCGACGACCTGTTCGGCCTTTGCCTTGGCTCGTTCTCCGGCACTCATCTCGGCACCTCCGCGGAGTCTCACTCGCCGTGTGCCCTTGCGTGCGGGGGCAAAACCGCCCTGCCGGGTGCGCCGATCGTGGACGGACGAGGTCCCGCCGGCAGGTGCTGAACCTCGTCCGCTCGCGGCTGCGACTTCGGCCCGCCGGGCGACAACCGGCGGGGCGCGGTGACCGACGAAGTGATCAGTGTCCCGGGGCTGCACTACTTGAGCTGGCCGGCGGTGAAGTGGCCATCCCTGACCAGAATCTCGTAGTTGCTCTTGTCGACGCTCTCCGGCTGGAGCAAGTGGACGGGCACGTCCTTGACGCCGTTGTTGTAGTCGGTTCGGTTGTCCACCCTCGGCGTTCTTTCGGTGAGGATGTCGTCGACCATCTCCGTGGCGGCCTTGGCGAGCGCGCGGATGTCCTTGTAGACGGTCTGCGACTGCTCACCCGCGATGATCGACTTCACCGAGTCCAGCTCGGCGTCCTGACCGGTGACGACCGGGAGGGGCTTGCCGTCGGAGCCGTAGCCGTCCGCCTCCAGCGCGGACAGGACGCCCCTGGAGATTCCGTCGTACGGCGACAGGACCGCGTCGACCTCCCGGTTGCCGTACCACTCGGCGAGGATGCCGCTCATGCGCTTCTCTGCCGTGGGCCCGTCCCAGCGCAGGGTGGTCATCTGGTTCATCTTGGTCTCGCCGGAGGGGACGACCAACTGCTTGTTCTCCAGGAACGGCTCCAGGAGCGCCATCGAGCCGTCGAAGAAGTACTTGGTGTTGTTGTCGTCGGGGGAGCCGGCGAACATCTCGATGTTGAACGGACCCTTGCCGTCCTCCAGGCCGAGCTTCTCGATGATGTGGCGGGCTTGCTGCCGGCCGACCATCTCGTTGTCGAAGGAGACGTAGTAGTCGACGTTCTTGGTGCCGAGAATGAGCCGGTCGTAGGCGATCACCGGAATGTCCGCATCGGCGGCCTGTTGCAGCGCACTGTTCAGCGACTTGGCGTCGATGGACGCGATGATCAGTGCGCTGACGCCCTGCTTGACCAGGGTCTCGATCTGCGAGGCCTGGACCTTCGGGTCGTCGTCGCCGTAGACCAGCGTGGTCTTGTACCCCATGCCCTTCAGGTTGTCGACGACGCTCTTGCCGTCGGTCAGCCAGCGCTCGGAGGCCCGGGTCGGCATGGCGATCCCGACGGTAACGCCCTCGGAACTGTCCGCGGAGCTGCCCTCGCTGCCCTGGCCGCAGGCCGACAAGGTGAGGGCGAGGGAGCCGACTCCGGCGAGGAGGGCGAGGGCGGCTCTTCGGTGCAACATGGTGATCGTTCCTTGTTCTTCTCGTCGTTGAGGGGGAAACGGCGGGTCAGGCAGACAGCTTCGGGAAAGCGGTGGAGCGGGCCGGGCGGCGACAGCGGCAGGGCTGCTGCGAGCGGACGTGCCGAGCCCACTCGCGGGCGGTGCCCGGGTTCAGGCCCGCCGATGGAACGGACCTGGCTTCAGACAGAGCAGTGCGCCGAGCGGATCAGCTCGGCGCCCTCGTGGATCCGCACGTAGCCACCGAGGTCGTCGGGGGTCTTGGCGTGCTTCAAGGCGAGTGAACAGCCGGCGGACCTCGCTCACCTGGTTGAGTCAGGTCGGCCGGGCACGTTGCTCGAGTCGGTGCGCAGACGCCTCGGTGTCCCGCAGTTCGCCGGTCAGTGCTTGCTGCGGCCCGGCATCCGGCGCTCGCCGACCCTAGTGATCCCTTTGCCGGTGTGCTCCTGTACGTAGGCCAGGCTGCGCCACGGCGTTCCGGCCACGCGCGTACGGATTACGGGGGTGCACAGGGCCATCGCCTTTCAACTGTTCGAAATCTCGTCACATGTTCAAAAATGTTGGCGTGACAGTAAGGGGACGAGTGCTGAGTGTCAACGGTACGAACAGGAACGGTTACAGAAAGGTGTGGGGAGATCGTTTTCGGTCTCGCACCAGAGGTCTATCGGGCGCCCGGCGTCCGATCGGACGCCGGGCCGCGACGCCGCAGTGCGCCGCTCCTCTCAGACCAGTTCGGGCTGCGGTTCCGCCTGCCGCGTCGGCGCGGTGCCCGATTCCCACAGTGCGGTGGTTTTCACATAGCCGTAGATCACTGAGGCCATCGCCAGCATGAGAAGTGGTCCGGCCACCCACGGATACCTGGCCATCTCCAACGGCAGATAGCGATAAGCCAGCAGGAGTGCCGCGAAGACGGTCGCGCCGTATGCGACCAGCTGGATTCCCGATCGGTCCCAGCCGCGGTCGTGCGAGCGCAGAGCTGCCTCGATGGTGAGCGTGAACACCACGCCGGCGATGAGATCCACGCCGTAGTGCCAGCCGAATCCCAGCGTCGCGGTGAGCGTGGCTATCAGCCAGAACGTTCCTGCACATCGCAGGGTTCGTGGGCCCCTACGGGAATGAATGAAGATCGCGGTGGCCCATGCGGTGTGCAGGCTGGGCATGCAGTTCCGTGGGGTGATCCCGTCGAACGGCATGGGCTGCGGGGTACCGATCGGCGGCGGCGTGTTCGGCCACAGGTCGGCCACCGCCCACTGCTCGGTGGGCGGCGTTTCCGCCCACAGGCTGACCGTCGCCCAGTGCTCGGCGCCGGTGCCGTACGCGAAGATCGGTCCGACCACCGGGAAGATCATGTAGATGGCGGGCCCGAGGAGGCCGATCACCAGAAAGGTGCGCACCAGATGATGGCCCGGGAAGCGGCGCTCGACCGCCACGTTACGCAGTTGGTAGAGCGCGACGATCACCGCGGCCACCGCGAGCTGGCCGTAGACGATGTCGAGAATGTTGAAGCCGATCGGACCGGTCGCCGTGACCAGCCGGCCTACCAGCCACGACGGGTTGCCCAGCGCGTGATCAGCGGTGGCCAGGTACTGGTCGAGCACCACTGGGCGCGTCTTGGAGGTGATGAGCAGCCAGGTGTCGCCGGTCTTGCGGCCGGCCACCAGCAGTAGGGCCAGCCCGACGCCCTTCAGCAGCAGGACACGTTCCTGGCCGGTACGACGAGTGAGGGCGATGACCGCGTAGCCCAGAATCACCCACAATGCGCCGTTGCCGAAGGGGTGACCTTCGGTCATCTTGGCGCCGGCCACCCAACGGACCACCAGAAAAACGACGTCGATACCGACCGCGACACCGAACGCGATGAACCGCTGCCGCCAGGTCAGCACCACCATCATCAAGGCCATGCCGGCGTACAGCAGGAAGCCTGACTTGGGAGGGAATATCACCTCTTGCACCTGGCAGGTCATCGGCCCCGGCAGACCGTAGTGACGTGCGGCGACCTCCAGCGCGATGAGGAATCCGAGGGCCGTGACACCCACCACGGTCCAGAGTCCCGCCCGTGGTTGACGCCACACGGACGACGCGATTCCGGGTCTTATTCGCGCAGAAGTCTTCGATGTTATATGTCTCAATTTCCGGCCGATTTTCTAGTTTTGGTTAGGTCAGGGTGGGTTTCGCTCGCCGCCTTTCGGTTCTCGTCACTTTCTCCTTCGTAAAAAGCAGTCCGCCCGTCGAGGGAAGACGGAAGGACTGCCGTCCGGGTTCCACCTCGCTGTCGGTGTTTCCCGTCGGCATCCTGCGGTAGAGCGGCGCCGTGCCGCAACCAGCGGTGCAAGCGGGGAGCCCCGGCGAGAGCGCCCGACAGCAGCACCGACGGAAGGGCTCCCCGCCGATCCGGAAGATGTTCGAAATTTTCGACAAGAGATCCTCGTGCGTTGGTCGTACGCGCTGGGTCTTTCGGTGGTCGATCATCACGAGGCCTCTCCCCCACCACAGATGAGCAGGTAATACTCGCCTTCTGCGACGACCTGCCACCACCGAATGTTTCGTGATCATTGCCGAAATAGTTGACAGTTGATGTGCCCAGACCAACACTGTTCGCCGTTGACAGGGCCCAGACATTGTCCGGGTCGTGTCCCGTTGCCTGATCCCCACCGGCCTTACGAGGACGAGGAGGAAACACGCACATGAACGACGCACCCGCACCCTCGAACGCGCCCTTGAGCACCCGCAGAAACGGCCGCTTACGGCTTCTCATCAGCAGCGCCTGCGCCATAGCGATGGTCGCCGTGGCCGCGCTGACCATGCCCGGAACCGCTCACGCCGACACGGTCGTCAACACGAACCAGACCGGCACGAACAACGGCTACTACTACTCGTTCTGGACCGACGCCCCCGGCACGGTCTCCATGAACCTGGGCTCCGGGGGCAACTACAGCACCTCCTGGAGCAACACCGGGAACTTCGTCGCCGGCAAGGGCTGGAGCACCGGCGGGCGCAGGAGTGTGACCTACTCCGGCACCTTCAACCCGTCCGGCAACGCGTACCTGACTCTCTACGGCTGGACGTCGAACCCGCTCGTCGAGTACTACATCGTCGACAACTGGGGCACCTACCGGCCCACCGGGACGCACATGGGCACCGTCACCAGCGACGGCGGTACGTACGACATCTACAAGACGACGCGGTACAACGCCCCCTCCGTCGAAGGCACTCGGACCTTCGACCAGTACTGGAGCGTCCGGCAGGCGAAGCGGACGGGTGGCACCATCACCACCGGCAACCACTTCGACGCCTGGGCCCGCGCCGGTATGACCCTCGGCAGCTTCAACTACTACATGATCCTCGCGACCGAGGGATACCAGAGCAGCGGGAGCTCCAACATCACCGTGGGCGGTACCACCGGCGGTGGCGGCAGTGGGAGCGGATGCACCGCGACCCTCTCCGCCGGACAGCAGTGGAGCGACCGCTACAACCTCAACGTCGCCGTCTCCGGCTCCAGCAACTGGACCGTGACCATGAACGTCCCCTCCCCCGCGAAGATCCTCTCCACCTGGAACACCAGCGCCAGCTACCCCAGCGCCCAGGTGCTGACCGCCAAACCCAACGGCAGCGGCAACACCTTCGGCGTCACCATCCAGCCCAACGGCAACTGGACCTGGCCCACGGTCTCCTGCACTCCGAGCTGACCCACCGGGCCCCCTGACCACCGGACCCCCCACCACCGAGGCTGGAGGACCACTCCCCATGAGAGCCGGACCGCATCTCTCGTTACGCTCCCTCGTCACGACACTCACCGTCATCGCGACGGCCGCCGCAAGTGCCCTCACTGTCAGCGCCGCCCCGGCGCAGGCCGCCGTCTGCAACGGGTACGTCGGGCTCACCTTCGACGACGGCCCGTCCGGCAGCACACCGAGCCTGCTCAACGCGCTCAAGCAGAACGGGCTGCGGGCCACGATGTTCAACCAGGGCAGTTACGCCGCCGCCAACCCGTCCCAGGTGCGGGCCCAGGTGGACGCCGGAATGTGGGTCGGCAACCACAGCTACAGCCACCCTCACCTGACCCAGCTCAGCCAGGCACAGATCGACTCGGAGATCTCCCGGACCCAGCAGGCCATCGCGGGTGCGGGCGGCGGCACCCCGAAGCTGTTCCGGCCGCCGTACGGCGAGACCAACTCGACGGTGAGGGCGGTCGAGGCCAAGTACGGCCTGACCGAGATCATCTGGGACGTCGACTCGCAGGACTGGAACGGCGCCAGTACCGACGCGATCGTGCAGGCCGCCGGCCGGCTCACCAACGGCCAGATCATGCTCATGCACGACTGGTCCGCCAACACGCTCGCCGCGATCCCGCGTATCGCCCAGGGGCTGGCCGGTCGCGGCCTGTGCGCCGGCATGATCTCGCCGCGGACCGGCCGTGCCGTGGCCCCCGACGGCGGAGGCACCGGCGGTGGCGGCAGCGGAAGCGGATGCACCGCGACCCTGTCCGCCGGACAGCAGTGGAGCGACCGCTACAACCTCAACGTCGCCGTCTCCGGCTCCAGCAACTGGACCGTGACCATGAACGTCCCCTCCCCCGCGAAGATCCTCTCCACCTGGAACACCAGCGCCAGCTACCCCAGCGCCCAGGTGCTGACCGCCAAACCCAACGGCAGCGGCAACACCTTCGGCGTCACCATCCAGCCCAACGGCAACTGGACCTGGCCCACGGTCTCCTGCGGCACCACCTGATCAGCGCATGCGTCGAAACACCGCACGTGTGGCGCGGTGGCCCACGGCCGCCGCGCCACCGCTGTGAGAACCACGAGGGCCAGGCCAGTGCCTCGCTCGCCGAAGGGGTTTGGAGCTGCTGTCGCACCCGGCACCACCTGGACGCCGCCCAGCTGACCGAGTCCGCGTGGCGCCGGCGCTGGGAGGCGGAGCGCTGGTTCTGCCAGGCGGACGGCGAGTCCGGCAAGCGCTACGGCAACGAGACCATCCGCAACAGCCCCGGCGGCGAGGTGAGCATCAAACTCCCCGCACCGCTCACCCAGCTGGCCAATACCCCGCACGCTACGTCTTCGCCTGCCGGGTCACGTTCGCGCACCAGGGGTACCAAGTGGACCGACCGCGTCACGGCCGACCGGGCCATCGCCTGCCACATCCGCTACGACACCGGCCGGGACCGCTGGTATGTGACGGCCTCCTGGCAGATCCCCCCCACCCCACGCTCCCGTTGGAGGCCGCGCTCACGCACGGAGTGATCGGTATCGACATGAACGCCGACCACCTGGCCGCCTGGCACCTGGACGCCCACGGCAACCCGACCGGCAGCCCGCGCCGCTTCTTCTACGACCTCACCGGCACCGCGCCCCACCGTGACGCCCAGGTCCGCCACGCCCTCACCCGCCTCCTGCACTGGGCCAGAGTCTGCGGCGTCAAGGCGATCGCGGTCGAGGACCTGGACTTCGCCGCGGACAAGACCCGGGAGAAACACGGCCGCCGCAAACGCTTCCGCCAGCTGATCTCCGGCATGCCCACCGGCAAACTCCGCACCCGGCTGGCGTCGATGACCGACCGGACCCGGATCGCGGTCATCGCCGTCGCCCCGGCCTACACCAGCCGCTGGGGCGCCCAGCACTGGCAGAAACCCCTCACCACCACCCGCCACGACGCAGCCGCCGTGGCGATCGGACGACGCGCCCAGGGACACCCGATCCGGCGACGGACGACACGGCCCCGTGCACACCAGAGCGATGTGCACGGGCATCGGACCGCCCAGGCCGGATTAGGTGCTCCTGGGCGTGAGGAGCCCCGCCCCAGCATCCCCGGACCACGGACACGATCCGTGCCGCCGGACGCGGCGAGTACGCGGGCGACCAGGACATCCAAACGTTCGGGGTGTCCGCAGTGACCAGGTTTGGGTCCAAGACTCACTCCTGCTCACTGATTGGGAACGGTAGACGATGACGTTGGACTTGTCCGCGTTGAGCTCGCCGTACGTGGTGTAGGCGAGGTGCGCGCCGCGCAGGGTGGCGCCGCTCTGGGTGGTGAACGCGCCGGTCGTCGTGGAAGGGCTGGACGTGGGTGCGCGGGGCGGCCTGCCGGCCGACCCGTGGTGGGTTCGGGAGAGGGCTGTAGGGCGGAACCGCCACCGGTGAACAGTGCCGCCACGCCCGCGACCTCACTGCCCCAAGCGACCTCAGTGCCCCAGCGGCGTCGGAGGCTTCCTCGTGTCGGGGACCGGGGCCGGTATGGGCGGTCGGGCCGTCGTCGCTCGTTCCCTGGTCAGGGCGCTGGTGACCTGGTGGGCGAGGAGGGGGTCCGCCGGGAGGACGTGGGAGGCGAACCAGCGGGCGGGGGCCGGGTCGGGGGACGGTTCCACGAACTCCGCACCCGCGTAGTCGTCGAGCGGGGGGTCGTAGATGTAGCCGCAGACGATGCCGTGGTTCACGAGGCGTTCCACCAGGGCGTCGCGGTCGTCGACCAGGAGAGGCGCGCGGAAGAGGGGGAAGGGGCCCTCGTGCGCGGCCCGGTCGCGCAGGGCCGGGGAGGCCCAGGCGGTGCCGGACAGGAGGGTGACGCCGGCCCTGCGGTGGGTGAGGTTGGTGTCGAGGCGGGACATGCGCAGGCTCAGCTGGCCGCGGACCAGGGCCCCGTGGCGGGTGCGGAAGTCGTGCAGGTCGACGCGGACCCAGGGTTCGTACGCGGTCAGGCTCGGCGCCCGGAGTGCGGAGGCGGACAGGCGCGGGGCGTGCAGGGCCATGCGGAAGGTGTCGCGTTCGAGGAGGCCCAGGCGCCGCATCGTGCGCCATGCAGGCCGGACCAGATGGAGGGTGCGGACGGCCGAGCGCGCCAGCGGGCGCAGGGCCGCGGCCAGGTCGGCGCGCAGACGGGTCGGTTCGAGGAGGTCGTCGCGCAGGAGCTCCATCTCGCGCCGGTTGCGCGCGTCCTCCACGGCGAGGAAGCCGCCGGCCATCGCCGCCACGTGCTTGGAGAGGCTGAAGGCCGCCGCCCTGCCGAACGTTCCGATCGGCTGTCCGTCGACGTGCGTGCCGATCGCGTGGGCCGCGTCCTCGATCAGGGGGATGCCCAACGCCTCGCAGCGGGTGCGCAGTTCACCCACCCGGTCCGGGATCCCGTACAGGTTCGTGGTCAGGACCGCGTCCAGGTTCCGCCAGGTGGCCTCCGGTACGGCGGACGGGTCGATGTTGCCGTCCCAGGCCGACACCGGGGCCTGCACTGGGCGCAGCCCGGCCGCCAGGACGACGAAGAGGATCACGTCGTCGTTGACCGGCGACATCAGCACGCGTCCGCCCGGCCGGCACCAGCGACGAAGCGCCAGGTACAGGGCCAGCCGTGCCGAGGGCGTGTAGACGCATTCCCGTCCCAGTCGCCGGGTCATCGTCGCGGCGAGCCGGGATCCGTACGGCATCGGCATCGTCACCTCTTCCGTCGAAGGGGCCCCTGCGAGGGACCGTTGAAGAAGTCGCCGTAGGGCCCGTGGCGGGGCCCGGAAAGGCGCCTGACAGTGCGCGTGTGCAGAGCCGCCGTCACCGTCGCCGGAGACGCGGTGGGGCGGAAAGAAGGAGCGGGCGGACCGGTCGTCCGCTCAGTGCGCGCGCGGTGCCGCCCTGCCCGGCGCCGGACGGGCCGACGTACGCAGGGTGCCGACCGTCTTCAGCAGGCGGTCGGCCGGCTCCCGCAGGGTGGGATGGGCCAGGACCGTGTTGCGCAGGCCGCGTACCGGTCGGCGCCACAGCCGGTGTGCCGCCGCGACCGGGTGGGGCCGGGTCACGAACCCTTCGCCCACGCGCAGTTCACGGGTCTTGAGCCAGTCCTTGTACTCCTTGTCGCCGCGCCCCATGTCCATCAGCCGCACGCCGTCCCGGCCGGCCGCCTCGGCCATCCGCAGGTGCATGAGCAGGCCGGGCGAGTAGTAGTGGAAGTCGGGGTCGTACGCGGTGAACCAGGCCGCGGACACGGTGCGCGACCTCGGGCCGAAGTGCGCGGCCACGGGCCGGTCCCCGGCGTACACCACGGACAGGATGCCGGTGAAGTGCTCCTCGCGGACCTGGAACAGGTGCTCCACCAGGGCCACGATCCACGGGCGCGCGAACCGGTCCATCCGGCCCGTTCTGCGGTACTGGGCGGACTTCCACTCCATGAGCCGGCGCAGCATGCGCGGGTCGCGCTCGTCGTAGACGAACCTCATCTCGCCCACGTCGCGGCCCAGGCGGCGTTCCTTCTTCAGCGTCGTCTTGGCGAGCCCCGGGTACGTGGCGCGCAGCCACTCCGGGTAGGTGCTGTCGCCGCCGTCCTTCAGGTCGAGGACCGGTGAGGCGAACATCCCCGTGACGAAGCCACCGAAGGGCTTCTGCTCCTCGACGAGGTGGTCGAACTCGAGGACGGACAGCCCGCAGGCCCGCAGCAGTCGCCGGGCGTCCCAGGTGACGCCGGGGCGGTGCACGAGGGCCTGGCAGTCGGACAGCCCGAGACCGATGGCCCGGCCGACGCCGAAGGCGCCCCGCTCGTACGGCAGGAAGCCGACCGGCTCCCCGTGCTGGTGCAGGACGGCCACCCGGGCCGCCCCGTCGCGGTGCGTGCCGACACCGGCCGCGAACTCCGGTGCCAGGAAAGGGTTCGCGTAGTCGGGTGACTCGTCCATCGCCCGGTGCCAGGCCCCGCGGAGCTCGGCGCTCAGCTCCTCGGGTCTGTGGATCGTTATGTCCGCCTCGATCTTGCTCATGGCTCGCACGGGCGACCGCCCCCCTGTATTCCCCCATGACGCGTCGACCGCGTCCGGCCCCAAGGATCAAAAGTCGCGAAACAGTACGCACCCTGTCAAGGGTGCCGGTCGTAGCGGATGAGTGCGGATCGGGTGGGGGGCGGCCCGGGCCGTTCCTTCCGCACCGGTCGCCGGGGCCTCACCTCGCGGAGCTAGCATCCGAGCATGACGACTGTAGACAGCAACGGTGTTTCCCCCCTCGATGTCGGGATCGACGCCCTCCAGGGCGGCTCCGCGGATCTCGCCCAGTACGCCGGCCGGGCCGTGCTCGTGGTGAACGTGGCCTCCAAGTGCGGACTGACCCCGCAGTACACCGGCCTGGAGCGACTGCACGCGCAGTACGCGGAGCGCGGCCTCACCGTGCTCGGCGTGCCCTGCAACCAGTTCCTCGGACAGGAGCCCGGCAGCGCCGAGGAGATCGCCGAGTTCTGCTCGGCGACCTACGGCGTGAGCTTCCCGATGACCGAGAAGGTCGAGGTGAACGGGGAGGACCGGCACCCGCTGTACGAGCGCCTGGTCGGCTTCGCCGACGCCGAGGGGCACAGCGGGGACATCCGCTGGAACTTCGAGAAGTTCCTCATCGGCCGGGACGGCAAGGTGGTCGCCCGCTTCTCGCCGCAGACCGAGCCGGAGTCGGCCGAGGTCGTGGCGGCCATAGAGGCGCAGCTGGCCGGCTGACGTTCTTCCCCGGGGTCGGGTTGACCTTGCCCCTGGGGCAGGGTCGAGCGTCCTCGTCACCGGGTGGAGGAGCCGCCCGGTGACGGAGGGCGAGTGGGCCGAAGGGGCGCGCCGGTAAAGGGGCTGACGGAGTGGACAAGGACCTGCTCACCATCGGCGCGTTCGCCGCGCGGGCCCGGCTTTCGGCCAAGGCGCTGCGGCTGTACGACCGGCTCGGACTGCTGGCACCGGCGCACGTCGACGAGGTCAGCGGCTACCGCTACTACCGCGCGAGCCAGGTGGAACGGGCCCGGCTCGTGGCGATGCTGCGCCGACTCGACATGCCGCTGGCGCGGATCGCCGAGGTGGTAGAGGCGGCGGGCACCGAGAGCGCCGACCGGCTCGCCGCGTACTGGGCGGACGTCGAGGCGCGGGTGGCCGGGCAGCGAACGCTCGTCGAGTACCTCCGTGGACGACTGTCGGGGAGGAGCTGCGAGATGTACGGGAAGTTCGTGGTCGAGACGGTGGAGGTACCGGCGCAGGTGGTGATCACCGAGACCCGGCACACGCTGGCCGACGAGTTGCCGGCCTGGATCGGCGCGTCGCTGGGGCGGCTGACGGAGGCGGCCCGGCGGTGCGGGGGCGTGACGGCGGCGCCGTTCGTCGTCTACCACTCCGAGGTGTCGATGGAGAGCGACGGCCCGGCCGAGTCGTGTGTGCCGGTCGCCGACGAGGCGGCGGCGCGGGCGTGGGTGGCCGAGCAGGGCCGGGGGCGGGAGTTCGGCGTCCGGACGGAACCGGCCCGGCGGCTCGCCTGCACGCGGATCTCCAAGGCGCAGGTGGCCCATCCGCAGATCCTGGCCGCGTTCGAGGCGGTGGAGGCGTGGCTGAAGCGGGAGGGTCTGGAATACGACGGGCCGTGCCGGGAGGTCTATTTCGCCGACTGGGACGCGGCGGGCGCCGAGGACCCGGTGTGCGACGTGGCTTTCCCGGTGCGCTGAGGGCTGCCTCCGGGCACAAGCCGAGCCCCCTCGGCAAGGACGGCGGGCTGGTCGAGAGGGCTCTTACATTGGTGCTTGTGCAGTTGTCGATCGTGCGCTCGGCTGGGAATGAGGATCAGGAAGACCCGCTCCCTACGCCTTGACCGAGGCCACGAACGCGTTCCATGCCTCGGTGGGGAAGGCCAGGGTCGGCCCGTCGGTGACCTTGGAGTCGCGGACGTCCAGCTCCGCGACGGTGGGCGACTTGACCTCGACACAGGCGCCGTTGTTGTTGGAGTACGAGGACTTCGTCCACGAGTCCGTGGCGCCCTGAAGAATTGCCATGTTTGCTCCGTAAGCCAGTTGCGCAGTTCGGTTTCCGCCAACCTTTGCTGATCGTTGGCGTGATCGACGCTACTCGCTCACATCCTCTTCTGGAGCAGTCGTTCACTCTTCCGGATGGCATATTCCAGGGGAGTCTTCCAGTGCGACCCGGCCGGGGTATAACATGCGGCCTTTCGTTCGCGAGGGGCCCTCACGGGGCGCCGCGAAGGCTCAGCGTGCGTACTCCTTGGCCACGTCCTCGATGAGCCGGGTCGACTGGTCGACGTTCAGCGCCTGCGCCCTCAAGTGCTCGTACATCACCGTGTACTTCTGCACATCGTGGGCCTTCTCCAGGTACAGGTCACTGGTCACGCCCTCGATGTAGACGACGCTCGAGTCGGCCGCGTCCGCGAATTCCAGGATCGAGTACTGGCCGTTGATGCCGGGGTGGGCGCCGACCTCGAACGGCAGGATCTGCACGGTGATGTGCGGGCGCTGGGACATCTCGGCGAGGTGCTCCAGCTGTTCGCGCATCACCGGGCGGCTCCCGACGACCCGGCGCAGCGACGCCTCGTCCAGCACGACCCACAGCCGCAGAGGTTCCCCTTCCGCGGCGATACGATCCTGCCGCCGCATCCGGACCTGCACCCGCTTGTCGATCTCCGTGTCCGACGTCTCCGGCGAGCCGCCCCTGATGATGGCCTCGGCATACGCGCGGGTCTGCAACAGCCCGGTGATGATCTGGGGTTCGTAGACGCGGAGCGACTCGGCGTCGGTCTCCAGACCGATGTACACGCTGTACGGGATGTCCCCGAACGCATGCCACCAGCCCTGCTGCCGCGAGTCCTTCGCCATCTGCATCAGCGACTCGACGATGCGCTGGTCCTCGACCTCGTACACCCCGCACAGGTCGCGCACGTCGCGCTGGCTGATGCTGCGCCGGCCGTTCTCCAGCCGGCTGATCTTCGACTGCGACACCAGCAGTCGCTCGGCGACTTCCTCGGCCGTCATGCCCTTGAGTTCGCGCAGGCGGCGCAACTCCTGGCCCAGTCGGCGCCGCCTGACGGTGGGATTGACATTGGACGCCACGGGACGTGCACCTCCGGCTGCGTGCCTCATACTTGCCACTTTGCGTATCTGCTGTTGAGCAGACTGCCACCAAGAGGCTTACTACCGCTGGGAAACGGTGGATATGCGCAGCTCCCGCACACACGGCCGCGCGGGGCGGCGGAACCGCGTCGTCGTCCGGACGTACGGTTCCGTCACCCCGCGCGGAACAGCGGCTCCCGTACCGGTCTTGGGGACTGCGGTGCGGCGCTCGGCGGTGCGTGGTGCCCTGTGGTGCGTGGTGCCCTGTGGTGCGGATCGTGCTGCCGCGGTGCCCGTCGTGGAACTGCGGCTCAGTGGGCCACGACGCGCGCCATCGAACCTCGGCGCGGTTGCATCGGAACGCCGCGCGCGGGTTCCGGTGCGGGCCTGGCTCCGGGCGCGGCCTGGCGGCCGGCCGGTGCCGGAGGGTTGCGGCGCGGCTGGGCCGCCGCACCGTTCTGGACGTCCATCACGGCGTGTGCCACGAGGCCGCCCATGGGGTCGTGCCTGATCAGGTCCCGCAGCCGGGATCGGGACGAGCGTCCCTCGTTCCCCGGATACAGGTGCTTGCCGAGGCCGACCGCGTGCGCCAGTGCGGCGAGCGCCGCGGTCCGCGGGTCCGGCGGTACGCCGGTGCGGATCGCGGAGTCCAGTCGGGCTTTGATCTCCCGGCTGATCTCGGTTTCCGTCGCTTGGTAGCGAGTCGTCGGCAGCACTCCGCACATCTGTCCCGCCACGGCATGCACCATGCCGCACCGCTCCAGATGCGAGAGGTAGGTCTGGCGGAGCCCGAGACGCGGCCCGCCAATCCAGTGGACGGCACGTACGGGAGCGCCACGCCTTCGCAGCAACTCCAACGCGCAGTCCAGTGTTGGATCTCCAGTCGGCCGTGGGGACACCACGGCGATACGATCCCCGTCCGGGGCTATCCGTCCGGCCAGCGCCAGCTCCACTAGCTGCGCTCCGGCCAGACCAAGGTCGAGCGACTGCGGCTGTGCAGTGGTACCCGTGGTCGGGTCCAGCGCCAGCAACAGAAGCTCTTCCGGAATTGTTCTGCGGCTCCTGCCCATCCATGCCTCCCCGCGTGGATGAATGACAGGGTGACCCCTCTCACATTGGTCTGTCGAGGGTGCGTGACCTGTTTGTAAGGGAACCGGTAGGTATGTCGTTCTCGTCTACCGCCTTGGGCAAGCCCACACACAGGACACTGGTACATGGTTCGGACACCGCGCAGGAGCGGTGTTCCGGGCGGCGGTTCACGGTTCGATAGGCGCACGGACACGGTCGTGTGCGGCGCACGGAGGAGGCATCGGTGGCGGGCGAGTCCCCCGACAGGTCGAAGAAGCGCGAGTCGTCGGCAGAACCGACGTCGGGGAGCGCGGGCCCGGTTCCCGAGGCCAGGACGGAGTCCTCCCAGCATCCCGAGCCCCCCGAGAAGCGCGATCCACGCCTCGCGGTCGCCCGGGACTCCGGCACCGCCTCCACGGCCCGTGGCGGCGTCGACACGGCCACGAGGGTGTTCTCGGTACGAGAGCTCACCGCGGACGCGCAGACGGCCGAGGAGACCCCGGAGACGGCCGAGGAGCCGGAGAGGGCCGAGGAGCCCGCTCAGGACGCCGCGGAGCCGCAGACCGGGGACACGGGCGCCGAGGGCGCGGGAACGGCCGCCCAGGCCGCCACGGAGGCGGACACGGACGCAGCGGAGGCCACGGAGCCGGAGGCCGACACCGGAGAGGGCACGCAAGCCGCAGCCCCCCGGGCCGAAGACGCCGAGGCCCCGGAGGCCGACACCGCCGCCCCGACGACCGACCCTGAGGCGACGGAGCCCGCACACGCCGCGGAAGACGCCGAAGAGCCCCGCACCGAAGACGCCGGGACACCGGAGGCCGACACCGGAGAGGGCACGCAAGCCGCAGCCCCCCGGGCCGAAGACGCCGAAGACGCCGAGGCCCCGGAGGCCGACGCCGCTGACGCGCAGGCCGAGAACGCCGACGCCGACGCCGGGGATTCCTCCGCCGGCGACCGTGACGAGGCCCCTGCGGCGGGTGACGTCCGGCTCCGCGACGCCGTGGCCGCGTGGGTGGCCTCGGCGGACGAGAAGGCCGACACCGGGGACGCCGACGACACCGAGGACGGTGCCGAAGCCGAGACCGACGCGGACGCGGGTACGGACTCTCCGGAGGCGGAGGTCGGCGCGGAAGCCGAGGCCGCCGACTCGAAGGCCGACGGCACGGCACAGCCCGAATCCGACGACGAACCCTCCTCCGACGCCGAGGAGGAAGCCGACGGCGACGCCGAGACCACCGGCACGCCCGAGTCGGACACCCCGGAGGACGTCGAGGACGCCAAGCCCTCCGTCGACCAGCCCACCGCCGTCTTCAAGGCCGTACGGCCCCCCGCGCCCGCCGTGGATCAGCCGACGACCATGCTGAAGCTCGGTGATGCCGCGAGGAAGCCCAAGCCCAAGCCCGAGGCGTCGGAGTCAGCCGAGGCCTCCGAGGCACCAAAGGCGCCGGAGCCCCCCGCCGAGCGGACGAGCAAGTTCGTCGCGCTGAAGCCGTTGGACGATTCAGCGACGCGCAAGGCGGCGCCGGCCGATGCCACCTCCGCGCTGCCGCAGGTCGGTCCGGAGCGGACGACGCAGCAGCCGTTGCCGCCGAGGCCGCCGCTGGATCTGCTGGCGGAGCTGACGAACACGCCGCCACCGCCGGAGACGCCGGTCCGTACGATCGTGCGGCGGGTCAAGATCTGGACCCCGCTGGCGCTGCTGCTCGCGGTCGTGTTTGCGATCGTGCAGGCCGTACGCCCGCTGCCGGCCCCCGAGCTGACGCTGACCGCCGACGAGTCGTACACCTTCGAGGGCAGCGAGGCCGCCCTGCCCTGGCCGAGCGAGGGCCAAGGCCGGATGGACGTCAACGGCATCGGCACGATGGGCGACTTCGGCAAGCAGACGCCGGTCGCCATCGGGTCGGTCGCCAAGGCCATGACCGCGTACGTCGTGCTGAAGGACCACCCGCTGAAGTCGGGCGCGGAGGGGCCGAACATCCCCGTCGACGCCACCGCCGAGAAGGAGGGCGGCTACAACAAGGACGGCGAGTCCACCCTCAACACCATCAAGCAGGGCGACAACCTCACCCTGCGGCAGGCCATCACGGCCATCATGATCCCGTCCGCGAACAACGTCGCGCGCCTGCTGGCCCGTTGGGACGCGGACACCGAGGCGGCCTTCATCAAGAAGATGAACGACGCCGCCAAGGACCTCGGGATGAAGAACACCACGTACACCGACGCCTCGGGCCTGAAGGAGACCACCGTCTCCACCGCCGAGGACCAGGTGAAGCTCGGAAACGAGCTGGTGAAGATGCCCGCGCTGATGGAGATCACGTCCATGGGCCAGTGGATCGATCCGTCCGGGCAGAAGTGGTACAACTACAACTATCTCGTCCCCTACAACGGTGCCATCGGCATCAAGACGGGCACGACGACCGCCGCCGGCGGCAACCTCCTCTTCGCGGCCCGCAAGGAGGTCGGCGGTGAGACCGTCACCCTCGTGGGCGCGATCCTCGGCCAGCACAAGGCGCCGATCATCAAGACCGTCAACGACGTCAGCCGGGTCGCGATGCTGGCGGCGCAGGACGCGATGACCTCGGCGAAGATCCTGAAGAAGGGCGACGTCGTCGGGTACGTGGACGACGGGCTCGGCGGGCAGACCCCGGTCGTCGTCACCAAGGACGTCACCGCGGTCGGCTGGGCCGGCTTCAAGGTGAAGCTGTCCTTCGCCTCCGACGACGTACCGCACACCGCGAAGGCCGGCACCAAGGTCGGCACGCTCACCGTGGGTGACGGCTCGGGCGGTGCGGTCAAGGTGCCGGTCGCGCTGCAGCGGGACCTCGTCGAACCGGGGTACACGGACAAGCTGACGCGTCTCGGCTGATCCGGGCCCATAAGCGCGCCGCGTCCTCCCCGACCGGAGCCCGCCCGGGTTCCGGTCGGGGGACTGCGTGCTAGCGTCACGAATCGGGCAGGTCGCTCACGGGACGCGGCCGAGAACAGAAGACGGGACACCACGGGGAGTGCCTTCAGGTGGCCACAGCGGAGCCGACACGCGCCGACGACACCGATCCGGGTCCGGGAACCGGCCCGCGAATACGCGTGCCCGCACCGGAGCCGGAGGATCACGAGGACGGCCGTAGGCCCTCCTCGGGCGGATCCGGCTTCCGAGCCAGATCCAGGGACGCCTTTCTCGCCCTCCGCGAGCGTCTTCTGCGGCGCCCCGCCCTCTCCGTCACCGCCCTCGCCGGCGTGCTGCACATCGTCTGGTTCTTCACGTTCGCAAACAGCGGCGGCGACCTCGCTGCGCAGGACGCGTGGGCGGAGTTCGTCGGCCGGCATCCCGACTCGGCGTACAACCTGGCCTGGTACGGCGGCATGCATCCGGTGTCGTACAGCGTGGTGTCGCCGTATCTGATGTCGGTCCTCGGTGTCCGTACGACGATGATGATCGCGGGCACGATCTCGGCCGGGCTGCTGACGATGGTCCTCATCCGCAGCCGCTCGGTGAAGAACCCGCTGTGGGCGTCGCTCGCGGGCGTGTTCGCGTTCCTGTGCAACGCGGCGTCGGGCCGGGTGACGTTCGGTCTGGGCACGATGTTCGCGCTGGGCGCGGTCGCCGTCGTGTTCTGCTGGCCGTACCGCTGGCGCTACAAGCGGTGGGCGAAGGCCCTGTCCGCGGCCCCGCTGGCCGCGCTCGCGACCATGTCGTCGCCGGTGGCCGGCCTGTTCGTGGGGCTCGTGGCGGCGGCGCTGTTCCTGCAGAAGCGCCGGCCGGGTGCCTGGGCGCTGGGCCTCGCGCCCTCGGCGGTCGTCGCGGTGTCCGCCTGGCTGTTCCCCTTCTCCGGCACCCAGCCGATGAAGATCGGCTCGGTGATACTGCCGCTGCTGTACGCGCTCCTCGTGCTCTTCCTCGTCCCGCGCGAGTGGAAGACGGTCCGGATCACGTCCGGGGTGTACGCCCTCGCGATCGTCCTGGTGTGGCTGGTCAGCTCGCAGATCGGCTCCAACATCTCGCGTCTGGCGATGCTGTTCGCGGGGGTGGCGCTGGCGGCCGCACTGCCGTTCGCGGTGCCGCGCAGCCGCAAGTGGTACGCGATCGTGCTGGCCTTCGTCGGCTTCACCGGGTGGATCGGTTTCAAGTCGGTCGACGACGTCGTCCATACGACCCCCACGGCGTCCTGGGCGCGTGAGCTGGCGCCGCTCGTCAACGAACTCCAGGAGGTCGGCGCCGAGAAGGGCCGCGTCGAGGTCGTTCCGGCCCGCTCGCACCGCGAGGCCTCCGCGCTCGCGCCGTACGTCAACCTGGCCCGCGGCTGGAACCGCCAGGCCGACATGGAGCGCAACCCCCTCTTCTACGACGACACGCTCAACTCGGCGAACTACCACGAGTGGCTGGGGCGCTGGGCCGTGCACTTCGTGGTGCTGCCGAAGGACGAGCCGGACGGCGACGGCGGCGAGCGGGAGCGGGAGCTGGTCCAGCGGGGCATGCCGTATCTGAAGCAGATCTGGGGCGACGCCAACTGGCAGCTGTTCCGGGTGACCGACCCGGCCCCGCTCGCCGAGCCGAACGCGGTCGTCGAACGGGCCGCGCAGGGCGAGATGACCATGCGGGTGAGGAAGGCGGGCCGGATCCTCATCCGTATCCCGTACTCGCCGTGGCTGAGCATCGTCGACGCCGAGGGCAACAAGCTGAAGCCGCCGCAGGAGACGGACGCCTCCAAGGACCGGGCCGACGGCACGCCGAAGACGTACGACAACGTCAACGGCTGCCTGATGGAGACGGAGGAGGACGCGGAGGGCGACAAGTGGACGATGCTGATCGCTCCGCGGGCGGGGGAGTATCGGCTGGCCGCCCCTTATACGGTGCCGCGGGGGACTCCGTGCCCTGACGAGTTGAAGTGACCGTGGGTCGGGGTGGGCGCCGCTGGGGGCTCCGCCCCAGGCCCCCGTTTTGCCCACCCGGCCCACCCGTCTCGGTCGGATGAGAAGTGGACCTCGAGGTCAGCGCAGGTGGTCCACGTACTTGTCCGTGCCCGGGAGTGTCGGGATGAACGGCGCCAGCAGCTCCACCCGGCCCAGCCCCGACTCCCCCACCGCCTCCTCCACCCCGTCGAAGTAGGGCTCCCAGCACTCCCTCGGGTCCGCCTCCAGGAACCACAGCAGGGTCAGGCGGGTGTCCACGCCCTCGACCTGCTTGACGTAGGACATGCGGTCGCCGGGGAGCGGGGTCGGCCGGAAGACCGTCACGAGGGCCGTCGGGGAGCCCGTGACCCGCTTCGGGAGGTGCCGGGAGACCAGCCACTCCAGCAGTTCGGCCCGCTGCTCGGCGGACTCGGTGTCGACGACCTGGAGGACCAGGCCGGCGTAGGGGTGGTCGAGGGCATGGAAGTCCCTCGGCCCCGCCGCTCCGTCCCGGTAGACGGTCGCCTCGTGGTCCTGGAACGCGGTGAAGACGTGGGTGCGGTCGCGGTAGACGCGGCCGTCGCGGTTGAGGCGCTTGTTGATGCCGACGGTCCAGCGCATGTGGTCGTCGTAGCGGCCGTCGGTGATCCAGTACGTCGAGAGGTAGCAGCCGGCGGTGACCGGCTCGGCGATCGCCGACTTCCCGGGGCGGCGCAGGAGTTGCAGGTCCCGGGTCGCCACCCAGCGGCGGCCCGCGTACATCCAGGGCATGGCCATCGCGCCGGCGTAGTAGTGGTCGTCCTCGTACCAGCGGTTGTAGGCGTACTCGTGGCCCGGGTGGGGTTCGACCATGGTGATCAGCGCGTGGCCGGGGCGGACTCCGTACGGGCCTACGGCGGCCAGGTCGGCGTAGGTCTCGCTGCGGGTGTCTTCGGACATGGGCACTCCTCTTCCGTCTTCCCTTCCGTCCTCCTGCGGTCGCCCATACTCTGACGCTCCGTCAGGTAATCCGCCAGGGTCCGGGTGAACCGCCTGGTGAACAGGGAGGCCATCGATGTCACTGCTCTCGGGCAAGACCGTCGTCGTGTCGGGCGTCGGGGCCGGTCTCGGCCATCAGGTCGCGGCGGCCGTCGTACGGGACGGCGGGAACGCGGTGCTCGGCGCGCGGACGGAGGCGAACCTCGCCAAGAGCGCGGCCGAGATCGATCCCGACGGGGCGCACACGGCGTACCGGGCGACGGACATCACGGACGAGGCGCAGTGCGAGGCGCTGGTCCGGCTGGGGGTGGAGCGGTTCGGGCGGATCGACGCCGTGGTCCATGTCGCCGCGTGGGACAGCTGCTTCGGCGGCCTCGAGGACGCCGACTTCACCACCTGGCAGTCGGTGATCGACGTGAACCTGCTGGGGTCGCTGCGGATGACGCGGGCGTGTCTGCCGGGGCTGAAGACGGGCGGCGGTGCGGTGGTGTTCATCGGTACGCAGTCGGCGGTGGCGGCTCCGTCGCAGGTGCGGCAGGCGGCGTACGCGGCGTCGAAGGGGGCACTGACGAGCGCGATGTACTCGCTGGCGCGGGAGCTCGGGCCGTACCGCATCCGGGTCAACACGGTGCTGCCGGGCTGGATGTGGGGGCCGCCGGTGCGGGCGTACGTGCGGTTCACGGCACAGACCGAGGGCGTGCCCGAGGCCGAGGTGCTGGAGCGGCTCAGTGGCCGGATGGCGCTGCCCGAGCTCGCCTCGGACGCGGACGTGGCGGACGCGGCGGTGTTCCTGGCCTCGGACCGGGCGCGGGCGATCACGGGGCAGTCACTGCTGGTCAACGCGGGGGAGCTGATGCGCTGAGGTCCTCTTTCGGCCACCTTGGCGGTGTTCATGAACATGAACTAGGGTCAGCTCCCAGAACTTTTTTACTCCCTCTTGACCTTACGCTCGCTTGTCGTGCCCGCGTCGACCCACCCACGATGAGCGGGCACTTCGCGGCCTGTCTCGCCCCTACCCCGCCCGGGCGAAGTGCCAACCAGTTGGGCGGAGTTCACAAGGCGGACCCTGGAAGGGGGCACATGAACAGTCTCGACTGGGCCGTGCTCATCGGCTACTTCGGCGTGATGGTCGCGATCGGCATCTGGTCGCACAAGCGGGTCGACAACGTCAGCGACTTCTTCACGGCCGGCGGCAAGATGCCGTGGTGGCTGTCCGGCATCTCCCACCACATGTCGGGCTACAGCGCGGTGATGTTCACCGGGTACGCGGGCATCGCCTACACCTACGGCGTGACGTCGTTCGTGACATGGTCGTTCCCGATCGCGCTCGGCATCGCCATCGGCTCGAAGCTGTTCGCCCCGCGCATCAACCGACTGCGTTCACGGCTCCATGTGGCCTCCCCGCTGGAGTACTTGAAGAACCGGTACGACCTGAAGACCCAGCAGGCCCTGGCCTGGTCCGGCATGCTGCTGAAGATCGTGGACGTCGGCGCGAAGTGGGCCGCGATCGCGACCCTGCTGTCGGTCTTCACCGGTATCTCGCTGAACCAGGGCATCCTCATCACCGGCACCATCACGGCGGTCTACTGCACGATCGGCGGCCTGTGGGCGGACGCGCTGACCGAGCTGGGCCAGTTCGTCATCCAACTCCTCGCCGGTGTCGCGATGTTCGTCGCCGTGGTCATGGAACTCGGTGACAGGAACATCGGATTCATCGACGCCTGGGACCAGCCGGCCCTCCAGGGCCACGAGAAGCCGCTGGTCGCCGACTACGGCGCGGTGTTCCTGCTGGCCTTCCTCTTCATCAAGCTCTTCGAGTACAACGGCGGCATGCTCAACCAGGCCCAGCGCTACATGGCCACGTCCAGTCCCCGCGAGGCCGAGCGCTCGGCGAGGCTGTCGGCGGTTCTCTGGCTGGTCTGGCCCCTGGTCCTCTTCTACCCCATGTGGATGTCGCCGCTGCTGGTGGAGTCCCAGAAGCCGGACGGCTCCGACTCCTACGGTCTGATGACCGAACAGCTCCTCCCGCACGGCCTGTTGGGCCTGGTCATCGTCGGCTTCTTCTCCCACACCATGGCCATGTGCTCCTCCGACGCCAACGCGATCGCCGCCGTCTTCACCCGGGACGTGGCACCTGTGATCTCGACGCGGGCCCGGACCTGGAGCCAGCGCTCGGGGCTGATCGCGGCGCGGCTCGCGACGGTCGTCTTCCTCGGTCTGTCGATGGCGGCGGCCACCCAGGTCAACTCCCCCGCCTTCAAGGACATCATCACGGTCGTCATCAAGTGGGTCGCAGGCCTGATGGGCCCGATGGCCATCCCGATGATGCTCGGCCTGCTCCGACCGTTCCGCCGCTCGGGCCCTACGGCCGCGCTCACCAGCTGGTCCATGGGCCTGTTCGCCTTCTGGCTGGTCAACTACCCGATCAACTGGAACGTCGACGGCGGTGTCCCGCTCCAGTACCAGGTGTCGATCCCGCTGGCCGTCTCCCTGGTCCTGTACATCCTCGTCGGCTTCCTCAAGCCGGAGGACACCCCGGAACGCCTCGCGATCATCGAGACGATCAACACGGACGGGGACGGAGCCGCGGCGGCCGCGATCCCGACACCGGCGGACGGCGTGGAGGACGCGGTGCGAACGCCGGTGAAGGACTGACGGCGAGACGGGCCGGGTCGCTGGGCGCGGCCAAGCGGCTCGGCGGCCGGACGGCTCGGCAGC
>NZ_JAGMUK010000228.1:82358-82629 GCF_019049245.1 Streptomyces sp. AC555_RSS877 | reverse complement strand
CGGCTCGACAGCCAGGCGGCGCGGCGGCCGGACGGCCGGACGCCTCGGCGGCTGGCGTGGAGAACTCGGTGCGAACGCCGATGAAGGACTGACGGCGAGACAGGCCGGGTCGCTGGGCGCGGCCAAGCGGCTCGGCAGCCAGACGGCTCGGCGGTCAGGCGGCTCGGCGGCCGGGCAGCTCGGCAGCCAGGCGGCCGGGCAGCTCGACAGCCAGACGGCTCGGCAGCGCAGGAGCTCGGGAGCTCGGCGGCTCCCTAGCCGGGTAGCTCGG
>NZ_JAGMUK010000228.1:0-82348 GCF_019049245.1 Streptomyces sp. AC555_RSS877 | reverse complement strand
GCGTGGAGAACTCGGTGCGAACGCCGATGAAGGACTGACGGCGAGACAGGCCGGGTCGCTGGGCGCGGCCAAGCGGCTCGGCAGCCAGACGGCTCGGCAGCCAGGCGGCCGGGCAGCTCGACAGCCAGACGGCTCGGCAGCTCGGGAGCTCGGGAGCTCGGCGGCTCGGAGGCCGGGTAGCTCTGCGGCTCGACAGCCAGGCGGCGCGGCGGCCAGACGGCTCGGCGGTCAGGCGGCTCGGCCGTCAGGTGGCTCCCGGTCCGGTGGCTCCCGGTCCGGTGGTTAGGCCCTTGGGTATCTGGCCAGCCATCCCGGAGAGGCTCCCGCCGGGCCGTGCAGGGCGGGTCCCTGGGTCATCTCCATCGCGAAGTCGTCCGCGAGTTCCAGCAGGGTGGGACGGCCCTCCAGCTCGGCCAGCCAGGCCGGCGGGAGGGCCGTCTCGCCGTGCAGGGCGCCGAGCAGGCCGCCGGTGAGCGCGCCCGCGGCCGCGGAGGGCCCGTCGTGGTTGACCGACAGGCACAGCCCGTGCCGTACGTCCTCCCCCACGAGCGCGCAGTACACGGCGGCGGACAGCAGCCCCTCCGCCGTACCGTTCCCGATGAGTTCCTCGACCCGGGCGGCGTCCGGCATCCCCTGCCGTACGGCGCCCAGCGCGTGCTGCAATCCGTCCGACACGGGTTCGTGGCCGGGTCTGACGGTGAGCAGCGCGAGCGCCCGCTGCACGGCGCCGTCGAGGCTCTCGCCGCGGGCGAGGGCGTGCACGATCACGGCGTACGCGCCGGCCGCCAGGCAGGCGGTGGGGTGCCCGTGGGTCTGCGCGGCACACTCCACGGCCAGCTGGACGACCAGCTGCGGCTCCCACCCGACCAGCAGCCCGAAGGGCGCGGACCGGGCGGCGGCCTCCGGGCCGGCCTCACCGGGGTTCTTGGGCGCGTCCAGGGTCCCCATGGTGTCGTCGCCGAGCCCGAGGAGGAGGGACCGGGTCGGGTCCCGCCGGGCGTACAGCCACTCCTCCCGTGCGAGCCAGCCGTCCTCCTTGCGCCGCTCGTCGGGCCCCCAGTCGCGCTGGGTGGCGGCCCAGCGCAGATACGCCCGGTGCACGTCGGTGGGCGGATGCCAGGCGCCGGTGTCGCGCCGCACCTGGGCGCGTATCAGCCCGTCCACGGTGAACAGGGTGAGCTGCGTGAGATGACTGACCGCGCCGCGCCGCCCGTACCCGAACCCGAGATCGAGCAGCCCCTCCGCCCCGTACGTCTCCCGGATCTCCGCCAGCCCGAGCCCGTCCACGGGCGCGCCCAGCGCGTCCCCGACGGCCGCCCCGAGCAGGGTCCCGCGCACCCGCCCCCGGAAGTCCTGTTGCTCGGCACGCCCCCAGACGGCCCCGGCTGTCGCACCCACCAAGACCTCCCACGGCAACCGTCCAGACGTACGACAGCTCAGCACTGTAATCGAACAGAGACGGGCGGTTCAGGGGCGAATCGGTATGCCGGGAGTAACCGCAGTGGTCCGGTGTGGCCAGATTTCAGCGCAGCCGAGTCATTCCGCCCCGGCGGCGGGGACACCGCGCCGTCTCTCCCGCGGCTCCTCAAGTGGGCTCGGCACGCGGCCCGTTCGGCGTTCCGGTCACGCATACCGGCCGCCTTGATTCTGGCTCAATGCGTACGGGGTGAGCACCCCGTGAAGGGAAGATAGTCGCCATGGCCACTACAACCTCACGCAGTGCTCTCTCCCTCACCGCCACCCTTCTCACCGCCTCCGTCGCCCTCTACATGCTCCTCGTCGCCTTCGGGAACATCACCGACTTCGGGACGAACCAGCAGTTCGTGCAGCATGTGCTCGCCATGGACACGACGTTCAAGGACGACGACCTGATGTGGAGAGCCATCACCAGCAAGGGACTGCAGGACGCGGCCTACGTCGCGATCATCGTGTGGGAGACGGCCACCGCGCTCGTCCTCCTCTTCGGGACCTGGCTGTGGGCGCGCAGGGACCACGCGGGTGCCCGGCGCATCTCGACGTACGGCCTGCTGATGGTCATGCTGCTGTTCGGTGCCGGGTTCATCGCGATAGGCGGCGAGTGGTTCGCGATGTGGCAGTCCGGGGACTGGAACGGGCTGGACGCGGCGACGCGGGCGTTCGTGTTCAGCGGGATCGCGCTGCTGGTGGTGAACCTGCCGCTCGGCGACGCGGGCACGCGCTCCGCTAGCTGACCACCACGACCGTCGTCCCCGTCTCGCCGAAGGTCCACAGCGCGTCCCCGTCGGCCGTCTTCATGCGGATGCCGCCTGTTCGGACGCCCTCGGCCGGCGGGGGCGGCGAGGAGCCGTCCACGGCGCTGGAGAAGGCGATGTTGGCGCCGGACGCGGTGGCGAAGTAGACGATGTGCTCGATCTGCACGCCGTCCGAGCCGGTCGTCGCGTCCGTGCGGGTCCCGACCGTGTAGGTGCCGGGGGCGGGATCGACCGTGCCCGGCCACACCGCGAAGGTACGGCGGGCCGCGTCACTCGCGTCGACCAGCCAGACCCGCTTCTGCCCGAGGGAGTACACGATGCGCCGCCCGCTGCCGGAGCCGTCCGGCACCGCGGTCGGCGCCGCGGACTTCGTGGGCGTGGGCTGCGCGCCCGTCGCGGAGGCGCTCGGTCTGGCGGCGGTGGCGGTCGGCTGCGGCCCCTTGTCCGCCTGGACGGTCAGGACGGTGACCGCCACGACCGCGCCCACCGTCAGGCCGGTCACCCAGACCCACGAGGGAAGCCGTCGGGCAGGCACGGGCACGCATCTCCTCAGCTACGGGACCCCACATATCGGGGGTCCGATCATCGTACTGTGAGCCCACCGGCCGCGGATCCCACCGGCCCCACGTCAGCCCGCTCCCCGCGACGCCCGCCACATGGTGTGCTCCCTGCTGATCGCCTCCTCCGCGTCCGCGACCTCCTGGGCCCAGGAGGCGCTCTCGGCCTGGGTCAGCCGGTCGTGGACGACGCTCAGCTCGGTGGCGGCGAACGTGTAGGCGCGGCCCAGCGTCTCGTACTGGCGCACCGCGAACCACGCCGAGCCGGCGCCCAGCACGGCCGCGAGGACCCCGGCGAGGTCGAATTCCAGCACACCGGTGAGCCGTAACACCGCCGCCGTCAGGCCCAGACCTTCGACGGCGATGAGCAGCAGCCGCCAGCGCCGCGCCCGTACGACGTTGGCCCGCGCCTTGTTCGTGTACCAGCCCAGCTGGTCCTCGACGCGATGCTCCAGGTACGCCGCCTTGCGTGCGGCGAAGTCACGGCCGCGCAGGTCGTTCATCGCGTCCGTGACCGCGGCCGACCCCATCGGGGCGAGGCTGGTGGCGGGAGCCTCCCTGACCAACTCCCGTAAGCGCTCCAGGAAGCGGAGCTGGGCCTCGCCCTGCGGCAGCTCGGCCGGGAACGGGGTCCCGCCCACCGCGTACCGCCAGGCGAGCGTCTTCGTGGACTCGGCCAGTGCCCGGCCGTCGTACCAGGCTTGCTCCGGCCGCTCCGCCAGCAGCCAGACCTCCACCAGCAGCGTCGTGACGAAGACCGCGACCAGGGCGAGGAAGGCCGCCCGGTGGTTCAGGACACCGAACAACGCGGCGGCCACCGCCAGCACCAGCCGCCACTTCGTCCCTCCGAGATAGCGCCGCTGGCCGGTCAGCGAGGCGGTGTCCGAGGAACGGAACACCACCGGCATGTCGTCGTCCCGCAGTCCGTCCGTGGTCGTCACGCTCACGCTTCGTCCCCTCGCCACCGGATCAAGGCGCCCAACGGGCCCTTTCTACTGCCCGGCCGGGGTGCGGGTCAGTCCAACACCGGCAACAACTCCGGAAGATGTCCGTCCGACACGGTCGCCGCCCGTCGGCGTTCCTCGGACACCTCGCCGTACAGGGTCGTCCGCGGCCGGGCCGGGCGGCCGGCCGTCTCCGCCACCTCGATCAGGTCCTTGACGGACTTGTACGAGCCGTAGGAGGAGCCCGCCATGCGGGAGATGGTCTCCTCCATGAGGGTGCCGCCGAGGTCGTTGGCGCCGGAGCGCAGCATCTCGGCCGCGCCCTCGGTGCCCAGCTTCACCCAGCTGGTCTGGATGTTGGGGATGTGCGGGTGGAGCAGGAGACGGGCCATCGCCGTCACCGCCCGGTTGTCGCGCATGGTCGGGCCGGGGCGGGCGATGCCCGCCAGGTACACCGGCGCGTTGGTGTGGATGAAGGGGAGGGTGACGAACTCCGTGAAGCCGCCCGTCTGTTGCTGAATGCGCGACAGGGTCCTCAGATGCCCCAGCCAGTGCCTCGGCTGGTCCACGTGCCCGTACATCATCGTCGACGACGAGCGGATGCCCAGCTCGTGGGCCGTGCTGACGACCTCGATCCAGGTCGCCGTCGGCAGCTTGCCCTTGGTGAGGATCCAGCGGACCTCGTCGTCGAGGATCTCGGCGGCCGTGCCGGGGATGGAGTCGAGGCCGGCCTCCTTGGCGGCCGTCAGCCACTCGCGGATGGACATCCCGGTGCGCGTCGCGCCGTTCACGACTTCCATCGGGGAGAAGGCGTGCACGTGCATCCCGGGGACGCGGGACTTCACCGCGCGCGCGATGTCGAAGTACGCCGTCCCGGGCAGGTCCGGGTGGATGCCGCCCTGCATGCAGACCTCCACCGCGCCGACCTCCCAGGCCTGTTGGGCGCGGTCGGCGACCTGGTCCAGGGAGAGCGTGTAGGCGTCGGCGTCCGTGCGGCGCTGGGCGAAGGCGCAGAAGCGGCAACCGGTGTAGCAGACGTTGGTGAAGTTGATGTTCCGCGTGACGATGTACGTGACGTCGTCGCCGACCATCGACCTGCGGACGTCGTCCGCGATGCGGGTGAGGGCGTCCAGCGCGGGGCCGTCCGCGTGCAGCAGGGCGAGGGCCTCCTCGTCGGTGAGACGGGTCGGGTCGTCGGCCGCCGTCGCCAGGGCCTGTCGTACGTCCGTGTCGATGCGCTCCGGCAGCATGCCGGGGGCGGCGGCCTCGCGCAGGGCGCCCCAGTCGCCGTAGACCTCGTCGAAGTCGTCGCGGCGGTCGGACGTACGGCCCTCGGTGTCGATGGTGCGGTGCAGGTCCGTACGGCCCGTCGACTCGAAGACCTCCTCGGGCTCCTGCCACGGGTGGCCTTCGACGACGGCGTCCTCTCGCGCCAGGCCCGTCTCCGGGTCCGCGAGCGCCCGTACGTGCGGTCGCAGCCGCGGGTCCAGCCAGGGCTCGCCGCGCTGGACGAACTCGGGGTACACGCAGAGACGTTCCCGCAGCGCGAAACCGACGGCGGCCGACCGTGCGGACAGCTCCTCGATCTGCGGCCACGGGCGCTCCGGGTTGACGTGGTCGATCGTCAGCGGGGACACCCCGCCCCAGTCGTCGATACCCGCGCCGATCAGGCGCTCGTACTCGGAGTCCACGAGGTTCGGCGGGGCCTGGAGACAGGCCGAGGGGCCCATGATGTGCCGGGCCACCGCCACCGTCGCCACCAGCTCGTCCAGTTCCGCGTCCGGCATGCCGCGCATCGCGGTGTCCGGCTTGGCGCGGAAGTTCTGGATGATCAGTTCCTGGACGGAGTGGTAGGCCCGGGACACCTTCCGCAGCGCGAACAGGGACTCGGCGCGCTCCTCGTACGTCTCACCGATCCCTATGAGGATCCCGGACGTGAAGGGGACCGACGAGCGGCCGGCGTCCTCCAGGACCCGCAGCCGCACCGCCGGTTCCTTGTCCGGCGAGCCGTGGTGCGGGCCGCCGGGCTCGGACCAGAGCCGGGTGGCCGTCGTCTCCAGCATCATGCCCATGGACGGGGCGACCGGCTTGAGGCGCTGGAAGTCCGTCCAGGTCAGCACTCCGGGGTTGAGGTGGGGCAGCAGGCCCGTCTCCTCCAGGATGCGGATGGAGATGGCGCGGACGTAGGCGATCGTGTCGTCGTAGCCGTGCGCGTCCAGCCATTCGCGCGCCTCCGGCCAGCGCTCCTCGGGCTTGTCGCCGAGGGTGATCAGGGCTTCCTTGCAGCCGAGGGCGGCGCCGCGGCGGGCCACGTCCAGGACCTCGTCCGGGGACATGAACATCCCGTGCCCGGCGCGGCGCAGCTTGCCGGGCACGGTGACGAAGGTGCAGTAGTGGCACTTGTCCCGGCACAGCCGGGTGAGGGGGATGAAGACGCTTTTCGAGTAGGTGATGACGCCGGGGCGGCCCGCCGCCTCCAGGCCCGCGTCCCGCACCCGGGCGGCGGACGCGGTGAGGTCTTCCAGGGCCTCGCCCCGGGCCTGGAGCAGCACCGCGGCCTCGGCGGTGTCGAGGGCGACGCCGTCCCGGGCGCGTTTGAGGGCGCGACGCATGGAGTTCTCGGTGGGGCCGGTTCCGGAGGTCGCGGAAGTCGTCATCCTTCGAGCATACGGAGGGGCTCCCCCGGTTCAGCAGGGTCGGGGGGTGTTCGTGGGAGGGCTGTCGTGCGTTGCCCGGTGCGGGTTCGTCGTGGCTTGTCGCGCAGTTCCCCGCGCCCCTGGGCTGGTTGCCGCCACCTCGGCTACAAGTACTCGGCGTATTCGTCCAGTACCCGCAGCACCTCCGCCTCGCCCGCCGGCGGCAGCTGCACCACGACCTCCTCGATGCCCAGCTCGGCGTAGTGCGCGAGCTTGCCCGGCGAGGGGTGGACGGCGTACGGGACGACCTGGAGGGCCGCCGGGTCGCGGCCCGCGTCCGCCCAGGCCGCGCGCAGTACGGGCAGCGACTGCGACAGGCCGCGCCCGCCGATCGGCAGCCACCCGTCGGCGTACTCGCTGATGTGGGCGAACAGTTTCGGCCCCGCCGCCCCGCCGACCAGCGTGCGCGGACCGACCACGGGACCGCGCGGCTTCTGTACGGGCTTGGGGTGGGCGAAGCTCGCCCGGACGCTCCCGAACTCCCCCTCGTACGCCGTCGGCTCGTCGCTCCACAGGGCCCGCATCAGCGCCATGCGCTCGCGGACGAGCTCGCGCCGGGTGCGCCACTCGACGCCGTGGTCGGCGGCCTCCTCGACGTTCCAGCCGAAGCCGAGGCCGAGGGTGAAGCGGCCGCCGGAGAGGTGGTCGACGGTCGCGATCTGCTTGGCGAGGTCGATCGGGTCGTGCTGGGCGACGAGCGTGATGCCGGTGCCCAGGCCGAGCCGGTCGGTGACCGCCGCGGCCTGGCCGAGCGCGACGAAGGGGTCGAGGGTGCGGCCGTACTCGGGCGGCAGCTCCCCGCCCGCCGGGTACGGGGTGGTCCGCTCGACCGGGATGTGCGTGTGCTCGGGCAGGTACAGCCCGGCGAACCCGCGCTGCTCCAGCTCACGGGCGATCCGGGTCGGGGTGATCGTCTCGTCGGTGAGGAAGATCGTCACGGAGATGCGCATGGCTCATCTGTACCGGGTGAGGGCGCGCCTGTCCATACCGACCGGTCGGCACACAGCTACAGGGCCTGTCCGGGGGTGCAGGGGTCAGTTCCGGGCCGCGCGTGCCCTCGTCAGGTGCTTCAGCTCGATGATCGTCGCGACCGCTCCCAGCCAGCGGGCCGCCGTCTCGTCGGCGGGGGCGCCGCCCGCGAGCTGGGTGGCGGCCTCCAGCCAGTCGCGTACGACCACCGCCGCCCCGGGGCGCGGCAACGGCTCGGGCAGCTCCGCGGCGTAGGCCAGGCCGCCGGCCCGGACCACCTCGGCGAGGAAGGCCACCGAGCGGGGCTGGGTGCCGAGGCGGTCGAGGATCACGGCGGCGGCCGCCGCGCCGTCGCCGAACAGGGCGGTGCGGCGGGGGCCGGGGGCGGCGGTGAGGCCGTAGCGCAGGAGCACGCCGACGTCGAACCCGGCCAGTTCGTCGTCGGTGTAGGACGGGTGGTCTGAGGTCGTGTTCATCGCGGGCCTCGGCTCAGCTGACGGTGACGGTGTAGGTGACCCGCTCGGGCTCGGACGGGGTGGCGGACGGGGACGCGGTCGGCGTCTTCGTCTTCGTCTGCGTCTGCGTCGGCTCCGGGGAGGCCGCGCTGCTGCCGTCGCCCTCGCAGCTGGTCTTGAACGTGCAGTGCATCAGCACGATCTCGGTGCTGCCCTTGCCGGTGGCCTCGAAGGTGAAGGTGAGGTCGCTGCCCGCGCCGGGCACCGGCTCGTCGCCGGAGTCCGACGCACTCTTGCTGCCCCGGTCGCGGACCACCGAGGTGTCGGGCCCGGGGTCGCCCAGGTACCAGTGCTCGCGGGTGGAGGCGTTCTCCTCGACGGTGAGCGTGAAGCGCTCCCCGACCTCGGCGGAGATGCTGCGGTCCTGGGCGGGGTGGCTCCTGGGCGCGGTGGGCTCGGCGGACTCGTCGGTTCCCGTTCCGCAGCCCGTCGCGAGCGCGAGGAGGGCGAGGAGGGCGACCGCGGTGACTCCGGTGCCCCCAGCCCCCGTTCTGTTCCGGGAAGTGGACGCCGTACGCATCGTTGGGTTCACTGTTTCGCTTCCTCGCCCCTCAGTACTGGGACAGCACCGAGGGCCGCTCGCCGAAGGTCGGCATCGTGGACATCTCGCTCTCGGCCACGGCCACGCTGTTGACCCGGGTCTCGACGAGGCCGTCGCTGCCGGAGTACGCCCCCTTGGCCAGGTGCAGCTTGTCGGCGAGCTCGTGCAGCGCGTCCTCGATCGTGCGGGCCTCCGCCGCCCAGGCCGCGATGTACGAGTTGATCGCCTCCGCGGAGACGGCGCCGCCCAGGAGGTCCGTCGCGTAGCAGGCCCTGGAGTCGACCGCGGTACGGATCTTCCCCGCGTCGTCGCCCGCCTCGTTCAGCTCTTTCGCCTGGCCGGTGAGCCCGCTCTTGCTGACCGAGAAGTCCCGCGCGGACGTGGAGTCCTGTGCAGAAGGCATCGTCATCCCCCGTATCCCCCCTATCCCCCGTTGATCACGTCGGCGGGGAGGCTAACACGCGGCAGCGGCCCGGACCTCCTCGCGTCACACGGCCCGCACGCGGCTCCCACACCATCATCAAGACGGCCGCTGACCAGCGCCCTACTGCGGGACGTAGACGCTGTACGCGTCGTCGAGTTCACCGTTGGACGCCTTGCCCATGTTGCCGTTGATGAAGTCGTCCTCGCTGACCCAGGTGGTGGTGCCCCAGGGGTTGTAGATCTGCAGCATGTCGCCCTCCTGGCCGATGATGGTCATCGCATGGGCGCCGTCGTCGCTCCTGACGTCGACCGGGACCGGCTTCCCTTCCGCGACCGCCTTCTCGACGTCGGTCAGGGCCTGCCTGCGTTCGTCGGCGGTGTTCATGTCGCGGCGCTGGTAGTCGTCGCCGGTGGCGCCGCCGATGGCGTCGTCGGCGATGCGTTCCTGCCCCTCGGGGCCCATGCCGCTCCACTTCTCGCCGCCGTCGCCTTCCGTGTGCAGCCGGTGCTGCTCCTCCACCAGACGCTGCCGGAAGGCCTCGGGGTCGTCCTCCTGGCCGCTGGGGCCGCCGGTGATGTCGAGGGCGTAGAGGGGGTCGACCATGGCGCGCGCGGTGACGGTGGAGGAGGCCACGCAGGTGCCCTCCGAGCCGTCGCCGCCCTGGACCCACTTCTGGCCGTTGAACGTCTGGTCGTCGATGTTGACGCTGGACCCGTCGGGGTTCGTCCCCTCGTCCTTCAGGCTGTCGCCCTGGGTGGTGATCGGCGACAGGTGCCGCTGCAGCCAGGCCGGGTCCTTGCCCTGGATCTTGAAGGCGAACTCGTCGATCTCGTCGACGCTTCGGCCCGCGGCGAGGCCCTTCATGAGATACGCCTTCTCCTGCGGGGAGGAGGCGTTCGCCATGAGCAGTTCCATCCGGGCCCGGTCGGCCGGCGGGAGGTTCTCCATGGCCCGCCCGGAGCGCTCCAGTTCGGCCGCGGAAAGGATCTCGTTGTACTCGGCCGCGCCCTTCACATTGCTGGTGTCGGCGAGCATGAGACGGTCGACCGCGGACAGTTCGTCGGTGTCCATCTTCCCGGCGCGGGCCTCCGTGGCCCACTTGTTCAGGTCCCGGGCCGCGACGCGGCAGGCCTCGCCGGCGGCGAGAACGGCCTTGCGCATCAGACCGACGCCGTAGGAGGCGAAGTGGGCGGCGTTCGCCCGGTCCCACTCCTCCTCGTCGTTCTCGCGCAACTCGTCGAAGAAACCTTCGCGGTCGCTGCCCATCTCCGACAGCGCCTGCTGCAACTTCCCCCGGCCCTCGCCGTCCTGGCGCTGGGCCTCCATGATCGCGTCGGCCAGGACGATGAGCGCCCGGGAACCGCCCTCGAACGCCTCCGCCATCTCCGACACCGTCCGCGACACGGCACTCACCGCGTCCGAGGCGAGGACGCTCGTGTCGCCGACCCAGACCTCCGGCAGCCCCTTGCGGGCCACCCTGTCCACCCGCTCGTGCAGGCCCATGGCCTCGTCGAGCTGGTCGCGGTACCGCATGCCCAGCGATTCCAGGGTTCCCGGGTCACCCTCCGGCGGGGGCTCGGCGAACGCGAGGTCGATCAGATCGAGCAGGTCGTTCTTGCTCCCGGCCTTCAGCATCCGGTCGCCCAGCCCGGCCAGCCGCTCGGCCCGCTCGGACGCGGACTCGTCGATCCGCCGCAGAACTCCTGTCATCGCCGGCCCCGTTCCCCCGTTTTCCGTCCCCGCGGTACCGGCGCCTTCGACGCGGCTGCCCGTGCGGGGGTACTGAACATGATCATGCCCGCGGGACGTTAACACGGCGCCGAGCGCACCGACCCGAAGCTCACACGCCGTGCACACGGCTCCCACGGCATCCCCGCGCGGGGCGGGTCGGGGGCAGGCGCGGCGCCCCGCGCAGGGGCGGACTGGGCGGGTGCGGCATCCCCGCCCAGGGGCAGGACCCGGCGGGTACGGCAACCCCCGTGCACGGGAAGGACCGGGACAGGAACGGCAACCCCGCGCACGGGCAGGACCCGGCGGGTACGGCATCCCGCGCAGGGCGGGTCGGGAACAGGTACGCCGACCCCGCACGGGGGCAGGACCGGGCGGGTACGCCGACCCCGCGCAGGGGCGGGACCGGGGCAGGTACGCCAACCCCGCACAGGGCAGGGTCAGGTGCTGAGCTCGTCCGCCGCCAGGTCGGCCACCACCGCCGCGTGATCCGAGGCCCACACCCCGTCCACCGGCCCGTCGCCCGCCCGCCGGACGTGCCGGACGTGGCCCTCGCCGGCCGGGCCGGGTGGGCCCACGTGGATGTAGTCGATACGGACGGGGGGCTCCAACACCCGGGCCGCGTAGGGGTTCTCCGGGGTCCAGGTGGCGGAGGGCGCGGCCGGGCCGGCGTACTCCCAGGCGTCGTAGAGGACTTGGCCGGGTACGACCGGCTCGGTCTTGTACCCGCCGAACAGCCGGACCGCGTCCGAGTCCGGCCAGGCGTTGAAGTCCCCGGTGACGACGGGCGGGAACGGGGTGTCGCCGCGGTGGCGGGCGACGAACCTCGCGAGGGCGGTGACCTGGCCGCAGCGCACCGCCGAGGCGGCGGGGGCCGAGGTGAGGTGGGTGGTGAAGAAGGGGACGTCGTAGGCGGGGGTGGCCAGGCGGGCGTACAGGGCCGTGCGGCCGTCGGCGAGGCCGGCCGGTGCGGGCAGCGCCAGCACCGCCTGCTCGACGACCGGCCAGCGGCTCAGCACCGCGTTGCCTATGTCGACCGTGGGGTCCCCGAGGCGTTGCCGCCAGCGTTCGGGGGACGGGGAGGGCGCCCAGGCCCAGTGCAGGCCCAGCTCCTCGGCGAGCCACTCGGCCTGGTTCTCCCCGCCCGCGGCCCACACCTCCTGCAGACCGACGACGTCGGGGCGCAGATCCCGCAGCACCTCGATGATCGCCTTCTGCCGTGCTTCCCAGGGGCCGAAGCGCCACCACAGGTTCCAGGTCACGACCCGCATCCGCAGCCACCGTCCTCGATTTGCGCCGCGTGGGCGACCATTGAAGCAGCCGTGCGAACGATCCCGCCGCCCCTTCCGTCACAAGGAGCCCCACGGACGATGTCCCGCCTCGCCGATCTCAGGTTCCGCGCCGCCACGACCTTCCAACGCCGAGTCGGCAACCCTGTACTGCGCCGCCTCCCTCTCCAGACGGTCCTGGAGACCACGGGCCGCGTCTCCGGCCTGCCCCGCCACACCCCGGTGGGCGGCCGCCGCGTCGGCGACTCCTTCTGGCTGGTGTCGGAGTTCGGCGAACGGTCCCAGTACGTCCGCAACATCAAGGCCGATCCGCGGGTACGGGTACGGATCCGCGGACGCTGGCATCCGGGCACGGCCCACCTGCTCCCCGACGACGACCCGGTGGCGCGACTGCGCGGCCTGCCCCGGCTCAACAGCGTCGGGGTCCGGGCGTTCGGGACGGATCTGCTGACGGTGCGGGTGGATCTGGACGGGTGAGGTCAGGGCCCCGGCCGGACTCAGTCCACCACCTGTGGGTCACGGAAGTAGTGGACGACCGTCACTCCCATGCCCGGCGTGTGCGTGTACACGACCGTGGTCGCTCGGCTGAATCGCGTGCGAGGGGTGTCGTGTACGTGTACTCCACGGACGGGGCCGCCAGCCCGGGATCTCGCGGCCGACCGCCGGGTCGCGGCCGATGGTCACGAGTGCTCCCGGACGACTTCCCGCTCCCCCTCCGTCAGGTCGCCGAACGCCTTCCTCGCAGGCTCGGCCTCCTCCAACGGTTCGTTCACGTGGGGCCGCCTCCGGCGCGCGCCTCCTCGAGGGCGGCCATGATCTCGGGCGAGTTCCTGATCAGAACCCGGTGCCGGTAGGCGCGGACCACTGCGGCGGCGCCCTCGAAGTCGTTGGTCGGGGAAGCTCCTATGGCGGCGGCCAGCTCCTCCTCGAAGCGCTCCCGGTCACCCGGGAAGCCGTAGCGGCTGAGCGCACCGCGCACGTCGTCCACGGTCCGGATCTCGGGCAGCGGCATCGCTCCCCAGCCGTGCTCGGGCTGTGCGCTCATGGTCTGCTCCTGGTGCAAGGGCATGGCTCCACTTCTCAGTATGGCCCGGCTCACCACTTCGCCGCCCCGTCCCCGCACTCGGCCCACAGCAGCTTGCCGCCCTTCGACGCGCCCAGCTCGTTCGTCGACATGGCCGGAGAGAAGACCCGCGGCTGTTGGTGGGACGCCTACCGAGATGTGCTTCCGTCGGGGCTGCTCACGCTCGCCGAGCTGGAGCACCACGCAACGGCCATCCGCACCGCCTTCACCGCGCACATTCCCGGCATGCTCCAGACCACCGAGCACGCCCGGGAGATCTTCAGCCAGGCGATTCCGACTCCCACCCCGCCGGAAGTCGAGCACCGCGTCTCGCACCGCATCAAACGCCAGGACGTCGTGTTCCGGGAGAACCCGAATCCGTACAGCACCGTCGTCCACGAAGCCGCCCTGCACATGCGGGTCGGCGGCCGACGGGTGGCCAGAGAGCAGCTCCATCACCTGATCGACATGAGCGAACGGGACCACATCACCCTGCGCGTACTCCCCTTCGACGTCGGGGCGTTCCCAGGGTCAGGCCAGTCCATCAACTACCTGTGCGGCCCCGTACCGGAGTTGGACACCGTGCAACTGGACCAGTTCCACGGTCCGGTCCTTCTGAATGCCGAGGCCCACCTGGAGAAGTACCGGCGCCTCCTGGACGTCGTCGAAGCCACGGCCCTCGGCCCGGAGAAGTCCCGGGATCTGATCCGTTCCATCGCCCACAACCTGTGAAGGAGCCGACATGCCCACTCCCCTCTGGCAGAAGTCGTCCTACTGCCAAGAAGGTGAGGCCTGCGTCCACATATCCGCCCCCTCCCCCACCACCGTCCACGTCACCGAAAGCGCCGACCCCGCCCAAGCCGTCCTCACCGCCGATCCCGTCGCGTTCGGTGCCCTGCTCGGCATGCTGAAGGCGGCGGGCCGGCCGTGAACCCGTCCGACGCGACATAGCACCGCGTCGGCAATCCCGTGCTGGAGACCACCGGCGCACATCCGGCCTGCCCGCCACTCGCCTCCGCAGCCTCCGGCTCAACAGCACGGGGGCACGACCGCCAGTGGCCCGCCCGAGCCGACCAACCGCTGAATTCCCCACGTCCGATACGCATGAGACGTGACGGGAACGGCGATATTCACGATACGTACGTAAACATCACCGGGGGGTGCCGTTGACGGTCAGCATGCTTCCGCAGCCGACCACCCTGAACCCGCCACCCGGCGCAAACCCTTGGCGGTTGGTGCGTCGGCTCTGGCGGTCCAGGAAGGCACTGTCGGGCATCACCCAGTGGTTAATCGACTGGGGTATGCCTGTCGTCGCGGTGCTCGCTCTCGCATGGACCTTGGCCGCGCGGGCTGAGACGCCGCTGGACGTCTATCAGACGGTGACCCTGATGGAGTCGCCCGAGCGCAAATGGCTCTGGCTCCTGTCGCTCGTCGGCTGGCTCCTGGTACCCGCGATCATCGGTGGCGTGGCCGGTGAAGTGATCGCGAACCGCATCAAGAACGTGAAGTCGCTGCCCACGGGCAAGATGTACCAGCGGCGCACGCTCGGCCAGCGGATCCGTTTCCCGTACCTGATCGACGACCTGACGCGATACGTACACGCCGACCCGACCACCGCCGTCGGCGCAGGCCGGCAGGAATTCGTCGACGTCTTCGTGCGCGTCGCGCACAACAACAACTGGCGGCTCGCACTGAACCACTGGGAGATCGCCGTCAGGGACGCGATGTGCACTGAGGAGTACGCGCAGTTGGACCGGCACGAGTGCCTGCGCGCAGCGCAGAGCTTTACGCGCATCCATCTCCGGGCGCCCGCCGTGATGTACGGACGGTGCCGGGTGTGCAACGCTCGATGACGACGAGGAGGTGACTCATGCCCACCGAGAGTGCAGTGGAACTCGCCCGCGCCTCCCTGGCTCTGGCCTTTCCTCAGGCGAGCGATGAGGAACTGACGCGGGCTGCCGAGCTCGTCGTGCGCTGGGGGTCGGAGGGAGTGGGCGAGCGGCTCGATCCCGGCCACGCGGAGCGCATGCTCCTGGACCTGATGGCCGCCGTCGGCGAGAACCCGGAGGAGGTCGAGCGCCAGTACTACCCCGAGGCGCGTCCAGCGGGCACCCGATTCTGGACGAGGCCCGACCGAGCCCCCCGTCTACCGGTCCGCGATCCGGATCCCGACGACCCAGGGCGCGGCTGAGCAGGGCCGGAGCTCACCCCGGCCACACGATCGCCTGCACCTCGCTGTAGGCGTGCAGCGCGTACGACCCCACGTCCCGCCCGACCCCGCTCCTCTTGAACCCACCGAACGGCGCCTCCATGTTGCGGCCGACGGTGTTCACGCCGACCCCGCCGGCCCGGAGTCGCCGTGCCACCCGGAAGGCGCGGGCCACGTCCGCCGACCAGACGTAGTCGATGAGTCCGTAGTCGGTGTCGTTGGCGAGTTCGACCCCCTCCTCCTCTTCGTCGAAGGGGACGACCGACACGACCGGGCCGAAGATCTCCTCGCGGGCCACGCGCATGTCGTTGGTGCAGTCGGCGAGGAGGGTGGGGGCGACGTGGAAACCCCGGTCCAGCGGCGGCCGTTCGCCGCCCGTCACCACCACCGCGCCCTCCTTCCGGCCGAGTTCGACGTACGACTCCACCCGGTCCCGGTGCGCGGACGAGATCACCGGGCCGACCACCGTGTCCGGCTCCCGCGGGTCGCCCACTTTCAACCGGCCTGCATACGCGGCCAGTTGCTCGACGAGACGGTCGTACACCCCTCGCTGCGCGAGCACCCGCGTCGGCGCCGTGCAGATCTGGCCGCTGTAGAAGGAGAACGTCGTCCCGATCCCGGCCACCGCCGACCCGACGTCCGCGTCGTCGAAGACGACCGCCGCCCCCTTCCCGCCCAGCTCCATCAACTGACGTTTCATGGACCGGCCGCAGACCTCGGCGATCCGCTGCCCGACCACCGTCGAACCCGTGAAACTCACCATGTCGACGTCGGGGGACGCGACGGCCGCCTCCCCCACCTCGACCGACCGTCCGGAGACGACGTTCACCACGCCGCGCGGCACCCCGGCCGCCTCCAGTGCCTCCGCCATCCGGTAGACGGAGAGGGGATCCTGCGGGGCCGGCTTCACCACCACCGTGTTGCCCATGGCCAACGCCGGGGCGACCTTGCCCGCCGGGTTGGCCCAGGGGTTGTTGTAGGACGTGATGCAGGTGACGACCCCGACCGGCTGTCGCACGGCCAGCGCGCCCATCACCGCCGCCCGTCCCATCGGCCCGGCCTCGTTGATCTGTGGCGCGATCGCCCACTCGGCGGGTTCCACACGCGCGTAGCGCCGGAAACGGGCGGCGGCCACCCCGACCTGCATCCCGCGCGCCGTACCCGTCGTCGCCCCGGTCTCCGCCCGGGCCAGCTCCGCGTACGGCACCAGGCGGTCCCGGATGATGTCCGCGGCGCGCGCCAGCACCGCCGCCCGTTCCTCCGGCGCCGTACGCGACCACGGCCCGAAGGCCTCGCGGGCCGCAGCGCAGGCCGCGCGCACCTGGTCCCGCGAGGCCTCCGGCGCCCACCCGACGGTCCCCTCGGTCGCCGGGTCGACGACCTCGTAGTGACCACCCTCCGGCTCGACCCAGGCACCGCCGACGAACAGCCGCTGTCCCTCGGTCACCTGGTCGCCACCGTCCGCGTGTCCCGCCCCGAGCGCAGCACCTTCCCCGGTACCGACCCGCTCACCACGTCGTCCCGGATCGCCTCGACCCCGTTGACCCATACGGCCCGGATCCCGATGGCCTTGGAGTCCAGCCGGGGGCTGTCTCCCGGCAGGTCGTGCACCAGGGTGGCCGTGCCCGCGGCGATCCGTTCCGGGTCGAAGAGGACGAGGTCCGCATGCCAGCCCTCCCGCACCTGCCCGCGCTCCCGCAGCCCGAACAGCCGCGCCGGATCGGCCGTCAGCATCTTCACGGCCTGCTCCAGGCCCACCAGTTTCCGGCCGCGCAGACAGTCCCCGATGAAGCGGGTCGTGTACGGGGCTCCGCACATCCGGTCCAGGTGCGCGCCCGCGTCCGAGCCGCCGAGCAGCACGTCCTCGTGCTGCCAGGTCTCGGCGCGCAGGGCCCAGGACGCCGGGTCGTTGTCGGTCGGCATGGGCCACAGCACCGTACGCAGCTCGTCGGCGGCGCAGATCTCGACCAGGCACGCGAACGGGTCCTGGCCGCGTTCCGCAGCGATGTCCCGCACGACCCGCCCGCTCAGGCCCCGGTTCGCCTCGCTGTACGTGTCGCCGATGACGTACCGCCCGAAGTGCGCCAGCCGCCGGAAGACGCCCGCCTCCTTGGACCCGGCCCGCTCCAGCATCTCGGCCCGGACGGACGGGTCGCGCAGCTTCTCGATCCGTTCCGGGACGGGCAGGGCGAGGATCGGGCCCCAGCCCGGGATGAGGTTGAGGGCGCAGAAGGTGCCCAGGGACATGTTCATCGGCGTGAGGATCGGCATGGTGAGCGCGACGACCCTGCCGCCCGCCTTCCGTGCCCGCTCGCTCGCGAGGAGCTGCCGGGGCACCCGCTCGGGGACGGACGCGTCGACGGTCAGGACGTTCCAGTTCAGGGGGCGTCCGGCCGCCGCGCTCATCTCCGCGAGCAGGTCGATCTCCGCGTCGCTGAACTGGTCGAGACAGCCGGCGACGATCGCCTCGATCTGCGTGCCCTCGTGTTCACCGACGGCCCGCGACAGCGCCAGCAGCTCGGCGGGCAGGGCGTGCCGGGAGGCGACCGGCTTGCCGTCGCCGTCGGAGTGGGTGGACGACTGGGTGGTGGACAAGCCCCAGGCGCCCGCGTCCATCGCCTCGTGGAACAAGCGGAGCATCGCCGCGAGCTGTTCCTCGCTCGGCTGTCCGCCGATCGCGTCCGGTCCCATGACGTACCGCCGCAGCGCGCAGTGCCCCACCATGAAGCCGGCGTTGACGGCGATCCGCCCCTCCAGCGCGTCCAGGTACTCGCCGAAGCCGTGCCAGGTCCAGGGCGCTCCCTCCTCCAGCGCGACCAGGGACATGCCCTCGACCTTGGACATCATGCGGCGGGTGTAGTCGGCGTCCTCGGGGCGTGCCGGGTTCAGGGGCGCCAGGGTGAACCCGCAGTTGCCGGCGGCGACCGTCGTGACGCCGTGATTGAGGGAAGGGGTCGCGTACGGGTCCCAGAACAGCTGGGCGTCGTAGTGCGTGTGCGGATCGACGAAGCCGGGGGCGAGGACGAGGCCGTGCGCGTCCTCGGTGGTCCGGGCTTCTTCGGTGACCGTGCCGATGGCGGCGATACGACCGTCGCGGACACCGACGTCCGCAACGTAGGCGGGCGCGCCCGTACCGTCGACGACGGTCGCGCCTTCAATGACGTGATCGAGCATGGGCTAGCCTCCTTGAACGCCGGGCCGGTGTACGTACCTCAAGGGCGCGGGGAACTGCGCGACCAGCCCCCCACGCACCCGCCCCCCGCAACGGCGATCACACGGCAGCCCGGAACCGCGACGTCCGATGCACCGGATCCGTGTCGATCTTCGGAATCACGTGCTCCCCGATCAGCCGGATCGTCTGCAACGTCTCCTGCTTCGGCACCCCCACCGGCAGCCCGAAGCTCAACTGATCTGCCCCCGCCTGCTCCCACCGCTTGCACTGCCGGAACACCTCGTCCGGATCCCCGCAGATCAGCAGCTCCTCCTCGATGAGGACCTCGACGAACTCCGCGGTGTACTCGGGCAGGATCTCCGGCCACACCGGGAACCCCTCGGGACGGGGAAACGTGTCGTGGTACCGGAACACCAGCGACGGCAGATAGTGCAGCCCGCCGTTGACGGCGATCTCGATCGCCTCGGCGTGCGTCGGCGCGCAGATCGCGGTGGTCGTCACCATCACGTTGTCGTTGACGAAGGCGCCGATCGGCTCGGCGTCCACGACCGCCGTCTTGTACTGCTCGAGGACCCACTCCATGTCGGAGACCTTCTGCACACTGAAGCCGAGCACCCCGAGGCCCTTGCGGGCGGCCATGGCGTACGAGGGCGGCGACCCGGCGGCGTACCACATCGCGGGGTGGGACTTCCCGTACGGCTTGGGCAGGATCTTCCTCGGCGGGAGCTGCCAGTGCTTGCCCTGGAAGCCGACGTACTCGTCCTGGAGCCACATCTTCGGGAACTCGGCGATGGTCTCTTCCCAGATCTCCTTCGTGTGGTTCATGTCGGTGATGCCGGGGAGGAAGCCCAGGATCTCGTGCGAGCCGGCCCCGCGTCCGCTGCCGAACTCGAAGCGGTTCTGGGTGAGATGGTCGAGCATGGCGACCTTCTCGGCGACCTTCACCGGGTGGTTGACCTGGGCGAGCGGGTTGAAGATCCCGGAGCCGAGGTGGATGCGCTCGGTGGCGTGTGCGAGGTAGCCGAGGAAGACGTCGTTGGCGGAGAGGTGGGAGTACTCCTCCAGGAAGTGGTGCTCGGACGCCCAGGCGTACTTGAAGCCCGACCTGTCCGCCTGGATGACGTACTCGGTCTCCTCCATCAGCGCCTTGTGCTCGGCCAGCGGGTCGGTCTCGGCGCGCTTGCCCACGTATCCCTGTACAAAGAGCCCGAATTCCAAGGAGGTTCACCGTCCCCGGTTCTGGTATCTGGGTGCATGATTTCTGACGTACCGTCAGATTTGCTTGACGCCGACTGTGGCACCGCGGGCATGGACCGTCAATAGCTGATGGCCAGTCAGACGACGGTCACGCCCGCGAGCCAGCCCCCGTCGATCACGAACGGCTGCCCCGTGATGTAGGAGGAGTCCTCGGAGGTCAGGAAGAGCGCGAGTCTGGCCACCTCCTCCGGGCGCCCGATCCGTCCGAGCGGCACGAGCTTGCGGTAGAGCGCGTCCGTCGCACCCTCGGGGTCGGCACCCGGATTGCTCATCGCGGTGTCGATGGCTCCCGGGCACATGGCGTTGACCCGTATCCCCCGGTCCGCCAGCTCCAGCGCGGCCACCCGTGTGAGCCCGACGATCGCGTGCTTGGTGGCCGCGTACGCCCCCACGTACGCCATCCCGGTCATCCCGGTGTAGGAGGCGGTGTTGACGATCGTGCCCCCGTCGCGCATCCGGGGTGCCACGGTCTTGATGCCCAGGAAGCAGCCGACCTGGTTGACCCGCAGGACACCCATGAACTCGTCGAGGGGTGTGTCGAGGAGACTGTTGAAGCGGAGGATGCCGGCGTTGTTGACGAGCCCGTCGACATGGCCGTACGCCTCCGTGACCGCGTCGGCCGCGGCCCTCCACTCCTCCTCCCGCCCCACGTCGAGATGCACGTACAGCGCCCCGATCTCCTTCGCGAGAGCCTGCCCCTGCTCGTCGAGCACATCGGCCACGACGACCTCGGCCCCCTCCTCGCGGAACAGCCGCGCCTCCTGCTCCCCCTGCCCGCGCGCCGCCCCGGTGACGATCACGACGCGTCCGTCCAGCTTGCCCATGCTGTCTCCTTGTCGGAATTACAGGTGCGGGCCTATGTCCGCGCCGAAGGCGGCCATCTGGTCGGTGAGTTCGGTACGGCTCCGGCTCCGGAACCTGACCTGGATCTGCTGGACGCCCATCGCGCGATAGGCGCGCAGGGACTCGGCGAGGGCGTCGGGCGGGCCGGTGAGGGTGCGGCGCCCGACGTCCCAGGTGGGCGTGCCGACGTACAGCGGCTCGGCGATGGCACCGACGGTGAAGGATCCCTGGACGGCGGCCTCTTCCCGGATGCTTCTGATCGTCTCGATCTGTGCGGGCAGCCGGTCACGCGGGTCGCCCTGCGGAAGCCAGCCGTCGCCCTTGAGCGCGGCCCGGCGGACGGCGGCGGGCGAGGAGCCGCCGACCCAGAAGGGGACGCGGGTCTGGGCCGGCCGGGGACGCTGGCCGAGGTCCTGGAAGTCGTAGAGCTTGCCGTGGTGTTCGGGGAACTCGTCGGAGCCGAGCGCCCCGCGCAGGGCGTCGAGCGACTCGTCGAGCACGGCCCCGCGCTGCCGGAAGTCGACCCCGAGCGCCTCGAACTCCTCGGGCACATGCCCGGCCCCCACCCCGAGGATCAGCCGCCCGCCGCTCAGGTGGTCGAGGGTCGCGTACTGCTTGGCGCTGAGCAACGGATGGCGCAGACCGACGACGGCGACGTGGCTGAGCAGCCGGACGCGTTCGGTGGCGGCGGCCAGGAAGGCGAGGGTGGCGATCGGGTCGTACCAGACCGTACTCATCGCGGACGCGAGCCGACGCGGGATGGCGACGTGGTCGCAGCAGGCGACGTACGAGAATCCGGCGCGGTCGGCGGTCCTGGCGATCTCGACGAGGTCACCCGGGCCGGCGGCGGCCTCCCACGGCTCGGCGTAGAGGGTGCTCTGGGACTGGACGGGGAGCTGGATGCCGTACGGGATCATCCCTCGATCACCTCGGACCGTTCCAGAGTCCGTCCGGGGTGAGCCCGAGCAGGTCGATGGCGTTGCCCCGCACGATCCGTTCCACCACGTCCGGAGTGAGGTGCCCCATCTGGGCCTCGCCGACCTCCCGCGACTTCGGCCAGGTCGAGTCGGAGTGGGGGTAGTCGGTCTCGTACAGGACGTTCCCGACTCCGACGGCGTCCAGGTTCCGCAGACCGAAGGCGTCGTCGAAGAAACAGCCGTAGACGTGCTCGGCGAACAGCTCGGACGGCGGCCGGTGGACCTTGTCGGCGACCCCGCCCCAGCCGCGGTTCTCCTCCCAGACGACGTCGGCGCGTTCGAGGATGTAGGGGATCCAGCCGATCTGGCCCTCCGCGTACATGACCTTGAGGTTCGGGAAGCGCTCGAACTTGCCGCTCATCAGCCAGTCCACCATCGAGAAACAGCAGTTGGCGAAGGTGATGGTGGAGCCGACGGCGGGCGGGGCGTCGGCGGAGGTCGACGGCATACGGCTGCTGGAGCCGATGTGCATGGCGATGACCGTGCCGGTCTCGTCGCAGGCCGCGAGGAAGGGGTCCCAGTCGTCGGTGTGGACGGACGGCAGCCCCAGGTGCGGGGGTATCTCGGAGAACGCGACCGCACGGACACCGCGGGCGGCGTTGCGGCGGACTTCCGCGGCTGCCAGTTCGGCGTCCCAGAGGGGGATGAGGGTGAGCGGAATGAGGCGGCCGTGCGCCTCGGGCCCGCACCACTCCTCCACCATCCAGTCGTTGTAGGCCTGGACGCACAGGAGGCCGAGCTCGTGGTCCTTCGCCTCCGTGAAGGTCTGGCCGCAGAAGCGCGGGAAGGTCGGGAAGCAGACGGCGGACTGGACGTGGTTGACGTCCATGTCGGCGAGGCGGGCGGGGACGTCGTACGACCCCGGCCGCATCTGCTCGTAGGTGATGACCTCCAGCTTGATCTCGTCCCTGCTGTAGCCGACGGCGGTGTCGAGGCGGGTGAGGGGGCGGTGCAGGTCCTCGTAGACCCACCAGTCGCCGAGGGGACCGTCGTCACCCGGCTTGCCCATGACGGGCTTGAAGCGGCCGCCGAGGAAGGTCATCTCCTTGAGGGGGGCGCGGACCGTGCGGGGACCGGTGCCGAGGTACTTCTTCGGGAGCCGGTCCTGCCAGACGGTGGGGGGTTCGACGGTGTGGTCGTCGACGGAAATGATCGGAGGAAGAGGTGAGTTGGTCTCCATGGGGGCACGGTAGCGCCGATCTGACGGTCCGTCAGCTAGCGGGATGGGGCTTGCGCGTTCCCCAGCAGGTGGGGAGAGGGCGTGAGGGGCTTGTGATATCCCGCGCGCCTCCCTGTGATCGCGCCCCCCGCAGCTGACGCATCTGCCATGAACAAGGCAAACTGGCGGGGTGGCTCAGGACATCTAGGGGGACGACGGCGATGGACGGTGTACCGCGAGTGCCGGAGGTACCGCGTGTACCGGAGCAGAGGCGCCGTCCCGGCTTCTCCGAGGAGGAGGCGGTAGTGCCGGGAACGGGCGTGCGGGGGGCCGAGGCGGCGACCGTGACTCACGGATCAGGCGAGCCCGGGGCTGACGAGGGGTGTGGGTCGGCCGTGGCGACTGGATCCGACGGGGCGGAGACCGAGGCCGGGGCCGCAGTCGTACGGGCCGGAGCGCCCGGGGCCGGGGCGGAGGCCGGGGCGCCGGGGGGTGAAGTGGTGTCCGTGGCAGCGGGATCCGGTGCGTCCGGGGGACAAAGGGCGGCTCTGGCACCGGAATCGGTCGGGCGTGGCTCTCAGGAGGCGGCCTTGACCGCGGAGTCCGGCGGGCCCGCCGCCGAAGAGACCGCCGTAGCACTGCGCTTCGCTGTGCTCGGGCCGGTGCGTGCCTGGCGCGGCGAGGAGTCACTGAGCACCGGCTCTCCCCAGCAACGCGCCCTCCTGGCCGCCCTGCTGCTCCGCGAGGGCCGCACGGCCACCGCCGCCGAACTGATCGACGCCCTGTGGGGTGAGGAGCCGCCCTCGCAGGCCCTGGCGGCGCTGCGGACGTACGCCTCCCGGCTCCGGAAGGTGCTGGGCCCCGGCGTACTGGTGAGCGAGTCCGGAGGGTACGCGGTCCGTGGGCTGGGCGACGGTGCGCTGGACCTCTCCGTCGTGCAGGACCTGGCGGCGGAGGCGGAGAAGGCCCGCTCGGCCGGAGACCTGTGCCACGCGCGGGACGTCCTGGGCCGGGCCCTGGCCCTGTGGGACGGCGAGGCGCTGGCCGGCGTGCCGGGCCCGTACGCGGAGGCGCAGCGGGTCCGCCTGGAGGAATGGCGGCTCCAACTGCTGGAGTCCCGCCTGGACATGGACCTGGAGCAGGGCTGCCACGCGGAGGCGGTCTCGGAGCTGACCGCGCTGACGGCGGCGCACCCCCTGCGCGAGCGGCTGCGCGAGCTGCTGATGCTGGCGCTGTACCGCAGCGGACGCCAGGCGGAGGCGCTGGCCGTGTACGCGGACACGCGCCGCCTGCTCGCCGACGAACTCGGCGTGGACCCGCGCCCGGGACTGCGGGAGCTGCAACAGCGGATCCTTCAGGCCGACCCAGGCCTGGCGGAACCGTCGGCGCCCAGGGCGGAGCCGGCCGCCGCGCCGGTACGCCCGGCCCAGCTCCCCGCCACCGTCCCCGACTTCACGGGCCGCGCCGCCTTCGTGTCGGAGCTCGGCGAGGTGCTGGCCTTGGCGGAGGGCCGGGTCATGGCTGTGTCGGCCGTGGCGGGCATCGGCGGCGTCGGCAAGACGACCCTGGCGGTCCACGTGGCGCACCAGGCGCGGGGAGCGTTCCCCGACGGCCAGTTGTACGTGGACCTGCAGGGCGCCGGCGCGCGGGCGGCGGAGCCGGAGACGGTCCTCGGCTCGTTCCTGCGGGCACTGGGCACCGCCGATTCCGCCATCCCCGACACCCTGGAGGAACGGGCGGCGCTGTACCGCTCGATGCTGGACGGCCGCCGGGTTCTGGTGCTGCTGGACAACGCCCGCGACGCCGCCCAGGTACGCCCGCTGCTCCCCGGCATGGAGGGCTGCGCGGCACTGGTCACCTCCCGCGTCCGGATGGTGGACCTGGCGGGGGCCCACCTCGTCGACCTCGACGTGATGTCCCCGGACGAGGCCCTGCAGCTCTTCACGAAGATCGTCGGCGAGGAACGCGTGCGCTCGGAGCGGAAGGCCGCCCTGGACGTCGTGGCGGCATGCGGGTTCCTCCCTCTGGCGATCCGCATCGCCGCCTCCCGCCTGGCGGCCCGCCGCACGTGGACGGTCTCGGTCCTGGCGGCGAAGCTGGCGGACGAACGCCGTCGCCTGGACGAGCTCCAGGCCGGCGACCTCGCGGTGAAGGCCACCTTCGAGCTCGGGTACGGGGCACTGGAGCCCGCCCAGGCCCGCGCGTTCCGGCTGCTCGGACTGGCGGACGGACCGGACCTCTCGCTGGCGGCGGCCGCGGCGGTGCTGGACCTGCCGGTGGAGGAGACCGAGGACCTGCTGGAGTCCCTCGTCGACACCTCGCTGCTGGAGTCGGCGGCCCCCGGCCGCTACCGGTACCACGATCTGGTGCGGCTCTACGCGCGTGCCTGCGCGGAGCGGGACGAGTGGCCGCCCAGTGAGCGGGAGGCGGCGATGTCCCGGCTGCTGGACTTCTACCTCGCCACCGTCGCGGGCGTCTACCTGATCGAACGGCCCGAGGACCGGCTCGTGGACCACCTGGAGCGCACCGCGTACCCGGGGCTGGCCTTCTCCGACCGTCACGCGGCGCAGGACTGGCTGTACGCCGAGGCGGTTTCCCTGCTCGCGTGCGTACGCCAGTCCGCCCGGCCCGCGACGCTGCGGCGCGCCGTCGACATCCTCTGGGCGGCGGTCGACCTGGCCGAGTCGGGTGCCAACTCCAAGGAGTACGAGGCCGTCGCCGGACTCCTGCGGGACGCGGCGCAGGAAGCCGGGGACTCCCGCACGGAGGCACGGGCGCTGACGATGCTGGCCTTCGTCCACCACATCTCCGGCAGCAGGTTCGACGTGGCCGTCCGGGAAGCCGAGCGAGCCACGAAGCTGGCCCGGGAGGCCGACGACCCGCTCACGGGCTGCTGGTCGTCCAACATCAGCGGGGTGGTCGCGCTGTACCAGAACCGGCACCAGGAGGGCGAGGAGCACTTCACCCGCGCCATCGACAGTTTCCGGGCCCTCGGCGACCGGCCCGGTGAGGCCAGCGCCCTGTGCAACCTGTCCCGCATCCATCTGGCCACCGGCCGGACGGACACCGCGGTGGCGATGGCCCAGCGGGGCGCGGCGATGTACGACGACATGGGGCACGCCCTGCGGGGAGCCAACGGCCGGTACGCGCTGGGTCTCGCCCTCACCCAGAGCGGGAGGCTGTCCGAGGCGACCGAGTGCCTGCACCAGGCCCTCCAGGTGTTCCGGGACAGCCGCCAACGCCTGTGGGAGGGCATGACCCTGTTCCGCCTCGCCGAACTCGACCTCGCGGCACGTCGCCCGGCCAAGGCCGCGGTGAACGCCGAGACGGCCCTGACCCTGCTGCGCGGCATCGGCGGCGAGTGGCGACGCGGAAACGTCCTCACGGTGCTGGGGCAGGCGCTCGACGGGATCGGTCAGCGCGACCGGGCCCAGGTGTGCTGGCGGGAAGCCCTGGAGATCTTCGACGTGTTGGGATCTCCGGAAGCGGCCGAGGTCAGGAGCCTGCTGAAGCCGGCACCGGTGGTCTGAGGCGGCGTCCCCGGCCGCCCGGCGTTCCGCGTTCATCATTCGTTTATCGCCGCCCGGCACTCTCAACCGTGTCGAGCCGTCGCGTCGGGGGGCAGGCGGAGCGACGAGCGGCCGGACCTCTTAGGGTGAACCGGCCCAGCAGATCCGCCCGACAGCCCTCGGGGGAGTTGCCGGGCGGATCTCTCAGTCCATCGCACAACACAGGGGAGTCAGCGACATGAGCGACGAGAACAGCACCGACAACGTCCACGCCACGGGCGAGCCGACCGGTGACGCCACGACGGACAACGTCCACGCCACCAGCGAGCCCATCACGACCAAGAACGTGCACGCCACCACCAAGCCGCTCAAGGTGACCGACGAGGACACGGGCGAGGCGTCGACGGACAACGTGCACGCCACGGACGAGCCGGCCTGACCAGGCCTTTCCGGACGGGGGATCGACCGCGGCGGCGCGGAGGGGAAGCCGCCGCGGTCGAGGCGTGTCCGGCATCCGCCTCAGGACGTTCCGTGACCGCGCCGGCCCCCTCCGTCCGCTACCGGGATTCATTCGCAGTGCATCGGCCTTCAGGCCGGTGGTGAAGCGAATCTGTCATGGTGACGCGGAGCGTCACGGATGCTGTCCTGCGGAGCAGGAGAGCGCAGGCGTCATCACGGCCGACGCGGAGCGTCAGGGGCCCGATCCGGCGATGCCGGGCAACGCCTCCCTCGTTCGGACCGTTCCGCTCCTCCCGGTTCAAGGGAGTACCGACCGTTCATACGTTCCCCCTGGTGGCGGGTGGCGCTCGTTCGTACGATCACCGCATGCAGCTTCGGTACGCCTTCAGGCTGTACCCGGACACCGCCCAACGCCTCGCGCTGGCCAGGGCGTTCGGGTGCGCCCGCGTCGTGTACAACGATGCCGTGCGCGCCCGCGAGGACGCCCGCACGGCTGGGCTGGCCTTCCCCACCGCCGGGCACTTGTCGAAGCAGCTGATCACCCAGGCCAGGCAGACACCCGAGCGGTCCTGGCTGGGCGAGGTCTCCGCGGTCGTCCTCCAGCAGTCCCTGCGCGATGCGGAGACCGCCTACAAGAACTTCTTCGCCTCCCTCAGGGGCGAGCGCAGGGGCGCGAAGAGCGGTGCGCCCCGCTTCAAGTCCCGCAAGGACAGCCGTCAGTCGATCCGCTTCACCCCCAATGCCCGCTGGTCGATCACCGGTTCCGGGAGGCTGAACCTCCCGAAGATCGGCGCGGTGCAGGTGAAGTGGTCCCGCACCCTGCCCGCACAGCCCTCCTCGGTCACCGTGGTCAAGGACGCGGCGGGACGGTACTTCGCCTCATTCGTCATCGACACCGACCCGGCCGCTGACGCCGCCCGGATGCCCGGCACCGACCAGAGGGTCGGTATCGACCTGGGCCTGACCCACTTCGCCGTCCTCTCCGATGGCCGCGTGATCGACTCCCCGCGCTTCCTGCGCCGGGCGGAGAAGAGGCTGAAGAAGGCCCAGCGGGAGCTGTCCCGCAAGCAGAAGGGATCCAGGAACCGGGAGAAGGCACGCCTGAAGGCCGCCCGCGCCCACGCGAAGGTGGCCGACGCGCGCCGGGAGTTCCACCACCAGCTCTCCACTCGGCTGATCCGCGACAACCAAGCGATCGGTGTGGAGGACCTGGCGGTCAAGGGACTGGCGCGCACCAGGCTGGCGAAGAGTGTGCATGACGCGGGCTGGGCGCAATTCGTGCACATGCTGGAGTACAAAGCGGTCCGGTACGGGCGCACCTTGGTGAAGATCGGCCGGTTCGAGCCGACCAGTCAGGTGTGTTCGGCGTGTGGGGCCAAGGACGGCCCCAAGCCCCTGCACATCCGGGAATGGACCTGCGCCGCCTGCGGTGCGGTGCACGACCGGGACCACAATGCCGCGAAGAACGTGAAAACGGCCGCCGGACTGGCGGTGACAGCCTGTGGAGCGCAGGTCAGACCAGGACTCGTCCCGGCACAGCGCGACGAAGCAGGAAGCCATGGAATCCCGTCCGAACCCCGTACCGCGTAGCGGCACAGCAACGGACGAGAAGGCCAGAATCCTCGGGCTTCAGCCCGAGGAGCAAGTCAACGGCCCCGCAACTCCCCCTTGACCACCTTCCCGCCGGCGTTCCGCGGCAGCTCCCGAAGGAACTCCACCGTCCTCGGGACCTTGTAGTTCGCCATCTCGCGTCGCGCCCAGGCGATCAGGTCGTCCCCCGTCAGCACGGCCCCCGGCCGCCGGACGACGTACGCCTTGCCGACCTCCCCCAGCCGGGGATCCGGTACGCCGATCACCGCCACGTCGGCCACGCCCGGGTGCAGGCCCAGCAGTTGCTCGATCTCCGCCGGGTAGGCGTTGAAGCCGCCGACGATGAACATGTCCTTCAGGCGGTCGGTGATGCGCAGGTTGCCCGCCTCGTCCAGCACGCCCACGTCTCCGGTGCGCAGCCAGCCGTCGGCCCCCAGCACCTCGGCCGTCGCACCCTCGGCCTCGGCCCCGTCGTCGTAGTAGCCGCGCATGACGGCGAAGCCGCGGACCATGACCTCGCCGGGGACACCGGGCCCCGCCGTCCGTCCCCCGGCGTCCACCACCCGCACCTCCACCCCCGGTATCGCCCGGCCCGACGTCGACGCGATGACCGCCGGGTCGTCGCCGCGGCGGCACATCGTGACGATGCCGCTCGCCTCGGAGAGGCCGTACGCCGTGAGGACCGTCCCGACGCCCAGTTCGCCCCGCAACCGCTCGACCAGGCGGAGCGGCACCACCGCCGCGCCCGTCACCACCAGGCGCAGGGCGGAGAGGTCGTGGGCGTCCCTGGCCGGGTGGTCCAGCAACGACTGGTGCAGGGTCGGCGGGCCGGGCAGGACCGACACCCGTTCCGCCGCGATGTTGGCCAGCACGGTGTCGACGCCGAAGACCGGCTGGGGGATCATCGTCGCGCCCCGCATCAGGCAGGCGATCACGCCCGCTTTGTAGCCGAAGGTGTGGAAGAACGGGTTGACGATCAGGTAGCGGTCGCCCTGCCGCAGTCCTGCCAGGTCGCTCCACACCTCGTAGGCCCGCAGGGTCTGCGCGTGGGTGATCACCGCGCCCTTGGGGCGGCCGGTCGTACCGGAGGTGTAGATGATGTCCGAGGGCGCCGAGCCGGGGACCGCCAAGGCCCGGGCCCGGACCTCCGCCTGCGCCACCGCGTCGCCGCTCGCCAGGAAGTCCTTCCAGGTGCGGAAGTCGGCGGGGGCGTCGTCGGACAGGACGACCACCTGCTCCAGTGCCGGCAGCCCCGGCAGCACTCCGTCACCCGCCCCCCGCTCCGCCGCCCTCCGCAGTGACGCCACGTACGACGTCCCGAGGAACGTCCCCGTCACGAACAGCAGCCGGGCGCCGCTGCGCCGCAGTACGCCCGCCGCTTCCGTCCCCTTGAAGCGGGTGTTCAACGGCACCAGTACCGCGCCCGCCGAGACCGCGCCCAGGGCGGAGACGATCCAGTCGAGGGTGTTCGGGGCCCAGATCCCGACCCGGTCGCCGGCCGCGACGCCGTTCGCGATGCAGGCGGCCGCCGCGCGGTCCACGCGGGCGCCCAGCTCGCCGTAGGAGATGCGGGTACGGCCGTCCACCACCGCCTCGACGTCCGGGTACCGCTCGGCCGCCCACCTGACCAGTCCCGGAATGCTGCCCCACTCCAAGTCACCGCGCACGAGAGGCCTCCAGTCCCACTAGCTGACTACCCGTCAGATTAGCTGTAGTCTGACGGTCTGTCAGCCGCCCAGCGAGCGTGCGGAGGTAACGCCCAGCATGGCCGGAGCAGCAGGAATCAAGGACGCCACCGCCATCGTCGGCATCGGTGAGACCCCCTTCGCCAAGCACCTCCCCGAGGACGAGAAGACCCTCGCCTGCCGTGCCGTTCTCGCCGCTCTCGACGACGCCGGGATCGCGCCCGGCGAGGTCGACGCCCTCGCCTCGTACACGATGGAGGAGACCGACGAGGTCGAGCTCGCGAAGGCCGTCGGTTTCGGCGACCTCACCTTCTTCAGCAGGATCGGGTTCGGCGGCGGCGGCTCCTGTGCCACCGTCGCCCATCTCGCCGCCGCCGTCGCCACGGGACAGGCCACCGTCGGCGTCGCCTGGAGGTCACGCAAGCGGGGGTCCGGGCCCCGGCCCTGGAAGAACACCACCGTCCAGCTCCCCACCCCCGCCCAGTGGACGCGGCCCTTCGGTCTCCTGCGCCCCGTGGACGAGATAGCCATGCTCGCCCGCCGCTACCTGCACGCATACGGCGCCACCCGCGACCACCTGTTCAACGTCGCCCTGGCCTGCCGCAACCGCGCGAACCAGAACCCCGCCGCGATCATGTACGACCGCCCCCTCACCCGGGAGATGTACATGACCTCCCGCTGGATCAGCGAGCCCCTCTGCCTCTTCGACAACTGCCTGGAGACCGACGGGGCGCTGGCCTGTGTGATCGTCAGCAGGGAGCGGGCCCGGGACTGCCGGCGCAGACCCGTCTACGTCCACGCCGCCGCCCAGGGGCTCCCGGCCCAGCACCACGGCATGGTCAACTACTGGAACGACGACCCCCTCACCGGCCCCGCCTGGACCGCCGCCCGGCACCTGTGGAAACACGCCGACTTCACGCCCCAGGACGTCGACGTCGCCCAGATCTACGACGCGTTCACGCCCCTGGTCCCCCTCTCCCTGGAGGGCTACGGCTTCTGCGACCGCGGCGAGGGCGGCGCCTTCACGGAGGGGGGCGCCCTGGAGATCGGCGGGCGGCTGCCCCTGAACACCGGGGGCGGCGGGCTCAGCGAGGCGTACGTCCATGGCTTCAACCTGATCAACGAAGGCGTGAAGCAGCTCCGGGGAACCAGTACGGCACAGGTCCCGGCCGCCGCCACCTGCCTCGTCACCGCGGGCGAGGGTGTCCCCACCTCCGCCCTGCTGCTGAGGAGCTGACCCGTGCTGACCCCCGTCACCGACCCCGACGGCGCCCCGTTCTGGCGGTACGCCGCCCAGGGCGAGCTCCGCGTCCAGGCCTGCGCCGACTGCGGAGAGCTCCGCTTCCCGCCCCGCCCGTGCTGTCCGCACTGCCGGTCCTTCGCGAGCGGATGGCGGGCGATGTCCGGACAGGGGCGCGTCTGGTCGTACGTCGTTCCGCATCCGCCGCTCCTGCCGGACTACGCGGCGCTGGCGCCGTACAACGTCGTCCTCGTCGAGCTCGCCGACGCGCCGCACATACGGCTCGTCGGCAACCTGGTCAGGGAGCCCGGCGCCCCTCTCGACTCCGTTGATCCGCACGGCATCCGGATCGGCGCCAGGGTGAGCTTCGCGTACGACGGGACGACCGGGCTCCCGCAGTGGATCCCGGAGCGGCCGTGAGCGTGCGCGTCGACGCCGGCCAGGACACCGGCGTCGCCGTCGTCACCCTCGACCGGCCGGCCAGGCTCAACGCCATCGACCTCACGATGGCCGACGAACTCAGGGCCACGTGGCGGGAGTTGCGGTTCGACGACTCGGTGCGGGCCGTCGTCCTCACCGGCGCCGGGGAGCGGGCGTTCTGCACCGGGATCGACCGGGACGCCGTGGTACCGCAGCCGACGTCGCCGTACATGCAGGACGATCCGCTGCTCACGGTCGGGCCGAAGGCGAACGACCTGTGGAAGCCGGTCGTCGCCGCCGTGCACGGGATGGCCTGTGGCGGCGCCTTCTATCTGCTCGGGGAGTCGGAGTTCGTCGTCGCGGACACGACCGCCACGTTCTTCGACCCGCACACCACCTACGGCATGGTCAGCGCGTACGAGTCGGTGCTGATGGCGCAGCGGATGCCGTTCGGGGAGGTGGCGCGGATGACGCTGATGGGCACGGCGGAGCGGATCTCCGCGCGGCGGGCCCACGACATCGGGCTCGTCTCCGAACTCACCGAGCCGGGCGGGGCGTTGGAGGCCGCGACCGCCTGTGCCGCCGTCATCGCCGGGCATCCGGCGGAGGCCACCCAGGGAACGGTCCGCGCGCTGTGGGCGGCGAAGGAGTCGGCGCGAGCGCAGGGGTTCGCGCAGGCGCCGCATCTCATCTCGCTGGGGAACCTGCCCGCCGAGCGGCAGGCGGAGCTGTTCTCCGGCCGGCGCGGCGGCAGGTTCCGTCTGCGTTGAGCGTCCGTCAGCCGGCCGGGGCGTACAGGTCCGGGTCGCAGCGGTCGACCTGGGCCGCCATGCCCGGGGCGGCCAGGGGCACCCGCACCTTCACCACGCCTTTCGCGGTGACGAACTCGTCCACGCTCCGCACGTCCACCTGCTCGGAACCGGCGTCGAGGAACCTGACGGTGACGGTGAAGTCGGCGCCCCTGGAGTTCGGGTTGGTGACCTCGACCGTGGCGTACGCCTCATCCTCCGTCGCGCACGTCACCAGCTCGACCTTGGCGTCCCTCAGGGGCTTGGACGTGCCCCCGGAGGAACTGCCGGAGGAGCTTCCGGTGTCGTTGTAGTCGTCATCGTCGTCGCGGTACGTACTGCCGCCGGACGACGAGGACGAACTGTCGTGGTTCTGGCTGGAGCTGCTGCAGCCCCCGCCCCCGCCGTCGCCACTGCTGCTGCCGCTGCTGCGGTGACCGCGTCCCGTGGAGAACCCGGTGAGCGACAGCACCACCAGTGCCGCCACCGCTGCGAACTTGACCCTGCGTCCCCGTAGTTGCATGCCGTCACTCTAGGGAATACCTGTCACGATCATGTCACCGACTGGTGGAGGTCGCGTACCCGGCGTAGCCGCCGGGCCGGCCCCCGCCGCGTCAGGTGGTCCTGGCCGTCCCCGTCCCCTTCTCCGCGTCCAGCGCGTACACGCACCGGTCCTTGCTGCACGCGTACACGACCCCGTCCTTCACGACCGGGGAGCCGGTGATCTCGCCGCCCGTCGCGAGCTTCCACCGAAGGCGCCCGTCGTCGGCCTTGAGGGTGTAAAGCAGGTGGTCGGTCGAGCCGAAGTGGATACGGCCCTCGGCGACCGCGGGGGCGCCCACGATGTCGCCGCCCGCCTGGAAACGCCACTTGGGCGTGCCGGTGACCGCGTCCAGGGTGTAGAGCCCCTTGCCGCTGCCCACGTGCACGTGCCCGCCTGCCACCAGCACCGAGTCGACGGAGGACCGGGCCTCGGTGGCGATGCGCCAGCGGTCGCGGCCGTCGGTGGCGTCCAGGGCGTAGACCGTGCCGAGGTAGTCCGCCAGGTAGACGCCTCCGCCGGCGACCGCGGGGCCCGGTACGAAGGTGGGCGGGCACAGGAATACGGCCGGGGCCTCGAAGTGCCAGCGGACGTGGCCGCTCATCATGTCGAGCGCGAGAACCCGGGTGCCCGCGGACACGTAGACGTTGCCGTCGTGCGCCTGGGCCACCCGGACCGGTACGCCGCCGCAGGAGGCCGCGTCGCCGATGGGGTACGACCAGCGCTCGTCGCCCGTGCGGGCGTCCAGGGCGCGCAGCCGGGCGTCGTGCCAGAGGTAGACCGTGCCCTCGTGCAGGGTGGGTCCGGCCTCCGGGGACTCGAAGTCGGTCTGGCAGCCGGTGAGCTCCCACAGCTTCTGGCCGCCGGAGGCCTCCCAGGCCTGGACGCCGCCGCCGCGGGTCCCGGTGATCACGGTGCCGCGGTCGGCCTTGATGGAGTACACCCAGGCGTCCGTGGACAGCCGCCACAGGTCGCCGCCCTCGCGGGCGTCGAGGGCGAACAGGGTGGGTCCGTCGGAGGCGTGGATCCGGCCGTCCGCGACCGCCATCGACCAGGCCACGTCCCGCGTCTTGAAGCGCCGGCGGCCGGTGGCCACGTCCAGCGCGTGAACCTCGAAGGAGGTGACGTAGACGAGGTCACCGGCGACGGAGGGGGTGCCCCAGACGTCGTTCGACATACGGAAGCGCCAGGGGCGCCAGCCGGCCGCGGTCTCCGCGGGCACGGGAGGCGCCGACGGTACGGCAGGGCCCACGGCAGGGCCTGTGCCGTTGACGCCGGGGCTGGGCCTGGACCAGGAGGCGACCAGGCCGGCCTCCGGCGGGGGCGCCTTCACGGCGGCGGCACGGGCGTCGGCGACGCGCGGGCCGGGCCCGATGGGCACCTGGGCGCCGGCGAGGCGGACCGGGCCGGTGTCGGGGGCGGTGGACACGGACACGGGGCCCGGGACCGGCCCCGGGACCACGGGGTCGCGGGACGGCGGGGGCGGGATGGGAGCGACCCGGCCGCCTCCGCTGCGTCCGCCGCTCTGCGCCACCGGAGGCCGTCCGCCGCGCCGCGCCTCGATGAGGCCCACCGCACGCTCGGGCAGCCATGCCGACGCCGTACCGCTGTCGTCGGAGCCGGAGCCGAAGAGGTGGGGCGCCAGCTGGGACTGGAGGTCGGCCGGGTTGGGACGGGCCGTGGCCTCCATCTGCATACAGGACTCGATGAGGGGGCGCAGTTCGTCCGGGAGGCCTTCGAGGTCCGGGCCCTCGCGGAGCAGCATGAAGACGGTCTCGACGGGGTTGGCGCCGTGGAAGGGCGGGTGGCCGGTGGCGGCGAAGACCAGCATGGAGCCGAGCGAGAAGACGTCGCTCGCGCCGGTGACGCTGCGGGAGTCCTTGGCCTGCTCGGGGGACATGTAGGCGGGGGTGCCCACGGCGACGTTCGTCATCGTCAAACGCGTGTTCGAGACGCCGGACGCGATACCGAAGTCGATGACCCGGGGGCCGTCCTCGACCACCAGCACGTTCGAGGGCTTCAGGTCACGGTGGACCAGCCCGGCGCCGTGGATCGACTGCAGGGCCTCCGCGACGCCCGCCGCCAGCCAGCGCACCGCCTGGGCCGGCATCGGCCCGCACTCGTTCACTATCTCCTCGAGCGAGGGCGCGGGGACATAGGCGGTGGCCAGCCACGGCACGGCCGCACGCGGATCGGCGTCGACCACGGCCGCCGTGTAGAAGCCGGAGACCGCCCGGGCCGCTTCCACCTCCCGGGTGAAGCGGACGCGGAAGAGCTGGTCCTCGGCGAGTTCCGTCCGGACCGTCTTGATCGCCACGCGTCGCCCGGACGCCGAGCGCGCCAGATAGACCAGCCCCATGCCGCCGGCACCCAGCCGTCCCAGCACCTCGAACGGCCCGATGCGCCGCGGATCGTGCTGCGTCAGCTGATCCACCACTTGCCTGCCACCTCCCCGTACGGGCCTCGTCCATGCCACTTATGGACGCGACCCCGTGCAGCGTCTCACCACCGCACCGCCATGGCGGCACGCACCCCGATTCTTCCTGGCCCGGGCGCTGGTTGCGAACCCGGAAACAAATGGGGTGTCTCACATCAAAGCAGGATTATCCCTCGCGCCGGCAGTGCGCCCTACCGTTCCAGCAGCGCGAACGACGCTCCCTGATTGTCGGTGACGACGGCCACCCGCCCGTACGAAGTCTCGAAGGGCGGCGTCTGGACCCGCCCGCCGAGCCGGTTCACCGTCCCGAGGGCGGCCGGGCAGTCCTCGACGCCGAAGTGGACGAGGAAGTGGGGCGGCATCTCGGCGGGGAAGACGTCCAGGACGGGGGCGCGGCCGAAGTCGGGCCGGGCCTCGGGGCCGAACAGGGCCTCGTGGAAGAGCCCGCCGTAGAAGGTGTTGGCGGCCTCGGTGTCCCGGGTGTACAGCTCGGCCCAGGCGAAGGTGCCCGGCTCGTGCCGTGCGCCGAAGCCGCGGTGCGTGCCCGGCTCCCAGAGGCCGAAGACGGCCCCCTCCGCGTCGGTGACCAGCGCGGCCGTACCCAGGTCGCCGACCGGCACGGGCGCGGTGACGACCTGCCCGCCGGCCGCCCAGACCCGGTCGGCGAGCCCTTCGACGTCCGGGGTGGCGAAGTACACCGTCCAGACGGTGGGCAGCCGCCCGTCCGCCTTGCGGGCGAGCGCTGCGACGGGTTCGCCGTCCCGCAGGGCCCACGTGGACCCCTGGTACGCGTCCTCGAAGGCCCACCCGAAGAGCTCACCGTAGAACCGCTTGCCCGCCTCGACGTCGGGAAGCTGTGCGTCCACCCAGCAGGGGACGCCCTCTCCGTAGACGTCCTCTCCGTACCCGGATGCCCTGTTTTCGGCCATGTCGCCAACGTAACGGCGTCTCCCGCACCCCGCAGACCAGGCACACCCGCCTCCGTCCGCCCGCGCACCCCATTTGCAGTCGGCCGAATCGCGCTCCCATCACCCCTCGGTAAGCTGACGACATGACAGGACAAGTGCGTACCGTCGACGGCCGCGTGGCCGGTCGGCGTGGGCAGGCGACCCGGCAGAAGCTGCTCGACTGCCTCAGCGAGATGCTCAGCTCCTCCCCTTACCGGGACGTCAAAGTCATCGATGTCGCCCGGAAGGCGGGAACTTCGCCCGCGACCTTCTACCAGTACTTCCCGGACGTCGAAGGCGCCGTCCTGGAGATCGCCGAGCAAATGGCCGCCGAGGGAGCCGGGTTGGCCGAGCTGCTCTCGGGCCGCTCCTGGGTCGGCAAGGCCGGCTGGCAGACCGCCCAGGAACTCGTCGACGGCTTCCTGGAGTTCTGGCGCCGCAACGACGCCATCCTCAGAGTCGTCGACCTCGGGGCCGCCGAGGGCGACAAACGGTTCTACAAGCTCCGTATGAAGATCCTCAACTCCGTGAACAACTCCCTCTCCGACACGGTGGCCGAACTGCAGGCCAAGGGCAGGGTCGACAAGGACGTGAATCCCGCGGCCGTGGCGGGTTCGATCGTCGCGATGCTCGCGGCCGTCGCCTCGCACCAGAAGGGATTCCAGACGTGGGGCGTGAAGCAGGCTGAACTCAAGCCGAACCTCGCGCTGTTGGTGCACCTGGGCGTGACCGGCAAGAAGCCGACGAAGTAACTCACATCCTTTTACACAGTCCCCAAGTCCTGTCTGGCAGGCGGTAGTTCACTCGGGTGGACTACCGCCTGCGTGCGTGAGGGAGGCCGGGACTCACCTCCGGACGATCCTGAAGAGCCGGATCTCCCGCTCCACCCGCTTCTGATAGGTGGCGTACGGCGGCCAGAAGGCCAGTACCGCCGCCCAGGCGGCCGCCCGCTCCTCCCCCTCCAGCAGCCGGGCCGTCACCGGGATGTCCCGCCCCTTCCAGCTGACCGTGGCGTCCGGGTGGGCGAGGAGGTTGGCGGTCCAGGCGGGGTGGCCGGCCCGTCCGAAGTTGGAGCCGATCAGGATCCAGCTCTCGCCGCCCGCCTCCGGCATGCAGGCCAGCGGCGTACGCCGGGCCAGACCGCTTCTCGCCCCGGTCGAGGTGAGGATCACCCCCGGCAGCAGCTGGGCGCTGAGCAGGAACTTCCCGCGGGTCAGCCGGTGTACGGCACGGTCGAGCGCGGGGATGACGTGGGGCGCGACCTTGGCGAAGCCCCTCGTCGACGACACCTTCTGGACCACACGCTCGCCGATCACATCGCCACCTCCGCGCTCTCGAGAAGCCGTGCCGTGTCGGCGGCGTGCGCCCGGAGCCGGTGCGCCGGCCCGAACAGCAGCTCGTCGCCACAGGCACGCTTGAAATACAAGTGAGCCTCGTGCTCCCAGGTGAAACCGATGCCGCCGTGCAGCTGGATGCCCTCGGCGGACGCGGACCGCAGGGCCTCCAGGGCCTGCGCGAGGGCGAGCCCTCCCACTCGCCCTCCCGTCTCCCTCCACCGCCCTTCCAACGAGGCTCTTCGCGCCGCACCTCCGGATTCGTGCGCCGCCGCCCACGCCGCGTAGCAGGCCGCCGAGCGGGCCGCCTGCACCTGTACGTACACGTCGGCGAGCCGGTGCTTCACCGCCTGGAAGGACCCGACCGGCCGCCCGAACTGCTCCCGCTGCCGCACGTACGCGACGGTCAGGCCCAGCGCCCGGTCGGCGGCCCCGACGGCCTCGCCCGCCAGGACGGCGGCGGCGCTGTCGCCGAGGGCCGCGAGTGCGGTGAGTACGTCCGCCTCCTCGCCTCCCAGCAACTCGGCCTCCGTGTCCCTGAGCTGGAGGCGGGCCTGCGGCCGGGTCGCGTCGAGGGATGTCTGCCGGGTCCGCACGAGCCCTGCCGCGTCCCCGCGCACCAGGAAGAGCAGCGTCCGCGAGCGCGCGAACCCGCCCGCGTGCGCGGCGACCAGCAGCAGCCGCGCGCTGTGCCCGTCGAGCACCTGGTCGGCCTGCCCGTAAAGGCGCCAGCCGTCCCCCGCCCGCCTGGCCTGCACGCCCCCGGCCCGGCCACCGCCCGCCCAGTCGCCGGCGTTGTCGCCGGTGAGGGCGAGGGCGGTGGCGAGGTGGGTGCCGGGTACGGCGAGGGTGGCGGTGAGCGCACCGGAGGCGATCCGCGGGAGCAGCCCGGCCCGCTGGGCGTCCGTGCCGAGGGCGAGCAGCAGCGGGGCCGCGAGGATGGCGGTGGCCAGCAGGGGCGAGGGGGCGAGGCAGCGGCCCGTCTCCTCGCAGGCGAGGGCGAGTTCGGTCACCGAGCAGCCGACACCGCCGTACGTCTCGGGGAGCGCGAGGCCGGGCAGCCCGAGGTGTTCGGCGAGGGCGGTCCACAGGGCGGGGTCGTGTCCGGCCGGGGTGTCGAGGGCGGCCCGCAGTTCGGCGGGCCCGCAGTGCGCCCGCAAGAGCTCGCGGAGGGTACGGCGGATCTCGTCCTGCTCGGCGGTGAAGCCGGCGTCCATGGGCCCTCCTCGAAGCCGTCCGTCACCAGACCCGGATCGATATCTGACGGGTCGTCATATTAGGGCGGGGAGGGCCGGATGCCCAGCCCCGCGACACCTGCCGCCCACCACCAGAACTGATGTACCGTCAGATTCATGAGGACGGGATCCCGGAACGTGGCGATCGTCGGCGTCTCCCTCTCCGACTGCGGCCGCGTGGACGACGCGACGCCGTACGCCCTGCACGCCCAGGCGGCCCGCCGGGCCCTCGCCGACGCGGGACTCGGCAGGGAGGTGGTCGACGGCTTCGCCTCGGCCGGCACCGGCACCCTCGCACCCGTGGAGGTCGCCGAGTACCTGGGCCTGCGCCCCACCTGGGTCGACTCGACATCGGTGGGCGGCTCGACGTGGGAGGTCATGGCGGCGCACGCGGCGGACGCGATCGCCGCCGGCCACGCCAACGCCGTACTGCTGGCATACGGCTCGACCGCCCGCGCGGACATCAGGGCAGGCCGCCGGACCGGCACCCTCTCCTTCGGCGCCCGCGGCCCCCTCCAGTTCGAGGTGCCGTACGGCCACACGCTCATCGCCAAGTACGCCATGGCGGCCCGCCGCCACATGCTCGAACACGGCACGACGATCGAGCAGTTGGCGCAGGTCGCCGTCCAGGCCCGCGCGAACGCCGCCCTGAACCCCGAGGCGATGTTCCGCGACCCGGTGACGGTCGACGACGTCCAGTCCGGCCCGCTGATCGCGGACCCCTTCACCAAACTCCACTGCTGCCTGCGCTCCGACGGCGGGGCGGCGGTGCTGCTCGCCGCCGAGGAGTACGTACGGGACTGCCGTACGGCACCCGTGTGGATCCTCGGCACCGGCGAGCACGTCTCGCACGCGGCCATGTCGGAGTGGCCCGACTTCACCACCTCCCCGGCGGCGGTGAGCGGCCGGCTGGCCTTCCAGCGGGCCGGGGTGCGGCCGGAGGAGATCGACTTCGCGGAGATCTACGACGCGTTCACGTACATGACCCTGGTGACACTCGAAGACCTCGGCTTCTGCGCGAAGGGCGAGGGCGGGCCGTTCGTCGAGAAGGGACGGCTCAGGGTCGAGGGCGGGGACCTGCCGGTGAACACGGACGGGGGCGGACTGTCGGCCCAGCATCCCGGGATGCGAGGACTGTTCCTGCTGGTGGAGGCAGTACGTCAGCTACGGGGCGAGGCGGAGGGCCGCCAGGTGCGCAAGAACGGCGGGCGGCTGCCGGAGCTGGCGGTGGCCTCGGGGACGGGCGGGTGGTTCTGCTCTTCGGGAACGGTGGTGCTGGGGCGGACTCGCCCGTAGGTCCGTAGGCCCGTCGGCAAGACCTGCTGTGCGGTTCCTTCGGGCGGTTGGTGCAAGCCCCGTCGGGCGGGAACAGAGGCTACGCCGAATGGCGTTGGGCTGACACAGGACGATGACGCCCGAGCCGCCGGAGGAGATCGCATGGCCCTGACCCGCGATGAACGTGAGAAGTTCCTGGCCGAGCCGCACATCGCCGCCCTCGCGGTCGACGCGGGAGCGGGACGCGCTCCGCTGACCGTGCCCATCTGGTACCAGTACGAGCCCGACGGCACGGTGTGGATCATGACGGCGCTCGACTCCCGCAAGAACGAGCTGATCCGTGCGGCGGGCCGGTTCACGCTCATGGTCGACCGGCTGGAACCCACCATCCGGTACGTGTCGGTCGAGGGTCCGGTCATCGAGACGACCCCCGCCACCATCGAGCAGCTCCGGGAGATCTCCGCGCGCTACCTCCCGGCCGACAAGGTGGACGGGTACGTCGACGTGGCCTGGAAGGAGTACGGCGAGCAGGTCGTGATCCGGATGCGGCCCGAGCGCTGGGTGTCGTCGGACCTCGGTACGGTCTGAGGCACGGCAGGCACGACAATCGGGGGATGGGAACAGATCTTCACGAACTGCTGAGGTCGCTGCGGGTGTGGGACCCGGAGGTCACCACACTGCCGGCCTTCGACCCGACCACCGCCCCCGCCGACCCCCTCCCCCTGTTCACCACGTGGTTCGCCGACGTGGTGGCGGCCGGGCAGACCGAGCCGCACACCATGTCCCTCGCCACGTCGGACGCGGAGGGCCGGCCGGACGTACGGACCGTGATGCTGCACGGCGCCGACGCGGACGGCTGGTCCTTCGCGACCCACGTCACCAGCCGCAAGGGCGCGCAGCTGACCGCTCGCCCGTACGCCGCGCTCGGCTTCTACTGGCCGGTCCACGGCCGCCAGGTGCGCATCCGCGGCCCGGTCACGGCTGCCCCGTCCGGGCAGGGCCAGGCGGATCTGCACGCCCGCTCCACCGGCGCGCTGGCCGCTGCCCTCACCGGACGGCAGAGCGAAGTCCTCACCTCGCTGGACGAGTTGGCGCGGGTCTCTCAGGCCGCCTGGGAACGGGCGCAGGGCGAACCGGAGGCCCCGGTGCCCTCCTGGACGCTGTACCGCCTCCGGCCGCAGGAGGTGGAGTTCTTCCAGGGCGACGTGCGACGGCAGCACGTACGGCTGGTGTACCGGCGTGAAGAGGACACCTGGGCAAGGGAACTGCTCTGGCCCTGACGGGCCTACTCCGGGAATTCGCGTTCCGAGAACCTCCGCTCCGAGAACGCGTACACCGCGAAGTCGGCCACCGGCCGGTACCCGATCCGCCGGTACAGCGCGTTGCTGGTCGGGTTGGCCAGGTCCGTGAAGAGCAGCACCTCGTCCGCGCCGGCGTCCCGAGCAACCCGGCTGATCGCGGCGGTGACGGCCCCCGCGTAGCCACGGCCTCGCAGGTGCGCCGGGGTGTAGACGGGAGCGACCCGGACCTGGCCGGCGACCGGCGGAGTGACCCCGGCCATGGAGACGGGGGTGCCGTCCGGGGTCTCCCAGAAGGTGATGCCGCCGGAGGCGATACGGGCGTCGGCCCAGGCTTCGGCGTTCGAGGCGACGCTCGCGCCGATCGCCTCGGTGAACTCGTCCTTCCAGCGCACGAGGAGGGCCCGGTCGCTTTCCCCGGCGACCCGTGCCCGCCCCGCCGGGGCCGGCTCCGGCACGGTCAGCGTGCCGAGGCTGTACAGCCGCTGCCGCTGCCGGAGCGCGGCGCGGGCCCCCGTGCGGGTCTGCCAGGCCGCGGCGAAGGCGGCGGCGGTCTCACGCTCCGCTCCGACGCCGGGGACCGTTCGGCCGAGTCCGGCCAGATGAACAGCGAGGGAGTCGGCGTCCTCCGCGGTGAGGGCGGTGAGGTGCAACCGGCGAGGAGGAGTCTGGAAGTAGGTGGCCCGTACGGCCCCGTCCCGCTCCAGCAGGCCGAACACGGGCCGCCCGTCGGCGCAGGCGAACGGGCCGCGGGTGCGAAGCTTCTCGGTCACCGTCAGCGCGACCGTGTGCAGGGCGGGCCGGGAGCGCAGGAAGGCTCCGGCGCGGGCGAGGAAGCGGTCGAGGTCTTCGGTGCGGTGCCAGGTGCCCGCGGCGCCGGGCCGGTCGTCGGGTCGCATCGTGCTACGACTCCGGCTCGGGGTCCGTCGCCAGGCGTGCGTGCAGGTGTACGTCCCGGAAGGCGTCCGTGCGGCCCGCCTCGAACATCGCGTCCCGCAGCGTGCCCTCGTAGCGGAACCCGCACCGCTCGGCGACCCTGCAAGAGGCGTCGTGGCCGACGGCGTGACCGAGTTCGAGGCGGTGGAGGCCGAGGTCGGTGAGCGCCCAGCGGGCGGTGAGGGCGAGGGCGCCGGTGGCGACGCGACGGCCGCGGGCCTCGGGGAGGACCCAGTAGCCGACGCGGGCGAGGCGCAGGTCGTGGTCGATCGCGTTGACGCCGATGTGCCCCAGAGCCGTACCGGTCTCGGCGTCCGCCACGCAGTACGACACCGAGACGCCCTCCACCGCCTGTACGGCCCTGGAGCGCAGTGACTCACGGGCGCCCTCGAGGTCGGTGACCGGCCTGAGCGGTGTGTTCCAGCGCCGGAACTCCGCTTCCGTGATGCCGCGCAGCCAGGCCGCGACGTCGGCTTCGGACCGGGGGTCCCAGGGGCGCAGGCGTATACCGGGGCCGTGCAGGTCGGGGAAGGGGCGGGTGCGGCTGCCGTGCTGGTCGTCGACTTGGGTCATCGGCCCATTGAAGCCCCTCGACGTGCCCCGCCGAAGCCGCTCGGGATCATCGGTGCGTCCACGGCCCACCGAAGCCGCCCGGCCTCGGTCGCGCAACGTGCACCCGGCGAACCGGACTCACGCAGGCATCCCGAACCCGCCGAAGCCGCTCGGGGTCACCTGTGCGCCCGGAACCGCAGAGGCTCCCGACCTCACACCTCACACACTCCCCCCGAACCCGACCGGCCGGAACACCGGCATCCCCTCCCGGAAGGCGACCTCCAGTTCCATCCCGGCCCGCAGCCGGTCGGGCGGGCACCGCACGATCTCCGTCATCATGCGCGGCCCCTCGGCGAGGTCGACGACGGCGGCGACGTACGGGGTGCGCGCGGCGAAGGGCGGCAGGTCGTTGCGGTGGACGACGGACCAGGTGTAGAGCGCGGCCCGGCCGCTCGCCCGCTCCCAGTCCACGTCCTCGCTCCAGCAGTGCGGGCAGAACTCGCGCGGGTAGTGGTGGGGCCGTCCGCACGCCCCGCAGCGCCGGATCAGCAACCGCCCCTGTGCCGCCGCGTCCCAGTACGTCCGCGTGAAGGCGTCCGCCTCGGGGACGTCGTACCGCCCGCTCACGGGAACAGCCCCAGCGCGCTGTCCAGCGACCACGTCTGCCAGGACATCCCGAACAGCGCCACCACCGAGATCAGCGCCATCATCGAGTTCTGCCCCTGCTCGGCCCAGTCGTGGATCATCAGCACGAGGTAGAGCAGATTCAGCAGCAGTCCGCCGACCAGGGCGACCGGGGTCAGGAAGCCGAGGATCAGCCCGAGGCCGAGGGCGAGCTCCGCGTAGACGACGACGTACGCCATGGCCTTCGGGTACGGCGTGACGACGACGTCGAAGCCGCTGCGTACCGCGTTCCACCGGTGCTTCGCCGCCACGTCCGCGGCCCAGACGATCCCGGCGCCCTCGAACCAGGCCCTCTTGTCCTTGTGCCGCCAGCTCTCCAGCCACCACAACCCGAGCCCTATGCGCAGCACGGCCAGCCACTGCGCACCGGTGAGCCAGATCGAATCCATGGATCTGACGGTACGTCAGCTAACCCCCTCCGGGAACCCCGCGTCGGCCGGGAGGAACGGGCCCCACACCGCCCGAGAAGCCTGTGCGTCCCCTTTGAGCGGTGTGCATCGTGAAGTCGCAGGTCGCGGGTCTGGTGTGAATGACGAGTGGGGTACTCGCGCCGGTCGGCGGCAGATGACCTTGGTGTAGATCATCGGGCGGGTCCGGTTCCGGCGGGATGCCGGGTTCGGCTGCGCCCGCGACCTGCTCCCGCCACGACCCGCCGGCAGGTCGGCACGCCACGAGATCGCGAGAGGGCCCGGGATGCAGGAGCGGCAGTGGATCACCGCTCGCCGGAGCGAACTGGATGCCCTCGCCGAGGAGTTGACCAAGCAGCTTCAGGAGGTCCAGGTCGAGCGGGACGAACTGGCGATCGCGGAGCGGGTGTTGAAGCCAAGCAGGTCCAGGCCAACACCGAGGCTGTCGCTCCGGTATCGGCGAAGGTGGCCGGGCGGGCAGTGCTGCTCATCCCGCAGCGACGCGGCCGATGAGGGCGCGCTGCCCGGCGACTACCGCAAGATCCTGACGATCGTGCGGGAGGCCGACGGCCCGGTGCAGGTCAGGGCGGTCGGCGAGCGGCTGGGCCTGAACGCCTCGGTGCGCCGCAAGCTGGAACCTCTGCGAGCGAAGATGACCAAGCTCGCCGACCGCGGCTGGCTGCACAAGCGGGGCGACGGGCGGTTCACCGCACGTCCGTGACCGCGTGAGCCGGCCGTAACTGGCGGGCCCCCGGCGGCAGTTGAGTTTGGCGTGAAGAAAAAACAACGGTCTCGCCGAGGGCCCTGACGGCAGCCCTGCTCGTGCTGACAAACCGGGAAGTCACCCGCTGACGGATGACCTTGTCGCTGGACTAAGGGGTCCTTTCACTATGCCCGTCCGGGTCGCGCGGCCTGGCACCGCACCTCGCCGCGTTGCCGAAACGCCCACGTGGCTCCGCCACGAGGCCGCTCCGGCGCCTTACGATGCACGGCACCAGACCATCTGACGTGCAGCTTTCACGATGCACCGACCTCACTGGTCGCCTGACCCCAGCCCGAGACCGAGCGTCCAAGGTCGGTCACGCGAAACGCGGCCGCGCGGCGATCATCACGCCAAGGAGCGGGGGTGGTTCTGGTCGCGCCAGGCCCGAGGCGAGATTCCGTACGTCTGTTTGAACACCTTGCTGAAGTGGGTGGCGTCCGCGAAGCCCCACCGTCGTCCTATCGCTTCGATGGTCCGCAGCCGCCCGTTCGGGCCGGCCAGCTCTCGCCTGCATTCGGCCAGGCGGTGTGTACGGATCCAGTCTCCGAGGCTGATGCCCGACCGGGACAGCACAGCGTAGAGATGACGCACGGAGATGCTGTGTGCTGCGGCGATCCGTGCCGCCGACAGATCGGGATCAGCCAGGTGCTCCCGGATGTATCGAGTGATCCGCAGGCTGAGTGTCGCCTCCAACGGCCCCTTGGTCAGGCTGGAGTTGCCGTGCTGGGACGTCAGGACGGCACGGAGGAGTTCGACGCTGGGTTGCACGACGGCGTCGGCGTGCACACCCTGGTGCAAGTCGTCGCTGACGGCCAGTTGGGCAAAGTATGTGAAGGCGAGGCGCGCAACGGGGTTGTCGGATCCCAGCGGGACCGCAGTGACGTCCCGGAGCAACCGGTCGGGGAGCGCGAGTGCCGCGCGGGGGAAACGGATGAAGCGGTAGTCGACTCCCTCGTCGAAGAGATGTGTGTAGGGAGCGATCGATTCGTAGACGGCGAATTCCCCCGGCCTCAGCAGGCACTCGCGACCGTTCTGCACCACCACGCTGCTGCCTGTCATCTGAACACCGAGAGTGACGGCCGGCTCCTCGTCCTTTCGGGCGAGCCGCTCCGTCCGACGGAGAGTGGCCGGGGTCGCCCGCGCCGAACAGATCCTGATGGGCCCCACGGTGCCGAGCCCTATGCGAACGGAGATGTCCTCAGCCGCAGGACGGTGGTCGATATCGACCGCCACCATGGATTCCCACACCGCGTTCCGGATCACTTCCTCCCGGTCCCGCGGCGGTATGAACGCGGTGTCCAGGACCGGGCTCATGAGGCAGATCCTCGTCCGTGTCGGTCACAGAGCCGGCCTGACAGTACCTCGGCCCGTTCCCCCACAAGTCCCCCTCGACACGGACGGTTCAGACATCAGTTTGGCCGGATTCGATCTCGCTGCGCAACGGCTTCACGGGGCACACACAGGACCCTCACCTGATTCAGCGTCAACTTGAGGCGGTGCACTACTGACAAAGTTCCCTGCACGGATGACAAAGTTCCGAAGCCCACGATGACCCTAAGGTCCATGGTCGAGGCCGTCACTCTTGAGGTGGCAGTGAAACTCCTGTCAATCGGCACACGAGTCGACTGTCGTCACACAGGCGCCTCAGTAACCACAGAGATGAATCGGGGAACCTGTGCGCATCACCGCAACAACACGAAGGGTCAGAAAGAACCTGGCGGCCTTCGCCGTTACCGCCGCTCTCGTCGGCGCCGGGACCGTCGTCGGCGCCTCCAGCGCCTCGGCCGCGACCACCTGGCAGGCGATGGACAAGGTCTGCAAGTCGTACACCGACGCCGACGGCGTCACTCCGATGGGGCAGATCTGCGCCGAGGTGCAGAAGCGCGTCACCGATACCGGCTCGGTCACCGGCTGGCGGGGAAGGGTGATCCTCTCCCCCGTCAACGGCTACGGGATGAAGCCGACCACCTATCACTGGTACACCGGCGAGCCCCTCGCCCAGGTCTGCACGGGCGGCTGCACCATGAAGACCGCCGCGTGGACCTCCGCCTGGTCCCCAGTCCAGACCCTCAACTCCGGGCCGTACAAGGTACAGGGCGAGTTCAGCGACGGCAGTGTCTGGGACCTCCACGCCTCCTGGGGCAGGTGGCAGACGGCGGCCGAGAAGTGCGCCACGTACGCGGCCGGCAAGGTGTGCGTGCGGTACCAGGTACGCCACTACCGCGACATCCCCCAGGAACGCAGCCGCCTCACCTACACGCCGGCCAGCGGCGGCTACATAATCCCGCAGTCGATCAAGGTCGGATCCATCATCGCCGGCGTCAGCACGTCCAAGACCCTCAACCTCTGCGACCCGTCGTGCACCAAGCGGACAAGCGCCTACTCCGCGACGGTGACCCGGACCACACCCAACCCCGCCGGCACCAACGAGAACGAGTACTACGCCACCGGCACCTTCAAACGGCCCAACGGCACGACGTCGACCCTGAAGGCAGCGATCACCGGCTGACCCCGGCACAACCGCTCACCACGACGGCCCGGTCCCCGCGGACCGGGCCTTCGTGGTGAGCGCCCAGCATGGGCGATTGCTTGGGGTGTGAAAGTCCCCTGGGGGAAGAGGTGGTGCCAACCCGGAGCCGGAGGCAAGGGCGTCATCGTGAGGTGGGGTCATGGCGCATGCTCGCGGAACGCGCGCCGGACAGCGCGACTGCCGACTACCTCCACGAGGTCTTAGAGCCCACTGCCCGGGCGATCACCGGCTTGGAACGGGCGCTGGAAGGCGTCGGTCTCCTGGATGAGGCCCTCGCGCTCGATCTCCGCCGCCCGCAGGACTACTTCGGCCGCGTCTGGTCCACCGCCTTCAGAACCGCGGATCTCGCCGAACCGCCAGAGTTCGAAGACGGTGATGCCGCATGACATCCACTGCCGACTCACCGGCCGCCGCCATCGCCGCCCGCTGCCGCCAGACCCACGACAAACTGATCCACTGGCTGCCCTTCGGAGGCCACTAGCAGGTGGGCGAGCGCCTTACCATCTGCCGCCTCCCATTGAGGTCGGTGCATCGTGAAAGCTGCACGTCAGATGGTCTGGTGTGCGTAGGCGTCGGGTGGCTCGGGCAGGTCCGGGGCGTTAGTCCAGCGACAAGGTCATCCGTCAGCGGGTGACTTCCCGGTTTGTCAGCACGAGCAGGGCTCGCACCAGCGCGGTCGCCCACTTCGGGTCGGTGCGGACCTTGGTGAGGACGCGCCAGTTCTTCAGATGGGCGAAGCCGTGCTCGACCGGGGCCCGCACCGCGGGCAGTGCCTTGTTGGACAGCTTCTGGCCGCGGGTCAGGGGCCGGTTCCGGCCGCCTTGTAGCCGCAGATCACCGCCGGGTCGGCGTCAGGAGGACCGTCGTCGAGGCCGACGAACCCCAGGTCGACGATGGCGCCGAGCCCGGCGGCCCGCAGGTGGGCGGTGAGCTTGTCGTGGCGGCAGACGGTGATCTCGGATGTGCGTCCGGGCCGCACCGCGGAGATCCACACCAGTCGGCCGCGGTCGTCGGTGAGCGCGATCACGAGCAGGCCGTGGCATTTGTGCTTGCCCGAGTAGTTCCGCCGGTTGTCCGTCCCGGTGCGTATCAGGGAGCCGTCCAGCAGGACCACGCCGCCGCCCCTTCGGGCGATCTTCTTCAACGCGGGGTCCAGGCGCGGGGCGCGGCCGGCCAGCAGGCCGACGACCTCGCGCACCCACCGGCTCACGGTGGTGCGGTGCACCCCGTTCCCGCCGGCCAGATCGTCGGGCCGCTGGTCGCAGCGCAGCACCGCCAGCACGATGCCGGCGATCTTTCCGGCGGGCAGCGCCCGCCACCGGGAGCCGATCTTCTTCAGGTGGCCGCGTATCAGGGCGGCGAGATAGTTCAAGGGCGCGCTCGACAGCGGCAGGCGGGTGGTGTGGACAAGGCCGTCATGGCCCTCGGCGAGACCGTTGTTTTTCTTCACACCAAACGCTGGCCGCCGGATACGTCGTCGTCGAGCCCGGCGCCCGCGGCCGCACCCTGAAGAACGCCGACGGCGAGTACTACGGCACCGCCCCGGCCGCCATCGTCGACCTCAAGGCCGCCGTCCGGTACGTCCGTTTCAACAAGGGCCGCATCCCCGGCAACACCGACCGGATCGTCTCCGCCGGCACCAGCGCCGGCGGCGCCCTCTCATCCCTGCTCGGCGCCTCCGGCGACAGCCGGATCTACGACAGGTACCTCAAGGAGCTCGGTGCGGCCGACGCCTCCGACGGGATCTTCGCGACCGGCGCCTGGTGCCCGATCACCGACCTGGAACACGCCGGCGGCGCCTACGAGTGGAACTGGGGCACCAACGCCCTCAGCACGGGCAAGCAGGTCGACCAGACGGTCTCCAAGGAGCTCCGGTCCCAGTTCGCCGAGTACCAGGCCGCCCTGAAGCTGCGCGGCCTGAACGGCTTCGCCACCCTCACGGCCCGCAACTACGACGAGTACCTGGTCAAGCAGTACCTGGAGCCGTCGGCCACCAGGTACCTCGCCGCCCTGTCGGACTCCGACCGCGCGGCCTACCTCGCCGCCCACACCTTCATCACCTAATCCGGCGGCAAGGCGTCCTTCACCTGGACCGACTTCCTCACCCACGTGGGCGGCCACAGGAAGACCGTCCCGGCCTTCGACGCCTTCGACCTGTCGACCGGCGAGAACAACCTGTTCGGCAAGGGCACCACCCAGACCCGGCACTTCACGGCGTACGGCCTGAAGAACGACACCACCGGGCTCACCGCCAAGCGTCTCGACAGTGACCTCCCCGAGACGCTGAACCTGATGAACCCGATGTACCACCTCGCGAAGAAGAACCCCAGCCGCTCCAGGCACTGGTGGATCCGCCTCGGCACGAAGGACAGCGACACCTCGCTGACCGTCTCCGCCAACATCGCCGCCGCCGCGGCCGGTCTCGGCGACGACGTCGTCCACCTCTACTACTGGGACGAGGGCCACGGCTCGAACACCGACCCGGGCGACTTCGTCACGTGGATCGCCAAGGTGACGGGCTACAGGAAGAAGTAGTCCCCGCAGGAGTCCTCGAAGTAGCCCCGCGGGAGCCCCGAAGAAGTCCTCGAAGTAGCCCTTGGGAGCCGCGAAGAGGTCCTCGTAGTGGCCCCGAAGAAGCCCCCCGAACGCGGCCACAGGTTTCCCGTCATGACTCCGGCCGCCGCCCGCGACGCCGAGCCCGCCACACCCTCCGGGCTCGGCGTCGCGACCTGTCCCGAGTCCTGCACAACCACGCGCTCCACGCCACGGGTCCCACCCACTCCCCCTACAGCCGTGATCAATCCGCAACCGATTCCGGTCTTGACCGAGACCCATCAACCCGGCATGTGATTACGCTCGCGCACATGGCCGACCCCACAGCGTCCTCCCCCGGCTCCGCGAGTCCCGCGGAGCCGAACCAGGCAGACCGTCCCGTGTACGTCATCGGCGGCGGCCCGGGCGGACTCGCCGCCGCGTACGCACTGCGCGCCAAGGGACTGCGCGCGGTCGTGCTGGAGAAGTCCGACCAGGTCGGGGCGTCCTGGCGGCGCCACTACGACCGGCTGCACCTGCACACCACCCGCCGGCTGTCGGACCTGCCCGGGCTGGCGATGCCGCGCCGGTTCGGACGCTGGGTCTCCCGGGACGACGTGGTGCGGTACCTGGAGAAGTACGCCGAGTACCACGAGCTGGAGATCGTCACCGGCGTCGAGGTCTCCCGTGTCGAGCGCTCCCCCGACGGCACCGGCTGGCTGCTGCACGCCACCGGCGGCCGGGAGCTGACCGGCGCCGCGGTGGTCGTCGCCACCGGCTACAACCACACCCCGCGCATCCCGGACTGGCCGGGCCGCGACACGTACACCGGCGAGCTCCTGCACGCCGGCGACTACCGCAACCCCGAGCCCTACGCCGGCCGTGACGTCCTCGTCGTCGGGGTCGGCAACACCGGCGCCGAGATCGCCGTCGACCTGGTGGAGGGCGGCGCCTCGCGAGTCCGGCTGTCCGTGCGCACCGTCCCGCACATCCTGCGCCGCTCGACGGCCGGCTGGGCCTCGCAGTACACGGGCGTGCTCGTCCGGCACCTGCCGGTGTCCCTCGTCGACCGGCTCGCGGGACCGGTGGGCAGGCTCAGCGTGCCCGACCTGTCCGCGCACGGCCTGCCCCGTCCCGACACCGGCCTGTACTCCCGCGTCCACGAGGGCTCGATCCCCGTCCAGGACGTCGGCCTGATCGACGCCGTCCGCAAGGGCAAGGTCGAGGTCGTGGCCGCCGTCGAGGCCTTCGACGACGGCAAGGCCGTCCTCGCCGACGGCACCCGCGTCGAGCCGGACGCCGTGATCGCGGCCACCGGTTACGCCCGGGCCCTGGAAGGGCTGGTCGGCCACCTCGACGTGCTCGACGCCCGCGGCAGGCCCGTCGTGCACGGCGCCCGCACCCCCGCCAACGCGCCCGGCCTCTACTTCACCGGCTTCACCAACCCCATCAGCGGCATGCTCCGCGAGCTGGCCATCGACGCGGAGAAGATCGCGAAGGCCGTCGCCAAGGACGGAACGCGGCAGGCGTCCCGTCTCCCGGTGACGTAGAAGCCGCCTACCGGAACGTGGACGAGGCCTCCCGGGAGACGTAGTAGACGTCTCCCGGGTGATGCAGAAAACGTCACCTTCGCCCCGCCGCCGTGTACCGGCGAGAACCTCCAAGGCGAGGGGGGTTGCGTCCAGATCCGCCAACTTTGCGTGCACAGCCATTCCTGACGGAGCGTCAGTTCAGTAATCTGACACTGCGTCAGTTATTTCGCTGTCACACAGGAGCGGGCGGACCGATGCTTGGATCAACCCACGGCACCCTCACCACCGACTCCCGCGGAGCCCGGGTCATCGCCTGCGGCGAGCAACCCGGCCCCGCCGTCCACGGCCGGCCCGCCGAGGTCGACGATCTCGACGTCAGCGGACGGCCGCTGTACTCCACGGTCCCCGATCTGGACCGTTTCTTCCACCCCGGGTCCGTCGCGGTCGTCGGCGCCTCGGACACGGAGGGCCGCCCGAACACCGGCGTCACCCGCCAACTGCTCGCCTGGTCCGAACGCGTCGGGGCACGACTGCATCCCGTGCACCCCACCCGCCCGTCCGTCTTCGGCATCCCCTGCTCCCCTTCCGTCGCCGACCTGCCCGAACAGGTCGATCTCGCCGTGCTGCTGGTCGCCGACCCGCTTCCCGTGATCGAGGAACTCGCCGAGACCAAGGTGAGGTTCGCGGTCGTCTTCGCCTCCGGGTTCGCGGAGACCGGGGAGGAGGGTGCCGCCGCGCAGGCCCGCCTCGCTGCGGCCGTGCGCCGGTCCGGGATACGGCTGTTGGGGCCCAACACGAACCTCAACGCCTTCGAGCACTTCCGGGACGACCTGGACGGTCCGGCGATCGCGCTGATCACCCAGTCCGGCCACCAGGGCCGCCCCGTCTTCGCCCTCCAGGAACTCGGCATCCGCCTCTCCCACTGGGCGCCCACCGGCAACGAGGCCGACCTGGAGACCTCCGACTTCCTCTCCTACTTCGCCGAGCAGCCCGAGGTCGGCGCCATCGCCTGCTACGTCGAGGGGCTGAAGGACGGCCGCTCCTTCCTGCTCGCCGCCGACCGGGCCGCCCGGCGCGGGGTGCCGGTCGTCGCGGTCAAGGTGGGCCGCACCGAGACCGGCGCCCGCACGGCCGCCTCCCACACCGGCAAACTGACCGGCGCGGACACGGTGGTGGACGCGGCGATGCGGCAGTACGGGGTGATCCGGGTCGACGGCCTCGACGAACTACAGGACACCGCGGCCCTGCTGGCCCGCGCCCGGCCGCCCCGCGCCGACGGTGTCGTCGTGTATTCGATCTCGGGCGGCACGGGCGCGCACGTCGCCGACCTGGCGACCGAGGCGGGGCTGCGGCTGCCGGAGCTGTCGGGCGCCAGGCAGGCCGAACTGCACCAGTGGATACCCGAGTACCTGAACGTGTCCAACCCCGTCGACAACGGCGGGCACCCGGTCGGTGACGAGCGGGGCCGGAAGATCATCGACGCGATCCTCGACGACCCGGAGGTCGGCGTCCTGATCTGCCCGATCACCGGGCCCTTCCCGCCACTGAGCGACAGGCTCGTCCAGGACCTGGTGGACGCGGCCGAGTCGACGGACAAGCTGGTGTGCGTGGTGTGGGGGTCGCCCGTCGGCACCGAGCCGGCGTACCGCGAGGTGCTGCTCGGCTCGTCCCGGGTGGCCACCTTCCGCACGGTCGCGAACTGTCTCACCGCCGTCCGCGCCCACCTCGACCACCACCGCTTCGTGACCGGCTACCGCTCCCCCTTCGACTCGGCGCCACGCACCCCCTCGCCGTCCTTCCGCAAGGCGCGCGAGCTGATGCGCCCCGGCCAGCAGCTGAGCGAGCACGCGGCGAAGCAGTTGCTGCGGGCGTACGGAATCCGCGTACCGCGCGAGCAGTTGGTGACCAGCGCGGCGGCGGCCGTCCGCGCGGCCGGGCTGGTGGGCTACCCCGTGGTGATGAAGGCGTCCGGCGCGCGGATCGCCCACAAGACCGAGCTCGGCCTGGTGAAGATCGGCCTGACATCGGCCAGCCAGGTCCGGGACGCCTACCGGGAGCTGACCGACATCGCCCGCTACGAGGACGTCTCCCTGGACGGCGTCCTCGTCTGCCAGATGGTCGAGCGGGGCGTCGAGATGGTCGTCGGCGTCACGCACGACCAGCTCTTCGGGCCGACGGTGACGGTCGGGCTCGGCGGCGTGCTCGTCGAGGTACTGCGGGACGTGGCCGTACGCGTGCCGCCCTTCGGCGAGCGGCAGGCGCGGGACATGTGCGACGAACTGCGGGGGCGGGCCCTCCTCGACGGGGTCCGGGGGCGCCCCCCGGCGGACCTCGACGCGCTCGTCGAAGTCGTCCTGCGTGTACAGCGCATGGCCCTGGAACTCGGGGACCATCTCGCGGAGCTCGACATCAACCCGCTGATGGTGCTGCCGCAGGGTCAGGGCGCGGTGGCGCTGGACGCGCTGGTGGTGTGCAGCTGAGTTGACTTCCTCCCCCGCCTAAAGGCGGGGGATTCCAGCGGTCGCCCGCCGGGTTTCCTGCTTCACCCACGACCGCCCCGTCCGGGAAGACTCCCGTTGAGGTCTTATACCGTCTCCACAGGCAGACGCCGCCAGCCCGGCGGCCAGGATGTTGCGTGCCGCGTTCACGTCGCGGTCATGCACGATGCCGCATTCGCACGTCCACTCGCGGACGTTCAGCGGCATCTTCGCCGCGACCGTGCCGCAGGTTCCACACAGCTTCGAGCTGGGGAACCAGCGGTCGATCACCACGAGTTCGCGCCCGTACCAGGCGCACTTGTACTCCAGCATCATGCGGAGGTCCGTCCATGCCGCGTCCGAGATGGCGCGCGCGAGGCGCCCGTTCTTCAGCAGGTTGCGGACGGTGAGGTCCTCGATCACGACCGTTTGGTTCTCACGGACGAGTCGAGTCGACAGCTTGTGGAGGAAGTCGCGGCGCCGGTCGGCGATCCGTGCGTGGACCTTGGCGACCTTGCGCCGGGCCTTCTCCCGGTTCGCCGATCCCTTCACCTTGCGGGACAACTCCCGCTGCGCCTTGGCGAGGCGGGCACGGTCGCGGCGTTCGTGCTTGGGGTTGGCCACCTTTTCCCCGGTGGACAGGGTTACGAGGGAGGTGATACCGGCGTCCAGGCCGACAGCCGCGTTGGTTGCGGGGGCCGGGCTGATGGTGTCATCGCACAGCAGGGACACGAACCAACGGCCCGCGCTGTCGCGCGACACGGTCACCGTGGTCGGCTCCGCACCCTCGGGCAGCGGACGCGACCAGCGGATGTCCAGTGGCTCCGCCATCTTCGCGAGCGTGAGCTGTCCGTCGCGCCACTTGAAGGCACTGCGGGTGTACTCGGCCGACGCCCGGGACTTCTTCCGCGACTTGCAGCGCGGGTACTTCGCACGCTTGGCGAAAAAGTACCCGAACGCCGTCTGAAGGTGGCGCAGCGCCTGTTGGAGCGGGACAGAGGACACCTCCGCCAGGAAGGCCAGCTCTCCGGTCTTCTTCCACTCCGTGAGCGCGGCAGACGACTGCACGTAGGAGACGCGGCGCTGCTCGCCGTACCAGGCCCGTGTGCGCTCCTCCAGCGCCTTGTTGTACACGAGGCGGACACAGCCGAACGTTCGCGACAGCTCAGCTGCCTGCCCATCCGTGGGGTAAAAGCGGTACTTGAACGCCCGCTTGACCTGCTGCGTCATACCTCACATTCTATCAGATTCCGTGTAAGCAGCTGCTGTCGGCCGGTGGCCGCAGACGCCGAATCGCCCTGGAGGCGATTCACCTTTCCCTGCCCTGCTCCGCAGGAGCTTCGTTTCCTCCCCGGCCTGAAGGCCGGGGTATCCACGAAGGAGTCACGATGAACACGCCTGATTACCCCCGTACATACGCGAATGCCTCGGAGACGGAAAAATCCGCTGAGTCATTGGTACAGCACGCCACTGACAATCAGGTCTGCCGCATCACGCTCAACCGCCCCGAAACCCTCAACGCCCTCACCCCTGACCTGCGCGAACGCGTCATCCGGCTGCTGTCGGAGGCCTCCGCCGACCCTGCCGTACGGGCCGTCGTCATCACCGGAACGGGCCGTGGCTTCTGCGCGGGCGCGGATCTGCGCGGCGGACCACCGGCGGACGACCGCGTCGCCGGTGACGTGGCCCGCACGATCCGCCTCGGCGCCCAGCGTCTGGTCGCCGCCGTCCTCGACTGCGAGAAGCCGGTCGTCGCCGCCGTCAACGGCACGGCGGCCGGCCTCGGCGCCCATCTCGCGTTCGCCTGCGACCTCGTACTCGCCGCGGAGTCCGCCAGGTTCATCGAGGTGTTCGTACGACGCGGGCTGGTCCCGGACGGCGGCGGCGCCTACCTCCTCCCCCGCCTGATCGGCCCGCAGCGCGCGAAGGAGCTGATGTTCTTCGGCGACGCGCTGACCGCGCCGGACGCGGAACGGCTCGGTCTGGTCAACCGGGTCGTGGCGGACGGGGAGTTGGACAAGACGGCCCGAGAGTGGTCCCAGCGCCTGGCCGCCGGTCCCACCCGCGCCCTCGCTCTCACCAAGCAGCTGGTCAACGCCTCCCTGGACACCGACCGCACGACCGCCTTCGCCGCGGAGGCCGCCGCGCAGGAGATCAACATGACGACGGCGGACGCGCGGGAGGGCGTGGCGAGTTTCGTGGAGCGCAGGAAGCCCGAGTACCGCGGGCGATGAGCGCCTCCACGCCCCCGCCCGCCCCTTCCTATCTGACGTACCGTCAGCTTCAATGGTGGATGTGATGGGACACGCAGGAATGGCCGCCGCAGCCGTCCGCTACCTCAGGGCCAGGCCCCGCCCGGAACCCGTGGAGCCGTTGCCGCGCCCGGAGTTGCGCTGCGTCGGCGAGGACGAACGACCGCCCCTCGACCCCGCCGAGTTCCGGCGTGTGCTGGGGAACTTCGCGACCGGAGTGACCGTTGTCACCGCACCCGCCGCCGACGGCGAGTCCGCACCCGCCGGCTTCGCCTGCCAGTCCTTCTCCTCCCTCTCCCTCGACCCGCCCCTCGTCGCCTTCATGGTCGGCCGTACGTCCACGACGTGGCCGCGCATCGCCCGCGCCGGCGTCTTCTGCGTCAACGTCCTGGGCGCCCACCAGGCCGGGCTCTGCCGCGGCTTCGCGGTGAGCGGCGCGGACAAGTTCGCCGGCGTCGCACACGACGCGTCCCCCGTCTCCGGCTCCCCCCGCCTCGCGGACACGCTCGCGTGGATCGACTGCACGATCCACGCGGTGCACACGGGCGGGGACCACCTGATCGTGGTGGGGCGGGTGGACGCGCTGGGCACGGGCGACGAGCAGGCCGCACCCCTCCTGTTCCACAGGGGGCGCTTCCGCTAGGCCGCCACCCTTACCGGCGCTCCCTGCCGCCGGATCACCAGCGCCATCAGCGCCGCCGCCGCGCACAGGGCGCCCGACGCGTACCAGACCGTGTCGTACGTGCCGAAGACGTCACGGGCCACACCCCCGAGGACGGCCACGATCGCGGCGCCGACCTGGTGGGCGGCGAGGACCCAGCCGAAGACGATCGCGCTGTCGTCGCCGTAGTGCTCGCGGCACAGGGCCACGGTGGGCGGGACGGTGGCGACCCAGTCCAGGCCGTAGAAGACGATGAAGAAGAGCATCGGCGGGTGGATCGACGGGGCCAGCAGCATCGGGAGGAAGAGCAGCGAGATGCCTCTCAGCGCGTAGTACACCGCCAGCAGCCGGCGCGGGTCGAAGCGGTCGGTGAACCAGCCGGAGGCGATCGTGCCGACGACGTCGAACACGCCGATGACCGCGAGCAGCGAGGCCGCTGCCGGGGCCGGCATGCCGTGGTCGTGGGCAGCGGGCACGAAGTGGGTCTGGACCAGGCCGTTCGTCGAGGCGCCGCAGATCGCGAAGGTGCCGGCCAGTAGCCAGAAGGGGCCGGTGCGGGCGGCCTTGAAGAGGACGGCCACGGCCCGGCGCGCGGCTCCCGGCACGGGGGCCGGCTTCGGCACGAACTCCTGCGCGCCGTACGGGTTCAGCCCGACGTCCGCCGGGTGGTCGCGCAGCAGCAGCCATACGAACGGGACCACCGCGAGGGCGGAGAGGGCGACCGTGACGACCGCCGGGCGCCAGTCGTGGTACTCGACCATCAGGGACAGCACCGGCAGGAAGATCAGCTGGCCGGAGGCCGAGGCGGCGGTGAGGATGCCGGTGACCAGGCCGCGCCGCTCGGTGAACCAGCGGTTGGTGACCGTGGCGGCGAAGGCCAGCGCCATCGAGCCGGAGCCCAGGCCGACCAGCAGACCCCAGCACAGCAGCAGCTGCCAGGCCGCCGTCATCCACACGGTCAGACCGGACCCGATCGCGATCATCATCAGGGCCGCGGCAACGACCCGACGGATGCCGAAGCGGTCCATCAGCGCGGCCGCGAAGGGCGCGGTGAGCCCGTACAGCGCGAGGTTGAGGGAGACCGCCGCCCCGATCGTGCCGCGGGACCAGCCGAACTCCTGGTGCAGCGGGTCGATGAGCAGCCCGGGCAGGGAACGGAAGGCGGCGGCGCCGATGATCGTCACGAAGGTGACGGCAGCGACGAACCAGGCTCTGTGGATGCGGGACCGTTTCCTTCCGGCGCGGGAGGCGTCTACGGCGGCTTCGGTTGTCTGGGTCACGACATAGAGCCTTCCGCCCCTGGCTCACCTGATCGAGTGGCCCGAAAGACAGCATTCGCTAGAATCAGGCCATGGAAACGGCCACAGGCTCCCCGGGCTTCCGTCCGCACCGCGTCGTCGTCCTCGCCCTCGACGGTCTGCTCCCCTTCGAGCTGGGTATCCCGCACCGCATCTTCGGCCGCCCCAGGGACGCCGAGCGCCGGCACCTGTACGAGGTGATCACCTGCTCGATCCGCCCGCCGGGCCCGGTCGAGACCGACGCCGACTTCGCCATCGAGGTCGCCCACGGCCCGGAAGCCCTGGCCACCGCCGACACCGTGATCATCCCGGCTTCGTACGAACTCGGCCCGGTCTTCGAGCAGGGCGTGCTGACCGACGAACTGGCCGCCGCGCTCGCCCACATCCGCCCCGGCACCCGTCTCGCCTCCATCTGCACCGGCGTCTACGTCCTGGCCGCCGCCGGCCTCCTCGACGGCCGCCCCGCCACCACGCACTGGGCGGACGCCGAGCGCCTGCAGCGCCTCTTCCCGCGGATCAGGCTCGACGCGGACGTCCTGTTCATCGACGACGGCGACATCCTGACCTCGGCGGGCGTCGCCGCCGGCATCGACCTGTGCCTGCACATGGTGCGCCGCGACCACGGCACGGCGATCGCCAACAACGTGGCCCGCCGGATGGTCGTACCGCCGCACCGCGACGGCGGACAGGCGCAGTTCATCCAACGCCCCGTGCCCGACCCGCAGCTCGCGACCACGACCGCCGCCCGCGCGTGGGCGCTGGGCCGCCTCCACGAGCCGATCCAGCTGCGGGACATGGCCGAGCAGGAGGCCATGTCGGTGCGCACCTTCACGCGCCGCTTCCGCGAGGAGGTCGGCGTCAGCCCCGGCCAGTGGCTCGCCCAGCAGCGCGTGGAACGGGCCCGGCACCTGCTGGAGTCCACCGACCTGTCCGTCGACCAGGTGGCCCGGGACGCGGGCTTCGGCACCGCCCAGTCGATGCGACAGCACCTACAGGCCGCCCTGGGCGTCAGCCCCACCGCCTATCGCCGCACCTTCCGGGCCGGAACCGCCGGAACCGGCATCGGCGAACCCGAGGGCTACGGCGGTGCCGCCACCCTCCGGTGAACGGCCGGAGCGGCGCACCTCGCCCCACCAGGGGCTCAGAACGTCAGCACCCCCCGAGCCACCCTCCCCGCCTCCGCGTCCGCCACCGCCTTCTCGAAGTCCTCCACCGGGTACGTCTCGGTCACCAGCTCGTCGAGGAGCAGCCGTCCTTCCCGGTAGAGCTCGGCGTACAGCGCGATGTCCCGCTGCGGTCGCGAGGATCCGTACCGGCAGCCCAGGATCGACTTGTCCAGGTACATGGACGAGACGAGGAAGGACGCCTCGGCCGTGGCCGGGGGGACGCCGAGCAGCACCGCCTGGCCATGGCGGTCCAACAGGTCGATCGCCTGCCGGATCAGCTCGACGCGGCCGACGCACTCGAAGGCGTGGTCCGCCCCCGTCGGCAGGATGTCCCGGACCCCGTCCGTCGAGGTCAGGAAGTGGGTGGCGCCGAACCGCCGCGCCACCGCCTCCTTGGCCGGGTTCGTGTCGACGGCGACGATCCGCAGCGCGCCCGCGATCCGCGCGCCCTGAAGGACGTTCAGCCCGATGCCGCCCGTGCCGATCACCAGCACGCTGTCCCCGCGGTCCACCTCGGCCCGGTTGAGCACGGCGCCCACGCCGGTCAGCACTCCGCACCCGATGAGTGCCGCGGACGTCGACGGGATGTCCTTCGGGATACGCACTGCCTGCACGGCCTTCACGAGGGTCCGTTCCGCGAAGGCGGAGTTGGACGCGAACTGGAACACCGGCCGCCCGCCCCGCGTGAACGGCCGTCCCGGCCGCCCGATGGCCTGCCGGCACATCGTCGGCCGTCCCCGGTCGCACTCCGCGCACGCGCCGCAGTTGGCGAGGGTCGACAGGGCCACGTGATCCCCGGGGGCCACATGCGTGACACCGGCCCCGACGGCCTCCACCACCCCCGCCCCCTCATGGCCGAGCACCACGGGAACGGGGAAGGGTATGGTCCCGTCCGCCACGGACAGATCGCTGTGGCACAACCCCGCCGCCGAGATCGCGACCAGCACCTCCCCGGGCCCCGGATCCCGTACGTCGAGATCGTCCACGACCTCGATCCGCGTTCCGTCGAACACCACGCCTCGCATCACGCAGCCCCCTGTCAGCCCTTGGGTTCTCTCGGCAGACCGAGCACGCGCTCGGCGATGATCGTGCGCTGGATCTGGTCGGAGCCGCCGTAGATCGTGTCGGCCCGGGAGAACAGGAACAGGTTCTGCAGTGCGTCGAGTTCGTACGGCGCCGAAGCCGACCACGGGGCCGGTCCGACCGTCCCCGCCGCGCCCCGCACCAGCATCGCCAGCTCCCCGAGCCGCTGATGCCAGCCGCCCCACAGCAGCTTGGCCACACTGGGCGCGCCCGCGTCACCCGAACTCCCCAGCGTGCGCAGGGCGTTCCAGCGCATCACGCGCAGCTCGGCCCACTGCCGCACGAGCCGTTCCCGTACGACGGGGTCGTCCACCGCGCCGGACTCGACGGCGGTCCGTACGACCCGCCCCAACTCCTGGGCGAAACCGATCTGCTGGGCCAGCGTCGAGACTCCCCGCTCGAACCCGAGCAGGCTCATCGCGACCCGCCAGCCGCCGCCCTCACCTCCGACGACGTGCTCCACGCGCGCGCGTGCCCCGTCGAAGAAGACCTCGTTGAAGTCGCTCGTGCCCGTCAGCTGCCGAATGGGCCGCACTTCGATCCGGCCGGGCTGGTCCATGGGAACGAGCAGGAAGGTGAGCCCGTGGTGACGTCGCGAACCTCCCGCCGGGGCCGGGGGAACCCGGTCACGTCCCGGTTCCGTGCGGGCGAGGACGAAGCACCAGTCCGCCTCGTGCGCGAGGGACGTCCAGATCTTCTGGCCGGTGACGCGGTACGTCCCGTCCGCGCTCCGTTCGGCCTTGGTCCGCACCCCGGCCAGATCCGACCCCGCGCCGGGCTCGCTGTACCCCTGGCACCAGAGTTCCTCCCCGGCCGCGATCGGGGGCAGGAACCGGGATCGCTGCTCCTCGGTGCCGTGCGCGAGAAGGGTGGGGCCTAGCAGGTTCTCGCCGATGTGACCGGAGCGTGGCGGCGCGGCCGAGCGCGCGTACTCCTCGGCCCAGACAACCTGCCGGGTAAGCCCGACTGTCCGGTTGCCGTACCCGCCCTCGGCCCACCCGAGCCCGATCCAGCCCGCTTTGCCGAGGGTCCGCTCCCAGGTGCGGCGGTCGAGGGAGCTGTCGGCGTGTGTCGCCAGCCACTCCCTGGCCTCCCCTCGGAACGCCTCGTCCTCAGCGGCCAATCCGAAGTCCATCGGGGTCTCCTCTCCACGTGGGACGCGATGACCAGGGGCGCGGGGAACCGCGCGACCCGCCACAGACAACCCGTAGCCGCCCTTCGCCAGCACCGCCCGAACTACCGGGCGTTCGGCCTGTCACGCCGCGCAGCGGCGAGTTCCATCCCCGCCACCTGCGAAAGCATCGGCATCGGATCCACCCCCACCGACCCCGGCAGGAACTGGGCGATCCGCTCCGGCGTCCACCCCGCGCCCTCCGCATACGCGGACCGCAGCTCCCGGGGCTGAGCCCACACCGCGATCTTCGGCCCGGCGATCGTGTACACCTGCCCCGTGATCCCCTGCTCCCTCGCGCGATCCGACAGCAGGTAGACCACGAGGGCGGCCACGTCCTCGGGCTCACCGATCTCGGTGAGTTCCATGGGCACGTTCGCCGACATCCGGGTACGGGCCACGGGCGCCACCGCGTTGGCGGTCACCCCGTACTTGTGCAGGCCGAGTGCGGCGCTCCGCACCAGCGAGATGACCCCGCCCTTCGCCGCGCTGTAGTTGGCCTGCGACACCGAGCCCTGGTGGTTGCCGCTGGTGAAGCCGATCAAGGTTCCCGCGCGCTGTTGCCGCATGACCGCCGAAGCCGCCCGGAACACCGTGAACGTGCCCTTGAGGTGTGTGGCGATCACCGGATCCCACTCGTCCTCGGACATGTTGAACAGCATCCGCTCGCGCAGGATCCCGGCGACGCACACGACCCCGTCGAGGCGCCCGTACGAGGTCAGTGCCGCATCGACGACCCGCTGCCCGCCCGCCATCGTCGAGATGTCGTCGGCCACGGCGACCGCTTCGCCGCCCGCCGCCGTCACCTCCTTGACGACGGACTCGGCGATCTCACTGGTCGGCGAGCCGCCGTCCATGGAGACGCCGTAGTCGTTGACGACGACCCGCGCCCCCTCGGCCGCCGCGCCCAGGGCGACCGCCCGGCCGATGCCCCGCCCGGCGCCCGTCACGGCGATCACCTTGCCTGCCAAGAAGTTCCCCATGCCGGCCCCTTCCCGCGGTTTCTGACGGACCGTTAGATTCTATGGCCCGTCAGATGCGTGGAGACAAGCCCCCGGGAGCAGAGATGTCCATGCCCGCACTCCATCCGGCGTTTCACGACATCGCCAAGCGCGTGAACAACTGGGGCCGCTGGGGGGACGACGACGAGATCGGCACCCTCAACCTGATCACCGACGAGGTCGTCCGCGAGGCCGCGACCTGCGTACGGAGCGGTCTCCGGGTCCCTCTCGCGCTCCCTCTCCAACAGGACGGCGTCCAGACCGGGCTGATGCCGGGCCGGGTCAACCCGCTGCACACCATGGTGCAGATCAACCAGGAGATCTTCGGCCCGGGCACGGTGGCGTGCAGCGACGACGCCGTGACGATGGGCCTGCAGGCCGCCACTCACTGGGACGCGCTGACCCACGTCTCACACTCGGGGCGGCTCTACAACGGCCGCCCGGCCGGCACCATCACCCCGCACGGCGGCGCCGAGTTCAGCAGCATCGACAAGGCACGGCACATCGTCTCGCGCGGGGTGCTGCTCGACGTGGCACGCGCGCGTGGCGTGGCGCGGCTCGACGGCGCGCACGCCGTCACCCCCGAGGACCTGGAGGCCGCCGAGGAACTCGCCGGTACGCGCGTGCGTGCCGGTGACGTCGTGCTCGTACGGACGGGGCAGATCCAGGTGTATCTGGCGGGCGACAAGCAGGCGTACGGCCATCCGTCACCCGGCCTGTCGATCCGCACCCCCGAGTGGTTCCACGCGCGCGATGTCGCGGCGGTCGCGAACGACACCCTGACCTTCGAGATCTTCCCGCCGGAGGTCGAGGATCTGTGGCTGCCCGTACACGCGCTCGACCTCGTGGAGATGGGCATGCTGCAGGGCCAGAACTGGAATCTCGAAAAGTTGTCCACAGCCTGTGGACAAGCGGACCGTTACACGTTCCTGCTGTCGGCGATGCCCGAACCCTTCGTCGGCGCCACGGGTACCCCCGTGGCACCCGTCGCCATCCTCTGAGTCCCGTGGGCCGTCGGTCGGCGGCGCGCAACTGCCCGCCCCGAGCACGGCATCGCGCGCCGCCGACCGACTCCGGCGCACTCTCCCCACCGGTCCCTCCTGGCCCTGAAAGAACCGACGCCGAATCACGACCCGCACTCGTCGAGGGCTCCCGTCACCGGAACCCTCGGCGTCCCCTCACGGCGAATCGCTGAACACAAGCGTGATCAAACGGTCACGTGGCGTCAACACCTGTTCGGGGATTTATCGCTTACGTCCTGCTTGTCATGGGCGCGCACGGAAGCACGTCCCGGCGCACAGATTCACCGCAGATCAAGGACGACAGCGCTTTCTGCCACCGTGCACCAAGTCGCCCACACGCGACGAGGCTTCGGCCCGTCGCCCGTCGCCCGTCGCCCGTCGCCCGTCGTTCAGCGTCCGTCGTCCACCGTGCGCCGGTCACACGGCCTCGAACGCCAGCCCCTCATACGCCGAAGCGCCGCCCCCGTAGGTCGCCGTCCCCTGACGGGGCGCTCCGCACCGGTCCAGTTCGCACCAGATGCGCTTGCCGGCGCCTTCGGGGCTCCAGCCCCAGCGGTCGGCGAGCCCGTCGACGAGGGCGAGACCGCGGCCGCCGGTCTCCTCACCGTCCGCGCACCGCGGCACCGGGGCACGCTCGCTGCGGTCGGCCACCTCGAGGCGCACGGTGGCCGGCTCGGCCTCCAGCAGCGGCAGGGAGAGCCGCAGCACGGCCGGACAGCCGGTGTGCACCACGGCGTTGGTGACCAGTTCGGAGACGAGCAGGATCAGGATCTCCGCGAGCGGCTCGTCGTCCCCTATGCCGGACCCGGCGAGGCGTGAGCGGGCCCACCTCCGGGCTCGCCCGACCTCAGAGGGGTCGGGCCGGATCTCCAGCTGCACTTGAAGCACCTGCACCGCTCACACCATCCGAACCGGCGGACACATAGCCTCGCGCCTCACGAGGGCCACGATCGTAGCCATTTTTTGCATGGCCAGAACAATGGCCAAAGCCGGGGTCACGGAACGTGAATCCCTTATGAGACAGCATGGTTGACGTACAGTCACCCCAACAAGCGCTTCGGGCATATTCCAGCGCGAAGGAGTACCCGTGCGCCATACTGTGCGACGCTCGTCGAGGGAAGTCGAACAAGCAGGGGCCGACGGCCTTCCTGCCCTGCGAACAGCGGCGCGCACCGCCGGATCCGGAGCCGCCTCGAAGGCGGCACCGGCATGGCTCGTGCTCGGAACCATTCGCATCCCACACAAGGTACCGGAGCGACCGACCGACTCCGGGACGTGACGAGTCACACCTAGGACACAACCCGATATCAACGCTCTGTGATTCCGGTATGCCACAATCCGCGACATCCGTCCCGGCCACCTCGGCGACGCTCCAGTCCACTCCGCTTCTCCGCCGCTCAGGTCGGCAGATCGGCCGCGAGCACGTCCTCACTCTCCGTGTTCGCCCCGCCACGTTGCGCCCGCACCCAGGCCCGTTTCAGATGCAGGTGCACCTCGCTCTCCCAGGTGAACCCCATCCCGCCGTGCACCTGGAGACAGTCCCGGGTGCCGAGCACGGCGGCCTCGTCGGCGAGCAGCCGGGCCGCCGCGATGTCCACCGGGTCGGCGGTGACGGCCGCCGCGTACACCGCCGCCCGGGCCACCTCCGCCCGCACCAGCATCTCGGCGCACAGGTGCTTGACCGCCTGGAAGGCCCCGATCGGCTGCCCGAACTGCTCACGCGTCCGGGCGTGTTGCGCGGCCAGCTCGCACGCGCGCGTGGCGGTGCCGAGCTGCTCGGCGGCGGTGAGGAGGACGGCGACGGGATCCGGGGAGCCCATGGCGGGGAGAGGGCCCCCGGCGCGCCCGGTGTCGACAGGGGCCGGGGAGCCCTCGGCGGCCACCCGGTGCAGCGGCGTCAGCGGATCGACCGACCGCACGGGTACGGCCCCGGACGCCTCTCCCCGTACGACGTCCGCCTCCGCCAGCCACTCCACCAGCCCCCCGTCGACGGCGGCCACGACCACCTCCCCCGTCGCCGCACCCGGCACGCTGCCCGCCGCGAGATGCGTGGCCACCAGCGGCCCGGGCAGCAGCACCCGCCCCGCCTCCTGGAAGGCCAACACCGCCTCGGGCAGCCCTAGTCCGACCCCGCCGTCCGCCTCCGGCAGCCGCAGCGCGAAGAACCCGGCCGCGCCGAGCTCCCGCCACAGCGCGCGGTCCAGCCCCGGCGCCGCCACGGCCGCCCACAGCGCCTCGCGGTCGAAACGGCGTGCGAGCAGCTGCCGTACGCCGTCCCGCAGGGCTCGCTGGTCGTCCGTCAGCCGGAAACGCACGTCATCGCCCCTTCGGCAGTCCGAGGATCCGCTCGGCCACGATGTTCCGCTGGATCTGCGAGGTCCCGGCGGCGATGGTGTACGACAGCGACGACAGCCGGTCGAGCACCCACGGCCGGTCGAGGTCGAGGCAGTCGGGGCCCAGGATGTCGGCGGCGGCGTCGTAGAGCCGCTGCCGGACCTGCGAGTACCGCAGCTTGAAGACCGAGCCCCCCACGCCCGGTACGCCGCCGCTCGCCTCGGCCTCGCTCACGTTCCACTGCGTCAGCCGCCACAGGGCGCGGAACTCGGCCTCCAGCCGGCCCAGCCGTCGCCGGAGGGCGGGATCGTCCCAGCGCCCGTTCGCGCGTGCCGTACGGGCGATTTCGCGGAGCACGCGCCGGCATGCCACGACCTCACCCACGAAGGCGGTGCCGCGTTCGAAGGACAGCGTCACCATGGTCACGCGCCAGCCGTCGTTCTCGTCGCCGACCCGGTTCGCCACCGGCACCCGCACCTCGTCGAGGAACACCTCGGCGAACTCGGCCGACCCGGCGAGCGTCCGCAACGGCCGAACGGTGACCCCCGGGGCGTCCATCGGCAGGGCGAGCCAGGTGATGCCCCGGTGCTTCGGCGCGTGGGGGTCGGTCCGCACCAACAGTTCGCACCAGTCGGCGACTTCGGCGTGCGAGGTCCAGATCTTGGAACCGGTCACCACGTAGTCGTCGCCGTCCCGGCACGCGCGCGTGCGCAGCGCCGCGAGGTCGCTGCCGGCGTCCGGTTCGCTGAAGCCCTGGCACCAGACCTCCTCGCCCCGCAGCACGGGCGGCAGCCAGCGTGCCCGCTGCCCGGGCGTTCCCTCGGCGGCGATCGTCGGCCCCGCGTGCAACAGGCCGACGAAGTTGGCGCCCACGTAGGGCGCGCCGGCCTTCTCGGTCTCTTCCAGGAAGATCAGGTGCTGGGTCGGGGTGGCACCCTGTCCGCCCGCGTCGACGGGCCAGTGCAGTCCGGCGTATCCGGCGTCGTGGAGCATGCGCTGCCAGCCGAGGTCGTAGGCACGGCGGCCGGGCCAGTCGTCCGGCGACGGCTTCGGCGGCAGGGTGGGCAGCACCTTCGCCAGCCACTCCTTCAGCCGCGCCCGGAACTCCTCCTCTTCGGGCGAGTGGGCGAGATCCACCAGCGGCCTCCCGGGAACGGAATCTGACGGTTCATCAGATATGGCTCCCGGGAAGGCTAGCCCCGCACCTCTGGACCGACAAGGCATCGAGCCCTACGCTCTGCGCACCATCTGACTGTCCGTCAGCTTTACAGGGGGCCGTTGTGAACGACACCGCCCACGCGCTCGGCGCGTCCCGCACCCTCTGGGACCTGGTCAGCCGCCGCGCCGACCTCACCCCCGACCGCCCGGTCCTCCTCCAGGAGGAGCGAGCGCTGAGCTTCGGAGAGCTGCGCAACCGGTCCGAGCGGGTCGCGGCGGGCCTGTACGACCTCGGCGTACGCCCCGGCACGGTCGTCGCCTGGCAGTTGCCCACCCGCATCGAGACGGCCGTGCTGTCCTTCGCGCTGGCCCGCCTGGGCGCCGTACAGAGCCCGGTGATCCCGTTCTACCGGGACCGCGAGGTCGCCTTCGCGCTGCGGGAGTCGAAGGCCGAGTACTTCGCGGTGCCGGGCGAGTGGCGCGGCTTCGACCACACGGAGATGGCGCGGCGGCTCGGCGCGAAGGGGATCATCGAGGCGTACGACCGCCTGCCCGACGGCGACCCGTCCGCGCTGCCCCCGCCGCCCGCCGAGGGCACCTCGGTCCGCTGGATCTACTGGACCTCGGGCACCACCTCGTCCCCCAAGGGCGTACTGCACACCGACCGTTCACTGCTCGCGGGCGGCTCCTGCCTCGCCCACGCGCTCCGTCCCACTGCCTCCGACGTCGGCTCGATCGCCTTCCCCTACGCCCATATCGGCGGCCCGGACTACATGGTGATGCTGCTGCTGTACGGCTTCCCGGCGGTGCTCTTCGAGCAGTTCGCGCTGCCGGACGCGCTGGAGGGGTACCGCAGGCACGGGGTGACGATGGCGGGCGGGTCGACGGCGTTCTACTCGATGTTCCTGACCGAGCAGCGGAAACAGCCTGGCACCCCCGCCCTTCCCTCCCTGCGGCTGCTCGCGGGCGGCGGGGCGCCCAAGCCGCCGGAGGTGTACCACGCCGTCGTACGGGAGATGGGGGTGCAGCTGACCCACGGGTACGGCATGACCGAGGTGCCGATGATCACGATGGGCGCGCCGGACGACACCCCGGAGATGCTGGCGACGACGGAGGGACGGCCGCCCGAGGGCATGGAGATACGGATCGTGGACGGGGAGGTGCGGTTGCGCGGGGAGGCCGTGTGCCGGGGGTACCTGGATCCCTCCCAGACCGCCGAGGCCTTCGACGAGGAGGGGTTCCTGCGCACCGGGGACCTCGGACGCCTGACGGACACCGGCCATCTGGTCCTCACCGGGCGGCTCAAGGACGTCATCATCCGCAAGGGCGAGAACATCTCGGCGCAGGAGATCGAGGACCTGCTGCACCGGCATCCGGGCGTCGGGGACGTGGCCGTGATCGGCCTGCCGGACGCGGAGCGCGGGGAGCTGGTCTGCGCCGTGGTCGAGGCGGCGCAGCGGCCTTCGGCGGCCGGGGAGCTGACCCTGGACGCGGTGACCTCGTATCTGCGCGCGGAAGGGCTGTCGACGCACAAGCTGCCGGAGCGGCTGGAGGTGGTGGACGCCCTTCCGCGGGGCGAGACCCTGCGGAAGGTGCTCAAGTACAAACTCCGGGAGCGTTTTTCAGGCCCACCCGGGACGTGAGGGCGCTGTCACTCCGGGACGGTGAAGTACCGCGCGAAGGCGGTCACGATCTCGCTCTCGACGACCTTGCCGTCGCCGTCCGCGTCGAGTGCCCTCGCGGCGGTCTCGGCGATGTCCTGCGGGACGCCCAGGATCCTGAGCACGCGCGCGGTGTCCTCGACGGTGGCCGCGCCGTCCCCGTCCGGGTCGGCGACGGCGAGCGCCGCGTGCAGGAAGGGGCGGGCGATCTCGGCGAAACCCTCGGGGTTGTCGCGCAGGCGCTTGACCGCACCGCCCACGAACTCCTCGCGGGTGATGCGCTGGTCACCGTCCCGGTCCGCTATGCCGGCCATGCCCTGCCAGAACGCCTCGGCACCGAGGTACAGGGCCTGTCCCTTGTCGGAGCGGGCCGCCGTGCCGAACTCCGTGAGCAGCGCCTTGGCCGCCACGTTGAAGTCGCCGCGGTCGATGTAGCCGTTGCCGTCCTGGTCGAAGGTGGCGAACCGGGCGGCGATCCTGCGCTCGTACTCGCTGCTGACCATGTCTTTTCGTGCCGCCTTACGTGACGTGTGGGTGCATCTGGCACGGAGCGTACGACGTGGAAGGCCCTCCGGGCGCGGGAAAGCGACCCTTGTGCCAAGACCGGGGGAATTCTGGGACAACGGTGTGGCACAGCCGTACGAATCGGCGTCACGCCGAGAGCGGGTCGGCCTCCGTGCTCACGGCCGAGTCGAGGTCCGGGTGGACGTCGAACAGCCGACGGACGCCGAGTGCGCCCAGGACTCTGTTGACGTGGGAGCCGTCCTCCGCGCCCCGGGCCGGGAGGATCAGGCGGAGCTGCCCCTGGCAGGAGCGGATGAGGCGGCGCGAGGCGATGAGGACGCCGACGCCGCTGGAGTCGCAGAAGAAGACCTCGGAGAGGTCGAGGACGACGCTGTGGCGGCCCTCCGCGACCGCGTCGTGCACCCGCTGGCGCAGCACGGGCGACGTCACCAGGTCCAGCTCGCCTGTCACTTGGAGCACGGCCCACTCGCCGTGCCCACCTCCGGTCACATTGAACGCCACCACCATGCCCTTCGCTCGCCGGAAAGCAAACGGAAGCTGCCCCTACGCTTCCTTGCAGCGCGGCTGCCCAGCGGCCGTTCCCTGAAACACGGGCCTAGAAACGGGAAGAAGGCGAAAGAGGCTTGTTTCCGTCGTATTCGATCCTGTTCGATCAGGTCTGATCGGCCGATGCGGGGGTAGGTGCCGCCAAGGTCCCCGCAAGAGCTCACCGCAAAGGTCCACTACCACTTGGCGACCACCGGGGGCGCGCATTGGCACAAAGGGGCGTGCACGGCCGGAGGTGCCGACTACATTCGAGGAGACGGTGGGCGCAGGCTTGACACAGACACAAGCCGGGACACAGGCAGACCGAGGGGGCCGTATGGCGAAGAAGGACGCACCGCCCCGCTGGGACCGCAAGATGCAGCAGCGGCTCGCACGCGGTGAGGCGGCCGCCCTCGGCGAGCTCTACGACCGCTTCGCCTCCCTCGTGCACGGCCTCGCCCACCGCGTGCTCGGCGACGAACGCGCCGCCGACGGCATCACCCGCGAGGTCTTCACCCACGTCTGGGAGCACCCCGACGCCTACGACCCCAAGCAGGGCCCCCTGCGCACCTGGGTGGCCACCCTGACCCACCGCCTCGCCGTGCAGCGGCTGCGGGCCACCGAGACCGCCGCCCTGACCCGGGAGGGCCACGGCACCGCCGAGGACCTGGAGCGCAAGGTCCGCCACGCCTCGGTCGCCGCCCGCGCCGACTACATCGTCCAGTCCATGCCCGCGCCCCTGCGCGCCGCCCTGGAGCTGGCCTACTTCCAGCGCCGCGACTACCGCCAGACCGCCGCCGACCTCGGCGTCACCGAGGACGAGGCCCGCCGCCGGCTCCGCCTCGGCCTGCAACTGCTGTCCACCGCCCACGACGCCGGAGCACCCGGGGCACCCCCCGGATACGGGGGTGCGGCATGAGCGGAACGGACCGGTTCGAGGCCCACGAGGAGCACGACGACGAGGGAGAGGCAGGGCAGGAAGGCCGGGAAGGCGACGACGGCTCCCGCAAGCCCGACGACGACAAGCCGGGCGACAAGCCGGGCGACCCGTCCGACGGCAAGCCCGACGACAAGGGCGTCGGCCAGGGACCCGACCAGGCAGGCGACCCGGGCGGACACGGCGGGCCGGCAGGGCCCGGCGACGACTCCGGCGCTCGCCCCGCTCCCGGCGGCGCCCCCGGCCCCGGCCGGGCGCCCCGCATACCCATGCCCCGCGCCTCCGTCGAGGACGGCGACCGGCCGCTGCCCGCGCCGGCGGAACCGGCGCCCGCCCCGCCGCTCGTCCTGGAGCACCACGTCCTCAAGGCGCTCCTCGGAGCGTGGGCGCTGGCCGCCTGCTCGCCGGAGGAGACCATGGCCGTCGAGGAACACCTCGGCGACTGCGGAAGCTGCGCGGACGAGGCCCTGCGCCTCCGGGAGGCGGTCGGCCTGCTGCAGCGCCCCGAGAGCCTCGACCTCGACCCCGGCCTGCGCACCCGCGTCCTGGACGGCTGCCTCGACCGGCGCCCGCCGCGCATCCCGGTGCCCGTCTGGGCGACGCCGTACGACGCCGAGACGGCCCGCCTGGACGCCCTGCTCCAGGACATAGGCGACGCCGAGTGGCACGCGCCCGTGCGGCTGCGCTGGTTCGAGGCCGACGAGGCGACGAGCCGTCGTACCACCGTCGCCGGGGTCATCGCCCACCTGCTCACCGTCGACGGGCTGGTCGCGCTCGCCCTCGGCCTCGACGACCCGCTGGGCGACATCACCGCGGACGCGCCGACACCGGCCGCGCGGACCGAGGCGTACTGGCGGGCCTCGCACTTCCCGCCGACCCGGTCGGTGCGGATGCCCTGGCGGGCGCAGAGCCACGACCTGGTGCGCACGGTGTCCTTCACCGGAGGGGACACAGGCGGCGGCAGGCTGGCCGTCCCGTACGGCGCCTTCGAACTGCCGCTGCACGACGCGATGCTGGACCGCGCCTTCGAGTGCTGGGTGCACGCGGAGGACATCGCCGAGGCGGTGGACTACCCGTACGGCCCGCCGTCCCCGCGCCACCTCAACCGCATGATCGACCTCGCGGCCCGCATGCTGCCCACCGTGCTGGCCGTACGCCGCCGGACCGGGCTGGCCGCACCCGCCGCGGGCCGGCACCTGGTACCGGTCGGCGAGCCGGGCCGCAGCCTGCGCCTGGAGATCGAGGGACACGGCGGCGGCGAGTGGCTGATCCCCCTGGACTCCCCCGGCGCGGTGGGCTCCGCCGAGCACGAGGTCGCCCACGTCGCCCTGGACGGCGTGGAGTTCTGCCGACTCGCGGCGGGCCACGTCTCTCCTGCGGAGGCCGCAGCGGGGCAGCTGGGTGACCGGGAGGCGATCAGGGACGTCCTGTTCGCGGCGGCGAGTTTGAGCCGGATGTAGGGGCGGGTTGCCGGTTCGTCGGCGGCTACAGCGAGGTCCGTTGCTGGTCGCGCAGCTGTCCCGCGCCCCTTGAAGGCCGGCGACCAGCCCCCACGCACCCGCACCCGCACCCGCCCCCGCACCCGCCCCCGAAACAGAACCTCCCGAGCTGCTAGGCGAACACGACCGTCCGGCGGCCGTTGAGCAGAATCCTGTGCTCTGCGTGCCACTTCACCGCCCGCGCCAGCGCCTGGCACTCCACGTCCCGCCCGATCGCGACGAGCTGGTCCGGCGTCACGCCGTGGCCGACGCGCTCGACCTCCTGCTCGATGATCGGCCCCTCGTCGAGGTCGGCGGTCACGTAGTGCGCGGTGGCGCCGATCAGCTTCACACCACGCGCGTGCGCCTGGTGGTACGGCTTCGCGCCCTTGAAGCTCGGCAGGAAGGAGTGGTGGATGTTGATGATCCGGCCGTTGAGCTGCTTGCACAGGTCGTCGGAGATGACCTGCATGTAGCGGGCGAGGACGACCAGCTCGACGTTCTCCTCGCGCACGATCTCCAGCAGCCGCGCCTCGGCCTGCGCCTTCGTGTCCTTGGTCACCGGAATGTGGTGGAAGGGGATGTCGTACGACCCCACGAGCTCTGCGAAGTCCGTGTGGTTGGACACCACGGCGGCGATCTCCACCGGAAGGGCGCCGATCCGGCAGCGGAAGAGCAGGTCGTTCAGACAGTGGCCGAACTTGCTGACCATCAGCACGATGCGCATCGTGTCGTCGGCCCGGTGGAGCTGCCAGTCCATGTGGAAGGCGTCACCGATCGCCGCGAAACTGGCCCGCAGCTTGTCCAGGGTCACCGGCGCCTCCGCCGAGAAGTGGACCCGCATGAAGAACAGTCCCGTGTCGTGGTCACCGAACTGCTGGCTGTCCTCGATGTTGCACCCGGTCATGAAGAGGTAGCTCGACACGGCGTGCACGATGCCCTTCTTGTCAGGGCAGGAGAGGGTGAGGACGTACTGGTCGGCGGGAGCGGCGGCTTGGCTGGACTGCGCGTTCATGCAGCACAGGGTCCCATATCCGGCTCCGGGACCGTCCCGGCGTCTCGCTACGCAGACCGCGTCAGGATCCGCAGCACCTCGAGCGTGCGCGGCGGCGCGTCCGGGTCCTCGCCGTCGGCCGCCGCCATCCGTACGTGCGCGTCACGCGCCGCCCGTACCGCGTCCGGCCAGCCCTCGTGGTCGACGTAGACGGAGACCGGGGCGTCCGGCCCGACCTGGTGCATGATCCGCAGCACCCGCAGGACGGCGGTGTCGACGAGGGCCGCCTCCTGGGAGTCCCGGAAGATCGTGCCGACGTACTTCTCGGCGGACCAGTTGTCCAGCCAGGTGTCCTCGACCAGGCGGTACACGGCGTCGGTGACGTCCCCGTACCCCTCGACACCGGCCAGCCAGACGTTCTGCTGGAACGCCGGATCGGAGAGCATGTGCAGCGCGGAGCGCACATTGGTGCGCCAGCGCCACCAGGGCATGTCGTTCTGAGGCATGTCGCCCATGGTGGACGAGCGACGGCCGCGACGGGAAGAGTTCTCCGAACCTTGCACGGTCATCGATCGTACGTTCCGCTCCTCAGGGACCTCACCTGCCCCCGCTGTTCACCCGTACGTCACCCTTCCCTAACCAAGGGTCACTCTCAGGTTAGTGATGTGACGGAATCGTGTGTGCCCATGACAGGCAGGCGACGCATCAGCAGCACCCTCCTCCCCATGTCCACCCGGCCCGGCAGAGCCACCGCCCTGGCCGTGGGGGCGCTGGTGGCCTGCGCGTCGCTGACGGCCGGTTGCGGGGTCGTCCCCGGTGCCACGGGGGGCTCCGGGGTCGACCCGATCAAGGTCATGACCTGGGCCCCGCAGGAAACCGACGCGACCAACAAGCCCGGCATGCCCGCCTTCGCACAGGCCTACGCCCGCTGGATCAACGATCAGGGCGGCATCAACGGCCGCAAGATCACGGTCCTGACCTGCAACGACCGCAACGACAGCGTGGCCGCGGCGAGGTGCGCCCGGCGCGCGGTCAAGGAGGAGGTCGTCGCCGTGGTCGGCTCGTACAGCCAGCACAGCGACTCCTTCTTCCCGCCCCTGGAAGGCGCGGGCATCCCCTACATCGGCGGCTACGGCGTCACCACCGACGAGTTCACCAGCCCCCTCTCCTACCCCGTGAACGGCGGCGCGCCCACCCTCCTGGCCGGCCTCGGCAAGGCGCTTGCCCCGAGCTGCGGGCCCGTGACCTTCGTCCGGCCCGACACCATCGCCGGCGACGAACTGCCGGTCCTGCTCGACTCCGGCCTGACGGCGGGCGGGCACCCGGCCGCCGAGGACCTGCGGGCGCCGGAGGACGCCACCCAGTACTCGGAGCAGTCGGAACGGGCCCTGCAGAGCTCCACCACCGACACGGCGAAGAAGGGGTGCGTGGTCCCCGCGATCGGCGACCGCACCGGAACCTTCATGGACTCCTTCCGCCGCGCCCGCGAGGACTACCCGCAGGTGCGCACCGGCACCGTCCTCGGCAGCGTCGACCAGACGGTGATCGACGCCTCCGGCGGGCAGTCCGGGCCGTACGAGGGGTCGTACATCACCGGCTGGTACCCGGTGGAGACCGACGCCCGCTGGGACGCGATGAAGAAGGTCATCAGCGAGAAGGCCTTCGGCGACAACCGGATCGACCCCGCGGACGCCGGTGTGCAGACCACCTGGATCGCCTACACGGTGCTCAAGGCGGCCGTCGAGTCGCTCGGCGACGGCGAGGTGAGCGCCGACTCCGTGCGCAGGGCCCTGGACAACGGGCTCGAGGTCGACACGGACGGGCTGACGCCGAGCCTGCGCTGGGAGTTCCAGGCCCGGCTCGCGTCCGTCGGCTTCCCGCGCCTGGTCAACACCGAGGTGACCCTGCAGGTCGTACGGTCCGGGCGGCTGGTGTCGGCGAAGAAGGGCTTCACGGACGTGACGGCCACGCTGAAGGACGCCAAGCTGAGCTGAGTGAGCCGGCTGAGGGGCCGTAGCCCCTCAGCCGCGGGCCCGGTTCACAGCTGGGTCGGCTGGCGCTCCGTCAGGCCGTACTGCTTCGCGATCGTGTTCCACAGCCGGGCCGCCCGGGTCTTCTCGGTGCTGGCGGTGCCGCTCGCCCGGTTGCCGGCCTGGGTCTGGGCGGTGATGCGCGCCTGCCCCTTCCTGCAGCCCTTCTTGCCGGCCGCCTGGTCGGCCCACGCCGCGTAGTGGTTGTCTGCCGACGCGGACGCCTTCCACGCCTTGGTGAGAGCGTCGGTCAGCGCCGCGTTGTCGGGCAGCTTGTCGACCGTGAGCCCGGAGAGCCGGGTGACCAGGTCGGTGCGCTGCTGTGCCGCGTCCCGCAGGTCCTTGGCCGCCTGGCCGAGGTTCTTGCAGGACTTCACGTTGGACACCGCGTTGATCACCGCCGTGCGGCTGTCACCGCTGTCCGCCAGCAACTTGTCCAGCGCCACGGCCTGCTCCCGGGCCGGGTCGGCCGACGGCGAGGCCGACTCCTGGGTCGCGGGAGCCGTCGCCGAGACGGTCTGCTTCTTGTCGCCCTTGTCGTCGCTCCCGCCACCGGCGAGCAACGCGCCCGCGCCGATACCGAGGACGACGATGCCGATGCCGACGGCGGCGATCAGCGGCAGCCGCGAGCCGGAACGGCCGCCGTCGTCGTACGTGGGGGTCTCGGGCGGACCGGCGTACGACGGCCGCGCGGCCTGCCCGTACGGCGGCTGGGCACCCGGCGGCTGCTGGAAGCGCGGCATCTGCTGGGTCGCCCCGGCCGGGGCCGCGCCGCCCGGGGCCGCGCCGCCCGGACCCGTGCGGAAGAGGTTGTCGAACTCGGCGGGCGGCTGCCGGTCCCCGCCCGTCTGCCCGGGCACGGGCGCGATGTACTGCGTGGCCTCGGCATCGGGGCCGGACACGGGCGGCATCGGACCGGCGGACGGCATCGGACCGGCGGTGGACCGGTGCCCCGCTCCGGCCCGGTGGCCGCCGCCCTGCGGGGCACGGCCCAGGAACTGCGTCGACTCCCCGGGCGACTCGGCGTGCACCTCGGGCGGCAACGCCCCGGGGCCCACCGGCGGTATGTACTGCGTCGCCCCCTCGTCGGCGGCCTGCGCGGCCGTGGGCTTCGGATACTGCGTGCCCCCGCCCTCCGCGGCCGCGACGGGCGGGAGGTACTGGGTGGCACCCTCGTCCGCGGGCGGCAGCGGGGCGGCATGCCCGCCGCCCCCGTGCACGACAGGCGAAGGGGAGACGTGCGAGCCACCGCGCCCCTGAGCCGGAGGAGCGGCGTCCGGAACTCCGTGCCCTGTGGGCGGCATGGGCGCACCACCGCCGGGAGAGCCGTACGGATCGGCAGCGGTCGGGAGAGGCGCCCCGGCGCCGGAAGCGCCGTAAGTGTTGGCCGGCGGCAGGGCGGCATCCTGCGCGGCCTGCTGAGCCGACGGCTGAGACGCCCCTGCGTCAGGAGAGCCGTAGGCGTCGGCGCCCGGCGGGCCGTACTGGCCTGCGGGAGGCGTGGGAGAGCCGTAGGTGTCGGCGCCGTACGCCTGTGATCCGTCGGCCGGCAGGGTGCCGGACGCCGGCTCCCAGGACTGGTCGGGTGAGCTCCACGGCCGGTCGGATGTGCTCGGCCGGCCCTGACCCGGCGGCGGGGCCGGGGCCTGGTGCTGGTCGGGTCCCCACGGCGTGCCCCAGGCCTGACCACCGGCCGGACCGGCCGGCGAACCGGCCGGTGGACCGGACGGCGAACCGGGCGTCGACGCGTGACGACCGGAGCCGGTCGGCTGCCCGCCGTACTCACCTTGGCCGCCGTACTCCCCTTGGCCGCCGTACGCACCCGGGCCGCCGTATTCACCTTGGCCGCCGTGTTCATCTCGCCGGCCGTACTCGCCTTGCCGGCCTTGGGCGTCCTGGCGGCCGTGTTCGCCCTGACCGCCGTACGCGTTCGGGCCGCCATAGCCGTTCTGGCCGCCGTAGCCGCCGTTTCCGCCGTATCCGCCCGTCATTCCCGGCAGCAGGGGTTCCCCGCCGTCGGAGGGCAGCACGATGCCTTCGCGCGCCTCACGCGGCGAGGGCTCCTCGCCCTGTCCACTCTGCGTCACCGGGACTCCTACGAATGGGGGACCTTCGGAATCGTCGGCTCACGCTACCGGGTTCCCTGAGCCGGGTGCCACGCAGCTCATGACGTGACCTGCATCCCTGTGACGGCGATAACAGATCACCATGAGTCCCGTGACAGAACCGGTCCCCCATCCGCTGTATAAAGGCCCCTTTCGCCTCCGGTGCCTTCGTTTCCCTGCCGTTCACACTCCGGTACCCGGTGCTGTCACGCAGCGGCCTGAAGGTCCAGCCGCGCCCCGAACTCCCTTACCACCGACTCGTCCCGGTACGGCTCCAGCCGCTGCTGGAAGTCGTCGAGATACTCGGCGCCCCGGTTGGAGCGCAGCGTCTCCAGCAACTCCACCGCTTTCATGCCGGTGTTGCAGGCCTGTTCCACCTCCCGCTGCTGCACCTGCGCACTGGCCAGCAGCACGTAGCCGATGGCCCTGCGGCGGGCCCGCGACTCGGGGTGCCCGGCCAGCGACTCACGCGCGCACCGCGCCGCCGCCTCGGCCTGTCCCAGGTCCCGGTGGCAGTGCGCCAACTCGTCGGCGAGATAGGCCTCGTCGAAGTGCGCGATCCACGCCGGGTCGTCCCCGGCGGACGGGTCCGCCTGCTCCAGCGCCCTCACCGCGCGCCCGGACGCCACCTGGGTCGCCCTCGCGTCGCCCATCAACGCGTGCCCGCGCGCTTCTGCCGCGCAGAACATCGCCTCCGCGCGCGGAGTCACGTGCCCACGCGCCCCCTCCTGTGCCGCCCGCGCCAACTGCGCGATCTCACGCGGGTTTCCGAGCTGTGCGGCGAGGTGGCTCATGGAGGCGGCGAGCACGTATCCGCCGTAGCCACGGTCGCCCGCCGCCTGCGCGAGCCGCAGGGCCTGGATGTAGTAGCGCTGGGCGAGGCCCGGCTGGCCGGTGTCGACGGCCATGTAGCCCGCGAGTTCGGTCAGCCGGGCGACCGCGGCGAAGAGGTCGCGGCCGACCGCCTCCCGGTAGGAGCCGGCCAGCAGTCCGGACACCACGCTGTTGAGGTAGTGCACGACGACCGGGCGCACATGCCCGCTGCCGTACTGGTGGTCCAGGTCGCTCAGGGCCTGGGTCATCGCGCGGACCGCATCCACGTCGGACGGCCCCACCCGCGGCCCCGCCGAACGCGCCACCTGCGAGTCCGGCGAGGAGATCAGCCAGTCACGGCTCGGCTCCACCAGCGCGGACGCGGCGACGGAGGAACCGGACAGGAAGTCCCGGCGGCCCACGTCGCTGCGCCACAGCTCACACACCTGCTCGATGGCTCCCAGCACCGTCGGCGAGAACTGGAGGCCGACACCCGAGGCGAGGTTCTTGCCGTTGGCCATGCCGATCTCGTCGATCGTGACCGTACGGCCGAGTTTGCGGCCGAGTGCCTCCGCGATGATCGCCGGGGCGCGTCCGCGTGGCTGCTGTCCGCGCAGCCAGCGCGCCACGGACGTCTTGTCGTAGCGCAGATCGAGACCGTGTTCGGCGCCGCACATGTTGACCCGGCGGGCGAGCCCCGCGTTGGAGCAGCCTGCTTCCTGGATGAGCGCCTGCAACCGTTCGTTCGGCTGCCGCGCGACGAGAGGCCTTGCGGCCATGGCGTACCCCCTGTGGCTGCGGTGCCTGCCCACGCACCGAGTTGACGTGTCTTCCACCGAAAATTTCCGGCCGTGAAGATCAATGCCCCGCTGAGAGAGCGAAAATGCGAGGCATGCGAGGATTGCCGGGGTAAAGGCGGATGCCGCCCCCACACCTGGCTACCCAGCTCACGCCTCGCTTCCTCCTGCGCGCCCCCGCACATGCATCCATGCGCCCCAGATGCGGAACCGATGCTCCTCCCCCGCGCGCGCTACGCCCGTAACCCGAGGTGAGCGCGGGAGTTGTGTTCAGCGTGGAAGAGACGATCGCGGGCACCGAAGCCGTTCAGATTCCGAAGCAGCGCGGGGAATCGCTGCTGGAGACAGCCGTACGCTACGCCGAGGAGCGCCACTGGGACGTCTTTCCCGGCACCTGGCTGGAGGCCGTCGAAGGGGTGCAGTGCTGCTCGTGCGGCGACGCCGCGTGCGCCGTACCCGGCGCGCATCCGGCGCGCGAGGACTGGGCGACGCAGGCGACCGGCAGTGCGACCGTCGCCCGGCGGATGTGGCAGAAACAGCCGACGGCGTCCATCTTGCTGCCGACGGGGCGTACCTTCGATGCGATCTCCGTCCCGGAGACGGCGGGGTTCCTCGCGCTGGCGCGGATGGAGCGCATGGAGTTGACGCTGGGGCCCGTGACGTTGACGCCGGATCTGCGGATGCAGTTCTTCGTGCTGCCGGGGGCCTCGGTGAAGGTGCCGGAGCTGGTGCGGAAGCTGGGCTGGTCCCCGTCGTCGCTCGATCTCGTCGCACTGGGTGAGGGCGAGTACGTCGCCGGGCCGCCCACCCGGTTCGGGTCCCGGGGGGCCGTGCAGTGGGCCTGTCGCCCCACGCCGGCGAATCGGTGGCTGCCGGACGCCGAGGAGTTGATCTCGCCGCTCGCCTATGCGTGTGGGCGGGACCGGTAGTTCCGCGGCCGCGGGTGTGCCGTGGCTTGTCGCGCCCACGCGGCGGAGCCGCACATCAGGCGCAGTCCCGCGCCCGTCGGCCAAGTTGTCCCGCCGTAGGGTGCATCCATGACGTCGGAAGCAGTGACGGGTGCAGCGGCCGTGCGGGTGCGGGGGCTCTGGAAGCGGTTCGGGCAACAGGTCGCCGTGGCCGGGATCGATCTGGATCTGCCTGCCGGGAAGTTCATCGGGCTCGTGGGACCAAACGGGGCCGGGAAGACCACCACGCTCTCCATGATCACCGGACTGCTCCGGCCCGACCACGGGTCCGTCGAGGTCGTCGGGCACGACGTGTGGCGGGATCCGGTGGAGGTGAAGGCGCGGATCGGGGTGCTGCCGGAGGGACTGCGGCTGTTCGAGCGGCTGTCGGGGCGTGAACTGCTCGCCTACTCGGGGCGGTTGCGCGGACTGCCCGGCGCCGAGGTCGACAAGCGGGTCACCCAGCTCCTCGACGTCCTCGACCTGGCCGGCGCGCAGCACAAGCTCGTCGTCGACTACTCGACCGGCATGCGCAAGAAGATCGGGCTCGCCGCCGCGCTCCTCCACAACCCCGAAGTGCTGTTCCTCGACGAGCCGTTCGAGGGCGTCGACCCGGTCTCCGCGCAGACCATCCGGGGTGTGCTGGAGCGCTACACCGCCTCCGGCGCCACCGTCGTCTTCTCCTCCCACGTCATGGAGCTCGTCGAGTCGCTGTGCGACTGGGTCGCGGTGATGGCCGCGGGCCGCATCCGCGCCCAGGGAACACTCGCCGAGGTCCGCGGTGACGCGCCGACCCTGCAACGGGCCTTCCTGGAACTCGTCGGCGCGAACAGCCGCGACACCGGCTCCCACCTCGACTGGCTGGGCGGCGGGACGGCCCGATGAGCACCGTGACGACCTCCCTCACCCCTGTCGTCGTACGGCTGAAGCTGTCCCTGCTGCGCAACGGGCTCCGGCAGTCCAGTGGCCGGCGGGCCGCCTATGTCGCCTCGGTCGTCGCCGTCCTCCTCGTCTCCGCGGCCCAGCTGATCGGCCTGATCGCGCTGCGCGGGCACGCGCACGCCGAGTCCGTGGTGGTGCTGCTCGTCGCGCTGCTGGCGGCCGGCTGGGCCGTGATGCCGCTGTTCTTCCCCGGCGGCGACGAGACCCTGGACCCCACCCGCCTGGTGATGCTGCCGCTGCGGCCCCGCCCGCTGGTGCGGGCGCTGCTCGTGTCCTCGCTGGTCGGCATCGGGCCGCTGTTCACGCTGTGCATGCTGGCCGGTTCCGTCGTGTCGGTCGCGCACGGCGGTGTGGCGTACGTCGTCGGAGTCGTCGGTGCCGTCCTCGCGCTCCTGGTCTGCGTGGCGCTCGCGCGGGCCGTCGCCGCGGCCAACCTCCGGCTGCTGACCAGCCGAAAGGGCCGGGATCTCGCGGTGCTGAGCGGACTGGTCATCGCGGTCGGGGCGCAGGTCGTCAACTTCGGCGCGCAGCGGCTGGGTTCCGGTGGTCTCGGCCAGCTGGACGGGCCGGCCGACGTGCTGAAGTGGGTGCCGCCCGCGTCGGCGATCGGAGCGGCGGACTCCGCGAGCGAGGGGTCGTACGGCGTCGCCGTCCTCCAGCTCGCCCTGACCGCCGCCGCCCTGGTGGCCCTGGTCGCCGTCTGGTCGCGGCATCTGACCCGGCTGATGACCGCGCCGGACGGCTCCACGCTCCAGTCCGCCGACTCCGGGGCCCGCGAGCGGACCTCGACCGGCCTGTCCCGTCTGCTGCCCGCCGGCCGCACCGGCACGGTCATGGAGCGCAGCCTGCGCTATGTGTGGCGCGACCCCAAGACCAAGGCGGCCTGGGTGACCTCGCTGGCCATCGGTCTGATCGTGCCGGTGTTCAACGCCCTGCAGGGCAGCGGCTCGATCTACTTCGCCTGCTTCGCCGCCGGGATGCTGGGCGTGCAGATGTACAACCAGTTCGGTCAGGACACCTCCGCGTTCTGGATGGTCGCGCTGACGATCTCCTCGACCCGGGACGCCTACGTCGAACTGCGCGCCCGCGCGCTCGCCCTGCTGGTGATCACCCTGCCGTACGCCACCCTCGTGACCGTCCTGACGACGGCCCTGCTCGACGACTGGCCGAAGCTGCCCGAGGTGCTCGGGCTGTCCTTCGCGCTGCTCGGCGCGATGCTGGCGACCGGCGCGTGGACCTCCGCCCGCTTCCCGTACTCCATCCCGCAGGAGGGCTACAAGAACGTGGCCCCCGGGCAGTCCGGGCTCGCATTCATGGCCATCCTGGGCGGCATGGTCTCGGCGTCCCTGCTCTGCGCCCCCGTCATCGCCGGGACGATCTGGCTGAACGTCAGCGAGGGCGGCGACGAGTGGAGCTGGCTGCTGCTGCCGGTGGGCACGGTCTACGGGGCCGCGATCACGGTGGCGGGTCTGCGGCTGGCGGCCCCGCGCACGGCTCGGCAGCTGCCGGAGATCCTCACGGCGGTCAGCAAGGGGTGAGCGGGGCGCGCCCGTAGGCCCGTGGACCTGCGCCCCCAGGGGCGCGGGGAACTGCGACCAGCCACCGGGCACCCGCACCCGGCACACCGCACAAACCCCCACCCCCGTGGCCGCCGGCCGCCAGCTCCTCGCAGCGGGCGGCGCTGTCGCGCCCGAGAGACTGGC
>NZ_JAGMUK010000227.1 GCF_019049245.1 Streptomyces sp. AC555_RSS877 | reverse complement strand
AGCCGCGCCTGCGCCACGAAGTTCCGGAACGGCAGCGGCTCCGGCAACGAACCCTCCCGACCCGACAGGAACGCACCCATCTCCTCAAGCAGCACATCGTGCGTGGTGTGGTCGTGGACGAGGTGATGCATCCGCAGCAAGGCCAGCCACCGGCCCTCACCCGCCGGCTCCGCAGCCGTATACACGTCGACCAACGGAGCACGACCGATGTCCATCAA
>NZ_JAGMUK010000226.1 GCF_019049245.1 Streptomyces sp. AC555_RSS877 | reverse complement strand
TCAGCGTCGATGTCGTCGACAACGGAGGCTTCGCCGGGATCGCCTGCCCCTGGCGCCCGGGCCTCACCACCTGCCACCGCTGAGCGCTCCGCCGGCCGCGGGGCCCACTGCTCGCCCCGCGGCCGGCGTCAGCCCCGGCCGTGTCCGGCGGATGTTGTAACTGCCCCAGCCTTGTTGATTGGCATGCCCATGGCGGCTGATCCATGGCGGGCGTGGACTCCGCGTCCTACCG
>NZ_JAGMUK010000031.1 GCF_019049245.1 Streptomyces sp. AC555_RSS877 | reverse complement strand
ATCGGAAGGCACAGCTCGCCAACTCGAGTGCTCATCCGTCAGCAGAAGCGTTGAGCACATCAGGCATGGAGATCACGATCTACGGCTGGAGTACTAGTACTCCAGCAGCGGTTCGCTATCTGGCCTGGTCAGAAGCATCGTCGGGAGTGTAGTGGGCTGATGGCGTGTCAGGGGCGGTCTTCCCGGACCGCCCCTCCAACGAGTGGCATCGAGAACTGTCCGAGCTGTGATGAGGGCAGCCTCCCCGCGTGATCGACGACCTTGCCGACGCGACCTGGGACCGTGACCTCGACGACCTCTTCCTGCGTATCGGCCACCGCTTCGGCCGCGCAGACCTACGACGACGCATGCGCGACTACGTCCGCGCCCTGCTCGGCCCGGTCGGCCGCAAAAACGGCTGGCAACTGGCCGAACACGCAGGCCACCGCACCCCCGACGGCCTGCAACGGCTCCTGAACGGAGCCACCTGGAACGCCGACGACGTCCGCGACGACCTGCAGACATACGTCGCCGACAACCTCGGCGAAACCGACGGGGTCCTCATCCTCGACGACACCGGCTTCGTCAAGAAAGGCACCACCTCCGTGGGCGTGCAGCGCCAATATTCCGGCACCGCCGGCCGCACCGAGAACTGCCAGATCGGCGTCTTCGCCGCCTACGCCACCACCCGCGGACGCGCCCTGGTGGACCGCGAGCTGTATCTGCCCAAGTCCTGGACGGACGACCGCGAACGTTGTCGCGCCGCCAAGGTTCCCGATGAGAGGACCTTCGCCACCAAACCAGAACTGGCCAGGGCCATAGTGCTGCGCGCACTCTCCTCGCCGCTGCCGATCGGCTGGGTGACCGCGGATGCCGCCTACGGGCAGGAATGGCGCTTTCGCCGGATGCTGGAAGAAACCGCCGTCGGCTACGTGTTGGCTGTCCCGAAGTCCCAGCAGATACCGCGCTTTGGCCTTGTCGACCACCTCTTCACGCAGGCGCCTGACGAGGCATGGGAGAAGCACTCGTGCGGCGACGGCGCCAAAGGCCCGCGTGTCTATCACTGGGCTGCTGTCCAGCTCCCGGTGATCGAGGACTTCGACGGCGAGCGGCCCACCCATCACCGCTGGGCGCTGGCCCGGCGCAGTATCAGCAGACCCGATGAGATCGCCTACTACCTCGGTTATGCCCCGGTGGGCACCGGCGTCGACCGGCTCGTGAGCGTTGCCGGGCGCCGGTGGGCGATCGAGGAATGCTTTCAGGCCGCGAGAACGAGTGCGGCCTGGATCAGTACGAGGTCCGCCGTTACGTCGGCTGGACGCGGCACATCACCCTAATCCGTGATTAAGGGCTGTCCCGTAACCGTGGGGTGGCGTTGGGGGGGTAACACCGACGACCGGTGGTTAGCCGAAGAGCAGGTCGACGTCCCTCTCGATGCAGAACTGCAGGACGACCACCAACTCGCGGACGTCCTGGATGCGGCGTTGCCAGGCTGGATCGAGTCGGTCATCCTGCGGCTGCTCAGCGATCTCCCTGAGACGGGGCAAGATCGCCGCGCATTGCGTCGGCTTGAGGTCGGGGCCGTCGTCGTCAGGGTGGTCGAGAAGCGGCGTCAGCGTGGTGGAGACTTCGCTCCAGGGACGCTCTCCGCCGAAGCCGCGCATCTCGTCAAGGGTGAACCCTTCGATCTGTGCCACCCACTCACGGAACATTCCGAAGCCGGTGTAGGACCAGGAGACGTCCGGGCTGTCGGTGTTGTCGTCGCCCGGGAGCAGAACAAGTCCCACCGTGTCCTCCTCATTGGCCGAGCACACAGGATCGGCCGTGGGAGGGGGAGCCTGCAACTGGAATGATCACCTTGTGGCTGGTGTGATCACGGCGTCCGAGCCGTCCTGGATAGGCCCGTTCACCGGGCTGAGCCCGCGCTGTTTCGCCAAGTTGGTGACTGCAGTCCGCCGTGAGACCAGGGTCGAGGCCCAGCGAGGACGCCCCTGGGGACTGTCGCTGGAGGACCGCATCCTGCTGGTCGCCGCCTACTGGCGCACGAACTTGACGCTGCGCCAACTCGCCCCGCTTTTCGGCATCTCCAAGTCCGCAGCCGACCGAGTCATCCGTCATCTCGGCCCGAAACTCGCGCTTCAGCCGCGCCGGCGGTTCCGCAAGGACACCGTGCTCATCGTGGACGGCACCCTGGTCCCCACCCGCGACCACACCGTTGCCGAGCAGTCTAAGAACTACCGGTACTCCACCAACCACCAAGTCGTCATTGATGCCGACACCCGCCTGGTCGTCGTGGTCGGCCGCCCGCTGCCAGGCAACCGCAATGACTGCAAGGCATGGGAAGAGTCCGGCGCGAAGTTCGCCGTCGGCAAGACCGTGACGATCGCCGACGGCGGTTACCCCGGCACTGGACTCGTCATGCCCCACCGCCGCCGCAGGGGCGAGGAACTGCCGGCCTGGAAGGAAGCCCACAACAAGTCCCACAAGCAGGTACGCGCCCGTGTCGAGCACGCCTTCGCCCGGATGAAGACCTGGAAAATCCTGCGCGACTGCCGTCTCAAAGGCGACGGCGTTCACCATGCCATGCTCGGCATCGCCCGACTGCACAACCTCATCCTCGCCGGATAGACGAGCGGTTCCGCACAGCGACCCATCATCCTTCGAGCGACCCGTAGATCATTACGGGACAAGCCTTAGGGCGGTCTGGAGGCCATCAAAAGCTCTGTGGATCGTTCGAATATCGGGCACACAGCCTGAATGGCGCCGGACGGATGCCTTGTTGCCTACCGGCTCTGAGGCCTTGGTAGAGAGCGGCGGCGTCCGGTGTGCTCGAGGTCCACCACTGCGATCGGTGCTGGTGCCCGTGGACGCCGGGCGGACGGCTTACATCACCACGCCCTCCGAGGGCCCTGGCCAGACAGTTCGCCGCCCGGCGCCTTCATGCGTCAACACCCGCCGCCTGATCACTCGTTGGTGTTGTGGTGTGAGCCCGTCGCACGGTGACCTCTTGATACTCCCGAGTCGCCTGAACTCCCTCACAGACCGGGGCCCGTGGGACGAGCTGGTGCCACGAACGGCTACCGAGGTGTCGGCCCGGCTTGTCCGAGGCCTGGGATTAGGGCGCCGCGTGGTCCCGCATGAGCTCGCTACCAGCACAAACAGCATCATGGGGAGGAACCTGTCTTGATCTACTGCGGCATCGACTGGGCGGAACAGACACACGACATCGCCCTGGTCGACGACACTGGCCAGTTACTGGCCAAACGACACATCACCGACGACGCAGCCGGTTATAAGATCCTGCTGGATTTGCTTGCCGAGCATGGGGACACCCAGGAAGCTCCGATCCCGGTGGCGATCGAGACCTCATGCGGACTCCTCGTGGCCGTGCTGCGCACCGGCGAACGCCAGGTATTCGCGATCAACCCGATGGCCGCCGCCCGCTACCGCGACCGGCATTCTGTCTCGCGCAAGAAGTCCGACCCGGGTGACGCTCTGGTACTGGCGAACATCCTGCGGACTGACATGCATGCGCACCGGCCGCTGCCGCAGGACAGCGACCTGGGCCGCGCGATCGCGGTTCTGGCGCGCGCCCTGGCTCCCAAAGCCCCGGCTTGGATGGCCGGGGCGGCATTCCTCAGTGTGGCTTTGTTAGTGGAACCTGACACCACTTGTCGCTCAGGGCCGAGAACGCCTTGTTTCGCCGGAGGGCGATGTCTGTGAGTTCTGGCAACACTTGAGGGCTTGCGGTGGGAGCATGGACGTGCTCTGCGGGATGAGGCTGCGATGGCGCCACCGAAATCCAAGGTCGACTTGTACGCGGCGATCCGCCGTGATGCCCGGGCAGGGATGTCGTACCGGGCCTTGATGCGTGAGTACGGAGTCGGATTCCGCACGGTGAAGGCCGCGTTGGAGTCGGTCTGGCCAGAGCCGCG
>NZ_JAGMUK010000225.1 GCF_019049245.1 Streptomyces sp. AC555_RSS877 | reverse complement strand
CATCTCCGGAGAAATCCGCTCAGCACCCTCCGGAATCAGACTGGGCGGCACCACCACCGCCTCCGGAGCCGCGACCGCGGCCAGACCGGCCGGCGTCGACGTCTCGAACAGAGCTCTTACCGAAACCGAAACCCCTCGGTCACGCAGCTGCTTCACCAGGCGCACCGCCAGCAACGAGTGGCCACCCAGCGCAAAGAAGTCGTCGTCCACGCCGACCTGGTCCACGCCCAGGACCTGCGCGAAGGCCTGGCACAGGATCTCCTCCTGCACCGACGCCGGACCACGACCCCCGCCCCCGGCATACTCCGGGGCGGGCAGGGCCTTGCGGTCGAGCTTGCCGTTCACCGTCAGCGGCAGCTCGTCCAGCACCACCACCGCCGACGGCACCATGTACTCCGGCAAACGCTCCGCGGCGAGTTCACGCAGCTCGGATCCCTTCGCATCGCCAACCACGTAGGCGATGAGGCGTTTGTCGCCCGGGGTGTCCTCCCGCACCACCACCGCGGCCTGTCCGACCCGCGGATGCCCCACCAACACCGACTCGACCTCAC
>NZ_JAGMUK010000224.1 GCF_019049245.1 Streptomyces sp. AC555_RSS877 | reverse complement strand
ATCGAGGGCGGCGCGGCGAACATCGCGGACATCTACCCGCTCGCGCCCCTCCAGGAAGGCATCCTCTTCCACCACCTGATGTCCGGTCAGGGCAGCGGCGCGGACGGGTACGCGGCACCCGCCATCATCCAGTTCGACTCGCGAGAACGTCTGGTGGCCTGCCTCGCCGCTCTGCAGGGCGTGGTGAACCGGCATGACATCTACCGCACGGCCTTCGTGTGGGAGGGCCTGAGCGAGCCGGTCCAGGTGGTCACCCGCCAGGCCGTCCTGCCGGTCACCGAGCTCGCGCTCGACCCACAGGGACCGGATACCGCGGAACAGCTGATCGCCGCGGCAGGCTCGGTGATGGACATCGGTCGTGCCCCGTTGATCGACGTGCACACGGCTGCGCATCCGGACGGTGGGGGGCGCTGGCTGGCAGCCCTGCGCCTGCATCATCTGGTGCAGGACCACACCGCACAGGATGTGCTGCTTGAGGAGATGGGTGCGTTCCTGTCGGGTCGGGAGGGTTCGTTGCCGGAGCCGCTGCCGTTCCGGAACTTCGTGGCGCAGGCG
>NZ_JAGMUK010000223.1 GCF_019049245.1 Streptomyces sp. AC555_RSS877 | reverse complement strand
ACAGCAGTTCGCAGTCCCCCGTTTGACAGGTAGTTGATCACTGAGGGAAGAACGGAGGAGCCCGCGCCATCAGGATCGCCCGGGCGGAAGTCTTGAACCCGGGTACCGCAGGACATCGACAGTGAGGTGGTCTCCGGTCAAGCAACCGCGATCCCGGCAGCCCCGACAGTATTCCGGTCGGGTCTGCGGACACAGAAGGCCGGCGCAGTACCAGGGCCGGCAGATGGTGTAGCAGTTCCTTCGGGGCCCTGGTGCCACTGGCACCAGGGCCCCTCCACGCGTTCCACACTCCACACAGAGGTGCAGATGACAGCAGACGATTCCTACGGCCGGCTCGACGACGACGACTACCCCGCCTACACCATGGGCCGCGCCGCCGAGATGCTCGGCACCACCCAGGGCTTCCTGCGCGCCATCGGGGAGGCCCGCCTCATCACCCCGCTCCGCTCCGCAGGCGGACACCGCCGCTACTCCCGCTACCAGCTGCGCATCGCCGCCCGCGCCCGGGAACTCGTGGACCACGGCACCCCCATCGAGGCCGCCTGCCGCATCATCATCCTCGAAGACCAACTCGAAGAAGCCAAGCGCATCAACGCCGAATACCGCCACGCCGCCCAGTCGGCGAACCCGACGGCCGCAGCCTGACCCGACTGAGACCC
>NZ_JAGMUK010000222.1 GCF_019049245.1 Streptomyces sp. AC555_RSS877 | reverse complement strand
GTGGGGCCCACGCCGTCAGGATCTGAGAGGTACGCCCCGTCATCCCACTCGTCCTCCGGAACCTCATGATGCGAGAACCACTCCTCCCAGCTCCCGAATCCTGCGGGCGGGGGCTTCTCCTCGTAGCCCAACGCCAGCGCCCAGAACGCGGCCAGTTTCCCCGGGTACGCGCAGTCGATCGTCAAGCCCCACTTGGTCGCCATGAGCCCTCCCCAGTCGGATGAACGGACTGTACCGCGCACCTCCGACACCTCCTGCCCGCTGCCTCAAACGTGCGCCGCGGCTTGACGAACGGCATCAGGAATCGATGAGGATCCCGC
>NZ_JAGMUK010000221.1:192606-287506 GCF_019049245.1 Streptomyces sp. AC555_RSS877 | reverse complement strand
GGTGCAGGGCCGTGGCGGGGGTGTACGGGGCGTGGTGGGGGGCTGCGGCATGAGGCAGGGGGGAGGAGAGGACGTGCGTGGGGTCGTGGGGGGAGACAGCGGGCGCCGCAGGGGCCAGGGGAGTTGGGAGTGGCTGAGCGTGGGGCTGTGGCTGTGGCTCCGGGTGTGCCTGTGGTTGTGGTTGTTGGTGTGCCTGCGGCTGTGGTTGGCCGTGTGGCTCATGCGAGGTGAGTGCTTGGGCGGATGGGCTGGTGGCGGTGGTCTGCGGAGGCGGCAGGTGGAAGCTGCCGGTGTCCGACATGGAGGGCGGTTGCGCCTCCAGGCCTTCGGCGGTCGGAGCCGACGACCGCGGGTGTACGGCAGTTGGGGCGGGAGCGGGCGGGGGAACGTCCCCGCCCGAGGGCGATGTCCAACCGGTGCCCTGACGGAGATGAGGGGACACGGCCTCTGCGGCCTGGCCGACCGGGGTGGCGCCGCTCGTCTCGTGAGGGGGTACCGAGTCTGCACCAGGAGCAGAGGGTATGTGGCCCGAGCCGACCTGGGCGGCCATGGAGCCCGTGCCTGGGCCGGGCCCGAAGGGATCCGTGCGGGGGCGGGCGGCCAAGGGGGCGTCACCCTGCCGTACGGCTGGAGCAGCGTCGGTCGATCCGGATGCCGAGTTCGCGTCTTCCTGCGGGGAAGCGGCGTGCCCTGGCTCTGGACCGAGGGGAATGCCCGCGGCTTCCGGCCGGGAGGGCGGACCCTCAGCGGGACGGAAAGGCGTACGCATCCCTGGCGTGGACGGGACACGGCCGCCATCACCGCCCGCCCACCCTGCGGCCCCCTGCGGTACTCCAGCTGCTTCCCCCGGTGGGCCGGCAGCTCCGGTTCCGGCCCCGGGCTCCATCCGCCCGGCAGCGTCGGCCACCGACCCGGGTCCCTCCATCCGGCCGGCGGCCCCCTCGTCCGACCAGCCCCTGTCTTCCGTCGGCGACGATCCCCCTGCCGGCGAGTAGGCCTCTCCTCCCGACCGGGATGCCCTCTCTGTCGGCCATCGCGAAGTCGACCCCGTCTCCACCCCCGGTGCCCGCTTGAGCGGGCCGGTCGGGGCGAAGCCCGCAGGGAGAGGGCCGAGTTGGTCGAAAATCTCGATGATCTCGTCGTCGGGACCTGGCTCGGGAAGGAGCTCTACGGCCGATGCGAGTGCCTTGCGTGCGCCCGTGGCCGTGCGGAAGCGGGCGTGCGGATCGGGCTGCAGGAGCGAGGCCACGACCTGCCACAGCGGGTCCGGGATGCCCTGCGGGGCGCTCGGAGTGCCGTGTGCGGTGAAATACTGGATGAGGGCCTTGGCGTCGGGTTTGGCCCCCTCCAGGAGATACAGCCCGGTCAGCCCCACGGCGAACAGGTCCGCGGGGAAGTCCGGTTCCGCGCCCATCATCTGCTCGGGCGCAAGATAACCGGGCGTTCCCACCACGAGGTTGGTCTCGGTCAGGCGCGGTTCGCCCAGCCGCATCGCGATGCCGAAGTCGGACAGGCGCAGCCGGGGCCGGCCCGTACCGGTGGCTTCTAGGAGCACGTTGGCGGGCTTGACGTCGCGGTGGACGACGCCTTCCGCATGCACCGCGGCAAGTCCCGCCAGGAGCTGGTCCAGGAGGGTGCAGACGAAGGCGGGCGGCAGCGGCCCGTAGTCGTTGACGAGGTGGACCAGCGAACCGCCGGCGACCAGGTCCATGGTGAACAGGACCTTGTCGTCGTCGGCGGCCCAGCTGGCGGGCGCGAGCACATGAGGGTGGTCGATCCGCAGCGCCTGTTCGCGGACGAAGCGCAACAGCGCGTGCGCGTCGCGCTGTTGGAGGACCTTGGCGGCGACGTACCGGCGGCGGCGGTGGTCCCAGGCACGCCAGACGGCGCCCACTCCTCCGCGCCCGATCGGATCGGCCAGTTCGTACCGGCCGGCGAAGACCTCACCCATGGTTGTGCGTCGCCCCTCCCCCTTCGGTTACCCCCTTGCTTCTCCCTGCTTCCCCCGTGATGAGCGATACGACCCCTCTCGCGTCCTCGCCGGTGTGGGACACACCCCCGCGTGTCCCTCCCGGCGAGGAACGCGACCCCCTCGCGTTCCTCCTCGGCCGTCGGCCCGGCTGCCGAACCCCCTCCGGTAACCGGGCCGCGGGTTCAGCTCTGGTGGGACTGGTAGTGCGTGACCGCGTCGGAGGTGCGGCCCGCCCCGTACACCCGGAGGAACTCTGCCAGTTCCGGGTGGGTGGGGGCGAGAGTGTCAGCCGCCTCGATGATGTCTCCCGCGGCCGCCACCGAGCGCAGCAGCGACTGGATCTCGCGGACCACCCGCTTGACCGTGGGCGCTCCCGAACTGCTGGTCGTCTGTGTGGTGTTGCTGAGCACCGAACCCCCCTGCGACTTCTTGATCTCCTCCATGCGTTCGGTCGCCTCGGCCGCGCTGACGCTGCCGTCCGCGACCTGACCCGCCAGGTCCCGGAGCAGTTGCACCCGCTGGACCACGGCGGGATTGCCGATCTTCGCCCGCTGACCGCTCATCAGCTGCGACAGCATCGGCGCGGACAGTCCCAGCACCCCCGCGAGACGAGCCTGGTTGAGACCAAGATCGTCTATGAGCTTACGGAAGAGCGCCCCCAACGGCTCCCCATACCAGTTCCGCTGCAGTTCCCGCGCTCTTGCGGTGGCTTCCTGCTGTGCGGCGTCCATTGCGTCTCCCCATCGCTTCCCCAAAAAACGGTGGTTCGCTGTAGCGAACCACGCGGAGCATCTTACGGAGAGTGGTCGTCCACGGGGACCCCCAATCTTTTTGCGAGATCCGGGGGGTGACCCGGTACTCTGGTCTGCGTCGCCTCCCGGTACGCGGTTCTTCCGGGCGGTCGGCCATCTTCCGGGGCCTTAGCTCAGTTGGTAGAGCGCTGTCTTTGCATGGCAGATGTCAGGGGTTCGACTCCCCTAGGCTCCACATGAGAAACGCCCTCCGAACTGCGGAAACGCAGTTCGGAGGGCGTTTTTTCGTGCCGGGACCACGTCCCACGTCTCCGGCACTGGCAAGCGGGTGGTGTTTCACGTGAAACACGCGCGGCCGGGGACGAGGTACAGACCGGAGTGGGGCGGAAGACGCACGGTCTTCCGCCCCACACCAATATCTTGCTCAGCCGCGTTCGTCGCGGTGTGCGGCCTCCTCCTCGGCCTGCTTGGCCTGCACCTCCGGGTCGAGGACGGCCTGGCCGCTGCCGTCGACCGAGGCCAGACGGCTCGACTCCGGCACCTCCGTGGCGGCGGGCGGCTCGACCAGCCAGTCCGGGTTGGCCTGCTTGTCCCACCACTTCCATGCGGCGAAGGCTCCGCCGGCGACGAGGCCCGCCACCGCCAGCGCCTTGGCGAGCCGGCCGGCCCGCGCCCGCCGCTCATGCTTGCGGACAAGCTTGTGGATGTCCTTCGGCGAGACCTGGCCGCGGAGCGCTGCCAACGCGGCCACGCTACGGGCCGCGGCCTCGTCGCGGACGGGGACCGCCACGGCCACCGCCTGCTCGATCCTTGGCCGGGAATAGTCGGCGGCCTGCTTGGCCGCCTTACGGGTGCGGGTCGCAGCCTCGTGGGCGGCATGGTCGACCTTCGGCGGGACATGTGCGAGAGCCTGCGAACGGGCGGACTCCAGACGCGGCGCGAGATGGGCGTCGTACTGGACACGAGCCTGTTCGGCGGCCTGCGACACCTTCGGCGCGAGCCGTACGCGTGCCTCTTGCGCGTAGTGCGAGGCCCTGTCCTTGGCCGTGTCGGCGTAGGGCGCCACCACTTCCGCGGCGTGCAGCACGCTGTCCTTCGCCGAGCCGGTCGCGGCGCGCACGCTGTCGATGCGGGTCACGGGTTCCTCCTCCTCGGTGGCGTACGGTATTTCGACTTTCCACCCTTTTACGGATCATGCCTGTCGGGGAGCTCTTAGGCATGTGCAGGGCGGGCATCCGGGTCACAGCCACAGACTCCGGAGCATCTGCGATCAAGCACTGCTCGAGAAATGATCACGTGCAATAGCGGATGAATACAGGGCAACGGGAGCTTGTCGTCGACAATGCCACGGATCGCCGCGCAGCGCCCCCCTCCCCGTGACCACTCGACCGGATTTCTGTCCGCGAAACCTCCGAAGGCCCGGCCCCGGGCGGGTGCCGGGCGACGCACGGCAGGAACCGTGCAAGGATCGGAAGGGCACAGAGGAACAACGGAAGGCAGATCGTGGCCGAGCAGCTTTACGCCACCCTGAAGACGAACCACGGCGACATCGAAGTCCGGCTTCTGCCGAACCACGCCCCCAAGACGGTTCGCAACTTCGTCGAGCTCGCCCAGGGCGAGCGCGAGTGGACCCACCCCGCCACCGGCGAGAAGTCCACGAAGAAGCTCTATGACGGCACGATCTTCCACCGGGTCATCAGCGGCTTCATGATCCAGGGCGGCGACCCGCTCGGCACCGGCATCGGTGGGCCTGGCTACGAGTTCGAGGACGAGTTCCACCCCGACCTCTCCTTCAACAAGCCCTACCTGCTGGCCATGGCCAACGCCGGCCCGGGTACCAACGGCTCGCAGTTCTTCGTCACCGTCTCCCCGACGGCCTGGCTCAACCGCAAGCACACCATCTTCGGTGAGATCACCGACCCGTCCAGCCAGAAGGTCGTCGACGCCATCGCCGCCGTCCCGACGACCCGCCCCAACGACCGGCCGGTCAACGACATCGTCATCGAGTCGGTCGTCATCGAGACTCGCGAAGGCTGAGACGAGACCTCTCTCCGGCCTGCGCGAAGGGAACCAATCGCCCCGCTCGTCCGTAAGGATGGGCGGGGCGGTGTACGTGTACGACGACTTAGGGGATGCCATGGACCAGGCGGCAAGCAGCTCGCAGGGCGCCCAGAGCCTGCCCGGCTGCTACCGGCACCCGGACCGCGAGACGGGTATTCGCTGTATCCGCTGCGAACGGCCCATCTGCCCCGAGTGCATGGTCAGCGCCTCCGTCGGCTTCCAGTGCCCCGATTGCGTGCGCGGCGGCTCCGGCACCGGCCACGCCCCCACCGCCACCCAGCCGCGCACCATCGCCGGCGGCACGATCGTGGCCGACCCCCGCCTGCTCACCAAGATCCTGGTCGGCATCAACGTCGCGGTGTTCATCGCGGTCCAGGCCCGGTCCGCCCTGCTGAGCGACCTGGTCCTCATCGGTGCCTGGCCGCCCGCCCCCTTCGCGCCCACCGAAGGCGTCGCCGGCGGCGAGTGGTACCGCCTGGTCACCTCGATGTTCACGCACAACGAGGTATGGCACATCGGCTTCAACATGCTCAGTCTGTGGTTCCTGGGCGGCCCCCTCGAGGCCGCTCTCGGCAGAGCCCGCTACCTCGCCCTCTACTTCGTCTCGGGCCTCGCCGGCAGCGCACTGGCGTATCTGCTCTCCTCGCCGACGACGGCCACCCTCGGCGCCTCCGGGGCCATCTTCGGCCTCTTCGGCGCCACCGCCGTCCTCATGCGCCGCCAGAACTACGACCTGCGGCCGATCATCGCCCTGCTGGTGATCAACCTCATCTTCACGTTCAACCCGGGATTCAACATCTCCTGGCAGGCGCACATCGGCGGTCTGGTGGCCGGCCTCATCACCGGCTACGCCATGGTCCACGCGCCGCGCAAGCGCCGCGCCCTGATCCAGTACGGCACCTGTGCGCTGGTTCTGGCCGTAGTCATGGTCATGACAATTCTGAGGACCGCGCAGCTCGGTTGAAGCGCGCGTTCCCGCAGCTGAGCGGCCGTTGTCCACAGCGAGTGGCGAGTCCTGTGCATACCGTGCGGGAACAGCTGTGCCCCCTGTCGCTGACCCGAGATTCCGCAGGTCAGGCAGGGGGCGAACAGGGTTTCGGTTACCGGTGTGTCAGTCGTACCGGCGTCAACCTCCGATCGGTTATCCACAGATCGTCGTCTTTTCCCCAGCCAGCTGTGGAAATTTACGCAGGGCTGTGGATAACTCAGCGGATACCCCTGGGCAGAGCTACTTCCACTGTGTGGAAACACCGAATCCGGCGGCGATGAAGCCGAAGCCCACCACGATGTTCCAGTTGTCCAGCGAGTCGATCGGCAGCGAACCGTCGGTCACATAGAAGACGACGATCCAGGCCAGGCCGATGAGGAACATGGCCAGCATCACGGGTGCGACCCACGAGCGGCTGTTCAGCTTGATGGTGGTCGCCTGCTTCGCCGGGGGCGGCGTGTAGTCGGCCTTCTTGCGGATACGTGACTTCGGCACGAGGGTCTCTCCTGTCGATGCGCTGTGGCCGCGCAGGGAACTGGGGCGGGCTCCGGGGCAGCGTACAAGGGGACACTTAGTGCTCCCCCGGGCGTCCGTTAGCGTAGTGCTTCCGCGCCGCCGAAGGAGATAAGGGTACGTTGAGCAATTCTGCCGACTTTCCCGGGACGGGATCCAGTCCAGCCGGCCGGCGACGTTTCCGGCCCGTGCGGGTGCTGACGGCGGCCGTCTTCGCTCTCGCGGGGCTCATCTTCTTCACGAGCTTCGACACGGCCAAGGGCACCAACATCCGGACGGACGCCTCCTTGCTGAAGCTGTCCGACCTCATCCATGAGCGCAGCCGCAAGAACGGCGAGCTGGACGAGTCCAACGGTGTCCTGCGCCGCGACATCGATTCGCTCGCCGAGCGCGACGACGGCAGCACCAAGGCCGAGGACGACAAGCTCGCGGCCCTGGAAAAGAACGCGGGCACGCAGAAGCTCTCGGGCAAGGCGGTCTCGGTCACGCTCAACGACGCCCCGCCCAACGCTACGGCCAAGCTCCCCGGCTATCCCGAGCCGCAGCCCGACTACCTGGTCATCCACCAGCAGGACCTCCAGGCCGTGGTGAACGCCCTGTGGCGGGGCGGGGCCAAGGGCATCAAGGTCATGGACCAGCGGCTGATCTCGACCAGCGCCGTGCGCTGCGTGGGCAACACGCTGATCCTGCAGGGCCGGGTCTACTCGCCGCCGTACAAGATCACGGCGGTCGGGGACCCGGACGCGCTGCAGAAGGCGCTGGCGGAGAGCCCGGCGATCCAGAACTACATGGTGTACGTCAACGTCTACGGGCTCGGATGGAAAGTCGAGGAGGACGGGGCGGTGACTCTGCCCGGCTACTCGGGCACAGTGGATCTGCAGTACGCGAAGCCCGTGGAGTGACTCCCGAGTAGGCCCCAGGAGCTGCCGGTGCGCGTCGTGATCAGGACCGTCAGTGAGGTGTGTGTCACCGTCGGCGCCCTGATAGTCCTGTTCGTCGTCTATGTACTGTTCTGGACAGGTGTGCAGGCCGACGATGTCATGGACGACCAGATCGACCGGTTGCACGAGCAGTGGTCACAGGAGCCCGTGCGGCCCACGGCGACGACGGGTGGTTCTCAGAGTCCGCCCGAGCCGGCGGCGTACACGGCGGGGCAGCCCTTCGCGATCATGTACATTCCGCGGCTTGGTTTCACGTGGAACAAGCCCGTGCTGGAGAACACCGCGACCAAGACCCTGAAGAAGGGCCTCGGGCACTACGCGGGGACCGCGCAGCTCGGACAGCGGGGCAACTTCGCGGTCGCCGGCCACCGGCGGACGTACGGCGATCCCTTCAAGGACTTTCCGAAGCTGAGGCGGGGTGACGCGGTGGTGCTGACGGACGGGACGACCTGGTTCACGTATCGGGTCGACAAAGGCCCCTACAAAACCGTGCCCTCGGACGTCGAGGTGATCGACCCCGTGCCACGTAAGTCGGGGTATACGCGTCCGGGCCGCTACCTCACCCTGACCACGTGTGATCCGGAGTGGGGGCACAGCCACCGGCTGATCGTCTGGGCGCACCTGGACTCCACACAGCCTGTGGAGGCAGGGAAACCACCGGCCCTGCGCCGTTAGTCTGGTGCGGTACGGCGTGAGTCCGGTGCCGTGGTGCGACAGAAGGGACGGCATGTACAGCTTTATCTGGCGGCATCTGCCGGGGAACGCCTGGCTGAAGGCGCTCATCTCACTCGTGCTGGTCGTTGCTGTGGTCTACGTCCTTTTCCAGTACGTCTTCCCGTGGGCCGAACCGCTGCTGCCCTTCAACGATGTGACGGTGGACAACCAGTGAGCGCGCGGATTCTCGTCGTCGACAACTACGACAGCTTCGTCTTCAACCTGGTCCAGTACCTGTACCAGCTGGGCGCCGAGTGCGAGGTGCTGCGCAACGACGAGGTGTCGACGGCGCACGCCCAGGACGGCTTCGACGGCGTACTGCTGTCGCCGGGCCCGGGGACGCCCGAGGAGGCCGGGATCTGCGTCGACATGGTGCGCCACTGCGCGTCGACCGGCGTGCCCGTCTTCGGCGTGTGCCTGGGCATGCAGTCGATGCAGGTGGCGTACGGCGGTGTCGTGAACCGTGCGCCCGAGTTGCTGCACGGCAAGACCTCGCTCGTCGAGCACGAGGGCGGCGGCGTCTTCGCCGGGCTGCCGACGCCCTTCACGGCGACCCGGTACCACTCTCTGGCGGCCGAGCCGGCCACGGTCCCGGCCGAGCTGGAGGTCACGGCCCGTACCCACGACGGCATCATCATGGGCCTGCGCCACCGGGAGCTGCCCGTCGAGGGGGTTCAGTTCCACCCCGAGTCGGTGCTGACGGAGCACGGGCACCGGATGCTGGCCAACTGGCTGCTCGAGTGCGGGGACCAGGGCGCGGTGGCGAGGTCGGCGGGGCTCGCCCCGGTGGTGGGCAGGGCCACGGCGTGACCGCGCTGCGCCCCGAGCGCGAGGACTCGTACGGAGGGGCGCCGTACGAGTCGTACGACTCGGTGCCGTACGAACCGCCCATCGGCAACGGGGTGCCCTACGAACCGCCTCTCGGCAACGGGGTGCCCTACGAACCGCCCCTCGACGATGAGACGGTGGCGCTGCGGATACCCGAGCCGCCGGCGCGTCCGGTCGGCGGCGAGTCCGTATCCGCTTCTGGAGCCTCAGCCGTCTCGCCTGCCACTGGATCCCCCGCGGGTGGGCGTGCGGCCCGGAGAAAGGCCGCCAAGGGGCGTCGTGGGCGTCATGGGGGTGCTCCCGAGACGTCTGCGGAGTCGCCGGACTCTCCCGACGAGGGCAGGCCGCTCTCCCGGGTGGAGGCACGGCAGCGGGCACGGGCGAGCAAACCCGGCCCGGCCGTCGTCGCGAGCCGGGCGATCGGTGAGGTGTTCATCACCACCGGCGTCCTCATGCTGCTGTTCGTCACCTACCAGTTGTGGTGGACGAACGTCCGGGCGCATGCGCAGGCGGACAAGGCGGCGAGCAGCCTCCAGGACGACTGGGCGAACGGCAAGCGCAACCCCGGGGTGTTCTCGCCGGGGCAGGGCTTCGCCATGCTGCACATCCCGAAACTGGACGTGGTGGTGCCGATCGCGGAGGGCATCAGCAACAAGAAGGTGCTGGACCGGGGCATGGTCGGCCACTACGGCGAGGATCCGCTGAAGACGGCGATGCCCGACGCGAAGACCGGCAACTTCGGGCTGGCGGGCCACCGCAACACCCACGGCGAGCCGTTCCGGTACATCAACAGGCTCCAGCGGGGCGACGCGATCGTGGTCGAGACGCAGGACAAGTACTTCGTCTACAAAATGGAGTCGATCCTGCCGGTGACGTCGCCGAGCAACACCAGCGTGCTGGATCCCATTCCCCCGGGGTCGGGGTTCACGACGGCGGGTCGCTACATCACCCTCACCACGTGCACCCCGGAGTTCACCAGCAAGTACCGGTTGATCGTCTGGGGCAAGATGATCGAGGAACGGTCGCGCAGCAAGGGCAAGCCGGATGCGCTCGTCGAGTAAGGGCAGATGACAAGTGGCAGCGACCACCGACGGCACCGCAGAACAGACCGGCACGTCCGGACCCGCGCCCGCGCCCGCACCGCGTCGCCGCGGCACGGGCCGGATCGCCCTGGCGGTCAGTCTCTTCGGCGAACTCCTCATCACCGCGGGCCTGATCCTCGGCCTCTTCGTCGTCTACTCGCTGTGGTGGACGAACGTCCTCGCCGACCGCAAGGCGGACCAGCAGGGCGACAAGGTCCGCGACCACTGGGCCGCGCAGAAGGACGCCGGTCGCGGCGCCTTCAGCCCCGGGGCCGGCATCGGATTCCTGCACGTGCCCGCGATGAAGAACGGTGAGGTCCTGGTCGAGAAGGGCACGTCGTCGAAGATCCTCAACGACGGCGTCGCCGGCTACTACACCGACCCGGTCAAGTCCGCGCTCCCCACCTCCGGCAAGAAGGGCAACTTCAGCCTCGCCGCCCACCGCGACGGCCACGGCGCGAAGTTCCACAACATCGACAAGCTCAAGAAGGGCGACCCGATCGTCTTCGAGACGAAGGACAAGTGGTACGTCTACAAGGTCTACGCGGTCCTTCCCGAGACCTCGAAGTACAACGTCAAGGTTCTGTCGGCGGTCCCCAAGGAGTCCGGCAAGAAGAAGGCGGGCCACTACATCACCCTGACGACCTGCACGCCGGTGTTCACGTCCACGTACCGGTACGTCGTCTGGGGTGAGCTGGTGCGGGTGGACGCGGTGAACAAGCAGCGGACGCCGCCCGCGGAACTGAGCTGAGCTGACTGAAGCGTCCCGGCGCACGGCGAAGCCCCGGCATCCTCCTGAGGAGGGTGCCGGGGCTTCGCCGTGCGCCGGGCGGAGGAGGTCAGTCCTCGGTGCGGGCCGCCGTTCCGGTGGCGCCGCCGAAGAAGCCGCCGTCGTCGTTGCCGCCGTTGCCGTTGCCACCGTTGTTGCCGACGCCGATGGTCGTCAGGGTGATCTGGGTACCGGCGGGGTCGTCGACCTCGTTGCCCGGGCCCGGATCCTGCTGCTGCACGAACGCGGTGTCACTCTGGTCGCTGCCGTTGGCGAACTGGATGTTCGTGAAGCCGGCCGCGTTGAGGATCTGCTTGGCCTCACCCACGGTTCGGCCGATGACGCTCGGGACCTGCGTCTTGTCCGCCGCCTTGCCGACCTGGATGTTGACCGACGAGTTCTTGTTGGCCGGAGTGCCGGCCTGCGGCGTGGTCTGGATGACCTTGCCGATCTGGTTGACGTCGTCGGTCTCGACCTCGGTGCAGTTGCCGACCAGGTTGTTGGCCGTCATCTGGGCCTTGGCCTCGTCACAGGACTTGCCCAGGACGTCCGGGACCGTGGCCTTTTCCTCGGCCTTGGCGATGGTCAGGGTGATCGTGGAGCCCTTCTCCACTTCCTCGCCCTTGACCGGGTCCTGGTCGAGGACGGAGCCCGGGTCGTCCGAGGACACCCGCGTCTCCGTCTTGATCGTGAACTCGTAGTCGTCGCCGGTGAGCTGGTCCTTGGCCTCGTCGAGGGTCAGGCCGATGACGCTCGGGACGGTGACCTTCGGGGCGCCGGTCGAGACGACCAGGTTGACGACAGTCTTCTTGTCGACCTTGGCCGGGGCTTTGGGGTCCTGGTCGCAGATATTGCCCTTGGGCTGCTCCTCGCAGGCCTTCGGCGTGACCGTCCCCACCACCAGGTCGCTGTTGGTCAACTGCTTCTTGGCATCGGCTTCGGTCTGGCCGATGAGGGAGGGCACGGCCACCTGCTCGTTGCCCGCACTGCTGCCGTCGAAGATCCACTTGCCGATGAGGATCGCGCCGACCAGCACCAGGACACCGGCCACGACCAGCAGGATCGTCGAGGTGTTCGACTTGTTCTGGCGGCGCCGGTCGGGGCGGTCGTCGTAGCCGTAGCCGGCGTCGTCCGGATTCACGGGCGGGAGCATGGTCGTGGCGCCCGCGTCGGCGCGCAGGGCCGTCGTCGGCTGGTCGTCGGGGTAGCCGCCGTAGCCCACGGAGCCCATCGCCGCGGTGGCAGCCACTGGCTGGCCGTCGAGACAGGCCTCGATGTCGATGCGCATCTCGTCGGCGGACTGGTAGCGGTAGTTCGGGTCCTTGACCAGGGCCTTCAGGACGATGGCGTCCATCTCGGGCGTGAGCTCGGGATCGAACACGGACGGGGCCTGCGGCTCCTCCCGTACGTGCTGGTACGCGACCGCCACCGGGGAGTCGCCCACGAAGGGCGGGCGGACCGTCAGGAGCTCGTAGAGCAGACAGCCCGTGGAGTAGAGGTCGGACCGTGCGTCCACCTGCTCGCCCTTGGCCTGCTCCGGGGAGAGGTACTGGGCGGTGCCGATGACGGCGGACGTCTGCGTCATCGTCATGCCGGAGTCACCCATGGCGCGGGCGATGCCGAAGTCCATCACCTTGACCTGGCCGTTGCGCGTCAGCATGACGTTGGCCGGCTTGATGTCGCGGTGGACGATGCCCGCCCGGTGCGAGTACTCCAGGGCCTGCAGGATGCCGATGGTCATCTCCAGCGTGCGCTCCGGCAGCAGCCTGCGGCCGCTGTGGAGAAGCTCACGGAGGGTGGAGCCGTCGACGTACTCCATGACGATGTACGGGATCGAGACCCCGTCGATGTAGTCCTCGCCCGTGTCGTAGACCGCGACGATCGCGGGATGGTTGAGCGAGGCGGCCGACTGGGCCTCCCGGCGGAACCGGGCCTGGAAGGACGGGTCGCGTGCGAGATCCACGCGCAGCGTCTTCACCGCCACGGTGCGGCCGAGCCGGGTGTCATGTGCGAGGTAGACCTCCGCCATGCCACCACGGCCGAGCACCTGGCCCAGCTCGTACCGGCCGCCGAGGCGACGCGGCTCTTCCATAGCTTCCTACCAGCCCTCTCCGTCGGTCCCGACCGGCACATCAGTGCGGTCGGGTGGCTGCCGTCCGGGCCTACCGTACCCGGATGGCCGTGTGTGACCTGGCCAAGCCCGTCACCCGATACAGGACCGGTATCGCAACGTGCACCGATGTGAGGGGGACGTGATCGGGGTCACTGCTTGCTGTTGATGACCGCCTCCATCACGTTCTTCGCGATGGGCGCCGCGAGGCCACCGCCGGAGATGTCGTCACGGACGGCGCTGTCGTCCTCGACCACCACGGCCACGGCGACCGGCGAGCTGCCGTCGGCGAGCTTGGCGTACGAGAGGAACCAGGCGTACGGCTTCTCACTGTTGTCGACGCCGTGCTGGGCGGTACCGGTCTTGCCGCCCACGGTGATGTCGCCGCCGATCTGCGCGTTCTTGCCCGTGCCGTCCTTGACGACGGTCTCCATCATCGACTGGAGGATCTGGGCGTTCTTCGCCGACAGCGGCTGGCTCAGCTTCTCCGGCTCGGTCTTCTCGATGGGATCGAGGCTCGGAGCCTGGAGTTCGTCGACCATGTACGGCTTCATCAACGAGCCGTCGTTGGCGATCGCCGAGGCGACCATCGCCATCTGGAGGGGGGTCGCGGCGGTGTTGAACTGGCCGATGGAGGACAGCGCGACCTCCGAAGGAGCCATGTCCTCGGAGAAGACCGAGGCGCTGGAACGGATCGGCGTGAAGTGCTCCTCGCCGAAGCCGAACTTCTTGGCCTCCGCGAGCATCTTGTCGTTGCCGAGGTCGGAACCGACCTTGCCGAAGACGGTGTTGCAGGAGTACTGGAGGGCGACCCGCAACGTGGCGTTCTTGCAGGGGATGTTGCCCTCGTTCGGCAGCACCGTCGTGGTGCCCGGCATGGTCCAGGGCAGCGGCGAGTCGGTCTTCTCGTCCGCCGAGGTGTACAGCTCGTTCTCCAGCGCGGCGGCGGCGGTGACGACCTTGAAGGTGGAGCCCGGCGGGTAGGTCTCGCGCAGGGCGCGGTTGAGCATCGGGTCCTGGTCGTTGTTCGCCTTCTGGAGCTTCTGCCACGCCTCGGTGTCGGTCGTCGTGGAGTTGCCGGCGAACGAGGAGGGGTCGTACGACGGGTAGGACGCCAGCGCCAGGATCGCGCCGGTGGACGGGTCGAGGGCCACGACGGCACCCTTGCCGCCCTGCTTCTTCAGGCCGTTGTACGCGGCCTTCTGCGCGGCGCCGTTGAGGGTGGTGACCACGTTGCCACCCTCCTTCTCGTCGCCCGTGAACATGTCGAGGGTGTTGCGGAAGAACAGCCGGTCGTCGTTGCCGGTGAGGATGCCGTCCTCGATGTTCTCCAGCTGGTTGGCCCCGAAGGCCTGCGAGGCGTACCCGGTGACGGGCGCCCACATGGGGCCGTTCGTGTAGGTGCGCTTGAACTTGAAGTCGCTGCCGGCGGTCTCCTTGGAGCCGGTGATCGGCTTGCCGTCGACGATGATGTCGCCGCGTGGCGTGGCGTACCGCTCGATGATGACGCGGCGGTTGTCCTTGTCGGACTTGAGCTCGTCGGCCTGGACGTACTGGATCCAGTTGTCCCGGATGAGCAGTGACAGGACGAGGAGTCCGCAGAAGATCGCGATCCGGCGCAGGGGCTTGTTCATGACGGGCGGACCACCTGGGTCATCTCGGCGTCGGGGCTGGGGGCGGGGGCGGGGGCCGGACGGCGTGCGGTGTCGCTGATGCGCAACAGGATGCCGATGAGAGCCCAGTTGGCGATGACGGACGAACCGCCGTAGGCCACGAACGGCAGCGTCATACCGGTCAGCGGGATGAGGCCCATGACACCGCCCGCCACGACGAAGACCTGGAGGGCGAAGGCGCCGGACAGGCCGATGGCGAGCAGCTTGCCGAACGGGTCGCGGGCCGCGAGCGCGGTGCGCACCCCGCGTTCCACGATCAGGCCGTAGAGCAGCAGGATCGCCATGACGCCGGCCAGGCCCAGTTCCTCGCCGAAGGTCGCGAGGATGAAGTCGGAGTTGGCGGCGAAGCCGATGAGGTCGGAGTTGCCCTGCCCGAGGCCGGTACCGAGCGTGCCGCCGGAGCCGAAGGCCCACAGGGCCTGCATGGCCTGCTCGGAGTGCACGATGCCGTCACTGGCCCCGGAGCGGCTGAGCTGGAACTCGCGCATCGGGTCCAGCCAGGCCTGCACACGCGTCTGGATGTGCGGCTCGAAGCTGGCCACGCCGACGGCGCCGACCGCGGACATCAGCAGACCGAAGACGATCCAGCTGGTCCGCTCGGTCGCGACGTACAGCATGATGATGAACATTCCGAAGAACAGCAGGGATGTTCCGAGGTCGGTCTCGAAGACCAGGATGAGAATCGAGATCACCCAGACGACGAGAATCGGACCGAGGTCACGACCGCGTGGCAGGTACAGGCCCATGAAGCGGCGGCTTGCCAGGGCCAGGGCGTCTCTCTTGACCATGAGATAGCCGGCGAAGAACACCGCAAGAGCGATCTTCGCGAACTCACCGGGCTGAAGCGTGCCGAGGCCGGGGATCTTGATCCAGATCTTGGCGCCGTAGATGTTCGCGCCGAGTCCGGGCACGAGCGGCAGGACCAGCAGGAACAGCGCGCCGGCCATGGAGATGTAGGTGTAGCGCTGCAGGACGCGGTGGTCCTTGAGGAAGATCAGCACGGCCACCAGCAGGGCGACGCCCATCGCGGAGTACAGCAACTGGCGAGGTGCCGCAGCGGCGTAGTTACTGAGCCGCTTCGACTGGTCCAGCCGCCAGATGACGACCAGCCCGAGCCCGTTCAGCAGCGTCGCCAGCGGCAGCATCAGCGGGTCGGCGTACGGCGCGAACTTCCGTACGACGAGATGGCCGACGCCTGCGAGCAGGCCGAGTCCGAGGCCGTAGCCCAGCAGACCGGGCGGCACCTCGTCATTGATCGCCAGGCCCACGTTGGCGTAGGCGAACACCGGGATCACCACGGCGAACACCAGCAGCGCGAGCTCGGTGTTGCGGCGGCTCGGCGTGCCGATGGCACCGATGGTGGACGTGTGGTGCGTCGATGGGTTGGTAGAACTGCTCATCGTGTGACAGGGCCTCTCACGGCTCGGCTACTGCTTGTCGCACTGCGAGACGACCTTCTGCTCCTGGTCGGAGAGGCTGGGGCCGGGGGTGGGCGTGGGCGCAGTCGTGGACGGGGCGGGCGAGGTCGGCGCCGATGGATTCGGGCTCGGTGAGGCCTTGGACGACCAAGAGGCGGGTGTGGTTCCCGTGGTGCCGCCGGCCTCGCCTTCGCCGGTCTTGGCGTTGTTCTCGCTCTCGGCCTTCTGACGCGCGGCTTCCTTCTCGCACGCGGACGCCTGGACCGCCAGGGCGTTGATCTTCGTCTGGGCGTCCTTGAGACCGCCCTCGGTGATCGTCGCCTTGACCTGCTTCTGCATGTACGTCGGCAGGTACTTGAGTTCGATCTCGGGGTGGTCCTTGTGCACCTTGGACAGCGAGACCCAGGCGAGGTCCTGGCTGATGCCGCGGTACAGGGCGACGTGTTCGCCGTTGGCGCCGACGTAGTACTGCGTCTGCGTCCAGCGGTAACCGCCGTACAGGCCGCCGCCGACGACGGCGAGCGCGAGCGCGACGTAGAAGGATCTCTTGAGCCACCTGCGGCCCTTGCGGTGCTTGACGAAGTCGTCGTCGCCGTAGTCGCCGAAACCGGACGTGGAGATGTATCCGGTGGTGTCGCCGGAGCCGGGCGGGCCGAACTCGCCGCCGCCCTGTCCGGGGACCTGGCGGCCGAGACCGGAGGCGCGCCCGGCCGGGGTCTGCATGATGCCGTTGTCGTGCAGCTGGAGCTGGTTCTCGGCGACGGCGCCGACCACGACGGGGGTGTCGGAGAGCTGCCCGGCGAGGGTGTCCCCGGTGTCGAGGTCGAGGACGTCGGCGATGATGACCGTGATGTTGTCGGGGCCGCCGCCGCGCAGTGCGAGCTGGATCAGCTCCTGCACGGTCTCCTGGGGGCCCTGATAGCTGGCGAGGGTGTCCTCCAGCGTCTGGTGGGACACGACGCCGGACAGGCCGTCGGAGCAGATCAGGTAGCGGTCGCCGGCACGGACTTCACGGATGGACAGGTCGGGCTCGACGTGTTCGCCGCTGCCCAGCGCGCGCATCAGCAGGGAGCGCTGCGGGTGGGTGGTGGCCTCTTCCTCGGTGATACGGCCCTCGTCGACCAGGCGCTGCACCCACGTGTGGTCCTGCGTGATCTGCGTGAGGACGCCGTCGCGCAGCAGGTAGGCACGCGAGTCGCCGACGTGCACGAGACCCAGGCGCTGGCCGGTCCACAGCAGGGCGGTGAGCGTGGTGCCCATGCCCTCCAGCTGCGGGTCCTCCTCGACCATCGCGCGCAGCTGGTCGTTGGCGCGCTGTACGGCGGTGCCGAGGGAGGTGAGGATGTCGGAGCCGGGCACGTCGTCGTCGAGGGCGACGATGGTGGAGATGGCCTCGGAGGAGGCGACCTCGCCGGCCGCCGCGCCGCCCATGCCGTCGGCGATGGCGAGCAGGCGCGGACCGGCGTATCCGGAGTCCTCGTTGCCCTCCCGGATCATGCCTTTGTGCGATCCGGCGGCGAAGCGCAGTGACAGACTCATGCGCACCTCGCCCGTCGGCTCCGGGTACATCCGCACGGTGCCCACCCTCCGGTCGGGAGCGCGCCGGGGCCCGGGGTGCCGGGCGCCGCTGCGTGCTCGCTCCGCTCGCGCTCATTCATGACGTGGCACTACTTCCGCAGCTCGATGACGGTCTTGCCGATGCGGAGGGGCGCGCCCGGCGCAATCGGTGTGGGGGTCGTCAGCCGCGTTCGGTCGAGGTACGTGCCGTTGGTGGAGCCCAGGTCCTCGACGATCCACTGGCCGTCGCGGTCCGGGTAGATCCTGGCATGGCGGCTGGACGCGTAGTCGTCGTCCAGCACGATGGTGCTGTCGTGCGCCCGGCCCAGGGTGATGGTCTGGCCCTGGAGCGCGACGGTGGTGCCGGTGAGTGTGCCCTCGGTCACCACCAGTTTGGTGGGTGCGTTACGACGCTGGCGGCCGCCGGCCGCCTGTTGGCGCTGCTGCGGAGGCGCGGCCTGTCGGGCGGCGGCCTGTTGCTGCCGCCCGCTCTCCCGGCGCGAACCGCGCTGGGTGACACGCGTACCGAACAGGTCGCTGCGGATGACCTGCACGGCCACGATCACGAACAGCCACAATACGGCCAGGAAACCCAGCCGCATGACCGTGAGGGTCAGCTCTGACATTGCCCCCGCTTCACCCTTCGGCTTGCCGGTAAATGATGGTGGTACTGCCCACGACGATCCGCGAGCCGTCGCGGAGCGTAGCGCGGGTGGTGTGCTGCCCGTCCACCACGATGCCGTTGGTGGACCCGAGATCCTGGATCGTCGGGGGCGTTCCGGTCCGGATCTCACAGTGCCGGCGGGAGACGCCGGGGTCGTCGATCCGCACGTCGGCCTCGGTGCTGCGGCCCAGCACCAGCGTCGCGCGGGAGATCTGATGGCGGTTGCCGTTGATCTCGACCCAGTGGCGCATGCGACCGCCGGCCGCGGGTGCGGCAGCGGGTGCGGCCGGGGGGCGCTGTCCGCCCACGGGCTGTGGGTAGCCGTAACCGCCGGGGCGGCTGCCGGGCGGCGGCGCGGCGGGCATGGGCGGGGCGCCCGCGGGAGCGGAGGGCGGCGGATAGCCGTAGCCGCCGGGTGCCGGCCGGCCTGCTGCCGGGGCTGCCGGGGCGTTGCCGGGAGACTGCTGGTTGGTGGAGGAGGCGAGCGTACGGCTGCGCACCCGGTACAGGCCGGTGTCGAGGTCGTCCGCCTTCTCCAGATGGACCTTGATGGGGCCCATGAAGGTGTAGCGCTGCTGCTTCGCGTAGTCGCGCACCATGCCGGCGAGCTCGTCGCCGAGCTGGCCGGAGTAGGGGCTGAGCCGCTCGAAGTCCGGCGTGCTCAGCTCCACGATGAAGTCGTTGGGTACGACCGTCCGGTCGCGGTTCCAGATGGTCGCGTTGTTGTCGCACTCGCGCTGGAGCGCTCCCGCGATCTCCACGGGCTGTACCTCGGACTTGAACACCTTGGCGAAGGTGCCGTTGACCAGACCTTCGAGACGCTGCTCGAACTTCTTCAGGACTCCCATGGGGCACCTCCTCCGTCGCTGCTGCCGTCCTGCGTCCCGCTGAGCGGGCACTGCCTTGCCCGGTACTGCTGGTACTGCTTACTGATCGTATCCACGCGCCGGTAAATCGGCTGGTTCCCCCTGTCGGCCCGGTCGACGGTGTCGACGCCTCCGAAGTTCCCTCCGGAGCACCCCTTCGAACTCTTCTCGGACGTCGTCCTGCCAAGGATCGTAGAGGCGGCCGAAGACAAGTGTCCCGCACCGGACTGTGGACCCGGACCGGCTCCTGCGGACAGGGGCTGGACCGGTACGAGGTTGATACGTGAACCGGTCCGCGTTGATACGTAGCAGCGGGATCGGAGGTGGGGTGGCGGACGGACGCAGAGTGTGCTGGTCGGCTGCTGCCCCGCCATAAGGGATGTGAACCCACCCCGTCCTGCGTGCTAATGTTCTGCGTGTCGGAAGGCGCCAGCCCCTAGGGGGACAGGGCCTGAGGACACACCCAATGCGCGGGTGGCGGAATAGGCAGACGCGCTGGATTCAGGTTCCAGTGCCCGAAAGGGCGTGGGGGTTCAACTCCCCCCTCGCGCACAGCGAAGAACCGATGAACGGGTCTTCACCAGTGACGAAAGTCACGGTGAGGGCCCGTTTTTCGTTGCGTCGGCGAGGGCTCCGCGGTGAGGTATCTCACGGTGCTTTCACCGTCTCTTACCGTCCCTCACCGTCTCTCCCGGTCGGGGTCGTGCCCGTCGGCCGGTTCGTGGCGTGCCCGGCTTCAGCCGTTGGTGCGCAGGTGCCGCAGGACGGCTTCCGCCTCGGGCCGTGTCCTACCGGCGGCCAGCAGGACGGCCGTGGCGGCGGCGGGGGCGGGGATCTCCCACGCCTCGTCGTTCACCGACTCCAGCATCGAGACCACGACCGACTCCCGTACGTGGGCCAGCACCGGCGCGGGCAGATGGCCGGCGAACACCCCGTCCCGCTGTCCCTGCGCGAGCAGTTCGCCGGCCAGGTCCCGTACGGGGGTCAGGGCGCCGCGGATGTCACCGTCCAGGTCCCGGCGGCCGAGCGCGATCAGCATGCGGAAGCGATCGCCGATGCCCCAGACGGCCAGGATGTAGCGGGCCAGGGCCAGATCGGAGGGCTCGGCGGGGTTGCGCTCCTCGAGGAACGCCTGCCGGAGCGTCTCCACCGCCTCGTCGGAGGGCGTTAACGAGCTCCTCCCAGCTGGTGAAATGGCCGTAGAGGGTGCGGCGGGCGACGCCTGCGGCGCGGGCGATGTCGTCGATGGTCGTCTCCGGATCCGCGCTCAGCGTCTCGCGTGCCGTGTCCAGAATGCGTCGCCGGTTCGCCTGCGCGTGCCGCCGGCGGGGCGCCGCCTTCGCGCTCTGCGTCATCGCCTGCTCCTCAGGTTGCCCCTGTTCCTCCGGTTGCTCCGGCGAAGACTGGCACACGGAGGAGGACGGCGGCAGGAGGGGCCGGGGGCGGGCTGTCTGCCTGGTCGGCCGGACGGGGCGGCTAGTCCGCGTGGCTTGGCCGGGGTGGCCGTCGCTGTTGCGGCTCTTTTTCTCGTTCTTGTCATTCGTGAAGTTGTGTTCGTGAAGTGGTCCCGGCTCGCGGCCGGGTGGGGGCGGTCTGTCTCCCACCCCCGTCCCGGCCGGCAGGCCTACGCCGCGACGCGCTCGGCCACTTCCTTGGCCTTGGCGGACGCGTCCTGGAGGGCGCGCTCGCGGGAGGCTTCGAAGAGGGGGAGCAGCTCGCTCATCGCCGGGTTGTGCGGGGCCATCGTGAGCTCCGGGACGATGAAGTGCAGGTCCACGGCGAGGGTGTCGGTGAAGATCGCCTTCAGGTAGGTCTGCACGTACTCGTAGCCCTCGCGCGGGGTGCCCGGGGCGTACGAGCCGCCGCGGCTGGCGACGACGGTGACGGGGGTGCCCTTGATCTTCGAGTCCTCGGTCATGGCGGTGCGGCCGATGAGGACCACGTTGTCGAGCCAGGCCTTGAGGGTCGACGGGATCGAGAAGTTGTACATCGGGGCGCCGATCAGCACCGCGTCCGCCTGCTCCAGCTCCTCGATCAGCTGCACGCGCGCGGCGAAGGCGTCCGCCTGCTCCGGGCTGTGCGCGGCCGGGTCGGCGAAGCCGGCGGTGTGGGCGTCGGCGGTGATGTGCGGGACGGGGTTCGCGGCGAGGTCGCGGTAGATCACCGTGCCCTCGGGATGCTGCTCCTCCCAGGCCTTGCGGAAGGCGTCCGTCACGGCACGGGACGTGGAGGCGCCGACGGGGAAGACGGAGGAGTCGATGTGCAGGAGCGTGGCCATGGGGTCTCCAGGGGACGGTGCGAAGGCCCACGGGACGCTCGTTCCGCGGGCTGCTTTTTCGTACTCGACTATGGATAACACAGTCGCTTACTTTTTTTCAGCTCCGTGGGGAAAGGCAGTACCCTGAGGGCATGGCGGTGGAGCAGACTCATGACCTGGCGGCGTGCAAGCGCGTCGACGACGGCATCACGCGCGTCTTCCAGCTGCTCGGAAAGCGCTGGACAGGCCCGATCGTGTCCGTCCTCGTCAACGGAGGACCCGCGTACTTCGTCGACCTGCGCCGGGCCGTCCCCGGCATCAGCGAACGCATGCTCTCCGACCGGCTCACCGAACTCGGTGCGGCGCGCCTGCTGGTGCGCGAGGTCGACGAGGGGCCGCCGCTGCGGGTGTCGTACCGGCTGACGGAGGCGGGGGCCGCGCTGGCGCCAGCGCTGCGACTGCTTGGGGAGTGGGCCAAGGAGCATCTGCCGGAGGGGGAGCGGCCGACGGAGTGCTGACGGCCCCTGCCGGTGTGGTGAATGGGTGACTGGGTGCCGGGTGCCGAGGGGCTGTGGGACGGCAGGGCCGCTGAGGGCTGCCGGCGTTTTCCACAGTTGTGGAGTTGTCCACAGGGTCTGACGCGTTTCGGCCACCGGCTGTACGGTCGGCACGAGTTGATGTTCGTGCCGGTACGGGGAAGGCGGTCGCTGTGACCGAGGTCAGTGCGGAGACGGTTGTCGGGGACGCGGTTCCCGCTCGGCAGGCGGCGAAGAGTGCCGGTGACGCCCGCCGGGTTCCCCGGGTCCGCGGCTTCGCCGACTGGCCCGCCGAAGGCACGCCCAAGGAAGAGGGCAGGGCGCTGCGGCGAAGCGTCCCGCGCAGCGCGCACGCCGCCCTCGACCTGGACGGCGACCGGCCCGACGCGGTGAGCGCGGTCGAGGAGTCCGGCCGGGGCCGTATCCCCGAGCTCACGCCGATCCGGGTGGGCAGGATGGCGGCCACGCCCTTCGCCTTCCTGCGCGGTACGGCCGGCCTCATGGCGTACGACCTGGCGCGCACACCCATGACGAGGATCCGCGCCCAGATCTGCGGCGACGCCCACGCCGCCAACTTCGGCCTGTACGGCGACGCGCGCGGCGGCCTGGTCATGGACCTGAACGACTTCGACGAGACGGTGAGCGGCCCCTGGGAGTGGGACCTCAAGCGGCTCGCCGCCTCCCTCGTGCTCGCCGCCCGTGAGGCGGGCGCCGACGAGGACACCTGCCGCAAGGCGGCCCACGACGCGGCGGGCGCCTACCGCCGCACCATGCGGCTGCTGGCCAGGCTTCCGGTCCTGGACGCGTGGAACGCCATCGCGGACGAGGAACTGGTCTCCCACACCGACGCCCACGACCTGCTCGGCACCCTGGAGCGGGTCTCCGAGAAGGCGCGGGCCAACACCAGCGGGCGGTTCGCCGCGAAGTCGACGGAGCCGACCGAGGACGGCGGCCGCCGCTTCGTCGACGCCGCGCCGGTGCTGCGGCGCGTCCCGGACGCGGAGGCCGCGGCGGTGGCCGCGTCCCTGGAGGAGTACCTGACCTCGCTCTCCGAGGACCGGCTCCCCCTGTTGGCCCGCCACGCGGTGCACGACGTCGCCTTCCGTGTCGTCGGCACGGGCAGTGTCGGCACCCGCTCGTATGTCGTCCTGCTTCTCGACCACCGCGGCGAACCGCTCGTCCTGCAGGTCAAGGAGACCCGCCCTTCGGCGTTGGTGCCGCATCTGGTGAGCGCCGGGTTCGAGGCGCCGGAGGCCGGCCACGAAGGCCGGCGGGTGGTCATGGGGCAGAAGCGCATGCAGGTGGTCAGCGACATCCTTCTCGGCTGGACCTCGGTCGACGGACTGCCCTTCCAGGTACGGCAGTTCCGCAACCGCAAGGGCAGTGTCGACCCGGCCGCCCTCGCCGTCGACCAGCTGGACGACTACGGCCGGATGACCGGCGCGCTCCTGGCCCGCGCCCACGCCCACAGTGCCGACCCGCGCCTGGTCGCCGGCTACTGCGGCAAGAACGAGGAGCTGGACGAGGCGATCACCGCGTTCGCCGTCGCCTACGCCGACCGTACGGAGGCGGACCACGCGCAGCTGGTGGCGGCGGTGCGGTCGGGGCGGATCGCGGCGGAGGTGGGGGTGTGAGGAGGCGGGTGGTCTGCTCCGGCCTGCGGGGACGGGTGCGCTCACGGTCCTGAGGAGGTGTGCCCGGGGTGCTTCTTCCGGCGTGGCCTACGCTGGTCGGGTGACGACCCCGGAAGCTGAACAGGGTGGTGTCGCCGGTGAGGACCGGCCGACGCCGGACGCCGGTGTGCCCCGGCCCGAGGAGCGGCTGGAACGGGCCGTACGGGCCGCCGAGCAGGCGTTGATCGAGTACGAGATCGCGGTGGAGACCTTCCGCATCGAGGTCGAGAACTTCTCCCGGCTGCACCACCAGAAGCTCGGCCCGATGTACACCCGCCTCGACGAGCTGGACGCCGAGATCGCCGAGGCCCGGGCCGCCCGGACCGGCGACCCCGAGGACCTGCGCAAGGCGGACGAGGCGCGGGCCCGGGTCATGCCGATGCCCGGTGTCGAGGAGCTCTTCCACGGCTGGATGGACGGTGCGGGGCTGTCCCCGGAGGCCGAGGCGATGCTCACCGATCAGCCGGTACGGCCCCCGCAGCGGGTGCGGCCCAGCGAGGAGGTCCGCAAGCTCTACCGCGAGCTGGCCCGCAAGGCCCACCCCGACCTCGCCCAGGACGACACGGAGCGGTCGCGGCGCGAGGAGTTCATCACCCGGGTCAACGGCGCCTACGCCCGTGGCGACGAGATGCTGCTGCGGGAGCTGGCCGAGGAGTGGGCCGCCGGGCCGAAGCTCCCGGAGCAGGGCCCGACTCCCAGCGAGGAGCTCTACGCCCGCCTCGAATGGCTCTCCCAGCGCAAGGAACTGCTCAGCGTGGTCGCCCGGGAACTGGAGGAGAGCGCGATCGGCTCGATGCTCCGGATGGCCCCGGAAGACCCGGACCGCCTCCTGGACGAGGTCGCCGAGAAGCTCTTGGCCGACGTCGCCGCACGCGAGGCGGAACTGGCGGGTCTGGTCGGGTAGTGGGTGGCCGGGCCGATGCGCGCCCGCGTCGGGTAGCGTCGGAGGCATGCAATTCGGAGCTGGTGTGCCCACGGTCGAGGTCACGGACCTCAAGGACAGTGACTTCCTGCTGGACGTCCGCGAGGACGACGAGTGGCAGGCGGGTCACGCCGCGGGGGCGCTGCACATCCCCATCAGCGAATTCGTCGCCCGGTACGGCGAGCTGACCGAGGCCGCCCCGCAGGACGGCCGGGTCAACGTGATCTGCCGTTCCGGCGGGCGTTCGGCCCAGGTCGCGATGTACCTCGTCCAGCAGGGCATCGACGCGGCGAACGTCGACGGCGGCATGCAGGTCTGGGCCGCGACGGGCCGCCCCGTCGTGACCGACGAGGGGCAGCCGGGCTTCGTCCTCTAGGGCCTGTCCGGCGGATCAAGTCGCAGGACATTCGCGGCGCCTCAACGCCGCAGATCGGCGTGCCAGGCCCCGCGTCTGCGGCATGATCCGCCGGACAGGCCCTGGGCCCCCGGACCGGTCGGTGCCTGGCGGTCAGGCCAGTGGGTGGGCCGCCAGCAGGTCGCCCAGCATCTCCTCGTGTGCCGCCGCCGGACCGAGTGACAGTTCGAGGTGCTTGGCCCAGGCGTGGTACCGGTGCAGGGGGTAGTCGACGTCGGCGCCGAACCCGCCGTGCAGATGCTGCGCGGTCTGCACGACCCTCCGTACGCCCTCCGACGCCCAGATCTTGGCGACGGCCACGTCACCGGAGGCGGGCAGCGCGCCCGGCGCCCCCGAGGCGATCCGCCACGCGGCCTGCCACAGGGTGACCTCCATGGCGCGCAGATCGATGTAGCGGTCGGCGGCCTGTACGGCGACGGCCTGGAACGTCGCCACCGGGAACCCGAACTGCTCCCGTTTGCCGGTGTATTCGCTGGTCATCCCGAGCACCCGCTCGCCCAGACCGAGCGCCAGCGCACACGTCCCGGTGGCCAGCAGGTCCCGCAGCCACTCCCAGGCGCCGTCGGCGTCGATGACGTCCCGCTCCGCGATCCGTACGGCGTCCAGACGCAGTTCGGCGAGGCGCTCACCGGTCGTGGAGATCTGCTCGGCGAGCTCGACCCCCGCTTGGGCCCGGGGGACCAGGGCGAGCAGGGTCCGGTCGGCGGCCGTGTGCGCGGGGACGAGGACGAAGTCGGCGCCGTACGCCCACGGCACCGCCGTCTGCACCCCGTCCAGCACCCACACCTCCCCCTCCTGCCGTGCCGTCACGGCGAGTTCGGCCGGGTCGTGACCGGTGCGGCCGCTCGCGGCGACGGTCAGGACCACCTCTCCGCGGCCCGCCCGCGCCGCCAGGTGGGCTTTCAACTCCTCGCCCCCGAAGGCCTGTACGGCGGCCAGGGCGGCGCTGCTCTCCAGCAGCGGCACCCGCGCCAGCACCTTGGCCGCCTCGCGCAGCACCAGGCACAGCGCGACGGCGTCCAGGCCCGCCCCGCCGTACTCCGGGTCCAGCAGGAGACTCACCAGGTCGGCGTCGGCGAGCCGGGTCCACAGCGCACGGTCGAAGTCGTCCGCGACGGCGCCCACGGTGAGGGCCGGACTGGGCACCGAGTCCGGGGCGACGCCGGCCAACACCCCTCGCGCCGCCTCGGCCGCCGCCTGCTGCTCCTCGGTGAAGGTGAAGTCCACGATCCTGTCCTTCCGCCCGGCCCCGCTGATCTGACGGTCCGTCAAGTGGTCCGCAAGATAGAACAGGTTCTAGAAGAAGGGAACGCTGCCGACGTCCGCCTGCCCGCGGGCGGACTCTTCTCGGCTTCTCACCTGTCGAAGTCCAGCTCCACTGTCTCCGTCACCGGATGGGACTGGCACGCCAGCACGTACCCCGCTTCCGTCTCCTCCGGCTCCAGCGCGAAGTTGCGGTCCATGCGCACCTCGCCGGAGACCAGGAAGGCCCGGCAGGTCCCGCACACGCCGCCCTTGCAGGCGTAGGGCGCGTCGGCGCGGTTGCGCAGTACCGCCTCCAGGAGTGACTCGCCCTGCTGGACCGGCCAGCTGCCGCCGCGGCCGTCGAGCCGGGCGGTCACCGTGCTGTGCGCGGGTGCGGGCGCGGTGGTCACGGGGGCGGCGGCGTCCACATGGAAGATCTCCTCGTGGACACGGGTACGGGAAACTCCCAGCTCGCGCAGCGCCCGCTCCGCGCCCTGCACCAGTCCGAACGGACCGCACAGGAACCACCCCGCCACCCGTTCCACGGGCAGCAGTGCCGGAAGCAGCCCGCCGAGCCGCTCCTGGTCGAGCCGCCCGGACGGCAGCCCGGCCTGCTGCTCCTCCCGGGACAGGACCGTCACCAGGTGCAGCCGCTGCGGGTAGCGGTCCTTCAGATCGGCGACCTCCTCCAGGAACATCGTCGAGGCGGACGTACGGTCGCTGCGGATCAGACAGAACCGGGCCTCAGGCTCGCGCGCCAGCAGCGTCGTCACGATCGACAGCACCGGGGTGATGCCGCTGCCGCCGACGATCGCGGCGTACAGGCCGGGCGCCGGGTCGAGGGTGAAGCGGCCCGCTGGGGTCATCACCTCCAGCTCGTCGCCGATGTTGATCTCCTTGAGCGCATACGTCGAGAAGGCGCCGCCGTCGACCAGCCGCACTCCGACGCGCAGGGTGCGGGGTCCCTCGCCGTCCGGCGACGGTGCCGGGGAGCAGATCGAGTAGGTGCGCCTGATCTCCGTACCGTCCGCCGTGCGCCGCAGGGCGAGATGCTGGCCCGGGGCGTGCCGGTACTCCTCGCGCAGGTCCTCGGGCACGGTGAAGGTCAGGGCCACGGAGTCGTCGGTGAGCCGGTCGACCGCGGCCACGGGGAGCGCGTGGAAGCGGGCCATCACAACTCCTTGAAGTGGTCGAAGGGTTCACGGCAGGCCAGGCACCGGCGCAGCGCCTTGCAGGCGGTGGAGGAGAAACGGCTGAGCAGTTCGGTGTCGGCGGACTCGCAGCGCGGGCAGCGGACGGGGTCGGCCGCTTCACCGGCTGCCGGGCCGAGGGTGCGGGTCGGCCCCAGTCGCAGGCCGACCGGCCCGGCCGCCCGCCCTGTGCGCGGCGGGGCGATGCCGAACTCCCTCAGTTTGCGCCGCCCTTCGTCCGTGATGTCGTCCGTCGACCACGCGGGCGCGAGCACGGTGCGCACGGTGACGTCCCGCACGCCGTGTTCGTGCAGCACCCGCTCTATGTCCAGGGACATCGCCTCGACGGCCGGACAGCCGGTGTACGTCGGGGTGAGCTCGACCTCGACCGAGTCGGGGCCGTGGACGCGCACCGCGCGCAGGACGCCGAGCTCCCGCAAGGTGAGCACGGGCAGTTCGGGGTCGGGCACCGCACCGGCCACCTCCAGGAGCTCCGCCTCCAGCGGAGTGATCGTCACCATGACGCCCCCGGGTGACTGCGGTGCAGATGCTGCATCTCGGCGAGCATCCGCCCGAAGGACTCGGTGTGCAGGCCCTGACGACCCGCCCCGGCCGCCCACGCCCCGGACCGGGGGCCCTCGGGGACCGTGAGGGTCGCGCGGCGCAGGACGTCCCCGACGGCCTCGGCCCAGGTCGACTCCATGCCCTGCCGGTCGGCGTCCAGCCCTGCCACGGGCGCGAACATCTCCCCGGTGAACCGCCACAGCGTCTCGCACGCCCGCTGCATCCGATCATGGCTGACGTCCGTGCCGTCGCCGAGCCGCAGGGTCCACTGTTCGGCGTGGTCGCGGTGGTAGGCGACCTCTTTGACGGCCTTCGCGGCGAGCGGGGCGAACGGGCCGTCGCCGACGGCCAGTTCGGCGTAGAGCAGGTACTGGTAGGTGGAGAAGTACAGCTGGCGGGCGATGGTGTGGGCGAAGTCGCCGTTCGGCTGCTCCACCAGCTGGAGGTTGGTGAAGGCGCGCTCCTCGCGCAGATACGCCAGGTCGTCCTCGTCGCCGGCCAGCGACAGCAGCACCCGGGCCTGGCCGAGCAGGTCCAGCGCGATGTTGGCGAGGGCCACCTCCTCTTCGAGGACGGGGGCGTGGCCGGCCCACTCCCCGAGGCGGTGCGAGAGCACGAGCGCGTCGTCGCCGAGGGCGAGGGCGGCCGCCCTGGGTACGGCGGCGGTGGTCGTCTCCGGTGCGGTCACAGGTGCTTCACCCCCTCCGGGATCTCGTAGAACGTCGGGTGCCGGTACGGCTTGTCGGCGGACGGCTCGAAGAACGGGTCCTTCTCGTCGGGAGAGGACGCGGTGATCGCGGAGGAGGGGACGACCCAGATCGAGACGCCCTCGCCGCGCCGGGTGTACAGGTCACGGGCGTTGCGCAGCGCGAATTCCGCGTCCGGCGCGTGCAGGCTGCCGGCGTGGGTGTGCGAGAGGCCGCGGCGGGAGCGCACGAAGACCTCCCACAGAGGCCAGTCGGTGTTCGTCATGCCTGCTCCCCTCCCCTTTTGGCACCGGAGGCACTGTGCTTGGCCGCGTACGCCGAGGCCGCCTCCCGGACCCAGGCGCCCTCGTCGTGGGCCCGCCTGCGTTGCGATATCCGCTGTTCGTTGCAGGGGCCGTTGCCCTTGAGGACGTCCCAGAACTCCGTCCAGTCGATCGGGCCGAAGTCGTGGTGACCGCGCTCCTCGTTCCACCGCAGGTCGGGGTCGGGGAGTGTGAGGCCCAGGGACTCGGCCTGGGGGACGCAGATGTCGACGAAGCGCTGACGCAGTTCGTCGTTCGAATGGCGCTTGATCTTCCATGCCATCGACTGCGCGGAGTGCGCGGACTCCTCGTCGGGCGGGCCGAACATCATCAGGGACGGCCACCACCAGCGGTCCACCGCGTCCTGCGCCATCGCGTGCTGCTCGGGGGTGCCGCGGCTGAGGGCCAGCAGCAGCTCGTACCCCTGGCGCTGGTGGAAGGACTCCTCCTTGCAGATGCGGACCATCGCGCGCGCGTACGGGCCGTAGGAGCACCGGCACAGGGGCACCTGGTTGGTGATCGCGGCGCCGTCCACAAGCCAGCCGATCGCGCCGACGTCCGCCCAGGTCAGTGTGGGGTAGTTGAAGATCGACGAGTACTTCTGGCGGCCGGTGTGGAGCTTGTCGAGCAGTTCGTCGCGGCCGGTGCCGAGGGTTTCGGCGGCGCTGTAGAGGTAGAGCCCGTGTCCGGCCTCGTCCTGGACCTTGGCCATCAGGATGGCCTTGCGGCGCAGTGAGGGCGCGCGCGTGATCCAGTTCGCCTCCGGCTGCATGCCGATGATCTCGGAGTGGGCATGCTGCGCGATCTGGCGGACGAGGGTCGCGCGGTAGGCGTCGGGCATCCAGTCGCGCGGCTCGACGCGCTCGTCCGCGGCCACGGCGGCGTCGAAGGCCCTCTCGTACGGGGCGGTGTCGCCGGCGCCGGCCTGTGCGTCGGCCTGGCCGTCGTACGCCTGAGTGCGCGCCGTCTGGTGTGCGGCTGCTGTCGCCATGAGGTCCCCTTCGACCTGGGCTCTGCCGGTGCTTGCTCCCGACCGATCGTTCGGTTCGTGCGATTCCATGGTGAGACGGGCGCCGTAAGGTGTCAACCGCTGTGGATAACCTGCGGGCGTCCCCGGGCATCACCTGTGGACAACCGGAGTGGTCTTCGCGGCGGGTCCACTGGGGGCTGTGCCGGGCGCACGGGCCTGAGTACCGTTCCGTTCGAGCGGTGCACGGGTGGTGCTGCTGCCCTGCGTGGGGCGCCGGAAGACGGACCGGAATCGGAAACGGGGCGGAATGGACGTGCACGACGGAGGCTCGAACGCCCTGCACGGGCCGGGCGAGCCGGGCGCCGCGCCCGCCGGTCCGCCCGCCCCCCAGGCCTCCTCGCCCGGCCCGGCCCCGACGCACGGCAGGCCGGCCGACACCACGGCTCACGGGCGGCCGAGCGCCCACGAGCAGTCGAGTGCCCAAGAGCAGCCGAGCGCCGCCGAGCCGCCGCACGCTGCCGAGCCGGAGTCCGGCACCGGTCCGGTGTCCGCCGCCGCTTCGGGGCCCGAGCCGCCTGCCCGCGCCGCGTATGCGCCGCACGCCGCCGAGCAGGCGCACGCCACCCTCGCCCCCTCCGCGCCCCCCGGCCCCCGCACCGGCGTCGCCGCCCTCTCCCTCCGCTACCGGATCGTCGTCGCCGTGGCGCTCGCGGTCGTCGGCGTCGCCGTCTGTGTGCACATCGGCATGGTGTTCCTGCACGTGGCGCCGTCGAACACGGTGACCAAGCAGCACGGCAGGGCGATCGACGACTGGATCTACCCGGAGTTCGAGCAGAACTGGAAGCTGTTCGCGCCGAACCCGTTGCAGCAGAACATCGCCGTCCAGGTCCGTGCGCAGATCGACACCGCGGACGGCGGGACGCGGACGACCGGCTGGTACGACCTCTCCGCCGAGGACGGCCGGGCCATCGACGGCAACCTGCTGCCCAGCCACACCCAGCAGAACGAGCTGCGCCGGGCCTGGGACTTCTTCGTCGCCACGCACGGCGGCGACAACCGCGCGATGGGCCTGCGCGGCTCCCTTTCGGAGACGTATCTGCGCCGCATCGTGCTGCTGCGTCTGGACCGTGAGGAAGCGGCCGGCAAGGGCGAAGCGATCGATCTCGTCCAGATACGCTCGCGCACCACCAATGTGCGCCCGCCTCGGTGGAGCGACGAGAAGGTGTCGGACCAGCCTGTGTACCGGGTGCTGCCCTGGTGGTCGATACCGGCCGAGAGCACCGAGGGGGACGCCGAGTGAACCGTTTCGCGCTCTGCGTCTCCGCCGCCATCGCCCGGGTCACCGAGTCGGCCCTCGGCCCGTACCAGACCGCCGTGATCCGCATCGGCTTCAGCGTGACGTGGCTGCTGTTCCTGCTGCGCGAGTTCCCCCACCGTGAGGAGATGTACGGCCCGGGCGGCCCCTGGAGCTGGGACCTCGCCCAGCAGCTGATCTCGAACAATGGCGCCTTCACGGCCCTGATGTGGTCCGACGGCGGGTTCTGGTTCGAGACCGTCTACGCGCTGGCCGTCCTGGCGAGCTTCCTGCTGCTGCTGGGCTGGCGCACCCGCACGATGTCCGTGCTGTTCATGGTCGGCGTGCTGTCGATGCAGAACCGCAGCATCTTCATGGGCGACGGCGGCGACAACGTCCTGCACCTGATGTGCGTCTACCTGGTGTTCACGCGCTGCGGCCAGGTGTGGTCGCTGGACGCGCGGCGGGCCCGGCTCACAAGCGAGGCACGCGCGCGTGGAGAGCACGTGGCCGACCGGGTCGGCCCGGCCCTGTGGGGCGTGCTGGGACTGGCGCTCACCGCGGTGACCCTCTCGGGCCGGCTCTTCGACGGCGAGGAGTTCGTGCCGTTGCTGCTGTGGACGATATGGCTGGCGCAGGCCCTGTGGTGGCTCACAGGACGCCGCGCCAAGACCGGCCAGCCCCGGATCCTGCTCGACGTCGTCGCCAACATCGTCCACAACGGCGCCCTCTTCGTGATCATGGCCGAGGCCTGTCTGATCTACGCCACGGCGGGCTGGTACAAGATCCAGGGCTCGCGCTGGCAGGACGGCACCGCCGTCTACTACCCCCTGCACCTCGACTACTTCTCCCCGTGGCCCGCGCTCGCCGACGTACTGGCGGCCAGCGGCACGATGGTGATGCTGGTGACCTACGGCACGGTCGCCGCGCAGGTCGCCTTCCCCTTCACCCTCTTCAACCGGCGCGTCAAGAACGTCCTGCTGGCGGTCATGATGATCGAGCACGCCGCGATCGCCGTGCTCCTCGGACTGCCGTTCTTCTCCTTGGCGATGATCGCCGCCGACGCGGTCTTCCTGCCGACCTCGTTCCTGCGCCGGCTCGGCGGCTGGGCGGCACGCGCGCGTGGACGCCTGGTCCCGAGCACGGGCCGTACGACGCTGCCGAAGCCGCGCGCCCCGGAGAGCGCGGCGGACGTCACGGACGCGGGGGACGTGGGTGACACGCCCGTAGGCTCCAGGGCATGAGCGCCTCCGATCCCCTCGACGTCTGGCACCGGCTCGCTGGCACCTCCGTGCTGCTCGACGGCTTCCACGCCCTCAAGCACGCGCTGCGCTTCGGCGCCGAGGTCCCGGTGGCGGTCACCGCCGACCGGGCAGCCGCGCTCGCCCTCGCCGAGGAACTGGCACCGGACGTTCGGGACACGCTGGACGCGCTCCTGGCCGAGGTGCCGGAGCCGGCGTACCGGGGCCTGGTCCCGCGCCCGCACCCCACCGCGGTCGCCGCCCTGGCCGTACGGCCGTCCCGCGCGGCCAACCGGGACAGGCTCGCGCACCTCCCCCGCACCGCGCCCGTCGTCGTCCTCGACGATCCGCGCAACCTGGGCAACGCGGGGGCCGTGATCCGGCTGGCCGCCGGTTTCGGCGCGACCGGTGTGGTGACCACCGGCACGCTCGACCCCTGGCATCCCACGGTCGTCCGCGGCGGAGCCGGGCTGCACTTCGCGACGGCCGTGGAACGGCTGACCGTCGACGACCTGCCGCCCGGGCCGGTGTTCGCCCTCGACCCCGAGGGCGACGACATCCGCCACACCAAGCTCCCGGACGAGGCGGTCCTCGCCTTCGGCTCGGAACGCAGCGGGCTGTCCGCAGGCCTGCGCGCGCGTGCCGACCATCTGGTGGCGCTGCCGATGCGCCCCCAGGTCTCCAGCTACAACCTCGCGACCAGTGTGGCCATGACGCTGTACCACTGGAGCGTCACCGGGAGCGCACCGCACGTCCCCTAGGGCCTGCCCGGCGGATCAGGTCGCAGGACATCCGCGGCGCCTCGTCGACGCAGGTGAGCGGGGCCTGGTGCGTCGAGCTGCGAGGCGGAGGAGGGCGTCGACGCGATGGGGGTCCCCCCGCTCGAGCGAGGTCGAGAGTGGGGGAGTCGGCAACCGACGACAACGCGGCAGATCGGCGTGCCAGGCCCCGCGTCTGCGGCATGATCCGCCGGACAGGACCTAGCTAGGCCTCCCGGCGCACCTCGACCACGCGGAAGCGGTTGGCCACGAACGCGCCGTCGGTGAGGGCCGCGTTGGCCGCCGGGTTGCCGCCCGAGCCGTGGAAGTCGGAGAACGCGGCGGTCTGGTTGACGTACACCCCGCCCGTGAGGTTCAGCGACAGCTGGGCCGCCTCCTCCAGACAGACCTCCTGAAGGGCCTGTTCGACCTCCTCGTCGGTGGTGTAGGCCCCGACCGTCATCGCGCCCTTCTCGCGGATGGTGCGCCGCAGCAGCTCCACCGCGTCCGCCGCCGAGTCGACCGCGACGGCGAAAGAGACGGGACCGAAGCACTCGCGCATGTAGGCGGCCTCGTCGTCGGTGCCCTCCCAGTACTTCCGCGCGCCGTCCAGCTTCACGATGACGGGCGTGCGGACGACGGCCTGCGGGAACTCCGCGTTGCTGATCTCCCGCGAGGCGAGGGCGACTTCGCCGAGACCGGCGGCGGCCTCCAGGCGGGCCTTGACGTCCGGGTTGACGATCGCGCCGAGCAGGGCGTTCGCGCGCGCGTCGTCGCCGAGCAGGCCGTCGACCGAGCGGGCGAGGTCGGCGACGACCTCCTCGAAGGTCCGGGGGCCTTCCTCGGTGCGGATGCCGTCGCGGGGGACGAGCAGGTTCTGCGGGGTGGTGCACATCTGGCCGCTGTACAGGGACAGCGAGAAGGCCAGGTTGGACAGCATCCCCTTGTAGTCGTCCGTGGAGTGGACCACCACCGTGTTGACGCCGGCCTTCTCCGTGTAGACCTGCGCCTGGCGGGCGTTGGCCTCCAGCCAGTCGCCGAACTCCGTCGAGCCGGTGTAGTCGATGATCCGGATCTCGGGGCGGGTGGCCAGGGTCTTGGCGATGCCCTCGCCCGGCCGCTCGGCGGTCAGCGCCACCAGGTTCGGGTCGAAGCCGGTCTCGGCGAGCACCTCGCGCGCGACCTGAACGGTCAGCGCGAGGGGCAGCACCGCGCGCGGGTGGGGCTTGACGAGGACCGCGTTACCGGTGGCCAGGGAGGCGAACAGGCCCGGATAGCCGTTCCACGTCGGGAAGGTGTTGCAGCCGATGACCAGCGCGATGCCGCGCGGGACCGGCGTGAACTGCTTGGACAGCGCCAGCGGCTCGCGCTTGCCCTGGGGCTTGGTCCACTCCGCCGTGTAGGGGGTGCGGACCTGCTCCACGTACGCGTACGCCACCGCCTCCAGGCCGCGGTCCTGCGCGTGCGGGCCGCCCGCCTGGAACGCCATCATGAACGCCTGGCCGGAGGTGTGCATGACCGCGTGCGCGAACTCGTGGGTCCGGTCGCTGATGCGCTTGAGGATCTCCACGCACACCACCGCGCGCATCTCCGCGCCCGCATCACGCCAGGCCTTCTGCCCGGCCTTCATGGCGGGCAGCAGCTCGTCCACGTCCGCGTGCGGGTAGCTCACGCCCAGCTCGATGCCGTACGGCGAGACCTCGCCGCCGACCCAGTCGTCCGTGCCGGGCTGGCCGAGGTCGATGCGGGTGCCCAGGAGGGCGTCGAAGGCCGCCTTGCCCGCCGCCATGTCCAGGCTGCCGTTCTCGCCGTACGCCTTGGGGTGCTCGGGGTGCGGGGACCAGTACGCGCGGGTGCGGATCGCTTCCAGCGTCTGGTCGAGGGTGGGCCGGTGCTTGGCGATCAGATCGTGCGCGGTGAGTTCGGCGGCCATGCGGGACCAACTCCTCGTCTCAAGAACTCTTCGTCGAGCTCATGACCTGGGCAGAAATATGGGCAGGAACAGCCAGTCAGAGTTAGAGTAACCGAACGATCGGTCGGTACAAGGGGGTCCGCCGCATCTGTGGAAAACCCCGTGCGGGAGGATCGCGCACATGACAGCACTCGACCTCAGCAGCCCCGTGGCCGTCGTCGGCACCGGCACCATGGGCCAGGGCATCGCCCAGGTCGCGTTGGTCGCCGGCCATTCCGTACGCCTGTACGACGCCGCCCCCGGCCGGGCGCAGGAGGCAGCCGACGCGATCGGCGCACGCCTGGACCGGCTCGTCGAGAAGGACCGGCTCGGCGGCGCCGACCGGGACGCCGCCCGCGCCCGCCTGCTGCCCGCACAGAACCTCGCCGACCTCGCCGACTGCGCCCTGGTCGTCGAGGCCGTCCTGGAGCGGCTGGACGCCAAGCAGGAGCTGTTCCGCGCGCTGGAGGACATCGTCGGCGAGGACTGTCTGCTCGCCACCAATACCTCGTCCTTGTCGGTCACCGCCATCGGCGGCGCCCTGCGCAACCCGGGCCGCCTGGTGGGCCTGCACTTCTTCAACCCCGCACCACTGCTGCCCCTCGTGGAGGTCGTCTCGGGCTTCGCCACCGACGTCACGTCGGCCACGCGCGCGTACGAGATGGCCCGCGCCTGGGGCAAGACCCCGGTCGCCTGCGCCGACACCCCGGGCTTCATCGTCAACCGCATCGCCCGGCCCTTCTACGCCGAGGCCTTCGCGGTCCACGAGGCCCAGGGCGCCGAACCGGCCACCATCGACGCCGTCCTGCGCGAGTGCGGCGGCTTCAAGATGGGCGCCTTCGAACTCACCGACCTCATCGGCCAGGACGTCAACGAGTCGGTCACCCACTCCGTGTGGCAGGCCTTCTTCCAGGACGTGCGCTTCGCGCCGTCGCTCGCCCAGCGCCGCCTGGTCGAGTCGGGCCGGCTCGGCCGCAAGACCGGACACGGCTGGTACGACCACTCCGAGGACGCCGACCGCCCCGAACCGCACACCGCGGAGCCGGCCCAGCCGCCCGCGTACGTCGCCGCCGAGGGCGACCTGGGCCCGGCCTCCGAACTGCTCAACCTGATCCGGGAGGCGGGCATCCCGGTCCGCGAGGACGAAGAGGACCACGGCACCCGCCTGGTGCTGCCGAGCGGCGGCCAACTCGCCCTCGCCGACGGACAGACCTCGGTCGAGTTCCGGGACGTCGTCTACTTCGACCTCGCGCTCGACTACCGGCGCGCCACCCGCATCGCCCTGTCCGCCTCCCAGGACACCTCCCAGCAGACCCTCGCCGAGGCCACCGGCCTCTTCCAGGCGCTCGGCAAGCAGGTCAGCGTCATCGGCGACGTCCCCGGCATGATCGTCGCCCGGACGGTCGCGCGCATCGTCGACCTCGCGCACGACGCCGTCGCCAAGGGCGTGGCCACCAAGGAGGACATCGACACCGCGATGCGGCTCGGGGTCAACTACCCCCTCGGCCCCTTCGAGTGGAGCCGCAGGCTCGGCCGCAACTGGGCCTACGCCCTCCTCGACGACCTGCACATGCGTGACCCTTCGGGGCGCTACGCACCGTCCCTCGCGCTGTACCGCCACGCGTACGCGACCGACAAGCGGGAGGGCAGCACCTCATGACCACCGCCAAGCGCGACACGTACACCCCGCAGACGCTGCTGTCCGTCGCCGTCCAGGTCTTCAACGAGCGCGGCTACGACGGCACCTCCATGGAGCACCTGTCCAAGGCGGCCGGCATCTCCAAGTCGTCGATCTATCACCACGTCTCAGGCAAGGAGGAGCTGCTGCGCCGTGCCGTGAGCCGCGCGCTGGACGGCCTCTTCGGGATCCTCGACGAGGAGCCCGCGCGCGTGGGGAGCGCCGCGGAGTGTCTGGAGTACGTCGTACGGCGCATGGTCGAGGTGCTCATAGCGGAGCTGCCGTACGTGACCCTGCTGCTGCGGGTGCGCGGCAACACCGGCACCGAGCGGTGGGCCCTGGAGCGGCGCCGCGACTTCGACCACCGGGTCGCCGAGCTGCTGAAGGCGGCGGCGGCCGACGGGGACGTGCGCGGCGACGTGGAGGTACGGCTCGCGACGAGGCTCGTCTTCGGGATGATCAACTCGATCGTGGAGTGGTACCGGCCGGACGGTCGGGGCATGAACGAGCGCGAGGTCGCCGACGCCGTCGCGCGGTTGGTGTTCTCGGGGCTTCGCAAGGAGCGCTGACGTCAGCCCTGCGGCTCCAGGTCCTCCTCCTCGAAGACCAGCAGGGTGCGCGTACTGAGCACCTCGGGAATCGCCTGGAGCCGGGTCAGCACCAGCTCGCGCAGCGCCCTGTTGTCGGAGGTGTGTACCAGCAGCAGGACGTCGAAGTCGCCGCCCACCAGGGCGATGTGGGAGGCGCCGGGCAGTTGCCTGAGCTGTTCCCGCACCGTGCGCCAGGAGTTCTGGACGATCTTCAGGGTGATGTACGCCGAAGTGCCCTGACCGGCGCGTTCGTGGTTGACGCGGGCCCCGAAGCCGCGGATCACGCCGTCCTCGATGAGGCGGTTGATGCGGGCGTAGGCATTGGCACGCGAGACATGGACGCGTTCGGCGACCGACCTTATGGACGCGCGGCCGTCCGCCTGAAGCATCTGCAGGATGTCCAGATCGATCGCGTCGAGTGGACGCGCGGGTGGCTCGGGGCCGCTGCCTTCCGGGCGCTCGGCCATTTGTTCAGATGCCACGTGCCCCCGCCTCTCCGCCATGGACGTACTGCGTTCATTTGAGGCTGTGCAGAACCGTTTGTCCACAGCCTGCGGGTGCCGGTAGCCAAAATGTGCCGACGACCGAACAATCGGTAGGTGAGGCGCATCACATCCGTGGCGCGCCTGAAGCCGCTCCCACGAGGAGGTGCCGTCATGACGGTCATGGAGCAGCGGGGCGCCTACAAGCCGACCCCGCCGCCCGCCTGGCAGCCGCGCACGGACCCCGCGCCGCTGCTGCCCGACGCACGTCCGTACCGCGTACTCGGCACCGAGGCGGCCGCACAGGCCGATCCCGGGCTGCTGCGCCGGCTCCACGCCGAGCTGGTGCGCGGCCGCCGGTACAACGCGCAGGCCACCGCCCTCACCAAGCAGGGCCGTCTGGCGGTCTACCCGTCCAGCACCGGCCAGGAGGCCTGTCAGGTCGCCGCGGCGCTGGTCCTGGAGGACCGCGACTGGCTCTTCCCCAGCTACCGCGACACCCTCGCGGCCGTCGCCCGCGGCCTCGACCCCGTGCAGGCCCTCACCCTGCTGCGCGGCGACTGGCACACCGGCTACGACCCGCGCGAGCACCGCGTGGCGCCCCTGTGCACCCCGCTCGCCACCCAGCTTCCGCACGCCGTCGGCCTCGCGCACGCCGCCCGCCTCAAGGGCGACGACGTGGTCGCGCTGGCGATGGTCGGCGACGGCGGCTCCAGCGAGGGCGACTTCCACGAGGCGCTGAACTTCGCCGCCGTCTGGCAGGCCCCGGTCGTCTTCCTCGTCCAGAACAACGGCTTCGCGATCTCCGTCCCGCTCGCCAAGCAGACCGCGGCCCCGTCGCTGGCACACAAGGCCGTCGGCTACGGCATGCCCGGCCGCCTGGTCGACGGCAACGACGCCGCCGCCGTGCACGAGGTCCTCTCCGACGCCGTACGGCACGCGCGCGCGGGCGGCGGCCCCACCCTGGTCGAGGCCATCACCTACCGCGTCGAGGCCCACACCAACGCCGACGACGCGACCCGCTACCGCGGCGACGCGGAGGTCGACACCTGGCGCGACCACGACCCGATCGTCCTCCTGGAGCACGAACTCACCGAACGCGGCCTGATCGACGACAGCGGCATCCAGGCCGCGCGCGACGCCGCCGAGGCCATGGCCGCAGACCTGCGCGAGCGCATGAACCAGGACCCGCCGCTCGACCCCATGGACCTGTTCGCCCACGTGTACGCCGAGCCCACCCCGCAACTGCGCGAGCAGCAGGCCCAGCTGCGGGCCGAGCTGGCGGCGGAACAGGAAGGGCCGCACCGATGACCACCGTCGCCCTCAAGCCGGCCACCATGGCGCAGGCCCTCACGCGCGCGATGCGCGACGCCATGGCCGCCGACCCGACCGTGCACGTCATGGGCGAGGACGTCGGCACCCTCGGGGGAGTCTTCCGCGTCACCGACGGCCTCGCCAAGGAGTTCGGAGAGGACCGCTGCACGGACACCCCGCTCGCCGAGGCCGGCATCCTCGGCACGGCCGTCGGCATGGCGATGTACGGGCTGCGCCCGGTCGTGGAGATGCAGTTCGACGCGTTCGCCTACCCGGCGTTCGAGCAACTGATCAGCCATGTCTCAAGGATGCGCAACCGCACCCGCGGCGCGCTGCCACTCCCGCTCACCATCCGCGTCCCCTACGGCGGCGGCATCGGCGGAGTCGAGCACCACAGCGACTCGTCCGAGGCGTACTACATCGCGACCCCCGGGCTCCACGTCGTCACGCCCGCCACGGTCGCCGACGCCTACGGCCTGCTGCGCGCCGCCATCGCCTCCGACGACCCGGTCGTCTTCCTCGAACCCAAGCGCCTGTACTGGTCCAAGGCCTCCTGGAACCCGGACGACCCGCAGACCGTTGAACCGATAGGCCGCGCGGTGGTGCGGCGCTCGGGCCGGAGCGCCACACTCATCACGTACGGACCGTCCGTGCCCGTCTGCCTCGAAGCCGCCGAGGCGGCCCGGGACGAGGGGTGGGACCTCGAAGTCGTCGACCTGCGCTCCCTGGTGCCGTTCGACGACGAGACGGTCTGCGCCTCGGTACGGCGGACCGGGCGGGCGGTCGTCGTACACGAGTCGGGCGGGTTCGGCGGCCCGGGCGGGGAGATCGCGGCCCGTGTCACCGAGCGCTGCTTCCACCACCTGGAGGCGCCGGTGCTGCGCGTGGCGGGGTTCGACATTCCCTACCCGCCGCCGATGCTGGAGCGTCACCACCTGCCCGGCGTGGACCGGATCCTGGACGCCGTGGGGCGTCTGCAATGGGAGGCCGAGGGCTGATGGCACACGCTTCTGACATGCACAGCCTGGAGTTCAGGCTCCCCGACCTCGGGGAGGGGCTCACCGAGGCGGGAATCGTCCGTTGGCTCGTCGAGGTCGGGGACCTCGTCGTCGTCGACCAGCCGGTCGTCGAGGTCGAGACGGCCAAGGCGATGGTCGAGGTGCCCTGCCCCTACGGCGGTGTCGTCACCGCCCGCTTCGGCGAGGAGGGCACGGAACTGCCCGTCGGCGCCCCGCTGCTGACGGTCGCGGTGGGCACGCCGGCCTCCGGCGGTCGGAGCGAGGGCTCGGGCAATGTGCTGGTCGGCTACGGCACCTCACAGGCGCCGGCCCGCAGGGGCAGGGTGCGGCCGGGACAGCCGGCCCCGACGACCGCCGCGGCCGACGGCCACGTCGACGCCCCCGAGCCGGCGGACGGCCCGATCCCGGTGATCTCGCCGCTGGTGCGGCGCCTCGCCCGCGAGAACGGCCTCGACCTCAGGGAACTGACCGGCTCCGGCCCCGACGGCCTGATCCTGCGGGCCGACGTGGAGTACGCGCTGCGGGCGGCGGCGGCCCAAGGGCGTACGACGGTTCCGGCCGCCGACACGCACGCGCCCGTGGCGCCCGCCACCACCCCGGCCCCCTCCGCGGCGACCGCCGGAGGCACCCGCATCCCCCTCAAGGGCATCCTGGGTGCCACGGCCGACAAGCTCTCCCGCAGCCGCCGCGAGATTCCGGACGCCACCTGCTGGGTGGACGCCGACGCCACGGAACTCATGAACGCACGTGCGGCGATGAACGCCGCCGACGGGCCGAAGATCTCCCTCCTCGCCCTGCTGGCCCGCATCTGCACCGCCGCCCTGGCCCGCCACCCCGAGCTCAACTCCACCGTGGACCTGGAGGCCAGGGAGATCGTCCGGCTGGACGCCGTGCACCTCGGGTTCGCCGCGCAGACCGAGCGGGGGCTCGTCGTGCCCGTCGTACGGGACGCGCACGCACGGGACGCCCAGTCGATGACCGCGGAGTTCGCCCGGCTGACCGAGTCGGCCCGCCAGGGCACCCTCACTCCCCGGGAGCTCACCGGCGGCACCTTCACGTTGAACAACTACGGCGTGTTCGGCGTCGACGGCTCCACGCCGATCATCAACCACCCCGAGGCGGCCATGCTCGGCGTCGGCCGTATCGTCCCCAAGCCGTGGGTGCACGAGGGCGAGCTGGCGGTGCGCCAGGTGGTCCAGCTGTCGCTCACCTTCGACCACCGGGTGTGCGACGGCGGCACGGCGGGCGGCTTCCTGCGCTACGTGGCGGACTGTGTGGAACAGCCGGCGGTCCTGCTGCGCACCCTCTGATCACGTCGTGACCGCGCCGCCCCTGCCGTGTTCCCCTTGATCGGCGTTCCCTGTGATCGCGGCGGCACGCATACTCGGGGGGTGACCGCCAACCAGCCGCCCGCCGCTGTCGCCGCGTACGACGCCGTCGTACTCGCGGGCGGTGCCGCCCGGCGGCTCGGCGGTGCGGACAAGCCCGGGGTGCGGGTGGGCGGGCGGGCACTGCTCGACCGAGTGCTGGCCGCCTGCGCCGACGCGCGCGGCACCGTCGTCGTCGCCGATCCGCGCCCGACCGCGCGCCCGGTGACGTGGGCGCGTGAGGACCCGCCCGGCGGCGGGCCGGTGGCCGCACTCGACGCCGGTCTGCGCCGCACCACGGCCGACGAGGTCGTCGTCCTCTCGGCCGACCTGCCGTTCCTCGGCGAGGCGACGGTACGGCGGCTGCTGGCCGCCCTGCGGGCCACCGGCACCGAGGGCGCGCTGCTCACCGACGGCGACGGCCGCGACCAGCCACTGGTGGCCGCCTACCGCGCGCCCGCACTGCGCCGGGAACTGACCGGCCTCGTCGCAGCGCACGGCAGCGCCACGGGGCTGCCCCTGCGCCGGCTCACCGCCGGTCTCGACCTCACCCGCGTCCCCGACCCCGTCGCGTCGTTCGACTGCGACACCTGGGACGACATCGCCACCGCCAGGGCACGTATCAGGGAGCATGGGCTCGTGTTGGATGAATGGATTTCCGCAGTCAAGGACGAGCTGGGCATCGACCTCGACGTCGACACCGGTGTGCTGCTCGACCTAGCCCGTGACGCCGCCCACGGCGTGGCGAGGCCGGCGGCACCGCTGACCACCTTCCTCGTCGGCTACGCGGCAGCACGGGCCGGGGGAGGCCCCGAGGCGGTGGCGGAGGCGTCCCGCAAGGCGGCCGCCCTCGCCCTCCGCTGGGCCGACGAGAACACCGCCGACGCCAAGCCGGACGTGGCCCCCGACGCCACGCCCGACACCCGACCGGACGCCGGATGATCGCCCGCGCCGCCCGGACCGGTGAGGACGCCGACGACGCGGAGGACTTCGACGTCGAGGAGGTGCTCGCCCTCGTGAAGGAAGGCAACGGCCACCCCGCCGGTGATCACGTGCCCGCCCCGCAGGCCGGCCCCCCCGAGGCCTCCCACCGACCGGACCCCCGCCACCGGGCCACCCCCTGGCCCAAGGCCCGCGAGATCGCCGAGCGCGCTGCCCGGTCCGCCGGCCGCGGCGCCCACCGGGCCCCCGTCTCCGTCACGCTCGGCGACGCCCTGGGACTGACGCTGGCCGCCCCCCTGACCGCCCTCACCGACCTGCCCTCCTTCGACACCTCGGCGATGGACGGCTGGGCGGTCGCCGGCCCCGGCCCCTGGGCCGTACGGGACGAGGGCGTACTCGCCGGGCAAGCGGAGCCCGATCCGCTCACCGACGGCGAGGCCGTCCGGATCGCCACCGGCGCCCGCATCCCCCTCGACACCACCGCCGTCCTGCGCAGCGAGCACGGCCGCGCGGACGCCAAGGGCCACCTCCACCCGACCCGCGAGATGGCCCACGGCCAGGACATCCGCCCGCGCGGACAGGAGTGCCGCAGCGGTGACCAGCTCCTGCCGGCCGGCACCCTCGTCACCCCGGCGGTGCTCGGCCTGGCCGCGGCCGCCGGATACGACACCGTCACCGCCGTGCCCCGCCCCCGCGTCGAGGTCCTCGTCCTCGGCGACGAACTGCTCACCGAGGGCAGGCCGCACGACGGGCTGATCAGGGACGCACTCGGCCCGATGCTCCCGCCCTGGCTGCGCGCGCTCGGCGCCGAGGTCACCGCCGTACGCCGGCTCGGTGACGACGCCAAGGCGCTCCACAAGGCGATCACCACCTCCGGTGCCGACCTGATCGTGACCACCGGCGGCACCGCCTCCGGCCCCGTCGACCACGTCCACCCCACCCTTCAGCGCATCGGCGCCGAGCTCCTGGTCGACGGCGTCAAGGTGCGCCCCGGCCACCCCATGCTGTTGGCCCGCACCAAGGGCAACCAGCACCTCGTCGGACTGCCCGGCAACCCCCTCGCGGCCGTCTCCGGACTGCTCACGCTCGCCGAGCCGCTGCTGCGCATCCTCGCGGCCCGTCCCGCCCCGGAGCAGTACACGCTGCCGCTGCGGGACGAGGCGCACGGGCACCCGCACGACACCCGGCTCATTCCCGTGGTCCTGCGCGGTGACTGTGCCGTGCCGCTGCACTACAACGGCCCGGCGATGCTGCGGGGCATCGCGGCGGCCGACGCCCTGGCCGTCGTCCCTCCGGGCGGGGCACGGCCCGGTCAGGAGACGGAACTGCTCGACCTGCCCTGGGCCAGCGCCGGGATCGGGGTGTGTTTCACGTGAAACTTCCCGGCCAGGACGCGATCGCTCGGCAGGCGGACGAGCATCTCGTGACCCATCGGGTGCTGCTCCCCCGCAAGGTGGTGGAGCACCCGTTCCGGCAGGTCGCCAAGAGGGTGCTCATGGCCCTGTTCCTGCTCGTGGCCACCGCGGTGATCGTCTACGCCGACCACGACGGCTACAACGACAACTCCGACGGCTCCGTCGACTTCCTCGACGCCTGCTACTACGCGACCGTCACCCTCTCCACCACCGGCTACGGCGACATCACCCCGGTCAGCGACGCCGCCCGGCTCACCAACATCTTCGTCATCACGCCGATGCGCGTGCTGTTCCTGATCATCCTGGTCGGCACCACGCTCGAGGTCCTCACCGAACGCACACGTGAGGAGTGGCGACTCAACCGCTGGAGGTCCACCTTGCGCGACCACACCGTCGTCATCGGCTTCGGCACCAAGGGGCGTTCGGCGATCCAGACCGTCTGTGCGACGGGGCTGAAGAAGGAGCAGGTCGTCGTGGTCGACCCCAGTTCCAAGGTGATCGACGCGGCGACCGCGGACGGGTATGCCGGGGTCGTCGGGGACGCGACGCGCAGCGACGTCCTGATGCGGGCCGAGGTGCACCGGGCCCGGAAGATCATCATCGCGACCCAGCGCGACGACACGGCCGTCCTCGTGACGCTCACGGCCCGGCAGCTCAACAAGGGCGCGAAGATCGTGGCCGCGGTGCGGGAGGAGGAGAACGCTCCGCTGCTGAAGCAGTCCGGCGCTGACGCGGTGATCACCAGCGCCAGCGCCGCCGGGCGGCTCCTCGGTCTGTCCGTGCTGAGCCCCGCGGCCGGCATGGTGATGGAGGACCTGATCCAGCAGGGCAGCGGCCTCGACATCATCGAACGGCCGGTCATAAAGGCCGAGGTGGGCAAGAGCCCGCGGGAGACGGCCGACCTGGTGGTGAGTGTCGTACGCGGGCACCGGGTGCTCGGCTACGACGATGTCGCCGTAGGCACACTGGAGCTGACGGACCGGCTGATCACCATCGTGCGGGCGACGCCGGGCTCGCAGATCGCGCCCGACGTCCGCCCGCTGCCCCAGGACTGACCACGGCACGGGGGCCGGTCACTTGCGGTTGTACAGCCGCATCGTGATCGGCCCGAAGACCAGCACGAACAGGCCCGCCCAGCCCAGCGACCAGGCGACCTCGTCGGCCGGCCAGTCGCCCGCCATCAGTCCGCGCACCGCCGACGCCAGATGTGTCACCGGGCTGTTGTTGACGAAGGCCTGGAGCCAGCCCGGCATGGTCTTCGGGTCGACGAAGACGTTGGACAGGAAGGTCAGCGGGAAGATCACCATCATGCTGACGCCCATCACCGACTTCTCGGTGCGCAGCATCAGTCCGAACATCGTCCAGATCCACGAGAACGCGAACGAGAACACCACCAGCAGCGCGATCCCGGCGAGCACTCCGGCGGCCCCGCCGTCCGGGCGGTAGCCAAGGATCATGCCGACCGTGAGCATGACGACGGATGCGATGGTGTAGCGCAGCGCGTCGCCCAGGAGATAGCCGACCATCACCGACGGCCGCCAGATCGGCAGCGTGCGGAACCGGTCGAAGACGCCCTTCTCGATGTCGGTGTTCACCGAGACGCCGGTGTACATCGTGATCATCACGACCGACATCACCAGGATGCCCGGCAGCAGGAACTGGATGTACTCCTTCGGGGACCCGGCGAGGGCGCCCCCGAACAGGTACGTGTACATCAGCACCATCATGATCGGGAACGCCGTGACGTCGAAAAGCTGCTCCGGCACGTGCTTGATCTTGAGGACGGCCCGCCAGCCGAAGGTCAGCGAGGCCGACAGGGCGCTCGGGCGCGGCGGCCGCTCACCGGCGACGAGCAGCGCGGCGAGGGATTCGGCACTGACCGGGGCCAGGTCCTTGGTCTCCGTGGTCGTCGCGGTGCTCATGCCGCCACCTCGTCCTTCGAGTCGTTCGCGTCGTGGGAGTTCTTCGCGTCGCGGGTGTCATGTCCGGTGAGGGCGAGGAAGACCTCGTCCAGGCTGGGCTGGCCCAGGGAGAAGTTGTCGACGACGACCCCGGTGCGGGCCAGCTCGGCGAGCGCGCGGGCCGCCTGCTCGGCCGCCCCCTGCCCGTTCGCGGCTCCGCCCCCGACACGGGCCGTCAGCGCGACCGGGTCGGGCTCCAGCTGCACGTCCACGCCCAGGGCCAGCCGCAGCACCTCCTCGGCCTGTGGCCGCTGCGCGGGATCACGCAGTCGCAGATGTACGGACCCGGCGCCCACCGACGCCTTCAGCTCGCCCTTGGTGCCCTCCGCGATCACCTTGCCCTGGTCGATGACCGCGATCCGGGACGCCAGCTGGTCGGCCTCGTCCAGGTACTGCGTGGTCAGCAGCACCGTGGTGCCCTGGGCGACGACCGCCCGCACGATGTCCCACACCTGGTTACGGCTGCGCGGGTCGAGGCCGGTCGTCGGCTCGTCCAGGAAGAGCAGCTCGGGCGTGTTGAGGATGGAGGCGGCGATGTCGATGCGCCGCCGCATGCCGCCGGAGTAGTGCTTGACCTGCTTGCCGGCCGCCTCCGTGAGGCCGAAGGCCTCCAGCAGCTGCGCGGCACGTTCCCGCGCGGCCTTCTTGTGCTGACCGAGCAGCCGGCCCAGCAGGACCAGGTTCTCGGTGCCGGTGAGGTCCTCGTCCACCGACGCGTACTGGCCGGTCAGGCTGACCCGGGCGCGGACCTCGTCGGCCTCCCGTACGACGTCGTGCCCGAAGACATGGGCCTCACCGCCGTCCGGCCGGAGCAGCGTGGCGAGCATCTTCACCGTGGTGGTCTTTCCGGCGCCGTTCGGACCGAGAACGCCGTAGACGGTGCCCGCCGGCACCGACAGGTCGACTCCGTCGACGGCCCGGGTCTCGCCGAACGTCTTCACCAGGCCTGCGGTCTCGATGGCCAGGCCGGACGTGTGCTGGCTCATGGGGTGATGTCCTTCCGCGTACTTGGGTTACGCATGGGGAGACCTTTACGGTCGCGCAAACTCATCGCTCCCGCACAGCGAATTTCCGGGAGATCGGTCGAAGGACCGATGGGGACCCGACCAGGGACCGACGAGGATCCGGAACCAAGGACCGACGAGGATCCGACCAAGGGCCGACGAGGACCAGACCGATGACCGGCGAGGGTCCGGCCAAGGACCGAGAGGTAGCGTCCCTTTCATGCATGCGATCACGATTCCCGAACCTGGTGGACCCGAGGCGCTGGTGTGGGACGAGGTCCCGGATCCCGTGCCCGGCGAGGGCGAGGTGCTGGTCGAGGTGGCGGCCAGTGCCGTCAACCGCGCCGACATCCTGCAGCGGCAGGGCTTCTACGACCCGCCGCCCGGCTCCTCCCCCTACCCCGGGCTGGAGTGCTCCGGACGGATCGCCGAGGTCGGCCCCGGTGTCACCGGCTGGAGCGTCGGAGACGAGGTGTGCGCGCTGCTCGCGGGCGGCGGTTACGCGGAGAAGGTCGCCGTACCGGCCGGCCAGCTGCTGCCGCTGCCCAAGGGCGTCGGCCTCACACAGGCCGCCGCACTGCCCGAGGTGGTCGCCACGGTCTGGTCGAACGTCTTCATGATCTCCCACCTCCGTCCCGGCGAGACCCTGCTCGTGCACGGCGGCTCCAGCGGCATCGGCACCATGGCGATCCAGCTCGCCAAGGCTGTGGGCGCCAAGGTCGCGGTCACGGCCGGCAGCAAGGAGAAGCTGGCCCGCTGCGCCGAACTGGGCGCCGACATCCTGGTCAACTACCGCGAGCAGGACTTCGTCGCCGAGATCGAGGAGGCCACCGACGGGGCCGGCGCCGACGTCATCCTCGACAACATGGGTGCCAAGTACCTCGACCGCAACGTCACGGCCCTCGCCGTCAACGGTCGGCTGGCGATCATCGGCATGCAGGGCGGCGTCAAGGCCGAGCTGAACATCGCCGCCCTTCTGCGCAAGCGGGCCGCGATCAGCGCGACCTCCCTGCGGGCCAGGCCCCTCGGCGAGAAGGCGGCGATCGTCGCGGCCGTGCGCGAGCACGTCTGGCCGCTGCTGGACGCCGGTCACGTCCGCCCGGTCGTCGACTGCGAGCACCCTATGAGTGACGCGGCCGCCGCGCACCGGGTGGTGGAGGAGAGCGGCCACATCGGCAAGGTCCTGCTCGTCACGCCGTAGCTGCCCGTCACGCCGTAGATCTCAGGAGGCGGTCCGCCGCACCCGTAGCGCCACGAAGGCGAGCCCCAGCCCGAGTCCGACGAGGATCAGCCCGCCGCCCAGGGGCATGATCCGCAGTCCGGGCTCGGCGGGGCGGGCGGCGCTGTCCTTCGCGGAGCGTGTCGGATGTCCGGGGGGCGGGGCAGCGGTCTCGCGCGGCGGTTCCGGTACGGCGGTGACACCGCCCTCGTCCTCCGGCACCGCGGCTTCGGTGTCCACCCGCTCCGCCTCCTCCGCCTCGAACCTCCGCCCTGGCCGCTCCCGCCCCTCACCCGGCCGGCTCCCGGCCCGCGAGGGCTCGACGGCGGACGGGGAGGCGGATGCGGGGTCGGACGACGAGGACGCGGAGGACGCCGACGCGGACGCGGAGCCAGGCGGAGACGCGGGGGGCGAGGACTCGGCCGCGTACGCTCCCTCATTCCCGTACGTCCACTCACTCCCGTACGGCGACACGACCACCCCGGCGGACACCACGATCAGCACCCCTGTCACGCGCAACGATCGCAGCCATGAAGTCACGGAACAAGCCTGGCATTCACCCGTACACAGGGCATTGTGGACTGGTCCGGAGGGGCCATATCCGGGTCGATGTCGTCGTGAACGGTGGATCAGCCCTTACCGGGGGCACGACGGTGATGAGGTGTAGGGGTGCGAGAGAATGGCGGCATGGAGATGCCGAGGAACGAACGGTCGCCGGAGAACCCACAGATCCTGGTCGTTGGGCAGGACGGGATGGCTCTCGGCGGCGGAGGAGACGAGGACTCCCGCGAGGTTCCCGTGACGGAGATGGTGGAACAACCGGCGAAGGTCATGCGGATCGGAAGCATGATCAAGCAGCTGCTCGAAGAGGTTCGCGCGGCTCCCCTGGACGAGGCGAGCCGGGTCCGGCTCAAGGAGATCCATTCCAGCTCGGTGAAGGAGCTGGAGGACGGTCTGGCCCCGGAGCTCGTGGAGGAGCTGGAGCGGCTGTCGCTGCCGTTCGCGGACGAGGCGACCCCGAGTGACGCGGAACTGCGGATCGCGCAGGCGCAGTTGGTCGGCTGGCTGGAGGGTCTCTTCCACGGGATCCAGACCACCCTGTTCGCCCAGCAGATGGCCGCGCGCGCCCAGCTGGAACAGATGCGCCGCGCCCTTCCGCCGGGCGTCGGCGGTCACGAGGACGGTGACGACCCGCGTACGGTCGGCCGCTCGGGCGGCCCGTACCTGTAGGGCCGAGTCACCCCACCCCCTACGCACAAGGGCCCGGCGGCCGATGGCTGCCGGGCCCTTCCACGTCGTCTCACCGCACCGGCGTCACGACGGATTGCCGGTCGAGATCTCGAACTGCATCTCCGGCGGCTTCTTCGGGTCGAAGTCCGTGCCCGCCGTCGGGTACTGCTTCATGACCGTGCCGTCGCCGTAGGTGTTCTCGTCGACGGAGGTCTTGTCGTAGTTCCACCCGGCCGCCTTGAGGCAGTCCAGGACGGAGTCCCAGTTCTTGAACGCGAAGTCCGGCATCCGCACCTGGGCCGGGTCGTTGTACGACTCGTCCGGCTCGGTGCACTCGGTCTTCTCGACCGTCTTGGAGGTGTCCGGCCCCCGGTAGCCCGCCGCCTTGGTCGATGTCGACGCGCTGGGGCTGTTGCCGGCGTTCGGGTCCTCGGTCCCGCCGCTGTTCATCATCAGCGCCGCGATCAGCCCGCCGACCGCGAGCAGCGACACCACGACCGACCCGATGATCACCGGCTTGTTGCCCTTGCCGCCGCCGGAGGAGACCGGGGCGGTCTGGGGCGTCAGGTTGTACGGCGGTGGAGTCGACGGGTGCTGCGGCGCGTACCCGGACGGACCGGGCGTCTGGTAGCCGGCCTGCTGCGGATAGCCGTACGCCGGGGAAGGCGCCGACGCATGCGGGGTGCCGTACGGATTAGGCGTCGGGGCCGGCTGGTACGGCGTCTGTACGTTGCCCATGGGCCCCGGGGTCGCCTGGTCGACCGGCGGGAACACGGCGGAGCCGACGCCCGCGCCGCTCTGCGACGGCGCACCCGGCACGATGCTCGGCGCGGCGGGCTGGAAGGAGGCGGCCACGCGCAGGCACTCGTCGCGCATCACCTCGGCGCTCGGGAAGCGCTCGTTGGGGTTCTTCTTCAGCGCGCGGGCGATCAGCGCGTCCACCGCGGGCGGCAGGGCGCGGTTGATCGACGAAGGAGCGACCGGCTCCTCCTGCACGTGCGCGTACGCGATCGCCAGCGGCGAGTCCGCGTCGAACGGCAGCCGGCCGGTCACGAGCTGGAACAGCATGATGCCGACCGAGTAGAGGTCGGAGCGGGCGTCGACGCCTCTGCCCAGCGCCTGCTCCGGCGACAGGTACTGCGGGGTGCCGACGACCATGCCGGTCTGGGTCATCGAGGTGACACCGGACTGCATGGCGCGGGCGATGCCGAAGTCCATCACCTTGACCACGCCGCGCTTGGTCATCATCACGTTGCCCGGCTTGATGTCCCGGTGGACCAGGCCCATCTCGTGACTGATCTCCAGCGCGGCGAGCACGTCCGCGGTGATCTTCAGCGCCTTGTCGGCGGGCATCGCGCCGTACTGCCGGACGTCCGCGCCCAGCACCGAGCCGAGCGGCTGGCCCTCGACGTACTCCATGACGATGTACGGCATCGTCGTGCCGTCCAGCTCGTCCTCGCCGGTGTCGAAGACGGAGACGATGTTGGTGTGCGTGAGCTTGGCCACGGCCTGGGCCTCGCGGCGGAAGCGCTCGCGGAAGGCCTGCTCCCGGCCCAGCTCGGTGTGCAGCGTCTTGACCGCGACCTGTCGGTCGAGCACGGCGTCGTACGCGAGATGCACCGAGGCCATACCGCCTTCGCCGAGCAAGTCGCGCAGCTGATAGCGGCCGCCGGCGAGCGCCCGCCCCGCGTACCGGCCCTGTGCGCCGTCCTGGCTCATGTCTCTGCGTCCCCCGTAGGCCTTCAGGCGCCGTGCGTGCCATTGATCCAAAGTGCTATTCCCGGCCAAGTCTGCCGGAGGGCACTGACACGTCAAGCGCGGTGCCCGATCCGTGACCGTACGCGAAAGAAAGGTCGCGCAAGCGTTACAGCAGACGTACGGCCGGTACACACAATTTGCACGCCGGTACGGACTGCAGGTTTGATGGCCGGTCCGTCTTCGGGCCGGTTCCCGGGGTCTTCCCGGATCGGAGGCTTGCGCGGAGGCTGTAGCGTGGCCGACGGAGACCGTAACAACACCGCGCGCACCGCGGGCAGAAACGACGGCGAGGACTGATGGCACAGCAGCAGCGCGCTCAGGGCCCGTCCGACCCCGAGGCGACTGGCGGCGGAATGTCAGATGCGCCGGAACTGTGGGGGAACGGCGGACTGGTCGGAGACGGCCGATATCGGATGACCCGCAGACTCGGCCGGGGCGGCATGGCCGAGGTCTTCGCGGCCGAGGACGTGCGCCTCGGGCGCACCGTCGCGGTCAAGCTGCTGCGCGCCGACCTCGCCGAGGACCCCGTCTCCAAGGCCCGCTTCACGCGCGAGGCGCAGTCGGTCGCCGGACTCAACCACCACGCGATCGTCGCCGTGTACGACTCCGGCGAGGACTTCGTGGGCGGCCAGTCCGTGCCGTACATCGTGATGGAGATCGTCGAGGGGCGCACCATCCGCGACCTGCTCCTCAACGCCGAGGCCCCGGGCCCCGAGCAGGCCCTGATCATCGTCTCCGGTGTGCTGGAAGCGCTTGCTTATTCGCACCAGCACGGCATCGTGCACCGTGACATCAAGCCGGCCAACGTCATCATCACGCACAACGGCGCCGTGAAGGTGATGGACTTCGGCATCGCCCGCGCCCTGCACGGCGCGTCCACGACGATGACTCAAACCGGCATGGTCATGGGCACCCCGCAGTACCTCTCCCCGGAGCAGGCCCTCGGCAAGGCGGTCGACCACCGCTCCGACCTGTACGCCACGGGCTGTCTCCTCTACGAACTCCTCGCGCTGCGCCCGCCCTTCACCGGCGAGACGCCCCTGTCGGTCGTCTACCAGCACGTCCAGGACATCCCGACGCCTCCGTCCGAGGTCTCCGACGCCGTCCCGCCGGAGCTCGACGGTCTTGTCATGCGCTCGCTGGCCAAGGAGCCGGACGACCGTTTCCAGACGGCCGAGGAGATGCGCGGGCTGGTCCAGTACGGCCTGCAGATGCTGTACGAGCAGGGCGGCCACACCGGCACCTGGAACACCGGGCCCGTCGACATGCACGAGGGCCGGCACACCCCGGCGGGGGGCTTCGCGGGCACCAGCGTGATGCCGCACCCCGGTGACTCCTCCGGCACCACGCAGATCCCGCAGCCGATCCTGCCCAACCGCTACGGCGGCGGGGACGACGGCGGCTTCGAGGGACGGGGCAACCGGGGCGGCGGCCGCGGCAAGCTGTGGATCCTCGCCGTGCTCGCGGTGATCGCCATCGCGGCGGGTGTCGCGCTCGCCCTCAACGGCGATGGCGCGAACGGTGGCGGCACGAACCCCACGAAGTCGCCGACCCCCTCGCAGACCACCGCGGACGAGACGGCCAGCGAGACGCCGAGCAGCGACACCAGCGAGCAGCCGACGGACACGTCCACGGACAACGGCACCGGTACGGGGCCCGACCCGGACTACACGCCCTCGTCCAGTCCTTCCAGCACGCCGTCGCAGTCGTTCAGCGAGGAGCCGTCGGACGAGCCGTCGGACGAGCCGACGACCTCGGAGCCGTCGGACGAGCCGACGACCTCGGAGCCGCCGGACGACCCGGTGAGCCCGGACCCGACGGGCGAGGCGCTCGTGGGCGGCACGAGCGACGGCGGCACCACCGGCGGCTGATCATCGGCTGACCGCAGCGCGTCCACGCGCGCGTGCACCCGGAAACGGGCTGCACGCGCGCGTGCTGTTTGTCAGCTCTCTCCAGGACGCTCAGTCGGTGAACGCGCCGCACACCGCGTCGTACTCCCGCGTCCACCACACCGCGAGCGCCGAGGCCGCCGGGAACTGGGGATCCGCGCGGGTGTCGCCCCGCTCGTAGTGCCAGCGCAGCATCCAGAAGTCGTTGAGCCGCTCCCACCACACGCGGTGCACGGCCGCCGCGAGTTCGGAGGGCGTGGCGCCGGCCCTCCGCCGGTACGCGCGCGCGTAGGCCCGCACCTTCGGCAGGTCGAGTGCCCCCGCGGGCCGTACGAAGAAGATCGCTGCGGCGCGTACGGCCTCCTCCGCGCGGGGCTTCACGCCGAGCCGGTCCCAGTCGACGATCGCGGCGGGGGCGTCCCCCTTGTAGAGCAGGTTGAACGGGTGGAAGTCGCCGTGCACCCAGCCCACCGAGCCGCCCCGCGGCGGACGCCGGTCGGCGTGCTGTTCCAGGAGCGCGCGCCGCTCCAGGAGCCGGTGCCGGGCCAGTTCGTCGAAGGAGTCGGCGGGGCGGTGGCGGTGTACGTGGGCGAGCAGGGCGTCGATGAGGGCGAAGGTGTCGGCCGCCTTGGCCGTCTCGGCTGTCTCGGGCGTTTCGGCTGTTCTGGGCGACTTCGCGTGCGCCCGCGCGTGCGACTGCATCTGCATCACGCGTTCCAGGCTCGCGTGCACCACGCCCAGAAGGCCCCCGAGCCGTCCGCACTGGGCGGTGCTGAGCTGGCCGCCGTGGCGGTGCCGGCCGTCGATCCAGGGGTGCAGGGCGTAGGCGTGGCCGCCGACGACCGCGACCGTGCGCCCGTCGCGGCCGGTCAGCGGAGGTGCGACCGGGACGCCGAGGTCGGCCAGGCGCTGGGTGGCCCGGTGCTGGCGGGCGATCGCGGCGGGGTCGGCGGTCTCGGGGTCGAAGTGGTGCTTGAGGAAGTAGCGGCCGCGGGTCGTACAGAGCCGGTAGCCGCGGTTGAGAAGCCCTTGGTCGACGGGCTCGCAGGCGAGGGCGGATCCGGCGGAGTACTGGCGGAGGAGGGCTCCCAGCGGGGGCGCGTGGGGCATGAGGGGTGGTACACAAGAGCGCGGCACGCTACCCGATGCTAGGGCAGAATCCAGGCCTCTGAGCTGGGGGTTGTCACAGACAGTCGCTTTCGATCACGTGAGGTGCCGGAAGTTGCGCGCCCGCGTGGTCGAGCCCCGTGAAGGGGGCCCGGGTGGCTGGAATCCGTGCCGACGCGTCGGCGGCCGTTCCTGCTCGGCCGGCGCCTCGGTGTCCGTCCCGGCCGCGGCGGCTCAGCGGGAAATCCCCGTTTTCGCCCACAAGGCGGTGTCGTACACGCCCGCGAGACCCGCGCCGGGGAGACTCTTCCCGTGACCTGGGTCACCGGGATAACGTGCCGTTGTTCCGGCCCCCTGCAAGGCTGTGACCAGGGACGGTGTCCGATTTCGCGATTTTACTTGGAAATCCAAGCAAAAACGCAGGTCAGAAGGGGTTTCACAGAAATGTGGAGCACTGGGTAACGTGCCTGTTGCAGGGCGCTCGCCGGGGCACCTGTCACGCCTGTCGCCGACGAGCCGCACCCACCCCGTGCGTCCGGAGGACCACAGGTGAGCCGCACTGGCACCCGGCGAACCCGGGTAGCCGGACCGACGGAGGAGCACACGTGACCGTGGAGAGCACTGCCCCGCGCAAACCGCGACGCAGCGCAGGTACGACCGGTGCGAAGAGCACGGCCGGCAAGCGCCCGACCGCAAAGAAAGCGCCAAGCACCAAGCCCGAACTCGTCCAGCTGCTGACGCCCGAGGGCGAGCGGATCGAGAGCGCGGAGAACGCCGCGTACGACAAGTACGTCGCCGACATCACCCCCGACGAGCTCCGCGGCCTGTACCGCGACATGGTGCTCACCCGCCGCTTCGACGCCGAGGCCACCTCCCTGCAGCGCCAGGGTGAGCTGGGTCTGTGGGCGTCGCTCCTCGGTCAGGAGGCCGCCCAGATCGGCTCCGGCCGGGCCCTGCGCGACGACGACTACGTCTTCCCCACCTACCGCGAGCACGGCGTCGCCTGGTGCCGCGGGGTGGACCCGACCAACCTGCTCGGCATGTTCCGCGGCGTGAACAACGGCGGCTGGGACCCGAACAGCAACAACTTCCACCTGTACACGATCGTCATCGGCTCGCAGACCCTGCACGCCACCGGCTACGCGATGGGCGTGGCCAAGGACGGCGCGGACTCGGCGGTCATCGCCTACTTCGGCGACGGCGCCTCCAGCCAGGGCGACGTCGCCGAGTCCTTCACCTTCTCGGCCGTCTACAACGCCCCCGTGGTGTTCTTCTGCCAGAACAACCAGTGGGCGATCTCCGAGCCGACCGAGAGGCAGACCCGGGTCCCGCTCTACCAGCGCGCGCAGGGCTACGGCTTCCCGGGCGTCCGGGTCGACGGCAACGACGTACTGGCCTGCCTGGCCGTCACCAAGTGGGCGCTCGAGCGCGCCCGCAGCGGCGAGGGCCCCACGCTCGTCGAGGCGTACACGTACCGCATGGGCGCCCACACCACCTCCGACGACCCCTCCCGCTACCGCCACGACGACGAGCGGGCCGCCTGGGAGGCGAAGGACCCGATCCTGCGCCTTCGCCGTTTCCTGGAGGCCGCAAACCACGCGGACGAGGGATTCTTCGCGGAACTCGAGGCCGAGAGCGAGGCGTTGGGCAGGCGAGTGCGCGAAGCGGTCCGTGCCATGCCGGACCCGGACCACTTCGCCATGTTCGAGCACGCGTACGCGGACGGACACGCGCTGGTGGACGAGGAGCGGGCGCAGTTCGCCGCCTACCAGGCGTCGTTCGCCGAGGCAGAGGGGGGAAACTGAGATGGCCCAGACGATGGCTTCCGAGCCGGTCAAGAACATGGCGCTGGCGAAGGCGATCAACGAATCGCTGCGCACGGCCCTGGACGCGGACCCCAAGGTCCTCGTCATGGGTGAGGACGTCGGCAAGCTAGGCGGTGTCTTCCGTGTGACGGACGGCCTGCAGAAGGACTTCGGCGAGAGCCGGGTCATCGACACCCCCCTCGCCGAATCCGGCATCGTGGGCACGGCGATCGGCCTCGCCCTGCGCGGTTACCGCCCGGTGGTGGAGATCCAGTTCGACGGTTTCGTCTTCCCCGCGTACGACCAGATCGTCACGCAGCTCGCGAAGATGCACGCGCGTTCGCTGGGCAAGGTCAAGATGCCGGTCGTCGTCCGCATCCCGTACGGCGGCGGCATCGGCGCGGTGGAGCACCACTCGGAGTCCCCGGAGGCGCTGTTCGCGCATGTGGCGGGCCTGAAGGTGGTCTCCCCGTCGAACCCGTCGGACGCCTACTGGATGATGCAGCAGGCCATCCAGAGCGACGACCCGGTGATCTTCTTCGAGCCGAAGCGCCGCTACTGGGACAAGGGCGAGGTGAACAGGGAGGCGATCCCCGGCCCGCTGCACAAGGCGCAGGTCGTCCGCGAGGGCACGGACCTCACCCTCGCCGCCTACGGCCCGATGGTGAAGCTCTGCAAGGAGGTCGCCGACGTGGCCGCCGAGGAGGGCAGGTCCCTGGAGATCCTGGACCTGCGTTCGGTGTCTCCCCTGGACTTCGACTCCATCCAGACCTCGGTGGAGAAGACCCGCCGCCTGGTGGTGGTCCACGAGGCACCGGTGTTCTTCGGCTCGGGCGCGGAGATCGCCGCCCGGATCACCGAGCGCTGCTTCTACCACCTGGAAGCCCCGGTGCTGCGGGTCGGCGGCTACCACGCCCCGTATCCGCCGGCCCGCCTGGAGGAGGAGTACCTGCCGGGCCTGGACCGGGTACTCGACGCCGTCGACCGTGCCCTGGCGTACTGAGGAGAGGGTCGTGACGACGATGACGGAAGCGTCCGTACGCGAGTTCAAGATGCCGGACGTGGGCGAGGGGCTCACCGAGGCCGAGATCCTCAAGTGGTACGTCAAGCCCGGCGACACGGTCACCGACGGCCAGGTGGTGTGCGAGGTCGAGACGGCCAAGGCGGCGGTGGAACTGCCCATCCCGTACGACGGAGTCGTACAGGAGCTGCACTTCGCCGAGGGCACCACGGTGGACGTGGGCACGTCGATCATCGCGGTGAACGTGTCCGGCGGGGGCCCCGCTGCCGCCGCTTCCGCGGAGGCGACCGCCCCCGCGACGGCGCCGGCTCCCGCCGAACCGAAGCCCGAGGAGCCGAAGACGGCGGGTTCCGGCCGCCAGCCGGTCCTGGTGGGCTACGGCGTGGCGACCTCCTCCACCAAGCGCCGCCCCCGCAAGGGCCCGGAGATCCCGGCCCAGGAGGCGTCGTCAGCGATCCAGGCGGAGCTGAACGGGCACGGGACGGGCACCGGGACCGCCAAGCCGCGCCCGCTGGCGAAGCCGCCGGTGCGCAAGCTGGCGAAGGACCTGGGCGTCGACCTGGCGACGGTGGTGCCCTCCGGCCCGGACGGCATCATCACCCGGGAGGACGTGCACGCGGCGGCGGCACCGGTGTCCGAGCCGGTGACGCAGACCCCGGTCGCGGAGCCCGCGCCCGTGCCCGCCGCTCCCGCCGCCGTGGCTGTGGCGGCGTACGACACCTCCCGCGAGACCCGTATCCCGGTGAAGGGCGTCCGCAAGGCGACGGCCGCGGCGATGGTCGGTTCGGCCTTCACCGCCCCGCATGTCACCGAGTTCGTGACGATCGACGTGACCCGCACGATGAAGCTGATCGAGGAGATCAAGCGGGCCCCCGAGAAGCACGAGATGCAGGGCCTGCGGGTCAACCCGCTGCTGCTGATCGCCAAGGCCCTGCTGGTTGCGATCAGGCGCAACCCTGACATCAACGCCTCCTGGGACGAGGCCAACCAGGAGATCGTGCTCAAGCACTACGTCAACCTGGGCATCGCGGCCGCCACCCCGCGCGGCCTGATCGTCCCGAACATCAAGGACGCGCACGCCAAGACCCTCCCGCAACTGGCCCAGTCGCTGGGCGAACTGGTGTCCACGGCGAGGGAGGGCAAGACCTCCCCCGCCGCCATGCAGGGCGGCACGGTGACCATCACCAACGTCGGCGTCTTCGGCGTCGACACCGGCACACCGATCCTCAACCCGGGTGAGTCCGCGATCCTCGCGGTCGGTGCGATCAAGCTCCAGCCGTGGGTCCACAAGGGCAAGGTGAAGCCCCGCCAGGTCACGACACTGGCCCTGTCCTTCGACCACCGCCTGGTCGACGGGGAGTTGGGCTCCAAGGTGCTGGCGGACGTGGCGGCGATCCTGGAGCAGCCGAAGCGGCTGATCACCTGGGCGTAGGGGGCGGCGGGGGCGAAGGCCGGCCCCCGGCATTGTCACGGCCGACATGGTGAAGGGCCCTCCGCCGACGGCGGAGGGCCCTTCACTCACAGGTGCGGCCGGTCGAAGGCCGGATCAGCCGAGCCTGGCGAAGCCGTAGTTGAGCAGCTTCGTCGCGTCCGTCGCGCGCTGGCTTGCGCTCGTGGAGGACAGGACCGTGCCGATGACCGTCTTGCCGTTACGGGTGGCGGCGAAGACGAGGCAGTAGCCCGCCTCGGAGCCGGAGCCGGTCTTGACACCGATCGTGCCGCTGTAGCTGCTGAGCAGGGTGTTGGTGTTCGTCCACGTCGGCATGGTGCGCGTGCTGCCGGTCTTGGTGATCGTCTTGGCGGTGTACGACTTCGTCTTGACGACCGTGCGGAACGTGGAGTTCTTCATCGCGCTGCTGGCGAGCTTCGTCAGGTCCTTCGGCGTCGAGTAGTTGGCGCCGTTGCCGATGCCGTCGAACGAGTCGAAGTGCGTGTTCGTCAGGCCGAGGCTCTTCGCCTGGCTGTTCATCTTGCCGATGAACGACTTCACGCGTGCCGCACGCGTGGTGCCCGAGCCGAACTTGTCGGCGAGCGCGTACGCGGCGTCACAGCCGGACGGCAGCATCAGCCCGTACAGCAGCTGGCGGACGGTGACCTTGTCGCCGACGATCAGGCGGGCCGAGGAGGCGCCCTTCGACACGATGTAGTCGCTGTACGCCTTCTGGATCGTGACCTTCGCGTCGAGGTTGAGGTTCGACTGCGCGAGCACGACCTTGGCGGTCATGATCTTCGTGGTGGAGCCGGTGGAGCGCTTGGTGTTCGCGGCCTTGCCGTACAGCCCCGCGCCGTTCGCGTTGTTCATCACGTAGCCGCCCTTGGCGACGATCGTGGGCGCGGTGACGGCCTGTGCGGGTGCCGCGGCGAGGGCTCCGGACGCGAGCATGGCGCCTGCGGTCACGGTGACGGCGGCGGCTCGGCGGAAGCGGACAACCTGGAAGCCGTCCTTGATGCCGGTTATCAACTGAGATACCCCGATTGTGTCGAATGCCCCTGGAGGTGCGGCCGAGTTGAGGTGCAAAGAAGGTGGGGCCGCAGGTGTGTGACTCGTAACTAGCACAGAAGGTTGTGCGGCTGCTGGGGCGGGTTCCCGTTATTTGCCGCAGCCTTTACCGGAGATGCCCTCCAGGTCCGCATGGTGGACGGTCGCCATCATGCGTACGTGTTGTATCTAAGTTGTGGGCATGAGCCTGGCAGTCAAGCACCCGCCCGCCGCCGACCGCGTGTACGCGCACGTCAAGCAGGGCGTCCTGGACCGCCGTTACGAGGGCGGCGTTCTTCTGACCGAGGGTGAACTCGCCGACGCCGTGGGGGTTTCCCGCACACCTGTGCGGGAGGCGTTGCTGCGGCTGGAGGTGGAAGGGCTGATCAAGCTCTACCCGAAAAAGGGAGCGCTCGTCCTGCCCGTCTCCGCCCAGGAGATCAAGGACGTGGTCGAGACCCGGCTGCTGGTCGAGGAGCACGCGGCGCGCAAGGCCGTACCCGCCCCCGCCGGACTCATCGAACGGCTCGAGGGACTGCTGGCCAAGCAGAAGGCGCAGGCCGCCGCCGGAGACCTCGCCGAAGCCGCCGTCACCGACCGCTGCTTCCACGCCGAGATCGTCCGCAGCGGCGGCAACGAAATCCTCTCCCGGCTCTACGACCAGCTCCGCGACCGCCAACTGCGCATGGGCGTCGCCATCCTGCACTCCCACCCCGACCGCATCGCCAAGACCCTCGTCGAGCACGAGGAGATCCTCGAGGCGCTGCGCTCCGGGGACGCGGAGGCCGCCGTCGGTGTCGTCCACCGGCACGTCGGCTGGTTCTCCCATCTGGCCCGGGGGGACGTCCGATGAGCTCGGCGTCGGTCACCCTGCCGGGTGACCCTCCGGGCGGGCGGCGCGCCATGGCCGTCTGGGGCATCGGCGTCTCCGTGTACTTCGTCGCCGTCATCTTCCGCACGTCGCTCGGGGTGGCCGGCCTCGACGCCGCCGACCGCTTCCACGTCAACGCGTCCGCCCTGTCGACGTTCTCGATCCTCCAGCTCCTCGTGTACGCGGGCATGCAGATCCCCGTCGGCCTGCTGGTGGACCGGCTCGGCACCAAGAAGGTGCTGGGCCTGGGGGTCGTCCTCTTCACGGCCGGACAGCTCGGCTTCGCCTTCTCCCCGTCGTACGGCATGGCCCTCGCCTCGCGGGCGCTGCTCGGCTGCGGGGACGCGATGACGTTCATCAGCGTGCTGCGGCTCGGCTCCCGCTGGTTCCCGGTCCGGCGCGGTCCGATGGTCGCGCAGCTCGCGGGGCTGGTCGGCATGGCGGGCAACCTGGTCTCCACCCTCGTACTGGCGCGGCTGCTGCACGGCGTCGGCTGGACGGCGGCCTTCGCGGGCAGCGCGCTCGCCGGTGTCGTGGTGCTGGTTCTGCTGCTGCTCTTCCTGAAGGACCACCCCGAGGGGCACGAGCCGGAGCCGTCCCCGCATCAGGGGGCGGCGTACGTACGGCGGCAGATCGCCGCGTCCTGGCGGGAGCCGGGGACGCGGCTCGGGCTGTGGGTGCACTTCACGACCCAGTTCCCGGCGATGGTGTTCCTGCTGCTGTGGGGCATGCCGTTCCTGGTCGAGGCGCAGGGGCTGTCACGGGCCGTGGCGGGGGAGCTGCTGACGCTGGTCGTGCTGTCCAACATGGTTGTCGGGCTGGTCTACGGGCAGGTCGTCGCCCGGCATCACGCGGCGCGGCTGCCGCTGGCTCTGGGGACCGTGGGGACGACGGCGCTGATGTGGGCCGTCACGCTGGCCTATCCCGGCGAGCACGCGCCGATGTGGCTGCTGATCGTGTTGTGCACGGTCCTGGGTTCGTGCGGGCCCGCGTCGATGCTCGGCTTCGACTTCGCCCGGCCGGCGAATCCGCCGGAGCGGCAGGGGACCGCGTCCGGGATCACGAACATGGGGGGTTTCGTCGCCTCGATGACGACGCTGTTCGCGATCGGGGTGCTGCTGGACGCGACCGGCGACGACTATCGCGTCGCGTTCTCCTCGGTGTTCGTGCTCCAGGCGGTCGGGGTGAGTCAGATTCTGCGGTTGCGGAAGCGGACGGCCCGCAGGGAGCGGGAGCGGTTGGTCGCCAGCCGGGTGGAGACGGTGCACGTGCCCGCGTAGGGCACCCGGCTGGTTGGCGGCACCCCCGCTACGGCGTCACCGCGAAGTTCCGCAAAATCGCCCCGGTGAGCTGCGGATCGCCCTCCGCCTTGACCCGGTCGGCGACGGCCTCCGGTGTGACGCGGCCGCAGGCGAGGCGGACGTAGGTCTCCCAGTCCAGGGTGAGGGTGGCGGCGGGGCCGAGGGCGGGAGCCGTCTCAAGGGTGCCGCGGCCCTGGATGTCGACGCGGATCGTGCGCAGGAACTCGATGGGCCCGTGGACGTCGAAGACGATCGCCGAACTGCGGGGCGCGCCCGCGTCCTCCGCCACGATGCGCGGGAGGACGGAGAGGAGCACGTCCCGGGCGATGTGCGCGCCGGGGGAGTCGAGGTTGCCGGGGCGGCCGAGGGCGGCGCGCAGGTCCTGCTCGTGCACCCACACGTTGAAGGCGTGGCCGCGCATGGACTCTTCGAGGGTGAGTTCCGTGCCGACGTGGCCGCGCACCTTGTGGCCGGGGTCGCGCGACTCGTTGCGCAGCTGGCGGTTGCGGCGGATGATCACGTACTCCAGCTCGGAGGTCATCTCCGGCGCCGTGTGGTGACGGCGGACGTCGACCTGCATCTCCATGTAGCGCTGGTGCTCGTTGGTGACGTGGAACAGGTCGCGCGGCAGCGTGTGGATGGGACGCGGGTCGCCGAGCATCTCGCAGTCCAGGCCGATGACATGGGAGACGACGTCACGGACCGACCAGCCCGGGCACGGGGTGCGGCGGTTCCACTCACCCTCCACCAGGGGCAACACCAGCTCGGATATCGCTTCGATGGAGTGGGTCCAGGCGTCGGCGTAGGGCTGGAGGGTGGGATGCAGACTCACGGAACGGGACCCCTCGGCGGTCGGTACTCGGGCGGTGGTGGCGTCGGCGGCGTTGCCAGCGGGAGGTGGCTGTCGGCGGGTGTCTTGGAACGCTAAGTTACGCTGCTGTGAGGCACCCCGGCAGTGCTTTCGTGTGACGATCGTAGGCCCGTGTGGACGGCTCGAATGCCAGGACGGTGGTAGTGTGCGCGCCTCTTTGATCCAGATCGCCGTGGACGAGGGCGAATCGGTCGCTTCCCGGCGGCTGCGCGTGGCCTCCCTGGTACGCGATCAAGGTGGCGCCGACCTCGTCGTACTGCCCGAGTTGTGGACCACCGGGGCGTTCGCGTTCGAGGAGTTCGGGCGGGAGTCCGAACCGCTTCAGGGGCCGACGTACGAGGCCATGGCGAAGGCCGCGAGTGACACGCGCGTGTGGCTGCACGCCGGTTCGATTCCGGAGCGCGCCCCGGACGGGACGCTCTACAACACCTCGCTCGTCTTCTCTCCCTCCGGCGACCTGGCCGCGTCCTACCGCAAGATCCACCGCTTCGGCTTCGACAAGGGCGAGGCCGTGCTGATGGGTGCGGGCGAGGACCTGGTGACGGTGCGTCTGCCCGACACGACCGTCGGGGTTGCGACCTGCTACGACCTCCGTTTCCCCGAACTCTTCCGCGGTCTCGTCGATGCCGGTGCCCAGACCCTTGTCGTCCCGGCGGGCTGGCCGGAGCGCCGCCGGGCGCACTGGACGCTGCTGGCCCAGGCGCGGGCGGTCGAGAACCAGGCGTTCGTGCTCGCGTGTGGAACGGCCGGGACGCACGCCGGGGTTCCGCAGGCCGGTCACTCGATCGTGGTCGATCCGTGGGGCGAGGTGCTGGCCGAGGCAGGCGCCGACGAGGAGGTCCTCACGGTGGAGTTCGCCCCGGAGAAGGTCACGACGACCCGCGAGCAGTTCCCGGCGCTCAGGGACCGGGTACTCGGGGTGGCGGCGCCGCGTCGGTGAAGGTGGCCTGGAGCCGCGCGCAGGGTTTCCACCAGGGTTTCTTCGCCCCCGCCGCCCCTTCCCGTCCCGTCCCTGGGGGCTGCCGCCCCCAGACCCCCGCTTCGGCCTGAACGGCCTCGTCCTCAAACGCCGGACGGGCTGGGTTCAGTCCCCGTCGCTCCACAGGCGCCGGACGGGCTGGGGTTCAGTCCCGTCGCTCCTTCTCCGCCAGGTGGATCACGCAGACCGTCACCGCGATCAGCAGCGCCGGGTCCGCGTCCTCCCGGACGACGTCGACTCCGTATGTCTCGCGCACGTGCAGCCAGCGGCGGGAGACGACGGCGAGCAGTCCGCCGTCGTACTCGATGGCGAACTCGCGGTCGAGGATCTTGCCGCTGACGTCGAGTTCGGTGCTGCCGTCGGCCAGGGCCACACGGTAGTGGTTGCGCAGGAGTGAGAGCCGTTTGCGGCGGATCGTGGCGAGCGGTTCACCCTCCCGTTCGATCACCATCGTGTCGCGCACGGCGAACATCTTCTGGCGGATGTCGATGAGGACGCGCCCCTGCGTGTCCTTCAGCTCGAAGGTGTCCCGCAGGCGCATCGCCTTGCCGTCGACGAGGAACACCCTGTTGCCGTGGTCGTCCTCGATCCAGTAGTCGTCACCGATGCCGAGGATCCGGTCGCGTACGAGGAATCTCATGACACCAGGGCTTCCCCGCCGCCCGGTCCGAAACGCCGCCGATAGGCCGACGGGCTGAGTCCGGTCTCGCGCCGCACGCGCGCGCGGAGGTTCGCGGCCGTCCCCAGCCCGCTGCGGGCCGCCACCACGTCCAGCCGTTCCTCCCCGCGCTCGATCAGCCGGCACGCGAGCGCCACCCGCTCCCCCGTCAGCCAGGCCAGCGGGGTCGTCCCCAGCTGCGCGCGGAAGCGCCGGTGCAGGGTCGCCGGCGACACCGCCGCCCGCGCCGCCAGGCCGGCCACCGTCAGTGGCTCCCCCAGCCGCTCCTGCGCCCAGGCCAGCAGCGGCCCCAGCGACTCGTCCGGCACCGCGGGCACCGGCCGCTCCACGAACTGCCGCTGCCCGCCGTCCCGGTGCGCGGCGAACACGAGGCGCCGGGAGACGTGGTTGGCGACCTCGGCACCGTGGTCGCGCCGTACGACATGCAGGCCCAGGTCGAGGGCCGAGGCGCTGCCCGACGCGGTGAGGATGTCGCCGTCGTCGACGAACAGGACGTCAGACTCCAGGTGTACGCGCGGGAAGCGTGTCCGGAAGGAGTCCGCCCACATCCAGTGGCAGGCGGCCCGGCGACCGTCCAGCAGCCCGGCCTGCGCGATCGTGAACGCCCCGGAGCAGAAGCCGACGAGCCGGGCGCCACGCGCGTGTGCCCGGCGCACGACGTCCAGGACGCGCGGGGACCGCGGGGCGTTGGTGTCGGGCCGGTTCGGCACGATCAGGGTGTCCGCCTCTTCGGCCGCTTCCAGCCCGGCGACCCCGGTGAGCGTGAAGAACCCGTCCCGCATACGGGTCGCGGGCTCGGCGGCGCACAGCCGGAAGTCGTACAGCTCCCGGCCCAGTTCCGGTCGCCGCAGCCCGAAGATCTCGATGGCGCAGCTCATTTCGAACGGGTTGGAGTTCTCGTCCACGAGCAGAACCACTGTGTGCGGCTGAGAGGATCCTTGCGGCATGTGCGATTTCTAGCACTCGTACGGCGGCCCGGGCACCCCGCACCATGACCCCATGAGCAGCGAACCCGTCTCCCTTCCCCAGGCCCTCGCGTCGTTCGCCGACCTGTGGAGCCCCCGCATCGTCACCGCCGTCAACGACTACGACGTACGCATCGCCAAGGTCGAGGGCGAGCACGTGTGGCACGTCCACGACCACACCGACGAGTTCTTCCTGGTCCTGGACGGCGAACTGCACATCGCCCTGCGGGAGACGGACGGCGAGCGCACGGTCGTCCTCCCCAAGGACTCGGTCTTCACGGTCCCGCGCGGCACCGAACACAAGCCCTACGCCCCGCGGCCGACGGCGATCCTCGTCCTCGAACCCACCGGCACCCTCACCGTCGGCGACCGTCACGACGACGTACCGGACCACGTGGACGTGACCACGGGCCACGCGCTGACGTGACTGTCGGTGCTCGGTGGCAGGCTCAAAGGCGAGGGTGCGGGAAGTGATCTCTCCCGCACCCTCGCAGCAAAACTGGGGCGTCCCGGTCCGCCTCACCGAGGGCGTGGCGGATCGTCTGCCCCTCGTGCTCGCCGGGCCGGACGCCTCCTGGGCCCCGTCGTCGTGGTCAGCGGCGGCGCGGGCGCGGTGCCAGCTTGTACAGGGCCACGCCCGCGGCCACCAGCGTGGTGGCCGTGACCATCAGCGCCATGCTGTTCACCCACAGGCCGGTGGCGGCCAGGGTGGCGCCGCCGGCACCGGTGGAACCGACGCCTATCACTCTTCCGTACATGGTCGTTCTCCTAGTGGTGTGGTGCGGTGGTCCGTGGGGGGCGGTTCACGTGGCCACCCACTTCTCCTCGCTGCGGCGCAACAGGCCCCACAGCGACGTGAAGTAGATGGCGTGCTGGAACAGGTCGTAGAACATCTCCGGGATCATCAGCGCCGCGACCAGGACGGCACGGGGACCTGCCCGGCGCACCGAGACGGTCTTCTCGACCATGAAGAGCAGGCCGATCGCGGTCCAGAACGGAGAGAAGCCGGGCCAGCCGTACAGCGTCGTGTACGTGATCATGAAGGTGATGTAGACGAGGAAGGACAGCGCGCCGAAGCCCATCAGGAACTGCTGGGCGAAGTAGCGGGCGGTGACCCGGGTCCAGCCGTAGTCGCGCAGGTTCTCCAGGGCGCCGCGCTGCCAGCGCAGCCGCTGGTGCCACAACTTGCCCAGGGTGGGCATGACCTCGGTGGTGACCGCGCAGCCGGCCGGGGACATGGCCCGGTAGCCGAGGGTCTTGACCGCCTTGGTCATCTCGTCGTCCTCGGTGAGCGAGGCGAGGCTGTAGTAGCTGGTGCCGCCGCCGATCACACCGTCGCGGCGGGCGGCGCGCACCTCGCGCAGGACCCGGGCGCGGAACATGGTGCCGGTGCCGGTGAGGACCTGCGCCTTGCCGCCGGTGCGCTCCAGTTCCCAGGCGTAGCGGTGGAACTCCATGCGCTGGAGCAGGCCGAGGAAGCCGCCGCCCTCCTCGCCGTAGAAGACGCCGCCGATGGCGCCGACCCTGCGGTTGAAGGTGGCGAGGGCGGTCTCGGCGAACCACGGGTTGAGCACGGTGTCGGCGTCCTGCACGAGCAGCAGGTCGCGGTCGTCCAGGTGCGGCAGCATCCAGGCGATGGCCTGGTTGAGGGCGCCGGCCTTCTTGTGGGTGTTGCCCTGCGTGTGGAAGACCTGGGCGCCGAGGGACGCGGCGACGAGGGCGGTGTCGTCGGTGCAGTTGTCGGCGATGACCACGACGAGGTCCGGGGGCCGGGTCTGGTTCCACAGGCCCTGGATGGCGGCCGCGATGCGGTCCTGCTCGTTGTGGGCCGGTATCAGTGCCGCGACGCGCGGTACGGGGCCGGGGTTCTCGGGGGCGGCGTGCGCGCGGCGAGCGGCATGGCGGCCGGAGATCCGCTGCCGCGGATCGTGTGCCGGAGCGGACGCCGGGGCAGCGAGGTCGAGCACGTGGAGCCCCCCGAGGTACTGGTGCAACGGCCCGGCACTGCATCCCCCCGGGCCTCAGAGACTCCACTCTTCACGATATTCACACAAGCGCACAAGATGCCCCCGGTTACGAAATGCTCAAGGTTGTCTCCGCATGCCCTGTGCATACCGCTCCGGGGGTCCTGTGCCGCTGCAGTGCCTGTGCCCCGATTGGGGTTTTATCGGGGCTACCTGCCGATGCGTCATGCAGCCTGCCGGTCAGACGCCGTAGCCGTCGCTGTATCCGTTCCGCCTGCTGTGGGGCCGTTCCTCTTCGACGACCGGCGTGTTGGGCGGCATCACGACGCGCCTGCGCCGCGCGATGCTGCTGAAGGTGCTGACGCCGATCAGTCCGACGACCATCAGGATGATGCCGACGAGGTCGAGGTTGACCCCTTGCATGTCCCAGTCGGTCGCGAACGTGAGGATGGCGCCCACGGCGATGAGGATGATGCACCCGCCGAGGCCCATGAGTGTCGCCTCCCTGTCCGGTCCGGTCGATCCGGTCCGGAACTGCGGGTACCCCGTCTGTCAACCCCCATGCCGCAGGGAACCGTTCGAGCTCGGAAGCTACCCCGCCAGGAACGCCACCAGCGCGTTCGCCAGCAGATGCGGGTCGTCCGCGCCGCACAACTCCCGTGCGCTGTGCATGGACAGGATCGCCACACCGATGTCGACGGTCGTGATGCCGTGGCGGGCCGCGGTGATCGGGCCGATCGTCGTGCCGCACGGCATGGAGTTGTTGGAGACGAAGGTCTGGAAGGGCACGTCCGCCTTCTCGCAGGCGGCGGCGAACAGCGCACGCCCCGAACCGTCCGTGGCGTAGCGGTTGTTGACGTTGACCTTCAGGATCGGGCCGCCGTTGACGCGCGGGTGGTGCGTCGGGTCGTGCCGCTCCGCGTAGTTGGGGTGGACCGCGTGGCCCGTGTCGGAGGACAGACAGACGGTCCCCGCGAAGGCTCTGGCACGGTCCTCGTAGGACCCGCCGCGCGCGAACACCGAACGCTCCAGCACGCTCCCGAGCAGCGGCCCGTCCGCGCCCGTGTCCGACTGCGAACCGTTCTCCTCGTGGTCGAAGGCGGCGAGCACCGGGATGTACGGCAGGTCGCCGCCGCCGGCGAGGGCGGCCAGCGCGGCCACCCCGGAGTGCACGGACAGCAGGTTGTCCATGCGCGGCCCGGCGACCAGCTCGCCGTCCCGGCCCAGGTGGGCCGGCGGCTCCACGGAGTGCGTCATCAGGTCCCAGCCGGTGACCTCACCCGCGCCGATCCCGGCTTCCTCCTCCAGGAAGGCGATGAGATCGCCGTCCCGGACGTCGCCGCCCAGCCCCCAGATGGGCTGCAGGTGCCGCTGCTTGTCGAGCTTGAGGCCCTCCGCCGACACCGAACGGTCCAGGTGGATGGCGAGTTGGGGCACCCGCAGCAGCGGCCGGTCGACGTTCACCAGCCGCGTCGAACCGTCCCGCAGGGTCAGCCGGCCCGCCAGGCCCAGATCGCGGTCCAGCCAGGAGTTCAGCAGCGGCCCGCCGTAGATCTCCACAGCCACCTGCCGCCACCCGTGCGCCCCCGTGTCGGGCCGCGGCTTGACCCGCAGGTTCGGCGAGTCCGTGTGGGCGCCGACGATCCGGAAGGGGGTGTGCGGCTGGGCGCCCTCGGGCACGTGCCAGGCCACGATCGCCCCGCCGCGCAGCACGTACCGGCCGCCGGTCGTCCCGTCCCACGCGTCCGTCTCCGCGACCTGTCGGAATCCCACCTTCTCCAGGCGCTCGGCCGCGTTGGCCACCGCGTGGTACGGCGAGGGGCTCGCCGCCAGGAAGGTCATGAGGTCGTCGGTGTGGCCGCGGTCGAAGCGGGAGGGTGCGCTCATGGGGTTCACCTTAACGACGTACGAGGGCCCGCTCCCGGCGATGCGGAGCGGGCCCTCGTAAGGACGGTGTGGAGGTCCGGGCGGCTGGTCTGATGTGTCCTAGAACGCGGCCTCGTCCAGGTCCATCAGGTCCAGCTCCACTCCCTCGGCGACCTTGCGGGCCAGGGTGACGCCCGGCAGGACGTTGGCCGCGAAGAACTTCGCCGCCGCGATCTTGCCGGTGTAGAAGGGCACGTCCTTGGAGGAGGCCGTCTCCAGCTTCTCGGCGGCGATCGCGGCGCCCTTGAGGAGCAGGTAGCCGACGACCACGTCACCGGAGGCCATGAGCAGGCGGGTGGTGTTCAGGCCCACCTTGTAGATGTTCTTGACGTCCTGCTCGGTGGCCGCGAGGTCCGTAAGCATCAGGCCGACGATCGCCTCCAGCTCCACGGCCGCCTTGGCGAGGTGCTCACGGGCGCCGGACAGGGCCTCGCCGCCGGTGCCGAGCGCCAGGAACTTCTTGATGTCCTCGGCGAGGGAGTTCAGCGCCGCGCCCTGGTTGCGGACGATCTTCCGGAAGAAGAAGTCCTGGCCCTGGATCGCGGTCGTGCCCTCGTACAGGGTGTCGATCTTGGCGTCGCGGATGTACTGCTCGATCGGGTACTCCTGCAGGAAGCCGGAGCCCCCGAAGGTCTGCAGGGACTGGGCGAGCTGCTCGTAGCCCTTCTCGGAGCCGTAGCCCTTGACGATGGGCAGGAGCAGGTCGTTGAGGGCTTCCTCGGCCGAGGCGTCCTCGCCGTTCGCCTTCTTGACCACGATGGTGTCCTGCACCGACGCCGTGTAGAGGACCAGGGCGCGCATGCCCTCCGCGTACGCCTTCTGCGTGATCAGCGAGCGGCGGACGTCCGGGTGGTGCGTGATGGTGACCTTGGGCGCGGTCTTGTCCATGAAGTTGGCGAGGTCGGGGCCCTGGACGCGCTCCTTGGCGTACTCCAGCGCGTTCAGGTAGCCGGTCGACAGCGTGGAGATCGCCTTCGTGCCGACCATCATCCGCGCGGCCTCGATGATCATGAACATCTGGCGGATGCCGTCGTGCTTGTCGCCGATCAGCCAGCCCTTGGCGGGGTGCCGGTCGCCGAAGGTCATCTCGCAGGTGTTGGAGGCCTTCAGGCCCATCTTGTGCTCGACGTTCGTCGCGTACACGCCGTTGCGCTCGCCCAGCTCGCCGGTCTCGACGTCGAAGTGGTACTTCGGGACGAGGAACAGGGACAGGCCCTTGGTGCCCGGGCCGTGGCCCTCGGGGCGGGCGAGGACGTAGTGGAGGATGTTCTCCTCCATGTCGTGCTCACCGGACGTGATGAAGCGCTTCACGCCCTCGATGTGCCAGGAGCCGTCGTCCTGGGGGATCGCCTTGGTACGGCCGGCGCCCACGTCGGAGCCCGCGTCGGGCTCGGTGAGCACCATGGTCGAACCCCAGGTCCGCTCCACGGCGAGCCGCGCGATCTTCTTCTGTACGTCGTTGCCCTCGTCGTAGAGGATGCCGGCGAACGCCGGGCCGGAGGAGTACATCCACACGGCCGGGTTGGCGCCGAGGATCAGCTCCGCGTACGCCCAGATCAGGCTCGGGGGAGCGGTCGTACCGCCGACCTCCTCGGGCAGTCCGAGGCGCCAGTACTCCGACTCCATGAACGCCTTGTAGCTCTTCTTGAACGACGGCGGGACCGGCGCGGTGTTCGTCTCCGGGTCGAAGACCGGCGGGTTGCGGTCGGCGTCCGTGAAGGACTCCGCCAGCTCGTTCTCCGAGAGGCGGGTCATCTCCTCGAGGATGCTCTTGGCGGTCTCGGTGTCCATCTCCTCGAACGGACCGGTCCCGTACAGCTTGTCGCGCCCGAGGACCTCGAAGAGGTTGAACTCGATGTCGCGGAGATTCGACTTGTAGTGCCCCATGGCGACGGCTCCGTAGCGGATCGGCGGATCGGCGAGGCACTGGCTCCTCGCACCTAGTTCATGTACCAACAAGTAGCTACTGATGATGCTACCCGCCGGTAATAAGAAGCAACCCCGATCCGACATCTGTGACAGGTCACACCGGAACCGTCAACGTCGCCGTGTATCCCTTCTCGACGCTGCCGGTCGTCGTCGCCATCTGCTGCTCGTGGCCGTCGCTGAAGATGCTGTCCGTCTCCAGGGAGAGCCGGCCGAGGTTCGTCACGCTCCCGCTGTAGCCGTCCGTGGCGTACACCGTGTCGCAGACGTCCTGGGCGAAGGCGAGCTGCGAGGTGTTCGTGATGGACGTCGCCGCGGTGGCGTCGTCCAGGCTGCCGTAGACCTCGAAGTGGACGTGCGGCCAGCGTCCCGGGTAGCAGCCGGGGAAGATGCTCGTGAAGGTGACCTGCCCCTTGTCGTCGGTCTCCTGGACGCCGCGCAGGTAGTTCTCGTCGGAGACACCCTCCGAGTACAGCGAGTAGTCGCCGTCCCGGTCGCAGTGCCAGACGTAGACGGCGGCGCCCGCCTTCGGGGTCCCGCAGCCGGAGGCCGCGTCCACGACCGTGAGCGTGAGGGTCAGGGGCACGCCCTGCGCGGTGCCGCCCGCGGAGTCGCCGAAGCTGCTGGTGATGTCGCTGCGGACGACCCCGCTCTCCTTCAGGACGTTCACGCCGTTCGACCCGTCGCCGGGGAAGGGGCCGGCGGTCTCGTCGGGGATCGTCGCGCACTCGGGAGAGGTTCCCGCGGCGGCGGAGCTCCCGGCGGCGGAGGGTGAGCCGGACGAGGCGGCGGAGGGGGTGGACGGGGCGTCCTCGGTGGTGCAGCCCACCAGCGGTACCAGGCTCGCCCCCGCCATCAGCCGGATCATCCGGCGGCGGGCGAGGACGGGAAGGTCGTAGGAGAGTCCCCTGTCGTGCTCGTGGACCTCGTCGCCGTGGTGTCCGTGCATGGCTGTCCCCTTGCCCGTGTGGTGCCGTTCCGGTGCTTTTATCTGGCATGGCAGACGTTATGAGCCGTGGCGGCGAGAACACCAGGCCGACGGCTGTCAAGTCACTGTCGATCCCCTGTCGGTTTGCCGACCCACCCCGTAGCGGCCCGCTCCCCGGCCGCTCTCGGTACTCTTGCGCGCATGTACGGCTACGACCAGAACGTCGGTGCACAGCAGGGGTACGCCCCGCCGCAGCAGCCCATGTCCGGCGGCGTCGGCGGCTACGGCCAGCAGCCGCCGCTCTACCCCGAGCCGTCCCCGCCCTCCCTCGCGGACGCGGTGCGCGCCTTCACCACCGGGCAGATGTCCGCCGAGGACTTCCAGCAGGTCTTCGCGACCTCGAAGGTCTACTGCCCGCGCGGTGACAACCCCGGCTTCCTCGCCCTGCACAACACCCAGCAGCCGGTGATCCCCATGTTCACCTCGCTCAAGGAACTGCGCCGGTACGCGGGCAAGGAGTCCAAGTACTTCGTCATCACGGGCGCCGAGGTCATCGACCTGCTCCCGACCGGCTACGGCTTCGTCCTCGACATGGAAGGCGAGCATCGCATGGTCTTCGACGCGAAGGCCGTGGAACAGATGGTCGAGTTCGCGATGCGGCGGATGTACGGCTGATCGTTCTCACTCCGGTCGGCGCAGAGCCAGGCCGTCGAGGACGACCTCCAGACCGTACGCGAACTTCCCGTCCCGCACGGCCACGGGGTCCTGGGTCGCGGCGGTGGCATCGGCGTAGCCGCCTTCGAGGTGGGCGTGGCCGGCCGCGGCCTGCTGGGCGGCGGGCAGGAGGCGGGCGATGAAGTCCGCCTCACTCTCGCCGGAGCGGGCGATGGTGGTGAGCCAGGCCGCCTCGGTGGTGCTCATGCCGACGACGTAGGCCATGACCGTCTCGATCGCGCGTTCCGGCTCCAGGAACCCGGCACCCTTGAACAGCGCGGCCAGCCGCTCGGAGAAGGACATCAGGTTCGGGCCGAGGTAGGCGAGTCCGGCCTGGCCGAGCACCGAGGACAGCCAGGGGTGGCGTAGCGCCGTCGTACGGAACGATCCCGCGGCCTCGCTGACGGCGGCACGCCAGTCGGAGCCGTCCGCGGCCGGTACGTGGATCTCGGCGGCGACCTCGTCCACGGCGAGCTCCATCAGCTCGTCCTTGGTGGCCACGTGCCGGTAGAGGGAGGTCGCGCCGGCGTTCAGGCGGGCGCCGAGCTTGCGCATGCTCAGGGCCTCGATGCCGTCGGCGTCCAGCATGGCGACGGCTTCACGGACGATGGCGTTCCGGTTGAGGGTGGGCTGGTCGGCCCTGGGCTGGGGGCGGGCCCACACGGACGGGATGGGGTTCTGCTTCGTCGTCTTGGCTGCCATGTCACTCCTCACGCGACCTGCTGCGTACGTCGTTCGCATCGAGCGTACAGCGATAGGCGGTTGCGTACGCTGTTCCGTCATGCGTACAGTGTGCGCATCGAAGGAACGGTGTTCGCGAAGGGGAGTCCCATGGAAGCCGAAGCCCGCAACCCACGTCGTTGGTGGATCCTCGTCGTGCTCTGCCTGAGCACGCTGGTCCTGGTGGTCGACAACATGGCGCTGACCGTCGCGGTGCCGGCGATGACCGAGGACCTCGGTGCCAGCGCCCAGGACACGCAGTGGATCCTCGACTCCTACATCCTGGTGTTCGCCGGTCTGCTCCTGACCTCCGGCAGCCTGGGCGACCGCTTCGGCCGCCGGAGGGTGATGCTGATCGGCCTGCTGCTGTTCGGGGCCGCCTCGCTGGCGGCGTCCTTCTGCACCAGCCCCGGCGAGGTGATCGCCGTACGCACCGCGATGGGTGTCGGAGGGGCGCTGATCATGCCGTCGACCCTCTCGATCCTCATCACGGTCTTCGACGAGGACGAGCGCGGCAAGGCGATGGCGGCCTGGGGCTCGGTGTCGATGCTGGGCCTGGTCGGCAGTCCGGTCCTGGGCGGCGTACTGATCGAACACTTCTCCTGGCAGGCGATCTTCTTCATCAACGTGCCCGTCGTCGCGCTCGCCCTCGTCGCCGGTGTCACGCTCATGCCGGAGTCGAAGGCGCCCTGGCAGAAGGCCGACCCGCTGGGTGCGGTGCTGTCCGCGACCGGCATGACGGCCCTGGTCTGGTGGATCATCGAGCTGCCGCAGCACGGCGCGCTCGGCGGCCGCTCCACCCTCACGCTGGTGGTGGCGGTGCTGTCCCTGGCAGGCTTCGTGATCTGGGAGAACGTCACGAAGTCCCCCATGGTCCCGCTGGTCCTCTTCAAGCACCGCAACTTCAGCGGCGGCTCGCTGTCCCTCGCCCTCGTCCAGATCGGCAACGGCGGTCTGCTGCTGGTCCTCACCCAGTACCTGCAGTTCGTGCTCGGCTACTCGGCGATCGAGGCGGGCCTCGCCTTCCTGCCGCTGGCGGTCGCCGCGCTGATCGGCAACGGGGTCGGCGTCAAACTCTCCGCGGCGATCGGCAACCGGTTCGTGATCCTCGGCGGCATGCTGCTCATGGTCGTCTGCTTCGCCCTGATGGCCACGGTGGACGCCGACTCCGGCTTCACGCTCCCGGCGGTGGCCCTGGGGCTCCTCGGCCTCGGCGCGGGCCTCGCGATGCCGGCCGCGGTGGCCGCGCTGATGAGCACCATCCCCGCGGACAAGGCGGGCGTCGGCTCGGCCCTGAACGACACCATCCAGCAGGCCGGTACGGCCCTGGGCATCGCGATCCTCGGCTCGCTGCTGTCGAGCGGCTTCAGGGCGGAGATGCCGGCGGACGCTCCGGAAGGGGCCGGGAACTCGATCGCGGAGGCGCTGGCGGTGGCCCAGGGGGACAGCGGGCTGGTGCGGGCGGCGCGGGAGGCCTTCACCGCGTCGATGTCGACGACCTTCACCGTGAGCGCGATCGGTGTGCTGGTGGCGGCGGTGCTGGCGGCGGTGGTGATGCGGGACGGGAAGAAGCGGCCGCAGGAGCCGCAGGCGGGTTCGGGTGCCGAGGCGGGTCAGGCCCTGGGTTCGGGCTCGGATTCCGTGAAGGAGTCCGAGCTGATCGCCTGACCTGATTGAGTTGGGCCGGGAGGCCGGTGCCCTGGGAAGGGTGCCGGCCTCGGGCGTTGGCCGCCGTCACGGCCGAAGGGCGGGAATGGCTTCCCGTGTTTCGGGGTTGGAGGTGGCAGAAAGTTCAACGCTCAACTAAACTCGGAGCACAAGGAGGTACCGACATGCCTGCAGTGACCGTCGAGAACCCGTTGACGCTGCCCCGCGTCGCCGCGCCCACCGACGCCGTGGCCCGTCCCGTGCTCACCGTCACGACCGCGCCGAGCGGTTTCGAGGGTGAGGGCTTCCCGGTGCGCCGAGCGTTCGCCGGGATCAACTACCGCCATCTGGACCCGTTCATCATGATGGACCAGATGGGCGAGGTGGAGTACGCGCCGGGTGAGCCCAAGGGCACGCCCTGGCACCCGCACCGCGGCTTCGAGACCGTCACCTACATCATCGACGGCATCTTCGACCACCAGGACAGCCAGGGTGGCGGCGGCACCATCACCAACGGCGACACCCAGTGGATGACCGCGGGCTCGGGCCTCCTGCACATCGAGGCCCCGCCGGAGGCGCTGGTCATGTCCGGCGGGCTGTTCCACGGGCTTCAGCTCTGGGTCAACCTGCCTGCCAGGGACAAGATGATGCCCCCGCGCTACCAGGACATCCGCGGTGGCCAGGTGCAGCTGCTCACCTCGCCGGACGGCGGCGCGCTGATGCGCGTGATCGCCGGTGAGCTGGACGGTCACCAGGGTCCGGGTATCACCCACACCCCCATCACCATGGTCCACGCGACGCTGGCCCCGGGCGCGGAGCTCACGCTGCCGTGGCGGGAGGACTTCAACGGTCTCGCGTACGTCCTGGCGGGCAAGGGTGCGGTCGGCGCCGAGCGGCGTCCCGTCCACATGGGCCAGACGGCCGTCTTCGGCGCCGGTTCCTCGCTGACCGTCCGCGCGGACGAGAGGCAGGACTCCCACACGCCGGACCTCGAAGTCGTGGTCCTGGGCGGACAGCCGATCCGTGAACCGATGGCCCACTACGGGCCCTTCGTGATGAACACGCGGGACGAACTGCAGCAGGCCTTCGACGACTTCCAGAAGGGGCGGCTGGGGACGATCCCGGCGGTGCACGGGATGTCCGAGGGTGGCCTTTAGGGGTCCTTTCACTATGAGCGTCCGATCAGGACGCGTGGTCTGGTGCCGTGCATCGCAAGGCGCCGGAGCGGCCGCGATGGAGGTTCCCCCACGCGAGGTTGTTCGAGCGTGGGGGGGGAGGAGCCACGTGGGCGTTTCGGCAACGCGGCGAGGTGCGGTGCCAGGCCGCGCGACCCGAACGGGCATAGTGAAAGGACCCCTTAGGGCTCGGACGGGGCCCGGGTGGACCGGGCCCCGTCGTCGTCCGGGGGCCTCGGGCCCCCGGTCCGCCGTCCCGGCTCTCGTTATCCGAACTGGCCGGGCTGGTAGTCCCCGGCGGGCTGCTGGACGATGACGTTCAGGCGGTTGTAGGCGTTGATGACGGCGATGAGGGCCGCCAGGGCGGCGAGCTGTTCCTCGTCGTAGTGCTTCGCGGCGTCCGCCCAGGCCTCGTCCGTGACACCGCCGGCCGCGTCGGCGATGCGAGTGCCCTGTTCCGTCAGCTCCAGGGCGGCGCGCTCGGCCTCGGTGAACACCTTGGCCTCCCGCCACGCCGCGATCAGGTTGAGGCGGGTCGAGGTCTCCCCGGCGTGGGCGGCGTCCTTGGTGTGCATGTCGGTGCAGAAACCGCAGCCGTTGATCTGACTGGCGCGGATCTTCACCAGTTCCTGCGTCGCGGCCGGCAGGGTCGTGTCCGCGACCACCTTCCCCGCCGAGTTGATGTGCCTCAGGAACTTGGCCGCGACCGGGCTGCCGAAGAGGTTCAGTCGAGCGTCCATGGTGAACTCCTGTGTGGTGGCTGGTGGTTACACCTCCCTGACGGAACAGCTCACCAAGATGTGACAGGCTCGAATGTGACGTGCGTCTCCTCGCCGCGCGGCTCACGACGCCTGCGAGGACCACCCGTTCTACGACTTGCCGGCCTCGAACAACTCGAACCAGATGCTCTTCCCCTCGCCCCGCGGGTCCACCCCCCACACGTCCGCGAGCAGTTCGATGAGCACCAGGCCGCGGCCGGACGACGCCAGCTCACCCGGTCTGCGCTTGTGCGGGAGGTCGTCGCTGGTGTCCGTGACCTCGACGCGCATCCGGCGTGCGCCCGGCTCGCCCCGCACCTCGGCCAGCAGCAGGGCGTCCGCGTCGGTGTGGACCAGGACGTTGGTCAGCATCTCGGAGAGCAGCAGCACCGCCGAGTCGATCTGGTCCTGCGACGCCCAGTCGTGCAGCAGCTCCCGCAGCTGTTGCCGGGCCACCGCCACCCGTTCCGGTTCGACCTGGGCCACCGAGAGCATCGTGCGGCGGACCCTGGGGCTTACGGCGACCGTGTCGCCGCAGCCGCAGCCCTCGCCCTGCCGGCACAGCAGCAGGACGGCTATGTCGTCCTCGCGGCGGTCGGCCAGGGGCCCGACGGTGTGGTGCGAGGAGGGCCCGTGCACGGCCTGGACCAGGGCGTCGGCAAGGGCTTCCAGGTCGCCCTCGTGGTCCTCCAGGATCGTGCGGATGCGCTTCCAGCCGGTCTCCATGTCGTGGCCGCCGGTCTCGATGAGGCCGTCGGTGCACAGCAGCAGGGTCTCGGAGGGTTCGAGGGTGATCCGGGTGGTGGGGTAGTCGGCGTCGGGGTCGATGCCCAGGGGGAGGCCGCCTGCCGTGGGGCGGGTCAGGACCGTGCCGTCCGCCATGCGGATCGCGGGGTCGGGATGGCCGGCGCGGGCGACGTCCAGGATGCCGGTCGTGGGGTCGGCCTCCACGTACAGGCAGGTGGCGAAGCGGTGGTCGGCGGTCTCGGGATCGTCGTACGTCATGCCGTGCAGGAAGCGGGAGGCGCGGGAGAGGACCGCGTCGGGGCGGTGGCCCTCCGAGGCGTACGCCCTGAGCGCGATGCGGAGCTGGCCCATCAGGCCGGCCGCGCGGACGTCGTGGCCCTGGACGTCGCCGATGACCAGGGCGAAGCGGCCGCCCGGCAGGGGGATCATGTCGTACCAGTCGCCGCCCACCTGGAGGCCGCCGCCGGTGGGGACGTACCGCGCGGCGATGCTCATGCCCGGTATCCGAGGGCCGAGGGTGGGGAGCATCGAGCGTTGGAGGCCGTCCGTGAGTTCCCGCTCCGACTCCGCCGCGCCCGCCCGGGAGAGGGCCTGGGCGAGCATGCGGGCCACCGTCGTCAGGACGGAGCGCTCGTCCGGGGTGAACGCCACCGGATAGGTGAAGGCCGCCATCCACGCGCCCATCGTGCGGCCGGCGACGGTCAGCGGCAGGAAGGCCCAGGACCGGCGGCCGAAGTGCCGGGCGAGCGGCCAGGTGAGCGGGTAGCGGGACTTGTAGTCCTCGGGGTCGGAGAGGTAGACGGCGCGGCCGGTGCGGACCACCTCGGCGGCCGGGTAGTCGGTCGCGAGGGACATCTGGGAGAAGGGGCCATCGTCACCGGGCCGGTGGCCGTGGTGGCCGATGATCGTCAGGCGGTCTCCCTCGACTCCGAAGACGGCCAGCCCGTCCGGGGAGAAGCCGGGCATGGACAGGCCCGCGGCGACCCGCAGGACCTCGGCCGTGGAGCGGGCCTCGGCCAGGGCGCGGCCCGCGTCCAGCAGGAAGGCCTCGCGGGAGCGGCGCCAGTCGCCCGTGACGGCGGTGCGTCCGGCGGGCGTGCCGGGTCTGGGCTCGGTGACCTCCTGGAGGGTGCCGATCAGCTCGTACACCTTCCTCGCCGGGTCGAAGGACGGCTTGGAGCGGCTGCGGACGACGCGGACGACGTGCCCCTCGGGGTCCATGATCCTGACGCGCACTTCGGCGAGGGTGTCCTCGGCGACGGCGAGCTGGATCACCCCGGTGATCTCGTTCCAGTCGACGGGGTGGAGACGGGCCCGTGTCTGGGCTTCCGTGAGGACGGTCTGCTCGGCGGGCAGCCCGAGCAGCCGGGCTGCCTCGGCGTCGACCGTGACCAGTCCGGTGGCGGTGTCCCAGTGCCACAGGCCGGTCGCGAGGACGGCGAGAACCTCCCCCACGGCGGGCAGAGGCTCGCCATTGCGCATTGCCCCACTCTAAGAAGACGAGGACGAGGAGTGCCACTGATCACCGGCTCTTCAATGGTGGGGAGGCGATCTCGAGGTGGCCGGTACCCTTGGGAGGTCCGGGCACCGGGCCCCGGAGATTCCCGATCAGCGAAGGCTGGATGAACGACGATGCATCGGTACAGGTCCCACACCTGCGGCGAGCTCCGCGCCTCTGACGTCGGCACCGACGTCCGGCTGAGCGGCTGGCTGCACAATCGGCGCGACCTGGGCGGCATCCTCTTCATCGATCTGCGCGACCACTACGGCATCACCCAGCTGGTCGCCCGCCCCGGCACCCCGGCGTACGAGGCCCTGGACAAGGTCTCCAAGGAGTCCACGGTCCGCGTCGACGGCCGCGTTGTTTCACGTGGAACCGAGAACGTGAACCCGGACCTCCCCTCCGGCGAGATCGAGGTCGAGGTCGGCGAGGTCGAGCTGCTCGGCGCGGCCGCCCCGCTGCCGTTCACGATCAACACGGAGGACGGGGTCAACGAGGAGCGGCGTCTGGAGTACCGCTTCCTGGACCTGCGCCGCGAGCGCATGCACCGCAACATCCTGCTGCGTACGTCGGTCATCTCCGCGATCCGGCACAAGATGACGGCGCTGGGCTTCAACGAGATGGCGACGCCGATCCTGTCCGCCACCTCCCCCGAGGGCGCCCGCGACTTCGTCGTCCCCTCCCGCCTGAACCCGGGCAAGTTCTACGCCCTCCCGCAGGCCCCGCAGCAGTTCAAGCAGCTGCTGATGATCTCCGGCTTCGACCGCTACTTCCAGATCGCGCCCTGCTTCCGCGACGAGGACGCCCGCGCGGACCGCTCGCCGGGCGAGTTCTACCAGCTCGACGTCGAGATGAGCTTCGTCGAGCAGGAGGACGTCTTCCAGCCGATCGAGAAGCTCATGACCGAGCTCTTCGAGGAGTTCGGCAACGGCCGGCACGTGACGTCCCCCTTCCCGCGCATCCCCTTCCGCGAGGCGATGCTCAAGTACGGCTCGGACAAGCCGGACCTGCGCGCCCAGCTGGAGCTCGTCGACATCACCGACATCTTCGAGGGCTCGGAGTTCAAGGCCTTCGCCGGCAAGCACGTGCGTGCCCTGCCGGTGCCGGACGTCTCCGCGCAGCCCCGCAAGTTCTTCGACCAGCTCGGTGACTTCGCGGTCTCGCAGGGCGCGAAGGGCCTGGCCTGGGTGCGGGTGACCGAGGACGGCTCGCTGACCGGCCCGATCGCGAAGTTCCTCACCGAGGAGAACGTCGCCGAGCTGACCAAGCGGCTGTCGCTCGCCGCCGGTCACGCCGTGTTCTTCGGCGCGGGCGAGTTCGACGAGGCCTCGAAGATCATGGGCGCGGTGCGGGTCGAGGCCGCCAAGCGCGCCGGGCACTTCGAGGAGAACGTCTTCCGGTTCTGCTGGATCGTCGACTTCCCGATGTACGAGAAGGACGAGGAGAGCGGCACGATCGACTTCTCGCACAACCCGTTCTCCATGCCGCAGGGCGGTCTGGAGGCCCTGGAGACCCAGGACCCGCTGGACATCCTGGGCTGGCAGTACGACATCGTCTGCAACGGCGTCGAGCTGTCCTCCGGCGCGATCCGGAACCACGAGCCGGAGATCATGCTCAAGGCCTTCGAGATCGCCGGCTACGACCGGGAGACCGTCGAGGAGAAGTTCGCCGGCATGCTCCGCGCGTTCCGCTTCGGCGCCCCGCCGCACGGCGGCATCGCCCCCGGCGTCGACCGCATCGTCATGCTGCTGGCCGACGAGCCGAACATCCGCGAGACCATCGCCTTCCCGCTCAACGGCAACGCCCAGGACCTGATGATGGGCGCGCCGACGGAGCTGGAGGAGGCGCGGCTGCGGGAGCTGCACCTGACGGTGCGCAAGCCGCAGCCGAAGTAGGCCGCTTCGGAATCCGCTTCGTAGTCCGCTTGGTGGTTCGCTTCGCGAAGGGGCCTGAAACCGACGTCGGTTTCAGGCCCCTTCGGCGTGCCTGGGGAAGCCACAGTCCGCTCCCATGTCTTTGACAGTCTCCTTACCTAACTTCCCTGCTCATGACGGGAAACCAGACGGCCCAAGGGCCGAAACACAAGCAGGATCCGACGCGTCGCAAGGTCGTCGTGGCGGGCGGCGCGGCGGTGGCCGCCGTGGGCGTGGGCGGTGCCCTCGCCATGACCGCCTCCGCGGACGAGACGACGGCGAGCGCGACCTCGACCGCGTCGAGCACGTCGAGCAGCGCGGAGGTCTGCTACAAGCTCACCTCGGAGACCACCGAGGGTCCCTACTACATCGACGCCGACAAGATCCGCCAGGACATCACCGAGGACAAGGAGGGCATCCCGCTCACCCTCACCCTCAAGGTGATCGACTCCGAGACCTGCAAGCCGATCCGCGACGCAGCCGTCGACATCTGGCACTGCGACGCGCTGGGCATCTACTCCGGCTACGAGAGCCTGTCGACCGGCGGTGGCGGCACCGCCCCGACCGGCGCCCCCTCGGGCACGCCGACGGGAGAACCGCCGTCGGGCGCACCGTCCGGCGGCCCCGGCGGTGGCGGGGTTCACGAGGAGCCCACGGACGACGAGCGCTACCTGCGCGGCACCTGGAAGACGGACAAGCAGGGCCGGGTCACCTTCAAGACGATCTTCCCGGGCTGGTACCGCGGCCGCTGCGTCCACATCCACACCAAGGTGCACGTGGACGGCGAGTGGACCGACGCCGGCTACGAGGGCGGACACGCCTGCCACACCGGCCAGTTCTTCTTCGACGAGGAGTCCGTGCTCGCCTCCGCCGAGGTCGAGCCGTACGCCACCAGCACCACCGAGCGCACCACGCTCACCGAGGACACGATCTACGACCAGAGCGGCACCCAGGGCGGTCTCCTCAGGCTGAAGTACAACAAGAAGAACATCGCCAAGGGCGTCGTCGGCTCCCTCACCGTGGGCGTCGCGCCTGACGAGACGAACGACGGCACCTGATCATGACGGCACCTGATCACGACGGCACCTGATCCCTGCCGTGCACCTACCGGGTCGATGGGTTGTTCACGCGGTTCACGCGGTTCACGTCGTTCGCGTACATGAACATTTGCTCAACCCATTGACCCGGAAGATCGCCCTCCGTAACGTCCCCCAGTGCCCGCGTACGTGATTGCAGTTCACGTATGTGCATCGCGAGGGAGACAACGATGTCAGAAGTCGTGTCAGAGGTCGTGACACCCGACGCCGAAAGCCGAGCAGTCGGCAAGTTCCTGCGTCGCATGCTGCCGATCCTGGTCCTGATGCTGCTGGTCAACCAGATGGACCGGACGAACGTCGGCTTCGTCCAGGACGAGTTGCGGGCCGATGTGGGGGTGAGTGCCACCGCGTACGGTCTCGGCGCCGGCCTGTTCTTCATCGGGTACGCGCTGTTCGAGGTGCCGAGCAACATGCTCCTGGAGCGGTTCGGCGCCCGGGTCTGGCTCACCCGCATCATGATCACCTGGGGCGTGGTGATCGTGGCGATGTGCTTCATCCACAACGTCGCGATGTTCTACGCCCTCCGTTTCCTCCTCGGCGTCGCGGAGGCCGGCTTCTTCCCCGGCGTGCTCCTCTACTTCACCCAGTGGCTGCCCGACTCCAGCCGGGGCCGGGCGAGCGCGATCTTCCTCGGCGGTTCGGCCACGGCGTACATCGTGACGGGACCGATCACCGGAGCCCTGCTGGAGTTGCACGGGGCGGGCGGATTCGCCGGCTGGCGCTGGATGTTCGCGCTGGAGGGCGCCTTCTCGATCCTCGTCGGGATCGTCGCCGGGTTCTTCCTCGTCTCCCGCATCGAGGACGCCCGCTGGCTCACCGTCGAAGAGAAGGCGGCACTGAGCGCGGCGGTCGACCGCGACAAGGAAGCCCGCAGCCGAGCCCCCAGGGTCTCCCGGCTCAAGCTCCTGTTCCACCCCCAGGTCGCCCTGCTGACCGGCGTCTTCTTCGCCATGGCGCTCACCGGGTACGCGATCACCTTCTGGCTGCCCAGCCTGGTCGACGACATCGGCGGGCTGTCGTCCTTCCAGGTCGGGCTGCTCACCGCCGTACCGTGGATCTGCGCCGTGATCGCGATGTACACCGTGAGCCACTTCACCGACGCCGCCCCGGACCGCCGCCCCTTCCTGGCGATCGCCCTGGTCCTGTCGGCCGTGGGCACCTTCCTCGCCACCCTGGGCTCCCCCTGGTTCGGGCTCGCCGCCCTCACGCTCGCCGCGGTCGGCGGGAAGTGCGCGGCCACCCTGTACTGGCCGATGGCCCAGTCCGGACTCGACCTCAAGGTCGCCGCGCCGGGACTCGCCGTGGTCAACTCCATCGGAAACCTGGGCGGTTTCGTCTCCCCCACGCTCTTCGGCTACCTCAAGGACACGACCGGCAGCACGAACGGCGGCCTGTACACGCTCTCCGCCGCGTCGCTCCTCGCGGTGATCGGGGTGGTCTTCATCAGGAACACCCGCGGGACGTCCGGCGCCCTGCCGCGGACCGCGCCGGAGGCGAGCGCACAGCGGCCTGTCGTGTCCTGAGAAGCGCGAAGGCGCCCGGGGTGACCGAACCCCGGGCGCCCGCATTCGAACTCACAGTTCACGAAAGCGACTTGTAGCCGCTCCAGCCGGTGGCGATCGTCGCCCGCGCCCCGAACGACCCCTTGCCGTCCCCGCTGTTGCGGAACAGGTTGCCGCTGCTGTCGCGGGAGACGATGTCGGCCTTGCCGTCGTCGGTGATGTCGCCGACGCCGACGATCACGTTGTACGAGCCGCCCCAGTTCGCGAACAGCTGGGTGCGGGCGCCGAAGGTGCCGTTGCCCTTGCCGTAGTAGCGGTACAGGGTGTTCGCCTTGTCCTGGGCGAGCAGGTCGCCGATGCCGTCGCCGTTGAGGTCGCCGACGCCCACGATCTTCTTGTACGTCTTCCAGTTGTCGTAGAGCTTCACGCGGGCGGACAGCTTGCCGGTGCTGGTGCCCTTGTAGAGGTAGACCGTCCCGGTGGACGTGTTGCGGGCGATCAGGTCCGGGCGGCCGTCGCCGCTGACGTCACCGGGGGAGGTCAGGACGTCGTACTGGGTCCAGCCGCCGGTCGACAGCGTCGTGTACGACGTCGACGGCCTGACCGCCGCGTTGCAGCCCGGCTTGTACAGGCGCAGGGCGCCGCTGCTCAGGCGGACCAGGACGTCGTTGCAGCGGTCGCCGCTGAGGTCGCCGAAGGGCACGAGCCTCGCGGTCGTCGGCCAGCCGGTGCCGGTGGTCTTCTCGCCGAATTTTCCGGTCCCGGTGCCGCTGTGGAAGGTCAGGCCGCCGGAGGCGTTGAGGGTGAGCAGGTCGCCCCTGCCGTCCGGGCCGTCGGGGCTGGTGAAGTCGCGGAGTGCGGGCGCGCCCCGGAGGACGAACCCCTCTCCGGACTTCACCGTGGCCGGGGTCGAGGTGCCCAGGCCGGTCGCGTTCAGCGTCCACGTGAACGCGCCGTTGGGGAAGTAACCCCCGCTCGCCGTCCTGCCGTTCCAGGTCGCCGACACCCAGGCCGAGGTCGCACCGCCGGTGATCGTGCGGGTCGCCCTGCCGCTCGCGCCGCTCTGCACCGAGGTGAGGGTGAGGGACCAGGAGGTGACGGGGCGGGAGAGCAGCCAGTGACCGCTCCACGGCTCCGCCGAGGGCGGCTCCATGATGCCCTCGGTCTCCGTGGAGAAGGCCGTCGGCGTGGACGGCGTGACGCCGGTGGTGGCCACGTGCGTCTGCTCGAACGAGTCGAACCAGGCGACCAGGCCCGTGTACTCGTCCACCGTCCAGCGGTAGCGGCGGTCCACCGCGAGGCCGCTGTCCGGCAGGCCGGAGGCGATCACGCGGGTGGTGCCGGTGGCCGCGTCGGTGAGGACCAGCCGGTCGGCGTCGTGGTCGTGGCGGACGGTGAAGCCGTCGCCGAGCAGCACGTCACCGGGCTGCACGGCGCGGGACGTACCGGCCTTGGTGTCGTAGACGCCCGCCGAGGCCGTCCCGCAGGACCAGTACACCCAGCGGCCCGCCGCCTGGAGCTCGCTCGGCGTACAGGCGAGCGAGGGGACCGTCAGCGTGGCGAGGGTCTTGTCCTCGGTGAGGCTGTAGGAGGTGAGCCTGCCGGTGCCGGCGGCGCTCCAGAGCGTGGAGCCGTTCAGGGCGGCGGCGCGCACCGAGCGCTTCAGCTTCTGCGCGTAGCCGAACTCGCCGACGTACTGCGCCGGGGCGGAGCCGCCCGAGTTGTAGACGGCGTAGTCGTCGGAGACGTCGACGATCGAGCCGCCCGTGGTGCCGAAGAACGACAGGGGGTTGTAGCCGATGGAGACCAGCCGGTCCGCGTTCTCCAGGCCGCTGCCGCCCTCGTCGCCGTCGTAGAACGTGTCGAGGTAGACGTCCTCGGGGTCGGTGCCGTCGAAGTTGCCCCACATCGCCGAGCAGGTGGTGTTCGGGTACGGGCACGTCGGGCTGACCGAACTGCTCTCCGTGGCGGCGGACGCGGTCAGCAGGGTGCTGCCGTTGGTGGTGAGCCTGCGGACGGACGTGGTGTCCGAGGTGCTGCTCGTGGTGTCCTCCGCGACGCGCAGGCTGCCGCGGCTGAGCGCGAGCCCGGTCTTCTTGTTCTCGTACGGAGGGACCTTGGTCAGCTTCGCCACCTGCGGGGTGCCGTCGGCGCCGAGGCTCACGCGCTGCACCCACCAGTCGGTCGTGGTGGTGCCGCCGGTGACGAGGGCGCCGCCGTCCGGGGTGGCCAGCGGGGTGCCGTACGACCCGGGCAGCAGGGTCTTGGTGGTGCCGTCGGCCAGGGAGACGGCCTTGACGCCGGGGGCGCCGGTCAGGACCAGCCAGTCACCGACGAGGACGGGAACGGGGGAGACGGTGGTCTCCTCCCCGGCCACCGGGACCGTCTCCTCGGCGGCGAGGTCGGTGCGCGGCTTGAGGTGCAGACCGGCGGCCTGCGTGTACCAGCCGACGCGGTCGTCGCTCAGCACGACCTCCGGCACCGTCTCCTTGGACAGACCGGTGAAGACCGGGGTGAGCCGCGCGGTGGCGAAGTCGAGGTAGCCGACGGTGTACGACGTGAGGGCGCCGTTCTCGTCGCGGGCGGGGTGGGTCAGCAGGGCGCCGTTCTCGTCGCCGGTGCGCGCGAAGTTCCACTCCCAGAACACGTCGGCCGGGTAGCCGGTGACCAGGCGGTCTCGCTGCTTGCCGTCGACGAGGTCGACCAGGTGCAGCACGTGTCCGTCCAGTTCGGTGCCGTCGACGACGCCGTTGTACTCGACGGTGACGGTGGTCTCGCCGTACGTGCCCACGCGGTCGGCCGACTGGCTCAGGTCCAGGGTCCGCAGGGCGCCGCCGTCCGGGCTCCACAGCGACACGGGGTCGCCGCCGTCGGTCCTGTTCGGCAGCGCCACCGTGTCGGCGGCCTGCCCGAACACGCCCGAGGCACAGCGCCTTTGCTCGTCGTAGCAGCTGGTGGTGGTCGGCGAGTAGACCCCGGACGGTCCCTCGACGGTGACGGTGCTGCCGTCCTCGTAGTCCGTCCAGAACAGGCCGGCGGCCCCCGCCTGGCGGTGCAGGAAGCCGGTCTCGCCCGCCGCCAGCAGCCGCTCGGCGCGCCGCAGCTCAAGGCGCGGATCGTCCAGGACGATCTCGGTGGTTCCGGCCGCCGCGGCCGTGGTGGCGGCCTGCGCCGCGCCGCCGCCGTCCTCCGTACCGGAGAACAGGGTGATGGATCCGGCCGCCACGGCGACCGCGAGCACGGAGACGAGAGCGGCACGACCGCCCCGTCTCGGGGCGTGTCTGCCCACGTGAAGTTCCCTCCCCACGAGGGCCCCCGCCCTCGCACAAGTGGCCGGATGCTATCAGGGGGCGGGGGTGTGTCCGCGCAGGTGGAGGGGCAGGGCGGGTGCTAAGCCTGGTCTAGCCGGCGACGCGGGTGACGCCGAAGATCAGGGTGCGGCGACCGACGTCGTAGTGGACGGTGCCGGTGGTCTTCAGCAGGTCGTCCAGGACATCGGCGTCGTCGACGTCGATGGTCAGCACTTCCTCCCAGGCGCCCTCGTCGAGAACGAGCTGCAGGGTGAACGTGCCGCGTGCGCCTGCGTCGCCGGCGACCCAGCTGAACTGGTAGTGGCTGAGCTGGCGGACCTTGATGCTTTCGTCGGTGAGGGGCTGGCTGATGGTGCCCATGACGTCCTCCTCATGCGCTGATCAACGAGAAGATCCCGCAGTGCGTGTCCGGGTGGGTCCGGCGGGTCCACGAGGATCCGGTCATCGGTCACCCTGGCCGGTCTCGGTCTCGGTCTCGTCGGTGCGATCGGTCTCGATCCGCTCCTTGCGGACCTCGCCATGAACGGTTTCCTCCTCGGTACGCTCCTCGGTGCTCAGCCGGACGCGTTCGACGGGGACGGCCTCCGTCTCCACGACGGGGCGCTCCTCGTGGAGGATCACCTCGTGCTCGGCCTCGGTGATGTCGGGGCCGGACATGGCCGCGTCCCGGTTGGCGTCGGTGATCGGCTCGTGCTCGACGCGGACTTCTTCGTGGCGCACGGGAACGGTCCGCTGGACCTCCTCGGTGACCACGTACTTGCGCAGGCGCGCCCGGCCGGTCTCTCGGCGTTCGACACCGACGTGCATCTGCTCCTCGGAGCGCGTCATCGCGTCGTCGCCTCCAGGCCGCGTCCCGGTAGCGGTCATGTCCTGCCCGGTGGTGTCGGTGCCGAGGCGTGCCCGGCCGCCTTCGGGGGGCTGGTTGGCCTGTTGCCAAGCGGTGTCCCAGTCGATGCCGTAGTGCTCGTAGAGGCGGTGCTCTTCCTGTTCGGACAGGTGTCCGCCGGCGTCGACGTCGACGTTCGGCGCGTCCTTGACCGTGTCCCTGGCGTAGGGCACCTCCAAGTGGTCCTCCACCACTGTCCCGTCGTGGATCGGCACGAACGACTCGCTGGTCCCGAACAGGCCGGTCCTCACGCTCACCCATTCGGGCTCACCGGTCACATCGTCGAAGAAGACGTGCTTGGCGTCACCGATCTTGACGCCCTCCGCGTCGTGGACGGGATGATCCAGAACGGTGGCAATCTGGTCGCGAGTGATCATTGGCGCTCTCCTTGCTTCTGTCGTTCCTTACGCGTAACCACTCGCTGCCGTGGCAAAAGCGGAAAATCACGAAAAAGCGGAAATCTCTCAGCAAGTCGCGATGAGCCTGTGACGCTGGACATGGGGAACGCCCATTTAAGGCAGCTCAAAGACGCTTCACAGACGACTCCCCGACTGTCGTCCCATGACCTCAACGGCCGTGAACCAACTGGTGTTGGTCGCCTGCGACCTCGTCGCAGTCTCCGTACTCACCTTCGGCGTCTTCTTCCCGCGTCATCACCGCCGGGACCTCGTCGCCGCGTTCCTCGGTGTCAACGTCGGCGTGCTCTCCGTGGCGATGACGCTCAGTTCCACGTCGGTCGGGATCGGCTTGGGCATGGGCCTGTTCGGGGTGCTGTCGATCATCCGGTTGCGGTCGTACGAGATCGCCCAGCACGAGATCGCGTACTACTTCTCCGCCCTGGCGATCGGACTGCTCGGCGGACTGCCGCAACACGCGACCGTGCTGACCACCGCGCTGACCCTGCTGATCGTCGGCACGATGTACCTCGGTGACCACCCCCGCCTGTTCGCCCGGCACCGCACGCGCAGCCTTCGCCTCGACTCCGCCTACACCGACGAGGACGCCCTGCGCGCACACCTCGACATGCTCTTGGGCGGTCGGGTGGTGAACCTGTCGGTCAGGGGCGTCGACCTCGCCGTGACCGCCGAGGGCGACGGACTCAAGGCCGACAACACCGAGAAGGCGGATGCCGGTTACGTCGCCGTCGACGGCGGCACGGTCGAGGTGACCTCCACGGGCGACGGCGTCGACGCGGCCACCGACCTCGTCGTCACCGGCGGCGTTTCCCTGGACGTGCACAGCGAGGCCGCCGACGACAGCTCCGCGCACGGACTGAAGTCGGGCGTCATCACCGTCCTGGAGCACGGCACCGTCGCCGTCGACTCCTCCGCCGACGGCGTGCACAGCGACGCGGCGGTGCACCTGGGCGGGGCCGCGGTGACGATCGCCGCCGGCGACGACGGCGTGCACGCCGAGGGCGATCTGGTCGTCGACGGCGGCACGGTGAAGCTCACGCGGTCCAACGAGGGCCTGGAGGGCAAGGACATCACGGTCGCCGGCGGCTCGACGGAGATCACCTCCTCCGACGACGGGGTGAACGCGTCCGGCGGTACGACGACGGAGGAGAGCGGCGGCGCAGGCCGCGGCCCGGGCGGCGGCGGGGGCGAGCCCGCGGGGGACTTCACCCTGAAGGTCACCGGCGGCACCCTGGTCATCAACGCCGACGGCGACGGCTTCGACTCCAACGGCACCGCCGAGATCACCGGCGGCACCCTCGTCGTCAACGGCCCCGAACAGGGCGGCAACGGCGCACTCGACGTCAACGGCAGCTTCACCGTCAGCGGCGGGGTGGTGATGGCCGCCGGGAGCGCGGGCATGGCCGTCGCCCCCGACACCGAGTCCGGGCAGGGCTGGGTGTCGGCGACGCTCGACACGACGGTCGATGCGGGTACGACGCTGCACGTGGTGGACGCCGACGGCAAGGTGGTGGCGACGTACGTCACCTCGAAGGCGATCCAGAACGTCGTCTTCTCCTCCGCCGCGGTCAGCAGCGGCGAGGAGTACCGGATCCACTCCGGCGGCTCGGCGTCCGGCGCGAGCACGGGCGGTCTGGCGACGTCGGGCGACCTCGGCTCGGCGGAGGAGCTCGCGACGGTGACGGCGGGGGAGGCACCGGAGGGCGGCTTCGGGGGCGGGCGGAGGTAGAGATCCGGAGGTTCGGGAGGGTCTGTAGTTTTTTGCCGCACCTGGCGTTCCGTCAATTTCTCTCTTCACGGCAACCCTTGTGATCCCGGCGGCCACTGAGGAGTCGGAAGCCCCGTTCACCGGAGCTTCACGGACAACACGCGCAGCACACAACACATGCGCACACACCCACGTAAGGACTCCTCCGTGGCAGCACCCTCCCACCGCCGGTCCCTCCGCTCGCGGCGCATCCTCGTCGTCTCCGTCGCCGCCCTGGCCGCCGGGGCCGGCGCCGGTGTCTTCGTGATGAACGCGAACGCCGATGCCGTGGACCTGTACCACCAGTCGCTCGCCGCCAAGAACGGCTGGGCGGCCTCCGGCACCGGCACGACCGGTGGCGCGAAGGCCGACTCCGCGCACACCTTCACCGTCTCCACCCGCGCCGAATTAGTGAAGGCGCTCGGTTCCGCCTCCGACACCACGCCGCGGATCATCAAGGTCAAGGGCACGATCGACGCCAACACCGACGCCGCGGGCAAGAAACTGACCTGCGCGGACTACGCGTCGGGCACCGGCTACTCGCTGTCGGCCTATCTGAAGGCGTTCGACCCGGCGACGTACGGCACCTCGAAGCTGCCCTCCGGCACCCAGGAGAGCGCCCGCGCCGCCGCCCAGGCCAAGCAGGCGAAGAACATCGTCTTCAAGGTGCCCGCCAACACGACGCTCGTCGGCGTCCCCGGCACCAAGGCCGGCATCACCGGCGGCAGTCTCCAGGTCAAGAGCGTCGACAACGTCATCATCCGCAACCTCACCTTCGCCGCCACCGAGGACTGCTTCCCGCAATGGGACCCGACCGACGGCTCGGCGGGCGAGTGGAACTCCAACTACGACTCCGTCACCCTGCGCGGGGCGACCCACGTCTGGGCCGACCACAACACCTTCACCGACGCGCCGTTCTTCGACAGTGCGGAGAAGACGTACTTCGGCCGGAAGTACCAGATCCACGACGGCGCCCTCGACATCACCAACGGCTCGGACCTGGTGACCGTCGAGCGCAACCAGTTCACCAACCACGACAAGACGATGCTGATCGGCAGCAGCGACACCGACAGCGTCGGCAAGCTGCGTGTCTCCATCCACCACAACGTGTGGAAGGGCATCACCCAGCGGGCCCCGCTGGCCCGCATCGGCCAGATCCACATCTACAACAACGTCTACGACACGACGACGCTGAACGGCTACGCGCCGAAGTACAGCATCGACTCCCGCGCCAAGGCTCAGGTCGTCGCGGAGAACAACTACTGGACGGTGCCGGCCGGCGGCAAGGTCGCCAAGCTGCTCAGCGGCGACGGCACGGGTTCGGTCGCGGGCGGCGGCAACCTCGTCAACGGCACGGCGACGGATGTCGTCGCCGCGTACAACGCCGCGAACTCGAAGAAGCTGAAGACGACGGTGAACTGGACGCCGTCGCTCACGGCGGGGCTGGAGCCGTCGGCGAAGAACCTGCTGACGTCGCTGGCGACGACGACGGGGGCGGGGGTGCTGTAGGGCACCGCCGAGGCCGGCGGGGCCGGCACCCTGCGCGAGGGCGGTCAGGCCGTGCTCATCCAGAGCGGCCTCGCCGCCCTCCTGCACCGGCTGCGGGTCAGGTGACGTACCGGCCGTCCCAGGGTTCGCCGAATTCCAGGCGGTCCGGGTAGAGCTCGGCCCAGGACTCGTCCTCCTCCTTGCGGATCACCAGGCCGAAACGGACTCCGTCGACGGTGAGCTGGAAGGGGCGGACGGCGATGTCGGTGTAGGAGCGGCGCGGCAGGCTGCGCAGGAGTTTCGACAGGTGGATGCGGGCGCGGCCGAGGACCGAGTCGTTGCCGTCAGGGGCGCGCTGCTGGTCCGCCCAGGTGCCCGCGCACCAGATCTCCGAGTCGCGGTAGTGGCCGTCCGCGTCGAAGGTGTGCAGTGCCACGTAGAGGCGTTTGTGCTCTTCCCAGCCCTCGTCGGGACGGAAGCCCTCGGGGAAGGCGTACGTGATCGACGCCAGGAACTGGCCGTCCGCGTACCGGCCGATGGACTCGGTGTGACGCCTGGGCGCGTAGGCGATCGGAATGACCTCGGGTACTGCCATTGCCATGGCGGAAACCATACGGGTGGTCGGGGACATTCCGGCAGGGGGTAGGGGTACAGGCAAGGGCCCGGGAAGCGGTGTGCTTCCCGGGCCCCGCGCTGTCGAGCGCGCGCGTCACGCCGTCGGCTTCTCCTCCAGACGCGGGAAGAGGACCGCGCCCTTGGTGACCGTCGTGCCGACCGGCAGCCTGCCCCACTCGCCGGCCTCCTGGACCTTCTGGTCCGCGAGGGCGCCGAGGGAGGTCCCGGCGCCGAGCGAGTCCCAGAGCTTCTGGGAGGTGTCCGGCATGACCGGGTTCAGGAGGACCGCGGCCGCGCGGAGGGACTCCGCGGCCGTGTAGAGGATCGTGGCCAGGCGGGCCTTGCCCTCGTCAGAGGTGTCCTTCGCGACCTTCCACGGCTCCTGCTCCGTGATGTAGCCGTTGACCTGCTTGACGAAGTCGAAGACCGCCAGGATGCCGCCCTGGAAGTCCAGCTCCTCGCCGATCTTCCGGTCGGCTTCCGCCACCGCCTTCGCCAGGCCGTCCTGGACCGCCTTCTCGGCCTCGCCGGACGCCGTCGCCTCGGGCAGGGCGCCGCCGAAGTACTTGCCGACCATGGCCGCCACGCGGGAGGCGAGGTTGCCGTAGTCGTTGGCCAGCTCGCTGGTGTAGCGGGCCGAGAAGTCCTCCCAGGAGAAGGAGCCGTCCTGGCCGAAGGCGATCGCGCGCAGGAAGTACCAGCGGTACGCGTCCACGCCGAAGTGCGAGGTCAGGTCCTGCGGCTTGATGCCGGTCAGGTTCGACTTCGACATCTTCTCGCCGCCGACCATCAGCCAGCCGTTCGCGGCGATCTTGCCGGGCAGCGGGAGGCCCTGTGCCATCAGCATCGCGGGCCAGATCACCGCGTGGAAGCGGAGGATGTCCTTGCCGACCAGGTGGACGTCGGCCGGGAAGGTCTCCTCGAACTTCTGCTGGTTCTCGTTGTAACCGACCGCCGTGGCGTAGTTCAGCAGCGCGTCGACCCACACGTAGATCACGTGCTTCTGGTCCCACGGGATCGGGATGCCCCAGTCGAAGGTCGAGCGGGAGATCGACAGGTCCTGCAGGCCCTGGCGGACGAAGTTCACGACCTCGTTGCGCGCGGACTCCGGCTGGATGAAGCCGGGGTTCGCCTCGTAGTGGGCGAGCAGCTTCTCGCCGTACTCGCTCAGCTTGAAGAAGTAGTTCTCCTCGCTGAGGATCTCCACCGGCTTCTTGTGGATCGGGCACAGCTTCTGACCCGCGAAGTCACCCTCGCCGTCGAGCAGCTCGCCCGGGAGCTTGTACTCCTCGCAGCCGACGCAGTACGGGCCCTCGTAGCCGCCCTTGTAGATCTCGCCCTTGTCGTACAGGTCCTGGACGAACTCCTGGACGCGGTCGGTGTGCCGCTTCTGCGTGGTGCGGATGAAGTCGTCGTTCTCGATCTCCAGGTGCTCCCAGAGGGGCTTCCAGGCCTCCTCCACGAGCTTGTCGCACCACTCCTGCGGACTCACCCCGTTCGCGTCCGCGGTGCGCATGATCTTCTGACCGTGCTCGTCCGTGCCGGTGAGGTACCACACCTTCTCGCCGCGCTGACGGTGCCAGCGCGTGAGCACGTCCCCTGCGACGGTCGTGTAGGCGTGGCCCAGGTGAGGAGCGTCGTTGACGTAGTAAATGGGGGTCGAGACGTAGTACGCCTTCGCCCCCTGCTTCTCGGATCCAGTGGCCGCCATGCCCGAAATCCTACTGGGCTCGCGAAGATCGACTCACATGCGTTTCGGGGGGTGGACCGGAGATCGGTCCACCCCCCGAGGTCGCTGCGGGGCTACGGGCGCCAGGTGGCCAGTACGCCCTCGTAGAGCTCGGCGTCCGTGAGCTCGCGCGGGGTCGGGCCCGCGTGGAAGAAGGACGTGTTGCCCGTCTTCAGCTTGCGGAGGTAGTCGAAGGCCTTGTTGTCCTGCTCACCGAAGGCGACGAAGGAGAAGAAGACGGTGGGGTGGCTCTTCGCGGCGTCCGTGAGGGACTGGGTGGCCGGGGTCTTGGCGTCGGGGGCGCCGTCCGTCTGGAAGACGACGAGGGCGGGGGTGCCGGGGGCCGCTTCCTGCGCGTGGTGGGTGACGACTGCCTCGACCGCGGCGTGGTAGCTGGTACGGCCCATGCGGCCGAGGCCGGCGTGCAGCTCGTCGATCTTGTTGTCGTGGTCGGTGAGGGTCAGCTCGCCGGTGCCGTCCAGTTCCGTGGAGAAGAAGACCACGTGGACCTTGGCCTCGGGGTCGAGGTGGGCCGCGAGGGCGAGGGTCTGCTCGCCGAGGGCCTGGGCGGAGCCGTCCTTGTAGTACGGGCGCATGGACGCGGAGCGGTCGAGGACGAGGTAGACCTTGGCACGGGTGCCGGTGAGGTTCCTGTCCTTGAGGGTGGTGTCGGCGGCCTCGTAGGCGGTTCGGAGGGTGGCGGGGACGGTGGCCTCGGCTTCGCCTTCGGCCTCGGTGTTCCCACCCGCACCACCCGTGCTGCTTTCGTCGTCGACTGCGGGTGGCACCTGTGGGGCGTCCTCGCCGTCGGCGGCCGACGGTTCGGGGGTGGGGACCGGCTCGGGGGCCGGGGTCTCCTCCGCGACCGGCTCCGGGTCTGCGGCGGCGACCGGTTCGACGACGGGCTCGGGCTCCGGCTCGGGGCTGACCTCCGCCACCGGCTCGGGCTCGGGCTCGGGAGCGATTTCCGCGACCGGCTCGGGCTCGGGTTCGGGAGCAACCTCCGTGACCGCGACCGGTTCGGCGGCGGGCTCCGGCTCGGGGCTGACCTCCGCTACCGGCTCGGGCGCGGGTTCGGGCGTCACCTCGGCGGTCGGCTCCGCGACCGGCTCAGGCTCCGGCTCGACGACCGGCTCCGGCTCCGGCGTGACCTTCGTGGCCGCGACCGGCTCCTCGGCCGCCACCGGCTCGGGCTCGGGCGCAACCTCCGCGACCTGCTCCGGCTCCGGCGTGACCTTCGTGGCCGCGACCGGCTCCTCGGCCGCCACCGGCTCGGGCTCGGGAGTGGCCTCCGCGACCGGCGTCTCCACC
>NZ_JAGMUK010000221.1:0-192596 GCF_019049245.1 Streptomyces sp. AC555_RSS877 | reverse complement strand
GCTCCGGCGTGACCTTCGTGGCCGCGACCGGCTCCTCGGCCGCCACCGGCTCGGGCTCGGGAGTGGCCTCCGCGACCGGCGTCTCCACCACCGGCTCCGGCGTCGGTTCCTCCGCCACCGGCGTCTTCACCGGCTCCGCCGCAGTCACAGCCGGTTCCGCCGGTTCCGCCGGCTTCGGTACGGCCACCTTGTCGAAGGCCGCCGCGACCAAGTCGTGCTCGTCCTTTGCGGACAAAGGGGACTCGGCGGGCGGTGTGGACGGCGTCGACGTGCGCGGTTCCGGGACCGTCGCCGTCGGCTGCGGGTCCGGGGTCGGCTCCGTTGCAGGGGCCGGTACCGTCGGCGCGGCCTCCTGTGAGGCAACCTCGGTTTCCTGCGAAGGGGCGGTGGTGTGCCCCTTGCGTGACCGGCCGAACGCGTTCCGCAGGAGAGTGAGAATGCCCATGTGCGCAACCCTTCGCATGAGTTGTAGCCCGTCAATCCCTGGCCAGGACGGACACGTAAGGTTAGCGGCCCCGGAAGGCGATCTTGGGCAGGGGCGGGTCACGCGACCCGGGAGACGTCAAGAGGGCATATCAAGCCTTGACCCGCGCGCCTGCCCGTCGAGGCCAACTGCCTGACAGCCACCTCGGGTTCACCCTCGGTTCACCGGCACGCCCCGCTCCCGCACAGACGTGCGCATAGCGTCCGTCACACCGGACCCAAGGGGAAGCAAGGGGAGAGCAAAGTGCGTATGCAGTTGCCGTTGATCAGGACTTCGAACGAGCACCCCGGGGGGCGCTCCGCCCTCACCTGCCGGTTCCGGTGTGGTGACGCCTGTTTCCACGAGGTGCCGAACACCTCCGCCAACCCGTACGTCGGTGACGTCATCGCCGGTGCGCTCAGCCGGCGGTCGATCATGCGGGCCGCGGCCGTCGTGACCGTGGCCGGTGCGGCGGGGGCGGGGCTCGCCTCGCCGGTCGCCGCGGCCGAAAGTGGCGCAAACAGTGCTATTGCGGGCAAGCCCGGTCGCGGCAAGGCCGCCCGTGGCCTTCGGTTCGCCGCCGTCGCGCCCAACACGGCCGACGTTGTGACCGTTCCGGCTGGTTATCGGCAGAATGTCGTGATCCGCTGGGGCGAGCCCATCCTGCGCGGGGCGCCGGCCTTCGACCCGGAGAAGCAGACCGCCGCCGCGCAGGCCGGTCAGTTCGGATACAACAACGACTTCCTCTCCCTCCTCCCGCTGCCGGGCGAGCGGAACAGGCAGATCCTCGTCGCCAACCACGAGTACACCGACGAGGTGCTCATGTTCCGCGGCTACGACGCCGCCAACCCGACCCGCGAGCAGGTGGAGATCGCGTGGGCGGCCCACGGGCTGTCCGCCGTCGTCGTGGAGGGCGACCGCAGGAGCGGGAAACTGACCGCCGTCTCCCGGCATCCCCTCAACCGGCGGGTCACCGCCACCACCGAGTTCCGGCTCACCGGGCCCGCCGCCGGGTCCGACCTGCTGAAGACCTCCGCCGACCCGACCGGCACCAAGGTCCTGGGCACCCTCAACAACTGCGCGGGTGGGACCACCCCCTGGGGCACCACGCTCCACGGCGAGGAGAACTTCAACCAGTACTTCGCCCACGCGAGCCGGGCGACGGACAAGCGATACGGCATCGGCACCGCGGCCTCCGAGCGCAAGTGGGAGCGGTTCGACAAGCGCTTCGACGTGGCCCAGGAGCCGAACGAGGTGCACCGCTTCGGGTACGTCGTCGAGCTCGACCCGTACGACCCGTCCTCCACGCCCCGCAAGCACACCGCCCTCGGCCGCTTCAAGCACGAGGGCGCGACCGTGCGGCTGACGGACGACGGGCGGCCGGTCGTGTACTCCGGCGACGACGAGCGGTTCGACTACTTCTACAAGTTCGTCGGCAGCAAGCGGATGAAGAAGGGGTTTTCCCGTGCCGTGCGGGAGCACAACCTGAGCCTGCTCGACGAGGGCACGCTCTACGTCGCCAAGCTGACCGGTGACTCCCCCGCCATCGAGATCGACGGGACGGGGAAGCTGCCGGGCGACGGCGAGTTCGACGGCAGCGGCGAGTGGATCCCGCTGGCCACCGCGACCGCCAAGGGTGCCGTCTCGCACGTCGAGGGCATGACCGCCGACGAGGTGTTCGTCTTCACCCGGCTCGCCGGGGACAAGGTCGGCGCGACCAAGATGGACCGGCCCGAGGACATCGAGCCGAACCCGCACACCGGCAAGGTGTACGTCGCCCTCACCAACAACAGCAACCGCGGTGTCGGTACGAACGCCCCGGCCGACGAGGCCAACCCGCGCAACGCCAACAAGCACGGGCACGTCCTGGAGCTCACCGAGCGCTGGAACCGGGCCGAGAGCACCAGGTTCGCCTGGACGCTCTTCCTCGTCGCCGGTGACCCGGACGACCCGGCGACCTACTTCGCCGGGTTCCCGAAGGACGACGTCAGCCCGATCTCCTGCCCGGACAACGTGGCCTTCGACCCGCACGGCAACCTGTGGATCTCCACCGACGGCGCCCAGCTCGGCTTCCACGACGGGCTCTTCGGCGTCGCCACGAAGGGCGAGCGGCGCGGTGAGCTCAAGCAGTTCCTGACCATGCCGATCGGCGCCGAGACCTGCGGTCCGGTCATCCAGGACCGGCGGGTGCTCGTCGCCGTGCAGCACCCGGGCGAGATCAACGGCGCGTCCGTGGAGAAGCCGGCCAGCACCTGGCCCGACGGCCCCGGCAAGATCGTCCGCCCGTCGGTCGTGGCGGTGTGGCGCGCCGACGGCGACGACATCGGCGTCTGAGCACAGCGACCAGCGCGGTCGTCATCCGCGCTGGTGCAGCGTGATCTCGACCAGCAGCGCGCGGTGATCCGTGCCGACGAGGTCGAGGAAGCGGGTCTCGCGGGCGGCGCGCCGACGGCGACGACATCGGCGTTTGAGCACAGCGACCAGCGCGGTCGTCATCCGCGCTGGTGCAGCGTGATCTCGACCAGCAGCGCGCGGTGATCCGTGCCGACGAGGTCGAGGAAGCGGGTCTCGCGGGCGGCGAAGTCGGCGGAGACCAGCACGTGGTCGATCTGGGTGCCCAGCGCCGGAGTGGTCCGGGCCGTGCGGGCGGGCCAGGTGGGCGTGCGGTCGGCGCCGGTCAGGCGGGCCGCGTCGCGCAGGCCGGTGTCGAGGATGCGGCGGAAGGCGGCGTGGTCCTGGGAGGCGTTGAAGTCGCCGGCCATGATGGTCGGCGACTTCGCCCGGCCGGCGGCGAAGTCGCGCAGGGCACCCAGCTCGCGCCGCCAGACGTCGACCTGGCCGGGCAGCGGGGGCATCGGGTGCGCGAGCTGGAGCCGTACGGCCCGTCCGCGCACGTCGGCGACGGCACCCGGCATGCCCATCGTGCCGGGGATGCCTTCGGTGCCCTCGAGGGGGAAGCGGCTGAGGAGGACCGACCCCGCCGATCCGCCGCCCTCGACGGCCTGTCGGTGTGGGTAGTCGGCGTCGAGGGCCTGCTTCAGCGCCGCGTCACACGTGTACTCGCACTCCTGTATGAAGACGAGGTCCGGCCGCTCCCTGCGGACGGTGGCGACGAGGGAGTCGGTGGCCTGCCCGAACTCGACGTTCGAGCTCAGCACCCGCAGGGAGGCGACGGCCCGACCGCCGGGCTCGCTGCTCTTCCCGTACGGCTCCATGAACCACGCCAGCAGTCCGATGACGACGACCGCCCACACCACCCCGGTCCACCACCGGGCCAGCAGGGCGATCCCCAGCCCCAGCGCGGCGGGTGCGAGCAGCCACGGCAGGAAGGCGAGGAGCTGGGGGACAGGGGTGATCCCGTCGGTGTCGGCGACCCGGCACCCCACGACGACGCTCACCCCGGCGAACAGCGGCGCGGCGCACCAGATGCCGGGCCGGCGGAAGCGCTGTCGGGTCACCGTCCCGAGACTACGAGCGCCGGTCCACCCGCGCCAGGAACTCCCCGAGCGCCCCGTTGAACTCCTCCGGCCGCTCCAGGTTCGGCATGTGGGCCGCCCTCTCGATCACCCGCAGTGTCGAGTCGGGGAGGACCGCGTGCATGGCCTCGGCGTCGGCAACCGGCGTGTACGTGTCGTCGGAGCCCACCACCACCAGCGCGGGGACGGTGACGCGGGTCAGCAGCTCGTGGTAGTCGGGGCGGGCGGCGCGGGCGCGGAGGGCGGCGGCGGCACCCTGGGCGGGCGCGGACGTCATCATGCGGTGGACGTGGGCCTTCACCTCGGGCGAGGCGTACGGCGCCACCATCTTCTCCAGCACCTCGTCGGCGTACCCCCGCAGCCCCTCCCGCAGCAGCCGGTCCGCCATGGCGTTGCGGGTGCGCACGCCCTGCGGGGTCTCGGCCGCCGGGAAGGTGTCCGCGAGGACCAGGCCCCGGACGCGTTCCCCGAACCGCCGGTAGCCGTCCATCGCGATCTGGCCGCCCATCGACAGGCCGGCCAGGACGAAGGTCTCCACCTTCAGCTCGTCGAGGAGCGCCTCGATGTCCTCCGCGAACCGGGCGAACCGGGTGACGCCGGGGGCCTGCGGGGAGTGGCCGTAGCCCCGCAGGTCGGGGGCGATCACCCGGCGCGTGGCGGAGAACTCGGCGATCTGCGGGGCCCACATGGTGCGGTCGAAGGGGTGGCCGTGGACCAGGACAAGGGGGACCGCAGAGGTATCGGCCCCTTTGTCTTCATATGCGAGAAACTCCGGGAAAGAGGTCATGTGACCGACCCTAGATCGCCCCAACTCGTCGGTGCAATAAGATCTTTGCTCTCGGTGCAATCCGATCCTGACGGGGTGGGACTCTGTGGACGACTACCGGCGCCTCGCCGACCGCCTGGCCGACGACATCGCCGCCGGACGTCTCAAGCCCGGGGAACGGCTGCCCCCGCAGCGGGTGTTCGCGCGGCGGCGCCGGATAGCCGGGTCGACGGCCGGGCGGGTGTACGGCGAACTCGTGCGGCGCGGGCTGGTGGTGGGGGAGGTGGGACGCGGAACGTTCGTGCGGGCGGCTCCGGTCGCGGCGACGGGCCGTGCGCTCACCGAGCCGGCCGAAGCCGCCGCGCCCGTCAACCTGGAGCTCAACTACCCGTCCGCACCCGGCCAGTCCGAACTCCTCGCCCCCGCCCTCGCGCCCCTCCTGCGCCCCGACGTCCTGGCGGAGGCCCTCCGCCCTGCCGCCGCCACCGGCACCCGCGCGGCCCGGGAAGCGGCCGCCGGTCTGCTCGCCGCCCCCGGCTGGCGCCCGGCCCCCGGGCAGCTCGTCTTCGCCGGCAACGCCCGGCAGGCGATCGCCGCCGTCCTCGCCTCCCTCGTCCGGCCCGGCGGCCGGGTCGGCGTCGAGGCGCTGACGTATCCCGTGGTCAAGGAGATCGCGGCCCGGCTGGGCATCACGCTGGTGCCGCTCGCCACGGACGGGGACGGCCCGCGCCCGGAGTCCGTCGCCGCCGCCCACCGCACGGCACCCCTGTCCGCCCTCTACGTCCAGCCGGCCTTGCACAATCCGACGTCCGTGACGATGAGCGAGCAGCGCAAGGGCCGACTGGCCGCCACCGCCACCGACTTGGGCATCCCGGTCGTCGAGGACCGCATCTGGTCCTTCCTGGCCGACGACCTGGTCACACCGCTGGCCGCCTACGCCCCCGCCCTCACCCACGTCGTCGACGGCCTGTCCAAGCGCGTGGCGCCCGGACTCACCGTCGGCTTTCTCGTCGTACCGCCGCATCGGGTGGAATCCGTGGCCGCCGCCGTGCGGTCCGGCGGGTGGAGTGCGGGACGGTTCGCGCTGGAGGCGGGGGTGCGGTGGATCGGGGACGGGACGGTGGCGCAACTGGTCGCGGCGAAGCGGGCGGACGCGGGGCGCAGGCAGCGGGTCCTGGAGGAGGAACTGCGGGGGTTCGCCGTACGGTCGGATCCGCGCGCCTACTACGCCTGGTGGGAGCTGCCCGCCCCGTGGCGTGCGGACACCTTCACGGCCGCGGCCGCCGCGCGCGGTGTCGCCGTCACGCCCGGGCCCGCCTTCGCCGTCGACCCGAGCCGGACGCCGGACGCGGTCAGGCTCGGGCTCGCGTCGGCCGCTGTGCCGGATCTGCGGCGGGCGCTGCGGACGCTTGCCGAGATCGCCGGCGCAGGAGATGCCCGTACCGGCCGCTGAGCAGGCAGGCCAGTGCCACCGCCAGTCCGGCGGCGGCCAGCAGCCAGGAGACCGTGCGCAGGGCGTCGTAGTCGACCCGAGCCGGACGCCGGACGCGGTCAGGCTCGGGCTCGCGTCGGCCGCTGTGCCGGATCTGCGGCGGGCGCTGCGGACGCTTGCCGAGATCGCCGGCGCAGGAGATGCCCGTACCGGCCGCTGAGCAGGCAGGCCAGTGCCACCGCCAGTCCGGCGGCGGCCAGCAGCCAGGAGACCGTGCGCAGGGTGGCCGTGAGGGCGTCGTAGATCGCGCCGGCGGCCGGCCGGTGGGCGGGGTCGGGCAGGTCGGCGAGGGTGAGACGGCGGCCGACGGCGACCGCGAGGCCGAGGAGGGCGCCGCCCAGGGCGGTGCCGAGGGCGGTCGCGGTGACCGCGCGGCGGCGGCCGGCCGCCACGGCGATCCCGGCGGCCGCGAGCACGGCCGCCGTCACGGGCAGCCAGAATCCGGCGACGTCGAGCACGTGGAACCCCTTCCGGAGCCGGGACAGGTCCTCGGCCGGGAGGACGGAGACCTCGGTGTGCCGGACCGGGATGCGGTGCGCCAACGGCACGTGGTCCTCGCTCAGCCGGTTCCTGACCTCGGCGGCGACCGGTGCGAGGTCCACCGTCACGCCGCCCTCGCCGCCGTCCCGCAGCGCACTCAGCACCGCTTCGTGCACGGCCCGGTTGCCCGCGTCCCACACCGTGCGGAACGCCTCGGTCCGGGTGAACGAGCGCACCGCGTCCCGCACGAAGAGGCGCATCGGCCCGCCGACGTCGGCCGCGTTCACGATCTCGGCCCCGACGGTGTCCGCGATCGCGTCGCGCACGTCCGCATCGGCGGCCAGCGGCGCCATCGTGGTGACGTACCGGCCGGTGTCGGCGAGCCCGTACGCCACCCAGGCCGCCGACGCGCCGAACGGCACGAGCAGACAGGCCAGGGCGATCAGTACGGCCGACAGGGCGTTCCGGAGTCGTGAGGGCACCCTTCCAGGCAAGACGGGCCGGGCCGGGACCGCGAGCGGCGCGACTCCATACGGACGCACGCGCACACCGAACGGGCGCCGAACCGCCCGCCCTCCGTAAGGTTCTGGTCCCGCGACCCCGCCGGCCTACGCCGACGGACATGGCCGCGGCGGATCCGGCGGTCCGGTCGCATCCGGCGATCCGGCCCGGGGCACCGACGTCTCCGGCACCGCCCTCGGCGTGAGAGCGGCGCCACCAGTCACTCACCGGTCGTCGTCGACCGGATCTCTCCCGGCGCCCGGTGGGTGGCCGGCATGCGGTCAGCGGATGCGGTTTCCCGCCGCGTCCTCACGTGTGTAGTAGCGGTAGAAGAACACGCCGAAGATGCCCGCCGCGACCACCAGCCCCAGGGCCGTGGACCTGAGCACGCTCGCGTCGGACTGGCTGTACAGGAAGCCGATGGCCGCGCCCGCGAAGGCGGACTTCGTGATCGAGTGCAGCTCCCGCTTCAGCCGCGGGGCGAACGTCGCCACGGCGAGGCACAGCACGATGAACGCGATCGCGGTGACGAAGCCGAACAGGATGTTCCAGCCGGTGATGGGCCCGCCCTCGCGGCGGTTGGCCGCGGCCCAGTAGCCGTAGACGAGGCCGAGCACGACGGGCACCGCGTACCTCGCCACCGCGTGGACGCGCTCGCTGAACAGGTCGGGCGTGCGCTTCGGCCGGGTCATGCTCCGCCGGGCCGGGCGGGCCGGACGGCGTGTGCCGCGCAATCTGCCGGGCCTGGGTGCCGCGTGAGCCATGAGAGCACTCCTCTCTCCTCGCCCCCGCCTTCCAGAGCACACCTGGGGACAGGCCCTGGCAAGTCGGCGGCTTCCGCCCCGCGCGGGCGGGCTCGTTTGCTGGCCTGGGGCCCACCTTTGCAGCCGCAGCGGTTACGGTGCTGCCGTACGTGATCGACGGGGGACGGGGAGGGACCGATGCCGGGAACCGTGCTGCTGCTGGCCGCATCGCCGGTGGGCAAGGGCTGTCTGGTGGACGCGGCGTCCGTGCTCCCCGTGCTCGCGGCCGTGCCGCCCGCCGTGCTGTCCGGCACCGAGACCGCCAACGTCGTCGAGCTCGCCGACCCGCTGGAACCCCAGGCCGTCCTCACCCGGCTGCGCGCCGCCGCGACGGCCCCCGGCCCGCTCACCGTCTTCGTCACCGGCCAGCTCCTGCTCGACCGCCGCCAGCACCTGCCCCACCTCGCGCTGGCCCGCACCACCACCGCCACCGTCCGCTACACCGGCCTCCCCTGGCACTGGATCCGTGAGGAACTGCGCCTGCGCACGCCCGGGACGACGACCCTGCTGCTGGACCTGCACGCCGACGCGGAGACCTGGCAGTGGCTGCGCGCCCACCCGCTGGACTGCGGGCGCAGCACCGCGGTGTACGGACGTATCGCGCCGCCGCCGTCGTCTCGGCGGACGGTGGCCGCGCCGGCGTACATGAAGGCGGTCGCGACGATCCTGCGGAGCGGGTGGCGTCCGCCGATGGAGCAGTTGCACGAGCAGGCGCTGGCCCGGCTGGGGAGCGAGGCGTACGGGGACCTGGTCCTCGGCGTGCCCGGGGTGGGGGTGCCCGGCGTGGCCGTACCGGGCGGGGCCGTGCCCGCTCCGGCCGGCTTCGCCCCCCGGACCCCGCATCAGCCCGAACCGTCCCGGCCGCACGCGCCGGACGGGCAGGCCGGTGCGGACCGGCGTCGGGAGATCGTCCGGCCGCGCACGGAGAGCGAAGCCGCCCGGCACGGCGTCGACGACGAGGACGATCCGCACGCCGCCATCACCACCGCCGTCCAGGACGGCCGTCACGACGCCGCCGACGCCCTCGCCGCCGAGCACGAGCAGGCCGCCGTACGGTCTCACGGCCGTGCCTCGGAGCAGGCCCTGCACTGGGCGGAGGTCCGGGCGGATCTGGCGATGTTCGCGGGCGATCCGGCGCGCAGTTGCCGTACCTGGCTGGCGGTGGCGTCCGCTCGGCTGGGTGCCGGGCAGGCGGTGGACGCGCCCGCCGTGGAGTCGGCCGTGGACCGGGCGCACCACCAGTGGGGGCAGATCGGCGATCCGGCGGCGGCTCGTGAACTCGGGGCCGCGCTGGCCGACTTGCGGGCCCGGGTGCCGGGGCGCCGGGAGGGCGCCCTGGACCACATCCGGCGGCAGCTGCGGCAGTTGCAGACGCTCGGCTCGTGAACATGCGGTGCTCCCGACCCCTCCCCTGACTCCCGGAGCGGTGCCATGATGGTGAGTTATGGCTGAGGGGGATGGAGTGGCCAACCAAGGCATACGGGTTCGGCTGGACGGGACCGCGAGCGAGAGCGACGTCGGCGCTCTGCGCAAGTGGCTGGAGCGGGAGAAACCACTCGACGAACTGGTGCGGGCCGGCCGGCTGCAGATTCACGAGCAGCGCCGCACCGACGAGCCGGGCGCCCCGATGGGCGTCGGGATGGACATCGTCGTCGCCGTCATCGGGGCGGGCGCGGCCACCGTCTTCAAGGAGCTGCTGACGCAGGTCAAGCAGGCCGTGGAGGCATGGCGGGCCAACCGGAGAGAGGTCGAGGACGGCGATCCGCCCGAGGGTCGTGTCGACACCATGGGCCTCGACGACAGGTAGGCCGGTGACCCGCTTCGACCCGCGTGGACGGGTGAACCGGGCGCTGCTGGTGGGGGTCTCCGAATACGACCTCACGGAGCCGCCGCACGGCGTGCCCGGCGACCTCCCCGCCGTCAAGCACAACCTGAACCGGCTCCGGGACACGCTGTTACGGGGCCGGGTCTTCGGCGAGCACGAGATCACCGTGGCCCGCTCGCCGTCCCGGGACGACTTCGACCACGCCCTGCGCAGGACCGCCGAAGAGGCGCAGGGGCTGCTGTTCCTGTACTTCTCGGGGCACGGCGCCATCCCCAGCGCGGGCGACGAGCTGTTCCTGCAGATGCGCAACGCGAGCGTGGTCGCGGGCGGGCACGCGGTCTTCCCCGGCTCGGAGACGGTCAGCACGGCCCTGACCATGCTGGCCGCCGGCCCGGCCGAGCGGATCGTGGTGGTCCTCGACTGCTGCTTCGCGGGCAACGCCGCGTGGATCTGGGAGACCTTCCGCGACAAGCGGCGCGTGCTGCTCCTGATGAGCGTGCAGGCCAATCACCGCATCGACGCGGGGGACCCCTCGACACCCACGCCGTTCACCGAGGAGCTGGTGCAACTCCTGGAGGAGAACGGCGAGTTGGGCTTCCAGGAGGTCGCGGACCGGCTGCGGGACCGGATGGCGGCGGCCGGGTACAAGACGGTGCGCGGTGAGGCGTGGGAACCGCAGAGCAGGACGGAGCCGGGTGAGGACGTCCTGCTGTCCGCACGGCCGGCTCCGTCCGTCCGGCGGGCGATCGGCGGGTCGGGGCCGTGGCCGCCGGGAGAGCGGCACAGCCCGTCCGAGCGGCCCCGCGAAGAACGGAAACCGGGCCCCTCCCGCCTGCGTACAGCCGCGGCCGTCCTCCTCGCCCGTCTCCGCACCGGCGCCGCGGCCCTCGCCCACGCCTTCCGGCGTCCGCCCGCCACCCGCCGCCCCGCCACCCGCGTCCTGCTCGTCCTCGCTCTCGTCCTCGCCGCCCTGGGACTCGGCTCGTACGGCATCGTCACCCTCACCGCCGGCCACCCCTCCTGCGCGCCGCCCCTCGAACTGCGCGTCCTGACCGACCCCGACCTCGAACCGACGGTGACCTCGGCGGCGGAGGCCTATCTGCAGTCGGACGAGAACACCACCGGCGACGGCTGCCGGCGCAGCGGCATCACGGTGTACAGCGCGGGATCCGCCGACGTGGTCACCGCGCTGGCCGGACAGTCGGACGCCTGGCAGGAGCCCCGGGACGAGGACGCCAACCCGCAGCGGGACGTCGGCCCCCAGCCGGACGTCTGGATCCCCGCCACCGCCGCCGACGCCGCCCGGGCCACGGCCGCCCAGGACACCGACGCCGTGGCCCGCCTGGACTTTGACGAGGAGCCGCTGGCGTACTCCCCGGTCGTGCTCGCCGCCCCGCGGGAGCTCGCCGCCGACCTGGACGACCGTGTCGAACCCTCGCTGGCCCTGATGATCACCGCCCTGCGCGAACGCGACGCGGATGCCGAAGTGCGCCGCCCCGACCCGGAGTTCGCGACCTCCGCGCTGCTCGCCACCATCGGCCTGTACGCGGGCGGGGCCGACCCGGCCGGGGCCGAACTGAAGGTCGCCCAGCCGGGGCCGCCCTCTCCCACGGCCGCCGGCCTGCTGTGCACGCTGCCCGACGACAACGCCGTGGACAACCGCACCGCCGCCCTCGTCCCCGAGTTCCTGCTGCGCAGCGGCGTCGGCTGCGACCGGGCGACCCGGACGCCCCGGTCCGCCCACTACCCCGGTGACGTGCCGGGGGTGGAGCCCACCTTCGTGCGGGTCCGCTGGCAGGACGCCGACCGGGACGAGGCGGCGCGTGACGAGGCGGCCGAGAGCTTCCGTACCTGGCTCGCCGGGTCGGACGGGCAGGCCGCGTTCGGCCGGGACGGCTTCCGTTCCGCGCGCGGCGAGCCCCTTCTGCTGGACGCCGAAAGCCCGGTCCCCCACGGGATGGTGCCGGTGCCGTCGCCGCTCACCGAGACCGCCGGACGCGTCGAGACGGAGGAGACGCTCAATAAGTACCGCGCCGCGCACGGCCCTGGCCAGGTCCTGTTCCTGCTGGACAGCTCCGGTTCGATGGCTTCCCTGTGGGAGGGCCCCAGCGGTGGGCCCGGACTGCTCAAGCAGTCCCTGGGCGGGCTCGGCGGCAGGGACGAGTACGGGGTGTGGGCGGTGTCCGGGACGTCCGGGGCCGAGCGCTCGTACGAGACCGTGCTCCCCTTCGGCCGCCACACCCGCAAGGAGGCGGAACGCGCCGTCGACGCGGCCCGCGTGCGGGACGCCCAGGCCGACCCGCACCGCGCCCTGCTCGCCGCGCTCGACGACCTGGGCGGCCTCGGCCCGGACGAACGCCCCCGCCTCCTCGTCCACATCACCGACAGCGAGGACGACGGCCGGCTCACCGGTGCGAACCTCGACGAGGTACTGGCCCGGGCGCGGGCGGCGAAGGTGCCGGTGGCCATGGTGTCCCTGGAAACCGGCGGCTGCGACCCGAACCGGCCGGCCGCCCGCATCTCCGCCGCGAGCGGCGGCCGCTGCCTGGACACCGACGAGGACCTCGGCGCGGGCCTGACCGACGAGGTCGCACGCACCGGACTGGGGGCGGACAGATGACGGGGCGAGGCAGCGAACCGGAGAGGTGGCGCGGCGGCACCGGACGCGGGACGGCCCCGCGCCGCGCCGGCCGGCAGCTGGCGGTCCTGCTGGTCCTGCTCCTGGTCGCGGCGTGCACCGGTGGGGGTGCGGGCGGTTCCACGACGCCCGTCGCCGACCGGCCGGGGGACATCGTCGTCGCCAGCGGCCGGGACGTCACCGGCAAGAACGGCATCCGTCAGCAGCTCATCGACGCCTGGAACCGGCAGCAGGAGAAGGCCGGCACCGGCTACCGCGCCCGGCTGGTGGAACTGCCGGGCAGCGCGGACGAACAGCGCAGTCAGCTCCTGGGCGCCCTCCAGTCGGGCAGCGCCGCCTACGACGTCGTCAACCTCGATGTGACCTGGGTACCGGAGTTCGCCGCCGCCGGCCTCGTGCGCCGGCTGCCCGACGGCGTGCTGGACGGTGACGTCATCACGTCGGTGGCGGACACGGCCCGCTGGGACGGCAAGGTGTACTCGGTGCCGTTCAACAGCGACGTCGGTCTGCTCTACTACCGGCGCGACCACCTTCACCAGGCGGGCGTCCACCAGACCGACCTGAGCGCGGGCGTCGACCGGGCCTGGCTCCAGGAGACCATCCAGTCACTGGAGAACCAGCCGCCCAAGGGCTACGAGCAGGGCTGGACCACCCAGCTCGCCCCCTACGAGGGCCGTACGGTCAACGCCCTGGAGGCGTTCGCGTCCGCGACGCCGGATCTCGCGCTCATCGACGCGGACGGTCGGTACGTCGCCTCCGCCGAGCAGCTGACCGAGGGCATCGCCGAACTCCGGCAGCGCACCGGTCCGCCGTACACCCTCCCGGACGCCGTCCACTCCGACGAGGCCGCCTCCCTCGCGGACTTCGCCGCGGGCCGCACCACGTTCCTGCGCCACTGGCCCTACGCCTACCGCACGCTGCACCAGTCCTTCACCCCCGGCCGGCTCGGTGTGGCCCCGCTGCCCGGCCGGGCGGTGCTCGGCGGCCAGAACCTCGCGGTGACCACGGCGTCCCAACGGGCGGCCAAGGCGGCCCAGCTGATCGGCTTCCTCACCGGCAAGGAGAGCGAACGCTGTCTGCTGGACGCGGGGTTCGCGGCGACGCGGACATCGGCGTACGAGGACGACTCGGTGAAGTGCACCCTGGCCGCCGCGGCCCCCTCGGCCTCCCCCACCGGCGAGCGCGCCGACCGTATGCCCCGCGACAGGGCCGACGGCCGCCCCGCCTACGCCCGCCGCATCCTCCTCCCGGCGCTCCGAGCCGCCGTACAGCGGCCGCGCACCCCGCTGTACGGCGCGTTCACCCAGACCTTCACCGCCCAGCTCGGTGCCCTGTTCGGCGACCGCCCGCCGACCGACGCGCAACTGGCGGAGCGACTGGACGAGGCCCTGCGCAAGGCGCTGCCGGACTAGGGACACCCCACGAGGCCGCTCGGCGGGGTGTGCGGGAGTACTTGGCGGCCGGCGGGAGCCGCGGAGTCCGTGAGGTGCGTGGCGTGCTGCGCGGGCCGGGGCTCCGTGGCTCTCGCCGGGCCCGCGTTCGCCGCCAGTACCAGGGCGGCGACCGCGACGACGGCGGCGACGATGCTCCTGGCGTAACGCTCGGTGGCGCTGGTGCGTTCAGGCACGACAACCTCGCAGCGGCGACAACAACAGCAAGAACACGGACAACGACAACAACAACCGGACCACCATGAGCAGCGGCGTGTTAAGCATGCTTAACACGCCGTTTAACCTAGGGGCTGACGGAGCCGAACGGCAAGAGGCACCAGGGGAGTTGGGCATGCCGGAGCGCGACGACCCGGTGATCATCGGGCGGCGGGTGCAGCAGCTGCGGACGGATCGCGGGCTGACCCAGAAACAGGTGGCCGAACCGGCCTACACGCCCGCCTACATCTCCACCCTGGAGGCCGGCCGCGTCCGCCCCTCCGACGAGGCGCTCAGGCACCTCGCCGAGCGGCTCGGCGTCGGCTTCGAGGAGCTGGCGACCGGGCGGCCGGCCCGTCTGGTCACCGAGCTGCGGCTGCGGCTGACCGGCGCGCAGCGCACGTTGGCGACCGGTGCCACCGAGACGGCGGCCGAGGGGTTCGCGGCCGTGCTCGCGGAGGCGGAGACGCACGGTCTGGCGGGCGAGCAGGCCGACGCGCTGCTCGGGCTCGGCGAGGCCGGCATCGACACCGGTGACCTGGCCACCGCCCGGCTGTACTTCGAGCGGGCCGAGGAGGTGCTCGCCAGTGCGGGTGCCCCCCTGCCGGCCCGCGTCCCGGCGATCCGGGGCCGGGCCGTCTCCCACTACCTGGGCGGCGAACTCCGTTATGCGGTCTACCTGTTGGAGTCCACGCTCGACGAGCTCAACCGCGGCGGCCTGCACGACCCCGACGCGCTGCTGCTCCTGTACGCCGGCGTCATCGGCCCCTACATGGACATGGGCGCCCACGCCCGCGCCGCCCAGGCCGCCGAGCTCGCCCTCGCTCTGGCCTCCCAGGTCGGCGACCCGGCGCTGGTGGCCCGTATGCACCGCTCGGTCGCCCGTACCCTGCTCGCCGAGGGCCGGATCGCCGAGGCCGACGCCTCGCTCGCGAAGGCGGCCGAGCTGTACCGGCAGCTGCAGATCCGTACCGAACTCGCCAACTGCCACTGGATGCGCGGCTACGTGTACGCGCAGAACGGCGAACTGGAGCGTGCCGAGGCCGAGCTGCGGGAGGCCCTCGCGATGCTCTCCGCCAAGCGGGCCGCCCTCTACTCCAGCCAGGTCGCCGTCGAGCTGGCCGACGTACTGCACCGGCGCGGCAGGTCCGACGAGGCCGCCGCCCTGCTGCACGACGTGCTCAGCGACTTCACCGCCGAACGCGGCGCCCTGCACTCCGCCGCCGCCCACCGCCTCCTCGGCATCATCGCCGAGGACGCCCGGGACCCCGAGGCCGCCGAGGAGCACTACGTACGCGCCCTGAGCCTGCTGGAGCGGGCGGGCGCGGCCGGCGACCTGGCCGACCTGTGCCGGCTGCTGGGGGATCTGCTGCGGCGCTCGGGACGTGTGGAGGCGGCCCTGGACGCCTACCGGACGGGGCTCGGACACCGTACGGCCCCGGGGACGACCACCCTCGGCCCGGCCCCCGCACAGCCTCCTCTGTAACGAAACCGGGCCGGCACACAGTGGTCCCGGTTACCGTGCGCGGAGACACCACACACGGACTACCGGGACAGGCTCGTGGAGAATCAACGGACGGTGGGCGACAGCCTGCGCCTCGCCGTGCGCGCGCTCGTGTACGCCGTCCTCGGCGGGGCGGCGCTGCTCGCCGTCGTCACGGTCGTGTCCGTCCTCGGGCCGCTGCTCGCCCTCGACCTGTACACCCCGCCCGTCGCCGCCTGGTGGACCGTCTTCACGGCGGTCGCCGTCCAAGGGGTGCCGTTCCTCCTCCTCGGCACGGTCGTCTCGGCGGCGATAGGCGCCTTCGTGCCGGAGAAGGTGTTCCGTCGGCTCCTCCCGCGCAACCAGGCCCTCGCCGTGCCGGTCGCGGGGGCCGCGGGCGTCGTGCTGCCCGGGTGCGAGTGCGCGTCCGTGCCGGTGGCCGGGAGCCTGATGAGCCGGGGGGTGGCCCCCGCCGCCGCGCTCGCCTTCCTGCTCTCCGCGCCCGCGATCAACCCGGTTGTGCTGGTGGCCACCTCCATCGCCTTCCCCCGGCAGCCCGAGATGGTCCTCGGCCGGCTGGTCGCCTCGCTGGGGACGGCGGTGGTGATGGGCTGGCTGTGGGCCCGGTTCGGGCGGGACGAGTGGATACGACTGCCCATGCGGCGCGCCCCGGCCGGCGGGGGCGGTCTGCGGGCTTTCGGCGCCGGCCTCCAGCACGACTTCCTGCACGCCGGCGGTTTCCTCGTCGTCGGCGCGGCGGCCGCGGCGACCTTCGACATCGCCGTCCCGCAGTCCGTCCTCGACCTGTTCACCGGCTCGGCCTGGCTGGCGGTGCTGCTGCTGGCCCTCCTGGCCGTCGTCCTGTGCGTGTGCAGCGAGGCCGACGCCTTCGTCGCCGCCTCGCTCAGCGGCTTCCCGCCCACCGCCCGGCTGGCGTTCATGGTCGTCGGGCCGATGGTCGACCTGAAGCTGATCGCCCTGCAGACGGGGACCTTCGGGCGCGCCTTCGCCGTACGGTTCTCCGCCGCGACCTGGGTGGTGGCCGTGGCGAGCAGCGTGCTGGTCGGGTGGTGGCTGCTGTGACTCCGGGCCAGTACGGTTCCCCCCTCCTCCTCGTCCTCACGGGCGCGGCGGTCCTGCGTATCTCGCTGTTCAGCGAGCTGTACCTGCGGTACGTGCAGGCGGGGCTGCGGCCCTACCTGGTCGTGTCCGGGGTGGTGCTGGTGCTGCTGGGCGCGGTGATGGCGGTCGTACGGGGATCCGCGCACGCGGGTCATGAACCCGCGCCGGACGGTCACGAACCCGCGCCGGAGGACCACGAAGAGGAGGGGCACGAAGAGGACGATCACGACGGGCACGGTCATCACCACGGGCACGGCCCCCGCATCGCCTGGCTCCTCACCCTCCCCGCCCTCGCCCTGCTGCTCTTCCCGCCGCCGGCCCTCGGGTCGTACAGCGCCGGGCGCGAGTCCGCCCAGCGGGCCGCGCAGGGGGTCGGGGCCTTCCCCGCGCTCGCCGGCGGGGACCCGGTGGAGCTGACCCTCGGCGAGTTCGGCTCCCGGGCGATCTACGACAGCGGGCGCTCGCTCCAGGGCCGTACGGTCCGGCTGACCGGCTTCGTCACCCACGGCGACGACGGCACCTGGTACGTCACCCGGCTCCTCGTCAGCTGCTGCGCCGCCGACGCGACGGCCGGCCGGGTCGAGGTGCGCGGGGACGACGCGCCGCCGGTCGACACCTGGGTCACCGTCACCGGCACCTGGCACCCCGAGGGCGCACTCGGCACCGACGCGGCGTGGCCGGCGGTGCTGGACGTCACGTCGGTGCAGCGCGTGAAGCAGCCGGCGGATCCGTACGAGCAGCGCTGACCGAGCACGGGCGGCGTCCGCCGCCTCATTTCCGTCCACCCGGGTACTCGTCGCCCGGGACCGTTCCCGGACGGAGGAGGCTCGTCATGACGGATCCCCCCGCGGTGCCCCGTCCCGGCGGTCCGGAGCGCGGCGAACAGATCCTGGTCCGGCTGCAGGACCTGCTGCTGGAGTCCGACCGGCTGGACGACTTCCTCCAGCAGCTCGTCACCCTCGCCGCGACCGCCCTGCCCGTCCCGGTGCACTGCTCGGTGACGCTCGGCACCGAGAACCGCCACGACCCCTACAGCGCGGCGGCCAGCGACGAACTGGTGGACCGGTTCGACCAGCGCCAGTACGAGGTGGGTGAAGGCCCCTGTCTGGAGACCTTGCGGACCGGCTCACCGCACAGCATCGAGGACGTCGACGAGGAGCAGCGCTTCGGATCCTTCCCCGGGCTCGCCCGAGGGCACGGCATACGGAGCGTGCTCGCGCTGCCGCTCGCCCCGGCCCGGCAGCAGGTCCCCGGTGTCCTGAACATGTACTCCGAAAACCGGCGCTCCTTCACCCCTCAGGTCCGCGAGCAGGCCGCCGTCTTCGCGGGGTACGCGTCGGGCGCGCTCGGGGTGGCGCTGAAGTTCGCGGGGCAGCTCCAGTTCAGCCTGGACCTGCAGAACGCGATCTCCTCGCGGACGGTCATCGACCAGGCGCTCGGCATCGTCATGACCCAGGAGTCGTGCTCCTCCGAGCGGGCCTTCGAGATCCTCACCCGGGCCTCCCAGCACCGGAACGTGAAGCTGCGCGACCTCGCCACCGAGATCGTCACCAAGGTCGGCGGTGAGCCGCCCTCCGTCCGCCCGCTGTGGCCCCGTGCCGCACCGTTCGGCGGTGGCGGGCCGAGCGCGTTTCGCGGGTCGGGCGACGGGTAGTCGACCGGGGCGCTCTCGGTCGCGCCACGAACCCTGACCTGGTCATGAGTCCGCTCCCAGGGCTCACGTACGAGACTGGGGGCGCTGGATCGAAGGAGGCGGTAGCCGTGCGGCCCAGGGACGACCGCGACGGCGCCCCGGGCGACGACCACGGTCCGTGTGACAGGTCGGGCGGCGGTGACCCCCGGCTGTCCGGCCATGACGCCGCTCAGGAGCAGCAGGGCGAGCGGGGGGAGGCGGCCCATGTGATCGCCGAGGGTGTGCGGGGCGCCCAGCCCGTGGAGATCCCCGGACGGCTGTGCAGGGTGGCGGTCAAGCTGTTGCCGGTGATCGGCGCGAGCGTGTCGCTGCGCAGTGACGGCATGCCCGTCCAACTGGTCTCCAGCAGCAACCAGGCCGCGCACTTGTCGGAGATCCAGGCCACCCTGGGCGACGGGCCCTGCGTGCACGCCGCCGGGATCGGTTCCCCGGTGCTCGCCTCCGACCTCACGAGCGGGCGGGACGCCCGCCGCTGGCCGGTCTTCGCCCAGCAGGCGACGGAGGCCGGCGTGCAGGCCGTGTACTCGGTTCCGCTCGGGAACGACGCCGTGTGCGTGGGTACGCTCGACCTCTACCGCGCCACCCCCGGCGAACTCGACGCCCGAGACCTGCGCACCGCGCAACTCGTGGCGAGCTTCATGACGGTAGCCCTTATGGCGCTGCCCCGGGGGGAAGAGAACGGGCAGGGAGGAACGGAACCCTGGTTGAGCGGTCTGACCGCGGACCACGACGAGGTCTACCAGGCCATCGGCATGATCATGGTGCAGCTCGGAGTCGGCTCGGACGAGGCGCTGGCCCGGCTGCGTGGCGACGCCTTCGCGCACAACCGCACCGCCGCCGAGGTGGCGCGCGAGGTGGTCTCGCACAGGAAGAGGTTCGACCGCGACTAGGAACTGTCCGGCTAGCCGACCGGCGGACCGGCGGACCGGCGGACCGGCGGACCGGCGGACCGGCGGACCGGCGGACCGGCGGACCGGCCAACCGGCCAACCGGCCGACCGGCGGACCGGCGTAGTGGTGACGGTGTGAGGGGACTGGGATGAACCGGGAGATGCGGCTCATCCGCGCCTTCGTGGACCTCGCGGACACACTGGGCGCGCACTTCGATCCGCTCGATCTGTTCGCCCGGCTCACCGAGCACTGCACGGGGCTGCCGGCCGTGGACGCGGTCGGGGTGGTGATGGCCGACGCGCGGGGCTCCCTGCGCGCCATGACGGCCTCCGACGACGACCTCGGCCGGCTGGACGCCCTCCAGGTGCGGCAGGGGCGGGGACCGTCCGTCGACTGCTTCCGCACCGGCGATCCCGTCACCGCCGACGATCTGCGCGAGGGCACCCCGCTGGCCCGACTACACCGCTCACGCCCTGACAGCCGGATACGTCTGCCTGCACGTCCTGCCGCTGCGCCTCGACGGCCGCACGATCGGTGCGGTGTCCCTCGCCAACCGGCACGGTGACGTCCTGCCCGCCGACGACATCGCCGTGGCGCAGGGGCTGTGCGACACCGCCGCGCTCACCCTGGCCCACTGGCCCGCCGAAGCCAGGCGGCCGCACGATCTGCTCACCTCCCTGCAGGCCGCGGTGTCCGCCAAGGCGACGGTCGAGCCGGCCAAGGGGCTCGTGGCGGAGTACGCGGGTTTCTCCCTCAAGGAGGCGCTGGTACTGCTGCGCCTGTACGCGGAGAAGGAGCGGCTGCCCATGACGACCGTCGCCCGCGCGCCGGCGGAGCGCATGCTCGGTCCGGAGGAACTGCTGGAAGGCGTCCCGGGCCGCGCCTAGGATCGTCGATCATGGACACCCTGGGACTGTTCCTGATCGCCGCGGTCGTACTGGTGGGCATCGCCGGTGTGGAGAGCCGCATCTCCCGTGCGGACCGCCGAGTCGCGCGAGTCGAGCGCAAACTCGACCTCGTCCTGGACCACTTGGGGCTGGCCGAGCACGACCCGCGGATGGACGAGGTCGCCTCGCTCGCCCGCGAGGGCAGGACCGTCCAAGCGGTGAAGCTGTACCGGGAGATCACCGGGGACGGTCTGAAGGAGTCCAAGGAGGCGGTCGACCGGCTGGTCTAGATCTCCGCCCGGCCGTGCTTGTGGACCTCCGCCAGACGCCGCGCGCCCAGGTCCACGGCCGCCTCGGTGACGTCGGCCGACACGTCGCCGAGACCGCCGTGGGTGAGGCCGATCGCGTCGGCGCCGACGCGGACGACGGCGACGTCCAGGGTGAGCAGGACCGGTTCGCCGTTCAGCGTGGCGCCGGACACGGTGACCCGTAGACCTTGGCGGGCGTCCCCCACCTCCGGCAGCGCCGCGTCGGTGACCTGGACCTCGGTCACGTTGCCCTGGGCGGTCGTCGACGTGAACTGCGCGCACTTCTGCGGCAGGGTCCTCAGCCAGGCCAGACTCCGGTCCACGTCCGCCGCCCTCCGGGTGACGACCTGGTAGCGCAGCTGGGACCCGTTCCACACGTCGTCGAGGCCGATCACCGCGCGGGGGCGGGTGTCCGCGCCGAACAGCTCCTCGGTGTAGAGGACGTCGAGCAGGCGCCGGCACTCGGGCCACTCCGCCGTCGCCTTCAGCAGCCCGTCGTGCCAGGTCGCGGACCCCTGCGTAGGAGCCCAGGACTCGCCGAGATCGACCTCGGTGACGAGGGCGGCCTGCGCCTGCGCCTGGGTGAGTCCGGCGGACGACGGGGCGGCGGACGTCATGGGTGCGCTGGTCGCGCGCCCGTAGTCCGGCTTCTGGGCGGTGGGCGGCGTACTGAGGGCGGAGCAGCCGGCCGTACCGGCCAAGGCACTCAGACTGACGGCGCAGGCGGCGAGCGCGCGGGCCGGGGGCGGGGTCATCGGGGGTGCCTCCTTGAGGCCGTCCAAGATCGAGTACGCCCTCCTACGGCACCACCAGCTCCGCCCTCCCACCAGCGAGCCGGGCCGTACGGGTGAGCGGGGCCGGTGCCGGGGCCGGCGCGGGTCCCGAAAACCGATCGTCCGGCTCCCCGTCCCCTTGTTACCGTCGCCCCATGCAGCGCGCCCACGTACTACTCGTGTCTCTCACGACGACGCCGGAGAGTGTCCCGGCGCGCTGACAGCTGACCCAGTCGAAAGCCCCGGGGCGAGTGCCCCGGGGCTTTGTCGTGCGGGGGCTCGTCGCCGGTCACCGTGAGGAGACGACCGCCATGACCGCCATGTCCGGACCGCACGACCACCGCCGGCTCGGCCGGGAACTCGGCCTGTTCGACACCGACCCGCTGATGGGCGCGGGCCTGCCGTACTGGCTCCCCGACGGGGCCGTCGTCCGGCACACCCTGGAGGAGTACGTCCGGGAGGCCGAACGCGCCGCCGGATACCGGCACGTGTACTCGCCGGTCCTCGGCAAACGCGAGCTGTACGAGATCTCGGGGCACTGGTCGCACTACAGCGAGGACATGTTCCCGCCGATGGAGCTGGGCGCGGAGGAGGTCGTGCTGCGGCCCAGCCTGTGCCCCCACCACGCGCTGATCTACCGCTCCCGCTCCCACAGCTACCGTGAACTTCCCTTGCGGATGGCCGAGTTGGGAGGCATGTACCGCTCCGAGCCGTCCGGGGTGCTCGGCGGCCTGACCCGGGTCCGGGCCATCCAGCTCAACGACGCGCACAACTTCTGCACCCTGGACCAGGCCGTGGACGAGGCCCGGGACGCCCTGGAGCTGATCGGCCGCGCGTACGCCGATCTAGGCATCCGCCCCGCCCGATACCGGCTCTCCCTGCCCGGCGAGGGCGGCAAGTACGTCGCCGACCCGGCTCTGTGGCGACGGGCCACCGCGCTGCTGCGGGAGGTTCTCGGCGCCTCGGGGATCCCCTACGAGGCCGTCGAGGGCGAAGCCGCCTTCTACGGCCCCAAGATCGACGTCCAGATCACCGACCCCGCCGGCCGCGAGAGCACCCTCTCCACCGTCCAGATCGACTTCCACCAGCCCGAACGCTTCGACCTGCACTACATCGGCGCCGACGGCGCGAAACACCGGCCGGTCATGGTGCACCGCAGCATCATCGGCAGCGTGGAACGGGCGGTCGCGCATCTCCTCGAACAGCACGGCGGCGCGTTCCCGGCGTGGCTCGCGCCCGTGCAGCTGGTCGTGCTGCCGGTCGCGGACGCACAGGAGGAGCGGGCCCACGAGGTCGTCCGGCAGGCCCTGGCACGGGGGCTCCGGGCGGAACTCCACGGCCCCGGTGACGGCACCCTCGGCGCCCGGATCCGGGCGGCGCGACTCGTGCCGTACCAGGCGGTGATCGGGGAGCGGGAGGCCGACGGTGACCTGGCGGCGCTGCGGCTGCGGGACGGGAGCCGGCCGGGGGCGATGCCGGTCGGGGAGCTGCTGGACCGGATCGCCGCCCGGGTCGGTGATCGCGGGACCGAACTGTGGGCGGCTGCGTAAGGTCGCTGTCGTAACCCGTCGTAGCCCGGAGAGAGGAACCCCGCCGTGACCGGTCAGCCCATCCCGGTGATCATCGACTGCGACACGGGCGTCGACGACGCCCTGGCCCTGCTGTTCGCCGTACGCCACCCCGCGCTCGATGTGCGGGCGGTGACCTGCGTGGCCGGGAACACCGACGTGGACGGCGTCGTCCGCAACACCCTGACCGTGCTGGAGCAGGCCGGGGCCGGTGACATCCCGGTCGCGCGGGGTGCCGAGCGCCCGCTGATCGAGCCGGTGCGGACGGCACGGCACGTGCACGGTGAGGACGGGATGGGCGACCTGGGGCTGCCCGCGCCGACCCGCCGGGCGGTCGACGTGGACGCGGTGACGCTGCTGCGGCGGGAGATCCTCGCCTCGCCGACGCCGGTCACCCTCATCCCCATGGCGCCCCTGACGAACATCGCGCTGCTGTTGCGCACCCACCCGGAGGTCGTGCGCAACATCGAGCGGATCGTGTTCATGGGCGGCGCGGTGACGACCGGGAACGCCACGGCGGTCGCCGAGTTCAACGTGTGGCACGACCCGGAGGCGGCCGCGATCCTGCTCACCGCCGGGGTGCCGATCACGATGTACGGCCTGGACGTCTTCAAGCAGGTCCTCGTCCCGGCCGGGGACGTGCAGCGGCTGCGCGCGAGCTCCGAACCCCGCCTGCGCATGGCCGGTGAACTCCTCGCCCACCGCGACCCCGCCACCTCCGGCGACCCCACCCCCACCGGCGGCCTCGGCGACGCGGGCGCCGTCTGCGCGGTCGTCGACCCGGACGGCATCACCACCGAACGCCTCCCGGTCGAGGTGAGCCTGGCCCCGGGCGCCACCCGGGGCCAGACGATCGTCGACCGGCGCCCCCGCCCCGGCGAGTCCGAGATCCACGAGGGCACCCGTGAACAGCGGCTGGTGGACGTGGCGTTGCGCGTGGACGTGGAGCGGTACGTGAAGCTGTGGCTGACGACGGTGGAGGGCGTCTAGCGCGTTTCCGCCGCCGGCCGGACCGCCCACCGCTGTTCCACCCTGGCGAGCCGCCAGTAGGCGATGGCCACCGCCCACACCACCACGAACAGGCCGACGATGACGTAGCCGACGCTGTCGAGGTTGATGTCGGCGATCCAGGTGGTGACCGCGTCGCTCAGGTCGAGCTTCTCGTGCAGGATGCCGACGAGTTGGATGGTGCCGATGAAGAAGGCGACGACGATGGACAGGCCGGTGATGGTGAGGTTGTAGAAGACCTTGCGGACCGGGTTGGAGAACGCCCACTGGTAGGCGAAGTTCATGAACGTGCCGTCGAGGGTGTCGAAAAGGCTCATGCCGGCGGCGAACAGGAGGGGCAGGGAGAGGATCGCGTACCAGGGCAGGCCGGCCGCCGCGCCCGACCCGGCCATCACCATCAGGGTGACCTCGGTCGCGGTGTCGAAGCCGAGGCCGAAGAGGAAGCCGAGCGGGTACATCTGACCGGGCCGGGTGATGGACTTGGTGAGGCGGCCCAGGATGCGGTTCATGAATCCCCGCGAGTCCAGGTGCTGTTCGAGTTCCTTCTCGTCGTAGGCGCCCGCCCGCATCGCCTTGAACACCTTCAGGATGCCGAGCAGGGCGGCCAGGTTGAGGGCGGCGATGAGGTAGAGGAACGTGCCGGAGATCGTCGTACCGAGGACGCCGAGCACCTGGTGGGTGCCGGAGTCCTCGTTCATGACCTTTCCGGCGAGCTGGGTGCCGCCCGCGATCAGCAGGGCGAGGAGCACCACCACGCTGGAGTGGCCGAGCGCGAACCAGAAGCCCACCGACACCGGGCGCTTGCCGTCGGCCATCAGCTTGCGGGTGGTGTTGTCGATCGCGGCGATGTGGTCGGCGTCGAAGGCGTGCCGCATGCCGAGGGTGTAGGCGGTGATGCCGAGGCCGATGCCGAAGGCCTTGTCGCCGACCTCGTAGTGCCCGGGGACGACGAGGAGGAACAGGATTCCGAAGGCGACGACGTGCAGTGCGGCGACGACCGCCATCAGGCCGGCGGTCTTGAGGGTGTCCTCCCGACGCCACTTGAAGGACGTCGGGGCAGGATTGGGCAGGGTCATCCGGTCACGCTCCAGCACCTCGTGGATCAACTCGTGAGATGCCGTGGCCGGTCTCCTGGCTTACGGGTCGTGCGTGTCCGTTCCTGCCTTCCCGGTCGCGAGACCAGTGGCCCGGCTTGCGCCGGACGGGACGGAAACTCCCCGATCACAGTGGCGAGGGCCGCTCCGGCATGGACCCCCTGAGGGGTCGTCACCGGCTTCCCGAGCACCACGGCCCGCCCACCGTAGGGCGGCAAGCGGTCTCCTGCATAGCTGCGTACCTGCGCAGGTATGGAAGATCACATGGGGGTGCCTGCGAGGATGGCGGCATGCATCTCGTTCCGGCCGACCGAGCGGATCGCCGAACCATCGACGGGCACCGGGTGTGCGACGCGATCGCCGCGATCGGCGAACCGGGTCATGTCCGCACCTGGGCCGACCGCTTCTCCCTGCTCGCCGATCCCAAGCGGCTCGCGCTGCTGCTCGCCCTGCACCGGACCGGCCCGCTGGCCGTCTCCGACCTGGCGATCGCCACCGGCATGAACGACCCCGCCGTGTCGCAGGCACTCAGGCTGCTGCGGGCGGCGGGGGTCGTGGAGGGGGAGAAGGAGGGAAGGATCGTGCGCTACCGGGTGGTGGACGCCGACATCGCCTCGCTGCTGAAGCAGTGTGCAACTTCCAGCCCGTCCGGCGTTTGAGGACGAGGCCCTTCGGGCCGAAAGCGGGGGTCTGGGGGCGCAGCCCCCAGGGACGGGACGGGAAGGGGCGGCGGGGGCGAATCCCGTGTCCTCAGCCCGAAGCCCGAACGCCGGCCGGGCTGAAACAGCCCGACCGGCGGCCGACCACACCAACTGCGCTTGATTACGAGCGAGCCGCCTTGCGACGCCGCGTCGCCAGCACGATGCCCGCACCGCCCGCGAGAAGCACCGCCGCGCCGATGGCGATCGGTCCGGTCGCGCTGCTGCCACCGGTCTCCGCGAGGTTGTCGCCACCGCCGTTCGGGGTGGCGGCGGGAACGGTGGTGGACTCGGAGGCCGACGGGCTCGGGGCCTCGGTGGACGGAGAGGGGGACCCGGCGGGGGGCTCCGTCGCCGGGGGAGTCGTCTCCTCCGCCGGCTTCGACGGCTCGGTGGCCTCCGGGGTCGACGGGGTCGGCGTCGGGGTGGCCGGCGGCTCGGACGGAGCCGTCGTGCAGTCCTTCGTGCCGCCGTTCCAGGCAGCGATCAGCTTGTCCTTGATGACCGGGCGGTCCGGACCCTTGGGCAGGTCGCCGTGGACGAAGCCGTCATCGGCGTCGAGGACGCCGTCGAACTTGACCGCGCCGCGGTAGAGGTCTATCTGCGCGAAGCAGCCCGCGTCCGGCACCGCGATGTCGAGGGTGTCGGTCTGGCCCGGCTTGACGGTCACCGTGTCGAAGTCGACGAAGACCTGCTCGCCGGAGGTGCCGAAGGTGGCGCCGTGGGCGAGGTAGGAGGCCAGGGAGGCCGTGCAGGTGCTGGCGTCGCCGGCCGTGCGGACCTTGATGTGGACCTTGCCGTCGTCCGTCGGCTTGAGGTTCTGGTCGTCGACCTTGACCGAGTCGTAGAAGCTCGTGCCGTCCAGCGAGAACTGGCAGCGGTCGGTCCCGGTCTCCGTGCCCGCGCCGGTGCCGGGCTTGTAGGTGCCGCCGGAATTCCAGCCGTCGCCACCGGGCGTGCCGGTGGCCCAGGCGCCGGAAGCGGCGGCGACGGAGGCGGAACAAAGGACGAGCGCCGCGGCGCCCGTCCCCAGCAGGCGGCGCGCGGTGACACGTCTGACTGTCGACATGCGGATCCCATCGGATGTGTGTGAGGGGTGGTGAAGTGCTTTGCAGCAGCTCTGAGAAACACTGGGCTCATTGGTCACTTGCGCCACAGTGTTCGCACATCGTGGATCTCTCAGCGGAACGCTGTCAACCTGCGGATATGCAGAGGGAGTTCAGGGCTCCCTCACAATTCCGACACACAGGGAATGAACCGCTCCGGACGGCGTTCGAGTTCGCTTTCCCGACAATGTGGACAGGTACCTGAGTGCCGTTGCCCACCGTCACGACCGCCACGAGGGAGAACGCCGCGTGACCGACGCGAACCCCGAGCACCGACTCCACCTTCCCGACCTCTCCTCCAGGAACCCCGACTGGTGGCGGCAGGCCGTCGTCTACCAGGTCTACCCCCGCAGCTTCGCCGACGCCGACGGCGACGGGCTCGGTGACCTGCGCGGGATCACCCGGCGCCTGAACCACCTCGCCGCACTGGGCGTCGACGCCCTGTGGCTCAGCCCCTTCTACCCCTCCGAACTCGCCGACGGCGGCTACGACGTCGCCGACCACCGCGACGTCGACCCCCGCCTGGGCAGCCTCGACGACTTCGACGCGCTGGCCGCCGAGGCCCACCGCCTCGGCCTCAAGGTGATCGTCGACCTCGTCCCCAACCACACCTCCCACCGGCACGCCTGGTTCCGGGAAGCCCTCGCCGCCGCTCCCGGCTCGTCCGCCCGCGACCGCTATGTCTTCCGCGACGGCCGTGGCAGCCACGGCGAACTCCCGCCCACCGACTGGCAGTCCGTCTTCGGCGGCAGCGCCTGGAAACGGGTGCCGGACGGCCAGTGGTACCTGCACCTGTTCGCCCCGGAACAGCCCGACCTGAACTGGGACAACGAGGAGGTCCGCGCCGACTTCCGCACCACCCTGCGCTTCTGGTCGGACCGAGGGGTCGACGGTTTCCGCGTCGACGTCGCCCATGCCCTCGCCAAGGACCTGGAGGAACCGCTGCGCGACCTCGGCGCCCCCGAGCTCAGCAGCGAGGAGGCGCTGCCCCGGTTCCCGCCCGGCACCCATCCCTTCTTCGACCGCGACGAGGTCCACGAGATCTACCGCGACTGGCGCAAGATCCTGGACGCCTACCGCCCGCCCCGCATGGCCGTCGCCGAGGCCTGGGTCCAGGGCGCCCGGCGCGTGCGGTACGCCCGCCCCGACGAGCTCGGCCAGGCCTTCAACTTCGAGTACCTGAAGGCCGGCTGGGACGCCGCCGAGCTGCGCCAGGTCATCACCGACTCGCTGGCCACCGCGTCGGAGGCCGGCGCCTCCGCCACCTGGGTGCTGTCCAACCACGACGTGGTGCGGCACGCCTCCCGCCTGATGCTCCCGCCCGGCACCGACGACAACGCCTGGCTGCTGTCCGGCGGTCACGCCCCCGCCGTCGACCCGGCCGAGGGCCTGCGGCGAGCCCGCGCCGCCACGCTCCTGATGCTGGCGCTGCCGGGGTCCTCATACGTCTACCAGGGCGAGGAACTCGGCCTGCCCGAGGTCGCCGACCTGCCCTTCGAGGTCCTCCAGGACCCGATCTGGGAACAGACGGGACGCGTCCGCAAGGGCAGGGACGGGTGCCGGGTGCCGCTGCCGTGGACGAGCACGGGACCGTCGTACGGCTTCGGCGCGGGCGGTGCCTGGCTGCCGCAGCCGGAGAGCTTCGCGTCCTACGCCGTCGAGGCGCAGGACGGGGTCGAGGGCTCGACCCTGGAGCTCTACCGCAGGGCCCTCAGGCTGCGCCGCAAGCTGCTGGAGGGCGAGACGCTGACCTGGACGGCCGACAGTCCGGACGGCGTGCTGGACTTCACCCGCAGCGACGGCTGGCGGTGTGTCACCAACCTGTCGGGCACGGCCGTACCACTGCCGCCGGGCGAAGTGCTGCTCGCGAGCCGCCCGTTCGAGGACGGCCGGCTCGGCCCGGACACGACCGTCTGGCTCGCTCCCTAGGGACCGGCCACCCAGCCGACGGACTCAGGGGGTGATGGTCGGCGTCGCGGTCGCGGTCGGCGGAGGGGTCAGGACGACCATCGGCTCACCGGGCTGCGGCGGCGGCGGAGTCATGTCGCTCTGGGGCAGCTTCGGCGGGGTGGTCTGCTGGAAGAGGGCCTGATCGAAGTTGACCAGGCCGGTCTTCTCCATGACCGTGATGTGGTCCAGGACGGTGTTGTTGGCCTGGTCGGCCAGCTGCCGTATCAGCGAGTTCTTGGTAGTGGAGCGGATCTTCGCGATGGTGTTGAAGATCGAACCGTGTGTGATCCGCAGGATGTTCGCGAAGTTCGAGTCGAACGCGTTGCCGGTCGGCGAGGAGTCGATCTGGTTCACGAACGCGACCTGCTGCGGGCTCGCCACGTTCGGCAGGGTGATGTTCAGCAACGGGGCGATCTTGCGGCAACTGGCGTCCAGTGCCCCGTGTCCGTCGACGAGGTGCTCGGACGCGGTCTTGACCTCCGGGGCCGTCCCCTTCTTCAGGCCGATCTGCCCGAGCGGATACTCCCACAGCCCTGCCGCGCGCACAGAGACCACGAAGGCACGGTCCTGCTCGGTCAACGGCCCCCACTGCGTCTGGGCGATCACTCTGTCCTGCGCGCTGGAGACGGTGTCGAGACCAAGCATCGAGGGATAGGCCAACGCACCCAAGGTCAGGGTGAGAGCACCGCCGACGAAAAGCGTTCCCATCGTGTTCCGCGAAAAGCGCACCGTGTCTCCTGCCCGGTCGGGGGCCCGCCATGGCGGGTCGGACGTACAGAAGTACGGACGAGGATGCCCGAGAAACCTTTTGATTTGGTAAAGAATCCGCCCCGTTTCTTCCTCGCCGAAGCGGGCGGCCCACCGGCGACACCTCGCCCATACGGCCGCACAGCGCATGCCACCTGCGGAAGCCAGCCGCGAGAATCGCACGCATCGAGGGCTGGTACGCCCGGTAAGGAGCGGTGCCGACGATGAACGGGCCGAGAAGGGCAACGGGGGTCGCACTGGCGGGGATCGCGGTGGTGGGCACGATGACCGTGTCCGGGCCGCCGCCGCAGGCCGCCGCCGCCGCACCCGGGCGCGAGCTGACGGGGGCCGTCACCATCGCCCCCGGGCGGGAGGGCGTTGTCCAGGTCGCGGGATATGCGCAGGCGGCGCCGGCGGTCGGGTCCGCTCTGACGCTGACGGCTCCCGGGGGCAGCAAGGTCACGGGCGTGCCGTTCGCCGGGCGCGGCTATCGGGGGGCGGTGATGTCCGGGGGGAGCGGAGGGTCGTACACCTTCGTGGAAGACGAGGGGGTGCCAGGCGTTCCGGCGGCCTTCCCCTTCGTCCTGGCGGTGGCCTCGGACGCCGTGCCGGGGACGCGGCTTCGCGGGTGCGTGCTGCGGCTCACGGACGCGCGGGGTGCGGTGAAGGAGCGGGGCACCTGCGAGGTGACCGTCGGCCTGCCGGGACCGACGCTGACGCGTCCCGAGTCCGGGGTGCCGTTGACGGAGCGGCCGGAGGTGGCCGGTACGGCGTACCCCGGAGCCCAGGTCACCGTGCGCGACGCCCTCGAGAACGAGGTCTGCGCGACGACCGCGGCGGCCGACGGCACGTGGTCCTGCGTGCCGGGCACCGCGCTCCCGGCGGGCTCGGGCCGGCTCCAGGCGACGGCGACGCTGAACGGGGTCGGCGCGACGAGCGAGCAGATCACCATCACGGTGGGACCGGCCGGTCGGGACTGACGCGGTCGGGACCGAGGCGGTCGGGCCGAGGCGGTCAGCTCACCACGGCCATCTCGTGCGGGGTGCTGTTCAACCGCCGCCCGCCCGTCTCCGTGCACGTGACGATGTCCTCGATACGGACGCCGAAGCGGCCGGGCAGATAGATGCCGGGCTCGATGGAGAAACACATCCCGGGTACCAGCGGCCGCAGTTCGCCCGCCACGAGGTACGGCGGCTCGTGCGTGGTGACGCCGATGCCGTGGCCGGTGCGCTGGACGACGTAAGCGCCGTACCCGGCGTCCTCGATCACCGTGCGGGCCGCCTTGTCGATCTCCGCGCACGGCACGCCCGGCCGTACGGCCTCGAAGGCGGCCTGCTGGGCCCGGCGCACGATGTCGTGCACCGCGCGTTCCTCGTCCGTGGGCTCGCCCACGTGCACGGTCCGCGTGGTGTCCGAGCCGTACCCGTCCTTCAGGCCTCCGAAGTCCAGGACCACCATGTCGCCGTTCTCGATGATGCGTTCGCCGGCCTCGTGGTGTGGGTCGGCCCCGTTGGGCCCGGAGCCGACCACGGTGAAGTCGACCTGGCCGTGGCCGTGCGCGAGCAGCAGGCGGGCGAGGTCGCCGGCCACGTCGGTCTCCCGGCGCCCGGCGAAACGTACGGCGAGGATCTCCTCGTACGCCGCGTCCGCCGCCGCACCGGCCGCCGCGAGCCGCGCCAGCTCGTGGTCGTCCTTGACCGCCCGCAGCATCGGCAGCGACATGCTCAGCGCCCGGTACGTGGTGAGGGGCAGCGCCTCCTGGAGGCCGAGGAGGTGCAGGGCCCAGGTGGCGTCGGAGACGCCGTAGTGGCCGTTCGGTCGCAGCAGTCCGGCCGCCGCCGCGTACGGGTCCTGGCCGTCGCGCCACTGAGACACCCGCAGGGCGCCCGCGCCCGGGGCCGCCTCCGCGTCCGGGCGTTGTGGCGCCGGCACCAGTAGCCGGGGTTCCGACTCGGGCACCAGCACCAGCAGGGTGAGGCGTTCGGTGAGCGCGGTGGGCCGGTAGCCGCACAGCCGGACCAGGTCGGGGCCGGGCGTGACGAGCAGCCCCGAGAGTCCGGCGTCGGCCGCGTCCCGGGCGGCCCGGACCATACGGTCTTCGTAGTCGTGCTCGGTGAAGGCAACCGGTGTCTCGCTCATCGCCCTGCCTTGTCGTCGCGGTGTGCGTCACGGTCCTGCGGGCCGGCGCCTCGTGGGGCCCCACATGCCGCACGAACCCCCCGCATGCCGCACGGCCCGTGCGTGCCGCAGGTCACCCGGATGGCCCGCTCCCCTGGCGGCGCACTCCGTACCGCCCGATCGTCGAAGGGTCGTAGGACTCGAAGCATTCGCAGACTCGGAAGAAACGGGACCCGCCCATGAGCCAGCAACCGCACGCGACGCAGCCGCCGACCGGCGGAGGGCAGCAGTCGACAGGAGCGCAGCGTCAGCAGCCCGCCTGGGACGACACCCAGCGGTCGACGGGCATGCCCGCCGGCCAGTCGGCCGGGACGGGCTGGGCCACGGGCGGCGTGGTCTTCGCCGGCGTCCTGATGCTGGTGAACGGCATCCTGGCGATCTTCCAGGGCATCTCCGCGCTCGCCGAGGACGACGTGTGGGCCAATCTCGGCGACTACGTCTACAAGATCAACCTCACGGGCTGGGGCGTGATCCTGATCGTCCTCGGCGCCGTGGTCGCGCTCACCGGCGCGGGAATCCTCAAGGGCGCCGCCTGGGCACGCATGACCGGCATCTTCCTGGCGTCCCTGCACATGGTCGCCCAGTTCCTGTTCCTGCCGTACTCGCCGGTCTGGTCGATCGTCATGATCGCCGTCAACGTCTTCGTGATCTGGGCGCTGGCTGTGTACCGGCCCGCCTCCTCGGCGCGCGGCAACGCCTAGTCCGGCCGGCTCCACCCGGCGGCCGTCCCACCCGGCGGCCGGTGTCCGTCCCAGCCGACGGCCGGTCCCACCCGGCCGTCGGTCACACGTGCCCGAGGCCGCCGCCGCCGAAGGAACCGCTGGAACCGGGCAGCCAGCGCTTTCGGCGCTGGTCCTTGCCCCGCCGGGACGCGGCGGGATGGAGCTGATACGGCATGAGCCGTTCCCGGCTGTCCCCGGGCATCGGCATCTCGTCCGGCTCCCGCATCTCCCGCATCTCGCGGACCGGTCCGGTCGCGGGGAGATGCGCCTGCTCCTCGGGCCGGGGCCGGGGCGATTCCCGGTCCTGGACCCGCATCCCGAACTGCACGGCCCACACCAGCGCACCGGCGATGAACAGGCCACCGGCGAAAGCGGCGATCACGTTGAGCACGTCGCCCGACGTGGCCGCAAGGACAAACGTTGCGGTACTCATGCTTCCGATTATCGCCCATATGGGCGATAAATATGTGTCCCAGGCCACACGAATTCGACGAGCGCGCCGACCGAGCGACCCGACTTCGGTGTGGGCGGAGAAGGAAGACGGCAGACTGCCACCGTGCCGATACCAGTGGCAGTGACCGTCTTGCTCATCGTGCTCGCCTCGGCTTCCGCCGTCGTCCAAGCCCGCAGGGGTCGGTGGTGGACCGCTGTGGCGGTCCTTCTGCCTTCCTTCGGCGTGGCGGCGCTGCTTGCCGGCCTGCAGGGGCAGAGGCCGTCCCTCCTGTGGCTGGCGGGCATGCTCGTAGTGGCCGGCTTCGGGGCGGAAGGCATGGCTCACTGGAGGGCCCGGACGCCTGGGAGGGCACAGGCGGGGGAGTAGGCGGGGGAGCCGCACCGGACGCGGAGCCGGCGGCCACGGCATCGGGTTCGGCATCGACATCGAACTCGGCCACTTCGGCGCCTAGTTCGCGTCACTTCGCGGCACTCCACTTGATTTCGTTCTCACCGAGCAACCCCGGCACGGCTCCCACAGGTCTCACAGGCTGATCACAGGCTTGATCGAGAACGCACCCTGGGAGAACTCGTACCGATGAAGCACTTAAAGCGCTCCGCGCTCGCCGCCGGAGCCGCGCTCGCCGTTGTCGTCACCGGAACCGGAGCCGTCCCCGGCACCGGAGCGGAGGCGGCGGCGGCGACCCCCGGCAAGCCGCAGCTGAAGCTGATAGCCGCGTCGAACTCCGTGACGCTCGACCGCTACGAGTGGGATTCCGGCGTCTTCCTCGACCTCGGCACGTACGTCACGGTCGACAACGCGCCGCTTGAGTTCAAGGTGACCCGGAAGTCGTACAAGGACCCGGTCGTCGCCCGGCAGATCCTGCGGGACGGGACGAGCACGCGGACCAAGACCCTGCCCGCCGGGCTGGTGAAGGACTTCTCGGGGCTGACGGGCTTCCTCGACGTGACGATCACCGACGCGGCCGGCAAGGAGGTGGTGACGAGCAAGGGGACCTTCTGCCCGAACAACGCCTCCGGTCGGCTCCGTCCGGACGCCCCCGCGACCTCGCACTATCCGGAGAGCTGCCCCACCAACCCGTGGACACTGGGCTCGGTGTGGGGTGTGGAGAAGGGGTGGGCGGCCAACTCCACCACGGTCGACTACGACAAGCCGGTGGATCTGCCGGCGGGCGAGTACACGGCCAAGGTGTCGGTCGCGAAGAAGTACCGCGACCTGTTCGACATCCCCGACGACCAGCCGACCGTCAAGGTGACGGTGCGGGACATGGGTGGTGGCGGAGGGGAAGGGCTGGCCTCCGCCCGCCACGGCGGGCACGGCGCCCACACCGACGCCAAGGCCTCGGCCTCGGACTCCCACCACTACGGCCCCCGCGGCGCCGACGCACCCACGGCCCCCGCCCTCTCCCACGCCCTCGAAGACCGCGGTACGGCCCACCACCTGGGCGACGGCACCGGCCACACCGACGGCTCCCGCATCGCGCCCGCGCTCACGCCCAACGCCAAGCGGCCCACCGGCCGGACCGGCGTCGCGGCGAGCGTGCCCAAGCCGGACCTGCGGTCGCTGCCGGCGTGGGACATCGCCATCACCGACGGCGAGGACGGGGACGCGCCGGGCAAGGACTACCTCGCGTTCAGCGCGAACGTCTGGAACGCCGGTCCCGCTCCGCTCGTCGTGGACGGGTTCCGCAGCCCCGGCAAGGACCTGATGGACGCGTACCAGTACTTCTACGACGCGGACGGCAAGCAGGTCGGGTACACGCCCACCGGCACCATGGAGTGGGACCCGCGCAGCGGCCACGAGCACTGGCACTTCACCGACTTCGCCAGCTACCGGCTGCTGAGCGAGGACCAGACCAAGGAGGTGCGCAGCGGCAAGGAGGCGTTCTGCCTGGCCAACACCGACGCCGTCGACTACACGGTGAAGAATGCCAACTGGCACCCGCGCAACACCGATCTGTCGACCGCCTGCGGCGAGCAGAACTCGATCTCCGTCCGCGAGGTCCTCGACGTGGGGTCCGGCGACACGTACACCCAGTACCGTCCCGGGCAGTCCTTCGACATCACCGACCTGGCGAACGGCACGTACTACATCCAGGTGATCGCCAACCCGGAGAAGCGGCTCCAGGAGACGAACACCGACAACAACGTCGCGCTCCGCAAGGTCGTCCTGGCCGGTGAGCCGGGCGCCCGCACGGTGACCGTGCCGCCGCACGACCTGATCGACGCGCCGTAACGCCGACGACCCCCGTCACACACGCGGCCGCCGTCGGCCCCTCATCGAGGGGGGCGACGGCGGCCGTCTGACGTGTGCGTACGTGCGGAGCGGTGTCCGGGGGTCAGCCGGGCTCGTCGGTGTGTGCGCGTTGGCCCTTGGAGCGGCTGCTGACCAGCCAGTTCGAGGGCTCGGGCGATGCCTCGGCGGTGTGACCGGTGTCGACCGTCAGGTGGAGCAGGGTGCCGAATCCGTCCGGGCCCGTCGGATAGCTGCGCGGCTCGTCGCACGGGAACACCTCGCGCAGGACCAGCGCGACCCGCTGGGCGACGTCGGGGTCCGCGGCGATGATGCGGACCTCTGCGAGGCCTTCTCCCTCGGGCGGGCGGTCGGACGTCGAGCCCATGACTGTCACCAGTTTCTTCTTCTGCCGCAGGTCTGCCGCATGCCCCCGGTCGAGTCCACGGTACTCCCGAGAGGTCATCGCCCCCTGAGGGCATCGCACATCTGTGTCCGCCGCGACAGAGATTCCACCCGGGCGACTAGAGTTCTCGTGCAGGGAATCTGCCCCATGCGGCGGGCCGCGCCCCGGCGACCCGCGGGAAGGCGTACATGTCCTCGGAAGACCTGTCGCAGGCCGCCGGCCGGCTCGACGACGACCACTACCCGGCGTACACCATGGGCCGGGCGGCCGAGCTGATCGGTGCCACGCCCGGCTTCCTCCGGGCTCTCGGTGAGGCGAACCTGGTCGCTCCGAAGAGATCGGACGGCGGCCACCGCCGCTACTCGCGCCACCAGCTGCGCCTGGCCGCCCGGGCCCGCGAGCTGGTCGACCAGGGGACCCCGATCGAGGCCGCCATGCGCATCATCGGCCTCGAGGACCAGCTCGAAGAGGCCCTGCGTGACAACGGTGACCTGCGGCCGGACCGGAAACCTGACGTGGCCGGAGAAGAAAACTGATGTGACCGCGGAAGAAATTCGAGCAGATCCGGGAAAAAGATTCTCGGACGACGCGGAGCGTCTCCCACGTGCGCTTTTCCGTTAGGTCGGCACGCCGAAGTCTTCCCCTGGCGCCGCATTCTTTCCGTGCTAGGCTCGACGCAGTTGCAGTTGTGGTTACCTTTTTGCTGTCGGTTTTCCGGGCAGGTGATCATCACGGCGATGAGCGAGACTCGCGAAGTGCGAGTCCCTAGCACTGCCTCAGGAGATATGACATGGCCACCGGTACCGTGAAGTGGTTCAACGCGGAAAAGGGCTTCGGCTTCATCGAGCAGGACGGCGGCGGCGCCGACGTTTTCGCTCACTACTCGAACATTGCCACCCAGGGCTTCCGCGAGCTGCAGGAAGGCCAGAAGGTGACGTTTGACGTCACCCAGGGCCAGAAGGGCCCGCAGGCGGAGAACATCGTTCCCGCCTAATTGCTCGCACGATCGGGGCCCGCACCTTGGGTGCGGGCCCTCTTCGTTTTCCCCGAACAGGCCGTGCGGCATGCCCCCGGCCTCGCGCTTCCCCGCGCTTCCGCCATGCTCCGCCCGAACCCTGGTGAGGCACCCATGCGCTGTGTGATCGCCCGTTTCCCCTTCGACCTCGTGAAGTCCGAGGTGGAGAGCAAGATGGCCGGCATCCGTCCCGAGGAAGTCACCGGGGCCTGCGTGGTCATCGGACGCAAGGTGTACCCGGTCAAGCAGGTCGGCGAGATCATCACCCGCCAGGACCGCCGCGACTTCACCGCGGGTGAGGTGACCCGGGCCCTGGTCCGCCTCGGCTTCACCTGCCACGAGACACCCCCGCAGGCACCGCTCTCGTCCGGCTCGACGACGGAGCCCTCCGGCGGAACCGGCGCCTGACACCGACGCGTTCCCGGTCATGCCGCCCCTTTGACCAGCCCACTCACCCCGGACGACCATCTGGTCGGGCCGGGGTTCCTGTCGTGGTGTCGTTGTCGCGTTTCTTCAAGAGGCCGCCGTGTCGTCCTGCCTACCGTGGGGCCATGGAACTGGCAGCTGTGATGACCCGGGCCTCGGCCGCCGCCGTGGACATCGTGCGGGGGGTCCGGCCGGGTGACTTCGGCGGACGCACTCCGTGCCAGGAGATGACCGTCGGTGCCCTCGTGAACCACCTGATCCTCTGGACCGCCGTACGGGGACACGCCGCCGGACTCAGGCAGTCACCGCCGGAACAGGTCGCGGAGGGGTACGACTTCACCGCGGAGCCGGACTGGGCCGAGAGATACGCCGAGCGGTCGGCGGCGGCCGCCGCCGTCTGGAGCGAGCCGCGGGCGTGGGCCGGTGAGACGGGCCTCACCGGCGGTGGCCTCATGCCCGCCCCCTTCGTCGGCGGAATCCTGCTGTGTGAGTGGCTGCTGCACGGCTGGGACCTGGCCGTGGCCACAGGTCAGGACCTGCGGGTGGACGACGATCTCGCCGCGGCGGTGTACGAGAACGTGGCCGCCAGGGCCGAGACGGCCCGACGGTACGGCGTGTTCGGCCCCGAGGTCGCGGTGCCCCGGGCCGCCCCGCTGTTCGACCGCGCCCTGGGCCTGGCGGGCAGGGACCCCTCGTGGAAGCGCGGAACCTGACCGCGGGGCGGCCGGGACCACGCCGGTAACGTTGTCTCAACCGGTTCCCGTCGTCCGCCGCAATGGAGCACCAGCGTGAGCAACTCCCTGTTCGTGAAGATCTGTGGCCTGAAGACCGAGAGGGACGTCGACACGGCGGTCGAGGCGGGGGCCGACGCCATCGGGTTCGTGTTCTCGGAGAGCCCGCGCCGCATCGACGTCGCCACGGCCGCACGGCTGTGCCGACGCGTGCCGGAGGGCGTACTGACGGTGGGCGTCTTCCGCAGGGAGCCCGCGCACGAGGTGCGGTCCGTGGCCGCCGACGCGGGAATCGGCGCCGTACAACTGCACGGGCCGGAGGACCGCGGGTACTACGACGACCTGGCCACGGGCGAGTGGACGCTGATCCGGGCCGCGGCGTTCGGCGACCTGGTGCCGCGCTTCGGGGACATGGGCGAGGACATGCTCCTCCTCGACGCGCCCGTGCCGGGTTCCGGCGTCGCCTGGGACTGGAACAGCAAGCCACTGGCCGGTTCGGGGGAGAAGTGGCTGCTCGCCGGCGGCCTCAGCCCGGACAACGTCCGGCACGCCGTCGACGCCACGGACCCGTGGGGTGTCGACGTGTCCAGCGGGGTGGAGCAGAGCCGGGGGGTCAAGGACCCCGCCCTGATCAAGGCGTTCGTGAAGGCCGCCCGCGCACGGTCCTGACGCAGCTCAGCCCGAACCGCGGGACGACTGGCCCGCTGCGCGGCGGTACTCCGCGTTGATGCGCTGAGCCTCCTCGAGCTGGTCCTCGAGGATGACGATGCGGCAGGCTGCCTCGATCGGCGTGCCCCGGTCGACGAGCTCGCGGGCACGGGCGGCGATCCGCAACTGGTACCGGGAGTAGCGGCGATGGCCGCCCTCGGAGCGGAGCGGTGTGATCAGACGGGCCTCACCGATGGCTCGGAGGAAGCCCGGCGTGGTGCCGAGCATCTCGGCGGCCCGGCCCATCGTGTACGCGGGATAGTCGTCGTCGTCCAGACGACCGCTGAGCGGAGTATCTGCTGTCATGTCACCTCGTCGAACCAACGCGTCGAGGGGCCCTGGCGCCGTACGGCACCAGGGCCCCGAAGGAAATTGAACACCATCTGTCGGCCCTACTGCTGTGCCGACCTGCTACGTCCGCCGCCCGGCCCAGAAGGGCGGGACTGCGGGGATCGTGGCTGCGTGACCGGGGACCACCTTCCAATCCGGGGTCTTGCGGTACCCGTCCCGAGCACGCTCGGTCCGGGCGATCCTGATGGCGTCTGCTCCTCCGTCCTTCCTCCTACCAGGCAGTTCGTGTCTGCCGGGCTTCGCTGAACCATGTCTACGGGAGAAACGCTACCTGTGGTATCGGCCAATGTCTACTCCCTCAAAAGTAGATTTCGGCGCAGGGGGGTGCCAGGTATTCTGCGGTCCGACCGGGGGGCCGCGCAGCCCGCGCCGGCTGCCGCATAGAATCGGCTTTCATGCCGAACCCTGACGAGCTGCTCATCGCCATCTCCGCCATGGTGGAGTCGGAGCAGAGCAATCAGATGTCGCTGACCGTGGTCGTCGGAGGTGCCGTGATCACCGGCCGACTGGCACCCGAGGCCGTGTGGCGTGAGCGGGTGTCGGAGGTGCTGAAGGACTCGGACCATCTGGGCCCGTTCGCCGACGTCTTCACCGCGGGCCGGGCGGAGCGCCGGCCCGAACCCGGCGAGACGCCCACGCATCTGCACTTCCATCTGGCCCGGATCCTGCAGGGCACCGTCGGGATCCCCGACACGGGCGGAATGTACCGGGTCGCTATCAAGGACGTCAGCGCCTGGACCGTGGGCGACTTCAGCTACTCCGACCAGTGAGAACAGCAGTGAGGGCCCTGCCGACATCGGTCGGCGGGGCCCTCACTGTCGTCCTGAGGCGGCTTGCGCCCGTCCTCACGCCTCCTGGTGCTCGGGGGTGCCGAGCAGCGCCGAGGCGGTCTGGAGCGGGCTGAGGACCGGTGCCACGGGCACGGCTTCGGGGTGCTCGTGACAGGTGAAGCCGAGGCGGGCCATCGCGCGGGTGACCTCACCGGCGGAGAAGTCGCGGCGGTCCTGACGGGTGATGATCTCGCCCACCTGCTTGACGGGGTACCGGCGGCGGCCGATGGTCACGGACTCACCCGTGACGAGTTCGGGCTTGATGCCCTTCATCGAGTCCAGGACCCCCATCTTCGTGAGGTCGAAGGGGTAGCGGGCGATGACACAGCGCATGATGCCTCACAGGGAGAAGGGGAACGGACTGACCGCGTGTCCGCCGAGGATGTCCCGCAGCCGGATCCGGTCCGTATACGTGGAGCCGGCCCGGAGGCGGGCGAGCTGGGCCCGGGTGATCGAGCCGGTGCTCTCGTCGTCCCCGTCGCACACGAGCAGATACTGGACACGGGCGCCGGCCATGACCGACAGCGCCACTTCGACCGTCATGTCGTCACAGACCCGCGGCCCGGACACGTCCACGTCGACCACAGTAGTGGTGGCGGGAACCGCCGAGTGCCGCTGCATCTGAACCGATGTCAAAGAGTGCCTCCTGCGAGATGGTGGACAGGGCGGAGGAGGAGAGGCGCCGGTGAGCGGGGGACGGCACGCCGCATGGGCGTGCCGTCCCCCGCTCACCGTAAGAACGCCGGACAGGTCCTAGGCCGCCGAGCCGTAGGAGGTCCTGCGGCTCGCGGTGCGGCGTCCGGCCTCGCCGGCGGACCGGCTCTGACCGCCACGGCTCTGGCCGCTCTGGCCGCCACGGCCCTGTCCGCCCTGGGTACCGCTCTGACCGCTCTGGCCGCCCTGCGCGCTGCCACGGCCACGACGGCCCCGGGAGGAGGACGAGGACGCGGAGCGACGGGGGCGTTCCACCACCGGGTTGGTGATGACCACCGGGATGCCGGACGGAGCCTGGGCGCCGGTGATACGGCTCAGCTCCTCCTCGCCCGAACGCACCGGGGTCACCGTGGCGTTGATGCCGGCCGACATCATCAGCCGGGTCATGTCGCGACGCTGATCGGGCGTCACCAGGGTGACGACGCTGCCGGACTCGCCCGCACGGGCCGTACGGCCGCCGCGGTGCAGGTAGTCCTTGGGGTCGGTGGGCGGGTCCACGTTCACGACCAGGTCGAGGTTGTCGACGTGGATGCCACGGGCCGCCACGTTGGTCGCCACCAGCACCGTCACATGCCCGTCCTTGAACTGGGCGAGCGTCCGGGTGCGCTGCGGCTGGGACTTGCCGCCGTGCAGGGCCCCGGCGCGGACGCCGCTGCTCAGCAGGTGCTTGGTCAGCCGGTCCACCGCGTGCTTGGTGTCCAGGAACATGATCACGCGGCCTTCGCGGGCCGCGATCTCGGTGGTCGTCCGCTGCTTGTCCGTGCCGTGGACGTGGAGCACGTGGTGCTCCATCGTGGTGACCGCGCCCTGGGACGGGTCGACGGAGTGCACCACCGGGTCGGTCAGGTAGCGGCGGACCAGCAGGTCCACGTTGCGGTCCAGGGTGGCCGAGAAGAGCATCCGCTGGCCGTCGGCGCGCACCTGGTCGAGCAGGGCGGTGACCTGGGGCATGAAGCCCATGTCCGTCATCTGGTCGGCCTCGTCGAGGACCGTGATGTCGACGTCGTCCAGTCGGCAGTCGCCGCGGTCGATCAGGTCCTTGAGCCGGCCGGGCGTCGCCACGACGACCTCGGCGCCGCCGCGCAGCGCGCCGGCCTGCCGGCCGATCGACATTCCGCCGACCACGGTGGCCAGCCGCAGCTTCACGGCGCGGGCGTACGGGGTGAGCGCGTCGGTGACCTGCTGGGCGAGCTCGCGGGTGGGCACGAGGACCAGGGCGAGCGGCTGCCTGGGCTGGGCGGTGCGACCCGCCGTGCGGGCCAGCAGCGCCAGGCCGAAGGCGAGGGTCTTGCCCGAGCCGGTGCGGCCACGGCCGAGGACGTCACGGCCGGCGAGCGAGTTCGGCAGCGTCGCGGCCTGGATCGGGAACGGTACGGTCACGCCCTCGTGGCCCAGTGCGGCCAACAGCTTCTCCGGCATGTCGAGTTCGGCGAACGCCTCGACGGCGGGCAGGGCGGGGGTGACGGTCTTCGGCAGGGCGAACTCGCCCTGCACTGCGGTCTGTCGACCGCCGCGGCCGGGATTGCCGCGCTTCTTGGAGGCCGAACCCGAGGACATGCCTCCGGTGCGGGTACGGGCGAAGCGGTCGTTTGTACGGGTGCGCGTGTGGGCGCGGTTCATAGGGAACCTTCCTTGATGCGGCACGTACCAAGGAATTCCCGCAGCAGGTGAGCAGCGCAGAGAATTGCAAGAACGAGCCGAATGTGAATTCCAACCGATATGGTCTAGCAATGGATATCGGAAATTCGATATCCGGTTTCGGGCGCGGTATTTCTACGCGGCGCCCGGGAACGCAGCGAGCTGGGGCCCGCACCCCAAGGTGCGGGCCCCAGCTGCGAAGTCAGCGTCTGATTCAGTGTCAGGCGGGGACGATGTTCTCGGCCGTCGGGCCCTTCTGGCCCTGAGCGATGTCGAAGGACACCTTCTGACCCTCCTGAAGCTCACGGAAGCCCTGGGCGGCGATGTTCGAGTAGTGGGCGAAGACGTCGGGGCCGCCGCCGTCCTGCTCGATGAAGCCGAAGCCCTTTTCCGCGTTGAACCACTTCACGGTGCCAGTAGCCATGATGTTCTCCTTTGGGACGGTGTTCGGAGTTCGCCGTGTGCGGACTCCGGTCGCCGTGATGATCAGCCCGTCGGAAAGAACCTTCTGGCAACCACACCTGCAACTGAGATCGACAGTAGCAGGTCGCGATCGGGCGTGCACGGTCGATGATTTCGCCTGGTCGGCCGATGCGGGAATACTCATCGCGCGTCGCGTCGATTTCTCACTTCACGGTCACAGATATTGCTCTCGTGGTCAGCGAATCGGCCGTCGGCGGACCCGCCGGGCCCCTCGTGCCGTGATGAAGACCACATCGGCCACGAACAGCACGATGCCTATGGCGAGCAGGTATCCCAGACCGTCCGCCGCGGCGCCGATGATGCCCAGCGCGACGGCCACCAGGACGAGCAGCAGGAAGATCACCATCGGCTCGCACACCTCCCGGTGCCGCGGATGAGGGTCAGCGGCGCGCGAGTTGGCGTTCGCCGTTGACGCCGGGCCGGTAGGGCATGCCGTAGTGCTGGAAGATCGCTTCCTCCTGCTCGGCGGGCAGTACGTCGTCCGTCCCGATGGAAGGGGCCTTCCGCACCTCCCCCTTGGGGTGGGAGACCTTGACGTAGCCGGGGCCGAGGACGGCCTCGTCGAGCGGGACGAAGACCAGTCGCCGGCGGGAGGGCAGTCCGGTGCGGACCGTGACCACGGCCGGTTCGTCGGTGGTGGTGTCCACGTAGACCGCTTCGAGCATGCCGATCCTGTGGCCCTTCGGGTCGACCACGTCATGGTTGCGCCACTCGCGGATGTCGGCTGAACGGATCATGCCTGCTCCCTGTGTGCTGGCCCACTTGCCATCGTAGGACCGGCGCCCCTTTCCGGCATCACCCGCGCACGGCCTCCGCGCAGATGGCCCCTCAGCCCAGCCGGACCGGCAGTTCGGCCAGGCCCCGCAGCAGTGTGCTGGTCCGCCAGGTGAGTGTCGCCGGATCGGTGACGAGGGTGAGGGAGGGGCGGTGTGCCAGGAGCAGGCGTACGGCGGTCTCGGCTTCCAGGCGGGCCAGCGGGGCGCCGAGGCAGTGGTGGAGGCCGTGGCCGAAGCCGAGGTGGCCCTGGACGCGCCGGGTGATGTCGAAGCGGTCCGGTTCGGGGAAGTGCAGCGGATCGCGGGAAGCCGCGGCGAGGGAGACCAGGACCGCGTCGCCGGTGCTGATGCGGGTGCCCGCGAGGTCCAGGGGCTCGGTGGCGAAGCGGAACGCCGAGGCGTGGACCGGTGAGGTGTGGCGCAGCGACTCCTCGACGGCTTGGCCGGTCAGCCCGGGGTCGGCGCGGAGCAGGCCGAGCTGGTCCGGGTGGGTGAGCGGGCCGTGGAGGGTGCCGGAGATCAGGTTGACCGTCGTCTCATGGCCGGCGACGAGGATGAGGAAGGCCATGCCGAGGAGTTCCTCGTCGGTGAGGGGCGCCTCGTCCACTGTCGTGCCGTCGGCGGCCACCGGCTCGCGGGACGCCGCGGCCAGATCGCTGAGCAGCGTGCCGTCCGGAGTGTGCGCCTTGCGGTCGATCAGCTCGGTGAGACAGCCGGCCAGCGCCCCCGCGGCCGAGGCCGCCGCCTCCTGAGAGGTGGGCATGACCAGCTCGTTCGACCAGGTGTGGAAGGCGGCACGGTCCGCCGCGGGGACGCCGAGGAGATCGCAGATCACCGTCACCGGCAGCGGGAGCGCGTACCGGCTCACCAGGTCCGCGGTCCCTCGCGCGGGCAGCGCGGCGAGCAGGTCACGGGCGGTGTCCTCGATCCGCGGGCGCAACGCGGCGACCCGGGCGGGCGCGAAGTGGCCGGCCACCAGCCGGCGCAGCCGGGTGTGCTGAGGGGGATCGCTCTGGAGCATGTTGCGGCCGAGGGCGTGGCCGCCGTCGGTCCGCCAGGACGAGGAGTGCCGGATGTCGTTGCGCAGGCGGGGGTCGGTCAGCGCGGCACGTGCCGCGTCGCGGGTCACGACCAGCCAGCACTCCCCGCTTCCCGGGACGAGCACGCGATGCACGGGGCCCTCGGCGCGCAGGGCCGTATAGAGGGGATACGGGTCACGCGTCAGGTCGTGGCCGTCGGGGGCCAGCTCCTCCAGGGTGGGGGCCTGCATGACATCGCCTTTCGTCGGGGGCCGTCGGTTCGCTATCGCTCGCTGCGACGGCCGTGCCACACGTCGGCCACGGTGTCCGCGAGTGCGGTGCCCTGGGCGTGCCCGGCGAGGGCGGCGTCCAGGCGGCGGGAGTCGGCGGTCAGGTCGCGGCCCATGGCCCGGCGGGAGGCGCGGTCCGGGGCCAGGAGCGTGACGGCGACCCCCTCGGCGGCGAGTGCGGCGGCCTCCTGCCGCGCGTGGGGATGCGGTCCGACGGCGGACGGAACCGGTGCCACGGCCACCACCCGCCGACAGCCGCGGGCCAGGTGCAGGTTGGTGGTGGACCGACTGCCCCCGTCCATCCACCGGCGACCGGCAGCCGTGACGGGCGGCCAGACCAGGGGCACCGCGCAGCTGGCGGCGACCGCCTCGGCCAGGGTGAGCGTCGAGTCCGGGCCGAAGGTCTCCACCTGCCCGGTGAGGGCATCGACCGAGGCGATGCGCAGGTCGCGCGCGGGCCAGTGCGATGCCCCGCGCAGCAACGGCCGGAGGACTTCCGGCAGGCCGGGTCCGGGGGTGGGCCGGGCGGCCAGGGCGGCGCGGCCGAGACGGCGTACGGAGCGGTCGGGGTCGCGGGAGCCGAGCGCCGCCCACAGGAAGCGGAGGGTCTGGGCCGCGGTGACGCTCATGACCAGCCGGTCGGCGCCGGTGAGTTGACGCTCGTACATCTCGCGAGACGGCTCCCCGCACGCGAGCCGGGAGCCGAAGACCGCGCCGGCCGAGGTGCCGATGACGACGTCGGCCCGGTCCAGGTCGACGCCGGCGTCCGTGAGCCCGGCGAGCACGCCGGTCATCCAGGCGCCGCCGACGGGGCCGCCACCGCCGAGTACGAGTGCCGTGCCGCCCGTGCCCTTCATGTCCTGCCCTCCGCACACCAAAAATGGGGAGTAGTCCCTGTTTCGGATTCAGACGATAACATCGCCGCCGGGGAGTGCTCCCCACTTCCGGGATTCCCGGCCTCGTGGATTCCCGGCCTCGTGGATTCCCGGCCTCGTGTGGAGGGATGATGACCGTCGAAGGACACCGTGCGACGCCCCCACGGCGACGCGACGCGCGGCGCAGCTGGGAACTCCTGGTGGCCGCGGCACAGGAGGTGTTCGCCGAGCAGGGACTCGAAGCGCCGCTGGACGTGATCGCCCGCCGGGCGGGCGTCGGAAACGCGACGCTCTATCGGCACTTCCCCACTCGCGCCGCCCTCATCGACGCCGCCTTCCGCGATGTGCTGACGGACACGATGACCGCGGGTGAGCAGGCCCGGACCGCGTCGGACGCGTGGGAGGGCCTGAACGCGTACCTCCAGGCCGTCTTCACCACGCTGGCCGCCGACCGCGGCACCAACGACCTCATGACCACCCGGCTGGAGGGCGTGGACGCGCTGCAGGCCGTGCACGTCCACAACCGGGAGACGGTGGAGCTCCTGCTGCGGCGCGGCCGCGACGAGGGCACGGTTCGCGCCGACGTCACCGTCGAGGACGTCCTGTTCGCCCTCGCGGCCCTCGGCCGCGCCGTTCCGGCCCTGGCGACCGCGACGGCCTCCGACGCCTGGCGTCGCCCCCTGGCCCTGCTCCTCGCCGGCCTGCAGACCTCGCCGACGGCCTCACGGCCCCTTCCCGGCCCGGCCCTCACCCCTGACCAACTCGGTGATGTTCTTCAGGAGTTGGGCCCGCATCGCAACAGCAGATAACAGCAGATGGCAGCAGACAACAGGAGAAAGCCCCCAGGCCGATGAGGCCTGGGGGCTTTTCTCCTACTACTGCTGCTACTTCTGCGGAGACGGGGACGCCGTCGCGGCGTCCGAGGGCTTGCCCGGCAGGGGCTCGAAGGCCAGGGCGTCCCAGGCGATCGAGTCGTCGCCGGTGCCGTCGGCCGTGTCCGAGCTCAGGGAGACGCTCGGGGTGCCGTGGAACTCGTACGAGTCCAGGGAGACCCAGGCGTTCTTGCCGCCGGTGTCCTGGGAGATCGTCTTGTCCACGACCGTGCCGTCACCGAGGTCGATGCGGTAGGTCGCCTGGCCGGTGTTGGCCTCGTGGTCGGGCAGGTGGACCATGACCCGCGCCCAGCCCTTGATCGACCGGTCGGGCGTCCAGGTGCCGGTGACGACCGAGTCGGTGAAGGTCGGCACCCGGGTGTGGGTGAACCAGAAGTGACCGCCGAAGCCGGAACCGAGCTGATGGAAGTCGATCTTCGAGGGGTAGACGGTCGCGCCGTTCTGCACCGCGGAGCCGAAGGTGAACGTCAGGGTGCCCCGGCTGGTCCAGTTCTTCTGGTCGGCGCAGGGGTTGGTGGCGCCCACCCGGAACTTCACCGTGTTCGGCACGTCGTCGACGATCAGCGCGTTCGCCGGGAGGGTCGAGGTGCAGGACGCCGGACGGGGTGACGTGGCCTTCGGTTCGGGGTCGGTCGCCTGGTAGGCCAGGACCTCGGTGCCGCACGTGGTGGTGCAGTCCGTCCAGGTCGACGACTGGTGCCACCAGCACTTGAAGTCGTCGCGCTGGCAGGGGCCTTCGGGCTGGCTCGAGCCTTCGACCTTGTGCGGCTTGGAGGTGTCGCACTCGTTGTCGGCGGGCTTGCAGAAGGTGTCGTGCGGCGGTTCGGCGTCCGGTGCGCCGGCGGGCCAGTCGCCGACGGTGAAGGCCGCACCGGACGCGCCGGTCGCCGGGTCGGTCTTCTGCTGGGAGTACGCGGCCCAGCCCAGGACCCGCTCGGGGTAGGTCCACAGATTCGGGTTACGGGCGTCGTCGTAGCCGGAGGACAGGAACATCTTCCGGTCCGGCGGGTAGAGGCCGTTGGCCGGGTTGTTGAACCAGCCCAGGCCCCAGGGGGCGGTGGCGTCCGACGCGCTCGGCTCGTTGAAGCCGCTGTTGTACGCCCACAGGGCGTACCACCAGTTCTCCAGGTACTGCGGGTCACCGCCGTTGGCGAGGATGCCGTGCGTGTACAGCTGGTTCCACTTGCCCTGGAGGATCTGCAGACCGGCGGCGATGTTGGCCGCGTAGTCGACGGTGATCGCCTTCTGCTGCTCGGCGGTGTAGGTGGTGTCCGAGCGGGCCATTCCGCTGGTCACCTGGGAGATGCCGTAACCGCAGTCCACAGCCGACCAGTCGACGGTGTGGACGCTGCCGCCGTTGCCGTAGTAGCCGCCCTGGATGAAGTTGCCGCTCTCGCCGGCGGCCGCCCGGGAGGTGGCCTGTACGAGGTTGGACTCCTGGGTGAGCACGCCGAGCATGATCTGCGCGGGCACCCGGCCACCGCCCTTGAGCTCGACGGGCGGGAACATCCCCTGGGGGGTGTACGACGAGAGGTCCGTGCCGTTCCATCCGCTGCGGCGGCGGACGTCGAGCTTGCCCTGTACGGCGAGGTCCGTCGCCCATTCGACCATGGCCGGTGACGGCTGGAGCGCCTGGAGGCCGGGGTCGTTGCGGGTGACGGCGCAGGTACGGTCCGGGTCGGTGGTGGTGTGCTCCGGGTCGTCGTCGACGCTGTCGAGCCGCATGCCGGCCGAGGGGCTGCTCAGGCTGTTCGTGCGCATGCCGGTGGACGCACTGTCGAGGCTGTCGGTGTGCATCCCGGCCGACGGGCTCTCGCCGCTGACCGCGGTGGTGAGGGCGGCCAGGGCCGGGGACTGCTCGGTGCCCTGCCCCTGCTGGGGCGCCTTGGGCTTCACCCGGAAGTCGAAGGTGGCGCCGGTGCCCGGGGCCAGGGCGTTGATGCCGACCGGCTGGGCGGTGCCCGCGGCGAGGGCCCTGCCGACGCCCTTGCCGCCGGCCGCCTCCGCGCCGTTGCCGACACCGGTCAGGGCGAGAGCGCCGGTGGTGGACACCTCGGACGAGGCCGGGACGTCGAGGACCTTCCAGCCCTTCGGCCAGCTCTGGGGAGCGTTCTCCGTCGAGTTCTGCGGAGAGTCCTGCGGAGAGTCCTTCGCAGAGTTCTCCGGGAGTGCGGAGCCCCGGATGTCGTCCTGGGCGTCCGTCCCGGTGACGAAGACGCGGCCGCCGGTGCCGTGCACCGCCAGTGAGCCGAGCGCGCCGGAGCCGAGCAGCCGGTCGGAGCCGCCCTCCGTGACCCGGCGGACCTGCACCTTCTTCCCGGCGGCCGGGGCCTGGTAGGCGAGGCCGCCGTGTGCGTCCGGCACCAGCCGGAAGGGTGTTCCCGCCGTACGGGCCAGGGTGTGGACGTCTCCCTCACGGTTCACCGAGACCACCGAGGTGCCGTTGGCCGCCGCGATGCCGGTGCCGAAGGGCACGGCGGAGGTCAGCTGGCCGGGGACGGTCTGCTGACGCGTCAGTTTCCCCTGCCGTGCGTCGACGGTGAGCAGTTGGGTGCCCTCGCCCTGCGGCCTGGAGAGCACGGCCTGCTCGCCGTCCCCGCAGCCGGGGTTGAAGTAGGCGAGGGAGACCAGTTGCGGCAGCTTGGTCACGGTGCCGTCGGCCAGGTCGACCACGGCCGCGAAGGCGCCCTGCTGGAAGCCCTGCTGATCGTTGATCGCCTGCCGGGGCGCGTAGACCACCACGGCGCGGTCGCCCGACGCGGTCACACAGTTCTGCCCGATCCACTGGTCGGTGTCGATGCCCGGCTCGGACAGGGTGGCCGCGGTGCGCCAGGCGTAGGCGTGCGCGGCGTCGGCGACCAGTACGTGCAGTCCGGTGCCGTCTCCGTCGTACGTGACGATGCGGTCGTCGGACTGCCGCCATCCCGAGGGCAGTCGGGAGGTGTCGGTCACCCGGTCCGGCGGTGGCGTGGTGCCGGTCGGGGAGGAGGGGTCGGTGAAGGCCGCCGACGCCAGCGGGGCGACGAGCGCCATCGCCACCACGGATGTCGCGCCGGCCGCGAGTATTCGACCGCGTCGGCTCTTCGGCACCCGCCAGCGGTGCCTTCCTCCTGCAGTTTCACGAGAAGTGCGCAAGGCATTCCGTCCGGGTTCACTTGTCAAGGTCTGGTACCGGCTTTGATGGTTCCCCCGGGCCGGTGAAGCGGAAGCTATCAGTCCATATGGCGGCAGTTGACGCCCGAGGACCCCTACCGGGGGGTATCCACGAAACATCCACGAGAGGTGAGGAAGTCTTCATCTCCCGCTCTCGGGCGCCCAGTTGGCGCAGGTTCTCCTACCGTCCGTATCGTCCGTACGGCCGATCCGCCGGGTGCCGACCGCGGCCTACGATGCGGTCCAGTTCACTCAAGCGAATCCGAAGGATCAGCGAACGTGTCGTCGAAGAACAGTCGTCTCAGGGTCGCTCTCGTGGCCCTCGTCGTGGCCGTGGCCGGTCTGGCCGCGGCCGGGCCCGCCGCCGCAGCCGCCCAGCAGGCCCCCGCGGCCGTGTCCACGGCCCTGCCCGAGCAGGCGCCCGCCGTACTCACGGGCTTCGTCGACCTGCCCACGAGCCCCCTCCCGGCCGACAGCCGTAAGCACAGGTTCACGGTCACCTACCGCAACGACTCCTCGGTGGACCAGGTCGTCGCCCCGCAGCTCCTGGTGGAATCACCGGACGCGGGGCCCTTCCTGGAGCCCTCGGACGTAAGGGTCGAGCGCCGCACCGCGACCGGCTGCTGGGAAGCCGTCCAGCTCGGCAGCCAGACCGGCACGCTGTACACCGACCTCTCGACCGCACAGCGCACGCTGCACGCGGGCGACACCCTCACCGAGCACTACCGCCTCACCGTCCTCGACCCGGCCGCCGAGGGCACGGTGCACCCGCGGGTGGCCCTGTACGGCTGAGCCTGACGACTGATCACCTCCGCACATGACGAGAAGACCCGGGTCTCGGGCCCGGGTCTTCTCGCGTGCTTCAGGAGGTGCCCGTCAGAGACAAGGCCGTAGCGGGCCTCGTCCGCCGCCCGCCGGGCACTCAGCCGGGAACGTGGGGACTCCACTCGTCCCGCGTCCACTCGGAGTCACCGAGCGGATAGTTGTACGCGGGCCGTCCCACGTTGCCGCTCGTGCGGAAGGGGTTGCCCCGGTCGTCGATGCGCAGGGTGCCCTGCTTGCCGCCGCTGGACCATTCCAGCTCCAGGTACCAGCTCACGTTGTGCGCCCGCGCGTCCGCGAAGATGTGGAAGACCTCGGGATCGGACTCACTCACCTTGTACGGGAAGTCCCGCTGCCCGGCCTTGGGGGAGACCGCGGGCCGCCCGGCGTCGAGGTCCACACCGAACGCCGCCGTGTCCACGCCGCCACCGCACCCGACGCCCATCGCGAAGTCGTTCCAGGAGAGCGGCGCGCTCTTCTCCACCACCCGCACATGCAGTTCATCCAGGACGACGGTGGCCTTCCCGGTGCCCTGCACGGTCACCGCGAGCATCTGCCGCCCGCCGGCGACCCCGCCGAGCGCGGTGACCCATCCGCGCGCGTCGGGTTCGCCCGGCGGCGGAGGCACCTGTTCGGGCTTCTTGTCGACGAGGTAGTGCTGGCTGCACGGCCCTTCCCACTTGTACGGATCGACCGCGACGGCGGGCGCGGTGGCCCCGTCCTCGGCACCGCCCCCCTGGGCCGCCCCGGCCGCCGCACCGCTCCGGGAGGCGGAGGCGGAGGCAGAGGCGGAGGCGGAAGCCGTGGGACTGCCGCTGCGCGAGGCGGACGGCGAGGCCGACCTGTCCTTCCTGCCCGCCGACTCGGAAGGGGCGGGACTGTCGTCGACGGACTCGGAGGCGGAGCCCACGGACTTCTTCCCGCCCTGGTCGTCGTCGCCCGTGCCGGGCACGAGCTGCGCCACGAGCGCGGCCGACACGAGGGCGGCCGCAACGGCGGCACCGACGAGGACGGCGGCACGCCGCCGCGCCACGGGCGTCTTGGCCGGAGCCCGCCGCTCGACCTCGGGCACGGCCTCGTCCGCCGCCGCCGGGGTCCCGTCCCCCGCCGCCGTCGGCACCGTCCGCGGCTCCTCCGCAGCGCCCCCGTCCGCCTTCTGCCCTCGCCGGGCATCCGCGAGGACCCACCGCCGGTGCAGCTCCACCAGCTCCTCGGGTGTCGCCCTGCAGACCCGCGCGAACCGCTCCACGGGCGCGTAGTCCGTCGGTACGGCGTCCCCGTTGACGTATCGGTGGAGCGTGGACGCACTCGTGTGCAGCCGCTTCCCGAGCACCCCGTAACTGAGCCCGGACCGCTCCTTCAACTGCCCCAACAGCGCCGAGAACTCGTCCCCCGCCACCGTTCCTCCCACTCCCCACGTCCCGGGACCCCGTTCCAGGGGCAGGTCATTCCCCCAGGTCAGAGCCATTGCAAGCGTTCCAGCGTCCCGTATGCCCCGGCAGTCGTGGCGGCCGGGACGGATCACCGCACAAGCTTGGGCCATCCAAGCACGCCGCTCCCGGCACCCGGTCGAGCGGCCCGCAACACCCGTACACACCAGGGGGATTCACTCATGTCCGCACGCACCACCCGCGTCCAGATGCTCGCCGCCGCGATCACCATCGCCACGCTGACCCTGACGGGGTGCAACAACGGAGAAGGCGTCCACGACGAGGGGGCGTCGGCGGGCTCCGCGTCCACGTCGGCGCCGGCGGCCTCCAAGACGCCGTCGCCCAAGGCGAGCGGCGGAACGTCCACGGGGGCGGGACAGACCGACGCCGCGGGCTCGGCCGGCGGTGCGGGCGGTACGACCGGTTCCACGGGCACGTCGGGTTCCGGGAGCTCGGGCTCCTCGGGTTCCCAGGGCACCGCGGGTTCCTCCGGCAACTCGGGCAACTCGGGCACCTCGGGTTCGAAGGACTCGGCGTCCGTCCCCGTCGCCTGCTCCAGCACCGCCACCCGGACGACCGCCACGGTGGTCTCCCGTCCCCTGAACCACCTCCTCCTCACCGTCACCAACACCGGCTCGAAGAACTGCAACCTCACCGGCTACCCCGTCGTCCGGTTCGGCGAGGCCCAGTCCGTCCCGCCGGCCTTCGAGGACTCCAAGCCGCAGGCGGTCGTCACACTGGCCCCCGGCGAGTCCGGCTACGCGAGCGTCCTCCTCGCGGCCGCGGACGGCAGCGGCTCCAACGGCTACACCGCCACGTCCCTCACGGTCTCCCTCGGCAACGGCGCGGGCACCGCCCGCCCGTCACTCCCCGCGAAGGGCGTGTACGTCGACGACTCGATCGGCGTCTCGTACTGGCAGTCGACCATGGCCGACGCCCTGGCCTGGTGACACACCGGTGAGTCGGCACCCTGCGACGCCGACGCAGGGTGCCGGTCTTCCCGCTCCCCGGCGACAGGCACCTCGGTCCGCCGCGAGCGACCATGGCTTGAGGGAGGGGAGAGAGGACCTGTCCCATGCCTGAGCTGCCCGACGTCGAGGAATTCCGCAAGGTGCTCGAGTCCTGCGCCAAGGGAAGGCTCATCCAGCGCGTCGACGTACGCGACGCGGGCGTCCTGCACGAGGTGAGCGTGCGACGGCTGCGCCACGCGCTGGAGGGCCGGCGGTTCGGCAGGCCGGAGCGGCACGGGAAGTGGCTGCTCGCCCACACCGACGACGGCCTCACCGTCATGCTGCACTTCGGCATGACCGGCCTGCTCGTCTGCGGCCGTCCGGGCGACGAGATCGAGGCCCACGACCGCGTCCTGTTCACCCTGGAGGGCGACCGCCAACTCCGTTACCGCGACCAGCGCAAGCTCCGGGGACTCTGGCTGGCCGACGACGACTCCGACGTCGTACGACTGCTGGACGGGCAGGGCCCCGACGCGATGGCGGTGGACCGCGAGGAGTTCGAGACCGCGCTCGCTTCCCACCGCGGCCGCGTCAAGACCGTCCTCACCGACCAGTCCGTCGTGGCCGGGCTCGGCAATCTGCTCGCCGACGAGATCCTGTGGCGCGCCGGGCTGAGTCCCACCGGGCGGGCGAACGCCCTCACCGAGCCCGAACGCCGCCGCCTCTACACCCACATGCGCCGCACGCTGCGCTCAGCGGTCACCGCGGGCCGCGTTCCGCCACGCGACTCCTGGCTCACCGGCCACCGCGACGACCCCGCCCCGGCCTGCCCCCGCTGCGGCACACCTCTCAACCGTTCCCGGCTGGCGAGCCGCACCACGGTGTGGTGCCCGCATTGCCAGCCGGACGGCTCCTGAGCCTTTTACCGACAAGGTCAACAACGGCAGGAATGCAACCCTTTCGATTGGCACCCGACAATCGTCTGGCATGGTCTGTCGCATTCGGATCGGCCCGTTTCGCATGATCGTGGCAGCCCCCGTCTCCTTTTCGGAAGGTGTGTTCTGCCGTGACGTCCCGCGTATCCGATCTGCAATTGCCGCCGATTTTCTGTCCGCTGGAATCCGCCGTGCATCCTCATGTACGGCGGATCGAGAAGCGGGCCGTCGAGTGGATCGGCGGCAGCGGCATGTGTGCCACCCCACGGGAGCAAGCGTGGGTGGTGGCCACGCACAGCGCCGACTTCTTCGCCCGGTTCGCCCCGGTCGCCGCCGACGACGACCGGCTGCTCGCGGCGGCCCTGTGGGTGTACTGGGGCTTCGCGTTCGACGACGCCCGCTGCGACAGCGGGCCGCTGAGCAGTCGCCCCGCGCAGTTCAACGCACTGGCCGGTCAGGTGCAGCGGGCCTGCGAGGCGCACTCGGCGCGGGGCGAGGACCGCTTCGTCGCCGCCCTGCAGGACATCGTGGGCCGCTTCCGCTCGTTCGCGCCGCCCACCCAGGTGAGCCGGTTCGTGCACGCGCACCGGGCGTGGCTTTCGGGGGTGGCCTGGCAGATCGGGAATCAGGCGGTCGGCCGTATGCCCGGCCTGGACGACTTCCTGGCGATGCGGCTGTTGTCATCGGGCGGCGAGCCGACCTTCGCGCTGCTGGAACTGGCGACGGGAGTGGAGGTCGCCGACCGGGAGCTGCACCGGCCGGCGGTGCGCGCGCTGACCGAGATGGCCATCTGCGTGGCCGCTCTGGACAACGACCGGCACTCCCTGCACAAGGAGCTGGCCGGCAAAGAGGCCGACCAGAACGTCTACACCGTGCTCATGCAGGAGCGGTCCCTCGGTCTCCACCAGGCCGTGGAGGCGGCGGCCGGTCTGCGTGACCGCGTCCTGCAGCGGTTCCTGCACCTGCACGACCGCGTCCGGCCGACGGCCGGCACCGGGCTCGCCACCTACCTGCAGGGCCTGAGGTACGGCATCCGCGGCAACAACGAGTGGGGGCTGCGGGTCCCGCGGTACCTGAGCCCGGGGCACTGGCCGGACGAGACGGAGGACGTGGCGCTGGTGTGGGCGGACAGGCCCTCCGACCCGCGGCCGGGTCCGGTGGAGGGCGCGCCGGGCATCGCCTGGTGGTGGGACACGGACCTCGCGTGACGGGCCCTGCCCACCCGGCCGCGGCTGTCACCGCGTCAGTGGCCTGAGGCCAGGTCCAAGGTCCACCAGGGCCCGCCGGAGCCCGCGGCCACGCCGACGCCCGCGTGGGTGTAACGGCAGGTGAGGAGGATCGCCCGGTGCGGAGGGCTGCCCATCCACGCGTCGACGGCGGCCTGCGTGTCGTCAGCACCGGCGGTGACGGTCTCGGCGGCGGAGTCGGCGTCGTACCCGGCCGCCCGCATCCGGTCGCGGGAGGAACTGCCGCCGGCGCCGACGTGGGTGAGCCGGTGCTGCCGGGCCATGTACAGGCTGTGGGCGCGCGCGGCCCGGTTGAGGGCGGAGTGCAGGCGTACCGTCGGGCAGCCGGCTTGCTCGCGGCGCTCGTTGACGGCGGTGACCAGCTGGTTCTCGGTGGCGGCGCCGGGGCGTGACGGCTCGGGCCGGGCCGCGGACGGGCGGTGGCCGGAGTGGGCGGAAGGGCCGCCGGCCGACGCAACCTGCCAGTGGCCGGGCGTCGGGGTCGGCCACAAGGGTGCCTGGTAGTGGGGCGGCGGTTCGGGCACGGGCGGGCCGGCCCAGGCCGGTGTCATGGTGGCGGCCACCAGCGCGAGAGCGGCGTACAGGGCGGCGCGTGTCATGTGCCGCATCCCGGTCATATTCTCTTCGCCTTCCTTCGTCATCGGATTTCCCCCGTTCGGCCGGGGGGCCGTGGATTCGTGTGGGGAGGTGTTTTTCGGTTCTTGCTTTTGCCTCTTCGTTCGGGGGAATGCCGCCTTTCTCGGTGTTCTGCGGAGGGCCGTGTTGGCTAGGGTTGTCTTCGCCCCCTTCTCCCTTTCTTCGGTCATTCCGTGTGGAGGTTTGTCATGTCGTTGCTGCTTCGCCGTGTCGCTGTGGTGTCGCTGGCCGCGTTGGCGCTGACGGCGGGCGGGACCGCGGCCGCGAGTGCCACGGCAGTCCCGGCCCCGGCTTTCGGCTCGCCCGGCCCGGACGGGTTCGGTGGCCGCCACCAGCAGCCGCTGCACTTCGGCCCCTTCGAGATCCCGAGGTCCGGCAGCATCTCCGGCGGTTTCTCCTGGGGCATGGGCCACTAGGGCCTGTCCGGCGGATCATGCCGCAGACGCGGGGCCTGGCACGCCGATCTGCGGCGTTGTCGTCGGTTGCCGACTCCCCCACTCTCGACCTCGCTCGAGCGGGGGGACCCCCATCGCGTCGACGCCCTCCTCCGCCTCGCAGCTCGACGCACCAGGCCCCGCTCACCTGCGTCGACGAGGCGCCGCGGATGTCCTGCGACTTGATCCGCCGGACAGGCCCTAGGGGTCCGGCAGGCGGGACGCGGATGATGAGGGCCGTCGTCGGACGGCCCTCATCGTCGTGTCAGCGCTTGAGCGTGGCGGCGCTGGCGACGAGGACCAGGACCACGCACCCCAGGATCAACAGCGCGTCCCGCACGAACACCCCGGTGACGGCGGTGTGGGTGGCGGCCTCGCCCGCGGCCTGGACGGCGTAGGTCATCGGCATCACCTTGGCCACGGCGGACAGGGCGCCGTGCATGTCGTCGCGGGGCACGAACAGGCCGCAGACCAGGAACTGCGGCAGCACACCGGCGGGCAGGAACTGCACGGCCTGGAACTCGTTACGGGCGAAGGCGCTGACCAGCAGGCCCAGCGCCAGGCCGAGCAGGGCGCCGAGCATGGCGATGACCATCAGCAGGTAGGCGGGCCCCTTGATGTCCAGACCGAGCGGGCCGACGGACAGCAAAGTGGACAACACCGCCTGGACGAGCGCCAGGAACGCGAAGGCGAGGCTGTAGCCGAGCACGATGTCGAGGCGCCGTACCGGCATGGTCAGCAGCCGTTCGGCGGTGCCGGAGGTGCGTTCCCGCAGGGTGGACACGGACGCCACCAGGTACATCACGATGACCGGGAAAATGCCGAAGACCTGCGGACCGACCCGCTCGAAGGTGGGTTCCGCCCCGTGGAACATCAGCTTCAGCAGCACCATGAGCATGCACGGAATGCCCAGCAGCAGGGCGGTGCTGCCGCGGTCGCGGGAGGTCTGCTGCAGCACGCGTACCGCGGTGGCACCGGTGATGGTGGGCGAGAAGGGCAGCCGGTCGGCGAGGGGTGTGAGGCTCACGTGAGGGTGTCCGTGGCGAAGAAGGCCCGTTCGGTGTCGGGCGGGCCGGCCTGGTCGAGCAGGTGCGGCACCGGGCTGCCGCTGACGACCGCACGCTCCCGGGCGCGCGCCTCCGCCGCGCCGGCCGCTCGGACGAGATGCATGAAGGCCTCCTCCACATCGGCGCACCCGGTGTGCTTGAGTACGGTGTCCCGGTCGGCACTGGCCAGGAGCCGCCCGGCGCGCATCAGCAGCAGCCGGTCGCAGCGGTCGGCCTCGTCCATGACATGGCTGGAGATCAGCAGCGTGGTGCCTTCCTCGGCCAGCCGCTGGAAGACGAGCCACAGCTCGCGGCGCACCATCGGGTCGAGTCCGACCGTGGGTTCGTCCATCACCAGCAGGTCGGGTCTGTTCAGCAGCGCCACCGCGAGCGACACCCGCGAGTACTGTCCCCCCGACAGCCGGGCGACCGGCTTGTCGGCGTAGGAGGCGAGGTCCACCTCCTTCACCACGCGGACCACGGCGTCCTCTCGCTGCCAGCCCCGCAGGTTGAGGGCGGCCGCGAAGTACCGCAGGTTCTCCAGCACGGTCAGGTCCGCGTACACCGACGGGGCCTGGGTGACGTAGCCGACGCGGGTACGCAACGGCCAGGCGCCCGCGGAGTGGCCGAGGACCTGGACGTGGCCGGCGGCGGCCCGTTGGACGCCGACCACACAGCGCAGCAGCGTGGTCTTGCCGCAGCCGCTCGGGCCGAGCAGGCCGACGATGCAGCCCCTGGGGATGGTGAACGTGAGGTTCCGCAGCACCGGGTGGGCGCCGCGCATCACCTGCAGTCCGTAGGCGGCGACGGCCGGGAGGTCACTCGGAAGGGCTGCGCTGTGCTCGGTGTCCTGCACGGCTCCACTGTGTTTCGTCAGGAGAGGGACTGCTGAGGCCACGGGCTGCCGGGAGGGTCAGGCGGTGCCGCCGACAGGACAACGGCACGGCCCGGCGCGAAATCACGGGGCCTGCCCGGGTCCCCGGACGGCGATCCGGCCCGGCGGCGGGGGCGTCAGATTTCGCGCCGGGTCATGGCCTGGGCGATGTCGTGGAGTTGCCGGTAGGCGTCCGCCGTCGGCTGCGCGAACGACAGCGAGCGCAGGGCGGCCGTCATCTGGCGCCGTGCTTCCTGCTCGGCGGTGTCCCTGCCGCCCGCCTCCTCCACCAGGCGGCGTGCCACCTCGACGTCCTGCTCGTCCAGGGGGCTGGTCGAGCGGTACAGGTCCCGCAGACGCTCCGAGGCCGCTCCGGTGCCGGCCAGGGCCGCCACGACGGGCAGCGACTTCTTCCGCGCGGCCAGGTCCGCGCCCACCGGCTTGCCGCTCCGGGACGTCCGGCCCCAGATGCCCAGGACGTCGTCCGCGCACTGGAAGGCGACGCCCAGCCGCCGCCCGAACTCCCGCAGCCCGCGCACCCGGGCGGAGTCCGCCCCGGCCAGCACTCCGCCCAGCGCGCAGGCGCAGCCCATCAGGGCGCCCGTCTTTCCCTCCGCCATGGCCAGGTACTGCGCGACCGACACCTCGTGTCTCTTCTCGAACGCCACATCGAGGCTCTGGCCCTCCATCAACTCATGGAGTGCTGCGACGAGTTCCTGTACCGCCGCGCCGGCCCGCCGGGGCGGCGCGGCGGCCAGTGCGCGCATCGCCATCACCAGCAGTGCGTCACCGGTGAGCACCGCGGCCGGCGTGCCGAACAGGGACCAGACGGCCGGCCGGTGCCGGCGCAGTGCGTCACCGTCGATGACGTCGTCGTGGATCAGCGTGAAGTCGTGCACCAACTCCACTGCCACCGCGCCCGGCACGGCGATCGACGGGGGTCCGCCCACCGCGACCGCCGACAGCAGCGTCAGTGCGGGACGCACCGACTTGCCCCGCCCGGCGGACGAGGCCGGCGTTTCCGTGCCGTCCGCCTCGCACCAGCCCCGGTGGTAGCTCGCGACTCGGCTCTCCGCCGCGGGCAGCGCCTCGACTGCCGTCCGCAGGGCCGGGAACAGCAGATCGTCGACCCAGCCGAGTCGCGGAAACGTGTGCACCGGGGCCGGGTCGGTGATCTGCGACATGCACTGCTCCTCACAACGGCAAGGACATGGGGGACGGCGCACAGGAATGCGCCGGATGTCCCGCCAGTCAATCGGTTGCCGCACAGCGCCGGAAACCTCGGCGCACCCACCGGCGTAAGGAGATCACTGAAGCAGCCCAGCCCTACGACGATGCACCCAGCCGACAATCAGGCCGCCTCCGTCGGGGTCAACGGCCGCAGGAGGACGGCCTGGCCGCCCGCGGCGGCCATGACCACGTCCAGCGTGGTCGCCGAGGTGACGGTCTCGGTACGGACCACGACCGGCGTCCGGTACGGGGCGGTGCCCGGCGTGCCGTCGGCGTACACGGTCGCCGTGTAGGTGCCCTCGTCCAGGAACGACAGCGGGAGCGACAGCGTCCGGGCCGTTTCGTCGGTCATCGCCCCGAGGTACCAGGTGGAGCCGTTGCGGCGGGCGACGGCCACGTACTCGCCGATCGACCCGGCCAGGGTCCTGCTCTCGTCCCAGGTGGTGGGGACGGAGTTGAACCAGGGCAGTCCGGGCCAGCCCGCCGGGTTGGCGTACTTGGACGGCTTGTCGTACCAGAAGAGGAAGTTGAGCGGCTGGTAGTAGACGGCGGCCATCGCCATCTGGTGGGCGTTGGTCGTCTTGTTGCGCGACTGGCCGTAGCAGATCGTGTAGTCGATCGGGCCGCCGACGTTGCGGGCGAAGGGCAGGGTCACGTTGTGGGTGGCGGTCGGGAACTGCTCGTTGCCCCGGACGCCTTCCAGGCTGATGTGGTTCGGGTACGTGCGCTCGTAGCCGAACGGCCGGACGTCGTCGTGCATGTCGATCAGCAGCCGGTACTTCGCGGCTGTCTCGGCCCAGCCGGTGATCTGGTTGGTCATCGCCTGGGTGCCCTCGTTGATGAAGCCGAGCTTGATACCGGCGACGCCCCAGCTCTTGTAGAGGCCGAACAGCGCGTCCGCGTCGGACAGCGCGATCCGGTTGACGTAGAGGAAGACGCCGATGCCCTTGCCGGTGGCGTACGAGATGACCGAGGGCAGGTCGATGGCGGCGATCGGGGCCGTCGCGTCGGTGGTGGTGAACTCGGGCCCGTACCAGCCGGCGTCGTACTCGATGTAGTCGATGCCGCGGGCCACGGCGAAGTCGACGCCCGCGAGGCCGGCGGCGGTGGACAGTTCGCAGCGGAAGACCTTGCCCGGCTTGATCCACGAGGTGTCGGTCAGGGCGGTGGGCGGGGCGAGATTGAGCACCAGCTCGGCGTTGTCGACCAGTTCGGCGTGCGTGGCTCCGATCACCACCGCGCGCCACGGCGTCGCGAAGGGGGTGCCGACCGTGGACGTCGTCTCCACCGGTCCGGTGCCGCGGGCGGTGTGCTCCATCAGGAAGGCCGACAGGGTGTCCGGCTGCCCGTCCACCGAACTGAGCATCAGGCGGGGGAAGTCCACCCGGGACGACTCACAGACGCAGGCGAGGAACCCGTTGGCGAGGGAGGCGGTCAACGGCAGGTCGGTCAACGGGCCCTGGTCCGTGCTCGGTGTTCCGGTGACCGGGATCGAGCCGGGAGCGACGGGGAGGTAGGCGTCCTCGTCACGGGCGCTGTAGACGGTGGTGCCGGCCGGGAAGGCGAATGTCGTCAGCTCGTCGGCGATGGTGGCGGTGCCCTCGTCGAGCAGGAGGTAGCGCAGGGCGACGCCGGTCCTGTAGGCGCGGATCTGGACACCGAAACGGATGCCCGAGGCGGTGTCCCGGAGGTGCCAGCGCTGTTCCTGGTAGAGGTCGGTGACGGTCGCGTTGCGCCCGTACACCGGGGACCAGGTGTCGTGGACGGTCCGGTACCGGTTCCCGGTCACCGTCACGTCGCTGCCGAGGACGGTTCCGTCGCTCAGCCTGAGCCCGAGGGCCGAGGTGTCGATGACGGTCCTGCCGTTGCGTTTGGCGGACCACCGCAGTGCCCCGTCCACCAGCGACAGGGTGATGGACGTGCCGCCCATGCGCGCGGTCGCACCGACCGGGCCGGCCAGGGCGTCCGCCGCGTGGGCCGGCTGCGTGGTGCCGAGCCCCACCGCCGCCGTCCCGACGGTGACGACCGCGCCCTTGAGCACGCCCCGGCGTGACAGCGCGGGCTCTCCCGGGTCTCCTGCAGTTCTCATCGTGAAGGGACCTCTCCTTCGAGGATCGCGTCGATACGCGCTCGCAGGCGGACGGAATTTAGGTAGTAACCGGTTACTGCCGTGGGGAACGTACGCGCCGGGATATCTCGGGTCAAGGGTTTGAACCAACCGCGGCTCGTCGGAATAAACACATGGAATACAGTGAAAAAGGGTGATCTGTTCACAAACAGGGCAGGTGGAGCTCAACGAGAGCGAGATGAGCGGCCATGGAGCGGCGTATCGTCGACGACCGGAAAGCGAGTCCCGCCCCGGACGACCTCCGGGGCGTGCTCACCGCGCGCGCCACCGTCGACGAACACGGCACCGTGACCGGCTGGAGCGAGGGCGCCGAGCAGCTGCTCGGGTACTCGTCGGCGCAGATCCTGGGCCGGCCGGCCGCCTCACTGCTCACCGAGGAGCCCACGGCGAGCGACCTCCCGCCCCTCTCCGAACTGCCGAGGTGGCACGGCACGCTCGCGCTCCGGCGCCGGGACGGCCACCGCGTCGAGGCCAGGGTCCTGGCACATCACAGGGCGCCGGACGACGGGATACACGACTGGCTCCTGGTCTCCGCCGTGCACGGGTCGCAGCCCCACCCCGACGACGACGCACTCATGAGGCAGGGGCTCCTCCTGTCCCCGTTCTGCGCGACGTCGGTGCACGACACGGACCTGCGCATCCGCCGGTCGAACCGGGCATCGAGCGGCGCACTGGGCCTGAGCGACGACGACCTGCGCGGACTGCGGCTCTCGGACGTGCTTGACGACCCCGCGATTCCGGAGGTCGAGCGGCTGATGCGGCGAGCCCTGGAGACCGGCGAGCCGCAGTACATGGAAAACCACGCGCGTGCCCCCGGCGAGACCCGTGAGCACGCCTGGTCGGTCCACCTCTACCGCCTGGAGGGCCCGGACGGCCGCGTCCTGGGCGTGGCCTCCACCGGGCACGACATGACGGAGCAGTACTGGGCCCGCACCCGTCTCCAGCTGATCGCGGAGGCCGGCCGGCGCATCGGCAGCACCCTCGACGTGACGCGGACGGCACAGGAACTGGCGGACGTGGCGGTCCCCGACCTCGCGGACTTCATCAGCGTCGACCTGTTGGCGTCCCTCGCCGACCTGCACGAGGAGGGCCCGGTGATACCGGCGGCGGCCGGTTCCCTCGCGCTGCGGCGCATCGCCCACCAGTCCGTGTTTCCGGGGAGCCCCGAGGCGGTCGTGGCGCCGGGCGAGGTGGACGAGTACCCGGACGGCTCCCCGCCGGTGGAGAGTCTGCGGTCGGGGCGCGCCGTGATGCGCCGGGTGACCGAGCCCGCGATCGCCGACTGGGTGGCCCAGGACCCGCTCAGGACCTCCCGGATCCGCGAGTTCGGCTTCCACTCGGTGATGGCCGTGCCCCTCTCGGCGCGCGGAACCACCCTGGGCGTCGCCGTCTTCGCCCGGCACCGGCACCCCGACCCGTTCCAGCAGGACGACCTGGTGCTGGCCGAGGAACTGGCGGCCCGGGCGGCCGTCTGCATCGACAACTCCCTGCGCTACACCCGCGAACGCGGCACGGCCGTCACCCTGCAGCGCAGCCTGCTCCCGCAGAGCCTGCCCGAGCAGGCCGCCGTCGAGGTCGCCTCCCGCTACCTGCCGGCCGGCGCCCGGGCCGGAGTGGGCGGGGACTGGTTCGACGTCATCCCGCTGTCCGGATCCAGAGTGGCGCTGGTCGTGGGCGACGTGGTGGGCCACGGCATCCACGCCTCCGCCACCATGGGCCGGCTGCGTACCGCCGTACGCACCCTGGCCGACATCGATCTGCCCCCCGACGAACTGCTCACCCACCTCGACGACCTGGTGGGCCGCCTGGCCACCGAGGCGGAAGGCACGGAGCGGCGGACCGCCGGGGACGCGGAAACCGCGGGAGACGTCGGAGCGACCTGCCTGTACGCCGTCTACGACCCCGTCTCCCGGCACTGCACGCTCGCCCGGGCCGGGCATCCGCCGCCGGCCGTGGTGAGCCCCGACGGGACCGTGGAACTGCTCGACCTTCCGGCGGGACCGCCCCTGGGCCTGGGCGGACTTCCCTTCGAGTCGGTCGAGATCGAACTGCAGGAAGGCAGCCTGCTCGCCCTCTACACCGACGGCCTGGTCGCCTCCCGCGACCACGACATCGACGTCGGCATCTCCCGGTTGTGCCTGACCCTCGCCGGTCCCGCCGCATCCCTGGACGTCCTGTGCGACACGGTACTGGGAGCGGTACTCCCCGGGCGCCCCACCGACGACGTCGCCCTCCTCGTCGCCCGCACCCGCGCACTGGACGCCGGCCGGGTCGCCGCCTGGGAGGTCGCCCCCGACCCCTCCGCCGTCGCCGAGGCCCGCAAGAACGCCGTGGCCCGGCTGGAGGGCTGGGGACTGAACGATGCGGCCTTCATCACGGAACTGGTCGTCAGCGAACTGGTCACCAACGCCATCCGGCACGCCCAGCCGCCCATCCAACTGCGCCTCATCCACGACACGAGCCTCATCTGCGAGGTCTCGGACGCCAGCAACACGGCACCCCACATGCGCCGTGCCCGCACCTACGACGAAGGCGGCCGTGGCCTCCTCCTGGTCGCGCAGCTGACCCAGCGCTGGGGCACCCGCCCCACCTCCAGTGGCAAGACGATCTGGGCGGAACAGAGCATCGATCCTGTGCAGCGGCCCTTCGCCGACTGAACCCGGTGCCGACGTCCCGGGAACTCACTCCGGCCGTCGGGTGTGCCGGTGCGGGCGCCGGCGCAGCGTGAGGGCGCAGGCGAGCATGCCGAGGCCCCAGGCGATCAGCAGGGCGCCCCACAGCGGCATGGTCACCTCGGGGATGAGAAGGCGGATCTTCACACTCGTGCGGTTCTCGAAGATGAAGATCAGAGCGATCGCGGTGATCAGAACGAACGGTGCGAGGCGGCGGACGCCGGGGCGGGACAGAAACGGCGTGTGCGCCTTGTGGTCCGGGCCGGTCTGAGCCATGGGGTGCCTCTCCCTCGGGTCCCTCGGGTTGCCCCCGCATCCAGCGTCCTCTGCCAGCACGTGGCCCGCCACCGAAGGGGCCTTCTGATCCGTGCGAACCCTTCAGTGCCCCCTTTCAGTGATCCTTTTCAGCCACCTGTCACCACTCATCCGGGCCGGGCCACGCAAGGAGCCTGGAAGCCGCACCGCAACCACAGTGGCTGAAAGTGTGTCTTTGGGTGCATGCTCCGTGCTCCGGGGCGGGTGAGTTTCCGGCAGCGCGGGCGGCCTTGGGGGGCTGGTATGAACACATGGGCAGTGCCCGGATACACCGAGTCACTGGAGCTCGGGTCGGGGGCGAGCGGGCGGGTCATCCTCGCCGTGCACGAGGAGACCGGCGTCGAGGTCGCGGTGAAGTACCTCAGCGAGTCACTGCGCACCCGGCCGGGCTTCGTACGCGACTTCAGGGCGGAGGCGCGGCTGCTCGGCGGCCTGGAGAGCCCGTACGTCACCGGGTTGTACGAGTACGTCGAGAGCCCGGACGGCGCGGCCATCGTGATGGAGCTGGTGGACGGTGTCTCGTTGCGGACCCTGCTGACCAGGCAGGGCCCGCTCGACCCCGAGGCCGCGCTCGTGGTCCTCAAGGGGTCGCTGCTCGGCCTGGCCGACGCGCACCGCGTCGGCGTGGTCCACCGCGACTACAAGCCGGCGAACGTCCTGGTCGTGCCGGACGGGTCGTCCAAGCTGGTCGACTTCGGGATCGCGGTGGACGCCGGCACCAGCGTCGGCGTGGCGGGCACCCCCCACTACATGGCCCCGGAGCAGTGGACCGGCGCGCCCGCCTCTCCCGCCGCCGACGTGTACGCGGCCACGGCCACGTTCTTCGAGTGCCTGACGGGCCACAAGCCCTACGGGGGCGACAATCTCGCCGAACTCGCGCTGCAGCACGTCGACGCGCCCGTCCCCGCCGAGGAGGCGCCCGAGGCGGTGCGGGAGCTGGTGCGGCGCGGTCTGGCCAAGGACCCGCGGGAACGGCCCGGACACGCCGAGGCGTTCGTCACGGAACTGGAGACGGCCGCCCGCACCGCCTACGGGCCCGACTGGGAGGAACGCGGCCGCGGCCGGCTCGCCGCGCTGGTGGCCCTGCTGCCGCTGCTGCTGCCCTCGGCCCGCAGCGCCCCGCGGACCACGACGGACACCGCGCGCACGGTCCTGAGCGGCGGACCGAACCCCGGCTGGGCGCGGTCGTGGCGTCCCGGCCGGCCGGGGATGCTCGTGGCCGGTGCGGCCCTGGTCGTGGCCGTCCTCCTCTCCTACGGCGTCCAGGACACCCCGGGAGCGGATCCGCAGCAGGCGGGGCAGGCCCTGGCGACCACCAGTGCCCAGCCGGGTGTGGAGTCGGGGGAACTCGTCTCTCCGGCCGCGTCGGCGAACTCCTCCTCCCTGCCCCCGACGTCCTCCACCGAGTCCTCCAGCCCGTCGCCCTCCGACCTCGCGACGGTCGGCACGGGTGAGCCCTCGGCGTCCGACGCCGCCACCACCGCTCCGGCCCCCGGAGCGACGACACCCGGCGCGACGGCCACCGAGGCGACGCCGACGACCGCTTCCCCCACCCCTCCGGCCGCTCCCGCCGTCAAGGACGTCGCGGTAGCGGGTTTCCAGCAGACGGGCACGACGACCGGCACGGCAACGATCGACATCACCACGGACGGCACCGGGCCGATCTCCCTCACCGTCGCGTGGTTCACGGGCGACACCGGGCTCCAGCTCGGCACCACCCCGGACGGTGCGTCCCAGACGTTCGAGCGCAGCGGCGCCACCCACTACACGCTCACCGTCGACCACACCTTCCAGGGCAGAGGCTGCTACTGGTCGGTGCAGGCCACGACCACCCCGGCCTCCGCCGACGGCGGCGCCACACAGCAGCTTCTGACCAGGCGGTGTGACATCCGATGACCGCTCACCACGACCGCGCCCCCGCGCCTGCCGACGACGGGGAGCCCACCCGGGTGCTCGGCCCCGCCGACGAGCACACCTCCACCGTTCGCTTCGGCCCCGCCGACGAACGCACATCCACTCTCCACCTCGGCCCCGCCGACGAGCACACCTCCACTCTCCACCTCGGCCCCGCCGACGAACGCACCCCGGACCACGAACCCGCCCCGAGCGACGAGCCCGGCGCCGTCGGCCCCGTCGGCGCCGAGTACAGCGCCACCGTGCTGGGCAGTCACTGGATCCAGCGGCCCGAGCCGGACGCCACCCTCCTCGCGCCGCCCACCACGCGAATCCTGACGACGCCGACGCCGACGCCGACGCCGACGCCGCCGACCCGGCCGGATCGCGTGGAAGGCACCGTGCTGCGTTTCGGTCCGGGGGTGACAGCGGCCGTCGCGCACCGCACCCACATGACGCTGCCCGCGGTGCCGCCGCCCGTCGTTCCGCCTCCGCGCCACCGTCTGCGCAGACACGCACTGCCCGCGCTGGTGCTGGTCTCGGTCATCGCCTTCCTCGCCTGGCAGCGCCACGGGCCCTCCGTCGCGGTGCGCTCGGTGGCGGCCACAGCCCGGCCGGCGGTTCTGGGATGCGACGCGACCGCGGACATCGTCGCCCTCGTCGCCACGAACGGCCGGCCGGGCACGCTCTCCTACCGCTGGACCCGAAGCGACGGCACCGCCTCGGGCGTCCTGCGGGAGGTGGTGGTCCGGGACCAGAGTCAGGCCCGTCTGCACCTGCTGTGGACCTTCCAGGGCAAGGGCCACTACACGGCACGGGCCGAACTGCGCATCCTCACGCCCACCCCCCACACGGTCACGACCAACCTCACGTACGACTGCCGCTGACCCCGGCGGCCGGCCGGCGGGAGCCGACGACCGCGCCGGACGACGGCACCCGCCAGGTCACCCGGTGGCACCGCGGTCCTCCGCGATGTTCCGGTCCCAGTACTTCGCCCTGGCCGCCAACGGCAAGTCGGCCGTGAACCTGGAAGCGCCGGGCGAGTCCGGCATCCGGGCCCGGATGCGCTCGTCGTACATCAACGGCTCCTCCGGCGACTCCGTCAACTCCACGACCCAGGCGCCTGGAAGTACTTCACCGACTGATCCCGGCCCCGACCGCCGCACCGGCACCGCCGCCCCGGTACGGCCCCGAGCTCACGGGGCCGTACCGGTGGCGTCCTCCTGCGGAGGTACGTGATTCAGGGCGTTATGCGGGTCTGCATCCCTCCGTGCGCGGGTACTCGGCGGCGTGCAACGACCGTCACGACTCTCAGCGAGGAGGAGACCGTGAGCACGGTGAAGGAAGCAGTAGACGTCGAGGTTCCCGTCCACACCGCCTACAACCAGTGGACGCAGTTCGAGGAGTTCCCGAACTTCATGGAGGGCGTCGAGGAGGTACGGCAGCTCGACGAGCGGCACAACCACTGGACGACCAAAATCGGTGGTGTGCAGCGCGAGTTCGACACCGAGATCGTCGACCAGCTGCCGGACGACCGGATCACGTGGCGGGTCGTCGGCGGTGAGATCCGGCAACGCGGATCGGTCAGGTTCGAGCGGCTCGACGACACGCACACCCGGGTGGAACTGACCATGGACGTCGAGCCCTCCGGCATGGTCGAGAAGGGCGCGGACATGCTCGGCATGATCGACCGCCGGGTGAAGGGAGACCTGCACCGCTTCAAGGACTACATCGAAGGCCACGGCGGAGAGACGGGCGCCTGGCGAGGACGGATCCGGCCCGAGAACCCCGGTTCAACCCTCTGACGCACGACGGCGCGAAGGCGGGCGGCGGGGCCCGTCGCCGAGCCCGTATCGGTGAGGGACCACGGCATGCAGACCTTCCTGCCCCATCCCGACTTCAGAGCCTCAGCGCTCGTGCTCGACCGCCGTCGACTCGGCAAGCAGCGGGTCGAGGCGTTGCAGGTCCTTCGCGGCCTCGTCGTGCCGGGTTACGGGTGGCGCCGGCATCCCGCCGTCCGCATGTGGGCGGGATATGAGGAGGCGCTGGTCCGGTACGGCCTGGAGGTCTGCGCGGTGTGGTGTGACCAGGGTCATCAGGACACCTGTGCGGCCACACTGGTCGCCGATCTGACCGCGTTCCGTCCCGGAACACCGATGCGTGACCAGCCACGACTGGCGGCCGCCGGGGAGCTGCCTCCCTGGCTCGGCGAGGACGCCTTTCACCTCAGCCACCGGTCGGCGCTGGTACGCAAGGACCCTGCCGCCTACGCGCCGCTCTTCCCCGGCGTGCCGGACGATCTGCCGTACATCTGGCCGAGGTCGGACCGGGAAAGCGGCGCGCCTTCCGCCGGGAGATCCAGCTCGGCCCGGTAGGGCCACTGCCGGTGTGCTGCGGACATGCCGCGGGCTGTGCTCAGTGGTCGTCGCGGATCGTGGTCGCGATGCCGTTGCTGACCACGACCTCTGCGCTGAAGCCCTACTTGGCGGCCGCCTCGAGTTCGGCCTCGGTGCACTCGACGCCGCCCTCTCCGCCCGGGCCGGTGTTCACGGCGTCGCAGATGTCGTCGTAGCCCACGATCTTGGTGTCGTCGGCGACGAGGAACTGCTGCTCGGTGCCCTTCATGTCGGAGACCGTGTACTTGCCCGGCGCCAGGTAGGAGACGTTGCCGAACCAGGTGCCGTTGACACCCTTGCCCTCGTCGATGCCCTCGATGACGGTCTCGCGGGAGTCGGAGCCGGAGCCCGAGTCGGGGGCGGAGCCGGTGTCGTCTCCGGCGTCCTGCTGAGCGGCGCGCCGCTCGGTCACCTGGGTCGCGACACCGTTCTTCATCTCCACGTCGGCGTTCACGGCGTCCTTCTGACGCTGCACCGGTCGCGGAGAAGGCGTCGTGTCCGCCCAGAGCTGCCCGCAGGGATGTGACGGCCTTCGTGGCGGGCGTCGGGTCTGCGACGCTGTGCCGTGCCAGTCATCAGAGGTGAGGAAGTGCGAGCCGCCGTACCCGACATGGCGGGCGGAAAGGCGCATCCAGGGCGCGTGTGGCGCAGGTCACGGGAAGCCGGTGTGCGGTGCCGGACAGCTCATTGAGGTGAGCACTCATATGCGTACCCGGATACGGGCTGGTGATTCGAGCGCGTTCGCCGAGCTGTTCGACACGTATGCGCGCGCGGTCTACAACCATGCCTTCCGGCTGGCCGCCGACTGGTCGACGGCCGAGGACGTGATGGCCGCGACCTTCATGGAGGCATGGCGGCTGCGCGACAAGGTCGACCCGGAGGGCGGTTCCCTGCGGCCGTGGCTGCTGGGCATCGCCACCAACACGGCGCGCAACCAGTTCCGGAGCAACCGGCGGTACCGGGCGGCGGCGGAGGCGGCCGCGGCGGCCGAACTGTCGGTACCCGACCATGCCGAGGAGGTGGCCGACCGGCTCGACGGCCGACGGCGCCTCGCGACGGCGCTCACCGCGCTCGCGGCGCTGCGCCGGCCGGAGCGCGAAGTCATCGCGCTCTGCCTGGGGGAGGGCCTGGACTACGAGGCCGCGGCGGAGGCGCTCGGCATTCCGGTGGGCACGCTCGCCTCCCGGCTGTCCCGCGCCCGCAAGAAGCTCCGCAAGGTCGCGGAGGTCGCGGAGGTCGCGGAGGTCGCCGAGTCCGAACTGAGAGGACTCCAACTGGCAGACAGAAAAGGGGAGTTGGTACGCCCCGCTGCGGCGACCTCGTCCGAGAAAAGTTTCCGGAATCGGGAAGTCGGCCGCCCCGGCAGACAGACAAGAGGCGATCACGCACACGTGATCCGGCCCGTACAGGAAGGAAACCGATGAACGCGAACACGTCCCGGCAGAGTGCTGCCGAGTGGGAAGAAGGCGCACAGCTCTTCGACCGGACGACGCGCGACCTGCCGCCGGGCCGTCACCAGTTCCACAAGGAGCGCATGATGGCCCAGATCCACGAGGCGCAGCAGGCAGAGCACACAGGCGTGGGGGAGAAGGCGGTGGCCCCGGCGAAGATCCGGCGCCTCCGGCTGCCGCGCCCGGCGATCGCCCTGCCCGCGCTGGTCGCCGCCCTCGCCGGCGTGGTCGTGACCGGGGTGGTCAAGTCCGGTGGCGGCACCGGGATCGAAGACGGCGGCGTCGCCACCGGACCGGCCCTGACCACAACCGTCGGCGCCGCGTCCACCAAGGGCGTACCGCAGCTGCTCGACCAGATCGCGTTGGCGGCCGCCGACGTGGACCACCCGACCGTCAAGCCCGGCCAGTACATCTACGTCGAGTCCAAGACGGCCTCCTCCTTCGTCAGGACCATCGACGACAAGAGCTTCCTGGCCAGCCACGAGCTGCACCGCCGCCAGGTGTGGATGTCGGCGGACGGCACCAAGGGCTGGCTGATCGACCCGGCGGTCAACGACACCAGCGAGGGCGAGACCCTGAGCCTTCCCGACGAGACGGGCAACACTCCGGAGGCGCACCTGAACGCTCCGTCGTACGACTATCTGACCAAGCTGACCACCGACCCCGACGCCCTTCTGGCCAAGATCTACAAGGAGACCGAGGGGGACGGCAACTCCCCAGACCAGCAGGCGTTCACCACCATCGGTGACCTGCTCGGCGAGACCTACCCTCCGGCGGAGCTGTACTCGGCCCTGTTCAAGGCCGCGGCGAAGATCCCGGGTGTCGTCGTGGTCAACGACGCGACGGACGCGGTGGGCCGGCACGGCGTGGCGGTGGCCCGGCTGGACAAGACGAGCGGTCAGCGCGAGGAGTGGATCTTCGACAAGAAGACCCATGTCTTCCTGGGCGAGCGCTCGGTTCAGGTGAACAAGATGAGCGGAGAGGACGCCCTGATCACGCCCGGCACGGTCACCTTCACCAGCGCCATCCTCAGCCGCGCCATCGTCGACGGCGAGAAGCAGACCCCGTCACAGAGCGGCTGACAGGGGGGCGCCCTCTCCCGCAAGCCGGGCCGATGACACGGGACGACCGCTCCCGACGACCGCTCCCGACGGCCGCTCCCGCCCCCGCTCAGCCGTTTCGCCAGGCCGATGCGAGGGCGGTGCGGTTGGTGCGCAGAAGATCGTCCAGGTCCGTCTCGTAGAGCGAGTCCGGCACGTTGTCGGAGAAGATCTCCAGGACGCACGGGCCGCGGTAGCCGACGTCGTAGGCCGCGTGCAGCAGTCGGCCGACCGGGATGTCGCCGGTGCCGACGCTGCGCCGGTCCATCCGCGAGCGGGGCGTGCGCCAGTCGCTGACCTGGAGCAGGAACAGACGGTCGGGAGCGTCGGCGAGGCGGGGGACGAGATCAGGGTCCTGCCAGAGGTTCCACAGGTCGAGGCAGACGCCCACGTTCTCGCGGTCGACCTCCTGGACGATGTCGAGCGCCTGCCGGTAGGTCCAGATGGCGGTCTCCGCGTTGAGCAGGACGGGGTTGAGGGGTTCCAGCGCGATCCGTACGCCGTGGTCGGCGGCGATGTCCGCCAGTTCGCGGTGATGGCCGACGACCTGGCGGATAGCCTCGTGCAGGTTCCCGTCGGGCGCCGGCCCGGTGTTGGTGACGAAGGCCGCGCCCGGCGCGAACGGTGCGATCAGCTCCACGCTGCGGCGGAAGCGGGCCAGCCGGTCACGCCGGCCGGCCGGATCCGGCTGGGTCTCGCTGGGGAACACGGTCCGTACGACGGGCTGGACCGAGCTGATCGGCAGTCCCGTCTCGGCGACCGAGGCGAGTTGTGCCTTGGCAGGGTCGGGGTCGTGGTCGAGCTTGGTCTCGCACAGCTCGATCGCTTCGACGCCGAGGCCGGCGTAGTGCGTCAGGTCCTCCTCGAAGGACCAGGGCATGGTCGTGAACTGGTTGACGCCGTAGGGGAAGGCGAACGGAGGGGTGGGGCTGTCCGTCAGAGTCATACGAGTACTTCCGTGTCGTTCCTGCCGTCGTTCCTGCCGTCGGTCAGGAAGCCGGTCACCGTCCGGTGGAACTTCTCCGGCTCGTCGAAGAACAGCGCGTGGCCGCTGTGCTCGAAGAAGACGGTCCGGGCGCCCGGGAGCGCCTCACCGACCCGGGCGGGGCCCTGCCAGGGGAACACCTGGTCCTGGCGCGCCACCAGAACCAGGCCGGGCAGCCGGATCGCGGGCAGCAGGTCGCGCCAGTCGTGGCGGGTGTGGTCGGCCATCAGCGCGTTACGTGCGTACGGGGGTGACTTGGCCATCTCGGCCAGCAGCAACTCCCGCTCCGGCGAGGTGGGTGCGCCCGCGAAGATGGTGCCGATCTGGTCCTCGTCGAAGGCCGACGGATCGCAGGTGAGCTGCGTCTGCAGAGCGGCCAGGGAGGGTTCGTCGTAACAGGTGGCGTGTGCGTGCTTCCAGTCCGGTGCGTAGTACTGGCGGGGTGCCTGCTGGACGTACACCGCGCGGGCCAGGCGGTGGCTGCCGAACAGTTCCAGATAGCTCCAGACGACCGGACAGCCGAGTGACCAGCCCAGCACGGTGACCTCGCGCAGGTCGAGTGCTTCGAGGAGGTCGAACAGGTCCTTGGCGAGCCTCGACACCCGGTAGCCGTGGCGGGGTTTGCCGGAGTCGCCGTGACCGCGCAGATCGACGGTGATGACGCGGGCGTGTTCGGCGAGGGCGGCCACGTTGCGGGTGAAGAAGCGGCCGCTGAAGCCCCAGCCGTGGATCAGGACGAGAGGAGGGCCGGAGCCCTGTTCCTCGTAGTGGATCGTGACGCCGTCGCTGGTGGTGATGTCGCCCATGGCTCTCCTTCGGCGTGGGTGGGTCCCGCCGCGCGGTGTCCGCGTCGGCGGTGGGGCCGGGGTGTTCCCGGAGCGCTCGTCTCAGTGCCGCCCGGCGCCCGGCCCCGGCGGCGCCGGGGAGAGGCCCTCACCGAGCGCGGCCACGGCGGCGGCCCCGTGCCCGGCCACGAGCAGTGGCGTGCGGATGTCCTGTTCCAGGTCGGGGAGATAGCCGAGGAGGACATCGGCGGGCCCCTGGATCCGTACCCGGCCCAGCGCGGCCGGAAGCAGGAGGCTCCGGGCGCGCCCGAGCCGCTCGGAGCGGTCACCGGACTCCACGGTGACGGGGGCGCCGGCGTTGCTGACGACCAGCGCGGTGGAGAAGTCGTGCACCAGTGGGGCCGTTGCGCCCGCGCGCCACCGCTCCAGGGCGAAGTACGGGCCGGCGCACAGCACGGTGCGCTCCACCCCGTCGTCGACCTGGACACCCAGGCCGGAGTGGAACTCGGGGCGCGGTCCGGGACGCCACTCGTCGAGGAGCCGTCCCAGGTTGGCGTGCCACTCCTCGTCGGCCAGTTCCGAGCCGTCCTCCATGTGCCGGCGCATGGCGTGCTGCTGGATGTCGGAGGTCTGCTCGATCTCGTAGACCAGGGTGCCGGGGCCGAAACTGTGCAGGGTGCCGCCGGGCACGTAGACGGTCTGCCCGGCCCGCACCGGAAGCCGGCGCATGACCGCGTCGAAGTCCTGTGCGAGCAGGGCCCGGTGGAGGGTGTCCCGGTCCACACCGGCCTTCACCCCGACCAGGGCGGTGGCTCCCGGGACCGCGTCGAGGACGTGCCACGCCTCGGTCTTGCCGTGGGGCTCGCCCTCCAGCCGGCGTGCCGTGTCGTCGTCGGCGTGCAGATGGACCGGGAGGGTGCCGGTGCCGTCGATGAACTTGGTCAGCACCGGGAAGTGCGGGCCGCGCCACCCGCGTCCCATGAGTTCTTCGGGGTGATCCTCGACGAGCCGGCGCAGTGGCCGGCCGGCCAGCGAGCCGTCCGCGACGCGCGCACCCTCGCCGTCCACATCGCTGACCTCCCAGATCTCGGCGACCGGGCCGTCGGGCAGGCCGGTACGGCCCAGCCGATCGGTGATCGCCCGGCCGCCGAAGAGGTGTTGCTTGACGGGGGTGGTCAGCGGCAACGGATACCAGTCCACGGTCACTCCCCTTGCCTGACGGTGTGTCAGAGAATGGGCTGGCCGCCCGTGACGGCGATCCGCGCACCCGAGACGTACGCGGCCTCGTCCGAGGCGAGCATGACGTACACGGGGGCGAGTTCGGCCGGCTGCCCGGCGCGCCCCAGTGGCGTCCGGCCCCCGAAGTCCTCGACCTGCTCGGGCGGCATCGTGGCGGGGATCAGCGGCGTCCAGATGGGCCCCGGGGCCACGCTGTTGACCCGGATGCCCCGCTCGGCGAGCGACTGGGACAGCGAGCCGACCATGTTGGCCAGGCCCGCCTTCGTCGCGTTGTACGCCAGCAGGCCCGGCGGCGGCGAGTCGGAGTTCACCGAGCTGGACGCGATGATCGACGCACCCGGCTTCATGTGCGGCACCGCCGCCTTGCAGAGGTGGAACATGGCGCCGAGGTTGGTCGACAGCGTGTGGTCCCACTCCTCGTCCGGGATCTCCTCGATCGAGTCGCGGAACATCTGGAAGGCCGCGTTGCTGACCAGGACGTCGATGCGGCCGAACGCCTCGACGGCCCGCGCCACCACCTCCCGGCAGTGGGCGGGATCGGACAGGTCGCCCGGCACCAGGACGGCCTTGCGGCCGGCCTCCTCCACCCAGCGTGCCGTGTCGCGGGCGTCGTCCTCCTCCTCGTTCAGGTGCGAGAGAAGGACATCGGCGCCCTCGCGGGCGTAGGCGATCGCGACGGCCTTGCCGATCCCGCTGTCACCACCGGTGATCAGGGCTTTCTTCCCGGCCAGCCGGCCCGATCCGCGGTAGCTGCGCTCACCGTGGTCGGCCTGGGGTCGCAGGGACGCCTCGGTACCCGGAGGCTGCTGCTGCTGTGCGGGCTTGCTCATGGGGACGTACCTCGTTCTTTCCTGGCGTCTTCCGGTCGCGTGGCAGGGCACGTGCCTCCCGCTCCTGGCCGGGCCCCGTCGCAGTGGGCAGCGGGCCGCGGGTCGCAGGACCGGCCGGGGCACCCGGGCGAGCGGGGTGACTCACCGGGACACCCGGACGGAGATGGTGGAGCCGTCAAACCTGAGCGGACGGCCACGTCAAAGGAGCGGCAAAGGGAGGGCGACAACGCCCCTGTCCGTCGAGCGGGTTACCCAGGCGCGGAGGAACAAACGAGTCCTGACGGCAGCCGCCCGACACAGGCCTCGTGGAGCCCGTTCAGTTCCTCCACGCGTCCATCGAAACGATCACGGCCGCAGGGCTGCCGGTCAGTCCCTGCTCCCGTCGGCCGGACTCGACCGTGTCGCCACACGTGAGCTCCGGGGGAGGCCGCCCGAGCCCGGTCGACCGCCTCGGCGCTGGACGGGCCGAGACCACTCGTCATGCCGAACATCACGGAGGACCACCTGGATGCCGCCCGGTCTGCCGGCGTCCGCTGTCGCATTCCGTGTCCTGCCCGACGACCTGCCGCTCCGACGCGGGCAGGCTTCGCCTCCGCGACGCACGTAGGAGAGGCTGGCGCCCGCCCGGCACTCGTGCCCTCCGTGCGACGCATCTTCGGATGCTTGGCCGGTCGGAAGCGCAGGCCCCCAGCAAGACGCAAGCCTCAAGTCGCTGACCTGGGGCTTTGTACAGGTCGGTGACGGCAGTGAACTCGTATGCGGGGCTTGGGAATCAGCGAGGCCAGGACAGGCTGTGCTGCTCCGACCTGCCTATGCGTCCAACCGATCCGGCGCCCGAAGCTCGACACCGAAGGGTGAGTTCTCATCAGCCCAACCGGATGTCCAGGCGTACTGGCCGGCTGAGTGACTCCTGCTGACGCCGACTCCGCGCCGTATGGCCCTGCCACCTGTGATCACGAACAACCGCTATGCGCGGATTGCGTTATTACCTGTGTGTAAATGCGGAGAATGGTTCACACTGGCTCTCCCGGCTGGAGGAAGGTGCGCCCTTGTCAGGCGGCGTCGGTGAACTCGTGGACAAGTTCGTCAGATTCTTCTGTTGCGACCCGAAAACAGCGGTTCACGGCCCCTACGAGCCACCCCGAGGGGCCGAATTCGCCGTCAGCCGTGAGGAACTGATCCCCGAGCAGCTCTTTCGCTACCGACTTGTCGACACCGAGGGGCGGCCGGTGGACGTCCAGATCTATGTGGGCATCACGGGCGTGGGCGGGCTGCTGTGGGAGCAGGAAGTGCGCGTACTGCTGCGGGTCGGTGCGACGGGCCAGCCCGGTCTGCCCAGGATCCTGGACGGCGGCTTCCGCTCACCGGAAGAGACGAGCGAGGCGATCGGCAGCGGTGCTCTACGCGGTGTGGCGGTGGCTGTCACCCGCGGCAGCAGCAACACCCTGGCAGACCCGGAGGCGGTCGCCTACATGCACCGTGATCCCAAGCTGTCGTTACGTCAGTTTCTGCGGCTGGCAGAGGCATTGGCGACGCTGCACGGGCTCGGTGCTTACCACCGCAACCTGTGGCCCGGCACCATCGCCGCTACGGACCAGGACCCGCCGGACATGTGGCTGGCGCGCTTCGAGATGAGCGCGCTGATGGCGAATCTGGTCCAGAACTCGATGATCGACGCCCATGGTGAAGGGCAGAAACTGCGCGAACTGTACCTGTCGCAGCCGTGCCGCGCGTTGGCGTTCGCACCCAAGGAACGGCTGGACTTTCTCTTCCCGAACGACGGGCACTCGCCCGTCGCGGAGGACGAACGCGTCGACGTCTACGCCCTGGCGGTCGTGGTCTGGGAATGGTTCTTCGGCTCGATGCCCGCCGAACTGCTGCCTGTGGAAAGCGAGGTCTCGCACAGCACTCCGGAGCGACTGGCGGAGCTCAACGCCCATCTCATCGCGACGCTCAGGGCTGAGCGAGAACTACCGCCCCAACTCACCGGCCTGCTGGAGACGATGCTGCGCTGGGACCACCCGCGTGAGCGTCCCACCGCCTACGAGGTCGTCGAGGAACTGCACCGGGAGTACGAACGGATCGTCGTCACCTGGGACGAGCGCGTCAGCAGCCGGCCGCATTTGATCGGCTACATGCCGGAGGAGTCAAGGCTCACCATCTACGAGTGGGGCTGGCTGGGGCACAGCCCCGAGACCGACACCGGTCGGCTGGAGCTGGCCGGGCTGATCCAGCGGGATCTGAAAGGAGCCAGGCTACTGCGCTCTCCGCACGGCGCGGTTCCCTTCGTGGTTGGCAGCGAACGTGACCAGCGCACGCGCGCCGAGGCGAAGCATCTCCTGGTCGGCAGTAGGGCGTTGTGGTTCTGCACCTACTACCGGCCGCGCCTGGGATGGGGCGGACTGGGCCCGGAACTGGACGAGGTGCTGTTGATCAAATACGTGGTGCGCCGCGACCAGCACTCCGTCCGCACGCGGCTGCAGCCGTTGCTGGATCAGCCGCTGCGCCGGGAACTGCCCGAACTGGAAGCGGTACCGACCGACATGGACACCGGCGAGTTCGACCGGGTGTGCACGGATCGCCCCTCCTGGCGGCCGCTCGTAGAGGCGGTGGGCTCGGAGCGTCAGGTCCCCGACCATGAGCGGCAGTACGAGGCGGCGATCGACTGGCTGCTGGAATACCAGGGCGCAGAACTGCTCGCACGTACCTACGCCTGCGAAGGCCCGAAGGACTCGCCGCGCACGGTGACCGTCAGCCTGGATGAGGATCGCGACCAGGCGTGGGTCAATGAATCGGCACTGCTGACCAAGTACGCGGACATGGGGTTCCGCCTCTCGTTGGGTGACTTCTTCGGTCCGCTGGAGGGCGACCACGGCATGCCGGCCGCCGTGGAGATCGTCCCGGACGAGCGGGGGCGGCCTGGACCGTCCCGCTACGCTGCCCGCGCCTTGGTCAAGGACAGGGGCGGCCCGGACCGGGTGGTCCTGGAACTGACGGAGGACTCGCCCCCGGTGCCAGAAACGGGGTGGATCAGGCCGCTGGACGACCGGGGCAGTCGTATCGCGCTGGAGCGCCAGGTGGACGGCCGTGTGGAGATGATGAACAACCCGGCGCTCCTGGATCAGCTGCGTTCGCCGATGTCGCTCCGGCTCCTGCCCTACCGCTGGCGGCGGGCGGGCGAGCGGCTGAGCGGGGATGACGGCAAGAAGGCGGTCCAGCAGCTCCTCACCCAAGAGCCCTTCTTCGCTCTCCAGGGCCCGCCCGGTACCGGCAAGACGACGGTCGCGGCCGAGGCCATCGCACACTATCTGCGGGTCTATCCCGGGCACCGCGTGTTGGTCTCGGCACAGTCCAACTTCGCACTGGACAACCTGGCCGAGCGGGTTCTGCGTCGGTTGGACGCCCTCGACGACCTGGGGGAGTCAACGCACCGCTGGGAGGGAGTGGCGCTCCGGGTGGCCTCCCCCAAAGCGCCCGTGGACCCCGTGCTGGAGCCCTGGAGGGAAAACCGGCTGGCGGAGGAGCGTGCCGACTGGATCCGACGCAACTTGCCGCAGCGGATGAAAAAGGTGGGCGGCGACGCACGCGGCGTACTGGAGGACTGGCAGCGGATGCTGCAGGAGGACGCCACCGACAGCGTGCTGCCGGAGCTGGGCGACCGGCTGCGCCGAACGGCCAACCTCGTCTTCGCCACCTGCGCGATGGCCACAGCGGAGAACGTCACACCCGTCGGGGTGCGCAGCACCATGGACTGGGTGGTCGTCGAGGAAGCGGCCAAGGCCTGGCCGACGGAGCTCGCCATGCCACTGTGCCGCGGACGGCGCTGGACCCTGATCGGCGACCACAAGCAGCTTCCGGCGCACCGTCGCGCCGACGTTCTTCGTTTCCTGGAAAGCTGCGTCGACGACCCGGACGAAGAGTTCCAACGGATCGGCGCGAATCACGACGCCTACGTCCGGGCCTTCGACCTGTTCCGCTCGCTGTTTGAGCCGCCCGTTGACCTGCCCGGACAAGGAGGGGGCGGAACGAGTGATGTGAACAAGGCGAGGAGTACAAGCAACAAGGACAGGCGCGGGAGACCGCTGCTGACGCTGCACACGCAGTACCGGATGCGGGACGAGATCAGCCAGGTCGTCAGTCGCGTCTTCTACCCGGCGCCCGGCGGCAGACGGTTGCCCGACGGCCTGCCACCGGGACGGTTGACGACCGGCAAGGAGGTGGCCTCGGTGAACCTGACCGCTCCCGAGGCTCTGGCCGGGCGCTCGTTGGTGTGGCTGGACACCCACGGCGAACCCGATTGCCAGGGCTTGCCCCGCTGGCTCAACCGCGGTGAGGCAAGGATCGTGCAGGAGGTCGTCGAGGCCATGCGCCCGGCTCCTGTACCACTGAGCGCCGGTGAGCCCGGGACCACGCTGGCTGTGCTCAGCCCCTATCGGCAGCAGAACCGCCAACTGGCCAAGCTCGGACTGGAGCGTTACCTGTCCACCGTGCACGCCTTCCAGGGCCGGGAGGCCGACATCGTCGTGGTGTCCCTCGTGCGCGACAGGCGACCGCCTGGTACCGAAAGCCAGCCGTGGCTGGGACTGGGACATCTGACTGGGGCCGACCTCATCAATGTGATGCTCTCCCGGGCTCGTCAACTTCTTGTCCTGGTAGGGGATTTCGAGCATTTCGCGGCGTTCCGACCCCGGTCGGCGGAGGACGAGCCGGAGACGGCGCCCCGGCCCGTCCCGGAGACGGCGGCTCGGCCCTGCACGCCACCGGTGCCCAAGCCGGGCCCGGTGCCCAAGCCGGGCCCGGTGCCTGCCCGCGGTGGGACCGAAGAGCACGACCAGGACGAGACCCACGCCCAGGAGGGGCGCCGCAAGGCCCAGCGGCCGATGGCCGACGTCGGTTTCTGGAACCAGGTCTGCCGGGCGGTGGAACTGTACGGCTCCCGGATTCCGGTCGCCGATCTCACCGGCCTCGGGCAATCCGGCCCGGCAGCCGACTCCGCACTCGGCCCGGTGGAGCCGTGATGAGGACGGCACCCGGCAGCAGAGCAGTCATTTACGTCCCCTGTGACACCTTTCTGGTCCATGTCAGCGCCGGCCTCGGGGACGTCCTCTCGCCGATCGAGATGACGGCCCTGCGGCTCATCGATGCCCTGGAGCGGGACAGGGAAGGTAAGCCCGGCATCACGTCAGTGGACCAACTCGTGGAACTTCTCGGTCTCGGACACCGGGTCACCCTCGAACTGCTTCACGACGTGTGGCGCAAGGGCTATGTACGGCTGGACTTCACGAGCGGCGGAGTTTTGGTCAGCGAGGAGGTCCGCAGCAGGATCGTGGAAAACACCCTGCACGAGCTGCCCGGCGCCGAGACGCTCGACTACGACTGCGAGGTGATGATCGACCGGCTGACCGGGCTGGTCCAGCCACGCCGGGGGAACCTCGCCCCGGCCTCGGGCCGGCTGGCAATGGAACCGGGGCTCGACGACACCACGCCGGCCCAGGTGCCCCGGGCCGAGCTGATCCCGGCACTGGAGCGCGATCTGCACCGGCGCTTCGCCGAGCGGGACGCGGATGGCCCCGACGCTGCCGCTGGGTCGATCCACGGGCGGCAAGGCAACGGACGTCCGCCCCGGGTGCTCTCGTACCGGACCCCCACGGACGACGCCCAGATCACCGAACGGCGCTGGATTGCACTGGACGTCCTCGTTCACGAGGATCCCGACACGGGCCGGCTCCAGGTCGTCGTCGCCGACCGGGCCTACCCCGCCTCCCGGCACCAGCTCGCCGGGGAACGGCTCACCCAGCTCGCCGCCGACAACCCGTCCACCTCGTTCGTCCGGGCGTTGCGTGGCGTGGCTGGACAGGACCTCATCGACCCGCCTCCGCTGGAGCGGCTGCTCGTCCGATTGCACGAACGCGCCGACCGGGCTTTCTCCGTTCCCGCCGCCACCCGGCCCGCCCGTCACCTCGAACTCGGCGACGAGGCACGGGCCGTGTGCGCGGCGGTCGACAACCGGACCGCCAGCGAAGTGCGTGCCGTCACCGTCGCCGAGGAGGAGCACGAGGCCCGGGTCGCCGAGCTGATCGGGCAGAGCCGGACCCAATTGGTGATCGCCGTGCCGAAGATCACGGTCACCGGCTGGCGGCGCTGGGAGGCGGCACTGCGCCAGGCGCTAGACGCCCGGGTCACGGTGGTGCTGCTGTGGGGCGAGCAGCCCACCGCCAAGCTGCCGAGCCCGGTCCACAACGCCCTGGTCAGCCTGGTACGCCGATACGGCCCCGGCCGGCTGCTGTATCCCCAGGTGGCGCCCTGCCCCGAGACGAACGTGGTGATCCGGGACGACCAGGCCGCGCTGATCAGTGACCGCGACATCATGGGGCATCCCGGCCGCCACACCTTGGGGCTCCTGCTGACGGCCCCGGACGAGGACAGCCATTCCGTCGTCTTCGGCCGGCTGCTCTCCTGGGCGGCAGGCATCGTCCCCACGGCGAGAATGAGCCGACTGCTCAGGACGACGGGTGACGCCTTCGGCACCGGGCAGCCGGCGCTCCCGGAAGCGCTCGACTTCCCGGAGCCTCCCCCCGAAGAAGCTGACGCCCCCGAGAGGGCCGTACGGGCATGGTCCGACGGCTGGGTCGCCTACGCCCGCGCTCTGGCCGAGACGGCGGGGAACCGAGAACTCCCGGCCGCGCGCATTGTGGACACCGACGCGCACGTCGATCTGCTGTGGCGGGCACTTCGTTCGGTCCGGCGCCGACTCGTCATCAGCAGTGACCGGCCTCCGTCGGTCGACGACCGGTTCATGACGCTGCTGGCCGGCAGAATCCAGGAAGGGGTGTGGGTGACTCTCGGGCTGGCGGTACCGCCCGGCCAGGAGCCCGCCGAACTGGTGCGGCTGGCGGCCGAGTACCCGGGTCGGTTGCGACTGGTGCCCGCGCGCGGCAGGGTCCTGGTCCACGACGACGAGGTCCTGGTCGGCGGCAAGGACCTGCTTGGTGAGGGCGGGCGCGGAGACTGGCGTGGCCGCCCACGGCCCGCGCCCGGGATCGTGCTCACCAGTGCGCGGGCCGCTGCCGAGCTGGCGGCCGCGGTCGGCGAACCGCCCGAGGTCGCCGCGCACGTCCGCAGGCAGGAGGCGCTGCCCGCCGCGTCCGGTGGCGCGGATCCTCGCGTCGTCTATGCCCGGCAGCGCATCATCACGAATTGGCAGCCGAGCGCGGAGGGCGCGGCCCTGCTGCGGACCGAGTTCGACCGGTCGCAGGACCCCTGGGCAGTACTGGAGGACCTCGACCGGACTGCCGAACCGGACCTGGTCACCGCCGCGGCTGCCTGCTGCCTGCTGCACCACACGGCCGCCGCACCTTCCGCGACCGGCACACGCTGGCGGCTGAGGCTGGTCCGGCTCTGCTGGGAACGGGGCGACTACACGCGCGCCGCGCTCCTGAGACGGTCCGTCGCCGACCCGGCGGCCCGGCCGCGTCTGCCTCTGGCCGCCATCGCCGCCGCGCGTGGCGGACGCAGGCTGGGCACGCATCTGCTGGAGGTCGCGGCCGACACCGACCCCGACTCCGATGAGCAGGCGGCGCTTCTGCTCGTTGCCGTGGAAGAGGTGCTGCGCACCGGCGACGGCCTCGCACTGGACGTCGTGGTGGAACTGGCCGCCGGGCTGGGAGAGCCTTGGGAAGAACTCGGCAGCGCGGTACGCCTCTGTCACCAGGAGCTGTACGGCCTTCCGGCGGGCCCGGAAATCCGCCGCGCACTCAGTGACGAGCGGCACCAGGAGGCAAGGGACGCGCAGTGGCAGGCGCTGGAACAGGCACTGCTGGTGGCCGACCGGCCGCCGGTGCTCATCAAGCCGGCCATCCGGACCCACCATGTGCTCTTCCGTGACGACCGGCTCTTCGGCCGGATACGGGCCCTGGTGGCCGGCCGTGACACGGACGGCCTGGGCGCCCTGCTGACCAAGGAGACCGGCACCGGCCGCCGCCACGGTGACGGCAGGGCCGTGGCGGCAGACCTGGTGGACGACGTCTGGCGAAGTGTGAGCCAGGCGCGGGCCGAGCTGCTGGCCGGCGACCCCAGGGAGAGCTATCTGTCCAAGCTCGGCGAGGTGCTGGACCTCGCGTGGCGGGTCGCCGCAGCCGACACCGGCCCGGAACCCGGTGATCAGCGGGCCCACGGCCCCCGCGACCCCATGGACGCCGTACGGGAGTTGGGGCGTGTCACGGCGGAACTGCGCGGCCGGACTGAGGCGGCTGTGGCGAAAATGGCCGAGTCGGAACGCGTGTTGTGCCACACCGTCCTGGACGGCATGGCCGACCTGTACCGGCTGGGAGCGGCACACAGGGCAGCGGCGGACGAGGTGAAGCAGCACTGATGGAACCAACCGACGGAATCCTGCTGGACGTTCTCCAGGAGTGGTCTGACCGATGGAGCCACACCGCGCTCGTCTCGGCTCTCGCGGGGGGTCGCCCTCTGTCCTCGGCCCTCGGCGCGGACGCCCTCGACGGGTTGGCCGACGAGGTGCTCGACGGCCTGCTGGTCCCGCGTGGTGCGGCGACGGCGGCCCGGCAACTGCTCGCCGAGGGCCGCTTCGACCTGGTGGATCTGATGATCGACGGAGGTCGGCTGCCACTGGAGGACGCCCGGCAGCTCAAGAGCGACCTCACCGACGCCCGCCTTGGGGCCGCGGGCCGTGCCACGCGCGCCCTGCACCTGCTGGCCCGCCGCGCCGAACAACTCGACCTGGCCCGCAGCTGGCACGACGTGGACGGCATGGCACACGACAGCCTGGTGGAGTTGGCCACCACCGACGAGTCCGCCTTCGCCGAACTGCTCGCGGGCTGGGAGACACAGGCCCGCGAGGCGGAGCGGCTGCGAGGTGACGAGCTGCGCGCCGAGCTGGAGCGGTCGCGGGGCGGTGAGCCGCCGGACCGAGCGGCCCGGGACCTGCTGGAGGAGTGTCTGACCGCGGGGGAATTTCGGCTGGCCCGCGTACTGGTGCGCAGCGACCGGGCGCAGTTCCGCGCTGACGCCGGACCCTCGGGACTCGCCCGGCTGCCCAGACCGGTACAGCTGCGCCGGTACGCGCTTCAGGACGTACTGGAGTGGTACCAGAACGGCGAACTGCGCTCAGCCGAACTGCACGGCTGGCTGCCGGCCTACGAGGACACGGCGGGGCGGCGGCTGACGGACGCGCTCGCCGCGCTGGTCTCGGCCGGAGCGGACCGGCCGCCCGAACCGTCGTCGGTGCGCGAGCTGGTTGAGGCGCTGCACGAGTGTGTGGGGACCGCCGAGCCGGTGGTGGAGTGCGAGGCCCTCGTCGACGGAGTGGTGAGCCGGCTGTACTGCACCGTTGATCACCGGCTGCCCCCGCTGGGGCTCTTCGGCCGGGCCGGCGTCGCCCTGTGGGTGGCGCCGAGCACGGCGGAGCCGCCCGAGCAGCTGGCCTCGACTCCCTTCATCTGGCTGGTGCCCGAGTGGGAGGGGGAGACCCTGTCGGCCGAGGGGTGCGGCGCGTTGTACGCGGACGACCTGCTGCGACTGGCCGCTCCGACGCCCCAAGGGTCGGTGCCGCCCGCCGCCGAAAGGCAGTTGACGCTGCTGCGGGCGGTGGCACCGGGGCTCGGCGTCAGCGGGCTGCTGGACGCGGGCCGATCCGGATCCGGTCGGGGCCTTGAGCTGGCGGGTCGGGGCAAGGCCGCGCTCCAGCTCTCGTGGTTCTTTGACCTGCTCGGCCTGCAGCCCGACAGCGTCACGGTGGAGGCCGTGCTCTACGAGACGGGCGGACACTCGTTGGCCCTCCGGGAACTACTGCAGGCCCTCTGCGACCATCCGGGGTCCCGTCTCTCCGGCCGGGATCTGCGCGCCCGGCTGGAGGCGGTGCGCGAGGGCATGGACTGGCGGCGGCGGGCTGCCCGCCGGGTGCAAGAGCAACTACCCGGCGTCAACGCCGGCTTGGCGCTCCACACCGCGCTCTGGCTGCACAGCGGCGGCGGCCGGGGTGAGTTCGAGGTAGGCGAGCTGAGCGATGTCCTCGCCGACCTTGCGGGCAGCGGCGGGGTCCCTCCTCTGGCGGAGCTGGCAGAAGGGGTGGGGCCCCTGGTGGCCCTGGGCATCATGGAGCGCCGGAATGGGCGGCTGACCCTGGCACCGAACGGGCTGCCCGAACTCCTGGCCCGGGGGAGCGGGCGGCCGTCCGAGGAGATTGTGGCGGACCTTCTGCGGCAAGCACGCGAGCAGGCGGACGCCGTGCTCGCCCAGGTGGTCATCTCCCTGAACCAGCTCACGGTGGATACCGTCGACCATTACAACGCCAACCTCCAGCGCAAGCTGTCGGAGATCAACACCGGGATGGTGGAAGAGGAGGACCGTGAGCGCCGACTGACGCTCAACGAGGAGTATCTGCGAGTGTCCGAGCAACTGCGCCAGGTGGGCTCCCTGATGAGCGCGGCCAAGGAGGCGCCCCGGAGGCTGTCACTGGCCGAGGTCATCGTGGAACAGACCTGCGGGGCCCATCTCGGCTCGGGAGGCCGCGACAGGTACGACGTCACCGGCGCCGAGCATCTGTCGATCAAGGCCAACCCCTGGTTGCTCGGCCAGGTTTTTTGGAATCTCTTCGACAACTCGCGCAAGGCGATCGACGCGACAGCCGCAAAGCACGGCTTCGTCGAGGTGACGGTGACTGCGTGGACAGCTGTCGACGGCAAGCCCTGGTGCGTGATCCTCGTCGCAGACTCCGGGGACGGCATGGCGCAGGGGGTGGCCTCCCGGCTCAACCAGGGCGAATGTGTGAGCACTCGGAACGGCTCAGGCCAGGGCATCCGTCTCGCACGCGCCTTGACGCAGTTGTACGAGGGCCGGCTGCGGGTACTGCCTGATCCCTCCCCGGAACTGCTCGGCGCTCAGGTTCGGATCGAACTCCCGCTGATCTCCGCCTCCGCCGTGGAGTGAGGGGCCTCCGACCGCCGCGGCCCGTGGACAGCTCAGCTCCAGTTTCCGTTGCAGAACTCGCCCACCAGGCGGGAGGCCTTCAGTACGTCACCGTGGTCGATCGCCTCTTCGGCGCGGCGTTGTTTGTGCTTCCAGGGGATGGCCGACGCACGGGCGGCCCGATTGCGCGGGTGAGCCCGCTCCTCCTCCAGTCGGAAGACAGCGTGGGCGAGTTCCGCCTTCAGCCGCAGAAGCCGGTAGCGGGGGGCGTCGTCGAGCAGTTCTTTCGCCACCTCGTCGAGACGGTCGTAGAGCTCGCGCCCGTTCTTACCCTTTGGCACGACGCGCAGCAGCCGGTGCCGCTGGAGGAAGGTGCTGTTCAACTCGCCGATTTCGGCGGGCGGGTAGGCGGAGACGAGAGCGGTGGGAATCCGGGTGTGCTTGCAGAGGTGCTCGATGATCTCCATGCCGTTCGACGTGGCACGGTCGTCCAAGTGCAGGTCGATCAGTGCTCCGTCCATCTCATGCAGCCGGGGGTCGGAGCGGAAGCTCCGCCACTCCGGCATGCCTTTCAACGGGATGACCTCATAGCGGCCCATCAGCCGATCGCCCAGTTCGTCGGCGTCTGTGTCGTCCACGATGAGCAGGTTCTTGCGGGGCGGGGCGGGCGTCAGCGCGCGCAGGACGCGGTCCTCCGGGAAGATGCGCGGCAGGGCCTGGGCGGAGGCGGGGCGCTCCGCCTCCGGGATCGCGCACAACGCCTTGGCCAGCTTGTGCAGCCCGCGCCGAGCGGACTGCCAGGTTTCCTCGGGCAGTGCGTCGTGCTCACGGGCCGGGTCGCCCCTCCACATCCGAGCCAGTCGGTCCAGCTCGCTCACCGGGGTGCTCGGGGCAAGAGCGTCGATCCCGGCCATGAACTCGTGCAGGTCGACGCTGTACTGCCCGGCGACGAGGCGGTAGCCCCCGGACACATGCTCCACGTCGTAGCCGTCGCTGGCGAGTCGACTCTTGAGCGCGTGCAAGGCGCTCCTGTTCCGCTCCAGTGCCCCGCACAGCCACTCGACGGGCACCGGGTCGGAGGCGACCGCGAGTCTCAGCAGCAACGTTCGTCTGCCCTGCGGGGGTAACTTCCGCGGGGCTCCGTCCTCGCCGGTCACCTGGAGAGCGCCGAGAAGCCGGATGTGCAGTCTGCCGACGGGTGGGCCGGAAGCGTGATCGGGTGCTGGCACATAGTCAAATTTACAGCTGAAAAAACCAGTTGGTACAGGTTGCGGCAGATGTACCCACCAGTGGCTGACATCTCGCTGACACGGTGGCTGACAGCGCGCCCGGAGCGGCGCCAAGTGTCAGCGAAGCGACGGATGACCGTGTCAGGACCTCAGGCGCACTCTCAAGTTGTGGTCGAACCGACCCCCCTCCGCCGACCGCGGAGTGTCCAGCGCACCACCCGACAGGAGCAGGCACCATGGTCAGCCACCGTCTCACTCGCGACGAGCGTCCCATTCCCGGCAACGTCTTCGTCGCCACCCCCTTCGGCGTCAAGACGGCGCCCGACGGCGAGCTCTTCGACTACGACAACTTCTTCAAGTCGGAGCTCGTGCCGCTCATCTCCAGCCTGGGGATGACGGCGGTTCGCGCCGACTCACTGTACGGCGGAGACTCCGTCCTCACGCCGGTGTGGAAGGGCATCCAGCAGGCCGAGATCGTCCTGGTCGTCTTCTCGGATGAGTCCGTGAACGTGTCGATCGAGTTCGCCTGGGCCTATCTTCTCGGCAAGAAAATGATCTACCTCACGCAGGACCTCAAGGAGATTCCCGCAGACGTGAAGGACCTGCGGACGATCACCTACTCCTCGCACTACGCCCACATGAACCGGATGCGTGAGGAGCTGCGCCTGGCACTGGAGGCGGTACGCGAGGAGACAGTGGTCGAGATGACGCTCCTGCCGATGATCGGCGGCGGTACGGTGCCGGTGCCTGCCCGCGTCGTTTCCGCCTCTCGGGAGTTCGTCGTGGTCGAGACGGACGACGGCCGGCATGGTGTGCTGTCCAACGCGGACGTGGACTACACCCGGCTGGTGACGGACATGACCACCAAGTACGAGGTCGGCGCCCGCCTCCAGGGTGCCTTCGACATGGACGCCCGCGGCGACATGAGGTACACGCTGCTGGCCGGAAGCCTGAACCCCTGGCCGGTGCTGAGCGCCGACTACCCGGTGGGCAAACTTTTCACCGGCACCGTCCACAACGTCCATCCCACGCTCGGCGTCTTCGTCCACGTGGCGCACGGTGTCAACGGTCTGCTCGCCAAGTCGGACGTGGTGTCCGCGGCCCGACTCGAGCCCGGGGACGACGTGGAGGTCACGGTGGTCCGTATGGACACCGAGCGGCGCCGGATCTCACTGCGTCTCATCAAGCCGCTGCGCCAGAGTCGGCCTCTTGCAGCGGTCCCGCGGATCAGCCCGGCCTCACGGGAGGCAGGGCTGTCGGCCGGCGACCGGTTCGACGGCGAGGTCCTCCGGACCAAGCCGGAGGGCCAGGGCGGCTACGTGCTGCTCAAGCTGCCCGGACGCAGCCGGCCTGTCATCCTGCACTGCACCGCCATGTCGGAGGAGCTGCGCCACGACCTCAACGCCGACGCCATCGAGCCTGGCGAGATGATCTGGGTCGAGATCCTCTCCGTGGACCTGCAACGGGACCGGGTCCTGGTCAAGGAGCTCCCGGAGTCCGTCGACGATCAGGAGGCCGCCGCCTGACCGGAGCCACTCGGTGCCCTGCCGCTATAGCAGTCGGCAGGGCACCGTCTTCGTGACTTAGCCCGCACGACCGCGCTTCAAGCTGAAGAGCTATGGCGCAAACCTGGCACACGACAACCGATCACTGCACAAATCGCGGGGGCCCAGGTCTCGTCACCGGACGGCCCGAGTCGGCCGTCCGTCGCGCCCCCGCGCGGCACCGATGGGTACCTGGCGGGCGCGCCGGCCGCTGGGCCCGACCATCCCGTGGACGTTTCCGGCCTCCTCTCCTTCAGGCAGAACTTCGCGCGCTGGTACACCGCCGTGCTGCTGGCCGCGGCGATCCTCGCCGTCCAGACCGCCCTCAGCCACTAATTTGCGCCGCTTCCACTACAGCCCCCTGGAGTGGTGCCTGCGCTGGATCACCTGGTGGAGCATCGTGCCCGTCCCCCGTCCCCCGTCCCCCGTCCCCGAACCGCGGCCGCCTGACGCGGAGTCGGCGTGCACGGCGGTGGTACGCGCGCGCCGTCATCGACCAGGGTCGGGCTCAGCGCACCGGGAAGCCGAAGGAGTAGCCCTGCTCCTCGAGCCGGGGGATGAGCCGACGCAGGGCCTCGACGGTCTCGGAGCGGTCGCCTCCCGCGTCGTGCAGGAGAACCGTCGGACCGTTGGGCAGCTCCCGCTCGACGGTGGCGACGATGGCGTCCGCGCCCGGCTGCTCGAAGTCCTTGGTGTCCACGTTCCAGCCCAGCGGACGCATGCCGCGAGAGGCGGCGAGCGTGCGGCTGTACGGGGTGAACGCCCCGCCGGGCGCCCGGTAGTACATCGGCCGTACGCCCCCGGACGCCTCGGTGATCATGCGTTCGGCGTCGAGGATCTGCTTCGACTGGAAGGCCTCGGACTTCTTGTCCATGGTCGTGTCGTGCGACACCGAGTGGTCGCACAGCCGGTGCCCGTCCGCGACCACCTTCTTCACGAGGTCCGGGTGGGCCTGCGCCTGCGTCCCCACCATGCAGAACGTGGCCTTCACCCCGTACTCCCGCAGCACGTCCAGCACTTGAGGGGTCCACACGGGGTCGGGGCCGTCGTCGATGGTGAGATTGACGCCGCGCGCCCCCTGGTCCGAGGCGTGCGCGATGTCCACCGCGACCGGCTTGACGTCGCCGGCCGGCCTGGCCGACACGGTCGCCTTCGGCGACGAGCCGCTCACGACGCCGGCCTGCGCGGTCCACATCGAGGCACCGACGGCGAGCAACGTCACCCCGCACGCCGCGCCGAGCACCTTGCCGTACCAGCCCCGCCCGCCGCCGTGTCGTGCCATGTCCGCCCCGCTTCCACGCAGTTCCTCGCCGATTCCCTGATCGCCTTGCGACCAACTGGCAGGACGAGCAACGGCGACCACGGGATGCGTCCGTTACCGATCACGGACAATCCCGGGGTGGTTCCCGGACAACCAACCGAGCAACAGCCGGCGCCCGCCGTGACGCGGTCGCCGACGCGGCCCTCCGCGAGACGGACTCCGGAACTGCCGGATGATCGTCGTCATCGCGGATGCTTCAGGCCTCCTGGCCGCTCTCGACTCGACTCACCCGCAGCACAGGGGCGCGACGAGACGATCATGGCGGCGGCCTCCTGATTACGTCCCCGCTCCTCCTGGCGGACCTCGATCACGTGGCAACACGCGGAGTCGGGGCGCGAGGCCGCCCTGAGCGCGGTCGACGACCTGCGCCGTTGGATGAGCCGGGGTCGTGTCGTGATGCCGGAGATCAGGGAGAACAGCAGTGTCGGTGTCTGGCGGGGCGTCGTTTGGCTCCTCGGTGTTCCCCGGTGTTCCCCGGTGTTCCCCGTACGATCTGGCACGGTTCCGGCACAGGGCTTCACGTGCCAGACCAGCGCAGTTGGTCTCGCGACGTGCTGCCGACCGTGCGGGCGGCCTAGCCGGATCTGTTGTGCGAGACCCGCTCCATCACGATGGGCGCAGCGGAGTCCAGCTCGATCGTGTCCCCCTCGTCTTCGCTGCCCCCTTCGACACCGGGGCGATCGACGGGAAGCACGATCAGCAAGGTCTGTGGCCGAGGAAGCCGACCGGTGTCCATGGGCGGGTCGTAGTGCCCGACATCGATGACGCGCACCAGCGTCTCCGGGATGCCGACGAGGCATGTGTCATCCGGCTCCAGGCCCCGTGGATCCCCTTCCGTTCGGAAGAGTGACCACTCCCAGCCGTCGGGCTCGACAGGAAGGGCGAATCGGCCGTTCCAGCCGTACTGCGAGTCAGGATCGACTTCTCCCCATGGCCACTCGATCGACACATAGGACCTCGATACCCCAGTAACCCGGGCCGGGACCGGCGCACACGACACCCGGAGTATGTCGCCCACCTCATAGTCCGGGCTGCTGCCCTGCATCACTTGGTGCCCCTCACCTGTGGTGACCGGCATCGAAGGCTACCGGTGGGCCTGGGCTTCTCGCCGCACTCGGCCGGCGGCCGGCACCACGACGGTGAGCGAGCCGACCGATGACGAACGCGTATGGGGCGTGGTGGCCCCGCTGTCGACCGTGGTTGTCCGCCCACGCATAGGTCGGCTGTGCCTGGCCGTTGCGGCTGCGCGTGGTCGCCCGACGTCTCTGTGCGGGGATCTGTCAGACCGCAGTGGCAGCGCGCGGAGTGCCGTGGAAGACCTGGCTGGTGTGCCAGGCGCGGTGGGCCGCGGCGACGGGCCGGGCGCCCGGCTGCGGGCCGATGAGGGGGCGGCCCGCGAGCGATATGACCTGTTCGCGGGCGACGGGGCTGCTGCCGACGAAGCGCTGCGACACCAGGATGTGGTGACCTCCCCCGATCTCGGTTCGGCTCGGGCGGGGGGACCGCCATCCGATACCGAGGACACCCTTGTCGAGGAGCTTGTGGTGCAGCGAGCACAGGCACAGTCCGTTGTCGACGTCGTCCGGGCCGTCGAAGGCCCACCAGCGCACGTGCGCGGCTTCCAGCCCGACCGGCACCGCGCCGATCCTGCCGTCGTAGCCACAGAAGGCACACCGGTACTCGTAGGCGGTCAGCACCAGCTCCCGCATCCGCCGGTCCCGCCGTCTCCGCGCCGTCGAGAGCCGTTCGATCTCCGTCGGCTCCAGTTCCAGGCCGACGGCTTCGCACAACTCGCCGTGAAGCGAGGGCGGGAAGTGAAGGTCGAGCAGTAAACGGGCGATCCGGGTGAGCAGTTGGCGGTCGCATCGCAGTGCGGCCCTCAGTTCGGGTGCGAGTCGTCCGGCGGCACCCGCTTCCCGAAGCTCTCGGAGTCCGGTTCCGGGGCTGCCGTTTCCTCGGTCGGTACGTACTTCCCACACGCCGTCGTTGACCAAGTGGTGGAAAGGGTAGGCGGGTGTCGTCTTGTGGGGAGGCCCGTACTCGGTCAGCAGTCGTTGGAGGTCTGCCTCGACAGCGCTGTACCGCAGTTCGCCCTCGGCGTCTTCCTGGAATCGACCGAGCGCATACAGGAGCAGCAGCGGCTTGTGAGGAGCGCGCATCCCGTTTCTGGCCCACTGCCTCAGCTTCGCGGTGCGTTCGAGCCAGTCCATGGCCGGTGATCGTAGTGGTGAATCGCGAAACGAACATCTCTCAGGTCACCCTGGTCTCTCATCGTCTGCGCCCGGTCCTCCATCGCCGTTCGAGGCGGATTACCTCGCCGTGGAACGCGCGAATATCTATGTCAGCTGGAGTAGACATTGGGTGGTGGTGTGGTTATGGTTTCTCTCGTAGCCAGAAGGACCGCAGGGCCTGGCAGACACGAACTGCCGGTCAGAAGTGGGTAGTTGCAGTTCGCAGGGCGGTTCGGTGGTGGAGTTTCGAAGCCAGGGTTGTTGCAGGACGGCGACGGGGCTGACGACCGGACCGGGTGGCCCGCAGTGATCAGGGGCCGCTGTGAGCAGGACCAGCAGTGAAGTGAGTGAGCGGTACCTCGGTGAAGGCGTCGGCTGCGGGCGCGCGCATCGGGAGGTCCGGCAGTGGGGTTCCAAGCCAGAGCAGACGCAGGACGGGCGACGGGGCTGGCTGCCGGAGAGTGACGGTGGTGCTGTCTCAGGCCACTTCAGCAGTGCGCAGTACAGCAGTAGGAAGTACCAGCATCACCAGCAGTTCGTAGTGGAGCAGTACAGGCAGTACCAGCAGTACGCAGTCCCCCGTTTGGCAAGCAGTTGATCTCCGAGGGATGAAACGGAGGAGCCGAGCGCCATCAGGATCGCCCGGGCGGAAGTCTTGAGCCCGGGTACCGCAGGACATCGACAGTGAGGTGGTCTCCGGTCGAGCAACCGCGATCCCGACATCCCCGACCGCATCTCGGTCGGGTCTGCGGAAACAGAGGGCCGGCGCAGCATGAGGGCCGGCAGATGGTGTAGCAGTTCCTTCGGGCCCTGGCGCCGTACGGCGCCAGGGCCCTCCACACGTTCCCCGGGCCCAGAAGAGGTGCAAGTGACAGCAGACGATTCCTTCGGCCGTCTCGACGACGACGACTACCCCGCCTACACGATGGGCCGGGCCGCGGAGATGCTCGGCACCACGCAGGGCTTCCTGCGCGCCATCGGCGAGGCCCGCCTCATCACCCCGCTGCGCTCCCCGGGCGGCCACCGCCGCTACTCCCGTTACCAGTTGCGGATCGCCGCCCGTGCCAGGGAACTCGTCGACCACGGGACGCCCGTCGAGGCCGCCTGCCGCATCATCATCCTCGAGGATCAGCTCGAAGAAGCCCGGCGCATCAACGCCGAGTACCGCCGCACCGCAACCCGGCACACGGCCGGTATCTGACCCGCGGTCCGCAGTGCCGGGCCAGGCCGCACTGTTCCGCCGATTTCAGAAGACGAGCGCATGATCGCCGAAGACACTCAGCCGCCGGCACACGGACGCGATCCCCAGCCCCGCCCCGGCGGCACGCCCGACGCCCTGTGCCCCCCGGCGGTCGATGCGCCTGCGGGCACAACAGACCAGCTGACTGCCGGGCAGACAGCCGCCGGCCCGGAAAGCGGGGCGGAGCGCGCGGCGGCTGCGCTGAAGCCGAGGCTGCGCGGCTGGCTGCACGCCGGCGTGTTCCCTCTGGCGCTGGTCGGCGGCATCCTCCTGATCGCCGTTTCACGCACGGCGGCGGCAGTGGCGGCCTGCTCGGTGTACGCGCTGTCGGCCTGTCTGCTGTTCGGCACCAGCGCGGTCTACCACCGCGGAACGTGGGGCCCGCGCGGGGAGGCGGTCCTGCGGCGGCTGGACCACGCGAACATCTTCCTGATCATCGCCGGCACCTACACACCTCTGGCGGTACTGCTGCTGCCCGCGGGTCAGCAGCGGGTGCTGCTGGCCATGGTGTGGGCGGGCGCGCTGGCCGGCATCGCCTTCCGCATCCTGTGGATCGGGGCCCCGAGGTGGCTGTACACCCCGTGCTACATCGCCCTGGGCTGGGTGGCTGTCTTCAACCTGCCCGACTTCGCGCGCACCGGCGGCACCGCGGTCGTCGTACTCGTCGTCGCCGGCGGTCTGCTCTACACCGCGGGCGCCGTCGTCTACGGGCTCAAGCGCCCCGACCCCTCACCGGGTTGGTTCGGCTTCCACGAGGTCTTCCACGCCCTGACCATCGCCGCCTTCACCGCGCACTACACGGCCATCCTCCTGGCAGCCACATGACCGCGTTCGGAGGCAAGCCCAATCGCGTGACTCGGGTCCTCGACCGCACATCGGAGAGACTGGCGGGCGAGGGGGGCCTTGGTGGAGGCCTGAGCGTCATCGAGCAGTGAGGAACCGACGTGACCGCAAGAGGGCCGGACGGCGGGCGGGCCTCTCGCCCTCCCGGGGGCGGGAGTCGCCGGGGCAGGGCGATGACTCTGGCGGGGACGTTGGAGGCGGCGGAGGCCGCGGCGCCCGTGGAGTCGCTCGACGTGGTCGCCCGCATGCTCAAGGAGCACCTCGGCGCCGCGTCGGTGTCGTTCCTGATCACCGACTTCACCGGCGGCTCGGTCGTACGGCTGGGGGCGGCGGGCAGCGTCGACACCGATGAGCCCGCCCGGCGCATCACGCTGCGGGGCACCCTGTACGACGACGTGATCCGCACCCAGCGGCCGAGCGTGGAGGACAAGGGCGACGGCCCGTTGGTCCGGATCGTCGCCCCGGTGACCAACCGGGGGGATGCCATCGGGCTCCTCGAACTGTTCCTGCCCGCGGCGCCGGACGCGGAGGTGATGCGGGAGATCGGCGAGACCGCGCACGCCCTGGCGTACATCGTCATCGCGAACCGGTCCTACACCGACGTGTACCAGTGGGGCCGCCGTACCGTCCCCCTGAGTCTGGCCGCGGAGATCCAGCACCGGCTGCTTCCGGCTTCGCTGGCGTGTGAGGCGGCGCAGTTCGCGGTCGCCGGGGCGCTGGAGCCGGCCGACCACGTCGGGGGTGACACCTTCGACTACGTGATCGACCGTGACACGGTCCAGCTCTCCGTCACCGATGCCATGGGGCACGATGTCGACGCCGCGCTGCTGGCCACCCTTCTGGTGGGTGCCCTGCGCCGGGCACGGCGGGCCGGTGGCGACCTCGCCGATCAGGCCCGACAGGCCGACCAGGCCATGCGTGAGCACGGCCGCCGGGGTTACGTCACCGGCCAGCTCCTGCGCATCAGCCTGATCGACGGCACCACCGAGTTCGTCAACGCCGGGCACCCCTGGCCGCTGCTGATGCGGAACGGACAGGTGCGGGAGATCACTCCGAAGATCGACATGCCGTTCGGCTTCCCTGCCCCTCACGCCTACCGGGTCCAGTCTCTGGACCTGCGGCCGGGCGACCGGCTGGTGATGCTGACCGACGGCATGCTGGAGCGCAACGCAGGCAGCCTCGACCTGTCCGACCTGATCGTGCGCACCCGCGCGCTGCATCCCCGCGAGGCCGCCCGCACCCTCATCGCGGCGGTCGTCGACGCCCACCACGGTCACCTGCAGGACGACGCGACCGTCATGTGCCTGGACTGGCACGGCACCGAACACTCCCAGCGGGACGCCGACACCGGAGCCGACCTCACCGACGCCTCCGCCGCGTCGAGGACGGGACGGACCACTCCCGGGCGATGACGCCGGGCGTGAGTGCGGGGCGAGGGCCTGGCCAGGTAACGGCGCCGTAGCCCAGCTCCGTTTCCTCGCACCAGCGGCGGACGATGGTCCGGGCCTTGCGCAGCTGCGGGATGCGCATCGCGCGACCGCGGAGAAGGGAAGACGCCTGCTCCGTCTGCGAGTGGCAGCGCAGGCCCTCTGTCTGCATGCGGTTTCCCGTTTCCCTGCCAGGCAGGTCTCACACCGTGACAGGACAGGACAGGACAGGACAGGACAGGGCTGGCGAAGCGGTCCGCGCACTTTCAGGGAAGAACCTGGGACGGCCGGTGAAGGGGGGCCGGCCGATCACTGAGGGGCACTCATCACGGTGACCGGCGAGGTCCGTCGCCAGGCCGCGGTTTCCGTGATGAGGACGGCGACGGTGGCCGGGCCCGGGGTGTCAGTGGTGGCTGCCTCGGCTACCGCCTCCCGGACGGCGCGGGCGACTTTCAGTGGATGGTGTCCGGGGCCGACCGCGAGGTGAACCTCGATGTGTCGGCCGGGTGGATCATCATGGTCCTCCACCCTGACCGGGCGGCTGCCCAGCACGGCGGTGAGGCGGGCGACGCCCGGCACACCCGCGGCGACGTCCGCCAGCTCCCTGACGAGTCCCCGCATGGACCCTGTTCCGGTCACCGGGGGCGAGCTCCGCGCGACCGCACCTTCCGGCGTGGGCCTCATGGCCGTCGCCGCGGTCCGAGACGTCATGCCTGCCTCCGGGACCTCACGGAGATCCGTTACGCGCATGTCAGCCGTCACCGTGGCCAGCCCGAGCTGTTCAGCGGCCGCGCCCAGCAGCGCGCTCCTCAATTCGTCGGCGGTCTCCGGCAGCGGCCGCACGAGGGATGCTGTGAAGGCGGCCTCGATGGTGAGCGGGCCAGGCGGTAGCGCGCTGGCCGGCGGACGGACGGCCGGCTCGGACACGGGTTGGAGCGGCGCCGACCCGATGCGCAGGGACTCCAGCCGGACACCGGGGACCTCGGCGGCAGTGCGCCCGAGGGCCTGGACGGCCGCTTGCTCGGTGATCCACGTCCCGTCGTGGGGCCCGCCGAGCGGGAGGAGACGGCCCAGCTCGAGCCGGCGTCGTACTGCCTGCGTCCATGCCTCGGTCACTGGCCTCTCACCCTCCTTCTCCACGGCCGCGGTTCTCTTCCGCGGCGCTCTGCCCGGGTGTCCGCGAGAGGTCGGGGCGGGGGCTTCAGGCCACTCGTCGGACCACCCCGTCTCACGCTCTACAGACGGGCAAAAAGTGCTAAAAAGACTATAATCCGAGCAATGGGTGCTTTATTGCCTCATTAGGGAGGAATACTCCAATGACTGCGAACACTGGCGTCAAGCTCGGCGCTGCGCCCGGTTCTCGCGGCCGGACGACCATCGCCGAAGTGGTGGTGGAGAAGATCGCCGGAATGGCGGCACGGGACGTGCTCGGCGTCTACGCCCTGGGCAGCGGATTCGCCCGCTCGATGGGATCCGTGCGAGAGCGGATGCCCGGCGCCGGCAGTGGCAAGTCCGTCACCCGCGGGGTCAGTGTCGAGGTCGGTGAGCTGCAGGCGGCCATCGATTTGGAGCTCGTCGTCGACTACGGCGTCTCGATCACGGACGTGGCCGCCGCGGTGCGGGAGAACGTGATCTCCGCGGTGGAGCGGATGGCGGGCCGGGAAGTCGTGGAAGTCAACATCACGGTCAGCGACGTGAAACTGCCGGATGACGAAGAGGACGAAAGGGAGGAGCGGCAGCGGGTCCAGTAGCCGGGGCGGAACAGCCCACTTGAGTGAAGGAGCGCGAAATGAGCAGGGCCGTGGTGGGCTTGATGGCCGGAATGGCGCTGGGTTTCGCCGCGTATTTCGGTGACTTCTGGGCTTTCCTACTGGTTCTGGTGCTGGGCCTCGTCGGTCTCGCCATCGGGCGGTTCACTGAAGGTGATCTCGAACCGGGCGACTTCGTCCGTCGCCGGGACCGGCAGGATCGGATCCGAGATGACCGGCGACAGGCTCGGGGAGACTGGCGGCGGTGAGCGGGGAAGCCGATGAGCGTCCGGGCGTCCCCCGCGGGGAGCGCGGGGCGACCATCGTCACCGACCGGGTCGTCGCGAAGATCGCTGCCCGGGTGGCGCGCGAGGCGCTGAGCCGGTTCGCCGAGTCGGCCGGCCATGTACCTCCCGGCCGCCGGACGCCACACGTGAGCACATCCGTACGGCGGGCGCCGGAACGGACCGGCGCAGGACGAGACGCCGAGTCTGCGGCCGGATGGCAGGCGGTGCTCGGCGAGGCGCGGCTGCGCATCGCCGTCGAGCTCGGTTATCCGTCCGACATCGGGGAGCAGTGCGCCGCGGTGCGCCAAGCGGTCATCGAACGGATGAGGACATGGGCCGGCATGGAGGTGTCCGACCTCGCGGTGTCGGTCGAGAGGCTGCACTCGGCGCATACGCGGCACACGGACCAGGAGAGGGTGAGATGAGCGCGAACACCTCGCGGCAGCCGACCGGTGACAGCGACCTCTCCTCCGGTTCGGGACAGGCGGCTCCGTCCGCCGACGGCACCCCGGGGGCGGCAGGGGGCGCCACGAAGGCGATCGACGGATCAGGTCGGCCGACGCACCGTTTCTGGTCCGGGCGGCGGATCCCCGCGGCCTTGGCAGCCCTGCTGTCCGCCGCGGCCGTCGGATTTCTCCTGTACGACGTGGTCGCGGTGCGGGCAGGTTGGAATGCGATGCGCTGGCGGCGGCGGCTCGCCGAGGAACTGGCCACACGGCCCCTGGACGACGTCTGGATGATCGTCGGGGCCTCGGTGGCGATGGCCCTCGGCCTGTGGCTTTTCCTGCTGGCGGTGACGCCGGGACTGCGCCGGCTGCTGCCCATGCGGCGGCCCACCGGTATCCCTGGGACAGAGGACGTCCGCGCCGGGCTCGACCGCCGCGCGGCCGCCCTGGTTCTGCGCGACCGGGCCATGCCGGTACCCGGCGTCCAGTCGGCACAGGTCAATGTCGGCCGCCGGAAGGTCAAAGCCCGGGCCCGGGCACATTTCCGCGACCTCGAGGAGGTCCGCGGGGACCTGCACACCGAGCTGGGCGAAGCCATGACCTCCTTGGGCCTGGCCCGGCAACCCACACTGTCCGTGCGCGTCCGGCGCCCCAAGAAGGGCTGAGGTGATCCGATGCTCAAGACGGCGAACCGGGTGCTGCTCGCACTGCTCGGCCTCGGACTGTTCGCCCTGGGCGGCGGCGTACTGCTGGGCGCACTGGACCTGCAGCGCCACTGGGATTTCGACGTGCCGGGCTGGTGGCCCTTCCGTGGGCCGGACGATGTGGTGCTGGGCACCGAGGGACGCACCCGGTGGCGGGAAGAGGACTGGTGGTGGCCGACCGTCATCGCGGTGCTCGCCGTGCTGCTCGCCCTGCTGCTGTGGTGGCTCCTCGCGCAACGCAGACACCGCCTGGACCAGGTCCTCGTCGACAGCGAAGACGGCGCGGCAGCCCGACTCAACGGCCGCACACTGGAGAACGTCATCGAGGAAGAGGCGCAGGCCCTGGACGGGGTCTCGCGGGCTCATGTCCGGCTGACGGGCCGACGTACCGCCCCCACTGCACGCGTGCGGCTGCTGTTGGAGCCTCACGCCGATCCAGCGCGGGCCCTTGGGCAGCTGAGCCGCGAAACACTCGCACACGCACGAGACTCGGCCGGCCTGGACCGCCTCCCCTCAAAGATCCGACTCCGGGAAGCCCGCCACCGCGCCCAACGCGCCACCTAGGACCCCCTGGGCCAAGCCTCATGGGGTGTCGGCTGCGAGGCGCCCAGGATTCCTGGAACCGAGCGCACGCGGAGGATTGAACGACCAGCACACTGCCTGGCGCACTCGCTTCGCTGGCGGCGTGCGCGAAGACACCGGCCCTTGGCGGCCTCGTGCGCCGGGGCCGTCGCGTACCACTTCTCGGCCGACGCGACATCGGGCACAGGCACAGCGTGTCGTGCCGTACCGAGAGACCACACAGAACTCGCACGGCTTTCCAGGAGAGATCCCGTCATGGTCCTCTTCCTGACCCTGCTCATCGCCGGAATCGCTCTGGTCGCCATCGGCGCGGCCGTCGACGGCATGCTCTACCTGATGTCCATCGGCGTACTGCTTCTCATCGCCGATCTGCTCTACCTGGCGGCCCGCTCCATCTGGCGCTCCCCCCGGCACCCGGCCCGCTGACCGCTCCCGAATGCCCCGGACCGGTCCGGGCCTGACAGCACAACAGTCAGGTGCCAGCCGTTGGTGCATGGTGCTGGTCGCCGAGCAGGCGGCCCGACGCGGCACTCCGGTCGGTGTGGTGGACGTGTGCACCGCGGCCGTGGCCGCATTGCCGGTCGGCGGAGCCGGGGTATCGGCGATGTCCAAGACCACCGCAAGCCATCCGCTGTGCAGCACCGACACCATCAGCGAGCAGCTAAAGGAGCTTCAGCTCACCCTGGGCGAGGGCCCCTGCGTGGACGCCTTAACCCACGGCTCGGCCGTCCTGTCCCCCGATCTGCTGACCGGCGGGCTGCAGGACCGCTGGCCCGTGTTCGCCGACGCGGCCTTGGAAGCCGGGGCACGCGCCGTCTTCGCGCTCCCCCTGCAGATCGGGGCGATCAGCCCGGGAGTCCTCGACCTGTACGCCGACGTGCCGACCGTGCTGAACGCGGAGGAGCTGGCCGACGCGCTGGCGTTCGCCGATCTCGCGACGCTGCTCCTGCTCGACGCGCGGATCGACGAGACGGGCGCGCAGGCCGGCGCACCGTCACCGGACCACGGCTTCGAGGACCTGGGCGGATACCGGGCGGAGATCGACCAGGCCACCGGCATCCTCACCGTCCAGCTCGAAGTCGGCATCGACGAAGCCTTCGTCCGGCTGCGCGCCTACGCCTATACACAAGGGCGCCAGCTCGCCGACGTGGTGGCCCACCGGCTTCGATTCTCCCCGGACACGGAACCGAAACGGACGGACGATGACGACTGACGCACCGGCTCCGGACGATAAGCGTGCTGCGCTTCCCGCCCCCTCTCGGCGGGACTAGTCTCAATCGAGGGTGACACGATGAATCAGCAGCTCCTGGCCAAGACCTTCGTCGAGCTGGCGGACAACCTGGTCGCCGACTTCGACCTCATCGATTTCCTGCGCCTGCTGACCGACCGCTGCGTGAGCATGCTCGATGCGAGCGCCGCCGGGGTGCTGCTCGCCGACCGGGACGGCAAACTGCGCGTGATGGCCGCCTCCGACGAACAGGTGCGCCTGCTGGAGCTCTTCCAGCTCCAGAACGACGAGGGCCCCTGCCTGGAGTGCTTCAGTACCGGCGCACCGGTGATCGTCCCCGATCTGACCCGGGAGGTCGACCGCTGGCCGCATTTCGCAACAGCGGCCCACCGCAGCGGCTTCGGCGCCGTCCAGGCCCTGCCCATGCGTCTGCGGGACGAGACCGTCGGTGCGCTGAACCTCTTCCGCGCCGCCCCGGGCCCCTTCGACCCGCCCGCCACACTCATCGCCCAGGCCCTGGCCGACGTCGCCACCATCAGCCTCCTACAGCAACGCTCCACCCACCGCAGCACCGTCCTCAACGAACAACTGCAGACGGCATTGAACAGCCGCGTACTGATCGAGCAGGCCAAGGGCAAACTCGCCGAACGGCAGAGCATCGACATGGAACAGGCGTTCACCGCGCTGCGCGGCTACGCCCGCGCCCACAACCGGCGACTGTCCGATGTGGCCCGCGCCTTCATCGACGACTCCGAACCCCTCCCCGGGCTGGTGGCCTGACCCCCGGATCAGCAGAAGGTGATTTCCGCGGGGGCCGGGCGAAGCGGGAAGGCGGAATGCTGCGCCCGAAATGATCCGGAGTGGCATGGCCCTACGCCGTGTTGCCAGTCAACGCCCGGCATCCTCCCTTGCAACGCGGTGTCAACACCGAGGAGTTGTGGGAGCTGGGCAGGGGCCGCCGGGGTGAACGGAGACTCGGCGGGTGGTTCGGCCGGCTCGGTCGGCGACGTCGGCAGGATGTGGTCCTCCCCACCAGGACAGGGCCATCACGACGGCGAGCAGGACGCGGGGCGTGGATGCGGCGTACGAGGCCCGGGTCGAGGGTGCTGCCGCAGGTGGAGAGGCGGACGAGCTGGACCGGCAGGGCGCCGGCGACCAGGGCCTGATGTTCGGATACGCGACGGACGAGACGCCGACGCTGATGCCGCTGCCGATCTTCCTGGCGCACCGCCTGTCGAAGCGCCTGCCCGAGGTCCGCAAGAACGGCACGATCCCGTACCTGCGTCCCGACGGGAAGACCCAGGTCACCATCGAGTACGACGGCGACAAGGCGGTCCGCCTGGACACGGTCGTCGTCTCCTCGCAGCCCGCGTCAAACATCGACCTGGACTCGCTCCTGGCGCCCGACATCCGCGAGTTCGTGGTGGAGCCGGAGCTGAAGGCCCTGCTGGACGACGGCATCAAGCTGGACACCGAGGGCTACCGTCTGCTGGTCGACCCGACCGGCCGCTTCGAGATCGGCGGCCCGATGGGTGACGCCGGGCTGACCGGCCGCAAGATCATCATCGACACGTACGGCGGCATGGCCCGCCACGGCGGCGGTGCCTTCTCGGGCAAGGACCCGTCCAAGGTCGACCGCTCCGCGGCGTACGCGATGCGCTGGGTGGCGAAGAACGTCGTCGCCGCGGGCCTCGCCTCCCGCTGCGAGGTCCAGGTGGCGTACGCGATCGGCAAGGCCGAGCCCGTCGGCCTGTTCGTCGAGACCTTCGGCACCACCCCGTACTCCCAGGAGGCAATTCAGAAGGCCATCACCGAGGTCTTCGACCTACGCCCGGCCGCGATCATCCGCGACCTCGACCTGCTCCGCCCGATCTACGCCCAGACCGCGGCGTACGGCCACTTCGGCCGTGAACTCCCCGACTTCACCTGGGAGCACCGACCGCGCGGACGCGCTGCGCCGCCACGCACTGCCCGAGCGCGGGCAGAGAGCGCAGGGGGAAGGGCGCCATTGCAAGAGCACACGAGGGAGGCCGAACAACTCGGGGCGGAGATGGGTGACCGCATCCGGATCACGCCCTGACCAGCACCGACAAACCTGCGAAGCGAGTTGCACGGGTTCGAATCCCGTCGGGGTCTCCACCTGCCCGACCGGGCAGAACGACAGGGCGGCACCCCAGCCGGGGCGCCGCCCTTTTGTCGAGTCAGGGGGTCGGTCAGGCCCAGGGGTTGACCGCCTTGAAGGAACTGTCGGCGCGGAACGTGGCGGTGTCCTGGAAGGTGTCGATGCGCAGCTCGTAGTTGGAGTGGCGGAGGTAGCGGCCGGGGTAGTTGAACGACTCCAGGCTGACCGAGCCGGTGACGGAACCCGGCCGGGCACAGAAGGTGGCGTCCTTGGTGAAGACGGACGTGCCGTTGCTCGCGTCGGCGCGGACCCGGAAGTCTTTGTGGCGCAGGTAGCGGCCGGAGGAGTCGCGGAACGAGTAGCAGGTGGGGTCGGCCAGGCCGGGGACGATGGTGAAGGTGGCGCTCTGCTTGACCGCCGTGGTGCTGGAGGAGGTCACCGGGTCGAGGTAGCCGAGGCTGTCGGAGCGGACGGCGGTGTAGCGGCCGGTGAAGTTGACCGACTGGAGCGAGCGGTTGGTATGCGTCGGCAGGACGGTGCCGACGGAGACCGGGTCGATGCTGCTCAAGGTGGGCGCGACCTTCTTGATCAGGTCGCCTGAGTCGAACTCCAGCTTGTCGATGGTGGTTTCGCGGTGGGTGCCGTCACCGCCGGGGATGGCGAAGCGGTGGTAGGCGATGTACCAGTCGTCGGTGCCCGGCACCTGGACGACGGAGTGGTGGCCCGGGCCCTTGATGCCGAGCGTGAGGTCCTTTTCGAGGATCACGCCTCGCTTGGTCCAGGGCCCGGTGGGTGAGGAGCCGGTGGCGTAGGCGACGCGGTAGTTCTCGTCCCGGGTGTCGTTCTCCGACCACATGAAGTAGTAGGTGCCCTTGCGCTTGATGACGAAGGTGCCCTCGTTGTAGCCGCTGGGGGTGATGTCGGTGACCTTGGAGGCGTCGAAGGAGACCATGTCGTCGTTGAGCGGGACGACGTACGCCCGGCCGTTGCCCCAGTAGAGGTACCTTTTCCCGTCATCGTCGGTGAAGACCGCCGGGTCGATCATCTGGCCGCTGAAGGCGCCACGGGCGATCAGCGGCTTGCCCAGGGGGTCCGTGAACGGGCCGGTGGGCGAGTCGGAGACCGCGACGCCGATGTTCGTGTCGGCGGAGTAATAGAAGTAGTACTTCCCGTTCTTCTCGGCCATCGTCGGGGCCCAGGCCCGGGCGTCGGCCCAGCTGACGTCGGGTCCGAGGTCCAGGATGACGCCGTGGTCCGTCCAGTGGACCAGGTCCTTGGAGGAGTACGCCTTGAACTGCGTGCCGCTCCAGCCCGCGAAGCCGTCGGTGGTCGGGTACATGTAGAAGGTGTCGCCGAACCGGACGATGTTCGGGTCGGCGGTGAGCCCGGGAAGTACTGGGCTCTTCATTTCCAGCGCCTCGACCGTCCAGGTGCGCTTCTCGCCGTCCGGGCCGGTCACCTCGTACGTCACGGGCGCGCTGAAGTCGCGCGGGGTGCCGGAGGCCGGGCTGATGGTCGCGTCCTGGGCGATGGTGAACTGCGGGGCGAGCGTGGTGAGGTCGGTGCCCTCGGTCAGTGGGAGGGTGATTTTGCTGGTCGCGTCGTCGACGATGGCGTCGATCTTCAGGTCGGGGTGGGTGGCCGCGCCGATGCCGGTGGTGTTCCCGCTGACATCGAGAACCTCGCCGGGGGACAGCGCGCGGTCGTAGACCCGGAAGTCACGGATCTTGCCCTTGAAGAGCTTGTCACTGGTGTAGAGCGACTTGCCGATGTAGTTGGCCGTGGTGATGCCGGACCCGATGGAACCGGGGGTGAGGGTGACCGAGGTGTTGCGGGCCCTCTCGACGCCGTCCTCGTACAGGACGCCCGTGGTGCCGGTCTGGGTGTAGGTGACGTGTTTCCAGACCGAGCGCTGCAGCGCGGCGGAGGTCCGCGTGTTCTGCTCGGTGGACGAGTTCCCGGAGGCGATCGCGGTCCTGAACGAGTTACCGGTGGTGAACAGGTACCCGTTGCCGGAGCCGCTGCTCGCGGTGTTGCCGAAGCCGTAGATGAAGTACGGCGTGGCCTGGGTGGCGTCGATCTGCACGTCCATCGAGACGGTGATCGAGTTCATACCGCTCATGATGTTGTCCGGCACCTTGATGTAGGTGCTGGACCCGTTGAACGTGAGCCCCTCCCCGTTGCCCGACCAGCTTGCGGTGCCGTTGACGGTGCCGTTACGGCCGTTGCCGGAGGCGTCCGCCGCCACGGTGCCCGAGGTGGCGTCGAGTTTGTACCAGAGAGCCAGGCCGTCGGTGATCTCCGCCGCCTGGGCGGGGGCCGCCGGGCCGACGACGCCGACCATGAGTGTGGCGGCGGCCACGGCGGCCAGAGCGCCCTGCCTGATTCTCTGTCGGCACTGAAGTCTCACGCTGTGCATGGTTCACATCCCCTGAAGAAGACATGCATGAGGGGGAGCGGGACGCGACGCCTCGGTCGAGGTGTCAGCGTCCCGCCCCCAATGACATTTGGTGTCGCGTTGCGCTCGCGGGTGGGATGCCGGCGCCTTCCTCGCTTGAGGGCGGGCGGCAGGTGGGGCGCCGCCCGAGGGCGCCGGCATCCCTGTCAGGTCAGCTCGTCAGACGGAAGGTGGCGTCGCCGCGTCCCGTCGCGTTGGTGATCGGTTCGAGCTTCAGCTGGTAGGCGTAGTGGCGGATGTAGCGGTCGGGGTGGTTGTACGACTGGAACGAGGACCAGGACGAGTCGGCGAGTCCGGCGACCTGACGGAAGGTGGCGTCCGCGGCGAACTGGGCGGTGCCGTCGTTGTAGGCCAACTGGAAGTCGTAGTTGGAGTGCCGCAGGTAGTAGCCGGGGAAGTTGACCGACTCGAAGGAGACGGTGCCGGAGCCGGCCAGGCCCGGTCGCGGCCGGAACTTGGCGTCGTCGTTGGTGACGTTCTGGTCGATGCGCACGTCGAAGTTGGTGTGCCGCACGTAGCGGTCCTGGAAGTTGAAGGACTGCAGCCGCTGGGCCGGGGTGTTCGCCCAGCGCGCCTGGATCCGGGCGTCCTCGGCGGCCGTCAGGTTCAGGATCGAGCCGTGGCGCTTCTTGGTGCCGCCCAGGGAGTAGGTTCCCGACGTCGGGAGCGTGTAGGTGCCGGAGGCGGACGGGTTGGTCGTCGTGACCGGCATGTATCCCTTTCCGGCCGCGTACTGGTCGAGGTAGAGCGTCCACTCGTTGCGGTCGCGGAACTTCATCCACATCGGACCCTCGACCTGGGAGCCGGTCAGGCCGATGCCGGAGAGGTTGCCGAGGTTGGTCCAGGTGCCGAGGATCGAGTTGCTGCCCTCAAGGGTGATCTGGCCGTCGCCGGAGGCCCGTACGTAGCGGTAGTTGCCGACGCCGGAGGGGACCTCGACGATCTGGGTGTCGATGATTTCCTGGGTGCCGGGGCGGTCGATGTAGATCTGCGGGGTGGTGATGGAGCGGAAGTCGGTGGTGCGGGCGTAGTAGATGCGGTGCTTCGTCGCGCCGTTGAGGGGCTTGTTCGTCGCCCAGTACAGAACGTAGTCGTTGCCGGCCGGGTCCCAGATGGCCTCCGGCGCCCACGCGTTGCGTCCGTCGGGGATCTGGCCGGCCACGTTGAGCAGCCAGGGCTGCGACCAGGTGACCAGGTCCGTCGACTCCCACACCACGAGGTTGCGGCTGCCGTCGTTGATGGACTGGCTCCACGTCTGCCCGCAGTCGATGCACAGGTCGGTCGCGATGATCCAGTACTTGCTGCCGTCGGGCGAGCGGACCAGAGCGGGGTCACGTACCCCTCGCGTGCCCACGGTGGAGCGCAGGGTCATCCCCCCACCGTTGAGGTCGGTCCAGTTCAGACCGTCCGCGCTGTACGAGAAGTACATCTGCTGACCGGTCGACCCCTCCCCGATGAAGTGCGTCATCAGGTAACCCGGATCGGCGGCGGCGGCCCGTTGAGGTGCGGTCACGACCTGGGCGGTGAAGAGCAGGCAGGCGGCGACGAATATCGCCGCCAGCCTGGAGAGAACCGCGGGCATATTGGTTCCTGTCTTTGTGGAGTGCACTGATCAGGTGCTGGTGAGGGGTCGAGGGTGAGGCCCGGCCTCCGTACCGTCGGGGCAGGGCTGGTTCCCGCGCGACGTGGGACGCCGCGTCATGCCGGTCAGCGACCGCCGAACCCGGGTTTCCGCGTGAGCCTGGCAGGGACCGGAGACCCTGCGGTGGCGGGCCGGGTGACGAAGGCGGCGGAGACGGTCGGCGGAGGAGCCGACTCAGAAGTGCGCCGGAGACGGATGCGCAACATGGGCTGTCTCCTTTGACGGCCATGGTTCGAAAAATCGAACGTTGTTCGCAAGTTCGAGCAGAAGATAGATGTCGGTCAGGGGTACGTCAATGGAACTGGCCAGTTCGGTTTCCCGCGTTCGCACCCGTGACCGCTCGCGGCGGCGGGGGACTCGCCCGACCCATCCCCTTGAGCTGCGGAGACCTCCTTGCGTGTCCGGATGGCTCGCGGGGATTCCCGCTGCGCAACCATCACGCGGCGCCGAGAACAGGACAAAAATCGCGCCTGCGACCACATTATTGAAACGAGTCAAAGACGCGGAACGGTGGTTGGGCAGCTCGGCGGTCCAGATGGTCGAGGGCATCGGGAAGTAGAGGGCCCCGGTTGTCCTTCTGCCAGGAAGCCAGCTGCGAGATGGCGCTTAAGATGCGGGCGCGTTCCTTGCGTTCGGCGGCCAGGACGGCGCGGGGCCAGGATCGCCGCCGAGAGCGGCTGCACTCCTGGGGTATTGACGTGGCGGTGGCGGAACGATTCATTGAGGTCTTCGCGGCCTTGGCCGCCCACGCTGTCGCAGTGGACACTTCCTTGTCCGCATCAGAGTGCGAGACCCTGCCCCTGGGCGCCGTGGCCGACGCGGCGACCGGCAAGCAAGACTTCGAACTACTCGCCGGGCTCCCAGACACCTTCGCCGACGACCGCGACGAAATCGCGGTCAACGTCTTCCGCCTGTACGCCTATAAGGGCGGCCAGACCAGTCTCCAGCTCCTTCGGCTGAGCACGGAAGTGCGCCGTACGCTGACCGTCCTTGCAGCCCGCGAGTCGGTGCCCTCCCCCACGTGCGGAGACATCTTCCGCAAGGCGGACGAGGCCAACCTGCCGCAGTGAGCAGGGAGATTTGCCACCCCGGGCCGTTGGCGCCGGCAATACACCGCAGCCTGACGGACGATCTACTGCGCAGACAGCCGCCCACGGTCAGCGTGAGTGACCCGAGAACCGATCACACCAGCCCTCTGGCCTGCTTTTTCAAGTTGGCGGAGGCTCAGTGCGGTGAACCGAGCGATGGGGGCGAGCCGCTTGACCCTCCCCTTACGTCAGGCTTGAGGCTGGGGTCGGATGAAAGGGCAGGTGCATGGGCTACTCCGTGGGTCAGGTCTCCTCACTCGCCGGGGTGACCGTGCGTACGTTGCATCACTACGACAAGGCTGGGTTGCTCTCACCCAGCGGCCGCAGCCACGCCGGCTATCGCCTTTACAGCGACGCCGACCTGGCCCGGCTCCAGCAGATCCTCTTCTACCGGGCACTGGATTTCCCGCTCGACGAGATCGCCGCCATTCTCACGGATTCCCAAACGGGTGCTCTGGAGCATCTACACGCCCGGCAAAGGCAGTTGAGGGAGGAGATCGCCAGGCTTCAGCGGCTGGCCGAGGTCACGGAGCGGGCCATCGAGGTCCAGCGGACCGGGGTATCGCTGACTCCCGAGGAACGCTTCGACGTCTTCGGCGAGATCACCTTCGACCTCAGCTACGCCACCGAGGCCGAGTCGAAGTGGCGGCACTCGGAGGGGCACCGTGAGGCGATGGAGCGCGCGAACGCCCACACCAAGGAGGACTGGCGGCAGCTCATGGGCGAGGCCGCCGCCTGGCGTACGGGCTTGCTCGCGGTCTTCGACGACGCTGAGCCGGCCGACGGCGAGCGGGCCATGGACCTCGCCGAGGAACACCGCGGGCACCTCACACGCTGGTTCACCCCCTGCCCGCCGGACATGCACCGGCGCATCGCGGACGACTTCGCCGCCGACCCGCGCGCCTTCGCCCTCGTCGTACCGCCGTCGCAGCAACGCGCGGGCCTCGCCGCCTATCTGTGCGAGGCGGTCCACGCCAACGCCTCCCGCCGCACCGGTTCCCGTACCGACTCCCAGAAAGACCGAGAGGACCGATGAGAATCCTGATCGCCGCGGCCGGATCGCGCGGTGACGTCGCGCCCTACACCGGCCTGGGCGCCGAACTGCGCCGTGCCGGATACGACGTCGCCCTGGCCACCACGAACGCCTTCGCGCCCCTCGTACGCGAGGCCGGGCTGGAATTCCGCCGCCTGCCCGCCGACACACGGGCCACGGAGGCGTAAGGAGCAGGCGTGACCTGATGCGCGCCGCCGCCGCGTTCACCACCGAACTGGGCCAGGGGTTCGCCGACGCGGTGGCCGACGGCACGGATCTTCTCCTGCTGTCGGCCACCACGGCCCCGCTCGGCTGGCATCTCACCGAGGCCACGGGCATACCGAGCCTCGGTGTGTACCTCCAACCCACCGCACCGACAGGCGACTTCCCGCCCGTCGGCGTTGACAGCGAGCCGTCGTCGGTGGTCGGTACGCCGGGCTGCGGCCATGGGGGTCGAGTGCGCCCGGCGACTGCTGTCACCGGATGTTGTCTTCGGTCATGGTCTGGGTGCCGATGACGTTGAGCAGCCTGAGCCGGTCGGCGGCGTCGCTGCCAGCAGCGGCGGTATAGGCGACGACGCGCAGATCGCTGCCGGGAGCTACGAGCACGTCACAGTCGAAGGTCGGAAGATCACAGAATGCTGATTTAACGCTGCAGACTTTGATCTCCATTACGGGCAGCCTGGTGCCTGAGGCGGCGAGCGCTGCGCGACACCGCGACTCAAGATCGAGTAACTCGCGCTCTCAGCTTGGGAAGCGACGGCGCTTGGACGAGGGCACGGCCTTCGACCCGCGCATACCTGACTCGAAGTGGGTCGTGGCAGGGCGGGTTGCTACCGCTGTTGGCCGCGGTTGTCCGTACTGAAGGGCACGTCGTGGGCACGTATCGGCCGTGCCTCATGCGGCGCACCTCATGGGGTGCGTCGGTCCGTGTGCCGGGCCGGGTGGAGCCTGATGGTGAAGACGCAACCCTTGCCGGGTTCACTGCCGACGGTGACGGTTCCCTCGTGTGCCTCGACGAACTGGCGGACGATGGACAGGCCCAGTCCGCTGCCGCCGGTGCGTCTGCTGCGGGACTTCTCGGCCCGCCAGAAACGCTCGAAGACGTGGGGGAGGTCCTCGGCGGCGATGCCGCTGCCGGTGTCCTCCACGGTGAGGACGGCCAGGTCGCCGGTTTGACGGGCGGTGAGGGTGACCGTGCCGCCCGCGGGGGTGTGCCGGAGCGCGTTGGAGGTCAGGTTGCCCAGGACCTGCCGCATCCTCACCGGGTCGGCGTCCAGGACGAGGTCGGGATCGGTGTGGGTGCGCAGGCGGATGTCCGAGGACTCCGCCCGGGTGCGGTGGGCCGACACCGTCTGGGCGACGAGGTCGTCCGCGCGTACGGGTTCAGGGTGCAGTGCCAGGGTGCCGGCGTCGGCGGCGGCGAGGTCCTGAAGATCGTCGATGATGTGCTGCAGGAGAAGTGCCTCGTCGTGCAGGGAGGCGATGAGTTCCGGGTCCGGCTCGACCAGTCCGTCGCGGGTGACCTCCAGCCAGCCGCGGATGTTGGTCAGCGGGGTCCGCAGTTCGTGCGCGATGTCGCTGACCATGGCCTTGCGTTGGGTCTCCAGCTGTTGGCGGCGTGCGGTGAGGTCGTTGAAGGCGGCGGCCAGGTAGCCGGTCTCGTCCTTGGTGGTGACCGCGACGCGTGTGTGCCGCTGCGGCGGCTGCTGGGCCGCGGCCGTCAGGGCTCGCAGGGGGCGGACGAGGCGGATGGCGACCACGGTCGTCATGGCGACGGTGACCACCAGGACCAGACTCGCGACGCCGACGATCTTGCCCTTGTTGGCGGGGGAGAGGTCGAAGCCCACGGGCTGTTGGCCGAGGGCGCCCAGATAGAGCCGCGCTCTGGGCGCGACGTGCGGGTCGAGTTGGGTGCGGCGCGCGTCCTCGACACAGTTCTGTGTCTGCCGGCTGCCGCCGAGCCGGCGGCCGGGGTCCTTGGCCGCGGCGGTGAAGCCGGGTGTGACGTCGATTCCGATGCCGGCCAGGGGGTTGGCCGCCTTCCCGCCGACGGGGCGGAAGCACGGAACGGTCAGCGCGGAGAGTGCGTCCAGAGCCCTCTGTTCGGTGGGGGTGGGGGTGTTGAGCGTGCCGTCCGCGCACTGCGGGGGCACGGATGTCTCTCCGCCGTCGGCGATGACCAGGGTGCGGCCGCTGGGGAGCTCTCGGACGCCACCGCCGCCCAGGTGCTTGCGCACGCACGTCAGGCGCTTCTCGGCGAGCGCCCGCACCCGTGTCCGCTCTGCCGCCGGGAGCAGATACGGCCCCACCGCCCGCGGGTCGATCCCGGCGAGCTGGGCCCCCGGTTCGGTGAAGGTGTCGGTGTTCAGCGGGTCGACGGTGGCCGAGGCGCGGGCGGGCAGCGCGGTGCCGGGGGCGGCGGAGTCGGCGATCGTGCGTCCGGCTTCTGTCGTCAGGGCGATGCGCCGTCCCATGGTGCGGGAGAGATCGCGCACCGACGCCTCCACACCGTCCCAGTCGGCGTGGGTCGCGGCGAAGCCGCTGAGCCGCCGCAGGATGTCGCTGTCGTCGGAGAGCACCTGACCGCGCTCTTCCTGGATGGCCCGCGTGGTGGTCTGCACTGCCAGCCAGGCGGTGGCGCCCACGGAGACCACGGCGATGGCGACGGACGTGAGAAGCAGCCGCACCAGCAGACTCTTGCGCCAGGGTATGCGGGGGGCGGGCGTCATGACGGCTGCCCGGTGAGCTTGTAGCCGACGCCGAAGACGGTCAGCAGCCGGACGGGTCTGCGCGGGTCGGCCTCGATCTTCTTGCGCAGGTTCATGATGTGTACGTCGATGGCGCGCTCGGTGGAGGCACGGTCGAGTCCCCGGGTGTGCCGCAGCAGTTGACGGCGCGTGAAGACCCGCTCGGGTTCCGCGGTCATCGCGTGCAGGATGGCGAACTCACCGGGAGTGCAGGGGACGGGGACGCCGTCGCGGGTGACCTCGTGCCGTTCGGGGTCGACGGTGATGCCGCCTGCCCGCAGCACCGGGGAGTCGTCGGTGGGGCGGAGGGTGCGGCGCAGCACGGTGCGGATGCGGGCGAGCAGTTCCCGTGGGCTGTACGGCTTGGTCATGTAGTCGTCCGCGCCGAGCTCCAGGCCGAGCAGGACGTCGTCCTCGGCGGAGCGCGCGGTGAGCATGAGGACGGGTACGTCCCCGTCCCGCCGCAGCACCCGGCACACGCCGAGACCGTCGACAGCGGGCAGCATCAGGTCCAGGACGACCAGGTCGGGTCTGCGGCTCCTGGCCTCGTCGATCGCGGCCCGCCCGTCGCCGACCACCACGGCGGTGTGACCCTCCTGAAGCAGCAGCCGTCGTATGAGTTCGGCCTGTAAGGGGTCGTCTTCCGCGACCAGAATATGTGCGCACACGCCGCTGACTGTAAGCGCGTGTGAGCCCCGTCCAGGGCTGTCTGAGGGCCTTCCCACATCCTGACAACTTCCTGATATCCGGACGCCAGGCTGGGTTCCCGGCCTCGGTCTTGCCGGGCACCGGCGCGGCACAGGCACGCCGGACGGCGCCGAACGCCCCTGCCGCTCGAACCCGGGGCCGCCTTCCCCGACTCGGTGGGACAGGCCACTCGACGCGAACGACGGAGACCCCATGCACCGCACCCGCCCCGCCCTCGCCCTGGCCGCCCTGTCGGTCTCGGCATGTCTTCTGGCCGGCTGCAACCCCGGGCCGGCACGCGACAGCGACCGCACCGAGGGGCTGCCCGCCGCTTCCGGAACCGCCGCCCCACCGCGCATACGCCTGAACGCCACCGACGGGCAGAAGCACGTCTCCGTCAAGCGTGGCGGCCGAGTCGGGGTGGAGGCGGGGCGGATCGCCGAGGTCTCCCTGGCCACCGAGGCGGGCCGGGCAGTGCGCGGCGCCCTCTCCTCGAACGGCGGGAGCTGGGCCCCCGACGCCCCCCTCGAACACGGCACCGCCTACCGGCTGACCGTGGTGGCCGCGGGCTACGGCGGTCACCGGACGACGAAGAAGGTCGCGTTCACGACCGTCGCCGAAACCGACCGCTTCACCGGCACGTTCACCCCGGACAACGGAACCACGGTCGGCGTCGGCATGCCGGTCTCGTTCACCTTCGACAAGGCGATCACCGACAAGAAAGCCGTCGAGTCCGCCATCGAGGTCAGTGCGAGCAGTGGACAACCCGTCGTCGGGCACTGGTTCGGCGCGCGGCGCGTCGACTTCCGTCCGCGGCACTACTGGAAGGCCAACTCGACCGTCACCGTCAAAATCCGCCTCGACGGAGTCAAGGGTGCCGAGGGCGCCTACGGCGAACAGGACAGAACCGTCCGCTTCACCGTCGGCCGCAGCCAGGTCTCCACCGTGGACGCCTCCGCGCACCGGATGACGGTCGTCCGTGACGGCAAGACCCTCAAGACCCTGCCCATCACGGCGGGCGCGGCGAACTCGCCGACCTGGAACGGCCGGATGGTCATATCGGAGAAGCTGATCAGCACCCGGATGAACGGAGCCACCGTGGGGTTCGCCGGCGAGTACGACATCCCCGACGTCCCGCACGCGATGCGCCTGTCCACCTCCGGCACGTTCATCCACGGCAACTACTGGGGCGCGGACTCGGTGTTCGGCCGGTCCAACATCAGTCACGGCTGCGTGGGGCTGAACGACGTCCGGGGCGGTGACGACGCCGGCCAGGACGGTGCCTGGTTCTACGACCACTCCCTCGTCGGTGACGTGGTCGTGGTGAAGAACTCCGACGACAGGACGATCGCCCCCGACAACGGCCTCAACGGCTGGAACATGCCATGGGGCCGGTGGAAGGCGGGCTCCGCACGCTGAGTCGGACCTCGCCGTCAGCCGGCGTTCGTCCGGCACACACACCCGGTCCGACTTCGGGAGTCGGAGCTGATCAGTTCCTCACATGTCTCGTCCAGGCTGACGGTCATGGCTTCCTCAACCCCTCGTCCGTCCCAACGGCGTTGGCCGCGTGCGCCGTTCGGGACCGGAAAGACCAACTTCGCCCGCCCGGGCTCGTACCGTCCGGTGATACCGGCCGCCGTCCTGGTCCTGTCCGTCGCACTCGCCGGATGCGCGGGCACGACGGCAGGCGTCAGGCAGGCCGACGCCGCCCCGCCGGCGGCGGACGGTGCGGGCGCCGCATCGGCCGCCGCATCCGCCGCCCCCGGCACTACACAGGCCAGGCCCCCACAGACATCCGCCGATCCGCGGGCGTCCGCCGATCCCGGAGCGGCCACCACGTCCGCCCCCGCGCGGCTACCGGGCCTGGGACCGCGGACGTTGGCGGAGATCCCGGCTGACGCGCGCCAGGCCGTTCTGGTCACCGGCCGGGGCAAGAACTCCTCGGCCTCGCAGGTGGTCCTGTACCGGCGCAGCGGCGCGGGCTGGGAACCGGGGGCCACCTGGCCGGCCCACAACGCTCTCAAAGGCTGGACGGACGGCCACCGCGCTGGCGATCTCCGGTCGCCCATCGGCGTGTTCACCCTCACCGACGCGGGCGGACTGCTCGCCGACCCGGGCACGAAACTGCCGTACGACCAGGGGCCGGCCTTCACCATCGGCGGCACCGGCTTCAAGGGCGAGCCGCTCGCGGGCTCCTTCGACTACGTCGTCGCGATCAACTACAACCGCAAGCCCGGTACCTCCCCCCTCGACTGGACCCGCCCGCAGGGCGCGGACAAGGGCGGCGGCATCTGGCTGCACGTCGACCACCGCGGGCCCACGCAGGGCTGCGTGAGCCTGACGAAGAAGCACATGAGAGATCTTCTGCTCGCACTCGACCCGGCCCAGCACCCGGTGATCGTCATGGGCGACGCCGCATCCCTCAGACGCTGACCGAGCGGTGCGGGACGACAGCGCCAGCGCCCCGGCGAACGCCGGGGCGCTCGGCCAAGGACCAAGAAAGGACGGAACGTTGATGCGCGTCAGGCGCATATGGGTCGCCGCTGCGGCGATACTCACGACCGCGCTGGGATCACCGGCACCGGCTGCCGCCCAGCAGGCGGCCGAACCCCGGCCGTCCGCGCCGCGGGTCGGCCCCGACGGCCAACTCCCCGCCGGGTGGCGGATCACCGGTGGAGCCTCGGGCAAGCAGCTGGTCTGGCGCTCCGCCGACCCGGTGCCCCTGACCGACGCCGGCGTCGAGTTCTACTCGGGAGACCGGCTCCTCGGCCGGCCGGTGGCCGCGAAGGACCAGCGCACCTTCCGGCTCGACCTGCACGCGGCACGCCTCGGGCGGGCTACGGACCTGCAGGCGCGGGCGGGGGGACGCCGACTGGACGCGTCGGGCGTCACGGCCGGCCCGGACAAGCGGCGCACCGCACCGGTGGCGAAGCTGCCGGCCGTGCTGCCGGCCAACCCCGTCGACCCCGGCAAGCCGGGCCGGTACGGGACGACGACCGGCGAATACACCTTGCCCTCGGTGCGGTTGCCCGGCCTGGACGCGCCCGTGGAGATGCGCGCCGTGGTGGTGGCGCCGAGGGGGGCTCCGGGCCGCCGGCCGCTGGCGCTGTTCCTGCACGGCCGCCACGACACCTGCTTCACGACCGACGGCGCCAGCTTCGGCGAGTGGCCCTGCCCGTCCGGTTCGAAGCCGGTGCCGAGCCACCGGGGCTATCTGCGCGATCAGAAACTGCTGGCCTCCCAGGGCTACGTGACGGTGTCCGTCTCCGCCAACGGCGTCAACGGGCAGGACGGGGTGGAGGACGGCGGGGCCCAGGCACGCTCCTCTCTGGTGCGTCTGCACCTCGCCCGCTGGGCCGGCTGGGCGGGCTCCGGCCGGTCATCGGCTCCGGCGGTCGTGCGGAGCGCACCTCCCGGCGACCTGTCCCGGGTGCTGCTGGTCGGCCACTCGCGGGGCGGCGAGGGGGTGAACCGGGCCGCCATGGACAGCCTCTCCCACCCGCCCGCAGACCAGGACGGATACCGGGGGCCGGTGCGCTGGCACATCCGCGGCACCGTCCTCCTCGGGCCCACCGCCTTCGGGCAGAACCCGGTCCCCGACGTGCCGTCGATGACGATCCTGCCGGGCTGCGACGGCGACGTCGGCGACCTGCAGGGCCAGATCTACGTGGACGGCACGCGCCAAGTCAGCCGGGGCGCCGCCCTGCACAGCGCGGTCTACATGGTGGGCGCCAACCACAACTTCTTCAACAGCGAGTGGACACCGGGGCAGGCGACGGCTCCGGCGGTGGACGACGCCGCGGAACCTGACCCCGTGTGTGCTCCGGGCAGCGCCACACGGTTGACGGCCGGTCAGCAACAGGCCGCTGGCGGCACGTACATCGCCTCGGCGGCCCGGCTGTTCGTCGCGGGCGACGACCGGGTACGCCCGCTGCTGGACGGCTCGAACCTGCGCGCGCCCTCGGCGGACCCGGCGCGGGTGCTCAGCCACGCCGTCGGCGGGCACCGCACCGCCGCGTTCCTACCGAACGCCAAGGTCACCGTGGACGGCGGACGGCTGTGCTCGGCGGTGGCGGACCCCGATGCGGCGACCGCCTGCCTGGCTCCCGACGGGACGGGGGCCTCACCGCACTTCGCCGAGTGGGAGACGGCGCCCGAACCGGGCCGTCGGGCGGTGGCCCTGCGATGGTCCGCACCGGGTTCTCCCGTACGGGTGCGTTCCGCCGAGCCGGCCTCCCTCTCCGGCGCCGAGGCCCTCGCCCTGCGGGTGATCGTGCCGCCCAACACCAAGGGAACGCTGCTGGACGTGAGGATCGCCGACGCTTCCGGCCGCCGCGCGACCCTCGGCCGGGTCCGTGTCGCCGGGCTGCCGGGGAGCGGCGGGACCGCCTCGTACTGGGGGCAGGAGATACGCGTGCCGCTGACCGCCGCGACCCGGGCCCGGCTGGACATGGGCCGGGTGACGACGCTGGACATCACCCCGCGCGACCGCTCCGGACGGGCCTGGCTGATGGACGCCTGGGGCTGGCGCCCCGGTACACCGGCCGTGCGCCCGGTCGCACTGCCCCGTGTGGACATCGGCCGGCTGACGGTCGACGAAGGGGACTCCGGAACCCGGACCCACCAGGTCCCGGTGCGCCTCTCGGGCCGGGGCGACGGCCAGGTCAGGCTGTTCGTCACCGATCCCGTCACCGGCCGGGCCACGTCCCGCCTGGTGCGGGTGCGGCCCGGTGACTCCGTCATCGACGTGCCGGTGAAAGCAGAGGGCAACACCCGCTACGGCCAGGACACGGGGCAGGACGTGCTCGTGAAGGCGGTGCACGGCGCGGTGGTCGGCTCCCACCACGGCGGCGTGACCGTGCGGAACGACGACCCGATGCCCGAGGTCACCGTGACGCCCGTCGCGGACCGGGTCACCGAGGGACAGAGCCTCACCTGGCGGGCCAACCTGTCCACGGTCGCGGACACCGAAGTACCCGTCGTATTCAGCTTCCTGGCGGCGGACGACGGCGCGGAGCTGTCCACCACGGACGTGGACCCGCGGTGGCTGATGGAGAACCACGGCGAATCGCCGCTCCCGGAGCGCCCTCTGTCCCAGGTGGGAATGTCCCTGATGTCCGCCGTCCCCGCCGGTCGGCTGAGCGCCGAGGTGGCCCTCCCCACGATCGCCGACGGGGTGACCGAACCGGAGGAGGCGGTGCGGATCCAGCTGTTCGGTTTCGAGGAGCCGCCGGTCGGCCCGGTCTTCACCGGCAGGATCGAGGACACGTCCTGAGGGGCGCCGTGCGGGACCGCGGACGCACGATGCGTCCCCACCCGCCGAAGTGACCGAAGCGGTGGGTGGTGGCCGAGGCGATCGGCCACCACCCACCGTTGCGTCACCAGGGGGACACGAAGCACCACGGGGGACGGCGCGCACGATCACGGCCGTGTCCCGAGCGGTGGCCGGACCGGCTACCGCCTCGGTCCCGCGAAGGCGTAGACCGTGGTGCCGGTGACCGCGAGGACCAGGGCCGTCCAGGTGCCCGCCGCCGTGCCGGGCGGCAGCAGCATCCACGTCGCCACCTGCATCGGCGCACTCGTCGGGGGCGGGGCGAAGAACGAGAACGAGAGCCAGGCGAACGGCAGCGTCCACCCGAACTGCCCGCCGGAGAGCGCCGCGCCCAGAGCGGCCAGTCCCATCAGGCCCGCGCTGTCCCGGACGACGAACGCGGCGGTGGTCATGTCCTCGCCCATCGTCTGCACTGCCAGCAGCACCGCGGCCACGACCGCGCCGGCGAGCAGCACGTGCGCCGCTCTGCGGGGCGCCCAGCGGATCGCGGCCGTCCGGTCCAGCGCGAGGTCCTGCCCGCCGAGCCCGATCGAGACCGCCATCGCCCCGGTAGCGAGAACGAGCACGGCCGGCCGCTGATCCCCGGACCCCGCACCGCCGTCCCGGGCGAGCGCCCACACCGCCACCGCGCTGGTCACCACCATGGCGAGCGATGCGGGTACCTGACGCGAGCGCGCGTACAGCGTCAGCCATCTCACCGGGACGCACCGCCGGACAGCACATCGAACGGGTCGCCCTCGCAGGAGAGCGCGGCGGCGCGCATCGCGTTGATCCGCGAGAGCTGCTCGGCCCGCCCAAGCGCCTTGAGTTCCTTCCACACCGGGCGGGTCGCGGCGTCGACCTCGCGGCGCACACCTGCTGACTCCATGCCGGGAAGCGGCCTGAGGTCCCCGAGGACCCAGCCCGCCGCGACGGTCTGCGCGTATTCGTCTCCCCCGAAGCCGCTCCAGCCGACGGGGGTGCACCCCGGCACCATGCCCTTGGCGATCAGGGCCCGGGTCAGTTCCTCGCCCTTCGCGGCGGCGATGACGCCGTCGTCGAAGTCGATGAGCACGGTCTCGCGGGACCACTGCGGCGTGGAGCCCTCCGGCAGTACGGCGGTGTTCTCCCGGACCGACACCGGCGCCCGGCCGCCCAGGGCGCCGTGCAGCAGGCGCAGTGCCTCCTTACCGGGGCCCGCCAGGTCGGCGAGTCGCGCCTGGTGCGTCTTCGTCACGCACACCGGGCCGTCGCACACCAGCTCCGCGGCGGCCTCGTCGACGACGTACATCCGGCGCGGGTCGGAAGGGAGGACGAGCAGGGCGATCACCGCGCTCGCCAGGACGGGCGTCAGGGCGATCAGCCGGGCGCGCCAGGTCGCGGCGACCAGCAGCGCGAAGCCGGTCGCGGCCATGCCGAGGAGCCAGATCGTCTGCCCGACGTGCACGGAGGCGGAGAGCGTGAGGAGCACATCGCGCACCTCCTGCACCGCCGGTGACAGCAGGGAGACCCGGTTCGGCTCCGTGATCGTGATCCCCGTCGCCGTGGTCGTCTCCGTCCGGCCCAACGACATGTGCATGAGGGCCGTGAACACGAACGCGCTCATGGCCAGCGCGGGCGGGGTGAGCGCGGACGGCAGGGCCCGCCCGGCCCCCATGCCCAGCACGGCACCCGCGACGAGGAAGAGTGCCCCCACCAGCGAGACCGGCAGCCACCCGAGGTGCGTGTACCCGGAGTTGGCGAACACCTGGACCCCGCCCGCGAGGACGAGGAGCGCGAAGGCCGAGGCCAGCGTGATCGCCGTCGTGCCCGCGAGCGTGGCCGCGCGGTGCCAGGCGGGCCGCGGCGTGCTCGTGAGCAGGTCGGACATCTTCGAGCGGTGGTCGCGCAGCCCCTGCAGCGCCCCGAGCCCCACGGCCAGCGGCCACAGGTAGAACAGCAGGGAGCGGGTCCACATCGCCAGGGGCGTCCACTGGGCCGTCCACGCCGTGGTGCCCCTCCACCACTCGGCGTCCAGCAGGTACAGGAACGCCAGCGCGCTCGTCAGGACCACGACGCCGGCCCACGGGGCGACGGAGCGTCTCAGCTCGATGTGCAGGACACGGACGTTCACCAGGTGCCCCTTTCCTGCGCGGGGTTGAGCAGCAGGGCCGAGTAGCCGCGCTCCAGCGGACTGTCACCCACGTGCTCGGGTCCGCCCGCCGCGGCCAGCTCGTCCGGGGTGCCCTGGAAGACCAGCCGGCCCTCGGCGAACAGCACCACGTCGGTGCAGGCGGCGGCGACGTCCTCCACCAGGTGGGTCGAGACGACGACACAGGTGTCCGTGCCCAGTTCCTGCAACAGCTCGCGGAAGCGCAGTCGTTGGGCCGGGTCCAGGCCGACCGTCGGTTCGTCGAGGAGCAGGATCGCCGGGTCGTTGACGATGGCCTGGGCGATCCCGACGCGCCGCACCATGCCGCCGGACAGGGTCTTCATCCGGTCGTCGGCGCGGTCCGCGAGGCCGACCCGCTCGACCGCTCGCTGCACCGCCGCGGGGATGTCCGCCTTGGGCACCTCCTTCAGCCATGCCATGTACTCGACGAACTCGCGCACCGTGAAGCGCTTGTAGTAGCCGAACTCCTGGGGCAGGTAGCCGATCCGGCGGCGCAGCGCCCGGTGTTCGCCGAGGCCTCCGGCGGACTCGCCGAGCAGTTCCAGGGTTCCCTCGGCGGGGCGCAGCACGGTGGCCAGCGCCCGGATGAGGGTGGTCTTGCCGGCCCCGTTGGGTCCGAGCAGGCCGTGCACGCCGGTACCGAGCGACAGGTCGAGCCCGTCGACGGCCATCCGTTTCCGACCGACTCTCACCTTCAGCCCTGTGGCCCGGATCTCCCAGGCGTAGGGCGTCGGCGCGAGGTCGGCCGCGCTCACCGCGGACATCACGTTGTGTTCCTTCCGGTTGGTCATCGATGGGCTCCCAGTACGGCGTACGCGCCCCTGCGGGTGATCACGACGCCGATGCCGAGGGTGAGGATCAGGCCCCATACGGGCAGACCGTCCGTGTGCAGGGCGAAGGGCGTACGGCTGGTGGCCAGGGTCGGTGCCACGACCACGGCGGCCCACACCGCGACCAGCGCGACGGCGGCCCGGGTCACGCCGACGACTCCGCCGAGTGCCAGGGTCGTCGAGGTGAACGCCAGACAGGGCAGCAGCCACTGAGCGGCCGTCACCCCCGTCACCCATCCGCCCGCCAGCAGCGCGGGGACGACGACGGCGAGCACGGACGCGGTGCGCCGCAGCACCAGGGGAAGCCCGGCCCTGGGCACGGAGGCCGTCAGCTCGTACGCCGGGTCCAGCCCGCGCGACCACGACGCCGCGACACCGAGCACGGGCAGGACCGGGGCGAGCAGCAGCACCAGCGACACGTCACCAAAGCCGGTGCCGGCCAGGTCGAGCAGCAGCGCGAGCAGTGTCACGCTCACGACCATGGCCAGCCACGGCACCATCGTGGGCGTCAGCCACCTCGACAACCGTGCCGACCAGCGCCTGCGGCGGGGCATGGTGGCGGTGGTGGCCAGCCGGGGTTCGAGGTCGGACCACACGGTGCCGACCAGCGTCGCCACGGCGGGCGCCCCCGCCGTGGTGGCGGTCGACAACCGGTCACGGCAGACCCCGCACACCTCCAGATGGGCCTCCAGGGCCCACACCTCGTCGGCGGCGATGTCCGTATCGCCGCGCGCGTAACCGTCGATGAGCCGCGTCGACGCGTGTTCCACGCTCATGCTCATGCCAGCGCCCTCCGCATCTCGGTCCGGGCCCGACGGGCACGGGTCTTGACCGTGCCCTCGGGCACGCCGAGCAGGACCGAGGTCTCCCGGACGGACAGCCCGTCGAGCACCATGGCCTGCAGTACCTGTCTGAGTTCGGGCGCGAGGCGCCGCAGCGCGTCCCCGACATCACCGCCGACGGTCGCCGCCAGCGCCTCCTCCTCGGCCGCGGGTGCCATGGGTCGCGCGGCGGCCGCGGGCGGCGGCTCCGCGTGGTGGGCCCTGCGCCGGAACGCGTCTACGAGACGGCGTGCCGCGATCGTCCACAGCCAGCCGACGGCGGTCCCGCCGACCGCGGCCCCGGCGAACGCGCCCGCCGCGCGCCACACCGCCAGATACGTCTCCTGCATGACCTCGGCGACGATCTGCTCGTCGGCGCAGCGGCGCCGCAACCGCACCGCCAGCCACGGCGCGGTGCGCCGGTACAACTCCTCGAACGCCGCGCGGTCACCCCTCGCCACGAGCCGGACGAGACGCTCCTCGTCCAGCTCAGCCGGTTCCTTCCTCACTGATCTCACACCCGCTAGACGCCCGGCGCGTACGGCAGGTTTTCCCCTCGGTGTGATCCCCGTCATACGCGACGACTCCGAAAGCTCCGGTACGACGGCGTCCCGCCGTCTGCACCGGCGTCAGACGGGAGTCGCATTGCCACTGCCGCCGTGCCCGGCGCGCCGTGTGCGTTCCCAGGGTGGGGCCATGAGGTGGGATGGGCGCAGGCGACCGCGTCGTCACTCGAGTACCAGCCCGTCTCCGGTGCACAGCCGGTGAGCAGGAGGCAGGAGTCGGAGCTGATCTGGAGTGTCCGTCGCACCTGCACATGCCGGGATCCGAGACTCAGGCGTGGCCCTGCGATCGGCCTGGTACGACGCGATCGACGCCGGGGCCATCGCATCCTGCTACGTGCAGCGCGCCGAATTCCTCCACAGTGCCCGGAACGGACGCGAGTACGACGAGATCACGGAGATGTTCACCGACCTGTACGCCGATGTGCCGGTATCGAAGAACGCGGGGCGCTGGATCAGCGCAGTGCAACACCGGATGGCTCGGGCCGGTGAGCACCGCAGCGCTTCAGCAGTGGACCTCGTCATCGCCGCGACTGCAGCCCATCACGGACTGGCCGTTCTGCACGACGACGACGACTATCGCACCATTGCCCGGCACGCATCCGACCTGACCGAGCACAACATCCACGACATCGCCTGAGGGGTGGTCGCAGCGCTCGCGTCCACCGTTGCGGACTCGTTGAAGCCCTGTCCACCAGGCAGGAGTTGGGCAATCAACAGTGCTGCGCGGCGTCCGCACGCGCCATCCGTCTCTCCAGTGGGACGGGCAGGCTGAGGGCTCGCAGGTGCGACCGATGTGGTTGATGCGGCGAAACCGCAGGTCAGAGGAGCCGTTCGCGGTTAGATCCGGTGAGTCTGCCATGACCGCTGAGAACTTGTGCCCTCCGCGTGCCCGATCTTCGTGTACCCAGTGGCCGGTTCCTGCAGAGAAATCCTCGCCGACAAACAAGCCCCAGGCCACTGACCTGGGGCTTCAAGAAGAGCGGGTGACGAGAATCGAACTCGCACTCTCAGCTTGGGAAGGGACGGCGCTTGAGCGGACCACATGGCTTTGACCTGCGTAGATACCTCCCTTTTGAGGTGGTCGTCAGGGTCGGATCGCACCCCTGTTGACCGTGGTTGTCCGCTCTTACGGGCACGCTGTGGGCACGGCGTCGTGGAGAGAGGGGATACACGGCTCTCCGCCCCTCATTGGCCCGGGTTCCTTCGTGTCGTGGGTCGGTTTGGGTGTGCCGTTGCGGGTGCACACGTGGGGTTTCGGCCGTGCGGCCGCATGCCCGCTCGGCTCGGTACACGCGAGCCGGCCTGGGCGATGGCGCATTGGAGGGAGGGGCTTCCCCTGGGCGACGGCGACGGGCAGGTCGACGACGCGCAGGGGGAGGGAGCGATCCGGCGGCTGTGCGTGGGGTGGAGTTACGAGGCGTTGATGAGCTTCTCGATCTCGGAGGGCAGAGGCTTGTCGAGGTCGGCCACGTAGATCTGCATGGTGTCCTGGGAGTCGTCGACCGCGATGGCGATGCCGGGGTCGACGCCGGGGATCTTGTATGCGGGCGACTCCGGCTGCGGGAGGAGGCCGTCGTTGTGGTCGCCGGGTGTGTCGTTGCAGGCGACGTGGACGGCATTGCCCACCTTGTTGCCGGTCTTGACGTCGCGGTCGACGGTGACGCCCGTGTAGACCTTGCCGGCGAATTCCACCTCCTGCGCGCAGGCGCCTTCGGGCACCGTCGCTTCCGTCTGGTCCCGTGTGGTCGCGTCGTCGATGAGCTTCTGGACCTTGGCGGACAGCTGCTCGCCGGAGTTGACCACGAAGAAGGTGTCGTCGACGGCGATGGCATCGCGGGGGTCGACACCGTCGATCTTGTAGGCGGGCGATTCCGGCTGCGGGACGAGCGCGTCGTCCTTCCGGTCCGTGTCGTCGCACATGACCGAGACGGCCTTGCCCGCCTTCTTGCCGATCCCGAAGTCGACGTTCTCGACGGCCCTGCAGACGCGGCCTTGGAACTCCACGTCGAGCGGTTCCGCGCAGGCAGCGGGGGCCAGCTGTGGTGCCGAGTTCTCCGACTTGGTCTTCGAAACCGCCTTGTCCGACGGGGACTTCGAGCTCGCGTCGTTCGACGCCGTCGACGAGCATCCGACGGCGAGAACGGCGAAAGCAGCCGTCGCCAGCAGATCCAGCACGCCTATCCGCGCGACCTCTTGTCCACAGGCCGGAACGGTGTCGGCGGTTCCTCCGTACGCCCGGGTCGCGACGGGGCTCAAACATGGCCGAAACCGGGGTCCCGTGCCGGTATTCCCTGGGGTAACACTGGTCACGGAAATTGCTTGAGAGTTGGACAACCCCTTCGATGATTGGAAGACGGCATGCGCCTCACGTCCCCCCACGGCCGTACTTGCCGCACGGCCCGTTCCGCTTCCTTGGCCGCCCTGCTCGCCCTCACCGGTGCCACCGCTCTTGTCGCAGCGCCCACAGCGTCCGCAGCCACCACGGCCTCACTCACCGCCAACGTACCGATGGCCGCCAGAGGGGCCGGCATGTCCGTCGTGTATTTCGGCACTCTCCGGATCGATGACGGCACCTCCGTCACCTGCCTGGGTGCGCGGGACGCCGACGTCTCCGGCGGCAACGGCCGGATCGTACTCGCTACCGACTACAAGATCACCGCGGGCACCAGCATTGACATCTCCGCCTGGGAGGGCGGCAACTGCGGCTCGGGTGGGGGGATGCAGTCTCTCGGCGGCGTGACTGTCAAGCCCACGGCCGCCGACTTCTCCAACGGTGTCTACACGGTCAGGATTCCCTAGAAGGCTTGGACGAGCGAAGCCGTCCTGATCGGGTCGGTTTGCGTGATGGTGCAGGTTTTGGCTGTTCAGGTGGCTAGTCCGGGCGCGTCGGAGGTGGTCGTCCCGGCCTTGCCGTAGGCGCGGGTGGCGGTCCGGAGCGTGGTGGGCTGGTCGGGGTCGGCGAGGTCGGCCAGCCCGGTTCGGAACAGCCGGTCATGGACCCGGGTGAGGAAGAGGGTCTGTTCGTGGCTCGGCTGGTCCTCGGCACGTGGGCATGGGGAAGAGTGCCTGAGCTCGGCAGGGAGGCGGCACCTCAGCGCGGTCGACGACCTGCGGCGCTGGATCAGCCGGGGTCGTGTCGTCATCCCGGAGATCACGGAGCACCACCTGGGCGCCGCCCAATCGGCCCGCGTCCGCTACCGCGCCCTGGACCTCGACCTCGCCGACGCGGTGAACGTGGCGCTTGCCGCCGACTACGACACGGACGCGATTCTCACCCTCGACCGACGAGACTTCCGGGCCGTTCGCCCGTTGGGCCGCCACGAGGCGTTCCGGGTACTCCCCGACGACCTCCCGCTCTGGCGCAGGACCCTCGGCGGTCAAGTGCCCGCTCCCACGAGGGGCTTGTGTGCCGCCCGAGACGAAGCGCGTGCAGGACGGATATCGCCCTCGCCCGGGAACAGCGGGCTGAGGGCTCGTCTCCGGCTCATCTACATGAAAATGCAGGTCAACGTCACGCTGCGACGTGATTGGGGCGCCCTCTCAAGGCGCGCGTGCCCTCTGCGTGCCCAATCCCGGGGCACAGAAAACTCGCAAGACGCAGCAACGGCTCCCCAATGAAACAAGCCCCAGGCCGCTGACCTGGGGCTTCAAAAAGAGCGGGTGACGAGAATCGAACTCGCACTCTCAGCTTGGGAAGCTGATGTTCTACCACTAAACTACACCCGCGAAAGACGCCGGAATGAACCGGTGTCGGAACGCACGGTCACTTTACCTCATGTCCGGCCCCCGGCGCTGAAGCCGTGGGGCCGCTGTGTGTTTAAGGGGCGGTGACCGGGCTGCGGGGGGCCGGAGTTGGGGCGTACGGTGGAGACGTGGGAGAGGGGCCGGGTGGGCCGGAGTGCCGCCTGGAGAGTCGCTTCTTTGATCCCGTAATGTGGCTTTTGTCGTGCGGCGAGTAGCAGCCGGACGACGCGGCTCTTGGGGAAGGGACTCATGGACTTGATGGAACGCACCGTCGTCCGTTGTGCCGATGGGCACGTGTTCAGCACCGCTTCGTTCCCGATGCAGCAGGCCGAGCGGCTCGGTCCCGGACGGCTCGTCCGGTGTCCTCGGTGTGCCCGGCTCCGCAGTGTGGTGCCGGTGGCCCTGGAGAAGCATCAGGCGTAGCAGGTGACGCGGCAGTAGCCCTATCGGTATCCGTACCGGTAGTCGTACGAGAGCAGTGGTGGCGCGCGGGCCGTCCGATGGTGGTCGGTCCGCGCGTCTTGCGTATCCTCGGGGCGTGCTTCTCTCAGACAAGGACATCCGGGCCGAGATCGACGCCGGGCGGGTGCGCATCGATCCCTTCGACGAATCCATGGTGCAGCCGTCCAGCATTGACGTACGTCTTGATCGGTACTTCCGGGTGTTCGAGAACCACCGGTACCCCCACATCGATCCCTCCGTCGAGCAGGCGGATCTCACGCGGCTCGTCGAGCCGGAGGGCGATGAGCCGTTCATTCTGCATCCCGGGGAGTTCGTCCTCGCCAGTACGTACGAGGTCATCACGTTCCCCGACGATCTTGCTTCGCGGCTTGAGGGGAAGAGCTCCCTGGGGCGGCTGGGGCTTGTCACGCACTCCACCGCCGGGTTCATCGACCCGGGGTTCTCGGGGCACGTGACGCTGGAGCTGTCCAACCTCGCCACCCTCCCGATCAAGCTCTGGCCAGGCATGAAGATCGGGCAGCTGTGCATGTTCCGGCTCAGCTCGCCCGCCGAGTTCCCCTACGGGAGTGAGCGGTACGGGTCCCGGTACCAGGGGCAGCGCGGGCCGACCGCCTCCCGCTCCTTCCTCAACTTCCATCGGACACAGGTGTGAGCGAGGGGATGAGCGCGGGGATGAGCGAGGGGGCGAGTGGTGTGAGCGGTGTGAGCGGTGTTCGGGAGAATCTGACCTACGAGGCGTTCGGTACCGCCGTGCGCGAGCTCGCGCAGGCCATCGCCGACTCCGGGTACGAGCCCGACATAGTGCTCTCCATCGCCCGCGGCGGGGTGTTCGTCGCCGGCGGGCTCGCCTACGCCCTCGACTGCAAGAACATCCATCTCGTGAACGTCGAGTTCTACACGGGGATCGGCACCACCCTCGACATGCCCGTCATGCTCGCGCCCGTCCCCAACGCCATCGACTTCTCCTCCAAGAAGGTCCTCATCACCGACGACGTCGCCGACACCGGCAAGACGCTCAAGCTGGTGCGTGACTTCTGTCTCGACACGGTCGCCGAGGTGCGCAGCGCGGTCATCTACGAGAAGACCCAGTCGCTGGTCAAGTGTGAGTACGTGTGGAGGCGGACCGATGAGTGGATCAACTTCCCGTGGAGTGTCCTGCCTCCCGTACACAGGTCGGGAGAGGCACCCAAGGAGAACAAGGAAGCCGTCTGACCTGCGGACGCGGATGCGGATGCGGGTTCTCTCCTTCGGTGGTTTGTGCTGCTGGAGCCCTATACTCACCATCGGTAACTAGCCACCTCACGTAACCGATGGACCGGTGTGACGCATGCCACAGCACCCGGATTTCGATGTGATGACCGCGACCTGCCCTTCGCGCACGTCGCTGGCCCGCATTGCCAACAAGTGGACCGCCATGGTGGTCATCGCCCTCAGCAGCGGCCGGTTGCGCTTTCGCGACCTGCGCACCGCCGTCGACGGCATCAGCGCCAAGGTCCTCACCGACACCCTGCGGGACCTGGAACGGGACGGCCTCGTCACCCGCCATGTCTACGCCGAGGTGCCGCCGAGGGTCGAGTACGAACTGACCGCGCTGGGACGCACGCTGCACATGCCCCTGGAAGCACTGGGCCGTTGGGCCGAGGAGCACATCGAAGCGGTACTCGCGGCACGCGAGCAGTACGACGCCCGGAGCTGAGGACGGCCGACCGTAGCTGGGCGGCCCACGAGAAGGGGCTCCCCGCAGCACGCGGGGAGCCCCTTTCCTACGCTGCGGAACCTCAGAACGTGCCCAGCTTCACGATCGACAGCAGTGCGATCAGCTGGATCGCGGAAGCGCCCAGCGCCTTCGGCCACGGCAGGTCGTGGGAGCGGCGGACCATCACGGTCAGCAGGGCGCCGGCCGCGACCCAGGTGGCCCAGCCCAGGATCTGGACGAAGCTCGCGTCGCCGCCGAAGAACATCGCGACGACCAGGCGCGGGGCGTCCGTGAGGGACATGATCAGCATGGAGAGGCCGACGGTGGGCTGCCATGCGCCGTCGCCGCCGAGCTGGCGGGCCAGGGTGTGGGTGACCACGCCCAGGACGAAGGAGCTCAGCACCATCGCGACGGCGGTGACCAGGACGATCGGGACCGCGTTCGACAGCGTGGCGTTGATCGCGTCCTCGCGGGCGCCGTCGAAGCCGAAGACCGCGAGCAGGCCGTAGAGGAAGGACACGACGAGGGCGGGGCCCCACACCGTGTAGTCGCGCATCTGGAGGAAGGTCTGGTTGGGGGCCAGGACGATGCCCCTCAACAGCTGCTTCCAGTGCAGGCGGGGGCCGACCGGGGCCGTGGGGGCCGAGCCTGCGCGGTAGGTGCCGCCCTGGTTGTAGGGGTCCTCGTCGACCGAGAACGCCTGGGTGTGCCCCGGTTGGTTGGCGGCGTACGGGTCGGGGCCGGGCTGCGGCGGGTATGCGCCGCCGTCGCCGAAGTACTCCGGCTCGTCGTAACCGCCCGCCTGGGTGCCGCCGCCGTACTGCTGCCCCGGGTGGGGTTGCGGCGCCGGCGGGTAGCCGTACGACGGTCCCTGGGACGAGCCGTACGGCGGTCCCTGGGGCGCCTGCTGCTGCCCGTACGGAGGTTGTTGCGGTCGCGCGTGAGGAGCGCCGTTGTCCCGGCCGCGTCCGATCCTGAATCCAGCCACGTCTTCGAACGTACCTGGTCTCGGAGAGTGACGTGCCGGGCCTGGCGTTCCGGGCCCGGCTTTGCTGCCGAGCTGTGACATCCCCTAGGGGACCCCTGGGCCCCTTGGCAGGGGTGTCGAGGGGCAGGTGTGCCGGGGTGCGGGGTGCCGGTGGTGATTTGGCTGATGGTGGCCAAGAGGTTGCATGTGACGCCGGACGCGTGATGATGCGGTTGTTCGGTTTGGGGGAGTCGGGGGGAGGGCGCTCATGCACTCTGTGTTGTTCTGGGTGCTGGTCTGGGTCGTACGGCTGTGTGCGCTGGCGGGCTGGGTGGCCACCGCGGTGGCCTGTACGTGGCTGCTCGGCGTCGCGCCCACGCCCCAGCCGTGGAACGGGCCGCTGGTGTGGGGCGCCGTCGCGGCGGGGTGTGCGGTGGTGCGGGCGCTGGCGCTGTGGGTGTTGCGGGTGCCCGCCGCGGTTGCCTGGTGGCACGGGCGTTGGCGGCTTCTGGGCGGCGTCTCACTGAGCAAGGAGGGGAGTGCGGACCGCCGCCGGGACGACTGGGACGACGTCCACGAACTCTCCTTCCAGGGGCACGAGATCTGGACCAAACTCCGCACCGCCGCCGTCTGGATGCTCGTGGCGTTCTCCTCGGGCGCGTTCTTCGTCGCGCTGCTGACCGGCTCGGAGGCGGGAGGCAGGGCCGAGACGCTGCGGGACGCCGGCGCCGAGGTCAGTGCCGCGACGGTCGTGGAGAAGCCGACGGCGGTTCGGACGGACGTGGACGACGAGGACGTCGTACAGGGTTACTCGTCGCGCCTCGTCGTGTCCGTGGCCGGAGGGCCCGAACGGCTCACCGTGAAGGGCGCGTACACCTCCGAGAAGCCCCGCAAGGGGAGTGAGGTCGACGTCCTGTGGGCCCGGTCCGCGACGCGGCTCGGCGGGTTCGTCCACGAGGGCAGGGACCTGCCGACGATCGCCGAGGGGCGCTGGAAGGCTTTCCCGGACAGCGAGTTGGGCGGCGCGATGCTGTTCGCCTTCATCCTCCTCGCGGTGGTCTTCGGCGGCGTTCTGACGCCCGTGTTCAGCCTGGTCGCCGACGCCGACGATCTGCAGAAGCTGGCCTGGTCCCCACTCGCGCAGACGGTCCGGGCGGCTCTGGCCGCGGCCGTGTTCCTCGGCTGGCGCCCGCTTCTGCTGGGGGAGGAACCGCGGCTTGCGGAACTGCTCTTCGCCGGGGGGAGCTTCTTCCTCGTCCTGGTCGTGTACATCCTCACGTCGATCCGCAGCCTTCGGTGACGGGACCGCGTACGACGACGCCCCCATGTCCGGTCGGGACATGGGGGCGTTTCAACGCACCTGCGGAACCGGCTACTTCACCGGCTGCGGCTCCGGCTCGCTCTCGGCGTCCGTGTCGCCCGCCGGGGGCTCGTCGTCCACCGGCGTCCTGACGGAGTCCAGGAGCAGCTGGGCGACGTCGACGACCTGGATGGACTCCTTGGCCTTGCCGTCGTTCTTCTTGCCGTTGACCGAGTCGGTCAGCATGACGAGGCAGAACGGGCAGGCCGTGGAGACGATGTCCGGGTTGAGGGAAAGGGCCTCGTCGACACGCTCGTTGTTGATGCGCTTGCCGATCCGCTCCTCCATCCACATCCGCGCGCCACCGGCGCCGCAGCAGAAGCCGCGCTCCTTGTGGCGGTGCATCTCCTGCTGGCGCAGGCCCGGGACGGCCGTCATGATCTCGCGCGGGGGCGTGTAGATCTTGTTGTGGCGGCCCAGGTAGCAGGGGTCGTGGTAGGTGATGAGGCCCTCGACCGGCGTCACCGGGACCAGCTTGCCCTCGTCGATCAGGTGCTGGAGCAGCTGGGTGTGGTGGATGACCTCGTAGTCGCCGCCGAGCTGCGGGTACTCGTTGCCGAGGGTGTTCAGGCAGTGCGGGCAGGTGGCGACGATCTTCTTCGCCGACTTGGGCTTCTTCGACTCCTCGGTGAAGTTGCCCTCGTCGTCCATCTCCTCGCCGAACGCCAGGTTCAGCGCGGAGACGTTCTCCATGCCGAGCTCCTGGAACAGCGGCTCGTTGCCGAGGCGCCGCGCCGAGTCACCCGTGCACTTCTCGTCGCCGCCCATGATCGCGAACTTGACGCCCGCCATGTGGAGGAGTTCCGCGAAGGCCTTCGTGGTCTTCTTGGCGCGGTCTTCCAGCGCGCCCGCGCAGCCGACCCAGTACAGGTACTCGACCTCGGAGAGGTCCTCGATGTCCTTGCCGACGACCGGCACCTCGAAGTCGAGTTCCTTCAGCCACTCCAGGCGCTGCTTCTTGGCGAGGCCCCAGGGGTTGCCCTTCTTCTCCAGGTTCTTGAGCATCGTGCCCGCCTCGGAGGGGAAGCTGGACTCGATCATCACCTGGTAGCGGCGCATGTCGACGATGTGGTCGACGTGCTCGATGTCGACCGGGCACTGCTCGACGCAGGCGCCGCAGGTGGTGCAGGACCACAGGACGTCCGGGTCGATGACGCCGTTCTCCTCGGCGGTGCCGACGAGGGGGCGCTCGGCCTCCGCGAGAGCGGCGGCCGGGACGTCCTTCAGCTGCTCCTGTGACGCCTTCTCCTCGCCCTCCATGGTCTTGCCGCCACCCGCGAGCAGGTAGGGCGCCTTGGCGTGGGCGTGGTCCCGCAGCGACATGATCAGCAGCTTCGGGGAGAGCGGCTTGCCGGTGTTCCAGGCCGGGCACTGGGACTGGCAACGCCCGCACTCGGTGCAGGTGGAGAAGTCCAGCAGGCCCTTCCAGGAGTACTGCTCGACCTGGGAGACGCCGAACACGTCGTCGTCGCCCGGGTCGGTGAAGTCGATCGGCTTGCCGCCGGAGGTCATCGGCTGGAGTCCGCCCAGGGCGGTCCCGCCGGTGGCGTTGCGCTTGAACCAGATGTTCGGGAACGCCAGGAAGCGGTGCCAGGCCACGCCCATGTTGGTGTTGAGCGAGACCGTGATCATCCAGACCATGGTCGTGCCCAGCTTGATCATCGCGGTGAAGTAGATCAGGTTCTGGAGCGTGCCGACGCTCAGCCCCTTGAAGGCCAGGACCAGCGGGTACGAGGCGAAGTACGCGGCCTCGTAGTGCTCCACGTGGTGGATGGCGCCCTCGAGGCCACGCAGCACGTAGATGGCCAGACCGATGGTGAGGATCACGTACTCGACGAAGTACGCCTGACCCATCTTCGAGCCCGCGAACCGTGACTTGCGGCCCGGCCGGGACGGCAGGTTCAGCAGGCGGATGACCATCAGCGTGGCGATGCCGAGGGTCGTCATCGCGGCGATGAACTCGATGTACAGCTCGTACGGCAGGAAGCCGCCGATCACCGGGAGCGTCCAGTCGGCCTCGAAGAGCTGGCCGTAGGCGGTGATGATGGTCGGCGGCAGCGTCAGGAAGCCGATCGCCACGAACCAGTGGGCGAAGCCGACGATGCCCCAGCGGTTCATCCGGGTGTGACCGAGGAACTCCTTCACCAGCGTCACGCTGCGCTGGTAGGGGTTGTCGGTCCGGGCGCCGGCGGGGAGCGGCTGACCGAGTTTGAAGTACCGGACGAACTGGCCGATGGCGCGTGCGAGCAGCGCGACGCCGACCACGGTCAGAACCAGCGACACGATGATCGCGGCGAGTTGCATTTCGGGCTCCTCGGGCCTGCGAGGGGGTCTTCGCGGGAGATTACTAAGCGGTAACTTATGCAGTCCTCTGAGAGTACCCGCAATCCTGTGTCGCAATGTAGTCAGCCGCTCGGTGATCTGTGCTACTGAGGCAGACCTCAGTAAACCCGGTGGCGACCGGCTCACGCGGCGCGCCGGTCCAGTCCCGCCATTCATACCAAATCATGACATTCGGCTTAGCTTGGATCCGTGCTCTACGGGATCGCCGCCGCCGTCATCGCCCTCGTCCTCGCCGCCGTCCTCACCGCTGCCCTGCGGGTCCCTGCCCTACGCCTCGGCATCCTCGACCGGCGCCGGCAGCGCCCGCTCCCGCTGCTCGGCGGAGTGGCCGTCGTGCTCGTCACCTGCCTGGTCACGATGGCCGGGGAGTGGACCGGGTTCGCGCCGCTCGTGGACGGCGTCGGCACGCTGCTCTGCGCCGGGACCGCCGTCGCCGCGCTGGGTCTGATCGCCGACCTGCGGCGCGTCAAGATGCGCTTCCTGGTGGGCGGTACGGCTGTCGCGGCGGCCTGTGTGGTGCCGTACGCGGAGACCGGGATCGCGGGCGGGCTGTCGGCGATCTGCTGGATCGTCTTCGTCGCCGTCGGCTTCCGGGCACTCGACCACGCGGACGCGCTGGCGGGCACCGTGGGGGTCGTCACCGCCTTCGGGGTGGGGGTGCTCGCGGCGGCCGAGGTGCTGGACGGGCTGGCCGCGCTGCTGAGCGTGCTGGCCGCCGCGCTGACCGGCTTCCTGATGCACAACTGGCCTCCCGCACGCGTGGGGCTCGGTTCGTGCGGGTCCCTGTTCACCGGGTTCGTGCTCGCCTCGGCCGCCGTGGCCGCCCGGACCGGGCACGAACCGGCGTCCAGCGCGGGCGTGCTGTTCGCGCTGACGGCCCTCGCGGGCGCGGACGCCGCCCTCGTCCTGCTCTCCCGGCGGCTGGCCGGGCGGCCGCTGCTGCGCGGCGGGCCGGACCATCTCGCGCACCGGCTGCGGCGGCTCGGCCTCACCCCTCAGGGGGTGGCGGTTCTGCTCGGTGTCGGGGCGTTGGGCGGGGTACTCGTCGCGGTCCTCGTGCATCTGGAATGGGTCGCGCACTCCGGGGTGTTCTGGGTGGCGGCGGGCGCCCTGGTCGCCGTGATCGCCCTGCTGCGGATCCGGGTGTACACCCCTCGCAGTCCTCGGCGCCTGGAATCCCCGCAGGTCACAGGGCGGTTGCGTGTAAGGAACGGATAAGAGTTGAGTCCGCACGACTCAGGTCTGTTGACCAGGGCTGAGGCGTCGTGCACACTTGAGTCCGTTCCACTCAAGTCATCGCTGGAGGAATCAACCATGGCACGTGCGGTCGGCATCGACCTGGGCACGACTAACTCCGTCGTCAGCGTTCTGGAGGGCGGCGAGCCCACCGTGATCACCAACGCCGAGGGCGCCAGGACCACGCCGTCCGTCGTCGCCTTCGCCAAGAACGGTGAGGTGCTCGTCGGCGAGGTGGCCAAGCGCCAGGCGGTCACGAACGTGGACCGGACCATCCGCTCGGTGAAGCGCCACATGGGCACCGACTGGAAGATCGAGCTGGACGGGAAGCCCTTCAACCCGCAGCAGATGTCCGCGTTCATCCTGCAGAAGCTGAAGCGGGACGCCGAGGCCTACCTGGGCGAGAAGGTGACCGACGCGGTCATCACCGTCCCGGCGTACTTCAACGACTCCGAGCGCCAGGCGACGAAGGAGGCCGGCGAGATCGCGGGCCTGAACGTCCTGCGTATCGTCAACGAGCCCACCGCGGCCGCGCTCGCGTACGGCCTCGACAAGGACGACCAGACGATCCTCGTCTTCGACCTCGGTGGCGGCACCTTCGACGTGTCCCTCCTGGAGATCGGCGACGGCGTCGTCGAGGTGAAGGCCACCAACGGCGACAACCACCTCGGTGGTGACGACTGGGACCAGCGCGTCGTCGACTACCTGGTCAAGCAGTTCGCGTCCGGCCACGGTGTGGACCTCGGCAAGGACAAGATGGCCCTGCAGCGCCTCCGCGAGGCCGCAGAGAAGGCCAAGATCGAGCTGTCCTCGTCCACCGAGACCTCGATCAACCTGCCGTACATCACCGCGTCCGCCGAAGGCCCGCTGCACCTGGACGAGAAGCTCACCCGCTCTCAGTTCCAGCAGCTGACGGCCGACCTGCTGGAGCGCTGCAAGACGCCGTTCCACAACGTCATCAAGGACGCCGGCATCAACCTCTCCGAGATCGACCACGTCGTTCTCGTCGGTGGCTCCACCCGGATGCCCGCCGTCGCCGAGCTCGTCAAGGAGCTCACCGGCGGCCAGGACGCCAACAAGGGCGTCAACCCGGACGAGGTCGTCGCCATCGGCGCCGCCCTGCAGGCCGGTGTCCTCAAGGGTGAGGTCAAGGACGTCCTGCTCCTCGACGTGACCCCGCTGTCCCTGGGTATCGAGACCAAGGGCGGCATCATGACCAAGCTGATCGAGCGGAACACGACGATCCCGACCAAGCGGTCCGAGATCTTCACCACCGCCGAGGACAACCAGCCTTCGGTCCAGATCCAGGTCTACCAGGGCGAGCGCGAGATCGCGGCGTACAACAAGAAGCTCGGGATGTTCGAGCTGACCGGTCTGCCGCCGGCCCCGCGCGGTGTCCCGCAGATCGAGGTCGCCTTCGACATCGACGCCAACGGCATCATGCACGTCACGGCCAAGGACCTCGGCACCGGCAAGGAGCAGAAGATGACCGTCACCGGCGGCTCCTCGCTGCCGAAGGACGAGGTCGACCGCATGCGCCAGGAGGCCGAGAAGTACGCGGAGGAGGACCACGCCCGCCGCGAGGCCGCCGAGACCCGCAACCAGGGCGAGCAGCTCGTCTACCAGACGGAGAAGTTCCTCAAGGACAACGAGGACAAGGTCCCCGGCGAGATCAAGACCGAGGTCGAGGCCTCGATCGAGGAGCTCAAGGCCGCGCTCAAGGGCGAGGACACCGCCGAGATCCGTACCGCCACCGAGAAGGTCGCGGCCGTCTCGCAGAAGCTCGGCCAGGCGATGTACGCCGACGCCCAGGCGGGCCAGGCCACCGCCGGTGCCGAGGGCGCGTCCGAGGCCAAGGCCGACGACGACGTCGTGGACGCCGAGATCGTGGACGACGAGCGCAAGGACGGTGCCGCGTGACGGAGGAGACCCCGGGCTTCGACGAGAAGCCCGACGTCCCTTCCGGCGCCACCCCCGACGACGCCGAGCCGAAGGCCGCCTCCCCCTCCGGGGAGGGGGCGGCCCCGGCCGGGGACGCATCAGCACAGTTGGCAGGCCTGACGGCCCAGCTGGATCAGGTACGCACGGCGCTCGACGAGCGCACCGCGGACCTCCAGCGGCTCCAGGCCGAGTTCCAGAACTACCGCCGCCGGGTCGAGCGGGACCGGATCGCGGTCAAGGAGATCGCCATCGCGAACCTCCTGACCGAGCTCCTGCCGGTCCTCGACGACATCGGCCGTGCGCGGGACCACGGCGAACTCGTCGGCGGATTCAAGTCCGTCGCGGAGTCGCTGGAGACCGTCGCGGCGAAGATGGGCCTGCAGCAGTTCGGCAAGGAGGGCGAGCCCTTCGACCCGACGATCCACGAGGCTCTGATGCACTCGTACGCGCCGGACGTCACGGAGACGACGTGCGTGGCGATTCTGCAGCCCGGGTACCGGTTCGGCGAGCGCACCATCCGCCCCGCGCGGGTGGCCGTGGCCGAGCCCCAGCCCGGCGCGCAGACCGTCAAGGGCGACGAGGCGGAGACGTCATCCGGTGCCTCGGGTGCCTCCGCCGCCGACGACAAGGAGAGCGGTGGCCCGGACGAGGGCTGAGCTTGAACCCACGTGGAAGGAGGGACGTCGAGGATGAGCACCAAGGACTTCATCGAGAAGGACTACTACAAGGTCCTCGGCGTCCCCAAGGACGCCACCGAGGCCGAGATCAAGAAGGCGTACCGGAAGCTCGCCCGCGAGTTCCACCCGGACGCCAACAAGGGCAACGCCAGGGCCGAGGAGCGCTTCAAGGAGATCTCCGAGGCGAACGACATCCTCGGCGACCCCAAGAAGCGCAAGGAGTACGACGAGGCCCGCGCCCTCTTCGGCAACGGCGGCTTCCGCCCGGGGCCGGGCGCGGGCGGCGGCTCCTTCAACTTCGACCTGGGTGACCTCTTCGGAGGCGGCGCCCAGGGCGGCGGCTCCCAGGGAGGCGCCGGCGGTTTCGGGGGCGGCATCGGTGACGTCTTCGGGGGCCTGTTCAACCGCGGCGGCGCCGGCACGGGCACGCGTACGCAGCCCCGGCGCGGCCAGGACATCGAGTCCGAGGTCACCCTCAGCTTCACCGAGGCGATCGAGGGCGCGACGGTCCCGCTGCGGATGTCCTCGCAGCAGCCCTGCAAGGCATGCTCGGGCACCGGCGACAAGAACGGCACACCGCGCGTGTGCCCGACCTGCGTCGGCACCGGTCAGGTCGCCCGCGGCACCGGCGGGGGCTTCTCCCTCACCGACCCGTGCCCCGACTGCAAGGGCCGCGGCCTGATCGCCGAGCACCCCTGCCTCGACTGCAAGGGCAGCGGCCGGGCCAAGTCCTCCCGCACCATGCAGGTCCGCATCCCGGCGGGCGTCACCGACGGGCAGCGGATCCGGCTGCGCGGCAAGGGCGCACCCGGCGAGCGCGGCGGCCCGGCGGGCGACCTGTACGTCACGGTGCACGTGGGCGCCCACCCGGTCTTCGGCCGCAAGGGCGACAACCTCACGGTGACGGTCCCGGTCACGTTCGCGGAGGCGGCACTGGGCGGCGAGGTCAGGGTCCCCACCCTGGGCGGTCCTCCCGTCACCCTGAAGCTGCCCCCGGGCACGCCCAACGGCCGCACCATGCGCGCCCGCGGCAAGGGCGCGGTCCGCAAGGACGGCACCCGCGGCGACCTGTTGGTCACCGTCGAGGTGAGTGTTCCGAAGGACCTGACGGGGAATGCTCGTGAAGCGCTAGAGGCGTATCGCGAGGCAACCGCGGACGAGGACCCGCGGGCGGAGCTGTTCCAGGCCGCGAAGGGAGCATGATCGAGATGGACGGTCGTCGACGCAACCCGTATGAACTGACCGAGGAAACCCCGGTCTACGTCATCTCGGTGGCGGCCCAGCTCTCCGGCCTGCACCCGCAGACCCTGCGCCAGTACGACCGTCTCGGCCTGGTCTCCCCGGACCGCACCCCCGGGCGGGGCCGCCGCTACTCGGCCCGCGACATCGAACTGCTGCGCACCGTCCAGCAGTTGTCGCAGGACGAAGGCATCAACCTGGCCGGCATCAAGCGGATCATCGAGCTGGAGAACCAGGTCGCCGCGCTGCAGTCCCGCGTCGCGGAGATGGAGGCGGCCCTCGAGGGCGCCGCCGCGGCGATGCGCCAGCGGGAGGCGGCGGTACACGCGTCGTACCGCCGCGACCTGGTCCCGTACCAGGAGGTCCAGCAGACGAGTGCGCTGGTGGTGTGGCGGCCCAAGCGGCAGCAGGACTGACGGCTGAGGCCAACTCGTGGAGAGGGCCGGGATTTCCCGGCCCTCTTCGCGTTTTCCGGGCGGGCTACGGCGCGGCAAGTGTGACCAGAGGGAAGCCGGGCCCACTCGACGAGTGGGCCCGGCTTCCCTCTGAGAACTTACGGCGCGGTGACCGCCGGACCCTCCGGCATCGCCGTGCTCGGTGTCATGTCGAGCTCGGTCGCGATGACGATCTGGGCCTCGCCGGTCAACTGGAACGTGGAGTTCCCGTCGTCGTCGACGGCGTCGACGATGAAGCAGGACTCCTCGCCGTCCGGAACGGTGGCGTAGGCGTACGAGGTGGTCTCGGCGCCCACGTAATAGCCCGGGTAGAGGGAGCACATCCGCTCCTCCTCGTCCCCGAGCAGCTCGCCGCGGCGCACCACGTAACGCGCCAGGTCCGGCGTCGGATTGGCGTCCCAGGTCACATGGAAGCCGTACTCGGTCGGCGTGACCGTCACCCCGGTCACGGCGGACGGCGGGGTGAGGTCCCCGCGCCTGCCGCTGACGGCGGCGGACCGTACGGACTCGTTGCCGGCCGCGTCGAGGGCGGTCACCCGGTAGTAGTAGGCGCTGCCCTCGGCTGCCGAGGCATCGACGTAGGACACCTGGCTCGTCGTACTCCCGACCCGGGTGTACGTCCCCTCCGCACTCGTCGCCCGGTACACCCGGTACGACGCAGCCCCCGAGACCGAGCCCCAGCCGACCCACAGCCCCTCCGGTTCGGAGGCGGTGCTCAGTCCGGTGGGTGCGGGGGGCGCGGTTCGGTCGACGGTGGTCACACCCTGGTCGGCCGTCCCCGTCGAGGTGTTGCCGGCCTTGTCGTGGGCGCGGACCTCGTAGTAGTACGCGTCGCCGGTCACCGGCAGGGTGGTGTCGGTGTACGACGCGGACGTGGTCGTCGCCAAGGGTGCACTGCCGAACGCCGTGCCCTTCAGGCGCCGGTAGACGCGGTATCCGGCGAGGTCCATCTCCTTGTTCTTCGCCCAGGTGAGCTTCGCCTTGCCGGTGGCCTGGTCGTATGTGACCGAAGCACCCGTCGGGGCGAGCGGCTTGACCGTGTCGACCGTGGCCGAGGTGCGGGGCGTGTAGGCGAAGGAGACGTTCGCCGTCCCGGTCCAGTTGACGAAGTCGACGCGGAGGGTGTGCCTGCCGGACGGGATCGTGACGTTGACGGTCTTCTTGACCGTGGTCGACACGTTCTTCCAGAGGTCGACCTTGCGGACGTTGTCGAGGTAGACGCGGATGCCGTCCTGTGCGGAGACGGGCAGGGCGAAGGGGCCGCCGGAGCCGAAGTCGCGGGTGACGGTCCAGCGGACGCCGAAGTTGTTCGACGGGAGGCCGGAGGCGGGGGCGCCGGTGCCCCAGTTCTGGTCGATGGCGCTGTCGCAGTCCGTTTTCTTCGGTGTACCGGAGAAGGTGGTGTTCGCGAAGAACTGCCGCTTGAAGACCGGCGAGGTGCAGGTCGTCGCGGCGGACGCGGGGGCGGTGACAGCGGTGAGCAGGCCGCCCGCGGTGGCGAGCACGACGGCGGTCGTGGCCGCCCTGGTCGTGCGTCTGGCTGGGTTCATTCGGTCCTCTGGTCGGTGATCGGAGCGGCAGAGGCAGCCGCTGTGATCACGACTCGCGAGGAATGAACTTGGTTGTACGGATCTTTGCCGTCCCGAGGGGGTGCGTTTGATGGAGAGTCCGTAACGGGCGTTTGGAGAAGTTTCGCTATGTCTTCACATGCAAAGCGGAGCGTGGCGTTGCGCACTCGTTAAGTGGTTCCGCTTGACGCTGGGGGACGCTGACGCGTTGTCTTTTCAGACACCTGGGTCGCAATACTGCGCCCGCGTCCGGAAGGCACCAAGAAGTGAGCTCCCCCATGCGTCGTATCGCCGTATCCGTGGCCGCGTCCACGATGACCCTCTCGCTTGCGGCCTGCGGTGCGCTCGGGGTGACCGGGACGGGCAGCGAGGCGAGCCCGACCAAGGGGAACGACATCACCGTCGGCGTGCTGATGCCGGAGAAGACGAACACGCGGTACGAGGAGTTCGACTACCCCATCATTCAGGCCAAGGTCTCCTCCCTCACCGCGAACAAGGGCAAGACGGTGTACGCCAACGGCGAGGCCGACCCGGACAAGCAGGCCAGCCAGATGCAGCGGATGATCGACGACCAGGTCGACGTCATCCTCCTGGACGCCGTCGACTCGCACTCCATCGCCGGCACGGTGCAGAAGGCGAAGGACGCGGGCATCCCCGTCATCGCCTACGACCGCCTGGCCGAGGGCCCGATCGACGCGTATGTCTCCTTCGACAACGAGCTGGTCGGCGAGGTCCAGGGGCGCTCGATCATCGACGCGCTGGGCCCGCGCGCCGACACCTCGGACAAGATCGTCATGATGAACGGTTCGCCCACCGACCCGAACGCCGGGCAGTTCAAGGCGGGCGCGCTCTCCGAGCTGGAGGGCAAGGTGACGATCGCCGAGTCGTTCGACACCAAGGGCTGGAGTCCGGAGGAGGCCCAGTCCAACATGACCCAGGCGCTCAACAAGATCGGCAAGAACAACATCGCCGCGGTGTACTCCGCCAACGACGCCATGGCCGGCGGCATCATCAAGGCCCTGGAAGCCGCGGGTCTCTCCGAACTGCCCCCGATCACCGGCCAGGACGCGGAACTCTCCGCCGTGCAGCGGATCGTCGCCGGCGAGCAGTACATGAGCGTCTACAAGCCGTATGCGCAGGAGGCCGAGGCCGCCGCGGAGATGGCCGTGGCGAAGATCCAGGGCAAGGACATCAAGTTCGACGCCCTCGCCTCCGACAAGGTGGACAGCCCCACCGACAAGAACATCTCAGCCCAGCTGGTGCCGGTGGTGACCCTGACGAAGGCCAACATCGAGTCCACGGTCGTCGCGGACGGCATCTACAAGGTGTCCGACATCTGCACGAGCGACTACGAGGCGGCGTGCGAGGAGATCGGGCTGAAGTAGGCCCTCTCCACGGCCGGGCCTGTCAGCCGGCGTCCGTGACGTACCGGATCAGCGCGGCGAGGCCGGCGGGGGCGGTGGTCAGGATGACGTCCGGGGTGTCGCTCTCGCGGAGGCGGATCGTTTTGTCGGGGGCGGTGGCGACGTAGAGGCAGTTGCCTTCCGGGCCGCCGCTGTACGACGACTTCTGCCAGTGCAGTTCGGGCATCCGTGCCTCCTCAGAGGGTGTACAGCACATGCTGGATGAGGGCGAGTGAGTCCTTCACCGAGTGTGTTTCAGGGGCCAACGATACGTCGACAGGGGCGAGGGCGTTCTTTGCGATCCGGTCGAACAGTGAGTTGTACTCCCGGAGATGGCGCTGCTGCACCAAGTAGTGGGAGCCCAGAAGCTGTTCGACCACGACGGTGCCCAACTTCGGGTTGGCGGGGATGATATGGGCGAAGTTGCCGGTGAGAGCCGCGTGCGCCTGGGAGGTGAACGGATAGACCTGGATGGTCACGTTCGGCAGGCGCGCCAGCTCGATGAGATGCAGCAACTGCTTCCGTACGACCTCCGTGCCGCCGAACCGCATGTGCAGCGCGGACTCGTGGATGACAGCATGCACGGACGGGGGGTTCTCGCGCGTCAGGATGTGCTGCCGTTCCATACGGAACCTCAGCCCCTCCTCGATGTTCGCAAAGCCCAGGTCCTCGCTGGTGAAGATGGCCCGCGTGTAGTCGGCCGTCTGGAAGAGGCCCGGGATGAACAGTGGCTCGTGCGTCCGGATGGCCGCAGCCTCTGATTCGAGCTCGGCCAGGTTCAGGGAGTCCGGCCCCATGTGCTTCCGGTAGGCGCGCCACCAGCCTTGGCCGCTGGACTCGGAGAGACAGACCAAGGTCTCGATGTAGGGCTCCTCTGAGCAACCATAAACACGGCAGAGGTCGAGCAGTCGCTCGGTGAGGATCGAGGTCCGGCCAGCCTCGATGTGCCCCAGTTGCCCGCGCGTCATGCCGATCCGGTCGGCGGCTTCACTGGTGGTCAACCCCACCTGTTCGCGCAGTTGTTTGAGTTCGAAGCCGAGTCGCCGCTGTCGTTCGCTGATGGTGGTGCGCAGTCCCACGGGTTCTCCTTGGTGATCGGCCCAAAGTCTGCCCCGTCGCCGGTAGTTAGTCCACCGATTCTGACGATCAGGTTGCTCGCGAGAACCGTTCATCGCTACCTTGGGTGTGGAATCAGTTACGCACTGAAACCGCTCAGCCTCCCCTGCCCATAAGCCGAAAGAGCACCCGCACCCCGGGCACCGCCATCGCCGGGCAACCCCCCTCGTACCCAGGAGCCTCCGTGGACCCAGCCCGCCACACTGCTCACCGACCCACCCAACTCACCCACCAATACAGCCTGTTCGCCCCCGCCGACGCCACCGCACCCCGCGTCTGCCGTGACTTCGTACGTGCCGTCCTCTTCACCCACGACCGTGAACTCCTCGTCATGCCCGCCGCCCTGTGCACCTCGGAACTCGTCACCAACGTCCACCTGCACACCAAGGGCACCGCCATGCTCCGCGTCCGCCTCACCCCGGCCCGCTTCCATGTGAGCGTCTTCGACGAGAGCCCCGACCCACCCGTCGTCACGCACCCCGCCGCGGGGGCCATTGCCTGCTGGGGGAGAGGGCTCGCGCTCGTCGCGGAGATGGCGGACACGTGGGGTGTCGCGGCCGAGAGGGCGGGGCGCTTCGCCAAGGGAGTGTGGTTCGAGCTGGGTGGGGGCGAGGGCTCGTTCCGCCCTCGCTCGAACGGGTGAACTGGGGGCATTTCCCCTGGTCAGCCGTATAGCCGTACCTACCGTGATGGCGTTGCTTGTGCCCCAAGCACGCCCAGCCCACACTTGAGGAGGTGATGCCGCCATGACCGCTCTTGCGCACGAGAGGCCCGAGACCATGCCTGAGACCAGGACCGAGTCCGTGTCCCTTGCCGAGAACGGCCCCGAGCTGGACGAGGTCCTGTGGCAGGCATGGAAGGCCATGGAACTCCCCGAGGGCTACCGCGCTGAGATCATCGAGGGAGCCATCGAGGCGTCGCCCACCGGTCGCCTGTCCCACGCGCAGATCATCAATCGACTGCGCCGGCTGCTGGACAAGTTTCTGGAAGAGGGCGAGTACGCCTGCTTTCAGGACACCAACGTCATCCACAAACGCAAGGGATGGATCCCCGACGCCTTTGTCGCCCCCGAAGACGCGGAGCCGTACGCGGATGCGGACGGCCTGGGAGTACAGGCCAAGGCACTTCACCTGGTGGTCGAAGTCGTCTCCCCCGGCCGGCGCAACCAAGACCGCGACCGCGTCCGTAAGCGCCGCGAGTACGCCCGCGCCGGGATTCCTGTGTACGTCCTCATCGACGACTACGACGGCCAGGGCGCCGTCACCCTCTTCACCGGCCCTCGTCCCGACAAGGCCGACTGGGAGGACATCCAGCGCGTCCCGTACGGCACCGACGTCACCGTTTCCGAAGGCCCGGCCAAGGGCTTCGTGATCGGGGAAGCGATCACGGGCCCCAGGCGGGGCTGAGCCGAACCGGTGCCGAAAGGGGGACAACGCCGCCTGACGCCCCCGCCTGACGCCCCCCGTCTCACGCCACCCGCGTGAACTCCACCGTCACCTCCGGCAACCCGCCCGCCACTCCCCGGTACACGCCCTTGTGCGGGGTGACGTCGTCGTAGTCGCGGCCTCGGCCCACCACCACGTGGGACTCGTCGGGCCTCGTGCGGTTGGTGGGGTCGTAGCCGCACCAGTCGCCCGCCCAGTACTCGACCCAGGCGTGGCTCTGGCCGGCGACCGGCAGGTGCAGTTCCGCTTCCTGGTCGGGGTGGAGGTAGCCGGAGACGTAGCGGGTGGGCAGGCCCAGGCCTCGTAGCAGGGCGAGGGTGACGTGGGCGATGTCCTGGCAGACGCCCGCGCCCTGTTCCCAGGCCTCGGCGGCGGAGGTGGTCACTCCGGTGGAGCCGGGGAGGTAGGCGACCCGGTCGGCGACCAGGGACGAGACGGTGGCGGCGGTTTCGTGCGGGTCCAGGCCGGCCGCCGCGTCCCGTGCCTGCTCCACCAGCTCGGCGGGGAGTGTCGTACGAGGGGTGTCGCCCGCGAACTCCAGCAGGCGGGAGCGGGCGGTGTGGGCGGCTACTTCCGGCCAGGTCGGGGGCTGGGGGAGGGAGTCCGGGGCGTGGGTCTCGACCAGGCTGGAGGCGGTGATGGTGAGGTCGGCGTGCGGGTCCATGAGGTCGAAGCCGGTGACCTGGGTGCCCCAGTAGTCCCAGTACGACCAGGTGGTGGCGGTCGGGCTGATGGTGACCCGGGAGTCCAGGGTGGTCTGGTGGGGCAGTGTCAGCGGGGTCATGCGGACCTCGTTGTGCGAGGAGACCGCGGCCTGGGCGTAGGAGACCCGGGTGACGTGCCGGATGCGGAGGCGACGAGCCATCTCAGGCTCCTTCCTGGGCCCACTCGACGGGGCCCTGGTAGGGGAAGAACCGCTCGGCCACTCCGTCGGCGGATGCCATGCAGGACTGCTGCAAATCCCGTAGTAGGGCCGGGAGTTGGTCTTCCATGGCCTGCGAGTCGAGGTACTCCAGGCGGGTGCGCATCCGGCCGATCGGGCGGCGCGCCGGGTCCTGGCGGGGGCGGCCGAGCGCGGCCAGGCACTCCTCCGCCGTCGTCAGGGCGTGCAGCGCCGAGCGCGGGAACTCCCGGTCCATGAGCAGGAATTCGGCCACCCGTGAGGTGTCGCCGAAGCCGCTGTGCACGCGCGCGTACGCCTCGTCGGCGCCGGACGCGCTGAGCAGGGTCGGCCAGTCGGGCGCGTGCGCCGCGTCGAGTACGCGCACGGACAGCAGTCGTACGGTCATGTCCACCCGTTCCAGGCTCCGGCCCAGGACGACGAAACGCCAGCTGTCGTCGCGGCTCATGGTGGAGTCGGCCAGGCCGAAGAAGAGGGCCGCCCGGCGGCGTACCAGTTCCAGGTAGGCGTACGGGCCGGTACGGCGGGCCGCGAGCCGTTGGTCGGCCAGGGCGTGCCAGGTGGAGTTGAGGCACTCCCACATCTCGGAGGAGACCGCCTCGCGGGCGCTGCGGGCGTTGAGCCGGGCAGCGCCGAGCGCGCCCTCGATGGAGCAGGTGGAGCGGGCGTCGAAGGCCAGCTGGTCCAGGACCTGCTGCATGTCGACGCGCGGCTCGCCCGCGTCGACGCCGAGGATCGCGTACAGCGACCGGCAGGCCACGTCCTCGTCGCGCCAGGGGTCCTCCAGCATGCGGTGCAGGTAGGCGTCGAGGATGCGGCCGGTGTTGTCCGCGCGCTCGACGTAACGGCCGGTCCAGGTCAGGGATTCGGCGATACGGGAGAGAATCACGTCGTTCACTGGGCCCCCCGCTCACACGCCGGGTAGGGTCGAGACGTGCTGAGCGAGAGCCAAGCCAGCACAGCAACCTCCATTCCGTGGGGAAACCGGGCTGGTTCCAACCCGGCTGGCGCTGATCGCGTAGGACTCGACCGTTCGCTGAGCGGCCGAGCAGTGTGAGCCAGGACTCCCCCTCGCTTTCGAGGGGGAGGGTTCAATGCTGCCGCGCCCTTATTGCTGTGCCCCTTCCTGAACGTCGGCGGGGGTACCGCCGGGACCGAGCTGACGCGGGGCGACGTCGGGCAGTGCCGCTGTCGGTGCTGCCGGTCGCCGCGCGTGCCCCTCGGCGAGCACCCAGGTGTCCTTGGAGCCGCCGCCCTGGCTGGAGTTGACGATGAGGTTGCCCTCCTGGAGGGCGACCCGGGTGAGGCCGCCGGGCAGGACCCAGACGTCGTTGCCGTCGTTGACGGCGAAGGGCCGTAGATCTATGTGGCGTGGCGCCATACGTTCCCCGGCGAGAGTGGGGGAGGTGGACAGGGCGACGGGCCGCTGGGCGATGAAGCCGCGGGGGTCGGCGATGACGGCCGCGCGGGTGCGTTCGAGGGTCTCGCGGTCGGCCTTCGGGCCGATGACGATGCCCTGGCCGCCGGCGCCGTCGACCGGCTTGATGACCAGCTGGTCGATCTGGTCGAGGACGGCGTCGAGTTGGCCGGGTTCGTCCGGCCGGAAGGACTCCACGTTGGGGAGAATCGGTTCTTCGGAGAGGTAGTAGCGGATCAGGTCGGGGACGTACGTGTAGAGCAGCTTGTCGTCCGCGATGCCGTTGCCGACGGCGTTGGCGAGGGTCACGTTGCCCGCGAGGGCGGCGCCCATGATGCCGGGGCAGCCGATCACCGAATCGGGGCGGAAGTGGAGCGGATCGAGGAAGTCGTCGTCCAGGCGCCGGTATACGACATGGACGGGTACCTCGCCGCGGGTCGTCCGCATCCCCACCCGGTTGCCGCGGCAGACGAGGTCGTGCCCCTCGACCAGCTGGACGCCCATCAGGCGGGCGAGCAGGGCGTGTTCGAAGTAGGCGGCGTTGCTCGGCCCCGGGGTCAGGACGACCACCCGCGGATCCGTGGTGCCGTCGGGCGCGGCGGCCCGCAGGGCGGCGAGCAGGCGCTGGGCGTACCCGTCGACGGGCACGACGTGCTGCTCGGCGAAGAGGGACGGGAAGATCCGGGTCATCGCCCGCCGGTTCTCGATGACGTACGAAACCCCGCTGGGCACCCGGACGTTGTCCTCCAGGACCCGGAAGTCGCCCGCCTCGTCCCGTACGAGGTCGATGCCGGCGACGTGGATGCGGACACCGCCCGGCGGTTCGACGCCGTGGGCCGCGCGGTGGAAGTGGGGGGAGCTGAGGAGCAGCCGCCAGGGCACGACACCGTCCTCGAAGGCACGGGCGGGCCCGTAGGCGTCGGTGAGATAGGCCTCCAGGGCCCTGACTCTCTGACTCACCCCGCGCTGTATGAGATCCCACTCCAGGGCGTCCAGGATCCTGGGCACGAGGTCCAGCGGCCACGGCCGCTCCTCACCCGCGAAGGCGTAGGTCACCCCACGGTCGGTGAACGCCCGGGCCATCTGGTCGGCCCGGAAGCGCAGTTCGCTCGGCTCGATCGGCTGCAGCGCCGCCAGCACCGGCTCATAGGCGGTCCTGACCTCACCCGGCCGCTCAAACATCTCGTCCCACGCGTCGGCCAACGCGTATGCGTCAAATATGTCCGCCATGGCCTGACGTTAAGTGGGGTTGGTAACGCGCTGATCACTGCGTGATTTCCGGCAGCTCTCGCGGGTGCGGGCGGGATCGGCGTGGCGTCGGGGGCGGGTGGGATCGGCGTGGCGTCGGGGGCGGGTGGGGCACGCCGAGCGGGGCAGATTCCGCCCGGCCGCCCCCGAGGCTGCCGGTGGTACGGGTTCCACCGTGCGCCCGGCGGGTACGGGACACCCCCGTCAGGTTGTTGCAACCCGACCGGCGGAGGCGTGGAGTCAGTGGGGCAAACCGGTGTTTTCTCCCTGCCGAGAAGGGGGGAGCCGTGTTGCGCAGCCGGTCCGGTCCGCGCATAGTTGCGCTGCAAAAGGCGCTGGAACCGGGGGTGGGACGGGCGATGGCCGGGCACGGGGCGGAGGAGCATCCACACGGTGCCGACCGACTGTGCGACGCCGGGGACCGCGTGTACTCCCGGGCCGTGCGGCGGGGCCGCGTGCCGCGCGAGGATGCCGGGCCGGTGCCCTGTCTGCTGGAGCTGGCCCTGCTGCACCCGGACCCCGACGACATGGACTGGCTGGTGCCGACGGCACCCCAGGAGGTCATGACGCGGCTGCTGCGCGGCCTGTACGACGAGGTCAGCGCGAGCCAGCGGCGGGTGGGTTCGGCGGTGGCGGCCTTCGAGTGGTACGCGGGCCTCGGCCCACAACCGCAGGCGGCATCCGCCGAGGGCGGCGCGATCCGCGTCCTCGACGGCCTCTCCCGCATCCAGGCGGCGATGGACGAGGCGACGGAGGCCTGCACGACGGAGGTCCTGACCGTCCAGCCCGGCGGCATCCGTCCCGAGCACGAACTGACGGAGGGTCTGCACCGGGCGCTGGCACTGCGCGGCCGGGGCGTTCGCATGCGCGATCTGTACACGCACGTGGCCCGGCACGGTCAGGGCCTGCTCAACTACCTGGAGCTGATGGGCGGCGCGGTCCAGGCGCGCACCCTCGACGAGGTCATCGACCGCCTGATCCTCTTCGACCGCACGGTGGCGTTCATCCCGGCGAACGCGGACCGCACGCTGGCCCTCGAACTACGCCACCCCGCGCTCGTGGAGTACCTGGGCACGGTCTTCGAACGCCTCTGGCGCCTCGCGATCCCGCTGACCGCCCCCCTGCCCGACACCGGCATCGAGGGCATCTCGCACCGGGAGCAGTCCATCGCGGCGCTGCTCGCGGAGGGGCATCAGGACGCGGTGATCGCGGAGCGGCTGGGGATAAGCGTCCGTACGTGCCGGGCGCACATCGCGCGGCTGTCGGAGACGCTGGGCGCGGCCAGCCGTACGCAACTGGGCGTCCGTATCGCGCAGGTGGGTCTGGACGGTACGTCCCACCCCGCCGACGTGGGGTCGGGTGCCGAGCCGGGATTCGTGCCGGGTGCCCTCAGCCTTCCTGATCAAGAATCCCGGCCCGTCCGATGAGGTAGCCGAGCTGCGCCCTGCTCTCGCTGCCGAGGGTGGAGGCGAGTTTGGCGATGTGCTCGCGGGCGGTGCGGATGTTCAGGCCGAGGCGGTCGGCGATGACGGCGTCGGTGTGGCCCTCCACGAGGAGGGCGGCTATGGCGCGCTGGCGGGGGGTGATGCCGTTCAGGGTGGGCTGCTGGACCGCCTGGGGGTACATCGGCGTGGCCAGGTGCCAGAGGCGGTCGAAGGTGGTGGCGAGGTAGGTGACCAGGGGACGGTGGCGGACCTCGACGGCGATCGTGCGGTCCGGGTTGGCGGGGATGAAGGCGACATCACGGTCGAGCACGATGAGACGTTCGGGGACTTCGTCGAGGGTGCGGACCTCGACGTCGCCGTCCAGGAGTTCGTAGTGGGCGAGGACGGCCGGGTCGTGGCGCGAGGTGTGCTGGTAGAGGGTGCGCATACGGGCGCCCCGGGCGAGGATCTCCTGCTCTTTGGGGAAGGCGAGGGCGAGCGAGGAAACGGGCCGCTTTCCGCCCGGCTGGATGGTCAGCACCTCGTCGGACGACCGCAGCATGGCCTGTCGGATGGCCTCGTCGATCTGTTCGGAGCCGCTGAGCAGGGTTGTCCCCGCGGCTTCCGTCGGGTCCGGGTGTCCGATGCCGAGTGCCATGAGCGGCTCGAACGCCTGGGCCAGGAGGGTTTCGGCCTGTCTGCGCCGGGCGATGTCCTCGGCGATGCCGCGCAGCAGCCGCGGCAAGGCCACGGTGGGGGCGACGGGACGCAGCCACCGCGTGTCGTCGAGGTCGGGCCGGAGCAGCCCGACGCGGAGCAGACAGGGCACCGGGTCCGCCTCGTGCTCCGGGAGGCGGCCTTCGCGCAGGGCGCGACCGTACAGTTCGAGACCCGCTGGGCACAGTTCCTCCGGCCCGTGCCGGTGCGTCGATGTCGTCACGCGTGACCCTCTTCTTCCGGTTTCCTCCGGCGGGAGTCAGGCATCCTGCTGCAAAATGCCCGACTGCGCTATGAGGAAGCCGAGTTGGGCACGGCTCCCGCTGCCGAGGGCCGAGGCGAGTTTGGCGATGTGAGCGCGGCACGTGCGGACGTTCATCCCCAGGCGTCGGGCTATGGCCTCGTCGACATGGCCCTCGATGAGGAGCTTGGCGATGGAGTGCTGGATGTCCGTGATGCCGTCGGGGGCGGTTTCGTAGGGTGCGCCGGCGCTCAGCGGAACCGCGCGGCCCCACATGAACTCGAAGACCTTGATCAGGTAGCGGACGAGCCCGGGGTGACGCAGTTCGAGGGCGACCTGCCCGTCGTCACGCGTCGGGATGAAGGCCACGGTCTCGTCGCAGATGATCAGCCGCTCCACCAGTTCGTCGATGGTGCGGTATTCGACCTTGCCGTCGGAGAACCGGGCCACGTAGGCCAGCGTCTCGGGACTGTGACGGGCGGTGTGCTGGTAGAGGGTCCGGATGCGGCAGCCTCTTTCGATCAACGGCCTGTCACGCTCCAGCCCTTGGGCGAGGGTGTGCTCGAGCCGGCGGCGGCTCGGTTGGACCGTGAGCATCTCGGTGTGGCATTGGGCGGTGGCCAGGTCGAGCGCAGCGTTGATCCGGTCGATGCCCTCCAGCACCGTGATGGAGTGCGTGGACGCCGTCGCCTGGGCGCTGAGGGCCATGAACGGCTCGAAAGCGTCGGCGAGTTCGATCGACTCCCGCCTGCGCTGAGTGATCTCGTGCTCGATCGGGTTGAGCCGCTGTGCCAGGGCGATCGACGGAGGCACGGGGCGCAGCCAGTTCGCGTCGTCCGGATCGGGATGAAGGAGGGCGAACTCCATCAAGCACGGAGCGGGCTCGACGTCCGCACGGGCGATGCGTCCGGTGCGGAGAGCGTTCTCATAGAGACGGCGACCCTCCTCGCACAGTGCAGTCAGCGCGTGAGGATGTGTCCGCTTAGTCGCGCTTGTTATCAAATCTCCACCCCCCAGGGTCCTGAACGTGCAGGAACATGATGCATCGATTGTGTGGCCATGACGTGCCCAAATGCGCCATCGTCGTAGTCGACGGGGGAGAGGTGACCTTCAAATGAGGACGAAGCCGACTATGCGTAAGAGAATGCTTCGCTCGGCGCTTGCCGCCGCCTTCTCCGCTGTTGTGGCTTTCGGGACGCTGAGTGGCCTTGCGGAGACCAGGAGCGACGTCCCGACGGACAGCGCCTGGAGCACGCGTGCCGCGACTGCCGCCCCGCCCGGCGACAGTACGTGGGTGGTGGTGGCGGCGTCCGACGCCCCGGCCGACAGCACATGGGGCATGGACGACAGCACCTGGGCCGCCGAGTCATGACCACTCCACCCGACGACCGCTCCTTCCGCCGCGAAATGGCCACCGCCTACCGCTCGGGATGGCACTTCATCGACCTGGTCACCGCGATCCCCCACGCCGGTGACTCGTTGATGGTGACCGTCTTCGGTGAGCCGGTCGTCGTGACGCGGGACGAGGACGAGGACGTACGGGCCTATCGGTGCCTGCGGCGGCCCCGGGGTGCGCCGCAGCCCGTGCGGTGTGCCATCCGGTACGGAATGATCTTTGTGAACCTGGACCAGCGGGACCATCGACTGGTGGAGCAGGACGCTCCGCCCCAACGAACCATCTCAGCCACCCCCCGCAGTGCCTGACGCGATTCCCCCGTCGTAACAGATCGCGCAGGCGCTTCCCCCCGCAGCGGCGTCACCGTGACCTGAACACGGTGACGCCGCTGCAGTTTGGGGACATTTCCAGGTATCGGGCGAATCGGTGAGTGGCTGAAACTGATCGATTTTGCGTGCGGGGCGGGTCCCGGCGGCTCTGTGAGGGTCCTGGCGGGTCTCCAGGGCCTCCGGAGCCCGCTTCGCCCGGTCCTTTTCGGCCTCGCGGCCTTCTCAGCCCCGCCCCATCGCCCGCGTCAGCTGGATCTCGATCGCCACGCGCGTCGGGTTCGGGCGCGGTGGGTGTCCGTAGCGCTCCTCGTAGCGGCGCTCCGCCTCCGCGACCTGTTCCGGCCCCGTGCGCGCGAACGCCCGGCCCTCCAGCGTGGCCCAGCGGCGGCCGGCGACCTGGCAGACCGCGACCCGGGCGCCCGCCGGCCCCGCCGCCAGGATGTTGCGCACTTTCGTGCTTGCCCTGTCCGCGATCACCCGAGCAAGTCGGCTCTCGGGGTCGTATGTCACTCCGACCGGCACCACGTGCGGGCTGCCGTCGGGGCGGGGTGTCGTCAGCGTGCACAGGTGCCGTTCGCGCCAGAAGCTGAGGTATGACGCGTCCGGGGCACCCGGGTCCTGGGGATGTGCGGCCATGAACCGAACCTAGCCGTCCGGAACCTCCCCGTGGCCACCTTGAGTGGAATAGACTCAAGTTTGTGTACGTTGATTGAGTCAGTGTGACGGGACGGCTGACGCAAGGACGCCAGGAGGAGGAGACAGCGAACGTGGACGCCGAGCTGACCAACCGGAGCCGGGACGCCATCAACGCGGCCGGCAACCGGGCCGTGACCGAGGGACATCCCGACCTCACCCCGGCCCACCTGCTCCTTGCCCTGCTCCAGGGGCAGGACAACGAGAACATCGTCGATCTGCTGGCCGCCGTCGACGCCGACCAGGCCGCCGTGCGGGCCGGCGCGGAGAAGGCGATCGCGTCGCTGCCCAGCGTGACCGGATCCACCGTCGCGCCCCCGCAGCCCAACCGCGAGCTGCTCGCCGTGATCGCGGACGCCCAGGAGCGGGCCAAGGACCTCGGGGACGAATACCTCTCCACCGAGCACCTGCTCATCGGCATCGCCGCGAAGGGCGGCCCGGCCGGCGACGTACTCTCCGGGCAGGGGGCCACCGCGAAGAAGCTGTCGGAGGCCTTCCAGAAGGCAAGGGGAGGACGCCGCGTGACCACCGCCGATCCCGAGGGCCAGTACAAGGCCCTGGAGAAGTTCGGGACCGACTTCACCGCCGCCGCGCGGGAAGGCAAGCTCGATCCCGTCATCGGGCGGGACCAGGAGATCCGCCGGGTGGTGCAGGTGCTGTCCCGGCGGACCAAGAACAACCCCGTGCTCATCGGCGAGCCCGGCGTCGGCAAGACCGCCGTGGTCGAAGGGCTCGCCCAGCGGATCGTGAAGGGCGACGTGCCCGAGTCCCTCAAGAACAAGCGGCTCGTCGCGCTCGATGTCAGCGCCATGGTGGCCGGGGCAAAGTACCGCGGCGAGTTCGAGGAGCGGCTGAAGACCGTCCTCGCGGAGATCAAGGACTCCGACGGCCAGATCATCACCTTCATCGACGAACTGCACACCGTCGTGGGCGCCGGCGCCGGCGGGGACTCCTCGATGGACGCCGGCAACATGCTCAAGCCCATGCTCGCGCGGGGTGAGCTGCGCATGGTCGGCGCCACGACCCTGGACGAGTACCGCGAGCGGATCGAGAAGGACCCGGCGCTGGAGCGCCGCTTCCAGCAGGTGCTGGTCGCCGAGCCGAGCGTCGAGGACACCATCGCCATCCTGCGCGGCCTCAAGGGGCGCTACGAGGCCCACCACAAGGTGGTGATCGCGGACAGCGCGCTGGTCGCGGCCGCGACCCTCTCCGACCGGTACATCACCTCCCGCTTCCTGCCCGACAAGGCCATCGACCTGGTCGACGAGGCGGCCTCCCGCCTCCGCATGGAGATCGACTCCTCGCCCCTGGAGATCGACGAACTCCAGCGCGCCGTCGACCGGCTGAAGATGGAGGAGCTCGCGCTGGTCAAGGAGACCGACCCGGCCTCGCGCGAGCGCCTGGAGCGGCTGCGCCGCGATCTCGCCGACAAGGAGGAGGAGCTGCGCGGCCTGACCGCCCGCTGGGAGAAGGAGAAGCAGTCCCTCAACCGGGTCGGTGAGCTGAAGGAGAAGCTCGACGAGCTGCGCGGGCAGGCCGAACGCGCCCAGCGCGACGGCGACTTCGACACCGCGTCCATGCTGCTGTACGGCGAGATCCCCACCCTGGAACGGGACTTGGAAGTCGCCTCGCAGGCCGAGGAGGAGGCCGCCAAGGACACCATGGTCAAGGAGGAGGTCGGCGCCGACGACATCGCCGACACCGTGGCCGCCTGGACCGGCATCCCCGCCGGGCGCCTCCTGGAGGGCGAGACGCAGAAACTCCTGCGCATGGAGGAGGAGCTGGGCCGTCGCCTCATCGGCCAGACGGAGGCCGTACAGGCCGTGTCGGACGCCGTACGGCGCAGCCGGGCCGGCATCGCGGATCCCGACCGCCCCACCGGCTCGTTCCTCTTCCTCGGCCCCACCGGAGTCGGCAAGACCGAACTCGCCAAGGCACTCGCCGACTTCCTCTTCGACGACGAGCGGGCCATGGTCCGCATCGACATGAGCGAGTACGGCGAGAAGCACACCGTGTCGCGGCTCGTCGGCGCGCCCCCCGGCTACGTCGGCTACGAGGAGGGCGGCCAGCTCACGGAGGCGGTGCGGCGCCGGCCGTACAGCGTCGTCCTGCTCGACGAGGTCGAGAAGGCGCACCCCGAGGTCTTCGACATCCTCCTCCAGGTGCTGGACGACGGCCGCCTGACGGACGGCCAGGGCCGGACGGTGGACTTCCGCAACACGATCCTGGTCCTCACCTCGAACCTGGGCAGCCAGTTCCTGGTCGACCCGATCAGGAGCGAGGCGGAGAAGAAGGAGCAGGTGCTGGAGGTGGTCCGGTCATCCTTCAAGCCGGAGTTCCTGAACCGGCTCGACGACCTGGTCGTCTTCTCGGCCCTGTCGAAGGACGAGCTGAGCCGGATCGCCCGCCTCCAGATCGGCCACCTCACCCAGCGGCTGGCCGAACGCCGCCTCACCCTTGAGGTCAGCGACGAGGCCCTGGTCTGGCTCGCGACCGAGGGCATGGACCCGGCCTACGGCGCCCGCCCGCTGCGCCGCCTCGTGCAGACCGCCATCGGCGACCGCCTCGCCAAGGAGATCCTTTCCGGCGAGGTCAAGGACGGCGACACCGTCCGGGTGGACGTGTTCGGGGAGGGCTTGATCGTCGGGCCGTCGACGGACAAGACGCTCTGACAAGGCACTGTCACGGTGGGCGGACGGACGCCACGGGCGGGGATGCCGGTCTCCCCGGCCCCTGCCCGGGTCATGGTCACGGCGGTCACGGTCACGGTCACACTGTGAACGCCACGAACCGCACCCGGGACCAGTCCGGCCCGTCGTGAGTGATGTCCACCTGTACGGCGCCGTGGTCGCCGAACTCCCCGGGGCCCAGGTTCAGGCAGAGGTCGGCCGTGGCCTCGGCGCACTGCGACGTCCGCGGCTCGGGCCCGCCCCGGTACGTGGCCGCCAGCCAGTCCCGCACCTGGTCGCGGGGCATACGGAAGCGGGCGTCGTAGCGGGTGTCGATGCCGGACTGCACCTCGCAGGCGGCGTCGTCCGCGCCGGAGGGCAGCTTCGCCCCGCCGAAGGCCAGCGCGTCGGCGCAGGGTGCCTTCTCGACCCCCGTCCGTGCGGTGTCGTCCGTGGACAGCCACAGGGCGAGCAACACGGGCACTCCCGCCACCAGCAGGGCCGGTAACGCCATGATCGCCGCGAACACGCCCCAGCGGGTCCTGCCGGGCGTCCTCGGCTCCGTCACGGGTTCGTCGCCGCTCCGCGTCATGAGTTCCCCTCCGTCGGGTACCGGTCAGTACCTGCTTCCTGTACCTGCTTCCTGCTGACCGGATCATGTCAGCCCGAGGCTCACAGACTCGCCTGGGCTTGCCACCCCCCTCCCCGCATGGGGGAGGATGGCAGGATCCGTACGAAGGGAAAATCACGGTGACCATCGACCCGTCCTCGATTCCGAACTTCGGGGGCCAGCCCGAGCCGCAGCCGTCAGCTCCGGCGGGCCCCGTCGTCCCGGATCAGGACCTCGTGAAGCAGCTCCTCGACCAGATGGAGCTGAAGTATGTCGTCGACGACGAGGGTGACCTCGCGGCGCCGTGGGAGCAGTTCCGTACGTACTTCATGTTCCGTGGTGAGGGAGACCAGCAGGTCTTCTCGGTGCGGACGTTCTACGACCGCCCCCACAAGATCGACGAGAAGCCCCTGCTGCTGGAGTCCATCGACGACTGGAACCGGCGCACCCTGTGGCCCAAGGTCTACACGCACACGCATGACGACGGCACCGTCCGTCTGATCGGCGAGGCGCAGATGCTCATCGGCACCGGCGTCAGCCTGGAGCACTTCGTGTCCTCCACGGTCAGCTGGGTGCGGGCCGCCATCGAGTTCGACAAGTGGCTCGTCGAGCAGCTGGGCCTCGAGCAGGAGGTCAACGACGCGGAGAAGCCCGAAGAGGACGAGTAGGTCCCCCCGGGCCTGTAACGGCCTGTACCGCCGTACCGCCGCCGTAGCGGCGAAAGAGAGCCCGGCCAGGGCGCCGACCCCCACGGTCGCGTGCCAGGGCCGGGCTCTCGCCGTGCACGGCCTGTGGAAAACCTGGTCGGCCCCTCCCCGGTGGTCTCCGCACGGCGGCTGCGCCGCCATCAGCTCTCACGGGTGAGTGCCGCCTCGACAGCTACCTCCGCCCATACCGTCTTGCCTACGGGTCGGCGAGACGCCGACCCCCAGCGCACAGCCAGGACGTCCACCAGGAGCAGCCCCCGACCGGACTCACCCTCGGGGGACGACGAGGGCGGGACCGCGGGTGGCCGCTTCGCGGTGGCGGCGTCCGCGACCTCGATGCGAACCAGGCCCGCCGCCGCGTCGAGAGTGAGCCGGAGACCGAAGTCGCGTCCGCGGACTCGGCCGTGCTGTACGGCGTTCGCGGTGAGTTCGCCGACGACGAGGCCGACCGTGCACGACGCGTCCGACGCCGGCGGGTAGCCCCACTCCTCCATGCGCCGGACAGCACGGTTCCGGGCGAGTTGCGCACCTCGTGGCGAGGAAACGAACTGCTCGGCCAAAGCGGGGAGTTCGCGTGCCTCGTCGTCTCCCGGCGTGGTCGTTTTGGTCAGCACGGCTTGTCCGTCCTTGTCTGTCGAGCTGAGGCATCCCGCGACGTACACGAGTCGTCACGTTCCGTGCTCAAGAATCGACCGATCGCCCTACGCTCGACAGGTGACACAGCCTTACTTTTCCACCCGTAAGGAACGGAAGTGACGCTTTGGCCAACGGAATTGACCCCAGTGCGTCCATGGCGGCGCTGTTCGGCGCGCGGGTACGCAGGCTCCGTACGGCGGCCGGACTGACGCAGGCCGAACTCGGCGCCAGAACACACGTGGTGAGCACCCGGATCACGCAGATCGAGCGGGCGTCCGGGGCGAAACCGACGCTGGAGTTGGCGCGTGCGCTGGACGCGGTACTCGGCGCGGACGATCTGCTGGTCGAGTTGTGGCCGTACGTGTACCGGGAGGCGTTTCCGGACTGGTCGCGGAAGTTCATGGAGTACGCGGAGCGGGCGGTGGCCATCCGGCAGTACGCGGCTCATGTGGTGCCGGGGCTGTTGCAGACGGAGGACTATGCGCGGGCGGTTCTCAGCCTGGATGCCCTGCTGGACGGCGAAGAGCAGTTGGAGGAGCGGGTCACAGCACGTATGGGACGGCAGGAACGGCTGAGTTCGCCCGACCGGCCGGAGCTGTGCGTGATCCTGGACGAGGCGGTACTGAGGCGTCCGATCGGCGGCCAGGCCGTGATGCGGAAGCAGTTGGCGCGACTGCTTGACGCGGCTACGGAACGTCACGTCACCGTGCAGGTACTGCCGTTCGACCAAGGCGGGCACGAGGCGATGGGCGGCTCGCTGACAATCCTGATCCTGCCGGACGGCTCGGAAGTGGCCTACACAGAGGGTTCGGACTACGGCCAGCTCATCGAGGAACCAGCCAACGTCAGTCGCTTCAAGGTGATTTACGATCGGCTCCGGGCGGCAGCCCTGCCCCCGCTCATGTCACTCGACATGATCCGGTCCGTGATGGAGGGCAACTACCGTGGCTCGAATCTCCCGTCCCGATCTGAACGGCGCCGCGTGGCGCAAGAGCAGCTACAGCAATCAGGCGGGGGGCGACTGCGTGGAGGTGGCCGACGGGTTCCGGGCCGTCGTCCCCGTCCGTGACAGCAAGGTCCCGCACGGTCCGGGGCTCTGCTTCGAGGCCGCCTCCTGGACCGCCTTCATAGGCGAGTTGAAGGCCGGGCACCGCCGTACCTGAGGCGGCCGGCCCCCGGCCGCCGTCCGCGTTCCGGGATCCCCGGGCCCTTGTCCGCGAGGGTCCGGCGGGCCACTGACCTCCTGAAAGAACCAGGAGAAAGAACTACCCGCCCACCCACCCTCCCCGCCAGGAAGCCCGCGTCACCCGTCCGAGTGACCGGCTTGCAGGGGCGGGATACGGGCGGTTACGTTCGCCGCGACAACCGCAAACAGATACGGCCCCCGGCCGGGACTGCAATCCCGAACGAGGGCCTGACCAACCAGGAAGAAACCCGCTTCCCGATGGCTGACCCGCAGTCTAACGCGCGCCTGCGCGCCGACGCCGGAGCTCCGACCTCCGGCGTGATCCACGTACGTACCCGCCTGACGGCCGACTTCACGGTGATCTCCAACGCCCTCGCCCAGCGGCGCGGCAGTGCGGTCACGGTCGGCGTCGCGGCGTACATCTCCTCGCTGCCCGACGGCTCCTCCGTGACCATCACCGCCCTGTGCGAGCACTTCAGCGAGGGGGAGATCCTGATCTCGCGAGCGCTCAGGGACTTGGAAGCGGCCGGATACCTGGAGCGCCGCCGCGAGCGAACGCCCGCCGGGCAGGTCCGCACCCGAACGTACTTCTACGACGTACCCGGCGGTGGCCCGGATCCGGACCCGGACGGGCCTCCCGAGCCGCCCAAGCCTCGTCGGACCCGAAAGCAGTCCGCCGCCTCAAGGGTCACGCCCGCGTCCGCGGGCGTGGAGGAGATGGTGGCCGCGCCCGTCCAGGCCGAGGCGGAGACACCGGTCCAGCTTGCCGACGCCGACCCACGGGCCGTCGCCGTACTGGCCGCCCTGCGCAGGGTCGACCCCCGCCTGGTGCTGTCCGCGCAGGAAGCCGCCCGCCTCGCCCCGGCCGTCACCCGGTGGCTCGCGGCGGGCCTCCTGCCCACACAGATCACGGACCACCTCACCGCAGGACTCCCGGACAACCTCCTGGTCCGCCCGGTCGGCATCCTCGCTTACCGGCTCAAGGAAACGCCGTTGCCCGCACCGGCCACCAGAGGCGCAGAACCCGCGGTACGTAAGGCGATCGGGCCCATGCGGAACTGTGACGGCTGCGACCGGGGGTTCCGCTCGGCGGACCCCGGCCGTTGCCGGGATTGCCGGTCCGGGGACGATCTCCGTGCGGCCGGCTGAGCCGGTGGCCTGATGTGTGTCCACCGCAGAGCAGTGGTGTGCCTTGCCGCCTGAGTTCAGGGGCTGAGGTCCAGGGTGCGCACTGGCTGCTTCTTCCACGTGTGCGGCCTGGTGGTTAGTCATCGGGGCCAGGGCTCAGCCGCAGTCCAGCTCATCGACGCCTGCGCCGGTCTGGAAGCCGATGCCGCCCTCCGCCGCCTTGCCGCCGCGCCGGTGCTCGCGGAACTCGATGAACCGCGAGCGCTCGCGGTCCTGCGCAAAGCCGCGGCCTCCCAGGTCCCCGGCTGCGCCGAGACCGCGGCGATCACGCTGGCCGACCGTGGTGAGATCCCCGAAGGACACGGCCCGGAACTCCAGCTGTGGAGGCTCGTGGACCATCTGTGGGGCCCGCTCGGCGTGGCGGACGAGGCCACTCGCCATGTTCCGGGAACAGGAGGGGGACTCGGTGCTGCCGCTGCTGGAACAGGCCGCCGACGACCTGTGGCGCTGCCGCCACCCCGCCACCGGGGCCGTTTGGAGGCGGCAGGGCGGCTTCTGAGGGCTCGGGACAAGGCGCCGGCCAAGCGACTTGCGCAGGTCCGCGACCAAAGTCGGCTCCCGGCGTCGAGGATGAGGTGCCGACGTGCTGACCGCTACGCGACGCTGAGGCCGACGGAGGCTGTGCTCGATCCGGTCGAGTCCGTTCAGCTCTCGTAGTGGTAGCGGCACTGTGCGATCAGGACGCCATCCTCGGTGGCTTTGTAGATCAGTCGGTGCTCGTCGTTGATGCGGCGCGACCAGTAGCCCTGGAATCCGTGCTTGAGCGGTTCCGGTTTGCCGATGCCCTCGTTGCCGTTCTGGGCGATGTCCGCGATAAGTGTGTTGATGCGCTTCAGGATTTTCCGGTCCTGAAGCTGCCACCACAGATAGTCCTCCCAAGCGCGGGAGGAGAAGGTGATCTTCATTCGCGGCCGTTACTCGTCGGTCGCCAGTTCGCGTACGGTGCCGCCGCCGTTTTCCAACTCGTCGATGGACGCGAGCAGGCGCCGGGCGTTCGCCGGGCTCCGTAGCAGGTACGCCGTCTCCTTCAGCGACTCGTAGTCTTCAAGCGAGACGATGACGACCGGCTCATGCCCGGCCCGGGTGATGACGACCTCTTCTCGGTCGTCGGTGACGGAGTTGAGCACCTCGGCGTACCGCGCGCGCGACTCGGAATACGTCATGGTCTTCACGATCGACCCTCCTTCCACGTACAAGAAACTGTACGTCGACTCCTGTGGTGCGGCAAGCGCCGGAATGACGCTCGAGACCGGGCGGCTTCTGGCGCGAAAGTTCCGGGCGGGTGACGTGCGGCGGGTAACGAGGATGTGGCGACCGGCCCCGAGGAACGGTGATCAGGGCGCGAATGTCTTGCGGAGCCGTTCCGCCGCGTCCGCCAGTACCTCGATGCGCTTGCAGAACGCGAACCGGACGTAGGGTGCCCCCGTCTTCTTGTGATCGTAGAAGACCGCGTTCGGGATGGCGACGACACCCGCTCGCTCGGGGAGGGTGCGGCAGAAGGCGAAGCCGTCGGTCTCGCCGAGGGAGCGGATGTCGGTGGTGATGAAGTACGTGCCTGCCGGCCGGAAGACCTTGAAGCCCGCCTGCTCCAGCCCGTCCGCGAGCAGTTCTCTCTTGTCCCGCATATCGGCGCGGAACTCCTCGAAGTAGCTGTCCGGCAGGCGCAAAGCCTCCGCGACCGCGTACTGGAAGGGCCCGGAGGCCACGTAGGTCAGGAACTGCTTGGCCGAGCGGACGGCGGTGACGAGTTCTGCGGTACCGGTCACCCAGCCCACCTTCCAGCCGGTGAACGAGAACGTCTTGCCGGCCGAGCCGATCGACACCGTCCGCTCGCTCATCCCCGGGAAGGTCGCCAGCGGCACATGCTCGGCCTCGCCGAAGACCAGGTGCTCGTACACCTCGTCCGTCACCACGAGCAGATCGCGCTCGACGGCCAGCTCGGCGATCGCGGTGAGCTCTGCACGGGTGAGGACCGTGCCGGTCGGGTTGTGCGGGGTGTTGATCAGCAGCAGCCGGGTGCGGTCGGTGACGGCGGCGCGCAGCTCGTCGAGGTCGAGGCGGAAGGCGGCGCCCTCCTCGTCGACGTGCGGGCGCAGCGTCACCGGTACGCGCGTGCCGCCCGCCATCGCGATGCAGGCCGCGTACGAGTCGTAGTACGGCTCGAGGGCGACGACCTCGTCACCGGGTTCGACCAGCGCGAGCAGCGCGGCGGCGATGGCCTCGGTGGCGCCGGCCGTGACCAGCACCTCCGTGTCGGGGTCGTACGACAGGCCGTACCGGCGTTCCTGGTGTTCGGCGATCGCCGTACGCAGCTCCGGGACGCCCGGGCCCGGCGGGTACTGGTTGCCGCGGCCGTCGCGCAGCGCCCGTACGGCCGCCTCCCTGATCTCCTCGGGCCCGTCCGTGTCGGGGAAGCCCTGGCCCAGGTTGATCGCCCCGGTCTTCAGGGCGAGGGCGGACATCTCGGCGAAGATGGTCGTCCCGAACTCGGCGAGCCGACGGTTGAGGAGGGGGCGTGCGCTGGAGGTCATGCCGGCCATCCTCCGCCCAAGCTCTGGACTTCCTCAACTCTGCTTTGGCGGGCGTGGCGGAGGGGCATCTCCACGGCACGCACCAAGCGAGGCGCCCACGGGGGGCCGCTTCGGGGGAATCGGAAGGAGGGTGGCGCCATGGTCATCGGCATCATCCTGGCGATCGTCTGCTTCGTTCTTGTCGGGGTCTTCATCGCCGTCGGCAACAGTCGCCGACGCGCCGCGGTACGGCCGGCGGGCCGTGGTGGGGGCCGCCGGTCGTCGAGCGGCAGCAACCACCACAGCAGCAGCGGCAGCGACGCGAGCTGGTGGGTCGCCGGCGGCGTCGCCACCGGTGACGGCGGCTCGGGATCGTCCGACGGCGGCTCGCGGCACGACGGCGGCTCGTCCGGCGGCCACTCCTGCGGCAGCGGGTCGTCGTCGTCCTGCGGTGGCGGGTCCTCGTCCTGCGGCGGTGGTGGCGGATGCGGGGGAGGCAGCTGACACGGGGCAGCTGAGCTCCCGGAAGGGGGTACCGCATCCGCATCGGGGGGCGCGGGGGCGTGGAGTCCGTATCTGGATCGGACTGCACGCCCCCGCTGCTGTGTCCGGCTCCCGGCCGATACCACAGCACCCCCGCGCACGCCCCGACCGCCCTGGCGCACGCCGTGGTTGAACAGTTGAGCTGTGGAGCCCTCTAGGGGATGGAAACCGCACGAAGTTGGGTAAAAACACTGTGGCGCCACCACAGTTCATGATTCCCTCTAAAACGCCAACCTGGCCCTCGGACATCCCTCGGACACCCGACCCCCCACACTCCGACTGGGCCGACCGGGCCGAATCCCGGGTGCCGACCGAGGTGCGCCGGACCCACACCTCCCTTTCTTTGCGTGCTAGCGGAGCCGATCCATGCTCACGACCCTGAAGACCTCCTACACCGACACGCGCGCGGCCGACCTCGCCTGGGCCCTGGGGCGCGAACCGCTCCCCGCCCTGGCCACGCTCGACCTCGAACTGGCGGGCACCAAGCTTCAGTTGCGACTGCTCGGCGCATCCCACCAGGTGCTCATGGAGGAGGAGCGGGGCAGTTGTTCGGAGACGGTGGCGTGCATCTCGGGCAGCAGCACACCGCTCCCGCTGGGCGTGGCCAAGCGGGTGGGCGACTGGGACTACGAGTTCGCGGCCCGGGTCGAGGTCCTCTCGCCCGGTTCCTTCGCGGGCCGTGCCCAGGAGTTGCTGGCCCTGGTCGCCGACCATCCGAACGGCCTCGCGGGTGTCTTCCCCGGCAGCCCGCACGCCTTCACGGCGCTGCTGGCCCAGCGCCACGAGGGGCACGTGCACTGGCGGACCTGGCACGCGTACCCGCAGGACGGGCAGTTGGTGGCGACCAGGACGCGGGTGGGGATGAGAGCGTCTGCGGCCAAGTCCGGGCCACGTCAGGCCCATTCCGGCCCGTCCGGCGTCCGAGGAGCCCAGCAGGATGCCGGCAGCGTGCCGACGGGATCGCGGCAGGATTCAAACCCCCGAGTGCTCAACTGACCGACAGTTCCACACGTGTGGGTGACGAAGCGTGCCGTTGCCGTGACGTAACGTCGCAGCGTGATCGAACCGCACGCGCCCGCCCCACCCGGCACCACGCCACCCGGGGCGGACCCCGCGCGGCTGCCCGTCCGCCCCGGCACGGGCCGGTTCCTCGTCCTCGCCTGCGTCTTCGTCTGCGCGTCCTGCGGACTCGTGTACGAGCTCGAACTCGTCGCCCTCGCCACCTATCTGATCGGCGACTCGGTCACCCAGGCCTCCGTCGTCCTGTCCGTCATGGTCTTCGCCATGGGCCTCGGCTCCCTCGCCGCCAAAGGGCTGCGCTGGCGGGCAGCGGCCGGTTTCGCCGCGGTGGAGGCGTGCCTCGCCCTCGTCGGCGGATGCAGCGCGATGGCCCTGTACGCCGTCTTCGCCTGGACCGGCGACTGGGGCGGCCTGTGGACGAGCGGCCCCCGCTGCCTCCTGGTCGCCTTCTCCCTGGCCATCGGCGTGCTGATCGGCGCCGAGGTGCCGCTGCTGATGGAGCTGATCCAGCGCATCCGGCGCCAGGACGCCGGGGGCGCGGTGGCCGACCTGTTCGCGGCGGACTACGTCGGCGCACTCGTCGGCGGCCTGGCGTTTCCCTTCCTCCTGCTCCCCCTCTTCGGCCAGCTGACCGGCGCGCTGCTCACCGGCGCGGTCAACCTGATCGCCGGCGGGGCGCTCGTCCTCGGCCTGTTCCGCCGCGACCTTACCCGCCGGGCCCGCTGGCTCCTGCTGCTCGGCAACGTGGCCGTGTTCGCCGTCCTCGCCACGGCCGCCGTACTCGTCGACGACTTCGAACGGGCCGCCCGGCAGGCGGTGTACGGCTCGGACGTACGAGTCGCGCTGCAGAGCGACGTCCAGGAGATCGTCCTCACCGGCGGCACCGACGGCCGCCCCCTCGCCCTCTTCCTCGACGGCCGGCTGCGGGTCAGCGGCCGTGACGAGCACCGCTACCACGAGGCCCTGGTCCACCCCGCGATGAGCGGCCCGCACGCGCGCGTGCTCATCCTCGGCGGCGGCGACGGACTCGCCGCCCGCGAGGTACTGCGCCACGACGGCGTCCGCCGGGTCGACGTGGTCGAACTCGACGAGGCGGTCGTCCGGCTCGCCCGCCACGACCCCGCCCTCGCGAAGCTCAACGGCCAGGTCTACGGCGACCCGCGCGTCCACGTGGCGACCGCGGACGCTTTCCACTGGCTGCGCGGGGCGCCGCCGACGACGTACGACGTGGTGATCGCGGACCTGCCCGACCCGGGCATCACCGCGAGCACCAAGCTGTACGCCCAGGAGTTCTACGGCCTGGCCCGGCGCGCGCTGACGGACGACGGCCGCCTCGTCGTCCACGCCGGCCCGGTCACCTCCCGACCGCACGTCTTCTGGACGGTGGAGACGACCGTGCGCGCGGCAGACCTCCGCACGAGCCCCTACCGCGTGGGTGGCCGCGACTCCGGCTTCGCCGCGGGCCCCGACCGCTCGGCAGGCGCGTCGAGGGCCCCGCGCGACTGGGGGTTCGTGCTCGCGGCACCGGCGGAGCGGCCGGGACTGCGGCTGGACCCGGACGGGCCGCGCCCCCGGACGATGACGCAGGCCTCCCTGAGGGCGGACGGCACGGCGGCGGCGGGGACGCGGATCTCGGGCTTGCCGGCGTCGACCTTGGTGCATCCGCGGTACTGAGGCGGACCGAGGCGGCGCCGAGCCGGTGACGGTGCGGTTCTGCGTAGGCCGGTATCGACGCGCGGTCACTTTCGACCAACGGGGGTGCACGACGGCGCTCACTGGGTAGTCTCGGCTGACATGGAGCATGAGGTGTTCGTTCCGGTTCCGGTCGATCGGCTCAGGGAGGCGCTGGCCGACCCCGCGCGGGTCGCCCGGGCGGTCCCAGGGCTCCAGCAGGACGCCGGTGCCGAGCCCGTCGCGGGGCGACTGAAGGTACGCGTCGGCAGTCACTCCGTCACCTACCGCGGTTCCGTACGCGTGCTCGCGCGGCCGGACGGTTCGTACGCCGTCGAGGGTGACGCCGTGGAGGCCCGCGGCACGGGCGCGGTGAAACTCACGCTCACCCTCCGCCTCCGGGACACGGACGGCGGCTCCACGGTCACCTTCGACGGCACGGCGTCGGCGGACGGCCGCCTCACGGAGCTCCCGCCGGACGCGGTGGCCTCGGCGGCCGCGCGGCTCCTCGGCCGGTTCGCGGAGAACCTGGGGGCCGCGGCGGAGGAGCCGACGGCGGTGGAGCCGACGGCGGTGGACGCGCCTGATGCCACGGACGCGCCGGATGCAACGGACCGGCAGGACGCCACGGACAAGACTGATGTCACGGACGCGCAGGAGCGCCCGGACGCCCAGGAAGGGCCAAAGGCGCCTGACGCGCAAGGGGGGCCGGACGCGCAGGAAGGGCCCGGCGCGCAGGAGGGGCCCGAAGCTGACCCCGAGTCCCCCTCCGAGTTCGACGCCGAGGTCCCCCCGCCCGCCCTCTCCGACGCCTCCGAGGACTTCACGGAGCCCGTCCAGCCCCCCGCCGAGGCGGCGCACGCGCGGCGGACGATGATCGGGCGCAGTGCGGAGGAGGTCGACCACGCGCCGCCGCGCGGCCGGTACGCGCCGGTTCCCGCGCCGCATACGGCAGGGACCAACCCGGCGCTGCGGTGGGCGGCACCGGCGGCGGCGCTGGTGCTGGCTTCGGCGATCGTCGCGGGCCGGGCGTTGCGCAGGCGTCGCTGAGGAAGCGCGCCGCAGCGCCGGGTCGGCGCCCCGGTACCCGCGGTCCTCCCCGACCGCCCTCTTGATCAGCCCAGTAGGGTCGTCCCGTGAGTAACGAAGACATCACGCTGACCGCGGGCGACGCGGAAGTGACCGTGCAGCCGGGCAACGGCGGCCGGGTGGGAGGGCTCCGCGTCGGCGGGGTCGAACTCCTGCGCCAGGGCGACCGTTTCGGCTGCTTCCCGATGGTTCCCTGGTGCGGCCGGACCAGGGACGGCCGGTTCCGGGACGGCGCGACCGTCCACCAGATGCCACTCAACTCCCCGCCGCACGCCATCCACGGCACCGTGCGCGACGGCGTCTGGCGCACCGCCCGCACCACGGCCGACGAGGTGGTCATCACGTACGACCTCGTCGAGCCCTGGCCCTACCCGGGCCGGGTCACCCAGGTCGTCGCCCTCACCGAGGACGCCCTGACGCTGACCATGTCCGTGGAGACGTACGGGTCCTCCTTCCCGGCCCAGATCGGCTGGCACCCGTGGTTCAACCGGAACCTGGGGCAGGAGGACGTGCGGCTCGGCTTCGAGGCCGCCTGGCAGGAGGAGCGCGGCGAGGACCACCTGCCCACCGGCAACCGGCTCGACCCGAAGCCGGGCCCGTGGGACGACTGCTTCGGCATGCCCGGCGGCGTGGACGTCACGCTCACCTGGCCGGGGCAGCTGGAGCTCAAGGTCACCAGTCCCGAGCAGTGGGTCGTCGTGTACGACGAGCAGGAGGCGGCCGTGTGCGTGGAGCCGCAGACCGGGCCGCCCAACGGGCTGAACTCGCTGCCTCGCCTGGTCACGCCGCTGGAGCCGCTGGAGGCCTCGACCAGCTGGGCGTGGCGCCGCCTCTAAGCTGGCTGGCATGACTGACGTACGAGGCGTGCTGCTGCAGCAGATCAAGGACAAGGCCGTGGTGCACGGCAAGGTGACCCTGTCGTCGGGTCTGGAGGCCGACTACTACGTCGACCTGCGGCGCATCACCCTCGACGGCGAGGCCGCCCCGCTGGTGGGTCAGGTGCTGCTGGACCTGACCGCCGACCTCGACTTCGACGCGGTGGGCGGGCTGACCATGGGCGCGGACCCGGTGGCCGCGTCGATGCTGCACGCGGCGGCCGCCCGCGGCAGGAAGCTGGACGCCTTCGTCGTCCGGAAGGCCGCGAAGGCGCACGGGCTGCAGCGGCGCGTGGAGGGTCCGGAGATCGCGGGCCGCCGGGTGCTGGTCGTCGAGGACACCTCCACCACCGGCGGCTCTCCGCTGGCCGCCGTGGAGGCCGTGCGCGAGGCCGGCGCGGAGGTCGTCGCCGTCGCGACGATCGTCGACCGGGCGACCGGGGCGGCCGAGAAGATCGAGGAGGGTGCGGGGGTGCCGTACCGCTTCGCGTACTCGAAGGACGAGCTGGGCCTGGACTGATCCGGCCGTTGTCCGGTCGTTGTCCGGCCGATGTCCGGCCGGTTATCCACAGGCTGGACACGGAGGGGGGACCATCCGGCCAAGTCTGGAAAGATGGGGCCGACGATGACGTCACCCCCAAGGTCTAGGTCAGGGCCGTAGTACGCAGAACGCCAACCCGCACATACCAAGGAGCGGACAGATGCCCATCGCAACCCCCGAGGTCTACAACGAGATGCTCGACCGGGCGAAGGCAGGCAGGTTCGCCTACCCGGCCATCAACGTGACCTCCTCCCAGACCCTGCACGCGGCCCTGCGCGGCTTCGCGGAGGCGGAGAGCGACGGCATCATCCAGATCTCGACCGGTGGCGCCGAGTTCCTGGGCGGTCAGCACAGCAAGGACATGGTGACCGGCGCGGTCGCCCTGGCCGAGTTCGCGCACATCGTCGCCAAGAAGTACGACATCACCGTCGCCCTGCACACGGACCACTGCCCGAAGGACAAGCTCGACGGGTACGTACGCCCGCTGCTGGCCGTCTCCGAGGAGCGCGTCGCGCGCGGCGAGAACCCGCTGTTCCAGTCCCACATGTGGGACGGCTCCGCGGAGACCCTGGCCGACAACCTGTCCATCGCCCAGGAGCTCCTGGAGCGCGCCCGCGCCGCCAAGATCATCCTCGAGGTGGAGATCACCCCGACCGGCGGCGAGGAGGACGGCGTCTCGCACGAGATCAACGACTCCCTGTACACGACGGTCGACGACGCGGTGCGTACCGTCGAGGCTCTCGGTCTCGGCGAGAAGGGCCGCTACCTGCTGGCCGCGTCCTTCGGCAACGTCCACGGCGTGTACAAGCCGGGCAACGTGGTCCTGCGTCCCGACCTGCTGAAGGACCTCAACGAGGGCATCGCCGCCAAGTACGGCAAGCCGGCCGGCTCGCAGCCGTTCGACTTCGTCTTCCACGGCGGCTCCGGCTCCTCCGCGGAGGAGATCGCGACCGCGCTGGAGAACGGCGTCGTCAAGATGAACATCGACACCGACACGCAGTACGCGTTCACGCGCCCGGTCGTCGACCACGTCTTCCGCAACTACGACGGCGTCCTGAAGGTCGACGGCGAGGTCGGCTCCAAGAAGACCTACGACCCGCGCACCTGGGGCAAGCTCGCCGAGGCCGGCATGGCCGCGCGCGTCGTCGAGGCCTGCGGGAACCTGCGCTCCAGCGGCACGAAGATCAAGTAGCCGCAGCGCACGAGCGATTGCGGCGAGCCCGGTGCCACAGCACCGGGCTCGCTGTATACCTGGGGCATGCCCGACGTCCGGCTGGCCTCGCCGCAAGGCAAATGGATCCTGTTCACCACCGTCCTCGGCTCCAGCATGGCGCTGCTGGACTCGACCGTCGTCAACGTCGCCCTGCCGCGCATCGGCCGCGATCTCGACGCGGACCTCGCGGCCCTCCAGTGGACGATCAACGCGTACATGCTGACGCTGGCCGGGCTGATCCTGCTGGGCGGTGCGCTCGGTGACCGGTTCGGGCGCCGGAAGGTCTTCGTGATCGGCGTGCTCTGGTTCGCCGCCGCCTCCCTGCTCTGCGGGATCGCCCCGAACGCCGAGTTCCTCATCGCCGCCAGGGCGCTGCAAGGGGTCGGCGGCGCGCTGCTCACGCCGGGTTCGCTCGCCATCATCCAGGCGTCCTTCCATCCCGACGACCGGAGCCGGGCCGTCGGCCTGTGGTCCGGGTTCGGCGGGGTCGGGGCGGCGGTCGGGCCGTTCGTGGGCGGCTGGCTGGTGGACGGGCCCGGCTGGCGGTGGGTGTTCCTGATCAACGTGCCGCTGGCGCTGCTGTGCGCGCCGATCGCCGTACGGCATGTTCCCGAGTCCGGGGACGGAGGTACGCACACCCGCTTCGACGTGCTGGGGGCGGTGCTCGGCGCGCTGGCGCTCGCTCTCGTGACGTACGCGTTGATCGAGGCCCGGGAAGGCTCCGTGGTCGTCGTGCTCACGGCCCTCGCCGGGGTGGCCGCCGCGGTGGTCTTCGTCCTCGTCGAGCGGCGCAGGGCCGATCCGATGATGCCGACGGACATCTTCGCGTCGCGCCAGTTCACCGCGGTCAACCTGGTCACCCTGTGCGTGTACGCGGCCTTCGGCGGCTTCTTCTTCCTCGCCGCGCTCCAGCTCCAGGTGGTCGTCGGCTACTCGGCCCTCGGCGCCGGGACGGCACTGCTGCCCACGACCGCCCTGATGCTGCTGTTCTCCGCCCGCTCGGGCGCCCTGGCCGACCGCATCGGGCCGCGCATCCCGCTCACCGTCGGGCCGCTGCTGTGTGCCGCCGGGATGCTGCTGATGCTGCGGGTCGGGCCGGGGGCCTCGTACGTCGTGGACGTGCTGCCGGCGCTGCTCGTCCTCGGGCTGGGGATGGTGACCCTGGTCGCGCCGCTGACGGCGACCGTCCTCGCGTCGGTGGACACCGCGCGGGCCGGGCTGGCCAGTGGGATCAACAACGCGGCGGCCCGGGCGGCGGGCCTGATCGCGGTGGCGGCGCTGCCGCTGATCGCCGGGATGGGCGAGGAGGCGTACCGGTCGCCGGGGGCCTTCGACGACGCTTTCGGGCGGGCCATGACGGTGTGCGCGGGGGTCCTGGTGGTGGGGGCGGTGGTCGCCTTCGCGACGGTGCGCAAGCCGGCGGCGGACTGCCGCAGGCCCGAGTGCCGGACGCACGGGTTCGTCACGGCGCCGCCGTTGGAGGGGGAGCGGGCGCGGCGGAAGCCGGCGTGACGGCACGACCGCGCGCTGTCACACGTCGCTCGGTCCCACGTGGCTCCGTCGCGCGTCGGATGGAGGAGACTTGGCCCATGTCCATTCACGAAAACCTTCTCGGGGGACCGCCCCCGACCCACCTCCCCGACGACCCGGAGCCGCGGGAGCTGCTTGCGAACGGCACCGCGCCGGCGGACGTCGCCGGGAAGTACCCGACCTCCTCCCTGGCCTGGGCCCAGCTGGCCGACGAGGCCTTCGAGCGGGGCAGCGTCGTGGAGTCGTACGCCTATGCCCGCACGGGCTACCACCGCGGCCTGGACTCGCTGCGCCGCAACGGCTGGAAGGGCCACGGCCCGGTCCCGTGGGAGCACGAGCCGAACCGCGGCTTTCTGCGCGCCCTGCACGGCCTCGCCCGCGCCGCGCAGGCCATCGGCGAGCAGGAGGAGTACGAGCGCTGCTCGCAGTTCCTGAAGGACTCCTCGCCGACGGCGGCCCAGACCCTGGGCTAGGACGTTCTTCCGGTACGGCCCGCCTGCGCGATCAGGCGGGCCTTGCCATTTCGGCGGACCATCGAAGAAGATGCCCGGCGGGGACCGGGGCCCCCGTGTCGGTAACGGCAGGGGCGGACCGCTACCCGGAGTACAAACAGGAGACAGCGATGTCCCACGAGGCTCACGAATCCCAGGAGCCCGAGACTCCGCATCTCGACTTCGCAGGCACGACGCCGTACGAGGACTACGTCAAGGCGGACGTGCTCACCCACCTCCAGCACACCCTCTCCGACGATCCCGGAGAGATGGTCTTCCTGGTCACGACCCAGGTGATGGAGCTGTGGTTCACCGTCATCGTCCACGAGTGGGAGACCGCGGCACACGCCCTGCGCTCCGACGACGTGCCCACGGCCGTCGCCGCGCTGAAGCGTTCCGTACGGGAACTGGAGGCGCTGAACGCCTCCTGGAAGCCGCTCGGCCAGCTCACGCCCGCGCAGTTCAACGCGTACCGCAGTGCCCTCGGCGAGGGCTCCGGCTTCCAGTCGGCGATGTACCGCCGCATGGAGTTCCTGCTCGGCGACAAGTCCGCGTCCATGCTGGTCCCGCACCGGGGCGCGCCCCGCGTCCACGGGGAGCTGGAGAAGGCGCTGCACGAGCCGAGCCTGTACGACGAGGTGCTGCGGCTGCTGGCGCGGCGCGGGCACGCGATCCCGGCCGCTGTCCTGGACCGTGACGTGTCGCGCCGCTACGAGCCGTCGCCGGATGTGGAGGCGGTGTGGACCGCCCTGTACTCGGGCGACGAGAGCGACGACCTCGCCCGTCTCGGCGAGGCCCTGACCGACGTGGCCGAACTGGTCTGGCGCTGGCGCAACGACCACCTGGTCGCCACCCGGCGCGCCATGGGTTCCAAGACCGGCACCGGCGGCTCCGCCGGAGTCGCCTGGCTGGAGAAGCGCGCGCAGAAGAACGTCTTCCCCGAGCTGTGGACGGCGCGATCCCATGTCTGAGACCACCGAACTGGCCTTCAAGGCACAGGAGTTGGACGCCGGTGACGAGCTGGCGGGGGTTCGCTCACGGTTCGTGCTCGACGACGTCGTCTACCTCGACGGGAACTCGCTCGGCGCGCTGCCGGCGGCCGTCCCCGGGCGCGTCGACGACGTCGTACGGCGGCAGTGGGGCGAGCTGCGCATCCGGTCCTGGGACGAGAGCGGCTGGTGGACGGCGCCCGAGCGGATCGGCGACCGGATCGCCCCGCTGGTGGGGGCGGCGGCCGGGCAGATCGTGGCCGGCGACTCGACGAGCGTGAACGTCTTCAAGGCACTCGTGGGAGCGGTACGGCTGGCTCGGCTCGGCGGCTCCGTGCGAGACGAGATCGTCGTCGACGCGACGACCTTCCCGACGGACGGGTACATGGCGGAGTCGGCGGCCCGGATGACCGGGTGCACCCTGCGCCCGGTGACGCCGGCCCAGGTGCCGGGCGTGCTGGGCGACCGTACCGCCGCCGTCCTGCTCAATCACGTCGACTACCGCACCGGACGGCTGCACGACCTGCCCGGTCTGACGGCCGCCGTGCACGCGGCGGGCGCGATCGCGGTCTGGGACCTGTGCCACAGCGCGGGCGCCCTGCCGGTCGGCCTCGACGAGCACGGGGTCGACCTGGCCGTCGGCTGCACCTACAAGTACCTCAACGGCGGCCCCGGTTCACCGGCGTACCTCTACGTACGCCGCGAGATACAGCACCGCTTCGACTCCCCGCTGCCCGGCTGGAACTCCCACGCCGAACCCTTCGGCATGCGCCCCGACTACGAACCGGCCTCCGGCGCCCTGCGCGGCCGCGTCGGCACGCCCGACATCCTCTCCATGCTCGCCCTGGAGGCGGCCCTCGAGGTCTGGGACGGCGTCTCGATCGACGCCGTCCGGGTCAAGTCCCTCGCGCTGACGGACTTCTTCCTGGAGTGCGTCGCCGAGTACGTCCCGCCGGGCCGCGTGGAGACGCTGACACCGGTGGCCCACGAGGAACGCGGCAGTCAGGTCGCGTTGCGGTGCTCCCCCACTCTCGGCTCCGCTCGAGCGGGAGGTACCCCCATCGCCGGGGAGGTCATGAAGCGGCTGATCGAGCGAGGGGTCGTCGGGGACTTCCGGCGGCCGGACGTGCTTCGGTTCGGATTCACGCCGTTGTACGTCGGGTTCGCGGACGTGGAGCGGGCGGCGGGGGTGTTGGGGGAGACGTTGCGGGGTGATCTCGCAGGCTACTGACAGGCTGGAACTGGCCGGCTGGAACTGGACGAGTCGGGTGGGCGGAGGCGGTCACGCCGAGGGGGCGTACACCCCCGCTTCCGCCGCCGCGACCGCCGCGTCCGCCGCGCGTTCGGCGTCGGCGGGGTCCGGGGCGGTACCGGTGGTGAGGAAGCCGTAGTAGAGGGGCGCCGAGACCGCCCGCACGACGGTCCCCGCGTCCGTGCCTGCCGGCAGCTCGCCCCGGGTGACGCCCGCCGCCACGCACGGCGCCCACTCCGCCACCCGTACCTCGTAGAAGCGCCGCAGCGCCTGGGCCGTACGGTCGTCGCACGCCGCCGCGGCGATGACCGCGCGGAACAGCGCGCCCTGCCGGGGGTCGGCCAGGGTCCGCTGGACCAGCGAGGCGTTCGCGCGCAGGTCTCCCCGCACGGAACCCGTGCGAGTACGCGGCAGCGACTGCTCGGCCATGTCGGCGAGCAGGTCGGCCACCAGACCGGTCACCGAGCCCCACCGCCGGTACACGGTCGTCTTGCCGACCTCCGCGCGCCGGGCCACGTCCGCGAGGTCGAGCCGGTCGAAGCCCTGCTCGGCCAGCACGTCCCCCGCCGCCCGCAGTACGGCCGTACGAACTCGCGCGGTACGCCCGCCGGGGCGCACGGTGCCGGGCTCGGCGGACATATCGGCCTCCTTGATCCATGTGTGGGGGCCAGGGTGATGGATGCACGGTCCCCCGGCGTCAGCGTAACGAAACAGCAGAACCGTTTAACCCTCACCGAGCGTGACATCCCCGTGTCCGCGCACGTCATGGGCCTGATAGCGTCCCCGCCAACAGCCGAATCTCCCAACGGGATTGCCTCCCGGTCCGTCAAATCCTCCCCCAGTGCCGAAAGCCTGGGAGGTACCCCCATCGTCGTTGAGAGGTTGGAGCATGCCGGACGACGCCGCAGCGCGCGATGCCGCAGCTGCCCGTGCCGCCGCCGAAGAGGAGTCGGTCTTCTCGCACCAGGCGGTCGACCCCGATGCCACCGCGGCGTACGGCGATCATCCCGACCAGGTGATCGACTTCTATGCCCCGCACTACGAGGTCGTGCCCGGTGTTCCGGCCCCGCTGGTCGTCGTGCTGCACGGGGGCGCGTGGCGTGCTCCGTACGACCGCCGTCACATCTCACCGTTCGCGGACTTCCTGGCACGCCGGGGGTTCGCGGTGGCGAGCGTGGAGTATCGGCGGGGGAGTGAGGGCGGCGCCGGGGCGGAAGACTGGGCTAAGGCTGGGGCTGGGGCTGGGGCTGGGGCTGGGGCCGAGGTCGGGGCCGGGGAGTTCACGCCGGTCGCGGGGCGTTGGCCGGACACCTTCGACGACGTCGCCGCAGCGCTGGACGCGCTGCCCGCGCTGGTCCGCGAGATCCTTCCGCAGGCCGACCCGCGCCGCATGCTGGTCGCCGGTCACTCGGCGGGCGGCCACCTCGCCCTGTGGGCCGCGGCCCGCCATCTGCTGCCGGCCGACGCCCCCTGGCGCACCGACCGCCCGGTGCCGCTGCGGGGGGTCGTCGCCCTCGCTCCGATCGCGGACTTCGCGGTGGCGGAGAAGCTGGACGTGTGCGGTGGGGCGGTACTCCAACTCCTCGGTGGACAGGCCGTGTTCGCCGAGCGACAGCCCTATACCGACCCCGCCCTGCTGCTTCCCACGGGTATCGCGACGACGCTCGTCCAGGGCCGTAGCGACGTGGTCGTACCGCAGGCGGTCGCCGAGTCCTACGCGGACGCGGCGGCGAAGGCGGGGGAAGTGGTGGGCCTGACCCTCCTGGAGGACGTCGGCCACTTCCCGCTGATCGACCCGGCGGCGGACGCGTGTGCGGTGGTGGCGGAGGAGATCGCGCAGTTGGCGTGGTGAGCCGCCCGGCGTGGTGACCCGTCCTGGTCGAGGCCGAGTCGGCTGCGGCCGTCGAGGCAACCGGCAGGCGGCGCCGTGCTGAGCGCGCCGAACGCGTTCCGTCGGCCTCGGCGCCACCGGCCGGCAGACCCGTAGTACCTGAGAGGGACCGCGAAGGACCCCTCTCACTGGTGACGACCGAGACCCCCGCCTCCGCCTACCGTTCTGTACGTGACCGAGACGACCCAGATCCACACCACGCCGCCGGGCGACGGGGCCAAGTCGCGCAGCCCGGAGTTCCGGCTGGCCGCGGACGCCCTGCGCGGGCTGCGGCAGGACCTGTTCCACGACGCCTTCGCCTACCGCCCACTCCCGCGCATGCGCGCGGACGGCCCGCTCACCCGGCGGCTGTCCGGCCGGCTGCGGGAGTACGCGGGCTGGACCCCGCACGCGCTGATCGGCGCGGCCGCGCTGACGGCGCTGGCCATCGCGACCATCGACGCGGGCCTGGCCCTGCTGCTCGGCCTGCTCGCCGTGATCCCGATCCTGCTGACCATGGTCCGGCCGATAGGAGCGTTCTGGCTGTCCATGGCGGCCACCCCGTTCGCCCTCCCGTTCGGCGACCAGTGGGGCGACTGGCCGTGGCTGCCCGGCAGCTTCGCCTGCCACCTGACGGTGCTGACGATCGTGGCGCTGCGCACCCGGCCGCGCACGGCCGGCTGGATGTGGGCGCTGACCGCGGCCTACGGCATCGTGGCGGAGACCCTTTTCGGCTCGGGCCGCTACTACGGCACCAACACCGCGCCCATGCTGGTCTTCTCCGCACTCGTCCTGCTCTGCGTCTCCGTCTGGCACATACGCCGCGAGGCCAAGCAGGAGGTGACCGCCCAGCAGACGGTGACCGCGCACGAGCGTTCCCGGCGCACGCTCCTGGAGGAGCGCACGACGATCGCCCGCGAGCTGCACGACGTGGTCGCCCACCACATGTCGGTCGTCGCCATCCAGGCGGAGGCCGCCCCCTACCGGGTGGAGAACCCGCCGCCGGAGCTGGAGCGCGCCTTCGTCACGATCAGGGAGAACGCGGTGGCGGCCCTCACCGAACTGCGCCGGGTCCTGGGCGTGGTCCGCGCCGAGGACTACGAGGCCCCGGACGCCCCGCAGCCGACCCTCGCCGACCTGGAAGTCCTGCTCGCCAATGTGCGGGACGCGGGGCTGAACGTGGACAAGACGGTGACCGGAGCGGTGCGCGAACTGCCGCAGGGCGTCGAGCTGTCGGCGTACCGCATCGTGCAGGAGGCGCTGAGCAACACCCTGCGGCACGCGCCCGGCGCGGGCGCCCGCGTGGAGATCGGGTACGTCCTCGGCGGCCTGGGCCTGCGCATAGTCAACGGCCCGCCGCCCGAGCCGTCCCTGGTGAAGCCCTCACCGGGCGCGGGGCACGGCATCACCGGCATGCGGGAGCGGGTCTCCATGCTGAACGGTGAGATGACGGCGGGCGCCACGGACGAGGGAGGGTACGAGGTGACGGTGTTCCTGCCGGTGCCCGTCGTGAGCGAGGGCGACGCATGACGCAGGACACGACCCAGGACACGACCCAGGACACGACGCAGGGCAAGATCCGCGTCCTGATCGCGGACGACCAGATGATGGTGCGCGAGGGCTTCTCGGTCCTGCTGAACGCGATGCCGGACATCCAGGTCGTCGGCGAGGCCGTCAACGGCCGGGAGGCGGTCGACCAGGTCCGCGAGCTCGCCCCCGACGTCGTCCTGATGGACATCCGTATGCCCGAGCTGAACGGCATCGAGGCGACCCGCGAGATCGTCGCGGCGGACGGCACGGCGAAGGTGCTGGTCCTCACCACCTTCGACCTCGACGAGTACGTGTACCAGGCGCTGCGGGCGGGAGCCTCCGGTTTCCTCCTCAAGGACGCCTCGGCGCGCCAACTCGCGGACGGGGTGCGGGTGGTGGCGTCAGGGGAGGCCCTGCTCGCCCCCTCGGTGACCAGGCGGCTGATCAACGAGTTCTCCAAGCTGTCCGAGGCACCGCGCCTCATGCCCTCCGCGCAGGCGGCCTACGGAGATCTGACCGAGCGGGAGACGGAGGTCCTGGTCCTGATCGCCCAGGGCCTGTCGAACGCGGAGATCGCGGGACGACTGGTGGTCGCCGAGTCGACGATCAAGACCCACGTCAGCCGGATCCTGGTCAAGCTGGGCCTGCGGGACCGGACCCAGGCGGCGGTGTTCGCGTACGAGGCACGGTTGGTCCGGCCCGGCTGAGTACGGTGAGTGCATGGAACAGCGCGTCACGTTGATCACGTTGGGTGTGTCCGATCTCCCGCGGTCCAAGGCCTTCTACGAGGCCCTGGGCTGGCTGGGGCAGGAAGTCGAGGAGACCGTCTTCTTCCAGGCGGGCGGCCTGGGCCTGGTCCTGTGGAGCCGCGACAAGCTCGCCGAGGACTGCGGTCTGGAGCCCGGCCCGGCACCGGCCGGCTTCGGCGGGATCGCCCTGGCCCACAACGTCCGGTCCGACGCGGAGGCCGACGCGCTCCTCGCGGCGGTGGAACAGGCGGGAGGCAGCATCACCAAGCCCGCCGCCGTCAACGTCGTCGGGTTCTACTCCGGTGCCTTCGTCGACCCGGACGGCCACGCCTGGGAAGTCGCCCACAATCCGGGGTTCCCGCTGGCGGAGGACGGTTCGGTGACCATCCCCGACTTCGGCGCCCCATGAGGTCGCTCCACGAGGCCGCAGCTGGGAGTGTGCCCCGGTCGGTGGGACACCCCTGGTCAGGCGGGGGGCTGCCGGGCTAGCGTCCGTGCATGGCAGCCTTCGACCCCTGGGACCCGGCGTTCCTCGCCGACCCCTACCCCGCGTACGCCGAGCTGCGTGAGCGTGGCCGCGTGCGGTACTTCGAGCCCACCGGCCAGTGGCTGGTGTCGCACCACGCGGACGTCTCGGCGTTGCTGCGGGACCGGCGGCTGGGGCGGACCTATCAGCACCGGTTCACGCACGAGGACTTCGGGCGGACGGCTCCGCCGCCGGAGCACGAGCCGTTCCACGTCCTCAACGACCACGGGATGCTCGACCTGGAGCCGCCGGACCACACGCGGATCCGGCGTCTGGTGTCGAAGGCGTTCACGCCCCGCACGGTGGAGCAGCTGAAGCCGTATGTGCACGGGCTGGCGGACGAGCTGGTGTCGGCGCTGGTCGAGAAGGGCGGAGGGGACCTGCTGGCGGACGTGGCGGAGCCGCTTCCGGTGGCCGTCATCGCGGAGATGCTGGGGATCCCCGAGTCGGACCGGGCGCCCCTGCGGCCGTGGTCGGCGGACATCTGCGGGATGTACGAGCTGAACCCGTCGGAGGACGTGGCGGCGAAGGCGGTGCGGGCTTCGGTGGAGTTCTCCGACTACCTCCTCCAGCTGATCGCCGACCGGCGCAAGGAGCCGGGCGACGACCTGATCTCGGGGCTGATCGCGGCGCACGACGAGGGCGACCGGCTGACCGAGCAGGAGATGATCTCGACCTGCGTGCTGCTGCTGAACGCGGGCCACGAGGCCACGGTGAACGCCACCGTCAACGGCTGGTACGCCCTGTTCCGCAACCCCGACCAGCTGGCGGCCCTGCGCGCGGACCACACCCTGGTCGCGTCCGCGATCGAAGAGCTCATGCGCTACGACACGCCGCTCCAGCTCTTCGAACGCTGGGTGCTCGACGACATCGAGGTCGACGGTACGACGATCCCGCGGGGTGCGGAGATCGCGATGCTCTACGGCTCCGCCAACCACGACCCCGAGGTGTTCCGGAATCCCGAGCGGCTCGACCTCGCCCGCGAGGACAACCCGCACATCTCCTTCAGCGCCGGCATCCACTACTGCATCGGCGCCCCGCTGGCCCGTATCGAGCTGGCGGCATCGATGACGGCCCTGCTGGAGAAGGCCCCGACGCTGCGCCTGACGGCGGAGCCTCGGCGGAAGCCGAACTTCGTGATCCGGGGGCTGGAGGGACTGGCCGTCGAGCCGTGACGACGGGGGGCCGCCGGGTTGTCTCGCCCCCGCCGCCCCTACCCGTCCCATCCTTCTGGGGCTCCGCCCCAGACTCCGCTCCTCAAACGCCGGAGGGGCTGATTTTCAGCCCGTCCGGCGCTTGAGGACGAGGCCCTTCGGGCCGAAGCGGGGGTCTGGGGGCGCAGCCCCCAGGGACGGGACGGGCAGGGGCGGCGGGGGCGAGAAATCTGCTGATCGAGACGACCGACGGCTCGCCGGGCCTGACCCTCCGCGCCAGCCGGGTCCCGAACGGCGCGACCCTCCAGCGGCTCAACATGAAGCTGCAAATGGAGCGCCACGACCGGGACAGCATCAGGAAGCAGCTCGAGGAGCGCGAGGCACGTGGGAAGCGGGGCCGCCGCAAGGGGCGCTAGTAAGGCCGCACAGACCAAGGCCCTGGAAGAGACCGACCTCTCCACCAGGGCCCGACCGCCATACGGCTAACGCTCCTTCGTCTCCTCCAGTACCGTCCGCCCGATCAGCGCGTACCGGGACGGGTCCCTCCGCTTGAGGTACTGCGCGTATCCGATGCCCACCGCCGCGACCAGCGCCACCAGCCACGGCGTCGCCTTCAGCACCAGCGAACCGGACTCCGTACCGGCCGCCACGCCCATGTTGGACACCAGCAGGACGACCACCGCGAGCATGGCCACCCCGCCCACCAGCGGCGCGACGAACGTCTTGAACCAGTGCCTGCTCTCGGGGTGGTGCGTGCGGAAGTACGCCAGCACCGCGAACGAGCACACGGCCTGCACGACGAGGATCGCCATGGTGCCGAGGATGGCGAGCAGGACGTACAGACCGGCGTACGGGTCCTTGCCCGCGATCCAGAACGCGGCGATCAGCACGGCGCTGACGATGGTCTGGACGAGGCCCGCGATGTGCGGGGAACCGTGCCGGGCGTGGGTGCGGCCGATGGTCTTCTTCAGGGACGGCAGGACACCCTCGCGGCCCAGCGCGTACATGTAGCGGGCCGCGCAGTTGTGGAAGGCCATGCCGCAGGCCAGCGAGCCGGTGATCATCAGCCACTGCATGACGACCACCGCCCAGTGGCCGACGTACTGCTCGGTGGGGTTGAAGAACAGCGCGAGGGGGTTCGCGGAGGAGGCGGCCGCCACGGCTTCCTTCTCGCCGTTGCCGATGATGGCCATCCATGAGACGAAGACGTAGAACACGCCGACGCCGAGGACCGAGATCATCGTCGCCTTGGGGATGATCTTCTTCGGGTTGCGGGACTCCTCGCCGTACATCGCGGTCGACTCGAAGCCGACCCACGACCAGAAGGCGAAGAAGAGGCCGAGACCGGCGGAGGTGCCCTGGAAGGCGTTGACCGGGTTGATCGGGCCGAACGTGAAGCCGTTCGGGCCGCCGCCGTGGAGGGCGACCGAGATCGCCATCGCCGCGAGGATCGTCACCTCGGTGGCCAGCAGCACGACGAGCACCTTCTCCGCGACCGAGACGCCGAACCAGGTGCCCATCGCGTTGACGGCGAGCATCAGGATCGCGAACGTCCACCACGGGATGTGCAGGCCCGTCTGGTCCTCGAGAGTGGTGGTCGCGAAGACCGAGAAGATGCCGATCAGGGCCGGCTCGAAGACGACGTACGCGAAGGTCGCCAGGAGCCCGGAGGCGAGACCGGCGGTGCGGCCGAGGCCGTAGGAGATGAAGCCGTAGAAGGCGCCGGTGGAGGTGATGTGCTTCGCCATCGAGGTGAAGCCGATGGAAAAGATTGCCAGGACGACCATTGCGACGAGGTAGCTCGCCGGGGCGCCGATGCCGTTGCCGGACGACACCATGAAGGGCACGTTGCCGGTCATCGCGGTGATCGGCGCGGCCGTCGCCACGGCCATGAAGACCACGCCGAGCAGGCCGATGGCGTTGGGCTTGAGCCGGTGAACGGTCCCCTCGCCGCCAGTCTTCGCCTCGGGGGCAACGCCCTCTTGTACTGCCATCGGGTGGCCCCTCTCCTGTCGGCCGTCCTGGCGGCGCGTTTGGGTACTGGACCGGAATCCTGGCGGGCGAATGAGTCACGCAGGAGGCCGGAAGCGTTAAATGCATGTCAACCAGACCTTTAAAAACCGGGCGTGGGGAACGCCTTCGTTAACTCTGCGGCAGCTCGTGGACCGGGCCCGACCGCGCCTCGTAGCGTCCTTCGCATGAGCACCTACGCGTCCACCCTCGGCGGCGAGCGCCACCGCTTCGACTCCCTCGCGCGCCTGCTCGCGGCCGCGAGCCCCGAGCGCTCCGGCGACCGGCTGGCCGGGCTCGCCGCGTCGTCCGCCCGGGAGCGGGTCGCTGCGCGCTGGGCGCTGGCCGAGGTGCCGCTCGCGGCCTTCCTCAGCGAGCCGGTCATCCCGTACGAGAGCGACGACGTGACCCGGCTGATCCTCGACACGCACGACCCGCTGGCCTTCGCGCCGCTGGCCGGGATGACGGTCGGGGAACTGCGGGAGTGGCTGCTGTCCGAGGCGGCGCACGCCGAGACGCTGGCGGCCGTGGCACCCGGGCTGACGCCGGAGATGGTCGCCGCCGTGTCGAAGCTGATGGGGAACGCGGACCTGGTGGCCGTCGCGCGCAAGGTGCGGGTCGTGACGGCCTTCCGCTCCACGATCGGCCTGTCGGGCCGGCTGGCGACCCGCCTGCAGCCCAACCACCCGACCGACGACCCGGCGGGCGTGGCCGCGGCCCTGCTCGACGGTCTGCTGCTGGGCTCCGGCGACGCGGTGATCGGCATCAACCCGGCGACGGACAGCCCCAGGGCGGTACGGGACCTGCTGGAGCTGTTGGACGGGGTCATCACGCGGTACGGGATCCCGACCCAGTCGTGCGTGCTGTGCCATGTGACGACCAGCGTGGACCTGATGGAACGCGGGGCGCCCGTCGACCTCGTCTTCCAGTCCATCGCCGGGACGCAGGCGGCGAACGCGTCCTTCGGGGTGACGCTCGGGCTGCTCGACGAGGCGCACGAGGCGGCCGGGAAGCTGAACCGCGGCACGGTCGGCAAGAACGTCATGTACTTCGAGACCGGCCAGGGCAGCGCCCTGTCGGCCGGCGCGCACCACGGGGTCGACCAGCAGACGGTCGAGGCACGGGCGTACGCGGTCGCCCGGCGCTACGACCCCCTGCTGGTCAACACGGTCGTCGGCTTCATCGGCCCGGAGTACCTCTACGACGGACGGCAGATCCTGCGCGCCGCCCTGGAGGACCACTTCTGCGGCAAGCTGCTCGGCCTGCCGATGGGCCTGGACATCTGCTACACGAACCACGCGGACGCCGATGACGACGACGTGGCCACCATGCTGACGATGCTCGGCGTCGCGGGCGCCTCGTTCGTGATCTGCACGCCGGGCGGCGACGACATCATGCTCAACTACCAGTCCGCCTCGTACCACGACGCGTTGTACCTGCGGGAAGTGCTCGGGCTGCGGCCCGCGCCGGAGTTCGAGGCGTGGCTGGAGTCGATCGGCCTGCTGGACGAACGCGGCGGGATCCGCGAGGTCACGGCACATCCGCTGACGGCCATCGGACGGGAGCTGGCGGCATGAGTGAACTGGTCACGCACACCGAGGACTCGGCGCTGTGGTCGACGCTACGGCGTCACACCCAGGCCCGTATCGGCCTCGGCCGGGCCGGCTCCGGGCTGCCCACCCGGCACCGGCTGGAACTCCAGGCCGCGCACGCGGCGGCGCGGGACGCGGTGCACTCGCCGTTCGCCCCGGACACGGTCGCCGCCGCGCTGACCGGGACGCCGACGATACGGGTCCGCAGCGCCGCCCCCGACCGGCTCACCTACCTCCAGCGACCCGACCTGGGCCGCCGTCTGGACGCCACCGACCGCGCGCATCTGCCGTCGGGGGAGTGGGACCTGGTGTTCGTGGTCGCCGACGGGTTGTCCAGCCGGGCGGTGCACGAGCACGCGGCGGCGATGGTGCGGGCGACGACGGCCCGCCTGGCGGCCGACTGGCGGGTGGCCCCCGTCGTCCTGGCCGAGCAGGCCCGCGTGGCCCTCGGCGACGACATCGCCCACGCGATGGGCGCGGCGATGGTGGCCGTCCTGGTCGGGGAGCGGCCCGGTATGTCGGCGGCGGACTCCCTGGGCGCGTACCTCACGTACGGCCCGAGGCCAGGCGTGACGACCGACGCCGACCGCAACTGCCTGTCCAACATCCGGCCCCCGCTGGGGCTGACCTACGAGGCGGCGGCGGGAAAGCTGGCGGCGCTGATGGGCAGGGCGCGGGAGCTGGGGCTGACGGGGGTGGGGCTGAAGGACGAGTCGGACGCGTTGCCGACGGGTCCCTGATCACTCAAGAGGGGCCGGGCTCCTGATCACCCAAGTGGATGATCACCAGCCGCCGCCACCGGCAACGTCAGCCCCCACGCCCCCTCCCACACCGTCCACGTCCGCCTCCGCACCGGACCCGACACCACCGCGTCCGCCCGGTACCGGAAGTCCGGCCCCGACACGGTGATCCGCCGCCCCGTCGCCAGCAGCGGAGTCGCCTCCGCGCCCACCGACAGGGGCCGGGCCTCGACCTCGGCCAGCCCCGAGGCGCCCGGGGTGACCGACAGGGCCTCCAGGGGCTGGTCCAGGTCCACCAGGGTGACCCCGTCGACCTCCACGCGGAGGCGGGAGTGGCCGGGGGCGGACGCCGGGGAGGCGGAGCGGGTGGGGCGGGCCGTCACCAGGGTCCGTACGAGGGACTGGCACGTCCGTATCCAGGGGCGGCCGGAGTCGAGGTCGGCGCCGTGCCGGCCGGCCTCCTCGGCGTCCTCCGCCGCTCCCGGCAGGGGCGGAATCCGCAACGCCCCCAGCACCACCCCGTCGCTCTCGTCGACGAGCAGGTCCATGCGCCGCTCGGCGCCGTCCAGGACGGCCCGGGCCGCGGCCACCGCGCCCACGGGGATGCCCAGGGAGCGGGCCAGGGCCTGGGCGCCCCCCACCGGCACCACCGACAGCCCACATCCGGCCAGCTCCCGCCACCGGTGCAGCAGGGACACCGTCCGCACCAGAGCCCGGTCGTCGCCGATCACGACGGGCCTGCGGGAACCTTTTCGCTGGAGTGCCCGGGCGAATTCCTCGGGCCCCTCCGGGAGGCACACTTTCGTGGTCGCACCCGCGCTGAGCACGTCTTTCGCGATCCGTACGGCCTCGCCGTCCGTACGGCGGGCGACCGGGTCTATGACCACCAGCAGCTGGTCGTAAGTCGCCACCTCGGTCATGCCTCGCTTCCTCGGGTAGCATCTTTGTGCAAGAGCCCCTTGCGCTATTGCGCCAGGGGCTTCGTCTATTCCGGGGCATCCGGTCCGACGGGTTGCGGCCAACGAAGGCCGCCGGTGTACGAAACAGGCTGTGCGAGGCACAGTCAATGGCGCGTACGCCTCTGACCTTGGACATGCCCCGCCCGGAAGGGGTGTACGCGCGTGCCCGCACTTGTGCTGCTCGGTGCTCAGTGGGGTGACGAAGGCAAGGGAAAGGCAACCGACCTGCTCGGTGGCTCGGTGGACTATGTGGTGCGCTACCAGGGCGGCAACAACGCCGGCCACACGGTAGTCGTGGGCGATCAGAAGTACGCCCTCCACCTCCTCCCTTCCGGAATCCTCTCGCCGGGGTGCACCCCGGTCATCGGCAACGGAGTCGTCGTCGACCCGTCGGTCCTGTTCTCCGAGCTGAACGGACTGAACGAGCGTGGCGTCGACACGTCCAAGCTCCTGATCAGTGGTAACGCCCACATCATCACGCCGTACAACGTCACTGTCGACAAGGTGACGGAACGCTTCCTCGGGAAGCGGAAGATCGGGACCACCGGGCGCGGCATCGGCCCGACGTACGCGGACAAGATCAACCGCGTCGGCATCCGCGTCCAGGATCTGTACGACGAGTCGATCCTCACGCAGAAGGTCGAGGCGGCACTCGACGTCAAGAACCAGATCCTCACCAAGCTCTACAACCGGCGGGCGATCGCCGTCGACCAGGTGGTCGAGGAGCTGCTGACCTACGCCGACAGGCTCGCGCCGTACGTCGCCGACACGGTCCTGGTCCTCAACCAGGCCCTGGAGAACGACAAGGTGGTCCTCTTCGAGGGCGGCCAGGGCACCCTCCTGGACATCGACCACGGCACGTACCCCTTCGTCACCTCCTCGAACCCGACCGCGGGCGGCGCCTGCACGGGCTCCGGAGTCGGCCCGACGAAGATCAGCCGGGTCATCGGCATCCTGAAGGCGTACACGACCCGCGTCGGCGCGGGCCCGTTCCCCACGGAGCTCTTCGACGAGGACGGCGAGGCGCTGCGCCGCATCGGCGGCGAGAAGGGCGTCACGACCGGTCGTGACCGTCGCTGCGGCTGGTTCGACGCGGTGATCGCGCGGTACGCGACCCGGGTGAACGGCCTGACCGACTTCTTCCTCACCAAGCTGGACGTCCTCACCGGCTGGGAGCAGATCCCGGTCTGCGTGGCGTACGAGATCGACGGCAAGCGCGTCGAGGAACTCCCGTACTCCCAGTCCGACTTCCACCACGCGAAGCCGGTCTACGAGATGCTGCCGGGCTGGTCCGAGGACATCTCCAAGGCGAAGTCCTTCTCCGACCTCCCGAAGAACGCCCAGGACTACGTCAAGGCGCTGGAGGCGATGTCCGGCGCCCCGATCTCCGCGATCGGCGTGGGTCCGGGCCGGGACGAGACGATCGAGATCAACTCGTTCATCTAGGAACGGCAGTTCGGCAGGGGTCCTGTTCAGCAGGGGTCCTGTGCAGCAGAGATGTCTGTTCTCCCGCGTGTGCCCCCGTCCGGTCTCGGACGGGGGCACACGCGCGTGCATCGCCCGAGTCGACGTGAAGGGAGGGCGGTTTGTGTAGGAACTAACCGGATTTATCGGGCATAGCCTGATCGTGTCTGCGTGATTCCCCACAGGAGAGGTGAGCGCGATGCGCGTACTGCTCAAGGTGTCCATGGACACGGAGAAGGCGAACGAGGCCATCCAGAACGGCACCCTGCCGAAACTGATCGAGGCGTCGCTGGAACAGATCAAGCCCGAAGCGGCCTACTTCACCTCCGAGAACGGCCAGCGCACCGCCTGCATGGTCTTCGACACGCAGGACAGCTCGCAGATGCCGGTGATCAGCGAGCCGTTCTTCATGAACCTGGGCGCCAAGATCACCTACACCCCGGTGATGAACCACGAGGACGTCCAGAAGGGCCTCTCCCGGCTGGGTCGCTGACCTCAGCTGAAGATGATCATCGACCCCTGGGCCAGACTGCGCGTCGCCGCGGCGTGCAGGCCGAGCCACACGTGACGTTCGCGGGCGAAGGGGCTGGGGTCGTAGGGAACCGGTGCGGCCGGCTCCTCCAGCTCCGTGGGACCGGGCGGTGCCTCCGGGGGCGCCGGAGGGTTGGCCGGGTCGATGCCGAGTGACGGGGCGACGAACTCCAGCTCCCGCAGCAGCGTCTGGGACGAGCCGAGGGGGCCGCCGCCCGCGAGGAGTTCGTCGTTGGACAGCGGGTGCGGGAAGTCCACGGGGACGTACGCGCCCGCGTGGTCGTAGTGCCACACCAGGTGGGACTGCTGGGCCGTCGCCTCGAACATCTCCAGCAACTGCTCGTAGTCGCCGCCCAGTTCGTCCACCGGCGTCACCGGCAGCCCGCAGACCTGGAGCAGGTAGGCGCGGCGCAGGAAGTGCAGCGCGTCGTAGTCGAAGCCGGCCACCGGCGCGACCTCGCCGGACAGTCCCGGCATGTACTGGTACACCGGAACCGGCGGGAGCCCGGCCTCGGCGAGCACCTTGTTGTATTGCGCGAGTTCCTCGGCGAACGGATTGTCCGGGGTGTGGCACAACACGTCTACGAGCGGCACCAGCCACAGGTCACAGGCCAAAAGTCAGCTCCTCGGTCACTCGCAGCGCTGCGGTCGTCACAGTGGTCGTCACACGGTGGTCAAGGCAGGGTAGTCGGTGCGGCCCCGGGTCGGCTGCCCCTGTGCACGTCACATACCCGGCCCGGCCCGGCTCACCCCGTGGCGAGGCGTTCGATCAGGGCCAGGGAGTCCGCGTTGTACGCGGCGACGATCGAGCGGGCGGCCTTGGTGTCGTGCCCGGCCAGGGCGTCCACCAGTTCGGTGTGGCCGTGCCACAGGCAGCCGCGCAGGTCGGTCAGGCGACGCAGGTGCTGCACCGTGCACACCCAGGACTGCACGCGCAGCCGGTGCAGGAAGTCGGCGAGGTAGCGGTTGCCGAACATGCTGCTCAGTTCGCGCCAGAAGCGCAGGTCGTAGCCGATCAGGACGGTGAGGTCACCGGCGGCCGCGGCGCGCTGTGCCTCGTCGGCGCGGCGGCGTATACCCGCCACGGCGGCGGCCGTACGGGGGTCGTCGAGGTCGCGGTAGCCCAGGTGGCCGTTGTCGAGCGCCTGGAACATTCCGTCGGTGACCAGGGCGCGGGCCTCGAGGATGCCCCGGAAGTCCTCGACCGAGTACTCGTGCACCCTGAAGCCCCGGTGCTGGTCGGCCTCCAGGAGGCCCTGCGCGGACAGGTCCACCAGCGCCTCGCGCACGGGTGTCGCGGAGACGCCGTACTGCTCGGCGATCTCCTTCACAGTGAACTCCTGCCCCGGCTGCAGCCGCCCCGCCAGCACCTCGTCTCGAAGCGCGTCGGCGATCTGCTGCCGCAGGGTGCTGCGGGTCACGGCGCCGTTGCCGCTACGGCCGGGCATGGTCGGGGCGTCTCCCTCGTCGCGATCCGGTGGCGTACACGTACATGTCTACGAGCACGCCACCTTACGCGTTCGAATCGGCGCAACATTGGTCCAGGTGACTACTCCGTGTACTCGTCCGCCACGGACAGCGCCGTGTCCAGCGCCGCCAGCCCTTCCTTCAGCTCCGCCTCACTCGCGTTGCACGGCGGCACCACATGCGTCCGGTTCATGTTGATGAACGGCCACACCCCGCCGGCCTTCACCGCGGCACCGAACGCGGCCATCGGCGCGTTCGCCTCACCGGCCGCGTTGTACGGCACCAGCGGCTCGCGGGTCTCCTGGTTCTTCACCAGCTCGATCGCCCAGAACATGCCGACACCGCGTACCTCGCCCACCGAAGGGTGCCGCCCGGCCAGCTCCCGCAGTGCGGGGGCCACGAGGTCCGCCCCGAGCCGGGCCGCGTTCTCGACGACGCCCTCCTCGGCCATCACGTTGATCGTCGCGACGGCCGCCGCACACGCCAGCGGATGCCCCGAGTACGTCAGTCCGCCCGGGTAGGGCCGCTTCCCGAAGGTCTCCGCGATCGCCCCGGAGATCGCGACACCGCCGAGCGGCACGTACCCGGAGTTCACACCCTTGGCGAAGGTCATCAGGTCCGGCACGACGTCGAACAGGTCCGCCGCGAACCACTCGCCGGTCCGCCCGAAACCGGCCATGACCTCGTCCAGGATGAAGACGATGCCGTACTTGTCGCAGATCTCACGGACGCCGGCGAGGTAGCCCGGCGGCGGGATCATGATCCCGGCCGTTCCCGGAATGGTCTCCAGGAGGATCGCAGCGACCGTCCCCGGCCCCTCGAAGGCGATCGTCGTCTCCAGGTGCTCCAGGGCCCGCGCGCACTCCTGCTCCTCGGTCTCGGCGTAGAAGCGGGAGCGGTACAGGAAGGGCGCCCAGAAGTGCACGACACCGGCCGCGGCACCGTCGGATGCCCAGCGGCGCGGGTCACCGGTGAGGTTGATCGCCTGCTGGGTGCCGCCGTGGTACGAGCGGTACGCCGACAGCACCTTCGGCCGGCCCGTGTGCAGCCGCGCCATGCGCACGGCGTGCTCCACGGCGTCGGCGCCGGCGTTGGTGAAGAAGATCTTGTCCAGGTCACCGGGCGTCCGCTCGGCGATCAGCCGTGCCGCCTCCGACCGGGCCTCCAGCGCGAAGGCGGGCGCGAAGGTCGTCAGGGTCGCGGCCTGTTCCTGGATCGCGGCGACGACCTTGGGGTGCTGGTAGCCGATGTTGGTGTAGACGAGCCCGCTGGTGAAGTCGAGGTACCGGTTGCCGTCGTAGTCCCAGAAGTACGACCCCTCCGCGCCGGCCACGGCGAGCGGGTCGATGAGCTCCTGCGCGGACCAGGAGTGGAACACGTGCGCACGGTCCGCGGCCTTCACGGCGGCGCCGACCTCGGGGTTTGGCTGAGGGGTCATGGACCCGAGAGTAAATGTCCGCGATGTGGAAGCGGTATCGGCGTCCTGTCTGTGGACGGGGGCTTTCCGCGACAGGTTGTCGAAGAGGGCGGGGGTGGTGGAGCGCCGAGGAGGTCATATTGACAGCCTCCTGTCGAAATGACAGGATGTTGTCATCAAGGGAATCAGTGAACGCCCGAGGAGGCAGCCATGATCCGCAAGCCCGTTCATCTCGGCGTGTACGACACCCTCGCCGACTGGGAGACGGGGCACGCGACGGCGTATCTCGCCCGCGCCGGATACGAGATCCGCACGGTCGGCCCGGCCCGCGAGCCCGTGACCTCCCTCGGCGGCCTCGGCATCCGGCCCGACCTGGCCCTGGACGACGTACGCCCCGAGGACAGCTCCCTGCTGATCCTCCCCGGTGCCGACCTCTGGGACCTGTCCGACGACCTCGCCCCCTTCGCCCGCAAGGCCCGCGCCTTCCTGGACGCCGGCGTTCCCGTCGCCGCGATCTGCGGGGCCACCGCCGGGCTCGCCCGCGAGGGCCTGCTCGACGACCGCGACCACACCAGCGCGGTCTCCTTCTACCTGGCCGCGACCGGATACGGCGGCGCCGAGCGGTACGTCGACGCGGACGCCGTCACCGACCGCGGCGTGATCACCGCCGGCCCCACCGAACCCGTCGCCTTCGCCCGGGAGGTCTTCGGGCTCCTCGGCGTGTACGAGGGCGAGGTGCTGGACGCCTGGTACCGCCTGTTCCACGACTCCGACGCCGAGGCGTACGCCGTGCTGGAGAAGGCGCAGGCGCAGCAGTGAGCCGGGAGCGTCAGGACCTGTTCAGCCGCACCGCACTCGGCGTCTTCCGGCTCAACGGGCAGTTCCTCGCCGTGGCCGAGGAGCTGGCGAAGCCCGCCGCACTCACCGCCGCCTGGTGGCAGGTGCTCGGCGCGGTGCTCGGCGAACCGCTGCCGGTCTCCGGCATCGCCCGCGCGATGGGCATCACCCGGCAGAGTGTGCAGCGCATCGCCGATCTGCTGGTGCAGAAGGGGCTGGCCGAATACCGGCCCAACCCCGCACACCGGCGCGCCAAGCTGCTGGCGCCCACGCAGGAGGGGCGGGCGGCCGTCTCCCGCATCGACCCCGGCCACGCGGCGTTCGCCGACCGGCTGGCGCAGGCGTACGGCGGCGACGCCGAACTCGCCGAGGCCGTACGGGTGCTGGAACGGCTGTCCAAGGTGCTCGAACAGGTGGGCCCGCCTGTTACGGAACCGTAGACAACGCCCAGCTCACCGCCGGGTGGAGCCGCACTATCCTCGGGCTGTTGCTCACGTGCGGGGCGGGGGAAGGCGGCGCGACGATGGAGAAACTGGGGCCTGGGGATCCGCACCGGATCGGCGCGTACCGGTTGTTGGCGCGGCTCGGCGCCGGCGGGATGGGCCAGGTGTATCTGGCCAGGTCGGACCGGGGGCGCACGGTCGCCGTCAAGCTCGTGCGGGAGGAGCTGGCCGCGCAGGACGAGTTCCGGGCGCGGTTCCGGCAGGAGGTGCAGGCCGCACGGCAGGTCGGTGGGTACTGGACGGCGCCGGTGCTGGACGCGGACACCGAGGCGGTCGTGCCGTGGGTCGCCACCAAATACGTCGCCGGCCCCAGCCTCCAGCAGGTCGTCGGCCACGACCACGGGGCACTGCCCGAACGCTCCGTGCGCATCCTCGCGGCCGGACTGGCGAACGCGTTGCAGGACATCCACGCCGGCGGGATCATCCACCGCGACCTCAAGCCGTCCAACGTGCTGGTGACGATCGACGGTCCACGGGTCATCGACTTCGGCATCGCGCGCGCCCTGGAGACGGTGACGGACGGCGGGCTGACCAGGACCGGCGCGCTCGTCGGCTCGCCGGGCTTCATGGCGCCCGAGCAGGTCCGGGGCGACCGGATCACCCCCGCGTGCGACGTCTTCTGCCTCGGCTCGGTGCTGGCGTACGCGGCGACCGGCAAGCTGCCCTTCGGCACCGCCAACAGCGGAGTCCACGCCCTGATGTTCCGCATCGTCCAGGAGGAGCCCGACCTGGAGGGCGTCCCCGAGGGCATCGCCGAACTGGTCCGTGCCTGTCTGAAGAAGGAACCGGAGGCCCGCCCGACGCTGGACCGCATCCTGGAGCGCACGGGCGCGGAGGACACGGTGGCCGGGGGGCGGTCACGGGATCCGTGGCTGCCCGGCGCGCTGGTGGCGCAACTGGGGCGGCACGCCGTGGAGTTGCTGGACGCGGAGGATCCCGAGGGGGCGGGAGGTGACGGCACTGGGGCCGGCGCGCCCCGGGGTCCCGAGGCGTCTCCCGAGCACGCCGCCGTCGCCGACGCCGCGCCCCCTGGCCCGCCCGTGCCGGGGCAGCCGGGCAGTGGGGCGCGGCTGGACCACCTGCCCACCGTCGTCGCGGGCCAGGGTGGCCGGACGCCGTCACCGGCAGCCACGGGCAGCCCGGCCGCTCCCGCCCCGGCCCACCCCGCGTACGGCTACCCGCAACCACACCCGCAGCCCTCGGCGTACGGCTTTCCGCAGCAGCCGGGCAGCCCGCCGCCGTACAACCAGTACGGCAGCCTCGGCGGGACCCCGCCCTACGGCCCGCCTCCCGCCGCCCCCGCTCCGCCCTACGGCCCGGCGACCCCCCAGGACCCCGGGAAGAACCGCCGCTCCACCGTCCTGCTCGTCCTCGTCGCCCTGGTCGTCGCGCTCGGTGCCGGCGGCACGGTCTACGCCCTGATGAGCGGCGACCGTGACAAGGAGACGGGCGGCGGAGGGACCGCCACGACCGCCACCCCCACCGCGACCGCTCCCACGACCCCCGGCCAGAGCACGCCCGACGACCCGTCACCCTCGGAGCCGGCGACCTCCGCCCCGCCGTCGGACGGCGCGATCCCGGCCGGCTACCTCGGCACCTGGACCACGACGATCGACAACGCCGACGGCCTGCACACCCGCGAACTGACCCTCCAACAGGGCGAGACGGGCGACACGGTCCTGTCCCTGGTCGCCGACGGCCCCACCGCGAACGGCACCTACCACTGCGTCTTCCAGGCAGACCTGCTCGAAGCGCCGAGCGGTGACGGCCCCTTGAGTGTCGGCCCGTCCTCGGTCACCAGCGGCGAGCCCCGCTCCTCCTGCACGCCGGGAGCGCCGACCGAGATCACCCTGCTGCCGGACGGAACACTGGAGCGCACGAACACCGGCACGGACGAAAAGCTGACGTACACCCGACAGTGACCCCCCAGCCCGTCCGGCGTTTGAGGACGAGGCCCTTCGGGCCGATGGGGGTCCGGGGGCGCAGCCCCCGGGACGGGACGGGAAGGGGCGGCGGGGGCGAAAACGGCCCGGCGCCCACCACCCCACCCCCGCACGGTCACCGCGGCTCCGGCGGCCGCTGGCGGGGCATGTTCGGCCGGGCCCCCGCTCCCGGCGGCAGAAACCGCCCCGGAAAGGCCCCGGCGTCCGCCCGCTGCCCCACGGCCACCGCCGACTGGATCCCCAGCGGCGACGCACCGGTGTGGAACTCGACCATCCAGTCCGCCGTCTCCGTACGCACCAGCTCCGCCACGTCCTCGGAGAACCTTCGCAGCACCCCCAGACACCGCTCGGCCGCCTCGCTCGCCGTCCCGTCCGCCGGCCCCAACACCTCCCGCACGCACTCCGAGGACCAGTCGAACTGGAGCACCTGAAGCCGTCGCTGCACGGCCTGGGCCGTGGCCACGTCCCTTATCCAGCCGGACGTCACACCGAAGAACCGGTCCCCGGCGACGCACGCGACCGCCAGCAGCAGCGAGAGATACCCCCAGGGCGCGACGCCGGCCACCACCCCCGTCATGTCCAGCAGGGGCAGCGCGGCCCCCGCCACCGCCCCGGCCGCCGCCCCCGCCCGCAGCCCCTGCG
>NZ_JAGMUK010000030.1 GCF_019049245.1 Streptomyces sp. AC555_RSS877 | reverse complement strand
CCATTGCTGGTCACAGCCTGGTCGGCGATCCGTTCATGGTGTCGAATGACCTCAGCGATGATGAAGTTCAGGAACTTCTCGGCGAAGGCCGGGTCGAGTTTGGCGTTCTCGGCGAGGGTGCGCAGCCGCTCGATCTGCCGGGCCTCGCGGGCCGCGTCGGCGGGCGGCAGCTGGTGTCTGGCCTTGAGGTGGCCGACCTGCTGGGTGCATTTGAAGCGTTCGGCGAGCATGTGGACGACGGCCGCGTCGATGTTGTCGATGCTGTCGCGCAGCCGGGCGAGTTCCTCGCGGACGGCGGGGTCGACGTCCGGGGCGGAGGTGTTGCGGGTGGTCATGACCGACCAGCCTACGTGGCGTGGGGGCGCTCGATCATGGGTGGATCGTCGGGGTCGGGACCTGGGTGCTCCAGCCGCCGGGGACGGTGCGGCTCTGCTGGGCGCGGAAGCGGACGGGGGCCGTGCCGGCGCGGCGGGTGAACAGGCGGGAGAAGTAGGGCGGATCGTCGTGTCCGACGCGGCGGGCGACGGCGGCGACGGGCAGTTCGGTGGCGGCGAGGAGTTCCTTGGCGCGGCCGAGGCGGATGCCGAGGAGGTGGTCCTTGGGGGTGCAGTCGGCGCCGCGGCGGACGGCGGTGCGCAGTTCGGCGGTGGTCATGCCGTACCGGGTGGCGTGGTCGGCGACCGTCAGGGGCAGGCACGCGTCGCGGGCGATGCGGGTGACGACGGCGGGTGGGCCGGTGGTGTCGGCCAGGGGGACGACGGGGCGGCCGGGTTCGATGTGGCCGAGTTCGGTGTAGGTGGTGGTGGCGGGGCCGGAGAAGGCGACGAAGCCCTCGTCCCAGCCGGTGCCGGGGTCGGGTGCGAGCCGACGCCGAGGCGGACGGCGCCGAGCCGGTGGTGGGCGGCGCCGAGCCGGTGGTGGGCGGCGCCGAGCCGGTGGTGGGCGGGGCCGAGCCGGTGGTGGGCGGGGCCGGGGGTGAGGGACCGCATCCAGGTGTGGTGCATCCGCGGTGGGGTTCGAGGGGGCGTCGGCAGGGCCGGGGCCGCTGCTCAGGAGCCGATGACCTTGTGGAGGTGCACGTCCTGGTGTCCGCCGGGGATGCCTTCGCTGCGGCCCGTCTCGCGGAACCCGAGCCGCCGGTAGAAGTCCGGTGCCTGGAAGGTGAAGGAGGAGACGATCATCTCGGTGCAGCCCCGCCGCACCGCTTCCTCCTCGGCCGCCCGCATGAGCCGGCTCCCCCGGCCGGCGTGCCGCTGGTCCGCGCGCACCCACAGCATGTCGACGGCGCAGCAACTGCCCCAGATCCAGGCGGTGAGTCCCCCGGCGAGTTCGCCGCCGGTGTCGTCCAGGCGGACGGTGAGCGGCTGTGGGGTGCCGGCTCCGGTCGCTGCGGCGTTGAAGGCGGTGAGCTCGTCGTCGAGGCGCTGTTCGAGGGTTTCGTCCTTGCCGCCCACGCTCAGCAGGACGGCGGTCTCGGATCCTTGTTCGGTGCTCACCGTCGGGAGTATGCCAGGGGCGGGATCCGACCAGGGAAATTCCGCCCGCGGCCTCGTAGAGTGGAACCGGGTTCACGGCCTCTTGGGGGTACGGGCGTGGCGAACGACGGACCGGTCGAGCACGGCTATCCGCATCTGGAGACGGTGCGGGCCGCGGTCACCGCGCTGTACAGGCGGCTGTCGTACGACACCATTCAGACGTTCGGGGCCAGCGTGCCCCCCGCCGACGTGGCGTTCTGCGACACCGACGACCTGTATCTGGGGGCGCAGCGGGTGGCCCGCGAGCTGGTGCGGCACTATCGGCTGCCGGATGCCCGGATGGTCGTCAGTTTCCGGGAGATGTCGCATGCGGCGAACGTCGAACTGACCGCCGGTCCGGAGTACTTCGTCGAGCTGAACGACCGTTTCCGCACCCATCGCCGGGACATCGGCGCGGCTCTCGCCCACGAGGTGATGCACGTCTATCTGCACCGCCTGGACCTGTCCTTCCCCGGCACCCGGGACAACGAGATCCTCACCGACACGGCGACGGCCTACCTGGGTGCCGGCTGGCTGCTCCTCGACGCGTACCGGGAGGACGCCTCGTCCTCCCAGAAGCTGGGCTACCTCACCCCGGAGGAGTTCGGTTACGTCCTCGCCAAGCGCGCCCTGGTCTTCGGTGAGGACCCGGCGGTGTGGTTCACCAGCCCGCAGGCCTACACGGCGTACGTCAAGGGCATGGCCCGGGCCCGCCAGGACGAGCAGCAGCCCCCGCTCACGGCCGCCGGCTGGGCGGGGCGCCGCCGCTACGCCCGCGACCGGCGGCACGCGCCCGGCCCCCAGCCGGGCGTCCCCTACACCTTCAGCCCGGACAGCGGCGGGCACCTGCGGGTCTCCTTCCCCTGCCCGACCTGCCACCAGCGGATCAGGGTGCCGGTCAGGGGGCGGGTGCGGGCACGGTGTGCGTTGTGCAGGTCGGTGCTGGAGTGCGACACCTAGGGCCTGTCCGGCGGGTCAAGTCGCAGGAATGCGCGGCGCCTCGTCGACGCAGGTGAGCGGGGCCCGGTGCGTCGAGCTGCGAGGCGGAGGAGGGCGTCGACGCGATGGGGGTCCGCCCGCTCGAGCGAGGTCGAGAGTGGGGGAGTCGGCAACCGACGACAACGCCGCAGATCGGCGTGCCAGGCCCCGCGTCTGCGGCATGATCCGCCGGACAGGCCCTAGCCGGGCCGGTGCGCCGGGGAACGGTTCTCCTACTCGGTACGCAGAGCCGTCGCCGTACGGGTCCTGGCCGCCCAGCCCGCCGGGAGCAGCGCGCCCAGCAGGGCGATGGTGACACCGGCCAGCCCGAGCAGCACCAGCCGCGGGGTGTCGTACACGTCGAGGACCGACGGTGGCAGGTCGGTGCCGGCCGCGTGCCCCATGACCGGCAGTACGTAGCCGTGCAGGGCGAATCCGGCCGGTACGCCGAGCAGTCCGCCGAGTACGCCGATCCCGGCCACCGAGGCGAGGACGAGGCCCACGGTCTGGCGGGGCGACATGCCGAGGGCCTTGCACACGCCCAGGTCGTGGACGCGTTCGCGGGTGTCGAGGACGACGGAGTTGAGCACGCCGAGTCCGGCGACGGAGACCAGCATGAGCGTGAGCAGCGCGGCCATCGCGTTCAGGATGAGGACCATGTTGTCCTGCCCCGAGGGGGAGTTGGCGCTGGCGTCGGCGCCCAGGGGCCGGACCGTCGCCGCGAGGTCCCGGGCGTACGCGGCGGCGGAGACGTCCGGCTCCACGTCGACGAGGAACACGCCGGGTTCGGCCGCCGGGAAGTCGGCGAGGTTCGCGTGGACCTCCAGGTTGTCGTCGGAGGTGTCGAAGGCCTCGCCGACGATGCGCAGGGTCTGGGCGCGTCCCTGGTGGGTGACCCGTACGGTGTCGCCGATCTCGGTGCCGGTCTTCTCCAGGAAGCCCGAGGGCACGACGACCTGCCCCCGGCCGGTGATCCAGTGGCCGGAGATCATGTCGTAGGCGCCGGAGCGGGAGTCGCCCTGGTAGAGGCTGGCCCGGACGATGCCGGAGACCCCGCCGACGGTGACGTCCGCCTGGGTCTTGGCGTAGTACGAGGCCGTGCCGGGCTGCGCCTCGATGGCGGCACGCACGCGTGCCGGGTCGGCGGCGGCCGGGGGTTCGCCGGTGCCCGCCGCGGGGGCGGGTCCGCGGGGGGTGGTCGGTCCGGCGGCGCCGGTGAAGACGGTGACCGCCGCGCGGTTCTCGGGATCCTGTGCCTCGCCGACCGCGTTCAGGGACGAGGTCAGGCCCACCGCGAAGGTCGCCGCGACCGTGCCGAAGGCCACCGCGAGCAGCATGGCGGCGGTGCGGACCGGGTGGGCGAAGGGTGCGGCGAGGCCGTAGGTGACCGCGCGGGGCAGCGGCAGCCGGCCCGCCGCCCGGTGCGCCCACTGGCCGCGTCCGGTGCGGGGGGCGCGGCCGACCGCGATGGCCTCGACCGTGCGCAGCCGCCCGGCCCGCAGCGCCGGGATCAGTGCCGCGATGCCGACGACCAGCAGCGCGGCGGCCGGTACGACGACGTCCACCCACCAGGCCACCGTGAGCGAGGGGGTGCCGTACACCTGCCCGGTGTCGTCGAGCAGCGGTACGGCCAGGAGGTTTCCGAGGACGACTCCCAGGGCGATGCCGGCGCCCGCCGGGATGAGTGCCTGGGCGACGTAGGCCCGCACGACCTCGCGCGGGGTGAAGCCGATGGCCTTGAGGATGCCGATCCTGCGCAGGCTGGTGCCGACCGCGCCGCTGACCACACTGCCGACGATGATCAGCGACATCGCGATGCCGAGCACGCCGAACGCGATGAGGAAGGGGATGGTGGGCGCCGCGCCCGCGTCGGCGGCGCGCTTGGTGTCCAGGTAGGACTGGGTGCCGAGGAGTGCTCCTTCCGGTACGGCGGCGGTGAGCTGTTTGCGGGCGGCGGTGATCTGGCCGCTGGTGTCCGCGGAGTCGAAGCGGTAGAGCATCTGGCTGGTGACCGGGGTGTCCTTCGAGGCGAGTGCCGTGACCTGGGCGGGGGTTGCCCAGGCGTCCGCGGTCCGGGCGGCGGAGACGGCGATGCCGACGACGGTCAGGGTGGGTGCGTCGGCGGCGTCCGAAGTCCGCAGTGTGGTGCCGAGTTCGAAGGCGGGGCCGGCGAACTGAGAGGTGAGCACGATCTCGCCCGGCTGCGTCGCCCAGCGGCCCAAGGACAGGTCCAGGTCGTCCACGTCGGCGTGCGGGGCGGACCGTCCGGCCAGGGTGAGGGGTGGTTGCAGGTGGCCGCCGTGTTCGTCGACCGCGCGGATCGTCGTGACGGGGTACGGTCCCGCGCTCGCCGTGACGCCGTCCAGGCGGCCGGTGGCGTCGAGCTGTGCCGTGCTCGTCCTCGCAGGGTCGTACTGCGCGGTGAGGTGGGCACCGTTCTGCCGGGCGAAGGCTTTGTCGAAGGGCGCGTCCGCGGCGACCATCAGTGATCCGGCGACCACGGCCGAGGCCACGGCCATCATCACGGCCACGGCGATCACCACGGTCTGCACCCGCCGTCGGCCCACCCCGGAGCGGACGACCCGGGCGAGCGCCCCGCCACCGAAGCCGCTCATCGGACGGCCTCCACCGTGGTGTCGAGGGCGAGATGACCGTCCACCAGGTGGATCGTGCGGCTCGCGCAGGCCTGGGCCAGCGCGAGGTCGTGGGTGACCAGCACGATGGTCTGCCCGCCGCGGTGCAGATCGACCAGCAGCTCCCGTACGTCCTGCCCGGAGGCGGTGTCGAGGGCTCCGGTCGGCTCGTCGGCGAGCAGCAGAGCGGGCCGGTTGACCAGGGCGCGGGCGACGGCGACCCGCTGGCGTTCGCCGCCGGAGAGCCGTCCCGGGTAGGCGCGGGCGTGCTTCTGGATGCCGAGCACCTCCATGAGCTCGCCGGCGCGGGCCGCTGTCCGGCGGCGCGCGGTGCCGGTCAGCTGGGCGGGGAGCTGGATGTTGTCGGCGACGGTGAGGTCGTCGAGCAGGTTGAAGAACTGGAAGACCATGCCGATCCGTTCACGGCGGAACCGGGCCAGTGCGTGCTCGCTCAGCCGGTCGATGCGCTGCCCGGCGACGGTCACCGTGCCCTCGGTGGGCCGGTCGAGGCCGGCGACGAGGTTCAGCAGCGTGGACTTGCCGCTGCCGGAGGGGCCTGTGATGGCAAGGGCCTCGCCCTGCGCGACGGCGAGGTCGAGCGGTCCGAGGGCGGGCGCTGGGGCGCTGTCGTAGCGCTTGGCCACGCCCGCCAGTTCGATCGCGTGAGTCGTTTGGGCCAGGGGAGTCGTCGGGGCCAGGGAGGTCATGGGAGTCGTCCGTCCTTACGGTCGCTCGTGCCCGGTCGGGTCCCGGTGAACCTAGGGGCGGGGCCTGGTCGGGCGCGTCGGCCGCGGCACCGACTTGCGGCCCTCCCCGCGGAGGACCCGGCCGCGGGGTCATCCCTGCGAAGTACGCCTGCCGGGCGGCCTGTTGGCCGGTCTGGTCGTCCAGGCGGACGCGGCCGGGGCGCGTCGGCCACACAATGAGCCGATGGAGACGGAGGAGCGGCTCGGGTGGCGTCGGCAACTGCGGGACGTGCTGCGGCCGGAGGCGAAGGGCGGGCCGCTGTCACGGCGGGCGATGAGCGCCGATGTGGTGCTGGCGGTCGTCCTGACCGTGGTGGCGCTGGTGGTGGCGGCGCGGTATCCCGGTGACGGGCCGGCGTTCGTCGTGCCGAGGGACGCGTACGGGGTGCCCGTCCCGCCCCGGCCTCCGGCGCCGGGTGCGCTGATCGTGGAGGACGCGATCTCGGGGCCGCCCTGGCCCCTGGTGCTGCTGTCGGCGCTGCCGCTCGCGGCCCGGCGCCGGTATCCGCTGGGCGCGTTCGCGGTGGTGCTGGCCGCGGCGCTGGGCATCGGGGACCGTGCCACCTGGATCACCGTGCTGACCTGTGTCATCGGCGCCTACAGCGCGGTGAAGCACAGTCGGTACCGGACACTGGCGCCGGCCTGTCTGGTCGTCGCCGCCGTGCCGGCCGGCCTGGCGTTCCGGCAGACGGATCCGATCCTGCCGGGGTGGTCGAGTCCCGTGGTGGTGCTGCTGGCCGCCGGGGTGGTGGCGGGGACGGTCCGGTTCTGGCAGCGGCGCCTGGCGGCCGGCCGGGACCGGTTCGCGGAGTTGCAGCGGGCGCAGGAGGAGGACATGCGCCGGGCGGTCGAGGAGGAACGGGGTCGGATCGCCGCCGAGTTGCACGACGTCGTGACCCACAATGTGAGCGTGATGGTCATCCAGGCGGGGGCGGCCCGCAAGGTGATGGACGCGGCACCGGAGCGGTCGAAGGAGGCCTTGCTGGCGGTGGAGGCCGGAGGCCGGGCCGCGATGGCCGAACTGCGCCATGTGATGGGCCTGTTGGCGGCCCCGGACCTCGGCGGCGCCGACAGTCCCGCCGACGGTCTGGAGCCGCAGCCGGGCCTCGGACAGCTCGACGCGCTGATCGAAAGGGTGCGGGCCGCCGGGACCCCGGTGGGCGTCGCCGTGTCGCTGCCGCCCGAGCCGCTGCCGGCCGGGGCGGATCTGACGGCGTACCGCGTGGTGCAGGAGGCGCTGACCAACACGATCAAGCACGCGCCCGGCGCCGACGCCGGCGTGACGATCGGCTACACGGGCGACTGTCTGGAGATCGAGGTCACCGACACCGGTGCCGTCCGCGACTCCTCGCCCGCGGACGGCAACGGCAACGGCCGCGGTCTGATCGGGCTGCGCGAACGCCTCGCGGTCTACGGCGGTGAGCTGACGGCGGGTCCCACCCTCGCCGGCGGCTACCGGATCAGGGCCCGTATCCCCTGGCGGGCGGCGTGAACCGGCCGCCGGCGCTGCGCGCGGTCATCGCCGACGACCAGGCCCTCGTACGGACCGGCTTCGGGATGATCCTGGCCGCGGACGGCATCGAGGTGACGGCCGAGGCGGCCGACGGGGCGGAGGCGGTCGCCGCGGTCCGGCGCACCCGGCCCGACGTGGTCCTCATGGACGTCCGGATGCCCCGCATGGACGGCATCGAGGCCACCCGAAGGATCCTCGCCGACAGTGACCCGGACGGCCCGCGCGTCATCATCCTGACCACCTATGACCTCGACCACTACGTCTACGCCGCGCTCACCGCCGGGGCCAGCGGCTTCCTGCTCAAGGACGTCACCCCCGAACACCTGGTGGCCGCCGTACGCCTCGTGCAGTCCGGCGACGCCCTGCTCGCGCCGGCCATCACGCGTCGCCTGATCGAGCGCTTCGCCCACCGCGAGGAGGCCCGGCCGGCCGCCCTCCCCCGCGACCTGTCCGGCCTCACCCCCCGCGAACTGGAGGTGCTGCGGCTCCTCGCGACGGGCCTGAGCAACGCCGAACTCGCGGGCCGGCTGTTCCTCAGCCCCACCACGGTCAAGACCCACATCGGCCGCATCCTGTCGAAACTGGACCTCCGCGACCGCGTCCAGGCGGTGGTCCTCGCGTACGAGACGGGGCTGGTCGCGCCGGGGGATCCGGCGGGGGGCGGCTGACGATCTTGCCCGGCCCCGTGCGTCGGCCGCCTGTCACGCCCCGTACACGGCCCTCGGAACCTCCGCATCCGCCAGCAGCTTCCGCGTCGCGTCCCCCGCCTCCGCCGGCGACCACCGCGCCCCCCCGTCGGTGCTCGGGCCCGGTCGCCAGCCCTCCATGACGGTGATCCGGCCGCCCTCGGCCTCGAAGACCCGCCCGGTGACGCCCGCGCTCGCGCTCGAGCCGAGCCACACCACCAGCGGCGACACGTTCTCGGGGGCCATCGCGTCGAAGCCGTCCGTGGGCGCGGCCATCGTCCGCGCGAAGGTCTCCTCGGTCATCCGGGTCCGGGCGGCCGGGGCGATCGCGTTGACCTGCACGCCGTAGCGCCCCAGCTCCGCCGCCGCGACCAGCGTCAGCCCGACGATCCCGGCCTTCGCGGCGCTGTAGTTCCCCTGCCCGACCGAACCCGACAGGCCCGCCCCGCTACTGGTGTTGACGACCCGTGCCGCCGGCGTCCGCCCCGCCTTCGCCTCCGCGCGCCAGTGCGCCGCCGCGTGCCTGAGCGGCAGGAAGTGGCCCTTCAGATGGACGCGGACGACCGCGTCCCAGTCGTCCTCGTCGAGGTTGACCAGCATGCGGTCGCGCAGGAAACCGGCGTTGTTGACGAGGGTGTCGAGGCGGCCGTACGTCTCCAGGGCGGTGCGTACGAGCGACGCGGCGCCCTCGGTCGTGGCGATGTCGCCGCCGTGGGCCACCGCGTCGCCGCCGGCCGCCCGGATCTCGTCGGCGACCCGTCGGGCCGGGCTGTCGGGGCCCGGTGTGCCGTCCAGGCCGACGCCGAGGTCGTTGACGACGACCCGGGCGCCCTCGGCGGCGTACGCGAGGGCGTGCGCGCGGCCGAGCCCGCGGCCTGCCCCTGTGACGATCACGACGCGTCCCTCGCACAGCGGCGGTGCACTCATCTCAGGTCTCCTTGTCGGCGGTCGAGGCATCGAGGAAAGCGGGCCGCTCCCCGCCACCGTGGACGAGCAGCGAGGCCCCGCTGATGTACGCGGCGGCGTCCGAGGCGAGGAAGACCGTGGCGGCGCCGACGTCGGACGGCTCGGCCAGCCGCCCGAGGGGGACCGTGCGGGCGACCGCGGCGATGCCGTTGGGGCCGCCGTAGTGGAGGTGGGACAGCTCGGTGCGGACCATGCCGACGACGAGGGTGTTGACGCGGACCTCCGGCGCCCATTCGGCGGCCATCGAGCGGGCCAGGTGTTCCAGGCCGGCCTTGGCCGCTCCGTACGCCGCCGTACCGGGTGAGGGTCGGCTGCCGCTGACACTGCCGATCATCACGATCGAGCCCTGGGCCCGCTTGAGGTGGTCGTACGCGGCGAGGGACACGGTCAGCGGTGCGAGGAGATTCAACTCCAGGACGCGGAGGTGCCGTTCGGCCTCGGCCCGCGCGAGCGGACGGTACGGGGCGCCGCCCGCGTTGTTGACCAGGACGTCCAGGCGGGGCAGCTCGGCGAAGAACCGCCGTACGCACTCACTGTCCCGTACGTCCAGCGGCACGAACTCGGTCTTCGGCAGCGGGACTTCTGGCGGCCGGCGCGCACAGACCACGACCTTTGCACCCGCCTCCACCAAGGCCCTCGCGATCCCGGCGCCGACGCCGCGGGTACCGCCGGTGACGACCGCGACCTTCCCGTTCAGCTCCATTCACCGCTACCCTCCACCTAACAAACGTTTGGTGGAAAGGTAGCTGATGCGCCCATGGGTGTCTCCACCTCGTCCCCGGAAAAGGGGCCCGGAGAAGACGGCATCGCCGTCGTCACGGTCGACTTCCCGCCGGTGAACGCCCTGCCGGTGCACGGCTGGTTCGCGCTGGCCGACGCCGTGCGCGCGGCCGGCCGGGACACCGGGGTCCGGTGTGTGGTGCTGGCCGCCGAGGGGCGGGGGTTCAACGCGGGCGTGGACATCAAGGAGATTCAGGCGCGGGGGCAGCAGGCGCTGGTCGGCGCGAACCGCGGCTGCTTCGATGCCTTCGCGGCGGTGTACGAGTGCGAGGTGCCCGTCGTCGCGGCCGTGCAGGGCTTCTGTCTGGGCGGCGGGATCGGCCTGGTGGGCAACGCGGACGCGATCGTGGCGAGCGAGGACGCGGCCTTCGGCCTGCCCGAGCTGGACCGCGGTGCGCTCGGCGCGGCCACCCATCTGTCCCGCCTGGTCCCGCAGCACCTGATGCGCGCCCTGTACTACACCTCGCGCACCGCGACCGCGGCCGAGCTGCACGCGCACGGCTCGGTGTGGCGGGTCGTCCCGCGCGCGGAACTGCGCGAAGCCGCCCTCGGCCTGGCCCGCGAGATCGCCGCCAAGGACGGCCGGCTCATCCGGCTGGCCAAGGCCGCCATCAACGGCATCGACCCCGTCGACGTACACCGCAGCTACCGCTTCGAGCAGGGCTTCACCTTCGAAGCCAACCTCGACGGGGTCGCCGACCGGGTCCGCGACTCCTTCGGCAAGGAGGCCACCCAGTGAGTGACAAGACCATGTCGGCCCAGGAGGCCGTCGGCCGCCTGGAGAGCGGGATGACGCTCGGCATCGGCGGCTGGGGCTCGCGCCGCAAGCCGATGGCACTGGTACGAGCCCTGCTCCGCACCCGGATCAGCGACCTCACCGTCGTCTCGTACGGCGGCCCGGACGTCGGCCTGCTCGCCGCCGTCGGCCGGATCCGCAAGCTCGTCACCGCCTTCGTGACCCTCGACTCGATCCCCCTGGAACCGCACTACCGGGCGGCACGCGAGCGTGGCGGCTTCGAACTGATGGAGGTCGACGAGGCGATGTTCATGTGGGGGCTGCACGCGGCCGCCAACCGCCTGCCGTTCCTGCCGGTGCGGGCGGGCATCGGCTCGGACGTGATGCGGGCCGGCCCCGGTCTGCGGACGGTCACGTCGCCGTACGAGGACTCCGAGACGTTCGTGGCGATGCCCGCGCTGCGCCTGGACGCGGCCTTCGTGCACATGAACCGCGCGGACCGGCTGGGCAACGGCCAGTACCTCGGCCCGGACCCGTACTTCGACGACCTGTTCTGCGAGGCGGCCGACACCGCGTACCTGTCCTGCGAGCGGATCGTGGACACGGCCGAGCTGACCAAGGAGGCCGCCCCGCAGACCCTGCTGATCAAACGCCACACGGTCACGGGGGTCGTCGAGGCGCCGAACGGCGCCCACTTCACGTCCTGCGCCCCCGACTACGGCCGGGACGAGGCGTTCCAGAAGCGGTACGCCGGCACGCCGTGGGCGGAGTTCTCGGCGCGGTTCCTCGACGGGGACGAGCAGGCCTACCAGAGGGCGGTCAGGGAAGTCAGGGAGGGGACATGAGCGCCGTCAGCCGCGCCGAGTACTGCGTGATCGCCTGCGCCGAGGCCTGGCGGGACGCGGGCGAGATCCTGGCGAGCCCCATGGGTGTGATCCCGTCCGTCGGCGCCCGCCTGGCCCGCCGCACCTTCGCACCGGACCTGCTGCTGACCGACGGCGAGGCCCTGCTCGTCGGCCCGGACGGCACCGTCGAGGGCTGGCTGCCCTACCGCCAGCACCTCACTCTGGTCACCGGCGGCCGGCGCCACGTGATGATGGGCGCGAGCCAGATCGACCGGTACGGCAACCAGAACATCTCCTGCATCGGCGACTGGGCGAGGCCGAAGCGGCAGCTGCTCGGTGTGCGGGGAGCACCGGTGAACACCCTGAACAACCCGACCAGTTACTGGATCCCCCGGCACTCCCGGCGGGTCTTCGTCGGGCGCGTCGACATGGTGTGCGGGGTGGGGTACGACCGTGCCGCCGAGCATCCGGAAACGGCCCGCTTCCACCGCATCCCCCGGGTCGTCTCCGACCTCGGCGTCTTCGACTTCGCCACCCCCGACCACTCGATGCGGCTGGCCTCGCTGCACCCGGGCGTCACCGTGGACCAGGTCAGGGAGGCCACCGGCTTCGAACTGACCGTGCCGGACGAGGTGCCGTACACCCGTGAACCGACGCCCCACGAGCTGGAGCTGATCCGCGAGGTGATCGATCCGGAGAGCGCCCGCACCCGTGAGGTGCCGGACCGGGAGGCCGGCTGATGGAGACCGCGCTCACCCGGCTGGTCGGCGTCCGGCATCCGCTCGTGCAGACCGGCATGGGCTGGGTGTCGGGCCCCCGTCTGGTCTCCGCGTCGGCCGACGCGGGCGCGCTCGGCATCCTGGCCTCCGCGACGATGACCCTCGACCGGCTGCGGGACGCCGTACGGGAGGTCAAGTCCCGTACGGACCAGCCGTTCGGGGTGAATCTGCGCGCGGACGCGCAGGACGCGGGCGACCGGGTGCGGATCCTCATCGACGAGGGCGTGCGGGTCGCCTCCTTCGCCCTCGCGCCCTCGCCCGAGCTGATCGCCGAGCTCAAGGCGGCGGGCGTCGTGGTCATCCCCTCCGTGGGCGCCCGGCGGCATGCCGAGAAGGTCGCCGCATGGGGCGCGGACGCGGTGATCGTGCAGGGCGGGGAGGGCGGCGGGCACACCGGCGAGGTGGCGACGACCGTGCTGTTGCCGCAGGTGGTGGACGCCGTGCGGATACCGGTCGTGGCGGCGGGCGGCTTCCACGACGGGCGGGGCCTGGTCGCGGCGCTGGCCTACGGCGCGGCGGGCGTCGCCATGGGCACGCGGTTCCTGCTCACCTCGGACTCGACGGTGCCGGACGCGGTGAAGGCCCGGTATCTGGCGGCGACGGTCCGGGACGTGGCGGTGACCCGGGCGGTCGACGGCCTTCCGCACCGCATGCTCCGCACGGAACTGGTCGAGGCCCTGGAGCACGCCGGCCGCACGAGGGCCCTGCTCCAGGCCGTGCGAAGAGCGGCGGGCTTCCGCGAGCTGTCGGGGCTTACCTGGCGGCAGCTGGTCCGCGACGGGCTCGCGATGAAACACGGCAAGGACCTGACGTGGAGCCAGGTCCTGCTCGCCGCCAACACGCCGATGCTGCTGAGGGCGGCGATGGTGGACGGCCGTACGGATCTCGGGGTCATGGCCGCGGGGCAGGTCGCCGGGGTGATCGACGACCTGCCGTCGTGCGCGGAGCTGGTGGAGCGGATCATGAAGGAGGCGGAGGAGGTGCGAGAGCGGCTGAGCGCGTCCCCGTGAGCGTCACGGCCGCTCGGTGGGCGTCACGCAGGCCCCGACCGCCGCCCTCGCCGCTCGCCTCATGAAGGAGGCGGAGGAGGTGCGAGAGCGGCTGAGCGCGTCCCCGTGAGCGTCACGGCCGCTCGGTGGGCGTCACGCAGGCCCCGACCGCCGCCCTCGCCGCTCGCCTCATAGCCGCTCGATGATCGTGACATTCGCCTGGCCGCCGCCCTCGCACATCGTCTGCAGGCCGAACCGGCCGCCTGTGCGCTCCAGTTCGTGCAGCAGGGTCGTCATGAGCTTGACGCCCGTCGCGCCCAGCGGATGGCCGAGGGCGATCGCGCCGCCGTTGACGTTGACCCTGTCGGGGTCGGCGCCGGTCTCCTTCAGCCAGGCCAGGACGACCGGGGCGAAGGCCTCGTTGATCTCGACGAGGTCGATGTCGTCGAGGGACAGGCCGGTCTTCTTCAGGGCGTGCGCGGTGGCCGGTATGGGCGCGGTCAGCATCCGGATGGGGTCCTCGCCGCGCACGGAGAGATGGTGCACGCGTGCGCGGGGACGCAGCCCGTGCTCGTGCACCGCCCGCTCCGACGCGAGCAGCATGGCGGCCGCCCCGTCGGAGACCTGCGAGGAGCAGGCCGCGGTGACCGTGCCGCCGTCGATGACGGGCTTCAGCGCGGCCATCTTCTCCAGGGAGGTGTCCCGGCGCGGGCCCTCGTCGACGGCGGTCTGGGCGTACGCCACGATCTCCCGCTCGAAGCGCCCCTCGTCGATGGCCCGCAGGGCCCGCCGGTGCGACCGCAGCGCGAACTCCTCCTGGTCCTGCCTGCTGATCCCCCACTTGGCGGCGATCATCTCGGCGCCGGCGAACTGGTTCACCGCCCGGTCCCCGTACCGTGCCCGCCACCCCTCGCTGCCCGCGAAGGGGCCCTCGGTGAAGCCCAGGGGCTCGGCGGCCTGCCGGGTCGCGAAGGCGATCGGGATCTGCGACATGTTCTGCACACCGCCGGCGACGACCAGGTCCTGCGTGCCGGACAGGACGGCCTGCGCGGCGAAGTGCACGGCCTGCTGGGAGGAGCCGCACTGCCGGTCCACCGTGACGCCCGGCACCTCCTCGGGCAGGCCGGCGGCCAGCCAGCAGGTCCGTGCGATGTCCCCGGCCTGCGGTCCCACGGCGTCGAGGCAGCCGAAGACGACGTCCTCGACGGCGGCCGGGTCGACCCCGGCCCGCGCGACCAGCTCCTTGAGCACGTGCGCGCCGAGGTCGGCCGGGTGGACCGCGCTCAGTCCTCCCCCGCGCCGCCCGACGGGCGTACGGACCGCTTCGACGATGTAGGCCTCGGCCATGGCAACTCCCTCACAGATGGGGGCTATTCGCGTACGGCGATCCCGTCCAGCACCATCGACAGGTACTGCCGGGCGATCTCCTCCGGGCTGTGCTGTCCGCCGGGCCGGTACCAGGACGCGGCGACCCACACCGTGTCGCGCACGAACCGGTAGGTGAGCCGGACGTCGAGGTCGGCCCGGAACACCTCGGCGGCGACCCCGCGTTCCAGCGTGGACAGCCACGCCTTCTCGAACCTGCGCTGCGACTCGGCGAGGAACGCGAACCGCTCCTGCGCGACGAGTTGCCTGCTCTCCTTCTGGTAGATCGCGACGGCGGCGCGGTGCCGGTCGATCTCCCGGAACGACTCGGTGACCAGAGCTTCGAGGGTCTCGCGCGGCCCGAGCTCACCGCCGAGGACGGTGTCGTAGCCGTCCCACAGCTCGTCGAGGAAGGTCCGCAGGATCTCCTCCAGCATCGATTCCTTGGAGTCGAAGTGGTAGTAGAGGCTGCCCGCGAGCATGCCCGCGTGGTCCGCGATCTTGCGGACGGTGGTGGCGTTGTAGCCCTGCTCGGCGAAGACCTCGGCGGCGGTGCCGAGGAGTTCGCGACGGCGGTCGCGAGCGGAGGCGGCCGCGGGCGGCTCTGTGGCGGTCACCTGGGGGCTTTTCTTCGTAGGAGGCACGGATCCATTCTCGTCCTAGGCGTGCTGGCTGCTGACGGAGACGACCTCGCCCGTCAGGTACGAGGAGTAGCCCGACGCCAGGAACACGATGACGTTGGCCACCTCCCACGGCTCGGCGTACCGCCCGAAGGCCTCGCGCGAGGTCAGCTCCTCCAGCAGTTCCGCCGAGGTCACCTTCACCAGATGCGGATGCATGGCAAGGCTCGGCGACACGGCGTTGACCCGCACCCCGTACTCGGCCGCCTCCATCGCCGCGCACCGGGTCAGCGCCATCACGCCCGCCTTCGCGGCGGCGTAGTGCGCCTGCCCGGCCTGGGCGCGCCAGCCGACGACGGAGGCGTTGTTGACGATCACGCCGCCGGTGCCTCTCATCAGGCGAAGGGCTGCCCTCATGCACCGGAACGTGCCGTTCAACGTCACGTCCAGCACGGTCGACCACTGCTCGTCGGTCATGTCGACGAGATGCGAAGTGCCGCCGAGACCCGCGTTGTTGACGACGACGTCCAGCCGTCCGTGTTCCCGCACGGCGGCGTCGAACAGGGCCCGCACCTGTGCCTCGTCGGTGACATCACACGGGAGGGCCGCCACCGCCCCGGGGAAGTCCCGGCTCAGCTCGGCCTCGTGCTCCTTCAGTCGCCGCGCGTGCGCGTCGCTGATCAGCACGCGCGCTCCCTCCTCCAGGAAGCGGCGCGCGGTGGCCCCGCCGATCCCCGCGCCGGCTGCCGCGGTGATGACGGCCGCGCGCCCGCCGAGCAGCCCGTGCCCGGGAACGTACGCGGGAGCCTCGACGTTCGTCATGACAGCACGCTAACCTACCAAACACTTGTTAGGGAAGGAGGGTGACCGTGGACCTGGCCCACTCCCCCGCCGACGAGGCGTTCCGCGCCGAGGCCCGGGCCTGGCTGCACGCGCACGTGCCGTCCGATCCCCTCCCCTCCCTGGAGACCGAGGAGGGCTTCGCGGCGCACCGCGCGTGGGAGGCCGAACTCGCCGCCGACCGCTGGTCGGTGGCGAACTGGCCGACGGCGTACGGCGGCCGGGACGCGGGCCTGATCCGGTGGCTGCTCTTCGAGGAGGAGTACTACGCGGCGGGCGCACCGGGAAGGGTCGGCCAGAACGGCGTCAACCTCCTCGCCCCGACCCTCTTCGACCACGGCACCGAGGAGCAACGCGCGCGCGTGCTCCCGCCCATGGCCTCGGGCGAGGTGGTCTGGGCGCAGGCATGGTCGGAGCCGGAGGCGGGGTCGGACCTGGCGTCCCTGCGCTCGAGGGCGGTCCGTACGGACGGCGGCTGGCTGCTGAGCGGGCAGAAGACCTGGTCCTCGCGTGCGGCCTTCGCGGACCGCGCGTTCGGCCTGTTCCGCAGCGAGCCCGACACCCCCAGGCCCCACCAGGGCCTCACCTACCTGATGTTCGACCTGCGCGCCCCGGGAGTCACGGTCCGCCCGATCGGGCGCCTGGACGGAAAGCCGGCCTTCGCGGAGCTCTTCCTGGACGAGGTGTTCGTGCCCGACGGGGACGTGATCGGCGAGCCCGGGCAGGGCTGGCGGGTCGCCATGTCGACAGCCGGCAACGAACGCGGGCTGACCCTGCGCTCCCCAGGCCGCTTCCTCGCGAGCGCCGCCCGGCTCTGCGAGCTCTGGCAGGCACAGGGCCGCCCGCCGGACGCCGGCCATCGCGTGGCCGACGCCCTCATCGGTGCCCGCGCCTACCAGCTCTTCACCTACGCCGCCGCCTCCCGGTTTCTCGACGGCGAGTCGATCGGCCCCGAGTCCAGCCTGAACAAGGTCTTCTGGTCCGAGTACGACATCGCCCTGCACGAGACGGCCCTCGATCTCCTCGGTCCGGAGGGCGAGCCGGCCGACACCGACTGGTCCGAGGGCTACGTCTTCTCCCTCGCCGGCCCCATCTACGCGGGCACCAACGAGATCCAGCGCGACATCATCGCCGAACGCCTGCTGGGCCTGCCGAAAGGACGCCGCTGATGCGCTTCCTGCTGGACAGCGACCAGCGCGCGTTCGCCGACGCGCTGGACGCGATGCTGACAGCCGCGGACACCCCTTCGGTGGTACGGGACCGGAGCCGGGGCGAGCACATGAGCGGCCGTGCGCTGTGGCGCCGCATCGCGGAGGCGGGCGTGTTCGCGCTGGCGGTACCGGAGGTGTACGACGGGCTGGGCCCCCGTCCCGTGGAACTCGCCGTCGCCTTCGTGGAGTTGGGGCGGCACGCGGTGCCGGGCCCCTTGGTGGAGACGGTGGCGGCAGCCGCGCTCCTCACCGCCCTGGACGACACGGGTCCGGCCAAGCGCCTGCTGCCCGCCCTGGCCTCGGGCGAGTCGACGGCGACCCTGGCCGTGGGGCCGTACGCGCTGGACGCAGACATGGCCGACGTTCGGCTGGCGGTGTCGGGGGCGGGCGAGCTGCGCCTGGCCCCTGCGCCCGGTGCCCCGCGGCCCTCCCTCGACCCCGCCCGTCGGCTCTTTCCCGCACCGCCCGGAGGAGAACTCCTCGCCACCGGCCCGCAGGTCACCACGGCGACCGCCCTGGCTCTCATCTGGGCCCGCCTCGCCACCGCCGCCCAGGCCCTCGGCGTCGGCCTCGCCCTCCTCGACAGGACCGTCGCGTACGTCAGGCAGCGCGTCCAGTTCGGTGTCCCCGTCGGCTCGTTCCAGGCCGTCAAGCACCAGCTGGCGGACGCGAAGACCGGTCTTGAGTTCGCGCGCCCGCTGCTCTTCGGCGCCGCCCTGACGATGACCGAGCAGGACGTCGCCGCAGCCAAGGTCACGGCCTGCGAGGCGGCGTACACCACCGCTCGCACGGCCCTCCAACTGCACGGCGCGATCGGCTACACGGCGGAGTACGACCTGTCTCTCTGGCTCACCAAGGCCCGTGCGCTGCGCACCGCCTGGGGCAGCCCCGACGAGTGCCGGGCAACCGTGCTCCTCAGTGGTGGTGATCGCCGCTCGTGAGCTCCCGGTACTCCTCGACCGTGGGTTTCGCGATCCGCTTGTCGGGCCCGAACATCGCCCTGGCCAGCCGCGCCCGCATCCGCTGGGAGGCCTTGACCCGCCGCCGTACACCGCCCGCGTCGACGAGCGGCCCGATCTCGTACGGCGGCTCCTGCTCGTGCTGGGTGAGCGTGTACAGCTGTGCCTGCGAGAGGGGTTCGTGGACCTCGACGAACTCGCCGTGCGGGAGCCGTTTGACGGTGCCGGACTCCCTGCCGTGCAGCACCTTGTCCCGGTCGCGGCGCTGGAGTCCGAGACAGATCCGTTTCGTCACCATGAAGGCGAGGACCGGCACCACGAAGACGGCGACGCGCACGAACCAGGTGATCGCGTTGATGGACAGATGCAGATGGGTGGCCACGATGTCGTTGCCGCCGCCGATCAGCAGCACCGCGTACAGACTCAGCCAGGCGACGCCGAGACCGGTGCGCACGGGTGCGTTGCGCGGCCGGTCCAGGATGTGGTGCTCGCGTTTGTCGCCGGTGATCCACGCCTCGATGAACGGATACACGCCGATGGCGATCATGATCAGCGGGAAGAGGGAGAAGGGGATGAAGACGCCCAGCTCCAGGGTGTGACCCCAGAAGTTGATCTCCCATCCCGGCATCACCCGGATCAGCCCCTCGGAGAAGCCCAGGTACCAGTCGGGCTGGGCGCCGGTGGTCACCAGGTCCGGGCGGTACGGCCCGAAAGCCCATACGGGGTTGATCTGCGCGAGGCCGCCCAGGATCGCCAGCATGCCGAAGACCAGGAAGAAGAAGCCGCCCGCCTTCGCCATGTAGACCGGCAGGAAGGGCATGCCGACGACGGACTTGTTGTCGCGGCCGGGCCCCGGGTACTGCGTGTGCTTGTGGTAGAAGACCAGGATCAGATGGGCGACCACCAGGCCGAGCATGATCCCGGGCAGCAGCAGGATGTGGACCGGGTACAGCCGCGCGATGAAGTCCTCCCCGGGGAACTCCCCGCCGAAGAGGAAGAACGCCAGGTACGTTCCCACGACCGGCACGGACAGGATCGCACCGTGTGCGAAGCGCAGCCCGGTGCCGGACAGCAGGTCGTCGGGGAGCGAGTAGCCGGTCAGGCCGGTGAGGATGCCGAGGAACAGCAGGGTCCAGCCGAACACCCAGTTGAGCTCGCGGGGCTTGCGGAAGGCGCCGGTGAAGAACACCCGCATCATGTGCACCATCATGCCGGTGACGAAGACCAGCGCGGCCCAGTGGTGGATCTGCCGGATGAGCAGCCCGCCGCGCACGTCGAAGCTGATGTCGAGCGTGGACTCGTAGGCCCGGGTCATCAGGACGCCGTTGAGCGGTTCGTAGGAGCCGTTGTAGACGACCTCGCTGGTACTCGGATCGAAGAACAGGGTGAGGTAGACACCGGTGAGGATCAGGACGAGGAAGCTGTAGAGGCAGACCTCGCCCAGCATGAACGACCAGTGGTCCGGAAAGACCTTGCGCATGTTGGCCTTGGCCAGCGCGTAGAGCCCGAGCCGCCCGTCCGCCCAGTCGGCGAGCTTCTCGCCCTTGGCGGGGGGCTCCCTGCGGGAGCGGGCAAAGCCCCTCGTCTCGTCCACCGGTGGTACGCCGTCCATACGTCGTCGCCTCCCCGTCGGATCCCATCCAGATTGACACGACGGTCATCCCTGGGCCAACGGTGCGAGCGGACGAGTGAGCGGGGAACGTCACCCGCACATGCGGCGGCGCCTGCCCATGTCCGGTCGGGGACTGGGGCAGGCGCCGTCTCGTGTTCCGTACGCCGTTGTACGGGACGTTCTTTCGCTGTGGCGTCAGACCATCAGCGAGCGGTCCGTCGGACGGATCGGGGCGTGCAGCTCACTGGTACCGGTCAGGAACCGGTCCACGCCACGCGCGGCGGAGCGGCCCTCCGCGATCGCCCAGACGATGAGCGACTGTCCGCGGCCGGCGTCACCGGCGACGTACACGCCCGGCACGTTGGTCTGGAAGTCGGCGTCGCGGGCGATGTTGCCGCGCTCGTCGAGCTCCAGGCCGAACTGCTCGACCAGGCCGTTCTCGCGGTCGGTGCCGGTGAAGCCCATGGCGAGGGTGACCAGCTGGGCGGGGATCTTGCGCTCCGTGCCCGGCTTAGGAGTCAGCTTGCCCTCGATGAACTCGACCTCGCTGAGGTGCAGCCACTGGACGTTGCCGTCCTCGTCGCCCTCGAAGTGGGTGGTGGAGACGGAGTAGACCCGCTCGCCGCCCTCCTCGTGCGCGGAGGTGACCTTGTAGAGCATCGGGAAGGTCGGCCACGGCTGGGAGACCGGGTTCCGGTCCTCGTTCGGGCGGGGCATGATCTCCAGCTGCGTGACGGAGGCCGCGCCCTGACGGTGGGCGGTGCCCACGCAGTCGGCACCGGTGTCGCCGCCGCCGATCACGACGACGTGCTTGCCCTCGGCCGAGATCGGGGGCGCCACGAAGTCGCCCTCCTGCACCTTGTTGGCCAGGGGCAGGTACTCCATGGCCTGGTGGATGCCCTTGAGCTCGCGGCCGGGGACCGGAAGGTCACGCGCGGTCGTGGCACCGGCGGCGATGACGATCGCGTCGTACCGCTTCTTCAGGTCGGTCGCCTTGAGGTCGCGGCCGATCTCGATGCCGGTACGGAAGCGGGTGCCCTCCGCGCGCATCTGCTCGATACGGCGATTGATGTGCCGCTTCTCCATCTTGAACTCGGGGATGCCGTACCGGAGGAGGCCTCCGATGCGGTCCGCGCGCTCGTAGACGGCGACGGTGTGGCCGGCCCGGGTCAGCTGCTGGGCGGCGGCCAGGCCCGCCGGGCCCGAGCCGATGACCGCGACGGTCTTGCCCGACAGGCGCTCGGGCGCCTGTGGGGCGACGTCACCGGTCTCCCACGCCTTGTCGATGATCGAGACCTCGACGTTCTTGATGGTCACCGGCGGCTGGTTGATGCCGAGCACACACGCCGACTCGCAGGGAGCGGGGCACAGGCGACCCGTGAACTCCGGGAAGTTGTTCGTGGCGTGCAGGCGCTCGGAGGCGTTCGCCCAGTCCTCGCGGTAGGCGTAGTCGTTCCACTCCGGGATCAGGTTCCCCAGCGGACAGCCGTTGTGACAGAACGGGATGCCGCAGTCCATGCACCGGCTGGCCTGCTTGCTGATGATCGGCAGCAGGGAGCCGGGAACGTAGACCTCGTTCCAGTCCTTCAGACGTACGTCGACGGGGCGGGACCTGGCGACCTCGCGCCCGTGGTTCAGAAAGCCCTTCGGGTCAGCCATTGATCGCCGCCTCCATCATCTTCTCGGTGATCTCGGTCTCGGTGAGACCCGCTCGCTCGGCGGCGTCCTTGGCGGCGAGCACTGCCTTGTACGTGCTGGGGATGATCTTGCTGAAGCGCTCCACGGAGACGTCCCAGTTGGCGAGCAGCTTCTCGGCGACCGTCGAGGCGGTCTCCTCGGCGTGGCGGCGCACCACGTCGTGCAGCCACTTCTTGTCGGTGTCGTCCAGCGCCTCGATCGCGTCCACGTTGCCGACGTTGACGTTGTCGCGGTTCAGGTCGATGACGTACGCGACACCGCCGGACATGCCGGCCGCGAAGTTGCGGCCCGTCTCGCCCAGCACCACCGCGTGACCGCCGGTCATGTACTCGCAGCCGTGGTCGCCCACGCCCTCGGAGACCACGGTCGCGCCGGAGTTGCGGACGCAGAACCGCTCGCCGGTGCGGCCGCGCAGGAACAGCTCGCCGCCGGTCGCGCCGTACGCGATGGTGTTGCCCGCGATCGTCGAGAACTCGGCGAGGTGGTCGGCGCCCCGGTCGGGACGGACGATCACCCGGCCGCCGGACAGGCCCTTGCCCACGTAGTCGTTGGCGTCGCCCTCCAGGCGCAGCGTGACGCCGCGCGGCAGGAAGGCGCCGAAGGACTGGCCGGCGGAGCCCGTGAAGGTGATGTCGATGGTGTCGTCGGGCAGGCCCGCGCCACCGAACTTCTTCGTCACCTCGTGGCCGAGCATGGTGCCGACCGTGCGGTTGATGTTGCGGATCGCGACCTGGGCGCGCACCGGCTGGGCGTCGGTCGCGGAGTCCGCGGCCAGGGCGTCGCCGGCGAGCCTGATCAGCTCGTTGTCGAGCGCCTTCTCCAGGCCGTGGTCCTGCTGGATGACCTGGTGCAGCGGGGCACCCTCGGGCAGCTCGGGCACGTAGAAGAGCGGGGACAGGTCCAGGCCCTGGGCCTTCCAGTGGTCGACCGCGCGGGTCACGTCGAGGGTCTCGGCGTGGCCGACGGCCTCCTCGATGGAGCGGAAGCCCAGCTCGGCGAGGATTTCACGGACCTCCTCGGCGATGAACTGGAAGAAGTTCACCACGTACTCGGCCTTGCCGGTGAACCGGTCGCGCAGGACCGGGTTCTGGGTGGCGATGCCGACCGGGCAGGTGTCCAGGTGGCAGACGCGCATCATGACGCAGCCGGAGACGACGAGCGGCGCGGTCGCGAAACCGAACTCCTCGGCGCCGAGCAGCGCGGCGATGACGACGTCACGGCCGGTCTTGAGCTGGCCGTCGGTCTGCACGACGATGCGGTCGCGCAGGCCGTTGAGCAGCAGTGTCTGCTGGGTCTCGGCGAGACCGAGCTCCCAGGGACCGCCCGCGTGCTTCAGCGAGGTGAGGGGCGAGGCGCCGGTACCGCCGTCGTGGCCGGAGATGAGCACCACGTCCGCGTGCGCCTTGGACACACCGGCCGCGACCGTGCCGACGCCGACCTCGGAGACCAGCTTCACGTGAATCCGCGCCTGCGGGTTCGCGTTCTTCAGGTCGTGGATCAGCTGGGCCAGGTCCTCGATCGAGTAGATGTCGTGGTGCGGCGGCGGGGAGATCAGACCGACACCCGGGGTGGAGTGACGGGTCTTGGCGACCCACGGGTAGACCTTGTGGCCGGGCAGCTGGCCGCCCTCGCCGGGCTTGGCGCCCTGGGCCATCTTGATCTGGATGTCGTCCGCGTTGACCAGGTACTCGGAGGTCACGCCGAAGCGGCCGGAGGCGACCTGCTTGATCGACGAGCGGCGGGCCGGGTCGTACAGACGGTCCGCGTCCTCGCCGCCCTCACCGGTGTTGGACTTGCCGCCCAGCTGGTTCATGGCGATGGCGAGCGTCTCGTGGGCTTCCTTGGAGATGGAGCCGTACGACATGGCGCCCGTCGAGAAGCGCTTGACGATCTCGCTGACCGGTTCGACCTCGTCGATGGAGATCGGCTGCCGGCCGGAGGTGAAGCCGAACAGGCCGCGCAGCGTCATCAGGCGCTCGGACTGCTCGTTCACGCGCTCGGTGTACTTCTTGAAGATGTCGTACCGGCCGCTGCGCGTGGAGTGCTGGAGGCGGAAGACGGTCTCCGGGTCGAACAGGTGCGGCTCGCCCTCGCGGCGCCACTGGTACTCGCCGCCTATCTCCAGGGCGCGGTGGGCCGGCGCGATGCCGCTGGCCGGGTACGCCTTGGCGTGGCGGGCGGCGACCTCCTTGGCGATGACGTCGATGCCGACGCCGCCGATCTTGGTGGCCGTGCCGCTGAAGTACTTGGTGACGAACTCGGCGTCCAGGCCGACCGCTTCGAAGACCTGGGCGCCGCGGTAGGACGCGACGGTCGAGATGCCCATCTTGGACATGACCTTCAGGACGCCCTTGCCGAGGGCGTAGATCAGGTTGCGGATGGCCTGCTCGGCCTCGATGTCCGACAGGAAGGTGCCAGCGCGGACCAGGTCCTCGACGGACTCCATGGCCAGGTACGGGTTCACGGCCGCGGCGCCGAAGCCGATCAGCAGGGCGACGTGGTGGACCTCGCGGACGTCACCGGCCTCGACCAGCAGACCCACCTGGGTGCGCTGCTTGGTGCGGATGAGGTGGTGGTGGACGGCCGCGGTGAGCAGCAGCGACGGGATCGGCGCGTGCTCGGCGTCGGAGTGACGGTCCGACAGGACGATGAGGCGGGCGCCGTTGTCGATGGCGGCGTCGGTCTCGGCGCAGATGTCGTCCAGGCGTGCGGCGAGGGCTTCGCCGCCGCCGGAGACCCGGTACAGGCCGGACAGGGTCGCGGCCTTCATGCCGGGCATGTCGCCGTCGGCGTTGATGTGGATGAGCTTGGCGAGCTCGTCGTTGTCGATGACCGGGAAGGGCAGCAGGACGCTGCGACAGGACGCGGCGGTCGGCTCCAGCAGGTTGCCCTGCGGGCCGAGCGACGAGCGCAGGCTCGTGACCAGTTCTTCCCGGATGGCGTCCAGCGGCGGGTTGGTGACCTGCGCGAACAGCTGGGTGAAGTAGTCGAAGAGCAGTCGCGGACGCTCGCTCAGCGCGGCGATCGGCGAGTCGGTGCCCATCGAACCGATCGGCTCGGCACCGGCCTTGGCCATCGGCGCGAGGATGACGCGCAGCTCCTCCTCGGTGTAGCCGAAGGTCTGCTGACGACGGGTGACCGAGGCGTGCGTGTGCACGATGTGCTCGCGCTCGGGCAGGTCGGACAGCTCGATCTCGCCGGCTTCCAGCCACTCCGCGTACGGCTTCTCGGCGGCGAGCTCGGCCTTGATCTCGTCGTCCTCGATGATGCGGTGCTCGACGGTGTCGACGAGGAACATCCGGCCGGGCTGCAGACGGCCCTTGCGGACGACCCTGGCCGGGTCGATGTCGAGGACGCCGACCTCGGAGCCGAGGACGACGAGGCCGTCGTCGGTGACCCAGTAGCGGCCGGGGCGCAGACCGTTGCGGTCGAGGACCGCGCCGACCTGCTTGCCGTCGGTGAAGGTGACGCAGGCCGGCCCGTCCCAGGGCTCCATCATCGTGGCGTGGAACTGGTAGAAGGCCCGCCGGGCCGGGTCCATGGAGTCGTGGTTCTCCCACGCCTCCGGGATCATCATCAGCACGGAGTGCGGCAGTGAACGGCCGCCCAGGTGCAGGAGTTCCAGGACCTCGTCGAAGGACGCGGAGTCGGAGGCGTCCGGCGTGCAGATCGGGAAGACCCGGTCGATCGTGTCCTGGCCTCCGAACAGGTCGGAGACGATCTGGGACTCGCGGGCGGCCATCCAGTTGCGGTTGCCCTTGACGGTGTTGATCTCACCGTTGTGCGCGACGAAGCGGTACGGGTGCGCGAGCGGCCAGCTCGGGAACGTGTTCGTCGAGAAGCGCGAGTGGACCAGCGCGATGGCCGACGCGAAGCGGCGGTCGGACAGGTCCGGGAAGAAGGGCTCCAGCTGGCCGGTGGTCAGCATGCCCTTGTAGACGATCGTCCGCGCGGACAGCGACGGGAAGTACACGTCGACCTCGCGCTCGGCGCGCTTGCGCAGCACGAACGCCTTGCGGTCGAGGGTGATGTCCGTCGAGGAACCGTCCGCGACGAAGATCTGCCGGAAGGCGGGCATCGTGGAACGGGCGGTGGCGCCGAGCAGTTCGGGGGCGACCGGCACGTCGCGCCAGCCGAGGACCGTCAGGCCCTCCTCCGCGGCGATCGTCTCAATGCGTGAGACGGCGTCTTCGGCGCCGTTCTCCGGCAGGAAGGCGATACCGACCGCGTACGCACCGGCCGCGGGCAGCTCGAATGCGGCCACCTCGCGGAAGAAGGCGTCCGGCACCTGGGACAGGATGCCCGCCCCGTCACCCGAGTCGGGCTCGGAGCCGGTGGCACCGCGGTGTTCCAGGTTGCGCAGGACAGTCAGCGCCTGCTCGACCAGCGCGTGGCTCGCCTCGCCGGTGAGGGTGGCCACAAAGCCGACGCCACAGGCGTCGTGCTCGTTGCGGGGGTCGTACATACCCTGCGCAGCAGGGCGAGCATCCATGAACGACCGGTTCTGGCCATTCGTGGAGTGCTGGGACGGCTGGCGCGGCGTACGCATCGGCTCTCCCGTCGTCGTCATGTGGCATATGCAGATTGCCGAGGGACGACGTTGGCCCTCTGCGTGAGTGCAAAATTTCGTGCAGGTTACATGATGGAGCGGTTCTCGGGAACCGGATACTCCGTTCCAACATGCGGACGCCGCAGGGTCGCGGCGGGGGTACCGCGCTCGGCGGCGCAAGGTATAGGGGGATCGAAGCGGACAGATCGATGTCCGTCGACCCGAGGGGGCGGAGAGAGCGTCGTCGCCCACCCCGCGGGTGCGCCGCGGGCCTCATTGCCCACAGCGCTTACGGCTCATGCCCGGTGGTTAAGCATTCGAAACCAGCGAGTAACGGCTAGTTATGCGGCCCATCGCATAAGTTGCAGCCGACCTATCCTACGACCGTTCCGAACAAGCTGCCCAGGGCGTACGTCACACCGGCCGCGGCACCCCCCAGAGCGAGCTGCCGCAGCCCGCTGAACCACCAGGTCCGTGCCGTCACCTTGGCCACGACCGCGCCACACGCGAAGAGCCCGAAGAGCGCGAGCAGCACGGCGGGCCACAGGTCGCCGGCACCGAGCAGATACGGCAGTACGGGAAGCAGGGCGCCCAGCGCGAACGCCCCGAACGAGGACACGGCGGCGACCAGCGGCGACGGCAGGTCACCGGGGTCGATGCCCAGTTCCTCGCGGGCGTGTATCTCCAGCGCCTGCTCGGGGTCGCGGGACAGCTGCCGGGCCACCTCCCGGGCCAGCTCCGGCTCGACCCCCCGCCCTTCGTACAGGGCCGCGAGTTCGGCCTCTTCGTCCTTCGGGTGCTTCCTCAGCTCCCCGCGCTCCACGTCCAGCTCGGCCTCGACGAGCTCGCGCTGCGAGGCGACCGAGGTGTACTCGCCGGCGGCCATGGAAAAGGCGCCGGCGGCGAGCCCCGCGAGCCCGGTGATGACAATGGTCTGCTGACCCACCGAACCGCCCGCGACACCGGTCATCAGGGCGAGGTTGGAGACCAGGCCGTCCATCGCACCGAAGACGGCGGGCCTGAGCCAGCCACCGTTCACATCCCGGTGCGTGTGGTTGTCGCGGTGCGCCTCGTGCAGTGGCGCCTCGGTCTCGATGATGGCCATACGGTCCCCCAGGGAGCTTGTTCGGACTTCTTGTTCGGCTTCTTGTTCGACTGCTCGTGCCTGTTTGGACTTCTTCTAGTTTTCGACAACAAAGAGACTACGCCCCTGAATTCCGGTCCGCCAGCAAGGAAAGGCTCGGCTAACCTGCGGTTTTACCTTCGGACGCTCATTCGATCGAGAGGGTGCACAAATGTCGACCGGGTGATGCTGAGGCCCCGGAGGCTCTGGCGAACCGCTCCGGTGGGACACATCCGCAAAGGGCTCCGCCCCCTGCGGGAAGCCCTCGGAGGAGAGGCCGCGTATGGCATCGATCGCCTGCATTCCCCCGGTCCCGGCGCCCGGCAACGCCGCCGCACTCCGTGAGCGGGCCCGCGGCGCCCTGCTCGGCCTGGCCGTGGGAGACGCCCTCGGCGCCCCGGCGGAGAACATGAAGCCCTCCGAGATCCGCGCCCGCTGGGGCCGTGTCACCGGCTACGTCGCGGACAACCCGTCCGGCACGGACGACACCGAGTACGCGATCTTCTCCGGCCTCCTGCTGGCCCGGCACGGCTCGGCCCTCACCCCGGCCCACGTCGAGGCGGCCTGGCACGAATGGATCGCGGACCGCGACGAAGGCCCCTTCCGGGGCGCGGGCTTCAGCGAACGCGGCACGCTGGAGAACCTGCGCCGCGGCCTCGCGGCCCCCATCTCCGCCCAGCACCGCCACGCCTGGAGCGACGGCCTGGCCATGCGCGCGGCCCCCTTCGGCGTCTTCGCCTCCGGCCGCCCCGCCGAGGCGGCCCGCCTGGTGGCGATCGACGGCTCGGTGAGCCACGAGGGCGAGGGCATCTACGGCGGTCAGGCGGTGGCGGCGGGTGTCGCGGCGGCGATGGCGGGAGCACCGACGATCGCCGTGGTCGCCTCGGCCCTGGCGGTCGTGCCCGACGACTCGTGGACGGCCCGCTCGCTGCGCCGCGCCGTGGCGGTGGCCCACCGCGGCGAACGCGCGGTCCGCTCGGCGGTCGTCGTCGGCGGCTACCCCTGGACCGACCTGGCCCCCGAGGCGGTCGCCCTCGCCTTCGGCGCCTACGCGGCCGCCGACGGCGACTTCGTCCAGGCGGTACTCACCGCCGTCAACATGGGCCGCGACGCCGACACCACCGCGGCGGTGGCGGGCGCCCTGGCCGGCGCCACCCACGGCGCCTCGGCGATCCCGGCCGACTGGGCCGCGGCGATCGGCCCGGCACGCGGCAGCTGCCTGCCGTCCATGGCGGGCCACCACGTCCTGGACGTGGCGGAGCTGCTGACGCCGGGCGAGGACGGGAGATGGGGCGCGGGGGGCTTCGTACCGAACGAGATCCCGGTCGAGAGCGTGAACGAGATCCTGAACAAGACGGAGGCCCTCTCATGACCCCGCTGCTCGCACCCGCGGCCGCCGAAGGCGAGGAACCCCCACAAGGGCCACCCGCACCCGCCGAGGAAAGCCGCACGGGTGGTGCGGGTGGGAACACAAAGGCCGAAGGCGAAGCCGAGGCCCCGCCAACCCACCACCGCACCCCACGCCGAATCGAAGGCCTCCTGCTCGGCCTAGCCGCAGGCGACGCCGCCGGCTGGCCCGCCGCCCGCCACCGCGCCGCCCGCATGCCCGACTGGACCCGCCGTCTGACCCGCGAACTCGACACCTTCGCCGAACAGAACGCGACGACGACCCTCCCCGTCCCCATCGCCCTGAACCAACCCCCCGAACCCCTGCGGCTCGGCCCCTCCGACGACGCCGAGTGGGCGGTCTTCGTGGCGGAAGCAGTCCTGCGCGCGGGCGACGACACCCTCCTTCCCGACCTCAGCCGAGAACGCCGCACCCGCGCCGCCATCGACCTCACCTGGAGCGCCCTGGCCGGCGAGGTCGCCGCGGCGGCCGACCGCGCCCCCGAGATCGAGTCCGCGGTGATCCCCCTGCGCGCCCGCATCTCCGTCCGCGCCGGCCTCGGCAACCTCGCCACCGGCCTGCGCCCGCCCGCCACCGGCCACGACAACCCGCACTACTTCGACGACGCCGCCTGCGTACGGGCCTGCGTCCTGGCCGTCGCCCACCCCGGCGACCCCCGACTCGCGGCGGAACTCGCCGAGTTCGACGCCCGCTACACCCAGGACGGCGACGGCGTGCACGGCGCCCGCGCGATGGCCGCGGCACTCGCCCTCGCCCTGGCGGGAGCCGACGTACGGGCCTGCGTCACCGCCGCCCTCGCGGAACTGCCCGAGTCCACCGAGATCGGCCGCAACGCCCGCCACGCCCTCAAGCTCGCCCAGGACACCGAGAGCGCCTTCGCCCTCGTCCCTCTCCTGGAACACCAGATCGTCGACCACGTCTACAGCTACGGCATCGCCGCCGCCGAGACGGTCCCGGTCGCCCTGGCCCTGGCCTGCGCCGCGAAGGGCCGGATCGCGGAGGCGGTACCGGCAGCGGCCTGCCTGTCCCGGGTCGCCGACTCGGCCCCTGCCCTCGCGGGCGCCCTCACCGGCGCCCTGGGCGGCGGCAGGTCGATCCCCGCTTCCTGGCGCGACAGCTGCCGTACCCTCTCCGGCTGCGTACTCCCCCGCCTCACCGGCACGGACCTGGTGGAACTCGCCGAACTCCTGGAAGCCGCACAACCGGCCCCGCCAGGGGGATGATTCGGGGCATGACACCCAAAGAGGAAGAAACTCGCGCGTCGGGTCTGGACGAACGCATCACCGGCGCCCTCGTCGGCGCGGCCGTCGGCGACGCGCTGGGCGGCCCCGTCGAGGGCTACTCCCCCGAGCAGATCGTCGAACGCCACGCCGGCCGCGTCCACGGCATCGTCGGCCCCTGGAACGGTGACGCCTGGCGCACGGCCCGCCCCATCGCGCCGTACCACAAGGGCGACGGCCACGTCACCGACGACACCTTGATGACCCACGCGCTGGTACGGGTGTACGCGCGGGTCCGCGACCACCTGGACGCGTACGCGATCGCGGATCACCTGGTGCCGGACCTGATGACGAACCCGCGCTGGATCCCGGAGCTGGAGGCGGAGGCGCTGCCGCTGCACCGCGTCTTCCTGGCGGAGAAGTGGCTGGTGGCCCGCCTCCACTACGGCCACGTCGACCCCCGCGAGGCAGGCGTCGGCAACATCGTCAACTGCGGCGCGGCGATGTACATGGCCCCGGTCGGCCTGGTCAACGCGGCCAACCCGGCGGGCGCGTACGCCGAGGCGCTGGACATCGCGGGCGCCCACCAGTCGTCGTACGGCCGTGAGGCGGCGGCCGTCTTCGCGGCGGCCGTGGCGGCGGCGAGCACGCCCGGTGCGACGCCGGACTCGGTCGTCTCCGCCTGCCTCCTGCTGGCGAAGGACGGCACCCGGGCGGCGATCGAGCAGGTCTGCGAAACGGCCTCGCAGCACACGGACTTCGAGTCCGCGCTGGTCCCGCTGCGCAAGGCGGTGGCCCCGTACGACACGGTCGGCCCCGACTACCGGCAGCCCTCCCTCGGCGCCCGCCGCCCCTCCCGTCTGCACACGATCGAGGAACTGCCGATCGCCCTGGGCATGCTGGTTCTCTCCCGCGGCGACTACCGCCACGCGGTCCTGGGAGCGGTGAACTACGGCCGCGACTGCGACTCCATCGCCACGATGGCGGGCGCGATGGCAGGCGCCCTGGGCTGCCCGGTGCCGCAGGACTGGGCGAAGCGGGTCTCCGAAGCCAGCCGCATGGACCTCTGGGAACCGGCGACCACCCTCACGACCGTCACCCGCGAGATCTTCCGACGGGACGTGACCCGCCGCCGGTCCCACGAGGCGGCCCTCACCGAACTCGGAGCCTGAGATGCTCCGCCTCACCTGGGTCCAGCCCGAGGACCTGATCGGCCACGAACTCCACCAGGCGGCCCAGGACGGCCGCGAGCCGTCGGCGATCGCGGCGAGATGGAGAGCGGCGGGCGGCAAGGAAGCCCCCCTGCGAGCGGGCGCGTCGCCGGAACCGGTGTCGAGATACCTACGGCAGCTCGCCGAGGACCTGCTGGACGAACTGGCGGACCTGCCGAGCAGGTTGGCGGACCGGGAGCCCACGGACCTCGCGAGAATCAAGGCCGGCTGCCCGGCCTGGCCCACACAGACCGCGGGCAGTCGTGCGGGGGCGGCCCGGATGGACCTCGCAGGCGGCCAGGCCCGCCTGGAAGCCGCCTGGCTGGGCAGAGCGGTCGGCTGCCTCCTCGGCAAACCCGTCGAGAAGCTCCCCCTGGAGGCCATCCGCCAACTCGCCCGAGCCACCGGCAACTGGCCCCTGAACACGTACTTCACCGCCCGAGGAGTCCCCACCGAACTCCTGACGGAGCACCCCTGGAACCGCCGCTCGGCGCCCACCTCCCTCGCCGAGAACATCGACGGCATGCCGGAGGACGACGACCTCAACTACCCCCTCCTCAACCTCCTCCTGCTCCAACGCCACGGCAAGTCCTTCACCACCAAGGACGTGGCATCCCTCTGGCTGGACGAACTCCCCGCCGGCCGCACGTTCACCGCCGAACGCATCGCCTACCGCAACCTCCTCACCGGCCTGGAACCCCCGCGCACGGCCCGCCACCGCAACCCCTTCCGCGAATGGATCGGCGCCCTGATCCGCGCCGACGTCCACGGCTGGACCAACCCCGGCGACCCCGCGGCCGCCGCGGAACAGACCCACCGGGACGCCACCCTCACCCACACCGCCAACGGCGTCTACGCGGCGATGTTCGTCGCGGCCACCATCGCCCAGGCAGCCACCGGCACCCACGACATCCACACCTGTCTGCGCACGGGCCTCACCGTCATCCCGCCGGCCTCCCGCCTGGCACAGGCCGTCACCCACGCCATGCAACTGGCCCGAGAACAGGACGACTTCGACACGGTCGTCGACGCGCTCCACGCCACCCACGCGCCGACCCACCACTGGGTCCACGCCATCCCCAACACCGCCCTGATCGCCGCCGCCCTCACCCACGCGGACGGCGACTTCACCGGCTCCATCTGCCGTGCCGTTTCGGGAGGCTGGGACACCGACTCCAACGGCGCCACCGCCGGCAGCATCGCCGCCCTCCTCGCCGGTACCCCCGCCGCCCTCCCCGACCGCTGGACGGCCCCTCTCAAGAACCGTCTGTCCACCTCCGTCGGCGACTTCGACGGCACCGGGTTCGACACACCGGCCCGCCTCACCCACGAGCTCACCCACCTGGAGGCACCCCGCCCATGACCCACATCGTCGTGCTCGGCAGCACGAACATGGACCTCGTCGCCTACGTCGAGAAGGCCCCGCAGCGCGGAGAGACCGTGACGGGCCGGGAGTACCGCACGATCCCCGGCGGCAAGGGCGCCAACCAGGCGATCGCCGCGGCCCGCGCGGGCGCCACCGTCTCGATGATCGGCGCGGTCGGCAACGACGCGTTCGGCGCCCGCCTGCGCTCCACCCTGGAGCACTCCGGCGTGAACACCGACCACCTGCGCACCACCGAGGGTCCCTCCGGCACCGCGCACATCGTCGTCGACGACGAGGGCGGCAACGCGATCGTCGTGATCCCCGGCGCCAACGGCACCGTCGACCACCTCGCCCCCGGCGACGAGGGCCTGATCGCCTCCGCCTACGCCCTGCTCCTCCAACTGGAGATCCCCCTGGCCGCGGTCCTCGCGGGCGCCCGGGCGGCCCGCGACCACGGAGTGCGTACGGTCCTCACCCCCGCGCCCGCCCAGCCACTGCCCCCCGAACTCCTCGCCGCCACAGACCTGTTGGTGCCCAACGAACACGAGGCCGCCGCCCTCACCGGCCTCACCGACCCGCACAGCGCGGCCGCCGCCCTGCTGGAGCGGGTCCCGGAGGTGGTCGTCACCCTGGGCGCGGCCGGCAGCCGCTACGCGGCCCGCGGAGCCGAGCCGTTCACTGTCCCCGCACCGCGGGTCACCGCCGTGGACTCGACCGGCGCGGGCGACACCTTCGTCGGCGCCCTCGCCGTGGCCCTCGGCGAGGGCCGCCCGAAGCGCGAGGCACTGGAGTGGGCGGCCACGGCCGCCGCGCTCTCCGTACAGCGGCCGGGCGCCTCCGCCTCGATGCCGTACCGCTCCGAGATCGAAGCGGGGTGCACCGCATGACACCGGACCAGCCCACGACGGCGGACCAGCCCACGAGCGCAGACCGGCCCACGGCCCCCGCCCCCCTCACCGGCCTGCGCGTCCTCGACCTCGCCACCCTCTTCGCCGGTCCCCTCGCCGCCACGATGCTCGGCGACTTCGGCGCGGAGGTCATCAAGGTCGAGCACCCGGCCAACCCCGACCCCTCCCGGGGGCACGGCCCCTCGAAGAACGGCGTGGGTCTGTGGTGGAAGCTGCTCGGCCGCAACAAGCGCACGATCACGCTGAACCTCTCGAAGCCGGCCGGCCGCAGCACCCTCCTCCGCCTCGCCGCGACCGCGGACGTCGTGATCGAGAACTTCCGCCCCGGCACCCTGGAGAAGTGGGACCTCGGCTGGGAGGAACTGTCGGCCGCCAACCCCCGCCTGGTCCTCACCCGCGTCACCGGCTTCGGCCAGTTCGGCCCGTACGCGCACCGCCCCGGCTTCGGCACCCTCGCCGAGGCGATGAGCGGCTTCGCGGCGATCACCGGCGAACCGGACGCTCCCCCGACGCTCCCGCCGTTCGGCCTCGCCGACTCGATCGCGGGCCTCGCCACGGCGTACGCGGTGATGACGGCGCTCGCCGCCCGCGACCGTACCGGCGAGGGCCAGGTCGTCGACATGGCGCTGATCGAACCGATCCTGATGGCCCTGGGCCCGCAGCCCCTCTGGTACGACCAGCTCGGCCACGTCCAGCCGCGCACCGGCAACCGCTCCCAGAACAACGCCCCGCGCAACACCTACCGCACGGCGGACGGCACGTGGGTCGCCGTCTCCACCTCCGCCCAGTCGATCGCCGAGCGCGTGATGTGCCTGGTCGGACGCCCGGAACTGATCGACGAGCCGTGGTTCGCCACGGGCGCCGAGCGGGCCGCGCACTCCGACATCCTCGACGAGGCGGTCGGGTCCTGGATCGCCGAGCGCACCCGCACCGAGGTCCTCGCGGCGTTCGAGAAGGCGGAGGCGGCCGTCGCCCCGATCCAGGACGTCCGGGACGTGATGGCCGACCCGCAGTACCAGGCCCTCGACACCGTCACCACGGTCGACGACCCCGAACTGGGCCCCCTCCGCATGCAGAACGTCCTGTTCCGCCTCTCCGCCACCCCGGGCGCGATCCGCTGGACGGGCCGCCCGCACGGCGCCGACACCGCGGAGGTCCTGACCGAACTGGGCCTGACACCGGCGGACCTCGACGCCCTGCGGGAGGAGGGCACCGTATGACGGCATCCCCGCTCACCTGGCTGTACGTCCCCGGCGACCGCCCGCGCGTGGTCACCAAGGCCCTCGCCTGCGGCGCCGACGTCGTCGTGATCGACCTGGAGGACGCGGTCGCCCCCGACCGCAAGGAGTACGCCCGCGAGGCCACCGCCGAACTCCTCTCCGAGCCGCAGCCGGTACCGGTCCACGTCCGCGTGAACGCCCTGGACGGACCGCTCGCGGCGGCGGATCTGGCGGCGGTGGCGGCCCTCCCGGGCGTCCGTGGTCTGCGCCTGCCGAAGGTGACCTGCCCCGCGCAGATCATCCGCGTCGCCGAGGACACGGCCCCCGCCGACGGGGGCGCACCCCCGCTCCACGCTCTCCTGGAATCGGCCCTCGGCATCGAACGCGCCTATGCCATCGCCTGTGCACACCCGGCCCTGCGCGGCATCGCCGTCGGCGAGGCGGACCTCCGCGCCGACCTGGGCGTGCGGGACGACGCGGGCCTCGACTGGTGCCGCTCCCGCGTGGTGGTCGCCGCGCGGGCGGCGGGCCTCGCCCCGCCACCCCAGTCGGTCCACCCCGACATCCGTGACCTGGACGCCCTCGCCGCGTCCTGCGTCCGCGGCCGCGCCCTCGGCTTCCTCGGCCGCGCCGCCATCCATCCCCGGCAGCTCCCGGTCATCGAACAGGCCTACCTGCCCACGGAGCAGGAGATCGAGGAAGCGGAGACGATCGTCAAGGCGGCGACGACGGACCAGGGCGCCCAGGCGTTGCCGGACGGAAGATTCGTCGACGCGGCGGTGGTGGCGGCAGCGCGACGCACGCTGTCACTGGCCCGCCGGAACCACACATGACTGAGGGCGCCCGGAGATCCCAGGGCGCCCTCATCGACGTGCGACCGGCCGTCAGGTCTTCTTGCCCGACCCGGCCTCGTCCTTGACCTCGGTATCGGTATCGGCCTCTGCCTCGGCTTCCGACTTGCCCTCGGCCCCGGCCTTCTCGTCGGCCTCGGTGCCGTCCTCGGGCTCGCCGCCGGAGGCACTGTCACCGTCGGTGGGCTCGGCGCCCGGCTCGACCACCGTCTCCCGGCCCGGCCGCTTCTTCGCCGACAGCACGAGGTAGACGACCGCGAGCACGAACACGACCATCGCGGTCCAGTTGTTCAGGCGCAGGCCCAGGATGTGGTGGGCGTCGTCGACGCGCATGTACTCGATCCAGAACCGGCCCGCGCAGTACGAGGCGACGTACAGCGCGAACGCCCGGCCATGGCCCAGCTTGAAGCGGCGGTCGGCCCAGATGACGAGGAGGGCGACCCCGATGCACCACAGCGACTCGTACAGGAACGTCGGGTGGTAGTAGCCGGGCACCCGGCCGTCCGCGGACGAGGTGATGTGCAGGGCCCAGGGGAGGTCCGTCTCCTTGCCGTACAGCTCCTGGTTGAACCAGTTGCCCCAGCGGCCGATCGCCTGGGCGAGGGCGATGCCTGGGGCGAGGGCGTCGGCCCAGGCGGGCAGCGGGATGCCCCGGCGGCGGCAGCCGATCCAGGCGCCCACCGCACCGAGCGCGATCGCGCCCCAGATGCCGAGACCGCCTTCCCAGATCTTGAAGGCGTCCACCCAGTCACGGCCCTCGCTGAAGTACAGCTCGTAGTCCGTGATCACGTGGTAGAGCCGGCCGCCGACCAGACCGAACGGCACGGCCCAGACCGCGATGTCGGCCACCGTGCCGGCCCGCCCTCCCCGGGCGAGCCAGCGCTTGTTGCCGAGCCAGACGGCTACGAAGACGCCGATGATGATGCAGAACGCGTAGCCGCGCAGCGGAATGGGGCCGATGTACAGCACCCCGCGCGACGGGCTGGGAATGTAGGCAAGTTCCATGGCAAGGTCGACGCTACCGTGCCGGACCGGGCCCACGGCGGGCAGCCCGGCTACGGGTCCATAACGGGCGGGTGTGAAAGCTCCTCAACCGCCGGTCACGCCGTGTCGGCCTCCTGCACCAGCTGCTTCAGTTTCGCCGGCGTCATGGTCTGGTCCTGGTAGATGTTCTTGCCGTTGAGAATCACCGTCGGCGTGCCGCTGAAGCCGCCGTTGCGGAAGGCCGCGGCGGACTTCTCGACCCAGCTGTTGTGGGTGCCCTTCTCGACACACGTACGGAACGCGGTCGTGTCGAGGCCGTCGACCTTGGCCGCCAGCTCGATGAGCTTGCCGGTCTGGGCGAAGGCGTCGTCGGTCTCCGGGGGCTGGTTGTCGAACAGCACGTCGTGGTAGGCCGTGAACTTTCCGGCGTCCTGTGCGCAGGCGGCGGCGTTGGCCGCCGTGCGGGAGCCGGTGCCGCCCATGTTGCCGTCGATGATCGTCGCCAGGTGGTACTCCACCTTCAGCTGCCCGGAGGCGGTCAGCTCGTGGATCACCGGCCGGTACGCGATCTCGAAGGCCTTGCAGGCCGGGCAGCGGAAGTCCTCCCAGATGGCGAGCGTCGACTTGGCGCTCTCCTTGCCGGCCGGGATCGCGAGGCTGTCCTTGCCCTTGGCCCCCGAGGGCACCACGACCGGGCCCGCGGAGTCACTGCCGTCGTCCTGGCCCACGTTCGCCGCGACCACGCCGATCACCGCCGCGAGACCCAGGACACAGACCACGCTCGCGCCCACGATCAGCGCCCGGCGCCGCTTCTCCGCGGACCTCTGTTTCTCGCGCTCTTCCGCCAGCCGCTCCCGGGCGGTGCGCTTTCCCTCTCGCTTCTTCTCGTTCACATCCCGCAGAACGAACCGGGGAGGCGCACCGCGCCTCCCCGGTCCCAGGTCCACCCGTTCGAGCGACCCTTACGAAATGTCCCGCCTTGCTACGCCTTCCCGCGCACGCCCTTGGCGAGCTCACCGGCGAGCGCACGGACCGCCTCGACCCCGGCGGCGTCGTCCGGCGCGTCCAGCATCCGCTTGACGAAGGCCGAACCGACGATCACGCCGTCGGCGAAGCCGGCGACCTCGGCGGCCTGCCCTGCGTCGGAGACGCCGAGCCCGACGCAGACCGGCAGGTCGGTGCCGGTGGCCCGGGTGCGCTGCACCAGGTCCTGGGCCTGCTCGCCGACCGACGCGCGGGTGCCGGTGACGCCCATCAGCGAGGCGGCGTAGACGAAGCCGCTGCCCGCCGCGGTGATCTTGGCGAGCCGCTCGTCCTTGCTGCTGGGCGCCACCACGAAGACCGTCGCGAGCCCGTGCTTCTGCGCGTGCTCCCTCCACAGCGCCGACTCCTGTACGGGCAGGTCGGGCAGGATGCACCCGGCGCCGCCCGCCCCGGCGAGTTCGGCGGTGAAACGCTCGACGCCGTAGCGGTCGATCGGGTTCCAGTACGTCATCACGAGCACCGGCTTCCCGGTCGCCTCGTGGGCCTCGCGGACCGTCCGCATGACGTCCGCGATCTTGACGCCGCCGCGCAGGGCGATGTCGTCGGCGGTCTGGATGACCGGGCCGTCGAGGACCGGGTCGCTGTGCGGCAGACCGACCTCGACGATGTCCGCGCCGCCGTCGAAAACGGCCTTGATCGCCTCGATGCCGCCGTCCACGGTCGGGAACCCGGCCGGGAGGTAGGCGATGAGCGCGGAACGCCCTTCCGCCTTGGCGGCGGCGAGGGTGTCGGCCAGCAGTTGGATGTTCCCGCTCACTTGGCGTCCCCCTCGATCTCGGCGGTGTCGGCGTCCTGGTCGGCGGCGACCTGGGCGTCGGTGTCGTACAGGTCGAAATAGCGGGCGGCCGTGTCCATGTCCTTGTCGCCGCGGCCGGACAGGTTGACCACGATCAGCCCGTCCTTGCCGAGCTCCCTGCCGACCTCCAGCGCACCGGCCAGCGCGTGTGCGCTCTCGATGGCCGGGATGATGCCCTCGGTCCGCGACAGCAGGCGCAGGGCCTGCATGGCCGCGTCGTCGGTGACCGCGCGGTACTCGCCGCGGCCGCTGTCCTTGAGGTAGGCGTGCTCCGGGCCGATGCCCGGGTAGTCCAGACCGGCCGAGATCGAGTACGGCTCGGTGATCTGGCCCTCCTCGTCCTGGAGGACGTACGACCGCGACCCGTGCAGGATGCCGGGCTCGCCGGCCGTCAGGGTCGCCGCGTGCTCGCCCGTCTCCACGCCGTGCCCGGCGGGCTCGCAGCCGATGAGGCGTACGTCCGCGTCCGGGATGAAGGCGTGGAAGAGGCCGATGGCGTTGGAGCCGCCGCCGACGCAGGCGATGGCGGCGTCGGGCAGCCGTCCGGCGCGCTCCAGGATCTGGCGTCGGGCCTCGACGCCGATCACCCGGTGGAAGTCGCGCACCATGGCCGGGAAGGGGTGCGGTCCGGCCACGGTCCCGAACAGGTAGTGGGTGCGGTCGACGTTGGCGACCCAGTCACGGAACGCCTCGTTGATCGCGTCCTTCAGCGTGCGGCTGCCGGACTTCACGGCGACGACCTCGGCGCCGAGCATCCGCATCCGGGCCACGTTGAGGGCCTGGCGCTGGGTGTCGATCTCACCCATGTAGATGGTGCACTCGAGCCCGAACAGCGCGCAGGCGGTGGCGGTCGCGACACCGTGCTGACCGGCGCCGGTCTCGGCGATGACGCGGGTCTTGCCCATGCGCTTGGTGAGCAGCGCCTGGCCCAGCACGTTGTTGATCTTGTGCGAGCCGGTGTGGTTGAGGTCCTCGCGCTTGAGGAACACCCGGGCGCCACCGGCGTGTTCGGCGAACCGCCGCACCTCGGTGAGGGAGCTGGGCCGGCCGGTGTAGTGGACGAGGAGGTCGTCGAGTTCGCGCGCGAACTCGGGGTCCCCCTTCGCCTTCTCGTACTCGACGGCGACCTCGTCCACGGCGGCGACGAGCGCCTCCGGGATGAACTTGCCGCCGAACGCGCCGAAGTAGCCTTCGGCGCTGGGGATCCGGCCCTCGGGGTCGGGAATGAAGAACTCGCTGGGCATGCTTGAGCCTCACGGTGAGTGTGGTGGACAGACACTTGTCGCCGTGGGGGCGGGGTTCGTCAGTCGGCCGTGGGCCGGCTGTGGCTTGTCGCGCGCACGCGGCGGAGCCGCATGGTCAGAACTGCCCCGCGCCCCTCGCGGGGCGCTGCCATCGCATGCCGTTCACCTGGCCCGGCTCGTCACCGATGACGTACCGCACCCGACGCCCGTGCACCCTGCGTGCGGGCGCACGGCAGCCGCGGGGCCGGCAGCCGCGCGCCAGGCGGGCGTACCGGTCCGGGGTCGTCAGGGTGATCGTGAGTGTCATCGCGGTCAGTTTAGCGAGCCGTCAGCCCCGGCCGTGCCGGAGTGCGGGGTGCTCGCCCGCCGCCACCAGGTCGGCGACCGCCGTCTTGGGGTCCTTGCCGGTCACCAGGGACTCGCCCACCAGGACCGCGTCGGCACCGGCGTTGGCGTACGCGATCAGGTCGTGCGGGCCGCGGATGCCGGACTCGGCGATCTTGACGAGGTGGTCCGGGATCTCCGGCGCCAGCCGCTCGAAGGTCGTGCGGTCGACCTCCAGCGTCTTCAGGTTGCGCGCGTTGACGCCGATCACCTTGGCGCCCGCGTCCACCGCGCGCTCCACCTCGTCCTCGTCGTGCACCTCGACGAGCGGGGTGAGCCCGATGGACTCGGCGCGCTCGATGAGGGACTCGAGCGCCGGCTGGTCCAGGGCGGCCACGATGAGCAGCGCGAGGTCGGCGCCGTAGGCCCGGGCCTCCCACAGCTGATACGAGGTGACGATGAAGTCCTTGCGCAGCAGGGGGATGTCCACGCGCGCGCGGACCGCTTCGAGGTCGGCCAGCGAGCCGCCGAAGCGGCGCTCCTCGGTCAGTACGGAGATGACGGCGGCGCCGCCCGCCTCGTAGTCCGCGGCGAGGCCGGCCGGGTCGGCGATCGCGGCCAGCGCGCCCTTGGACGGGCTGGAGCGCTTGACCTCGCAGATGACCTTGACGCCGTCGCCCCGCAGTGCGGCGAGCCCGTCCTTGGCCGCGGGAGCCTTCGCCGCGCGCTCCTTGAGCTCGTCGAGGCTGACGCGCGCCTGCCGTTCCGCGAGGTCGGCACGGACTCCGTCGATGATCTCGTCGAGCACACTCACGCGAGCGGCCCCCTTCCAGACGGTTGACTGTTCAAGCGGTAAAGCTTCTGTCGACCGGACCGCCTCATCAGACGAAACGGGTGGTCACCTCGATGGTATCCGCAGGAGGGCGTAGGCCTCGCATCCGGTTGACGCCGGTCCCACTACCTGGACCTTCGTTAATTGATCAAGGGTGTAGCCAGCCACCGAACGGCAGGTTCCGGACAACCGTGAAGACCAGCACCAACGTGCCGAGACTCCACAGCTGCACCGGCCCGAGAACGATCCTGGCCGGCCGTCCGCGCACCGCACGGACCACCCAGACGGTCCACACCACCGCGAAGGCGAAGTAGCCGACGACGGCCAGGGCGTTGTCGCCGAGCGCCGCGACGAAGTCCCCGTGGACGAAGGCGTGCGCGCTGCGCAGCCCGCCGCAGCCCGGGCAGTAGATGCCGGTGAGGCGCAGCAGCGGGCAGACGGGGTAATGGCCGGGCTGGTTGGGGTCCACGGTGCCCACGTACGCGAAGGCCCCGACGACCGCCGCGAGGACTCCCGCCGGCACGGCCAGCCGGCCCGGCACGCCCTTGTCGGGAGCGTCGGAAGGCGATGTCGTCCGGGTGCTCCGGCTGTCGGCGTCCACGCCCGCATTGTGCCCTGTGCGGGCCCCTGGACGCGCGTGAGGGGCGGCCCCGGCGTCGCACCGGGCCGCCCCTTCACGAAGTGCTGCGCGATCAGCCCTCGACGCGCGCGGGCTCGCGCTCGCCCGCGACCTCGTGCACCGGGTGGTTGCTCTTCGGCTGCCCCAGTCCCATCTTCCGCATGATCCAGCCGACCACGCCACCGAGGACCACGATCACCATGCCGCCCCAGAAGCCCGCCGGCTCGGCCAGCACCATGAAGGCGCCGGCGACGGTGAAACCGATGAAGGCGATGATGACACCGGTCCAGGCGGCCGGGGTGTGACCGTGGCTGCTGCCCGCCATGACTTGCTCCTCGTTGCTGTGTACGTGTCTGAGCCGGACGCTCATGCCTCATTGTTCCGCACGCGCGCGTGCCGGGTGTCCGGGGGTCGGCCCTCGCGCGTCGGGGGCACCTCCAGGGGCGCGGGGAACTGCGCGACCAGCCCCCACACACCAGCACCCCCAGGGGCGCGAGGAACTGCGCGACCAGCCCCCACACACACCAGCACCCCCAGGGGCGCGAGGAACTGCGCGACCAGCCCCCACACACACCAGCACCCGGCACATCACTGCCCCCCAACCCCGTAGCCGCCTGGACCGCGCGACCGCCGGAGGCCTACGCGCTGGTCGGGTCCTCGCCCCGGTCGAGGGCCTTCCAGATGTCCTCGGGGCGGTCGGGGTCGGCGGCGGGCGCCTGGCGGCGCGGACGGGGTGCGCCGGAGCGCTCGTAGCGCCCGGACATCGCGGGCCACTGGCGTCCGTAGCGCAGGGCGAGCAGACCGGCCAGGAGGAGCAGGGCACCGCCGGCGACCGCGACGTAGGGCCAGGCGGTGTGGGAGAGGGCGTCGACGGTGGCCGAGGTGTCGCCGGAGGCCTTCGCGGCCTGCTCGTCGAGCGCGGAGCTGTCACCGACGCCGAGGAGGGCCGCCGCGATGGTGCCGGCGCCGGAGAGCGCGAGCAGGGCGGCGACCACGAAACGGCCGGCCCGGCGGACGGCGAAGACGGCGACGAGCGCGGCGAGGCCCACTATGGCCAGGGACGCGGGCACGCCCGTCACGTCGCTGCCCGTGGCGGTCAGCGGGAAGCTGCCGCCGGCCACCGTCGCGGTGCCCTGCGACCACTCCTGGCGGGTTGCCAGCAACGCCACGGCCGCGCCGAGCGCCCCGCTGAGCAGGGCGACGGCAAGACTCCGGCGGCCGGCCCGGGCGGGTCCTGCGGCTTCGGAACGGGGGTGAGGTACGGGAGTCACGTACTCCACTATCGCCTGAACCACGGGCGAACCGTCACCCGGGGTTCAGTGATAAGCGCCCTATTTGCCGAGCCGGTTGGCCGTGTGGACCGCGCGCAGGACCGCCGCCGCCTTGTTGCGGCACTCCTGGTCCTCGGCGACCGGGTCGGAGTCCGCGACGATGCCGGCGCCCGCCTGGACGTAGGCCGTGCCGCCCCGCAGCAGGGCCGTGCGGATGGCGATGGCGGTGTCGGAGTCGCCGGCGAAGTCCAGATAGCCCACGCAGCCGCCGTACAGGCCGCGCCGGGACGGTTCCAGTTCGTCGATGATCTGCATGGCGCGGGGCTTGGGCGCCCCGGAGAGGGTGCCCGCCGGGAAGCAGGCCGTCAGGACGTCGAAGGCCGTACGGCCCGCGGCGACCTTGCCGGTGACCGTCGAGACGATGTGCATGACGTGCGAGTACCGCTCGACGGACATGAAGTCGACGACCTCGACCGAGCCCGGCTCGCAGACCCGTCCGAGGTCGTTGCGACCCAGGTCGACCAGCATGAGGTGCTCGGCGCGCTCCTTCGGGTCGGCGAGCAGTTCGTCGGCGAGGGCCTGGTCCTCCTGCGGGGTGGCCCCGCGGTGCCGGGTGCCGGCGATGGGGTGGACCATGGCCTGCCCGTCCTCGACCTTGACCAGTGCCTCGGGGGAGGAGCCGACGACGTCGAAGCCGTCGAAGCGGAACAGGTACATGTACGGGGACGGGTTCGTCGCGCGCAGCACCCGGTACACGTCCAACGCGCTGGCCGTGCAGGGTGTTTCGAAGCGCTGCGACGGTACGACCTGGAAGGCCTCGCCCGCGCGGATGCGCTCCTTGACGTCCTCGACGGCCTCCTGGAAGTCGGGGCCGCCCCACAGGGCCGTGTACTCGGGGAGTTCGGAGGGGGGCAGGACGGCCGGGGGCTGGGCGACCGCCCGCGACAGGTCGGCCTCCATGGCGTCCAGGCGGGCCACCGCGTCCGCGTGGGCCTCGTCGACGCCGGTGTCGAGGTCGTTGTGGTTGATCGCGTTGGCGATCAGCAGGACCGAGCCCTCCCAGTGGTCCATCACGGCGAGGTCGCTGGTGAGGAGCATGGTCAGTTCGGGCAGCTTGAGGTCGTCGCGCTCGCCGGGGCCGATCTTCTCCAGGCGGCGCACGATGTCGTAGCCGAGGTAGCCGACCATGCCGCCGGTGAAGGGCGGCAGGCCCTCCTGGTGGGGGGTGTGCAGGGCCTCGATGGTGGCGCGCAGGGCGACGAGCGGGTCGCCGTCGACGGGGACGCCGACGGGCGGGGTGCCGACCCAGCGGGCCTGCCCGTCGTGCGCGGTGAGGGTCGCCGCGGACCGGACGCCGACGAACGAGTAACGGGACCACGAGCGGCCGTTCTCCGCGGATTCCAGGAGGAAGGTGCCGGGGCGCTCGGCGGCGAGCTTGCGGTAGAGCGCGACCGGGGTGTCGCCGTCGGCGAGGAGCTTGCGGGTGACGGGGATGACGCGGCGATCGGTGGCCAGCTTGCGGAACGTCTCGAGGTCCATGGCGGCTGACCCTACTGATCCGCGGCCGGTACGCCGGAATCGGCGTCCTTGACCAGCACGTCGGCGTCGAAGCAGGTGCGGGCGCCGGTGTGGCAGGCGGCGCCGACCTGGTCGACCTTGACCAGCACGGTGTCCGCGTCGCAGTCCAGGGCCACGGACCTGACCCACTGGAAGTGGCCGGAGGTGTCGCCCTTGACCCAGTACTCGCGGCGGCTGCGCGACCAGTAGGTGCAGCGGCCTGTGGTGAGCGTGCGGTGCAGCGCCTCGTCGTCCATCCAGCCGAGCATCAGCACCTCCCCCGTGTCGTACTGCTGGGCGATGGCGGGCAGGAGCCCGTCGGCGCTGCGCTTGAGACGCGCGGCGATCTCGGGGTCGAGCCGGCTGGGCTGGCGGGGCGTGCTGCTGGTCATGGTGCCATTGTGCCGCCCGCCACTGACAGTCACCGTGGGGTGTCCACTGTGCGGACCGGGAAGACGGCCGTAGGCTGACGTCATGTCGACTTTCGCCAAGCGTGAACGACTTCTCCTCGCCGACCTGTTGGAGGCCGCGGGCCCGGAGGCCCCGACCCTGTGCGAGGGCTGGCTCACCCGTGATCTGGCTGCGCACGTGGTGGTGCGCGAGCGCCGCCCCGACGCGGCCGGCGGGATGCTGATCAAGCAGCTCGGGCCACGCCTGGAGAAGGCGATGGACGAGTTCACGGCCAAGCCGTACGAGGAACTGGTCCAGCTGATCCGGACCGGCCCGCCCCGGTTCTCACCCTTCTCTCTCAAGCAGATCGACGAGGCGTCCAACACCATCGAGTTCTACGTCCACACCGAGGACGTCCGCCGCGCCCAGCCCGACTGGTCACCGCGCGAACTCGACAAGGTCTTCCAGGACGCCCTGTGGTCCCGGCTGGAGCGCACCGCCCGCCTGATGGGCCGCAGCGTTCCGACGGGCCTGGTGCTGCGCCGTCCCGACGGCCAGACCGCCGTCGCCCACCGCGGCACGCCGGTCGTGACGGTGACCGGCGAGCCGTCGGAGCTGCTGCTGTTCCTCTACGGCCGCCAGAACGCGGCCAAGGTGGAGCTGGACGGCGACAAGGAGGCGATCGACAAGCTGCACGGGTCGAAGCAGCTCGGTATCTGAGACCGGGCGGACGGGGCCTCAGCGGGGCAGTTCCGCGCGCCGCAGGTCCCGTACGCCGAGGCCGACGACCCCGCCCAGCCCGCAGACCACGGCGCTGACGACGAAGACCGGGCCGGTCCCCCAGGCGCCGATGGCCGCGGCGGACAGCGGCATGCTCAGCGGGGCGAAGCCGAGGCTCACCAGGCCGGACACGGCGGTGACGCGGCCCAGGTAGGCGGGGTCGGCCTGGGTCTGCAGCAGGGCGCCGCACATGGCGCCGCTGAGCCCGGCGAGCAGCCCGATGAGCAGGGCCACCCCGACGGCCGCGAGGACTCCCGGGACGAAGGCGAGGGCACCGATCGCGACCGAGCCCGCGAGGATGGCGTACGCCGCGACCTGCCCGGCGTACGGCAGGCGCCCGCGCACGGTCAGCAGCAGGGAGGCGGGGCCCGCGCCGGTGCCGAAGCCGGCGAGCACCCAGCCCATGCCGGAGGCGCCCCAGCCGCGCTCGTCGGCGAGCAGGGCCAGGCCCACGTTCAGCGGGCCGACGAAGCCGAGGTCGCCGAGGGCGATGGCCACCATCAGCGGGGCGAGCACGCGGTGCCGGCGGATGCATCGCAGTCCGGCCACCAGGTCGCGCCAGGCGGTGTCGGCGAGGGCGGCCGTTCTGTCGTCCGGGGGCAGGTCCCGCAGTCGTACGGAGACCAGCAGCGGCACCGACACCGCGATCAGCAGGCCCGCCAGCCCGAAGGCCGCCGCCGCGCCGCCGACCGCCACCGCGAGACCGCCCAGCGGGGCGCCGACGATGCTCGCGATGGGGGTCCCCCCATGCCTTTAAGGCTATGGGGGAGGATGGCGAGGCCTCGCATGCCCTGCACGCGCGCGAGCTGGTCGCGGCTCGTCACGCGCGCGGGGAGGGCGCCCACGGCGGGCATGAACACGGCGTCGACAGTGCCGAAGACCAGGGCGAGCAGGGCCAGCGGCCACAGCCCGGCGCTGGTGACGAACAGCAGCGCGGCCACCGCGAGCCCGGCCGCGCAGCGCACCACGTCGCTGCCGATGACGACCCTGCGCGGCCCGAACCGGTCGGCGATCACGCCCCCGCCCAGCATCAGCAGGGCCCGCGGCACCGCGCTCACCGCCATGACCACCCCGGCCTGCGAGGGCGTCCCGGCCTGTACGGCCGCCCAGGACAAGGCGATGTAGTACACGCTGTCGCCGAGCATCGCGCAGGTGTAGGCGGCGAGCCAGCGCAGGACGTTGCCGTCGCGGTGGGCCGGTCTGCCGGTGACGGTCGCCTGGGTGAGGGCGGCGCTCACGGGGGCCTTTCGGACAGTCGGTGGAGCTTCGCGCGCAGCGGGTGGGCGAGCCCCGGTCGCCTCGAAAGGCAGCCGGGGCTCGCGCCGGGCGTCACCTCACCGGGTGCCCCGACTCCCGCAGCGCGTCCTTGACCTGGCCGATCCGCAGATCGCCGAAGTGGAAGACGGACGCCGCGAGGACCGCGTCCGCGCCGGCGGCGACGGCCGGTGCGAAGTCGGCCAGCTTGCCCGCGCCGCCGGAGGCGATCACCGGAACCGTCACGTGCCCCCGGACGGCGGCGATCATCTCCAGGTCGTACCCGTCCTTCGTGCCGTCCGCGTCCATCGAGTTGAGCAGGATCTCGCCCGCGCCCAGCTCGGCGGCCCGGTGCGCCCACTCGACGGCGTCGATGCCGGTGCCCTTGCGCCCGCCGTGCGTGGTGACCTCGAAGGACCCGGACTCGGTCCGGCGCGCGTCCACCGACAGCACCAGCACCTGTCGGCCGAAGCGCTCGGCGATCTCGCGGATCAGGTCGGGACGGGCGATGGCCGCCGTGTTGACGCCCACCTTGTCGGCGCCGGCCCGCAGCAGCTTGTCCACGTCCTCGGCGGCACGGACGCCGCCGCCGACCGTCAGCGGGATGAACACCTGCTCGGCGGTGCGACGCACCACGTCGTACGTCGTCTCGCGGTTGCCCGACGAGGCGGTGATGTCCAGGAACGTCAGCTCGTCGGCGCCCTCGGCGTCGTACACCTTGGCCATCTCGACGGGGTCGCCCGCGTCGCGCAGGTTCTGGAAGTTGACGCCCTTGACGACCCGGCCGTTGTCCACGTCCAGGCAGGGGATGACTCGGACCGCCAGGGTCATGGCTTGTCTGCTCCTCGGTACGCCTCCACCTCGACCTCGACCACCAGGCTGGGGTCCACGAAGCCGGAGACGATGATCATGGATGCGGCGGGCCGGACGGAGTCGAACAGCTCCTTGTGAGCGCGTCCGATGTCGTCCACGTCCCGGGCGTGGGTGATGTACATGCGCGTGCGCACGACGTCCTCGCGGCCGAGACCCAGTTCCCCGAGCGCCGTGAACGCGACGCTGAAGGCGTTGACCGTCTGCTCGTACGGGTCGCCCCCGGCGATCTGGCCGTCCACTATCGACGTGCAGCCGGAGACCAGCACCAGGCCGTTCGGCAGTTCCACCGCACGGGAGTACCCGAAGGTCTCCTCCCAGGGCGCGCCGGTCGTGACGCGTCGCAGATCGCTCACCGGTCTACCGCCTCCAGGGCCTCTTCGAGGGTGAATGCCTTCGCGTACAGGGCCTTCCCGACGATGGCGCCCTCGACACCGAGGGGGACCAGCTCGGCGATGGCCCGCAGGTCGTCCAGCGACGACACGCCACCGGAGGCCACGACGGGCCGCTCGGTCGCCGCGCACACGTTGCGCAGGAGCTCCAGGTTGGGGCCCTGGAGCGTGCCGTCCTTGGCGATGTCCGTCACCACGTACCGCGCGCAGCCCTCCTTGTCGAGGCGCTCCAGCGTCTCGTAGAGGTCGCCGCCGTCGCTGGTCCAGCCGCGTCCGCGCAGGGTCGTGCCGCGTACGTCGAGCCCGACCGCGATCTTGTCGCCGTGCTCGGCGATGACCTTGGCGACCCACTGAGGGGTCTCCAGGGCGGCCGTGCCGAGATTGACCCGGGTACAGCCGGTGGCCAGGGCGGCGGCGAGGGCGGCGTCGTCGCGGATGCCGCCGGAGAGCTCCACCTTGACGTGCATGTCCTTCATGCGCTCGGCGACCTCGCCGATCACAGCCCGGTTGTCGCCCGTGCCGAACGCCGCGTCCAGGTCGACCAGGTGCAGCCACTCGGCGCCCGAGCGCTGCCAGGCGAGGGCGGCCTCCAGCGGGGAGCCGTAGGAGGTCTCCGAGCCGGACTCGCCGTGGACGAGCCGGACCGCCTGGCCGTCACGGACGTCCACGGCGGGCAGGAGTTCGAGCCGTCCTGAGGGGTGGGAAGACATCAGAGGGTTCCGATCCAGTTGTTCAGCAGCTGCGCTCCGGCGTCGCCGGACTTCTCGGGGTGGAACTGCGTGGCCCACAGGGCGCCGTTCTCCACGGCGGCCACGAAGGGCTTGCCATGGGTCGACCAGGTGACCTTGGGGGCGCGGATCGCCGCGTTGCGCGTCTCCAGGCTCCAGTCGTGGACGGCGTAGGAGTGCACGAAGTAGAAGCGCGCGTCCGCGTCCAGCCCGGCGAAGAGCTGCGAGTCGGCCGGCGCGTCGACGGTGTTCCAGCCCATGTGGGGCACGATCTCGGCCTGCAGCGGCTCGACCGAGCCGGGCCACTCGTCGAGGCCCGCGCTCTCCACGCCGTGCTCGATGCCGCGCTCGAAGAGGATCTGCATGCCGACGCAGATGCCCATCACGGGGCGCCCGCCGGACAGCCGGCGGTCGACGATCCAGTCGCCGCGTGCTCCCTTGAGGCCCTTCATGCAGGCGGCGAAGGCGCCGACGCCCGGCACCAGCAGGCCGTCGGCGTTCATGGCCCTGTCGTAGTCGCGCGTTATCTCGACGTCGGCTCCCGCGCGCGCCAGGGCACGCTCGGCGGAACGGACGTTGCCGAAGCCGTAGTCGAAGACGACCACTTTCTTCGATCCGGTGCTCAACTCCACACCTCCAGCCTCATGACGCCGGCGACGAGACACATCGCGGCGCCGATCGAGAGCAGCACGATGAGGCTCTTCGGCATCTGCTGCTTGACGAAGGAGTAGATCCCGCCGGCCAGGAAGAGGCCGACGACGATCAGGAGGGTCGACAGGCCGGTCACAGGGCGCCCTTCGTGGACGGGAGGATGCCGGCCGCGCGCGGGTCCCGCTCGGACGCGTACCGCAGCGCCCGGGCCAGCGCCTTGAACTGGCACTCCACGATGTGGTGGGCGTTGCGCCCGTAGGGCACGTGCACGTGCAGGGCGATCTGCGCCTGGGCGACGAAGGACTCCAGGATGTGCCGGGTCATCGTGGTGTCGTACTCGCCGATCATCGGCGCCATCTTCTCGGGCTCGGTGTGCACGAGGTAGGGGCGGCCGGACAGGTCGACGGTGACCTGGGCGAGGGACTCGTCCAGCGGAACCGTGCAGTTGCCGAAGCGGTAGATGCCCACCTTGTCGCCGAGCGCCTGCTTGAAGGCGGCGCCCAGCGCGAGGGCGGAGTCCTCGATGGTGTGGTGCGAGTCGATGTGCAGGTCGCCCTCGGTCTTCACGGTCAGGTCGAACAGACCGTGCCGGCCGAGCTGGTCGAGCATGTGGTCGTAGAAACCGACCCCTGTCGACACATCGACCTTGCCGGACCCGTCGAGATCGATCTCGACGAGGACCGAGGTCTCCTTCGTCACCCGTTCCACACGTCCAACGCGGCTCATGCGCTCTGCTCCTTCTTCAACTCACGGACCGCGTCGAGGAACGCGTCGTTCTCTTCGGGGGTTCCGGCGGTCACCCGCAGCCAGCCGGGCACGCCGTTGTCCCGGACCAGGACGCCCCGGTCGAGGATCTGCTGCCACATCACATGGGCGTCGTCGAACCGCCCGAACTGCACGAAGTTGGCGTCCGACGCCGTCACCTCGTAGCCGATCGCCAGCAGTTCGGCGACCAGCCGGTCCCGCTCGGTCTTCAGCTGCTCGACGTATCCGAGCAGTGTCCCGGTGTGTTCCAGGGCGGCCAGGGCGGTCGCCTGCGTGATCGCGGACAGGTGGTACGGCAGCCGTACGAGCTGGACGGCGTCCACGACCGCCGGGTGCGCGGCGAGGTAGCCGAGGCGCAGGCCCGCCGCGCCGAACGCCTTCGACATCGTCCGCGAGACGACCAGGTTCGGCCGGCCCTTGATCAGCGGCAGCAGCGAGGCGCCGTGGCTGAACTCGATGTACGCCTCGTCGACCACGACCATCGAGGGCCCCGCGGCCTGCGCGGCCTCGTACAGCGCGAGGACGGTCTCCGGCGGGACCGCGGTGCCGGTGGGGTTGTTGGGGGTGGTGACGAAGACGACGTCCGGCCGGTGCTCGGCGATCGCCTTCTGGGCGGCGGCGAGGTCGATCGTGAAGTCGCCGTTGCGGGGGCCGGAGATCCAGCCCGTGCCGGTGCCGCGCGCGATGAGTCCGTGCATCGAGTACGACGGCTCGAAGCCGATCGCCGTACGGCCCGGTCCGCCGAAGGTCTGCAGCAGCTGCTGGATGACCTCGTTGGAGCCGTTGGCGGCCCAGACGTTGGCCAGGCCGACCTCGTGGCCGGAGGTGTCGGTGAGGTACTTGGCGAGCCGCGTGCGCAGCTCGACCGCGTCCCGGTCCGGGTAGCGGTTGAGGTTCCGGGCCGCCTCGCGCACCCGCTCGGCGATCCGCTCGACCAGCGGCTCGGGCAGCGGATAGGGGTTCTCGTTGGTGTTCAGCCGTACGGGCACGTCCAACTGGGGCGCGCCATAGGGCGACTTGCCGCGCAGCTCGTCCCGTACGGGGAGATCGTCGATTCCGAAGCTCACTTGCTCGCCGGTACCTTCCATCCGAACCGCGCCTTGATCGCCGCGCCGTGCGCGGGCAGGTCCTCCGCCTCCGCGAGCGTCACCACGTGATGCGCCACGTCGGCCAGCGCATCCTTCGTGTAGTCGACGATGTGGATGCCGCGTAGGAAGGACTGGACGGACAGGCCCGAGGAGTGGCAGGCGCAGCCGCCGGTGGGCAGGACGTGGTTGGACCCGGCCGCGTAGTCGCCGAGCGAGACCGGCGCCCAGGGGCCGATGAAGATCGCGCCGGCGTTGCGCACGCGGTCGGCGACCGCGGCCGCGTCGGCCGTCTGGATCTCCAGGTGCTCGGCGCCGTACGCGTCGACCACCCTGAGTCCCTCGTCGACGCCGTCGACGAGGACGATCGCGGACTGCCTGCCCTTGAGGGCCGGCACGATCCGGTCCTCGATGTGCTTGCTGGCCGCGACCTGCGGTTCCAGCTCCTTCGCCACGGCGTCCGCGAGTTCCACGGAGTCGGTGACCAGCACGGCGGCGGCCAGCGGGTCGTGCTCGGCCTGGCTGATGAGGTCGGAGGCGACGTGCACCGGGTCGGCGGTGTCGTCCGCGAGGATCGCGATCTCGGTCGGGCCGGCCTCGGCGTCGATGCCGATCTTGCCGGTGAAGTAGCGCTTGGCGGCGGCGACCCAGATGTTGCCGGGGCCGGTGACCATGTTGGCGGGCGGGCAGGACTCGGTGCCGTACGCGAACATCGCGACGGCGGTCGCACCGCCGGCCGCGTACACCTCGTCGACGCCGAGCAGTGCGCAGGCGGCGAGGATCGTCGGGTGCGGCAGGCCGTCGAACTCGGCCTGCGCCGGGGAGGCGAGGGCGATCGACTCGACGCCGGCCTCCTGCGCGGGCACCACGTTCATGATCACGGAGGAGGGGTAGACGGACCGCCCGCCGGGCGCGTAGAGACCGACGCGGTCGACCGGCAACCACTTCTCGGTCACCGAACCGCCGGGCACGACCTGGGTCGTGTGGGTCGTACGGCGCTGCTCGCGGTGGACGAGACGGGCGCGGCGGATGGACTCCTCCAGGGCCGCGCGCACGGCCGGGTCCAGCTCCGCGAGGGCACGGGTCAGCGCCTCGGCCGGAACCCGTACGGACTGCAGGCGCACTCCGTCGAACTTCTCGGCGAAGTCGATCAGCGCCGCGTCGCCCCGATGATGCACGGCCTCGCAGATCGGACGCACCTTCTCCAGGGCGGCCGAGACGTCGAAGTCGGCTCGGGGCAGCAGGTCGCGCAGGGCGGGGCCCTCGGGAAGGGCGTCGCCGCGCAGATCGATTCGGGAGATCACGTCGTCAATTCTCTCAGACCGCGATCGGGCGTCGTTCGCGCGTATCAATGGCTGATACAGAACGCGGGCGGAACCCGGACGATCCCCTTCACGTCTGGTGTTCCGGGCGTCACTCAGCGGGCATGAACAGTTGTACGAAACCACGAAGAGCTACTGGGGAGGAAGGAAGCCTGGTGACCGAGGGGGCCGGCATCCGGGACGGGGTCCACGACGGAGACCTGCCGGACGATCTGACCGCCGCCGAGGCCGGGATGTGGCAGGCGTTCCGCAACGGCAGTGTGTACGACCTGAGCAGCGGCGACACGGTCGTCGACGATCCGCACGGCGGGCATCCCTGGGGGCCCGAGCGGACCGTACGGGCGCGGATCGTGTGCTGGCTGCTCCTGGACGGGCCGCCCGCGCTCGCGGGCCGCGTGTCGTCCCTGAAGCTCGTCGGGGTGCAGATCAGCGACAGCCTGGACCTCGCGGGCGGCACGGTGGTGCCGTACGTCGAGTTGCGCGGCTGCCGGTTCGAGCGGGACGTCCTGCTCCCGGAGGCCCACTTCACGACGGTGCGGATGGTGGACTGTTCGGTGCCGCGCCTGGAGGCGGCCCGGGTGCACACCGAGGGCGACCTGCATCTGCCGCGCTGCCGTTTCCACAACGGCATCCGCCTCACCGACGCGCAGATCGGCACGGATCTGCTGCTCAACCAGTCGATCGTCCACCGCGACCGCAGCGGACGCTCCATCGCCGCGGACGGCCTGACCGTCGGCCAGGACCTCCAGGCCGAGATGCTGGAGTCGCACGGCGAGCTGAGCCTGCGCAGCGCGAAGATCGGCGTCTCGCTGAGCCTGCGCGGCGCCCGGCTGGTCAACCCCTACTCGCGGCTCGCCCTGAACGCCCCCCAGCTGACCGTGGAGCGCTCGCTGTACCTGACGCCGGCGGGCGTCGGCAGCGTCCTGCTCAGCGGCACGACGCCCGCGCGCGGGACGCGCATCCAGCGGTTCGAATGCCAGGGCGGGCTGCGCCTGGACGACGGGCGGTTCGGGGACGCGGTCGACCTGGAGCGGGCCCGGTTCACCTTCACCGACGAGCAGGAGCTGTCGCTGCGCCGCGTGCAGACGCCCGAGCTGCGCTTCCTCGGGGAGCGGCCGACGCGGGGCATGGTCGTGCTGTCGGGGGCGCGGGTCGTCAACCTGATGGACCGGGCCGACGCGTGGCCGGGCCCGGGCCGCCTGCACATGGGCGGCTTCAGCTACGAGAACCTGGTGCCGCGCGGCCCGTTCCCGCTGAACGAACGCCTGGAGTGGCTGGCGGCGGCGACGGCCGAGTACAACCCGGAGCCGTACGAACGTCTCGCCGCCGTGCTGCGGACCGGCGGCGAGGACGAGGACGCCCGGGAGGTACTGCTGGCCAAGCAGCGCCGCCGCCGCGAGAGCCTGCCGCTCGCCGCCAAGCTGTGGGGGTACGTCCAGGACTGGACGGTGGCTTACGGGTACCGGCCGGGCCGGGCCGCCGTGTGGATGGCGGTGCTGTGGGCGGCGAGCTCGGTGGCCTTCGCGCACGCCAGTCATCCACCGCTCAGGCGCGGCGAGCACCCCCCGTGGAACCCGGCCCTGTTCGCCCTCGACCTGCTGCTGCCGGTGATCGATCTGGGCCAGGCCGGATTCTGGCAGCTGCGGGGCGGCTGGCAGTGGCTGGCCGCCGCGCTCATCCTGGTGGGCTGGATTCTGGCGACGACGGTGGCGGCGGGGGCCTCGCGGCTGCTTCGGCGCAGCTAGCGGGGGTGGTGGGGCTGGTGTGGCTGGAGTTGTTGAACGGTCACCTTTTTACCTGTCCTTGACCGTGGCGCGTACAACTTTCCACGAGTTGCCCGATCGTGCTGGCGCTCCGTTGACCAGCGGACCTTCAATGGTCGGCACCATGGCTCTGCTGCCCCCCTTCATCCGCTCGTCCCGGACTCCCCGGGAGCCCTCGCGCCGCGCCGGCCCGCTGCCCGCCGACGACGAGGTCCTCCTCGACGCGCCCGACGACCGGCTCGGCCCGGCACTCGTGGCCGCCGCGCGGGGCGAGTACGAGCCCGCCGCGCACCTGCTCGCCGCCACCCGCACCGACGCCGACTGGGAGAACCGCGACCGCTACGCGCGAAGACTCGCGGGCTTCGCCCGCTCGCGCGGCGAGTGGTACGAGGACTGGCGCAGGGCCACGCCCTACGATCCCGACGCACTGCTGATCGGCGCCCAGCTCGTGCTGGATCACGCCTGGCAGTCACCGGCGCGGGCGGAACTGCTGCGTCAGGCCAGCCCCCTGATCACGGCCGCCGCGCACGGCGACGACCGGGATCCGGTGCCGTGGCGGATCGCGCTGGACCACGCGCGTGGCGCGAACGCCGGGCACAAGTACTTCGAGCAGTTGTGGGAGGCGGCCGTCCGCCGTGCCCCGCACCACTACGGCTGCCATGTGGCCGCCCTGCGCTACCTCGCCGCCTCGTGGCACGGCTCCCACCACGCGTGCTTCGACTTCGCCGATCTGGCCGCGCAGGACGCTCCCGCCGGCTTCCTCGTCCAGGCACTGCCGGCCCGGGCGGCCTTCTCCTACCTGACCGACGGCTGCGGACCCGAGGTGCCCATCGAGCGGCTGGACGCGGCGGCCGACCGGGCGATCGCGCTCTCCGCCGGGTTCCCGGCCGCCGACCCCTGGCCGGCGGAGGTACGGAACAAGCTGATGTACGTGCTGGTACGGCTGGAACGCTGGGCGGACGCCGAGGAGCAGCTGCGCCTGATCGGCCCGTACGCCACGTCCTTCCCCTGGAGCCGGTTCTCGGACGATCCGCTCGGCCGGTTCCTGGAGGTCCGCGACGAGGTCCGCCGGAACACGGCTGCCCGCCATCCACGGAGTGAGCACGGCGGACGCGCCCACTCCGGCGACCATTAGGCTTTTGCGTCGTGACCACCGTCCGGCTTCCGCTCTTCCCCCTGAACTCCGTGCTGTTCCCGGGGCTCGTGCTGCCACTGAACATTTTCGAGGAGCGCTATCGCGCCATGATGCGCGAGTTGGTGAAGACGCCCGAGGACGAACCCCGCCGGTTCGCCGTGGTGGCGATCCGCGACGGCCACGAGGTGGCAGCGACCGCACCCGGCATGCCGGACCGGACGGCCGTGACCGAGCACGGTGCCGGGGCCGGCTTCGGCGACGACCCGGTCAAGGCGTTCCACGGGTTCGGCTGCATCGCGGACGCCGCGACCATCCGGGAGGGGGCCGACGGCACCTTCGAGGTACTGGCGACGGGCACCACCCGGGTGCGGCTGCTGTCGGTCGACGCGTCGGGCCCGTTCCTCACGGCGGAGCTGGAGGAGCTGCCCGAGGACCCGGGCGAGGAGGCGGGGGCGCTGGCGGAGGGCGTGCTGCGGGCCTTCCGCCAGTACCAGAAGCGCCTGGCCGGCGCGCGCGAGCGCTCCCTGTCCACCGGCGCCGACCTGCCGGACGAACCGTCGGTGGTCTCCTACCTGGTGGCCGCCGCGATGATGCTGGACGTCCCGACCAAGCAGCGCCTGCTCCAGGCCCCGGACACCGCGTCCCGGCTGCGCGACGAACTGAGACTCCTGCGCGCGGAGACGGCGATCATCCGTAATCTGCCGTCGTTGCCCGCGGCGGAACTGACGCGCGGCCCGACGAGTCTCAACTGACGTACGACCTCTGGGGAACAGGCGGAATCAGGCCGCGATGGCGAAGAAGTCGAAGAAGCAGCAGCAGGCGGGCGGCACGCCCGCGACGGTGGCCCTGACGGCCGCGGGAGTGCCGTACACGGTCCACTCCTACGACCACGACCCCGCCCACCCGTCCTACGGCGAGGAGGCGGCCGAGGCGATGGGCGTCTCCCCGGAGCGGGTCTTCAAGACCCTGGTCGCGGACGTCGACGGCACCCTGACCGTCGCCGTCGTTCCGGTGGCCGGCCAGCTGGACCTCAAGGCACTGGCGGCGGCGGTCGGCGGCAAGCGCGCCACGATGGCCGACCCGGCACTCGCGGAACGCACCACCGGCTATGTCCGCGGCGGCATCTCCCCGCTCGGCCAGCGCAAGAAGCTCGCCACGGTCCTGGACGAGTCGGCCTCCGCCCACCCGACGATCTGCGTCTCGGCAGGCCGCCGCGGCCTGGAGGTCGAACTCTCCCCCGACGACCTGACCAAACTCACCGAAGCGGTGACGGCCCCCATCGGGCGTGCGTGACCCCTCGACCTGCGGGCGGGCGTGCCCCCTCAACCCGAGGGCGCGCCTGGCCCCTCGACCTGCGGGCGTGCCACCCCCTCAACCCGAGAGCGCGCCTCGCCCCTCAACCCGAGGGCTTGCATCCACCCTCAACCCGAGGGCGCGCCTGGCCCCTCGACCTGCGGCGCGCCACCCCGTCAACCCGAGAGCGCGCCTGGCCCCTCGACCTGCGGCGCGCCACCCCGTCAACCCGAGAGCGCGCCTGGCCCCTCGACCTGCGGCGCGCCACCCCGTCAACCGAGGGCGCGCCTGGCCCCTCGACCTGCGGCGCGCCACCCCGTCAACCGAGGGCGCGCCTGGCCCCTCGACCCGAGGGCTTGCATCCACCCTCAACCCGAGGGCGGGCGTGCCACCCCGTCAACCGAGGGCGGGCACGCCTGCCCCCTCGCCCCTCGGGCGCGCGTGACCAGACACCCTCGGCGGGCGTGAGCCCTCGACGTGGGCCGGTTGCTCGGTTGAGTACGAGGGGCATGTCGAAGCCCACGCGCAAACGCGAGTGGCGCACCAAGAGGGGTCGCTCGCATCACGGGAGGCGGTTCGCCTGGTCGACGGTCACGCCTGCGGGGTCCCGTAGCCGTCCTTCGGAACCGGGCCCTGCTGGTGGACGTACGGATCCGGGTCCCGGGGCCCGAACAGTGCCGTCAGCCCCAGATGCACCACCAGTGCGGCCAGCGACCAGGCCATCAAGGCCCCCTTCGCCCCCAGCTCCAGCGGCGCCGAGAACGTGACGCCCTTGCCCGCGTCCTTGGCGTGCGCGATGACGTCCTGGGTCGGCCCCAGCCACACCCCGAGCCGCCAGGCCAGCAGCGACGCGAGCAGCCCGCCGACGGTGAGCGCCACGACCAAGGGCACTCCACCGCGCCTGCGCACGAGGAACACGGCCAGCGCACTCACCGCGCCGAAGGCCGACGCCAGCAGAGTGAACGTTCCATCGACACCGATCGCCTGTTCGCCCTCGGTGTCCTTGAGGAAGACGACCCAGTTCCCCTGCTCGTCCAGACCGCCGACCAGCGGCACGTGCGGCGCCAGCCACCACCACAGCACCCCGAACAGGACCCCGCCGAGCGCCACCGCCACCGTGATGACGGCGGCCTCCCGCACCTCGGTCTTCATCCCGGGACCGTCCTGTCCGTACGAACCGTGCGCGCCGTACGGGGCGTCCGGCGCGGGGGCCGCGTACCCGGGAGGCGCGGACTGCCACGCGCTGTGCGAGGAGTGTTCGTGGGGCGGCGGAGGAGGAGTCAACGGTGCGGTCACTCTGACATCGTGCCAGGCCCGCCTGTGCGGTGCGTCATCGGACGGCCGCCCGGCGGTAGGCCCAGGTGGCGACGGCCAGCGAGACCACGCCGACCCCGGCGCACACCGCGAGATCACCGAGCACGAACGCCCAGTCGGGGTTCGGCTCGAAGGTCCGGGCGAAGGCCTCGACGCCGTACGTCGACGGCAGCAGGTCCCGCGTGAACCGCACGGCCTCCGGCATCCGTTCCGCGGGCAGGACGCCGAGCAGCAGCGCCGCGGACATGCCCAGCTGTCCGAGCAGTGTGGCCAGTTCCGGACGCGGCGCGAGCAGTCCGAGCGCGGCCCCGAGCCCGGCGAGCGCGGCGCCCGCGAGCGGGATGACGGCCAGCAGCACCCACAGGTTCGCGAGCGGCAGTCCGAACAGCACGCATCCGAAGACCGCGGTGGCCACGGTCCCCGGCACAGTGAAGGACGCGTACGCGCCCGCCGCCCCGAGCACCACCGCCGCCGGCGGCACGGGGAGCGTCGCGTAGTGGTCGAGGCCGCCGCTGGCGCGCAGCTGGCCGAAGTACTGGGCGAGCAGGTTGAGCGCGACGAAGGCGACGACGAGCACCGACGACCCGGCGACCACGGCCTGTGCCTCGCCCCCGCCGTCCACGACCCCCCGCATCAGGATCATGATCCCGATCGACTGGAAGGTCGCGACGAACAGCAGCGGGATCCGCGCCACCCGCGCTCGGGACAGCTGTGCCCGGTACACGGCCGCGAGCGCCGGCCACAGCCGTGCGCGCGGTCCGAGCTCGGCCGCCTCCCGGACCGTCTCCTCCACGGCCAGGACGCTGCCCGGCAGAACCTCGGCGGGTACGACACTCACGTCGCGCGGCTCCCCTTACTCGGTTTCACTCCGGCAGTCGTCCCGTCCGGTACGGATACGGCGGTTCGTGTACTCAACGTGCTCACACCTTCACCAGCCCCTGCCGTGCGGCGCCGCCCAGCGCCAGGTACACGTCCTCCAGGCTCGGCGTGGTCAGCGTGAAGTCGTCCAGTGCGGCGAACGCGGCCCCGCCGGTGACCGTGGCGACGACCGTACGGGCCTCCTCGGGGGCGAGCCGCAGCGTCCAGCGGCGTCCGGACTCCACGGCCCGGTCCCGCAGCGCGGCCACCTCCGGGACGTGCAGCGGGGCGGACTCGCGCCACACCAGGTCGACCCGCACCTCGCCGGCGACCTGCTCCTTGAGACCGGTGGGGGTGTCACAGGCGATCACCCGTCCCCGGTCGAGGACGGCGACCCGGTCGAGGACCGTCTCGGCCTCGATGACGTTGTGCGTGACCAGCAGCACGGTCGTGCCGTGCTCGGCCCGGCGCCGGTCGACGGCGGACCACACCGCGCGCCGCGCCACGGGGTCCATGCCGCTGGTGGGCTCGTCGAGGACGAGCAGCGGCCGCGCCCCGACCAGCGTCGCGGCGAAGCAGGCGAGCCGGCGCTGCCCGCCGGAGAGTTTCCTGAGCGGCCGCCCGGCGAGCGGGGTGAGCCCCAGCTCCTCGAGTACGGCGTCCCGCTCGGCCCGCGCCTGTGCCGTCTCCAGCCCGCGCAGCCGTCCGGTGGTCTCGGCGGCGAGCGAGACGGTCAGGTCGTCGAGGGCGGTGGACTCCTGCCCGAGGTAGGCGAGGATCCGCGAGGCCCGCTCGGGATGGCGCACGATGTCGTGGCCGAGGATCTCGACGCTGCCGCGGTCGGGCCGCATCAGCCCGGTCAGCTGCCGGACGAGGGTGGTCTTCCCGGCGCCGTTCGGCCCGAGGAGCCCGAAGATCTCGCCGCGCCTGATCTCCAGCCGTACGTCGTCGGTGGCCCTCACTTCGGGCGTTGCCGGAACGCCCCGCCGGCCCCGGGCCGCCGGATAGGTCTTCGTCAGCCCGCGCACGGCGCACACGACATCGTCACCGTGCCGAAGTGCCTGTGCCGCGCGCGTACTCACAAGGGACGAGACTACGGGGTCCGCGACGCCGGTCCGCTCCCGGGTCGGCCCCTTACGGCACATACCGCGGTAAAGATCTCACTCCCCCGCGGGCGCGTGCTCGGCGGCCGTCCGCACGTCGATCTCCCGCCAGAACCCGGCCCGGATCGCATAACGGTCGTGCTCGTCGATCTGGTCGTCCTTGTGCGCGAGCAGCCCGAAGCGCGCCGCGTACCGCAGCAGCTCCCCGTCGATCCGGTGCGGGATCCGCGGGTACATCCCGGACAGTTTCTGCAGGTGGACCTGGTCCCCGAGCCGCTCCATCCAGCGCCGCGCGAACACCTGCCCGACCTCGAACGGGTCTCCGCCGACGGTCGTGATGTCCTCCTCCCGGTCGGCCCACCGCTGCTCCGCCGTGGTCACCTGGGCGAGCGTCGGCATCGAGGCGACCTCGGGAGGCTCGGCCGCGCCGCCGGGCCGGTCGACCCACCCTTTGTCGGAGGACCAGCGCAGGGTCGCGGTCGGCGGCGGCTGGGCGGGCTGCAGGCCGGGCGCGCGCAGCGCGGCCAGGTCCTTCGGCGTGGGCACGCCCTTGGCCGCGGGGGCCCGCTCCTGCGTCCCGTTCTCCGAGACGGTGGCCGCCGGGGCGTGCTCCTCCTCGACGGGCCGCTCGGCCTGCGCGGCGTGCCCGGACTCGGGCAGCGGCGCGGAGAGGATCGCGGCGATCTCGGGCCGCGGCACAGGCGCCGGCGCGCAGATCCCGCCGATGTCCTTGGCGCGTACGGCCTTGGTGATCCACGTACGGTCCAGCACACGCCTCTCGTCGGCCTCGGCGACCAGGTCCTCGGACTGGTTGTAGTCCCCGTCGGCGGCCTGCACGGCCCACAGGTGTACGGCGACCCCGTGCTCCTTGGCGGCCATCATGCCCGGCAACAGATCCCCGTCGCCGGTCACCAGGACGACGTCGGAGCAGGCACGGTTACGGGCCAGTTCGGTCAGCTCGGCGTGCATCGCGGCGTCCACGCCCTTCTGGGCCCAGCGTCCGTCGCTGCGGGTCAGGGCGCCGAGCCGGACGGTGACCCGGGGCATCACGCGCAGCCTGCGGTGCTCGGGCTGCGGGACGCGGTCGGGGGCGCCGTCGAACCAGTAGATGCGCAGCAGGGGCCGTTCCGTGTCGGACTCGGCGCGTTCTCGCAGGCCCTGGATGAGGGCGGCGTGGTCGACGGTGATGCGGGACCGCGAGGGCTCCCCGGCGAGGAGACTGGCGGCGGCCCCCAGCAGATACCCGGCGTCCACCAGGACGATGCAGCGGTCCACGCGATCCACCCTCTTTCCGGGAGGTTTGCTTCGGGCTTCCTTCGAGTCTGCCCGACCGTGCGGGGGTTAACGGCCCGAACTCGATCTTCGGCGTGGCGTTTCGAGGTATCGCTCCCCGACGAGCCCTGTCACAGACGGTAATTATCCGACATGCGCTCCTTGTCAGCCTATGTGAATCTGGTCCCGGCCCTGGCCCCTAGATCCCCCACAGGAGGCAGCACCATGGCCAAGAACAAGAACCGTGAACGTAAGCAGTCGCCGTCCGAGCGTGGTCACCAGACGGTCCAGCAGCCCACGGTGGAGCCGCAGAGCCCGTCACCTGCCACGCAGGTGACACCCGGCGACATGGCCCGCAAGAGCCGCGAGAAGCGCTTCGGTCACAACTGACCTTCATGTCACGGGCTGTTGCAGCCCGGGCACACACCGAGGGGCGCACCCGATCATGGGCGCGCCCCTCGCGTACGTCAGTTGCCCGGCCGGTCAGCCGCTCAACCGGCCAGGCAGGACGGACCGAGCAGCACCTTCAGGTCGCCGAAGAGTGCCGGATCCGGCTTCACGCGGTGCCGGTCCAGGCGCAGCACGGTCGTCTTGCGCGGGCCCTGGAGCTTGATCCGGACCTCGCTGTCGCCCTTGTGGTGGCTGAGGATCTCGCCGAGCCGGCTGACCATCGGCGGGGTGACCCGGGTGGCCGGGATGGTGAGGATCACGGGCGCGTTGGTGCCCGCGTTCGACAGGTCCGGCACCTGGAGCTCCATCGCGACGAGCCGGGGCACGTCCTCCCGCTTGTCCAGGCGTCCCTTGACGAACACCACGGCGTCCTCGACGAGTTGCGTGGACACGAGCTGGTAGGTCGCCGGGAAGAACATGCACTCGATGGAGCCGGCCAGGTCCTCGACCGTGGCGATGGCCCAGGCGTTGCCCTGCTTGGTCATCTTGCGCTGGAGGCCGGAGATGATGCCGCCGATGGTGACGACCGCGCCGTCGGAGTGCTCACCTCCGGTGAGCTGGGCGATGCCCGCGTCGGCCTTGTCGGACAGCACGTGCTCCAGGCCGAAGAGCGGGTGGTCGGAGACGTACAGGCCGAGCATCTCCCGCTCCTGGGCGAGCAGATAGGCCTTGTCCCACTCGTCGGTCGTGAACTCCACGTCGAGCCCGAAGCCGGGCTCGCTCGTCTCCTCCTCGCCCATGCCGCCGAAGAGGTCGAACTGGCCCTCGGCCTCCTTGCGCTTGACCGCCACCACGTTGTCGATCATCGGCTCGAAGTGCGCGGTGAGGCCCTTGCGGGTGTGCCCCATGCTGTCGAAGGCACCCGCCTTGATCAGCGATTCGGTGGTGCGCTTGTTGCAGACGACCGCCTCGACCTTGTCGAGGTAGTCGGGGAAGGACGCGTACTTGCCCTTGGCATTGCGGCTCTTGATGATCGACTCGACCACGTTCGTACCGACGTTGCGCACCGCGGAGAGGCCGAAGAGGATCACGTCGTCGCCCTGCGCGGCGAAGTTGGACATCGACTCGTTGACGTTCGGCGGAAGCACCTTGATGCCCATGCGCCGACACTCGTTGAGGTAGACGGCCGACTTGTCCTTGTCGTCCTTGACCGAGGTGAGCAGCGCGGCCATGTACTCGGCGGGGTAGTTCGCCTTCAGGTACGCCGTCCAGTACGAGACCAGTCCGTACGCGGCCGAGTGGGCCTTGTTGAACGCGTATCCGGCGAAGGGGACCAGCACGTCCCACAGGGCCTGGATGGCCTCGTCGCTGTACCCCTTCTTCTTGGCGCCCTCCTGGAAGAGGACGAAGTTCTTCGCCAGCTCGTCGGGCTTCTTCTTGCCCATCACCCGGCGGAGGATGTCGGCCTCGCCGAGCGAGTACCCGGCGATGATCTGGGCGGCCTTCTGGACCTGCTCCTGGTAGACGATCAGGCCGTAGGTGACGGCCAGGACCTCTTCCAGGGGCTCCTCCAGCTCCTTGTGGATCGGCGTGATCTCCTGGCGGCCGTTCTTGCGCTCCGCGTAGTTGATGTGCGAGTTCATGCCCATCGGGCCCGGCCGGTACAGGGCCGAGACGGCGGAGATGTCCTCGAAGTTGTCGGGCTGCATCTGGCGGAGCAGCGAGCGCATCGGGCCGCCGTCGAACTGGAAGACGCCGAGGGTGTCACCGCGGCAGAGCAGTTCGAAGGTCTTGGGGTCGTCCAGCGGGAGGGCGAGCATCTCCAGGTCGACGCCCTTGTTGGCCTTCACCATCTTGATGGCGTCGTCCATGATCGTGAGGTTGCGCAGGCCCAGGAAGTCCATCTTCAGCAGGCCCAGCGACTCGCACTGGGGGTAGTCCCACTGGGTGATGGTCACGCCGTCGGTGTGCCGCACCCAGATGGGGGCGTGGTCGACGATGGGTTCGCTGGACATGATCACGCCGGCCGCGTGCACACCCATCTGCCGGACCAGGCCCTCGACGCCCTTGGCGGTGTCGATGACCTTCTTCACGTCCGGCTCGTTCTCGTACATCGCCCGGATCTCGCCCGCCTCGCTGTAGCGGGGGTGCGAGGGGTCGGTGATGCCGTTCAGGTCGATGCCCTTGCCCAGGACGTCGGCCGGCATCGCCTTGGTGAGGCGGTCCCCCATCGCGTACGGGTAGCCCAGCACGCGCGCGGAGTCCTTGATGGCGTTCTTCGCCTTGATCTTGCCGTAGGTGCCGATCATGGCGACCTTGTCGGCGCCGTACTTCTCGGTCACGTACCGGATCACCTCGACGCGCCGACGCTCGTCGAAGTCGATGTCGACATCGGGCATGGAGACGCGCTCGGGGTTGAGGAACCGCTCGAAGATCAGGCCGTGCGGGATCGGGTCGAGGTCGGTGATGCCCATGGCGTACGCGACGATCGAGCCGGCCGCGGAGCCTCGGCCGGGGCCGACCGCGATGCCCTGGTTCTTGGCCCACATGATGAAGTCGGCGACGACGAGGAAGTAGCCCGGGAACCCCATCTGGATGATGACGTCCATCTCGTACTCGACCTGCTTCTGCCGGTCCTCGGGGACGCCGCCCGGGAAGCGGCGCTCCATCCCCCGGCGGACCTCCTCCTTGAACCAGGTGACCTCGGTGAAGCCCTCGGGGATGTCGAACTTCGGCATGAGGTTCTTCGCCTCGAACATGCCGGCCGTGTCGATCTGCTCGGCCACCAGGAGGGTGTTGGCGCAGCCCTCCTGCCAGGCGTCCGAGGAGTCGATGGCGTACATCTCGTCCGTGGACTTCAGGTAGTAGCCGGTGCCGTCGAAGCGGAAGCGGTCCGGGTCGGAGAGGTTCTTGCCGGTCTGGATGCACAGCAGCGCGTCATGCGCGACCGACTCGTGCGCGTACGTGTAGTGCGAGTCGTTGGTGACCAGCGGCGGGATGCCGAGCTTCTTGCCGATCTCCAGCAGGCCGTCGCGGACCCGGTGCTCGATCTCGATGCCGTGGTCCATCAGCTCCAGGAAGTACCGGTCCTTGCCGAAGATGTCCTGGTACTCGGAGGCCGCCTTCAGCGCCTCGTCGAACTGGCCGAGCCGCAGCCGGGTCTGGAGCTCGCCGGAGGGGCAGCCGGTGGAGGCGATGAGCCCCTCGGACCACTGGGAGATGGTCTCCTTGTCCATCCGGGGCCACTTCTGCAGCCAGCCCTCGGCGTACGCGTCCGAGGAGAGCTTGAAGAGGTTGTGCAGGCCCTTGGCGTTGGCCGCCCAGATCGTCTTGTGGGTGTAACCACCCGAACCGGAGACGTCGTCCCGCTTCTGGTGCGGCTGGCCCCACTGGATCTTGCGCTTGTTGCGCCGGGACTCGGGCGCGACATACGCCTCGATGCCGATGATCGGGGTGACCCCCGCCTTCTTCGCGGTGTGGAAGAAGTCGTACGCCCCGTGCAGGTTGCCGTGGTCGGACATCGCGATGTGGGTCATGCCCATCTCGTTGCACGCGTTGAACATGTCCTTGAGCCGCGCGGCACCGTCCAGCAGCGAGTACTGGGTGTGGACGTGCAGGTGCGTGAACGGCGGCTTTGACACGGCGTGGCCTCCATGGAAAACGCTCGGCGACAGGCTGCGGACAGTCTGGGGGGACAGCGTCGAAGTCTATGCCTCGGCACTGACACCAGGAGGCGTCTCCCCCGTACCTTCGGGGAGGAGTCGCGGGCACTCCCGCGTACCGTCACACGTTGCAAGAAGACGGGCGATCCGCCCCCCATATCACGCACCACCTGCACCAGGAGGCACTCAGCGATGTCGGTCCCGCAGCTCAACGACGAGCACCGCGGCGAGGAGATCCTTGCCGTCTTCGACACCGCCTTCGGCCAGCTCCTGGCCGCCGACCCGGCGGCGTTCCGCGTGAAGTTCCGCAAGATGGCGGCTTCGGCGTTCGCGTTCTACCGGGGCACGGCGTGCCTCTTCTACCACGATCTCGACGCCGAGAAGCGGGGCGGCCCCTACCTGGACGAGCGCACCTCCCGCGTGTGGATCCACGGCGACCTGCACGCGGAGAACTTCGGCACGTACATGGACGCCCAGGGCCGGCTGATCTTCAACGTCAACGACTTCGACGAGGCGTACGTCGGCCCCTTCACGTGGGACCTCAAGCGCTTCTCCGCCTCCATCGCCCTGATCGGGTACGCGAAGGCGCTCGGCGACGACCAGATCACCGAGCTGGTGCAGGTTTACGCGGGCGCGTACCGCGAGCGGATCCACGCCCTGGCCACCGGCGCCAAGAGCGACGAGGTGCCGCCCTTCACGCTGGACACCGCCCAGGGCCCGCTCCTGGACGCGCTGCGCGACGCCCGCTCGCTGACCCGCTTCGGCCTGCTCGACTCGATGACCGATATCCGTGATTTCGAACGCCGGTTCGCCCCGGGCGGCGGCTCCATCGAGCTGGACGCGGCCACCCGCTACAAGGTCCTCGCCGCCTTCGACGGCTACCTGGAGACGCTGCCGGACTCGTCCCTGGCCCGCCCGGACTCGTACCGCGTGAAGGACGTCGTCGGCCGCCGCGGCATCGGCATCGGCTCGGCCGGGCTGCCGTCGTACAACATCCTCCTGGAGGGCCACAGCGACGCCCTGGAGAACGACGTCGTGATCTACATCAAGCAGGCCCAGACCCCGGCGGTCTCCCGTCACATCACGGACCCGGCGATCCGGGACTACTTCCAGCACGAGGGCCACCGCACGGTGATCTCGCAGCGTGCCCTCCAGGCACACGCCGACCCGTGGCTGGGCTGGACCGAGCTGAGCGGCACGGGCCAGCTGGTCGCCGAGGTCTCGCCGTACGCCGTGGACCTCGACTGGGGCGACATCGACGACCCGGAGGAGATCGCCGCGGTCGTCGCCGACCTGGGCCGGGCGACCGCCACCATGCACTCGGCGGCGGACGACCAGTCCGGCGAGTCCCTGGTGCCCTTCTCCACCGAGCGGGCCATCGACGCGGCCCTCGCGGCGGACTCCGACGACGGCGCCGGCCTGGCGGATCTCCTGGTCGACTTCGCGCACGGCTACGGCGCACGCGCGCGTACCGACCACCAGATCTTCGTGGACCTGTTCCGCAACGGCCGGATTCCAGGTCTGTGACGGAACGGCCGCGCACAGGAACCCTTTAGGGGTCCCTTACAGGCCCGCGTGACAGACTCTCCTCCGCTATGGACATATCCGGGACCCAGCTCAGAGCCGTTCGCGCGGCGCTGTTCACGGCACTCGTCGTGACGCTCAGCACCGCGTCGCACGTCCTGCTGTCCCGGGCCCCGCTGCCGCTGAACACGGTGGTCGTGATCGCCGCCGCCGTGTTCGCCCTCGCCTACGCGCTGGCCGGCGGCGAGCGCGGCTTCGGCCGGATCGCCGCCCTGCTGATCCCGCTGGAGCTGGCCGCCGACACCGTCTTCACCACCGGCCAGCACGTCTGCTACGGCGCCGCCGGCGGCCCGGTCGCCGGCCCGCTGCGCTCCGTCGGCCTCGACCTGCTGTGCGGCGACGGCACCAGTGTCGGCGCCCCGCTGGCCCGGGCGACGGGCGCCGGCCCCGACCGCCTCGGCGGTCTGCTCGCCCACGCCGACCCGGCGACCGCCTGGCTGCTGCTCGGCGCACACGTCGGCGTCGGCCTGCTGGCCGCCGCCTGGCTGCGCCGCGGCGAGCGCGCGCTGGCCCAGCTGCTGCGGGCGATGACCGCGACCACCTTCCGGCCGCTGCTGCTGGCGGTCACCGCGGTGACCGTGACCGCGGGGCCCTCGCCCTCCGTGTGCCGCCCGCAGCGCCCCGGCCGCCGTACGACCACCGCGCGCGAGCGGATCCTCGTGCACTCCCTGGGACGGCGTGGACCGCCGTGCTCGGTCGCTTCCGCCTGAGCACCACCAGTCCCCCATACGTATTCCGCACACGACGTGTGCGCGTCCCCTTACGGAGATCACCCATGGCAAAGCGGAACAGTCAGGCCGCGAAGACCGCCGCCCGCGAGCGCCTGCGCCAGGAGCGCGAGCGCCAGGCCAAGCGCGACAAGGTCAAGCGGCAGGCCATCGTGGCCGGCTCCATAGTCGCCGTCCTGGCGATAGCCGGCGGCATCGGCTACGCGGTCGTCCAGGGCAACAAGCCCGGTTACTGGGACGCCGCGAAGGACGACAAGCTCGTCAAGCCTGCCAACACCACGGGCACGAACGGCACGACCGTCGTCATCGGCAAGAGCAGCGCCAAGAAGACCCTGGTCATGTACGAGGACCCGCGCTGCCCGGTCTGCGCCCAGTTCGAGCAGACCGTCGGCGCGACGGTGGACAAGGGCGTCGAGGACGGCAAGTACAAGGTCGAGTACGTCGGTGCCACCTTCCTCGACAACGGCCTGGGCGGCGAGGGCTCCAAGAACGCGCTCAGCGCCCTGGGCGCCGCGCTGAACGTCAGCCCCGAGGCCTTCCTCGAGTACAAGGCCGCGATGTACTCGGCGAAGTGGCACCCGGAGGAGTCCGACGACAAGTTCAAGGACGACTCGTACCTGATCGAGGTGGCCGACACGGTCCCCGCCCTCAAGGGCAACGCGAAGTTCCAGAACGCCGTGAAGAACGGCACCTTCGACAAGTGGGCGCTGGAGATGTCGGCGAAGTTCGACGACAGCGGCGTGACCGGTACCCCGACCCTGCAGATGGACGGCAAGACGCTGACCGCCCCGAACAGCAAGAACGCGCCGATGACGGTCGCCGACTTCAACACGGCGATCGAGGCGGCCCTCAAGGCCTGATCCCGATCGCCGCTCGAAGAGCGACCGTCGGACAAAGAGCGGGCGAACTTTCGCGAGTTCGCCCGCTCTCGTGCATACCGATCAGTAACCTGATCGGCCGTGACCAGACGACACAGAGCATCCGAGCAACTCAACTCTCTTTCCCCGCGCCGCCGTACGGTCGTCAAGGCCGCGGCCGCCACCGCCGTCCTGGCCGGCCCGCTGGCCGCCGCCCTGCCCGCCCGGGCGGCCACGGACTCCCCCGCCTTCCTGCACGGCGTCGCCTCCGGCGACCCGCTGCCCGACGGCATCCTGCTGTGGACCCGGGTGACGCCCACCGCCGAGGCGACACCCGGCTCCGGGCTCGGCCCGGACACCTCGGTCGACTGGGTCGTGGCCCGGGACAAGGCGCTGACGAACATCGTCGCCAAGGGCACGGTCACCGCGACCGCCGCCTCCGACCACACCGTCAAGGCGGACGTACGCGGCCTCGACCCCGCCACCGACTACTGGTTCCGCTTCTCCGCCGGGGGCACCGACTCCCCCGTCGCCCGCACCCGCACCGCCCCCGCCGCCGACGCGGCCGTGCCGAACCTCCGCTTCGGCGTGGCCTCCTGCGCCAACTGGGAGGCCGGCTACTTCTCGTCGTACCGCCATCTCGCGGCCCGCGGCGACCTGGACGCCTGGCTGCACCTGGGCGACTACATCTACGAGTACGGCACCGGCGAGTACGGGACGCGCGACACCGTCATACGGCCGCACGCGCCCACGCACGAGATCCTCACCCTGGCCGACTACCGCACGCGGCACGGGCGTTACAAGACCGACGCCGACCTCCAGGCCCTGCACGCCGTCGCTCCGGTCATCGCCATCTGGGACGACCACGAGTTCGCCAACGACGCCTGGTCGGGCGGGGCCGAGAACCACACCGAGGGGGCCGAGGGCGCCTGGTCCGCGCGTCAGGCCGCCGCCAAGCAGGCCTACTTCGAGTGGATGCCGGTGCGCACGGCGATCACCGGCACCACCTACCGGCGGCTGCGCTTCGGCAGGCTCGCCGACCTCTCGCTCCTGGACCTGCGCTCCTTCCGTTCGCAGCAGGCCGCCGTCGGCAACGGCTCGGTCGACGACCCGGACCGCACGCTCACCGGCCGCGCCCAGCTCGACTGGCTGAAGGCCGGGCTGAAGGCGTCCGACACCACCTGGCGGCTGATCGGCAACTCCGTGATGATCTCGCCGTTCGCGATCGGCTCCCTCGCCGCCGACCTGCTCAGGCCGCTCGCCGAACTGCTCGGCCTGCCGAAGGAGGGCCTCGCCCTCAACACCGACCAGTGGGACGGCTACACCGACGACCGCCGCGAGCTGCTGGCCCACCTGCGCTCGAACGCCATCCGCAACACCGTCTTCCTGACCGGCGACATCCACATGGCGTGGGCCAACGACGTGCCGGTGGACGCCGGTACGTACCCGCTGTCCGCCTCGGCGGCCACGGAGTTCGTCGTCACCTCGGTCACCTCCGACAACCTCGACGACATCGTGAAGGCCCCCGAGGGCACGATCTCCGCGGTCGCCGCGCCGATCATCAAGGCGGCCAACCGGCACGTCCACTGGGTCGACACCGACCGCCACGGCTACGGCGTCCTGGACATCACGGCCACCCGCGCGCAGATGGACTACTACGTCCTGTCCGACCGCACCAAGCCGGACGCGACCTCGTCGTGGGCCCGCTCGTACCGCACGCGCAGCGGCACGCAGAAGGTGGAGCGGACGTACGACCCCGTGTAGCCACGGGTGACAGGACCTACAGGCTGTCGAGGAAGCCGAGCGCCACCCGCCAGGTGGCCTCGGCGGCCTCCTCGTCGTAGTCGGGCAGGTCGGGGTCGGTGTACAGGTGACCGGCCCCGGCGTACCGGTACACCTCCACGTCCGCGCCGGCTCTGCCCATCTGGAGATACCAGGCGCTCAGCCAGTCGTCGGTCTCGAAGGGGTCCGGCTCGGCGACGTGCAACTGGACGGGCAGCTCGTCCACGGTCGCGTTCGCCGCGATGTCCGACGTGCCGTGCAGGAGCAGCAGGCCACGCGCCTTGTCGTCACCGAGCGCGAGGGTCTGTGCGACGGACGCGCCGAGCGAGAACCCGGCGTAGACCAGCCCGCGTTCCGAGTAGGGCGCGGCGGCCAGGACGGCCCGCTTGAGCAACTCGTCCTTGCCGATCCCGTCGTTGAAGGCCATGCCCTCCTCGACCGTCTCGAACGTACGCCCCTCGAAGAGGTCCGGCGTCCACACCTCGTGTCCGGCCGTGCGCAGCCGGTCCGCCGCGGAGCGCACCGCGGGCCTGAGACCGAAGGTCGAGTGAAAGAGCACGATGTTCATGAAGCCATGGTGCCAGCCGGGTACGACAACGCAGGTCACGGCGGTGGCCTTGGCCCGGTGCCGCGGCCGTACCCACCTTGAGCGCGAAGTCACATGTTCATGTGTGCCCGGGGCCGGTTACGTTCGTGGGCATGGAGAATCTACTCCGCCCACTGATCGTGGTCGGCGGGTCGGTCGCGCTCACGCTGGTCATCGGCTGGGCGACCGACCTGTTGCTGCGCAAGGCTGACTCACGGCACCACGAGACCCCCCTGTGGGGTCTGCTGCGCCGTGGCCGCATCCCCTACCAACTGGTGCTCTGCGCCGCCATGCTGAGAGGGGCGTACGACGAGGCGCAGCTCCTGGAGCAGCACAGGGTCGGCATCGGCCGCACCCTCACCCTGGTGCTGATCGGGGCGACGGCGTGGCTGGTGATCCGGATCGCCGCCGCGATAGTGGAGACGACGTACACCCGCTACGCGCGCGCCCACCGCGACCCGGCCCGGGTCCGGCGCGTCCGTACCCAGGTGTCGCTGATCATGCGTGTGGTCTCCGCGACCGTCGGCGTGGTGGCCGTGGCCACGATGCTGCTGACGTTCCCGGCGTTCCGCGCGGCGGGCGCCTCGCTGCTGGCCTCGGCCGGAATCCTCGGCATCGTCGCCGGTGTCGCCGCCCAGTCGACGCTCAGCAACATGTTCGCGGGGTTCCAGATCGCCTTCGGCGACATGGTGCGCATCGGCGACACCGTCGTGGTGGACGGCGAGTGGGGCACGGTCGAGGAGATCACGCTGACCTTCCTGACCGTTCGGACCTGGGACGAGCGCCGGATCACCATGCCCGTCTCGTACTTCACGTCCAAGCCGTTCGAGAACTGGTCGCGTGGCACCCCCCAGATGACCGGCATCGTCTTCTGGCACGTCGACCACACCGCGCCGGTGGACATGATGCGCGACAAGCTCCGCGACATCCTGCGCGAGTGCCCCGCCTGGGACGGCCGCGCCTACGGCCTGGACGTGACGGACACCACCCCGAACACCATGCAGGTGCGGGCCCTGATGACCGCCAAGGACGCCGACGACATCTGGACGATACGTGTCACGGTCCGCGAGCAGATGGTCCGCTGGCTGGCCACGGAACACCCGTACGCCCTCCCCCGGGTCAACACGGCGGACGCGTATCTGCCCCCCCACCGCACGAACGGCCGCCCCCGCCGGGACGACGTGGCGCGCGACGGGGCGGCCGCGAGTCGCGGATACGAGTCACCGCGCGCGGGCGGCTGATCCGGCGCAGCACCTACGGGCCGCCGCCAACGACGATCGACCGCCACAGGAGGGCCCCGACTCCTCGACCAACGGGAAAGGGTGAGGCGCGGGTGGGAACAAACACAGCAACCCCACCCGCGCACACTCGACACATCACCGCAAACTGCGCACATCAAGATGCCGCAGCACCCGGTCCACGACCTCCGGATCGGCCCCCGCCTCACTCCGCGCCGCCAGCACCTCATGCCGAGCCGCGCTCAACATCTCCCCCTGGATCCGCCTCACCCGCTTGAGCCTGCGCACCCGCTGCTCATGCGCCTCCCGCCGCTCGTCCTCCCCCACGTCCGGACTGATCCGCACCCCGATGTCGTGCGCCCGCCGCAGCATCTGCTCGGACAACTCCTCCGGCAGCTCCTCCGTGGCCTCGATCTCCCTGAGCCGCCGCTTCGCCGCCTTCGCCGCCCGCACGGCCAGCGCCTTCTCGAACTCCTTCTCGCGGTCCGTGTCGGCCTGCACCCCGAGCCGTCGCACCAGCCACGGCAGGGTCAGCCCCTGAAGCACCAGCGTCGCCATGATCACCCCGAACGCGATGAACACGATCTCGTCCCGGTCGGGAAAGGCCGAACCGTCGTCGGTCTTCAGGGGAATCGCCAACGCCAGCGCCACCGACGCCACTCCCCGCATCCCGGACCACCACATGACGACGGTCTCCCGCAGGCTCATCGGGATGTCCTCGTCGTGGTCCCGCCGCGCATGCAGCCGCTTGGTGAGCCAGGTGGCCGGCAACAGCCACAACAGCCGTACGAGGACGACCACACCCACGATCGCCCCCGCCCAGCCGAGCATCTCCCCCCACCGCCCGGACGCGGTCCGGATCGCGTTGTGCAGCTCGAGGCCGATCAGCCCGAAGGCGACCCCGGTGACCAGCGTGTCCACGATGTCCCAGAAGGTGTGCCCGGCGAGCCGTGTCAGCACGTCGTCGGGATCGGTGGCGTACTCGGCGAGGAACAGCGCGGTGGTGAGCACGGCCAGCACCCCGGACCCGCGGAACTCCTCGGCCAGCACGTACGAGGCGAACGGCACCAGCAGGGTCATCCCGATCTGCAGGGTCGGGTCCCCGAGCAGGTCCATCAGCTTGTTGGCGCCCCACCCCAGCACGATCCCGACGGCCAACGCCACCACGGCGGACAGCACCAGGTCCAGACCCGCCCGCCACGGCGAGAAGGTCCCGCTCACCGCTGCGGTGATCGCCACGTGGTAGAGCACGATGGCCGTCACGTCGTTGAAGAGCCCTTCGCCCTCCAGGATGGACACCAGCCGCCGCGGCAGCCCGAGTTGGCCCGCGACGGCGGTCGCCGCGACCGGGTCGGGCGGCGCGACCAGCGCGCCGAGCGCCACGGCGGCGGCCACCGGCAGCCCCGGCACGATCGCGTTGGCGACGGCGGCCACACACACCGTGGTGACGAACACCAGCGCCACGGCCAGCAGGAAGATCGGCCTGATGTTGGCCGTGAACTGCCGCCAGGACGTGCGCCGTACGGCCGCGTACAGCAACGGCGGCAACAGCAGGGGCAGGATGAGTTCCGGCGGGATGCTGACGTTCGGCACGAAGTCGAGGAGCGCGAGGACGATCCCGAGGAGCGTCATCAGCACCGGCGCCGGCAGTTTCAGCCGGTCCCCGATCGGCACGCTCAGCACGGCCCCGAGCAACAGCACGAACAGCAGGGCCAACTGATCCACGGTCAGGCTCCGGGTCGTCTCGGCGTTCACACAGCAGACCTCAAGCCTGCCACGCCACCGTGTTCACCGGCCGTTCGGCGCCGCCGCCACGGCAGGCACGGCAGGCACGGCAGGCACGGCAGGCACGGCAGGCACGGCAGGCACGGCAGGCACGGCAGGCACGGCAGGCACGGCAGGCACGGCAGGCTACAGCACGCGCCGCATCGCCCGGTGCGGCATTCCGGCGTCCGGGAACTCCGGGCCGTACGCCACGTACCCCAGCCGCTCGTAGAACCCGAGCGCGTGCGTCTGGGCGTGCAGGTCGACCGCCGCGAGCCCACGCGCGCGTGCCGCGTCCTCGACGGCCCGGACGAGAGCGGCCCCGACGCCGAGGCCCCGCGCGTCCTGTGTCACGGCGAGCCGTCCCAGCGAACCCACCGACAGATCGCCGTCGGTCTTGGCCGCGGCCGCCTCGCCGTACAGCAGCCGCCCGGTCCCGAGCGGCGTCCCGTCCTCCCGGACCGCCAGCACATGCACGGCGCCGGCGTCGTACGCGTCGTACTCCAGGTCGGCGGGGACCCCCTGTTCGCCGACGAAGACCTCCTTGCGGACCGCGAAGCACGACTCACGGTCGGCGGGGTCCTCGGCGACCCGCACGACGTACGCGGAGCTCACGCGTAGGTCTCCTCGCGGACCCGGTCGAGGGCCTGCTGCAGGTCGTCCGGGTAGCCACACTCGAACTCCACCCACCGGCCGTCCCCGGGATGCTCGAAGCCCAGCCGCACGGCGTGCAGCCACTGGCGGGTCAGGCCGAGCCGCTTGGCGAGCGTGGGGTCGGCGCCGTAGGTCAGGTCGCCGACGCACGGGTGCCGGTGGGCGGCCATGTGGACGCGGATCTGGTGGGTACGGCCGGTCTCCAGCTTCACGTCGAGCAGGGAGGCCGCACGGAACGCCTCGATGAGGTCGTAGTGCGTGACGGACGGCTTGCCCTCGGCCGTGACCGCCCACTTGTAGTCGTGGTTCGGGTGCCGGCCGATGGGCGCGTCGATGGTGCCGCTGGTCGGGTCCGGGTGGCCCTGGACGAGCGTGTGGTACCGCTTGTCGACCGTGCGCTCCTTGAACTGGCGCTTGAGCGAGGTGTACGCGTACTCGGACTTCGCCACGACCATCAGGCCGGACGTGCCCACGTCCAGGCGGTGCACGATGCCCTGGCGCTCGGCGGCGCCCGAGGTGGAGATCCGGTACCCGGCGGCGGCGAGCCCGCCGATCACGGTCGTCCCGGTCCAGCCGGGGCTCGGGTGCGCGGCCACACCGACCGGCTTGGCGATCACGACCACGTCATCGTCGTCGTGCACGATCTCCATGCCCTCGACCGGTTCGGCGACGATCTGCACCGGCGCGGGCGCCTGCGGCATCTCGACCTCCAGCCAGGCCCCGCCATGCACCCGCTCGGACTTCCCCACCACCGACCCGTCGACCGTGACTTTCCCCGCGGCGGCGATCTCAGCGGCCTTGGTACGGGAGAAGCCGAACATACGGGAGATGGCGGCGTCGACACGCTCGCCCTCCAGGCCGTCGGGCACGGGCAGGGTTCGGATCTCGGGAATGGTGCTCACCCGTCGAGTATGCCGGACGGGTCCGACACTCTCGTACGAGAGTCCGGCGTCCTCAGTCCTTGTGGACGGTGCCGTCGGGGTCGAGACCCCTGAACGACAGCAGCACGATCAGGATGCCGCCGCACACGATCGCCGAGTCGGCCAGGTTGAAGACCGCGAAGTGCTTGGGCGCGATGAAGTCGACGACCGCGCCCTCGAACACGCCCGGCGACCGGAAGATCCGGTCGGTGAGGTTGCCGAGCGCGCCGCCGAGCAGCAGGCCGAGCGCGATCGCCCAGGGCAGGCTGTAGAGCTTGCGGGCGAGGCGGGCGATGACCACGATCACGGCGGCCGCGATCACCGTGAAGATCACGGTGAAGGCCTCGCCGAAGCCGAAGGCCGCGCCCGCGTTGCGGATGGCCTCGAACCTCAGCCAGTCCCCGATGATCTCGATCGGCGCGTGGTGCTCCAGCTTGGCGACCACGATCATCTTGCTGATCAGGTCGAGGGCGTACGCCACGGTCGCGACGGTGAACAGCACGGCGATCCGCCGCCTGCCCCGGGGCCGCTCGGCCCCGGCGGCGGTCTGCGACGCGTCCGCGGCATGCTCCTCGGACTGCTCCGGCTCGCCTCCCGCCGCCTCTGGGGAATCCGGCGTACCGATGATGCGCTCCGCCTCTGCCACGTGAGTCCCTCAACCTAGATACCTGACTGAGGACGAGGGTACGACACGCTCCCGGGCAGCGAGGTGATCAGTACCGGCGTTCCTGCTTCTGCTTGCACTCCACGCACAGCGTGGCCCGCGGGAAGGCCTGCATGCGGGCCTTGCCGATGGGGTTGCCGCAGTTCTCGCACAGACCGTAGGTGCCCGCGTCGAGCCGTTGCAGGGCGCGCTCGGTCTGGATGAGCATCTCGCGCGCGTTGGCCGCGAGAGCCATCTCGTGCTCGCGCGTGATGTTCTTGGTGCCGGTGTCCGCCTGATCGTCGCCGGCACCGTCCCCGGAGTCCCGCATCAGGCCCACCAGGGACTGTTCGGACGAGGTGATCTCGTCGCGCAGCCGCGTCGCCTCGGACGACAGCCCGGCGCGCGCCTCCGCGACCTCTTCCGGCGTCCAGGGGTCCTCACCGGGGCGTACCGCGAGCTCGCCGGGCTCCGCCGCGGCGACCCGCGCCTTGGGCAGTGCGGACTTCGCCGCTGTGGCCGTGCCAGGAGTCTTCTTCGCAACCACCGTCGTGGCTCCCGTCTGCTCCGCGGTCTGCGCCGCGCCCGCCTTCTTGACCGTGCTCTTCTTGGCCGCAGTCGTCTTGGCTGCGCTCTTCCTCGAGGTGCTTTTCCCAGCGCCGCCCTTCGCGGCACCGCTCTTCTTGTCAGCGGTCTTCTTCGCGCCGGTCTCCTTCGCCAACGCCACCTTCGTGGCCGCCGCCTTCCCGCCCGCGTCCTTCCCGCGCGTCTCCGCGACGGTCGCCGCCTCCCCGCCCGTCTCCTTCACGGCGGCCGCCCGCCCGCCCGCCACCTTCGTGGCTTCGGCCTTCGTGGCCGCCACTGACTTCCCGCCGGTCTTCTTCCCGCCCGCCGTCTTCGTAGCCGCCGCCTTGGTGGCAGTGGCCTTCTTGGCAGCGGCCTTCTTCACTGATGCCGCCTTCTTCGCCACGGCCTTCTTGGCACCCGCACCCGCGCCCGCGCCCTTCGCGGCCGCCTTCCTCGTAGCCGAACCCACCGTCTTCACGGCCTTGGCCTCCTGCTCGGCCGCGCCCCCCTGCGTTCTCTTCTTCCCCCCGACGTCCTTGGCCGCACCGCCGGAGGCACCCGTGGACCCGGACGCCGACTGCTGTACGGCGGTCTTCTTCGCCACCATGGCCGCGGCCCCTTCACATATTGTGATCTTGCACGCGAATCGTGCTGGGACGATAAATCGACTTGAGTCCCACGGCAACGGGGCACACCGCCCGATTCGCCCGCCTCGCGAACGCCGCGCGGCAAACCTGCATGCGTTGTGCCCAGCTCCCCGCCGGGTAATCCGCCGCGCCGGGCATCCCGGCCCTCGAACACGCGCCCCTCGCCATTCGGGTCATCCCGGGCCCCGCCGAGCCCCCGCCGACGGCCGCCGGAAATCCGGTCGGCCGCTGTCCCCACGGCGCCGTACACTGGGCGGAGCGAAAAGCGTGGATGGGGACGAGTAGCGACGTACGCAGCCCAGAGCGACCCGGGGACGGTGGAAGCCCGGGGGCGAGCGCGACGTGAAGATCACCCCAGAGCCGCCGGAAGAAAGCCGCAGCCGAAAGAAGGCGGCCAGTAGACCCGGCATCGCGACCCCAATGAGGGGGCTCACCGGCGCGTACGGCGCACCGGAGAGCCAAGGAGGGTGGTACCGCGGGAGCGCGCCGAAGGCGGCGCAGGGATCGACACAGCTCTCGTCCCTCCGGACGGAAGGCAGCAAGTCCGCCGGAGGAAGTTCGCTGATGACAACGCCGACGTACCGCCAGGTGCCCGCCCAGGTCGACCTGCCCGCGCTGGAGCACGCCGTGCTCGACTTCTGGCGCGAGCAGAAGATCTTCGCCAAGACCCTGGAACAGTCCGAGGGGCGCCCCGAGTGGGTGTTCTACGAGGGCCCGCCCACGGCCAACGGCATGCCGGGGGCCCACCACATCGAGGCGCGCGTCTTCAAGGACGTCTTCCCCCGCTTCCGCACCATGCGCGGCTACCACGTGGCCCGCAAGGCCGGCTGGGACTGCCACGGCCTCCCGGTCGAGATCGCCGTGGAGAAGGAACTCGGCTTCGACGGCAAGAAGGACATCGAGGCGTACGGCATCGCCGAGTTCAACGCCAAGTGCCGCGAGTCCGTGACCCGCCACACCGACGCCTTCACCGAGCTCACGAACCGCATGGGCTACTGGGTCGACCTGGACGACGCGTACCGCACGATGGACCCCGAGTACGTGGACTCCGTCTGGTGGTCACTGAAGGAGATCTTCAACAAGGGCCTGCTGGTCCAGGACTACCGCGTCGCCCCCTGGTGCCCGCGCGACGAGACGGGTCTGTCGGACCACGAGCTGGCGCAGGGCTACGAGACGATCGTGGACCCGTCCGTGTACGTCCGTTTCCCGCTCACCTCCGGTCCGCTCGCCGGCCGGGCGGCGCTCCTTGTGTGGACGACGACCCCCTGGACGCTGGTCTCCAACACCGCCGTGGCCGCGCACCCCGACGTCACCTATGTCGTCGCGACCAACGGCGAGGAGAAGCTCGTTGTCGCGAAGCCGCTCGTCGAGAAGGCCCTCGGCGAGGGCTGGGAGGTCACCGGCGAGACCTTCACCGGTGCCGAGATGGAGCGCTGGACCTACCAACGTCCGTTCGAGCTCGTCGAGTTCCCGGAACCGGCCCACTACGTGGTCAACGCCGAGTACGTGACGACCGAGGACGGTACGGGTCTGGTCCACCAGTCCCCCGCCTTCGGTGAGGACGACCTCAAGGTCTGCCGCGCCTACGGCCTTCCCGTGGTGAACCCGGTCCGCCGGGACGGCACCTTCGAGGAGGACGTCCCCCTCGTGGGCGGCGTCTTCTTCAAGAAGGCGGACGAAAAGCTCACCGAGGACCTCCAGAACCGCGGTCTGCTCTTCAAGCACATCCCGTACGAGCACAGCTACCCGCACTGCTGGCGCTGCCACACCGCGCTCCTCTACTACGCGCAGCCGTCCTGGTACATCCGCACCACGGCCGTCAAGGACCGCCTCCTCCAGGAGAACGAGAAGACCAACTGGTTCCCGGACTCCGTCAAGCACGGCCGTTTCGGCGACTGGCTGAACAACAACATCGACTGGGCGCTCTCCCGCAGCCGCTACTGGGGCACGCCGCTGCCCATCTGGCACTGCGAGGACGGCCACCTCACCTGCGTCGGCTCCCGCGCCGAGCTGACCGAGCTGACCGGCACCGACCAGTCGGAGCTCGACCCGCACCGCCCGTTCATCGACGACGTCACCTTCGCCTGCCCGACGTGCCGGAAGACGGCCACGCGCGTGCCGGAGGTCATCGACGCCTGGTACGACTCGGGTTCGATGCCGTTCGCGCAGTGGGGTTACCCGCACAAGAACAAGGAGCTCTTCGAGAGCCGCTACCCGGCGCAGTTCATCTCGGAGGCCATCGACCAGACACGCGGGTGGTTCTACACCCTCATGGCCGTCGGCACGCTCGTCTTCGACAAGTCCTCGTACGAGAACGTCGTCTGCCTCGGTCACATCCTCGCCGAGGACGGCCGCAAGATGTCCAAGCACCTGGGCAACATCCTGCAGCCGATCCCGCTGATGGAACAGCACGGTGCGGACGCGGTCCGCTGGTTCATGGCGGCCGGCGGCTCCCCGTGGGCGGCCCGCCGCGTCGGTCACGGCACCATCCAGGAGGTCGTCCGCAAGACGCTCCTCACGTACTGGAACACGGTCGCCTTCCAGGCCCTCTACGCCCGCACGTCGAACTGGGCGCCCAGCGAGGCCGACCCGGCCCCGGCGGACCGGCCGGTCCTGGACCGCTGGCTCCTGTCCGAACTCCACGCGCTCACCGACCAGGTGACCGAGGCTCTGGAGTCGTACGACACCCAGCGCGCCGGAAAACTGCTTTCGGCGTTCGTCGACGACCTGTCCAACTGGTACGTACGCCGCTCCCGTCGCCGCTTCTGGCAGGGCGACAAGGCGGCGCTGCGCACCCTGCACGAGGTCGTCGAGACGGTCACCAAGCTGCTGGCCCCGCTGACCCCGTTCATCACCGAGCGGGTCTGGCAGGACCTGGTGGTGCCCGTCAGCCCCGACGCCCCCGAGTCGGTGCACCTGGCGTCCTGGCCGCAGGCGGACCTGTCCGCCATCGACCCGGATCTGTCGAAGCAGATGGTCCTGGTACGACGCCTGGTGGAGCTGGGCCGTGCCACGCGCGCGGAGTCGGGCGTGAAGACACGTCAGCCGCTGCGACGCGCGCTGATCGCGGCGACGGGCTTCGGCTCCCTCAACGCCGAGCTGCACGCGCAGATCACGGAGGAGCTGAACGTCGAGTCACTGGCGTCGCTGTCCGAGGTGGGCGGTTCGCTGGTCGACACGACGGCGAAGGCCAACTTCCGTGCGCTGGGCAAGCGGTTCGGCAAGCGGGTGCAGGACGTGGCGAAGGCCGTCGCGAACGCGGACGCCGCCGCGCTGTCCCTGGCCCTGCGCGAGGGCACGGCATCGGTGGAGGTCGACGGCGAGACGGTCACGCTCGCCCCGGACGAGGTCATCATCACCGAGACCCCGCGCGAGGGCTGGTCGGTGGCGTCCGACTCGGGCGCGACGGTCGCCCTCGACCTGGAGCTCACGGAGGAGCTGCGTCAGGCCGGCCTGGCCCGTGACGCGATCCGCCTGATCCAGGAGGCCCGCAAGAACAGCGGCCTCGACGTGGCCGACCGCATCGCGCTGCGCTGGACGTCCACGGACCCGGCCGTCGTCGCGGCCCTGTCCGAGCACGCCGCCCTCATCGCCGACGAGGTCCTCGCGAGTGACTTCGCCCAGGGCGAGGCGGACGACACCTATGGATCCCCGTTCACGGACGAGGGCCTGTCCCTGACGTTCCGCCTGCGCAAGGCGTAACCGAGGCCACGAAGGCCCGGGTGCACCAGAAGATCTTGGTGCACCCGGGCCTTCGGCGTTGCGTACGCAGGACAACTGCACCGGCACCCGAACACGCACGGCAAAAGGGCGGGGCCCCGGATCAAAAATCCGGGGCCCCGCCCTGAACGCTGCCGACGCCTACGGCGTACTCATAACCGTCAGTTGTCGTCCTCGTCGATGAGGAAGCCGCGCATCGGCGAGGGAGCCTGGCCCATCGGCGACGGGCCCTGCGGCCGTACCGGCGCCATCGGCTGGGTCATCGCCGGGGACATCTGCTGCTGGCCGCCGTAGGACGGACCGGCAGGAGACGGGCCGCCGCCCATGCCCTGGTTGCCGCCGCCGTACGACGGGGCGCTGGCACCGGCCGGAGCCATGGAAGGCGCCGGGGACGGCGGCAGCGACGCGGTCGCCGGAGTGCGCGGCGGGGCCAGCGAGTCGTCCGCCTGGGTCTCCAGCTGACGCAGCTGCGACTCCAGGTAGGACTTCAGGCGGGTGCGGTACTCGCGCTCGAAGCCGCGCAGGTCCTCGACCTTGCGCTCCAGCGTGGCGCGGGCGGACTCCAGGGAGCCCATCGCGACACGGTGCTTCTCCTGCGCGTCCCGCTCCAGGGCGTCGGCCTTGGCACGGGCGTCACGCTCAAGACCCTCGGCACGCGAACGCGCCTCGCCGACGATCTTGTTGGCCTCGGAACGGGCCTCGGCGATCGCCTGGTCGGCGGTCTGCTGGGCCAGCGAGAGGACACGCGCGGCGCTGTCGCCACCGGGGCCCTGACCGGGGCCGCCCATCGAGTGGCCCATGGGGCCACCCATCGGGCCGCCCATCTGCTGCTGCATGGGGGACTGGCCGCCCATCGGACCCTGGCCCATCGGACCCTGGCCCATCTGGCCCTGACCCATCTGACCCTGGCCCATCTGGCCTTGGCCCATCTGACCGGGACCCTGCGGGCCGCCCTGGCCGCCATTGGGGCCGGCAGGCAGCTGCGGTGCACCGCTCGGCAGCTGGGGCGGGCCACCCATGGGGCCACCCATCTGCTGCTGCGGCGGGCCAGATATGCCGGCCGGCACCGGAGAGCCGGGACCTCGCATGCCCTGCTGCGGCATACCCTGCTGAGGCATGCCTTGCTGCGGCATACCCTGCTGAGGCATCCCCTGCTGGGGCATGCCTCCCTGCTGCTGGTCCTGTTGCTGCTCCGGGGGCTTGCGCATGTTCTGCTGATTCTGGGCAGCAGCGCGCGTGGCCGCCGCCAGCTTGGCGCGCAGGTCCTCGTTCTCGCGGAGCAGTCGCGTCAGTTCGGCTTCGACCTCATCGAGGAAGGCATCGACCTCGTCCTCGTCATAGCCTTCTCGGAGGCGGACGGTCGTGAACTGCTTGTTCCGCACGTCCTCGGGGGTCAACGGCATCTCTTCACCTCAACGTAGTCGTCGGCATTCGGCAAGACCGTATCGTTCACAGCCGGCTCACGACGGAGATCAGGATGTAGACGATGATCATCAGTACGAAGAAGGACAGGTCGAGCGCCACGCCCCCGAGACGCAGCGGCGGAATGAACCGCCGCAGAAGCTTGAGCGGTGGATCAGTGACAGTGTAGGTGGCCTCCAGAACGACCACCATCGCCTTGCCGGGTTGCCACGAGCGGGCGAACTGGAAGACGTAGTCCATGACCAACCGGAAGATCAGCACGATGAGGAAGCACATCAGCGCGATGTAGACGACATCCAGAACCACGCTCATTGCCTGTGCTTCCCTCTCCCCTGATCCGTACTGCTGGGTCCTACTTGTACTGCCGTTTCCGGTCCTGCGTCTCAGCTCTGGTTGAAGAACCCGCCCTCTGCGATCCGGGCCTTGTCCTCCGCCGTGACATCGACGTTAGCAGGCGACAACAGGAACACCTTCTGCGTCACCCGCTCGATGCTGCCGTGAAGACCAAACACCAAACCGGCCGCAAAGTCGACAAGTCGCTTCGCGTCTGTGTCATCCATCTCAGTCAGATTCATGATCACCGGGGTGCCCTCACGGAAGTGTTCCCCGATGGTACGGGCCTCGTTGTAGGTCCGGGGGTGAAGTGTGGTGATCCGGTAAGGCTCTCGTTCCGACACGACCTTGGGCATGATCACCGGTGCGTTCTTCTCCAGGCTTGCGCGTTCTTGTGTGATGGATGCCACGGGCGCGATGCGCGCCGGACGCCCGGATTCCGCGCCTAGCGAAGCGGATCGGGGCAGCGGGTCACGTGACACCGGAGGTTGCACCACTCGTACCGGTTCGTCCCTTTCAGGCTGATGTGCCTGGCGGGACTGGTGCGAGCCGTGCGACTGATGCGACAGCTCATGCCGTCGCCGGTCCCGCTCGGGCTCCGGATCCAGCTCGGGTTCGAAGTCGTCGTCGGGATCAAAACCGCGGCCGTCGTACCCATCGTCCTCCACGAGGCCGAGGTAGACCGCCATCTTGCGCATCGCGCCGGCCATTTCCTGAGTCCTCCGCTCTGTGGTGGATCGGCTGACGACTGCCAAGTGCCCGCGATCCACGAGGTCGTTATGCCCGCTGTGCTGCGGTAATGACCATATTTTCTGCTGTGGTCCGACTTCCTGGCGACGTTACCCGAGCCTGGGGCGTACTCCGAGTACCGCGGTACCGACGCGTACATGTGTCGCTCCGGCCGCCACGGCCTGTTCGAGGTCCGCACTCATCCCTGCGGAGACCATGTTCGCAGCCGGATGCGCTCGGCGCAGGTCGGTCGACAAATCCATCAACCGCTCGAACGCCGCCTGTTCGCGCCCCGCGTACTCCCCGGTGAGCGGAGCGACGGTCATCAGCCCGTCGAGCCGCAGGCCCGGAGCGTCGGCGACGCGGCCGGCCAACTCGTCGATGCCGCCAGGTCCTACGCCACCCCGCTCCCCTCTCCCGCTCACTCCCGCGTCGAGCGCCACCTGGATCAGACAGCCCACCTCGCGCCCGGCCCGCACGGCCTCCTTCGACAGGGCCGTCACCAGCTTGGAACGATCGACGGACTGCACGAAATCCGCGTAACCGACCACGGATCGTACTTTGTTGGTCTGCAACTGGCCGACGAAGTGCCAGCCAAGCGGCAGGTCCGCGCATTCCGCCGCCTTCGGCGCCGCGTCCTGGTCGCGGTTCTCGGCGACGTGCCGCACACCGAGTTCCGCCAGCATCCGCACATCGCTCGCGGGATGGGTCTTGGTGACCACGATCAGCGTGACTTCCTCACGCCCCCGCCCGGCGGCCGCACACGCGGCCTCGATGCGCTCCTCCACCTTCGCCAGGTTTCCGGCGAGTTCGTCCTTACGGTCCGTCATGCCCCTCAGTCCAACCACACATATCCCGCGAGTCGCCCCGTGGTGCGATCGCGGCGGTACGAGAAGTGGTCCCCCGACTCCAGCGTGCACACCGGCGACTGCTCCCGGTCGTGCACCCCCAGCCGCTCCAGCTGCGCGTGCACTCCGGCGGTCACGTCGACCGCCGGCGTGCCCCAGCTCGTCTCGGCGTGCGCCGCCGGTTCGACGGCGGCCACCTCGGCGCGCATGGCGGCCGGCACTTCGTAGCACCGGCCGCAGACCGCGGGCCCGGTGCGGGCGACGATCCGGGACGGTTCGGCACCGAGTTCCGTCATGGCCCGTACGGCGGCGGGGACGACCCCGGCGATCATGCCGGGCCGGCCCGCATGGGCCGCGGCGGCGACCTTGGCGACCGGGTCGGCGAGCAGGACGGGGGTGCAGTCGGCGGTGAGGACGGCGAGGGCGAGTCCGCGCCGGGCGGTGACGACCGCGTCGACCGAGGGGATCCGCGAAGCGGAGTCCCAGGGCCGGTCCACCACCGCCACGTCGGCCCCGTGCACCTGGTTCATCCAGACCACCTGAGCGGCGTCGAGCCCCAGGGACTTGGCGGCCAGTTCACGGTTGGTCCGTACGGCACCCGGGTCGTCGCCGACCGCTCCGCCGAGGTTGAGCTCCTCGTACGGAACGGCGCTCACCCCGCCCCACCTGTCGGTGAAGGCGAAGTGCGCGCCGTTCACAGTGCTCGTTCCGGAGCGCTGATCTATCACTTCAGGAAGTCCGGCACGTCCAGTTCCTCGGCCGCGCTGTCCGAGTAGGAGCGCGACGGCGGGACCGGCGGGGAGACCGGAAGGTCGGCCACCGGCTCGGGCGCCTGCTCCGACTCCTCCTTCGGCGTGACGCTGCCGAGCGAGCCGAAGGACGGGCGGCTCTCGGTCTGCCGTACCGGAGTGGGCTCCTCACGGCGGCCCGACGACGAGGACGACGAGGCCGAACCGAGGACGTTGTCCCGGCGGGCCGGCGGCTGGCCGCCGTCGAAGCCGGCCGCGATCACGGTGACCCGGACCTCGTCGCCGAGGGCGTCGTCGATGACCGCGCCGAAGATGATGTTGGCCTCGGGGTGAGCGGCCTCGCTCACCAGCTGGGCGGCCTCGTTGATCTCGAAGAGACCGAGGTCGGAACCGCCGGAGATGGACAGGAGTACGCCCCGGGCGCCGTCGATGGACGCCTCCAGCAGCGGCGAGGAGATCGCCATCTCGGCCGCGGCCACCGCGCGGTCGTCGCCGCGGGCCGAGCCGATGCCCATGAGGGCCGAGCCGGCCTCGGACATGACCGACTTCACGTCGGCGAAGTCGAGGTTGATCAGGCCGGGCGTGGTGATGAGGTCGGTGATGCCCTGAACACCGGAGAGCAGGACCTGGTCCGCCGACTTGAAGGCGTCGAGGACCGAGACCTGGCGGTCCGAGATGGACAGCAGCCGGTCGTTCGGGATGACGATGAGGGTGTCGACCTCTTCGCGGAGTTCGGCGATGCCGTCCTCCGCCTGGTTGGCGCGGCGCCGTCCCTCGAAGGTGAACGGGCGCGTGACCACGCCGATGGTGAGGGCGCCGAGCGTGCGTGCGATGTTGGCCACGACGGGTGCGCCGCCGGTGCCGGTGCCGCCGCCTTCACCGGCCGTCACGAAGACCATGTCGGCCCCCTTGAGGACCTCCTCGATCTCCTCGCGGTGGTCCTCGGCCGCCTTGCGGCCGACAGCCGGGTTGGCTCCGGCGCCGAGTCCGCGGGTGAGTTCGCGGCCGACGTCGAGTTTGACGTCGGCGTCGCTCATCAACAGCGCCTGCGCGTCGGTGTTGATGGCGATGAACTCGACGCCCTTGAGACCGACCTCGATCATCCGGTTGATGGCATTGACACCACCGCCGCCGACACCGATGACTTTGATGACTGCGAGGTAGTTCTGCGGTGCTGCCACGTCGAAGGCCTCTCGCCTCGAGTTACGTGTCGCCGCCTCGCGGCGTTGCCGCGGTCCGACGACTGATGCCGATTGGGACGGTCCGTATCGCCGACCCGAACCCTAACGTTGAAGTTTAGGGTTACCAGTGTGTCCGTTCCCTGGAGTCTTCTGAACAGGACACTAAGTCGACAAGTGGCGCACGTTCAACGAACACGCCGAACCTCCCGTTTTTCTTTTCACCCTATGTGATCAGCCATAGCGCTGCCCAACCAGGGTGCTGGCCTGCGCGGATGTGCGTCAACTCCCCGATGACGCGGGCGCCGTGGGAACGCTGACGTCGAAGTACCGCGCGTCAGGAGAGGCTTTCATGAGAGCCGTGAGCGTGCGGGCCTTCGCGGCCCCCTTCTCGCTGCTCCCCCAGGCGACGGTCCGCCCGTCGCTCAACTCCAGTGAGATGTCGTCGTACGAACGCACCTTGACCGCCTGGGTCCGGTGGGCGACGGCGGCCGGAACGGCACGGGCGACGCGGACCGCCTCCCGCACCAATCGGCCCTCGCCGAACCGGCGCAGGCTCGCGGCGCGCGAGCCCGGCTGGGACAGCGTCAATTCCAGTGTGGGTACGCCTTTCGGGGCCTCGGAAACCGTCGCGAACCGGACACCTTCATCGTCCACTTCGACAAAGTTTCCGCCCTTTTGGACAAGCAGAACCGGAGTACGCTCAGTCACTTTCAGCCCGATTCCGTGGGGCCAGGAACGCGCCACGTCAACCACGTCAATTCGGGGCAATTTCCGGCGCAGTCGTGCCTCAATCGCATCGGTGTCGATGGAAATCAGCGGCGATCCGACCGGCACATCGGCGGCCTCGCGGACCTGTGCGGGCGTCAGAACCCTGGTCCCGGAGATCGATACCCGCTCCACGCGCAGCCAGTTCGAGCCGTACAGGACCCACAGGGATCCGGTGCCGACGAGCACCAGCGCGACGGCGAGAATGATGATCGTACGAAGGCGGGGGGTTGCGATCCTCCGGACAGGCGGCGGGCCGGACGACTCCTGCTGGCGTTCACCGCGCTCGGCGGTCGTCGATCCGGCCACGCTCCCTGCCTTCCGGTCATACGGGCCTCAGTACGGCCCTATCGGCGTGCACGGCTGGCGGCGATCGCCTCGTACACCATGGCGACGAGCAGGTCGTCGGCGTCCCGGCGGCCGAACTCACTGGCGGAACGGGACATCTGGTACAGCCGGTGCGGATCGGCGAGCACGGGCAGCACGTTCTGCTGCACCCACTCGGGCGTCAGGTCCGCGTCGTCGACCAGGAGTCCGCCGCCGGCCTTGACCACCGGCTGGGCGTTCAGCCGCTGTTCGCCGTTGCCGATGGGCAGCGGGACGTAGGCGGCCGGGAGCCCGACGGCGGAGAGTTCGGCGACGGTCATCGCGCCCGCGCGGCAGAGCATCATGTCGGCCGCGGCGTACGCGAGGTCCATCCGGTCCACGTACGGTACCGGGATGTACGGGGGCATCCCCGGCATCTGGTGCACCTGCGGCAGTTCGTTCTTCGGGCCGACCGCGTGCAGGATCTGGATCCCGGCCTGCTGGAGGTACGGCGCGACCTGCTGGACCACCTCGTTGAGCCGGCGGGCGCCCTGTGAGCCCCCGGAGACCAGCAGCGTCGGCAGGTTCGGGTCGAGTCCGAAGGCCGCGCGGGCCTCGGGGCGCATGGCCGCCCGGTCGAGGGTGGCGATGGTGCGGCGCAGCGGGATGCCGATGTAGCGGGCGTCGCGCAGCTTGCTGTCCGGGGTGGAGACGGCGACCTTGGCGGCGTAGCGCGAGCCGATCTTGTTGGCGAGGCCGGGGCGGGCGTTGGCCTCGTGGATGATGATCGGCACCCCGAGCCTCTTGGCGGCGAGGTAGCCGGGCAGGGCCACGTACCCGCCGAAGCCGACGACGGCGTCCGCCTTGGTGCGCTCCAGGATCTGCTCGGCGGCCTTGATCGTGCCGCGCAGCCGGCCCGGGACGGTGATCAGCTCGGGGGTCGGCTTGCGTGGCAGGGGCACCGCGGGGATCAGCGCGAGGTCATAGCCCCGCTCCGGTACGAGCCGGGTCTCCAGGCCGCGCTCCGTGCCCAGGGCCGTGATTCCCACGGTCGGGTCCTGCCTGCGCAGGGCGTCCGCGAGGGCGAGCGCGGGCTCGATGTGGCCGGCGGTCCCCCCACCGGCGAGTACGACATGCACCGAAATTCACCGCTCTCCGGACGAACGCGCCGCCTTGGCACGCCGTCTCATCGTGTTCCATCTCCGAGGCCCCCGCACAGGGCCTCCCGCCCGCTTTCTACCAAAGCGGGGTTGCCGCATCGAAAGCGCCATCCGCGCAGCGGGATCCTCACGCGCGAAGGCGATCAGCAACCCGATGGCGAACATGGTCGGCAGCAGGGCGGACCCTCCGTAGGAGAACAGCGGAAGGGGGACACCGGCGATGGGCAGCAGACCGAGCACCGCACCCATGTTGATCACCGCCTGTGCGGTGATCCAGGTGGTCACACCTCCCGCGGCATACCTCACGAAGGGGTCCTCCGTGCGTCCGGCCACGCGGATACCCGCATAGCCTAGGGCCGCGAAGAGGGCGAGTACCGACAGCGTCCCCGCCAGGCCCAGTTCCTCACCGGTGACGGCGAAGATGAAGTCCGTGTGCGCCTCCGGGAGTTGGCCCCATTTTTCCACACTCGCCCCCAGCCCGGAACCGAAGAGTCCGCCGGATGCGAGGGCGTAGATGCCGTGCACGGCCTGCCAGCAGTCGGCCACTCCGGACTTTGGCTCGGTGGCGCCGATGCACTGCAGCCGGGCCATGCGGTTGGGGCTGGTCTTGATGAGGATCACACCGAGCGTGGCGGCGATCGACAGCACCCCGACGAACAGCCGGGTCGGCGCGCCCGCCAGCCACAGCAGGCCGAACAGGATCGCGGTGAGGATGATCGCCGTACCCATGTCGCCGCCGAGCATGATCAGCCCGAGCAGCATGAAGGCGACCGGCACGAGCGGCACGAGCATGTGCTTCCACTGGGTCAGCAGCTTCTTGTCCTGCTTGCGGGCGAGCAGGTCGGCACCCCACAGCACGAGGGCGAGCTTGCCGAACTCACTGGGCTGGATCTGGAACGAGCCGCCGAGGGAGATCCAGTTCTGGTTGCCGTTGACCGACAGCCCTATCCCCGGGATCTGCACCAGGGCCATCAGGAAGACCGCGCCCGCGAGGATCGGATAGGCGAGCGCCCGGTGCAGCTTCACCGGCATCCGGGAGGCGACCAGCAGCAGCACCCCGCCGATGGCGGCCGCGAGGAGCTGCTTGCGGAAGAAGTACGAGCCCGGCAGGGACATCTGCAGGGCGGTGATCTGGGAGGCCGAGTAGACCATCACCAGCCCGAGCACGGTGATCAGCAGACTGCCGCCGAGGATCAGGTAGTACGCGGTCAGCGGCCGGTCCCAGGCGCGGCGGGCGCGCAGGTACAGGCCGAGGACCGGGTTCTCGCGCGGTGCCCGGGGGGTGGCGGGACGTCTGACCGGCCGCTGCACGGGCGGCCGCCCGGTACGGCTACCGGGCATCGCAGACCTCACTGTACGTCGACGGTCCCACGCGTCCCTCCCAAGGTCCGCCCGGCAGGCGGCCGGGTCAGGCGCCGAGTTCGCGAACCGCCTCCGCGAACGCGTCACCGCGCTGGTTGTAGTTGGTGAACATGTCCATGGAGGCACAGGCCGGGGCCAGCAGGACCGTGTCGCCCGCGGCGGCGAGCCGCTTCGCTTCCTGGACTGCCTGGAGCATCGCCCCAGTGTCGGTCCGGTCCAGCTCCACGACGGGTACTTCCGGGGCGTGTCGCGCCAGGGCTTCGCGGATCAGGGCGCGGTCCGCGCCGATGAGGACGACGCCGCGCAGCCGCTTCGCCGCCCCCGTCACCAGCTCGTCGAAGGTGGCGCCCTTCGCGAGGCCGCCAGCGATCCACACGATCGACTCGTAGGCCGCCAACGAGGCTTCCGCGGCGTGGGTGTTGGTTGCCTTGGAGTCGTCCACGTAGGCGACCGATTCGATGTCGGCCACGTGCGCGATGCGGTGGGCGTCCGGCGTGAAGGCCCTCAGGCCGTCCCGTACGGCCGTCGCGGGCACCCCGAAGGCACGCGCCAGGGCGGCCGCCGCAAGGGCGTTGGCGATGTTGTGCGGGGCGGGCGGGTTGACGTCGGAGACCTCCGCCAGCTCCTGGGCGTTCTTCTGCCGGTCCGCCACGAAGGCACGGTCGACCAGGATGCCGTCCACCACGCCGAGTTGGGAGGGTGCGGGCGCGCCGAGGGTGAAGCCGATCGCCCGGCACCCCTCCTCGACGTCCGCCTCGCGCACGAGGTCCTCGGTGGCCTTGTCGGCGAGGTTGTAGACGCAGGCGACGCGGTTGCCCTCGTAGATGCGGCCCTTGTCGGCGGCGTACGCCTCCATGGAGCCGTGCCAGTCGAGATGGTCCGGGGCGAGGTTGAGGACGACGGCCGAGTGGGCCCGCAGCGAGGGCGCCCAGTGGAGCTGGTAGCTCGACAGCTCCACCGCGAGGACGTCGTACCGTTCCTCGCCGAGGACCGCGTCCAGCAGCGAGACGCCGATGTTGCCGACCGCTGCCGTGCGCAGGCCCGCCGCCTTCAGGATGGAGGCGAGCATCTGGACGGTCGTGGTCTTGCCGTTGGTGCCGGTGACGGCGAGCCAGGGCGCGGCGTCGGGTCCGCGCAGCCGCCAGGCGAGTTCGACGTCGCCCCAGACCGGCACGCCGGCCGCGCGTGCCGCCGCGAACAGCGGCTTGTCCGGCTTCCAGCCGGGGGCCGTGACGATGAGCTCGGTGCCGTCGGGCAGGGTCGCGCCGTCGCCGAGGCGCACGGTGATGCCGAGCGCCTCCAGTTCGGCCGCCTGGGCACGGGCCCGCTCGTCGTCGCCGTCGTTGACGACGGTGACGAGAGCACCGCGTTCGTGCAGCACCTTGGCGGCCGGGATGCCGGAGACACCGAGCCCGGCGACGGTGACGCGCTTGCCCTGCCAGTCGGTCACTTGTCCGCCGCCCATCCCGCGTAGAACAGGCCCAGGCCGACGATCACACAGATGCCCTGGATGATCCAGAAGCGGACCACCACAAGGACTTCGGACCACCCCTTGAGTTCGAAGTGGTGCTGGAGTGGCGCCATGCGGAAGACGCGCTTGCCGGTGAGCTTGAAGGAGCCGACCTGGATGACCACCGACATGGTGATCAGGACGAACAGGCCGCCGAGGAGAGCGATCAGCAGCTCGGTGCGGGAGCAGATCGCCAGACCCGCGAGCACGCCGCCGAGCGCCAGGGAGCCGGTGTCGCCCATGAAGATCTTGGCCGGCGAGGTGTTCCACCACAGGAAGCCGAGGCAGGCGCCCATCAGCGCGGAGGCGATGACCGCGAGGTCCAACGGATCGCGCACCTCGTAACAGGCGCTGGGGTTGGTCAGCGTCTCGCCGTTGGCGCAGGACTCCTGGAACTGCCAGACGCCGATGAACGTGTAGGCGCCGAAGACGAGGACGGAGGCGCCGGTGGCGAGGCCGTCCAGACCGTCCGTCAGGTTCACGCCGTTCGACATCGCGAGGATCATGAACAGCGCCCAGACGACGAACAGCACCGGGCCGATCGTCCAGCCGAAGTCCGTGATGAACGACAGCTTCGTCGAGGCCGGGGTGTTGCCGCGCGAGTCGGAGAACTGCAGCGAGAGCACCGCGAAGGTGATGCCGACGATCAGCTGGCCTGCCATCTTCGCCTTGGCACGCAGACCGAGCGAACGCCGCTTGACGATCTTGATGTAGTCATCGAGGAAGCCGACCAGACCCATGCCGCACATCAGGCCCAGCACCAGCAGGCCGGAGTACGTGGGCGGCTTGCCCGTGATCACCTTGGACAGGAAGTACGCGGCGACCGTCGCCAGGATGAAGGCGATACCGCCCATGGTGGGCGTACCGCGCTTGCTGCCGTGCGTGCGCGGGCCGTCGTCGCGGATGTACTGGCCGTAGCCCTTGCGGGCCAGCAGCTTGATCAGCAGCGGCGTGCCCACCAGCGTCAGGAACAGGCCGATGACGCCCGCGAACAGGATCTGATTCATCATCGGGCGGCGACCTCACCCTCGGCGCCGGTCGCGAGCAGCGCCTGTGCCACGCTCTCGAGCCCGACCGACCGGGACGCCTTCACGAGTACGACGTCTCCCGGGCGCAACTCGCTGCGCAACAGGTCGACCGCCGCCTGTGCGTCGGACACGTGCACCGACTCCTCACCCCACGAACCCTCGTTATATGCGCCCAGTTGCAGCCAGGACGCTTCCCTGCCCCCGACCGCGACGAGCTTGCCGACATTGAGCCGGACGGCGAGCCGTCCGACCGCGTCGTGCTCGGCGAGCGCCTCGTCCCCGAGCTCGGCCATCTTGCCGAGCACCGCCCAGGTCCGCCGCCCCCGGCCCATGGCCGCGAGCGCGCGCAAAGCGGCTCGCATGGACTCGGGGTTCGCGTTGTAGGCGTCGTTGACGACCGTCACGCCGTCCGGGCGCTCGGTGACCTCCATACGCCAGCGGGAGAGGGAGCCCGCCTCGGAGAGTGCGGTGGCGATCTCTTCCGCGGACATGCCCAGTTCGTGGGCGACGGCGGCCGCGGCGAGCGCGTTCGACACGTGGTGCTCACCGTACAGGCGCATGGTCACTTCACTTGCACCGGAGGGTGTGTGAAGCAGGAAGGCGGGCTGTCCGCTGTCCGTGAGTCTCACGTTCTCGGCGCGTACGTCCGCTTCGCCGGACTCTCCGAAAAGGATCACCTTCGCCTTGGTACGGGACGCCATGGCCCGTACCAGGGGATCGTCGGCGTTGAGGACCGCCGTACCGTCTTCCGGAAGGGCCTCCACGAGTTCGCCCTTGGCCTGCGCGATCTGCTCCCGGCCGCCGAACTCGCCGATGTGGGCGGTCCCGACGTTGAGGACGAGGCCGATCCTCGGCGGCGTCAGGTCGGCGAGGTAGCGGATGTGGCCGATGCCGCGGGCGCCCATCTCCAGCACGAGGAACTTCGTCTCCTCGGTGGCGGTGAGCGCGGTCAGCGGCAGCCCGATCTCGTTGTTGAGCGAGCCGGGCGTGAACACCGTCGGCGCCTTGTGCCGGAGCACCTGGGCGATCAGGTCCTTGGTGCTGGTCTTGCCGGCGGAGCCGGTGAGGGCGACGAGGGTCGCGCCGAGCCGTCGTACGACATGACGCGCGAGGGCGCCGAGAGCCGTCTGGACGTCCTCCACGACGATCGCGGGCACGCCGACGGGGCGCGACGCCAGTACGGCCACCGCGCCCGCTTCGACGACCGCCTGTGCGAAGTCGTGGCCGTCCACCCGCTCGCCGACGAAGGCGACGAAGAGGGTGCCGGGCCCGGCCTCGCGGGAGTCCCGGACGACCGGTCCGGTGACCTGCACGGACGGATCCGGTATGTCGTGCGTCTGCCCGCCGACGACTGAGGCGATCTCGGCGAGAGAAAGGGCGATCACAAGTTCATCCCTGGGTCTTCTGGATAGCTTCGCGAAGCACCTGGCGGTCGTCGAAGGGACGGACCACCCCGGCGATGTCCTGGCCCTGTTCGTGGCCCTTGCCCGCGACCAGCACCGTGTCGCCGGGCCGTGCCCGGGACACGGCGGCGGAGATCGCGGCGGCCCGGTCCTCGAAGACCTGGACCTCGCCGCGCTCGTGTGCCGGTACGGACGCCGCGCCCTGGAGCATGGTCGCGAGGATCGCGAGGGGGTCCTCGGAACGGGGATTGTCGGAGGTCAGTACGGCGGTGTCGGCGAGCCGGGCGGCGGCGGCGCCCATCGGCATCCGCTTGGTCTTGTCCCGGTCGCCGCCGCAGCCGAGCACGATGTGCAGCCGGCCCTCGGTGACCTTGCGCAGCGCGCGCAGCACCGATTCGACGGCGTCCGTCTTGTGGGCGTAGTCGACGACCGCGAGGTACGGCTGTCCGGCGTCCACGCGCTCCAGTCGGCCCGGCACGCCGGGCACGGCGGCGATCCCGTCGGCCGCGGCCTGCGGGTCGAGGCCGGCGGCGGCAAGGGCGACGATCGCGGCGAGGGTGTTCGCCACGTTGAAGGTTCCGGCCAGCGGCGACCTGGCCGTGATCCGCTCCCGCTCCGGGCCGATCACGGTGAACGTCGAGTCGGTGGGACCGACTTGGACGTCCTCGGCGCGCCAGTCGGCGTCCGGGTGGCCCTCGGCGGAGAAGGTGACGACCGGGACGGTGGCCTCCTTGGCCAGCCTGCGCCCGTACTCGTCGTCGAGGTTGACGACGCCGAGCCTGCTGCGTTTTTGCGTGAACAGCTGGGCCTTGGCCTGGAAGTAGTCCTCCATGTCGGAGTGGAACTCCATGTGTTCCGGGCTCAGGTTGGTGAAGACGGCGATGTCGAAGACGCAGGCGTCGACCCGGCCGAGCACCAGGGCGTGGCTGGAGACCTCCATGGCGACCGCTTCGACCCCGCGCTCGCGCATGACCGCGAACAGGGCCTGGAGGTCGGTGGCTTCCGGAGTGGTGCGCTCGGACTTGATGCGCTCGTCGCCGATGCGCATCTCCACCGTGCCGATCAGGCCGGTGGACTTGGCCGTCTTCAGGCCGCCCTCGACGAGGTAGGCGGTGGTGGTCTTGCCGGAGGTGCCGGTGATGCCGATCTGGAGCAGATCGGGGCCCGGGTGGCCGTAGATCGTGGCCGCCAGTTCGCCCATCTCCGCCCGCGGGTCGTCGACGACCAGCACCGGGAGCCCGGTGGCGGCGGCCCGCTCGGCGCCCGCCGGGTCGGTCAGCACGGCGACCGCGCCGAGGCCCGCGGCCTGGGTGACGAAGTCGGCGCCGTGCAGGCGGGCGCCCGGGAGGGCGGCGTACAGGTCGCCGGGGCGGACGGCGCGGGAGTCGTGGGTGATGCCCGAGACTCCGGCCGTGCCGCCCGGGGTCTTCGGCTGCACGGCACCCAGCTGATCGGCGAGCTCCGCGAGGGGTGTGGCGGAGATCCGGACCGGCCTGGGCGGCCCCGGATATGTCACGGGTGCGCCCTTCTGGGTGGTTTGGGACTGATCGGCGTGTGGCACGGCGGTGAGCGTACCGGGCGCACCCGCTTCGGAGCGAAGCGAGGGCCCGGGGGTGCCCTGGTTGCCGGAATCGGGGGTGATCGTTGTCACGAGCTGGTTCCTGGGGGTTCCGTGCTGAACAGAGCTGGTCAGGGTGTGAAGGCGACCGGAAGCTTCGCGGCCTTGGCTCCGGTGGGCGGTACCTGGAGGGTCTTCAGGGCGAACTCCATCACCTGCTTGTAGACGGGGCCGCAGATCTGGCCGCCGAAGTAGCTGCCCTCGGTGGCGTTCTGGATCGCGCAGTAGACGGTGACGCGAGGCTTGTCCGCGGGGGCGAATCCGGCGAAGGACGAGGTGTAGCCCTTGTACTTGCCGGTGGCCGGATCCACACGGTTGGCCGTGCCCGTCTTGCCCGCGACCCGGTAGCCGGGGATGCGCGCCTTCGTACCAGTGCCCTCCGCGTCGTCCACCACGGACTCCAGCATCCGGGCGAGAGTCTTGGCCGTCTCGGCGCTGACGACCCTTGTCTTCTTGGGCTGAGCGGCCGGGGTGAAGCCTCCGTCGGGTCCCTTCGTGCCGCGGACGAGCGTGGGATCGACGCGGACACCGCCGTTGGCGATGGTCGAGTAGACCGACGCCGCCTGCATCGCGTTGAGGGACACGCCCTGGCCGAAAGGAATCGTGTACTGCTGCGAGGTCGACCACTTGTCGGGGCCGGCGAGGATGCCCGGCGTCTCGCCCGGGAAGCCGAGCCCGCTGTAGCTGCCCAGGCCGAACTTGCGCAGGTACGAGTAGAGGACCTGGTTGGCCTCCGCCTGCGTCTTGCCGAGCTGCCCGGTGGCCAGGATCGTGCCGATGTTGCTGGACTTGGCGAGCACGCCGTTGAGCGTGAGGTACCAGGTCGGGTGGTCGATGTCGTCCTTGAAGAGCCGGTCGCCGCGGTGCAGCCGGTTGGGCACGACGACATGCGTGTCGGGCGTGGCGGCCTTCTCCTCCAGTACGGCGGCCATCGACATGACCTTCGCGGTGGAGCCGGGCTCGTACGCGTCCTGGAGCGCCGCGTTGCCCATGTTGAGCCCGCTCGCCTTGGACAGGTCGTTCGGGTCGAAGCCGGGCGCGTTGGCCATGGCGAGGACCTGGCCGGTCTGCGTGTCCTGCACGATCACGTATCCGCGGTCCGCCTTGGACTTCTCGACCTGCTCGGTGATGGCGTTCTGCGCGGCCCACTGGATGTCGCGGTCGATGGTGAGTTCGACGTCGCTGCCGGGCACGGCGGGTGTCTCGGTGGAGCCCACGGTCGGCACCTGACGGCCCCCGGACTGGGCGTAGCGGATCTTGCCGTCCTTGCCGGCCAGCAGGCCGTTCAGCTGTTGCTCGACACCGCCGCCGCCCTTGCCCTCGGCGTTGACCCAGCCCAGTATCCCGGCGGCGAGGTCGCCGTTCGGGTACACGCGCTTGCTGGTGGGTACGGCCAGGACGCCCCCGAGGACGTTGACCGTGCTCGGGTCGGTCTCGGCCTTGGTGGACAGCGCGGTCTTCAGGTCCTTGATCTGCTTCCAGACCTGCGGGGTCTGCCGGTTGGCGAGGACGACGTAGCGGAGGTTCTCGTCCGCGGGCCTGAGCTTCTTGACGATCGCGTCCTGCTCCTGGCCGAGGATCGGGGCGAGCAGCGCGGCCGCCTGCTCGGGCCCGTCGTCGATCTTCAGCTGCTTGCGGTTGAACAGCGTGGGGTCCGCGGTGATGTTGTACGCGTCCTCGCTGGTCGCCAGGGCCACGCCGTCGCGGTCGGTGATCCCGCCGCGCTCGGCGGCCAGGGTGTAGCCGACGTACCGGTTCTGTTCGGCCTTGGCGGCGTACGTGCTCGCGTCGACGGCCTGCACCTGGAGCAGTCGTACGACGAAGGCGATCAGGACGAGGGTCAGCGCCAGTCCGACCATGCGCAGCCGGGGCCGGGGGCTGCCCAGCCGGATGACACCGGGGGCCGCGGCGCGGGACGCCGCCGGGCGGCGCGGCGGGCGGGCGCCTGGGCCCGGACGCCGGCGGCCGGCGGGGCGGGCGGGGCGTGCGGGTCCGGGCACGCGGCGGCGCGGCGGTTCCCTGTCGGACACTTCCGTCACCTGCCGGAGGTCGAGGGCGGGGGGAACTGGGCGGGCGGTGGGGCCGAGGGAGCGGTCGCCGGCGTCGGTTCACCGGCGGACGGCGCGGGGGCCGGGGGCGGGACGGTGGCGTCGGCGATCGCCTCGGGGGCGAGGACGAGCGGGGTGAAAGCGCCGGCCGGCTCGACCCCCGGAGCGGGGCTGGGTACGCCCTTGACGGTGCCGTCGGGGTCCAGGAAGGCCGGATCGCCGCCGGGCACCATGCCCAGCTCGCGGGCCCGGCGCTGCAGGGCTTCGGGCGCCGAGTAGGCGTCGATGTCCCGCTGGAGCGCCTGTTCCTGGTCGGTGAGGCTCTTGGTCTCCTTCTGGAGGTCGTCGAGCTTGAAGGATCCTTCGCTGAGCGCCGAGTTCAGCACCAGCAGCCCGATGAGACCGCCGCCGAGGAGCAGGACGACGAGGAGGACGAAGGGGGTACGGGCCGCCTGTCCGGAGCCCGCCGTTCCGGGGATGAGCCGCGCGAGACGGGCGGCTCGGCCCTTCAGCTGGGGCTTCCTGCCCACGCGCCCTCCCCCGGATTCTGGTTCCCCGACAAGCTCACGCCCCGTACGCCCCTCACTCGATGGACTCCCTGATGCGCTCGGCGCCGCGCAGTCGCGCCGGTGCCGCTCGCCGGTTCTCGGCGACCTCTTCCTCGGTGGGAAGTTCGGCACCGCGCGTGAGCAGCTTGAGCCGGGGCTGGTAGCGCTCGGGCACCACCGGCAGCCCGGGCGGCGCGGTGGTGGCGGCACCGGCCGCGAACACCTGCTTGACCAGCCGGTCCTCCAGGGAGTGGTACGACAGGACGGCGATGCGTCCGCCGACGTCGAGGCTCTTCACGGCGGCCGGGATCGCCTGCTCCAGGACGGAGAGCTCGCCGTTGACCTCGATGCGCAGGGCCTGGAAGGTGCGCTTGGCCGGGTTGCCGCCGGTGCGCTTGGCGGCCTGCGGCAGGCTGTCCCGGATCAGCTCCACGAGCCGGGCGCTGTTGCTGAACGGCTCCTTCTCCCGCTCGCGCACGATCGCGGACACGATCCGCTTGGCCTGCTTCTCCTCGCCGTAGGCCCTGAGGATCCGGACGAGCTCGCCGGGCGGGTAGGTGTTGAGGACCTCGGCGGCGCTCATGCCGGTCGTCTGGTCCATGCGCATGTCGAGCGGGGCGTCCTGGGCGTAGGCGAAGCCGCGGTCGGCCTCGTCGAGCTGCATGGAGGAGACACCGAGGTCGAAGAGGACGCCCTGCACGCGCGCGATGCCGAGCCGGTCCAGGACCTCGGGCAGCTCGTCGTACACGGCGTGCACGAGGGTGGCGCGCTCCCCGTACGGGGCGAGCCGCTCGCCGGACAGGCGCAGGGCCTCCTTGTCGCGGTCGAGGGCGACGAGCCGGGCCTCGGGGAACCGCGCGAGCAGCGCCTCGCTGTGGCCGCCGAGACCGAGGGTGCAGTCCACGACCACCGCTCCGGGCCGCTCCTGAAGGGCGGGGGCCAACAGGTCCAGGCACCGCTGGAGCATCACCGGGACGTGTCGACTCTGGCTCAAGTGGCCCTCTCAGGTCCGGCGCGCGGCACCGTACGCACCGCCGGGTCCCCGCCCGCTCGTGAAGGGGAGGCCTGCCGGCGCCGAAAGCGTCAGCCGGCCGGGAGCGGGAGGAGGCCGAGCCGTACGTACGCGCCGCGCACGTGGGGAGATCTCCGGAAAATCACCGGGGTCTCCGGGGAAGAACAGTCCGCAGGGAGGGCTGGCCTCCCGCCCGCGTCACTTTAGTCCACGGTGTCGCGCGGTCAATCAACCGGCCTGCGCGTCGCGAGCCGGGTGCGGACGAAGCGACGAATACGGCAGAACCACCCGCGCGCGGCCCTCACACCACCTGTGTGGGTTAGCTCACAACAAGGCTCATTGACGTTCTTTGTCCTCTCTCACAGCGGGCTCGGATCGCAGGTGACCAGTACCGTCATGGGTATGTCGACTTCCGCATCGGTTCCCGCAGGTCCCGAAGCCGCCATAGTCACCGGCGGCACCGTCACCGACCGCCTTGTCGAGGCGAACGGGCGCTACGCCGCCGCCTTCGCCGACCCCGGCATGGACGCCCGTCCCGTGCTGCGCGTCGCCGTGGTGGCCTGCATGGACGCCCGCCTCGACCTGCACGACGCACTCGGCCTCGAGCTCGGCGACTGTCACACCATCCGCAACGCCGGCGGCGTCGTCACCGACGACGTGATCCGCTCGCTCACCATCAGCCAGCGCAAGCTCGGTACACGCAGCGTCGTCCTCATCCACCACACCGGCTGCGGCCTGGAGGCGATCACCGAGGACTTCCGCACCGACCTGGAGATGGAGGTCGGCCAGCGTCCCGCCTGGGCGGTGGAGGCATTCCGGGACGTCGACCAGGACGTACGGCAGTCCATGCAGCGGGTGCGCACCTCGCCGTTCCTGCTGCACACCGACGACATCCGCGGCTTCGTCTTCGACGTGAAGACCGGCCTGCTGCGCGAGATCGACCCCGCCTAGACGCCGCGTAACCACCCGCCGAAGCTGTCGTTTCGCTGTTGATTTCCGGCCCTGGGGTGCCCAAATCATCGTAAGCCCCGACATAGTGCGGGCAGTTGTCCACAGGCGAGTGACACGAAACGGTAACGGCAGCAAGAATGCGGTTGTGGCGTCACGCGGAACGATTCACGCGTGGTGTCCGTGTTTCGGGGTGGGCCGGTCACGCATCGAGCGCGTCGGCCCGGAAAGAACGGGCCGAGGAGGGCCGGGTGACGACCTATGACGATCGAGCGAGCCTCACTGATCTGACCGCCACTGTGGAGCGTGTCCGCAGTTCCGTGGAGGGTGTGATCGAGGGCAAGCCCGAGGTCGTACGGCTTTCGCTGACCGTACTGCTCGCCGAGGGACATCTTCTGATCGAAGACGTCCCCGGCGTGGGCAAGACCATGCTCGCCAAGGCGTTGGCGCGCTCCATCGACTGTTCGGTGCGGCGCATCCAGTTCACGCCCGACCTGCTGCCCTCGGACATCACGGGTGTGTCCATCTGGGACCAGCAGCGCCGGGACTTCGAGTTCAAGCCGGGCGCGATCTTCGCTCAGATCGTGATCGGCGACGAGATCAACCGCGCCTCGCCGAAGACCCAGTCCGCGCTCCTGGAGTCCATGGAGGAGCGGCAGGTCACCATCGACGGGCAGACCTACGAGCTGCCCAGCCCCTTCATGGTGGTGGCGACCCAGAACCCGGTCGAGATGGAGGGCACCTACCCGCTGCCCGAGGCCCAGCGCGACCGCTTCATGGCGCGCGTCTCCATCGGCTACCCGAGCGCGGAGGCCGAGCTGCAGATGCTCGACATCCACGGCGGGGCGAGCCCCCTGGACGACCTGCAGCCGGTGGCGCACGCGCACGACATGGTGAAGCTGATCGACGCCGTCCGCGGCGTCCACGTCGCCGACACGGTCCGGCGGTACGCGGTGGACCTGGTCGCCGCCACCCGCACCCACCCCGACCTCAGACTGGGCGCCTCCCCGCGTGCGACGCTGCACCTGCTGCGCGCGGCGAAGGCGTCCGCCGCCCTCAGCGGCCGTGAGTACGCGCTGCCGGACGACGTGCAGGCACTCGCGGTCGCGGTCCTGGCCCACCGGCTGCTGCCGACCGCCCAGGCCCAGCTGAACCGGCGATCGGCCGAGCAGGTCGTGCAGGAGATCCTGCAGCACACCCCGGTACCCGCGGCGGCTCCCCAGCCGGGTGTCGGCCTCGGTCCGGGCCGCTCCACACCGGCGTACGGCCAGCAGCCGCCGCGGAGGCTGTGATGAGTACCGGCGGGACCGGTCTCGCGGAGGCCGACCGGGGCGACAAGGGCGGTGTGCGCACGGCCCTGGCCGGTCTGACCACCCGGGGCCGCTCCTTCTTCGCGGCCGGAATCGCCGCGGCCATCTGCGCGTACGTCCTCGGGCAGAGCGACCTGCTGCGCGTCGGACTGCTGCTGGCCGTGCTGCCCCTGATCTGCGCCACCGTGCTCTACCGCACCCGCTACCGGGTCGCCGGCAGCCGTCGGCTCTCCCCCGCGCGCGTGCCCGCCGGCAGCGAGGCCCGCGTCCATCTGCGGATGGACAACGTCTCCCGGCTGCCCACCGGCCTGCTGATGCTCCAGGACCGGGTCCCGTACGTCCTCGGCCCCCGCCCCCGTTTCGTGCTCGACCGGGTGGAGCCGGGCGGCCGCCGCGAGGTGTCCTACCGCGTCCGCTCCGACCTGCGCGGCCGCTATCCCCTGGGCCCGTTGCAGCTGCGCCTGACCGACCCGTTCGGCATGTGCGAACTGACCCGGTCCTTCTCGACGTACGACACCCTGACGGTGATCCCCCGCGTGGAGCCGCTGCCGCCGGTGCGGCTGACCGGCGAGGCGAAGGGGTACGGCGACGGGCGGCAGCGCTCGCTCGCCCTGGCCGGCGAGGACGACATCATCCCGCGCGGGTACCGCTACGGCGACGACCTGCGCCGCGTGCACTGGCGCTCCACCGCGCGCTACGGCGAGCTGATGGTGCGCCGCGAGGAACAGCCCCAGCGCTCCCGCTGCACGGTGCTCCTCGACACCCGGGGCCTCGCCTTCCAGGGCGCCGGCCCCGAATCGGCCTTCGAGTGGGCGGTGGCGGGCGCCGCCTCCGCCCTGGTCCACATGCTTGAGCGGGGCTTTTCGGTACGGCTGCTGACGGACACCGGCAACTCCGTGCCCGGTGAGAGTGCCGACGGGTTCGCGGGCGCGAGCCAGGAGTCGGCGGACGCGGCCGGGCTGATGATGGACACCCTCGCGGTGATCGACCACTCGGACGGCACGGGCCTGTCCAGGGCGTACGACGTGCTGCGCGGCGGGAACGAGGGGTTGCTGGTGGCCTTCTTCGGCGACCTCGACGAGGAACAGGCCACTGTGGCCGCCAAGATGCGGCAACGCAGTGGCGGCGCGGTCGCCTTCCTGCTGGACAGCGACACATGGGTGCGGGAACCGAGCGATGTGCCCGGCCCGTTGGACAGGAACGGGGAGCGGCTGCGGATGCTGCGTGAGGCGGGCTGGACGGCGCTGAGCGTGCCGCGCGGCGCTTCCGTGGACGAGCTGTGGCGTCAGGCGGACCGGGACCGCACAGGCGTCGGAGCGGTCGGCGGCGGGGAGGGGTCGGCATGAGCGGGCGGGCACGACTGGCGCTGTGCGCCTGGGCGGCCACGTTGATGGTGGCGTGCGCCCTGCTGCCGCTGGTCGAGCCGGCCACCTGGATCCTGCAGGCCGCGTTCCTGCTCGCGGTCCAGACGGGCGTGGGGGCGGCGACCCGGCGGGTGCCGCTGGCCCGGCCGCTGACCGTGGCGGCGCAGGCCCTGGTCACGCTGGTGCTGCTGACCGTCGTCTTCGCCCGCGAGCAGGCCTTCCTCGGGCTGTTCCCGGGGCCGGACGCCTTCGTGTACTTCGCCGACCTGCTGCAGCAGGGCACCGACGACATCGCGCGGTTCGCGATCCCGGCCCCGCTGTCGTCCGACGGCATCCGGCTGATGATCATCGGCGGTGTGCTGGTGATCGGTCTCGCGGTGGACACCCTCGCGGTGACCTTCCGCAGCGCGGCCCCGGCCGGCCTGCCGCTGCTCGCGCTGTACTCCGTCGCCGCCGGTCTGTCCGACGGCGGCGCCGACTGGCTGTGGTTCCTGGTCGCGGCGGCCGGCTATCTGCTGCTGCTCCTGGCCGAGGGGCGGGAGCGGCTCTCGCAGTGGGGCCGTGTCTTCGGCGGGGCACCGCGCACCGGGGGTGGGGAGTCCACCGGGCCGGTGGCCCCGGTCCGCACCGGCCGCCGCATCGGCATGGCCGCCCTGGGTGTGGCTCTCGTGGTCCCGCTCGCCCTGCCGGCGATGAACGGCGGCCTGCTGGATGCCGCCGGGACGGGTGTGGGCTCCGGCAGCGGTGGCGGCGGCACGATCTCCGCGGTGAACCCGCTGGTGGCCCTGCGGGACAACCTGAACGTGGACGAGGACCGCCAGGTCCTGTCCCTGCAGACCGACGACAACACGGACGTCTCGAGTCTCTACCTGCGGATCGTGTCCCTGGACGACTTCGACGGCACCACCTGGAAGCCGTCCAAGCGGTCCATCAGGGCCGTACCGGACGGCGCGTTCCCGACCCCCATCGGTCTCGGCGCGGACGTCAAGCGCGCGGAGATCGAGACCACCGTCTCGGCGTCCGGCACCTACGCGCAGAACTGGCTGCCGATGCCGTACCCGCCCAGCGGCGTGAAGATCAGCGGCAACTGGCGCTACGAACCCGAGGGCATGACGCTGGTCGGCGACCACGGCCAGACCACGCGCGGTGCGACGTACGAGGTGAAGAGCCTGGAGGTACGGCCGACGGCGGAGCAGCTGGCCGCGGCACCGCCGCCGTCCGCGGCACTGGAACGCGAGTACACCAAGCTGCCGGACTCCCTCCCGGACGTGGTGGCCAGGACCGCCCGTGAGGTCACCTCGGGCGCCAAGAACCCCTACGAGCAGGCGGTCGCCCTCCAGGACTACTTCGCCCTGACCGGCGGCTTCGAGTACGACACCTCGGTGCAGGTCGGCAGCGGCTCGCAGGCGATCGCCCGCTTCCTCAGGGACAAGCAGGGCTTCTGCGTCCACTTCTCCTTCGCGATGGCCGCGATGGCCCGGTCCCTGGACATACCGGCCAGGGTCGCGGTGGGCTTCGCGCCGGGGTCGCCGCAGGCGGACGGTTCGGTGTCGGTGGGGCTGAAGGACGCCCACGCCTGGCCCGAGCTGTACTTCGAGGGCGTGGGCTGGACCCGCTTCGAGCCGACCCCGAACCGTGGTTCGGTGCCCTCGTACACCGTGCCGGACGCGTCCGGCAGCTCGCTCCCGGACGTGACTCTGCCGTCCCAGGAGGCGTCCACGGCGCCCTCCGCGTCACCCTCTGCCAGCGAGAGCTGCACGGCGGAGCAGAAGAAGCTGGAGGCGTGCGAGAGCGAGGCCCCGGCGGCCGTGCCGGGCGGTGGCGGAGGCGGCCCGAAGTGGTGGGTCGCGCTGCTGTGGGCCCTGGGCGGCCTCGCCGTCCTGGCGATTCCCGCGGCGCCGATGCTGTGGCGCCTGCGCACCCGGGCCGTACGGCTGGGCGCACACGGCCGCTCGGAGGCGGGCGCGGCGGCGCGCACCCTGGCGGTCTGGCAGGAGCTGACCGACACGGCGTGGGACCACGGGATCCCGCCGGACGAGTCGCAGACCCCGCGCAAGGCGGCCGCCAGGATGGTCAGGCTCGGGCATCTGGACCCGTCGGCGGCGGCCGCGGTGCACCGGGTGGCGGACGCCGTGGAGCAGGTCCTCTACGCGCCGCGACCGCGCCCGACGGCGGGGCTCGCGGACGACGTCCGCCAAGTGCTCGGCGGGCTGCGGAGCACGGTCGGCCGGGGCACGAAGCTGCGCGCGGTGATCGCCCCGCGTTCCACCGCACGAGTGGTGTGGGCGCTGTCGGAGTGGTGGACGGGCGTCACGGCCCGCGCGGCGGCGGCCCGGCCGAGCCTGCGCAGGCCGTCGGGTCAGCAGGGCTGAGGCCGGTTCGACAGAGCACTGCGGGCCGCGGGTCGCCTAACGACCCGGGGCCCGCAGTGCTCTGTGCCCGCCGTGCTGTGTGCTCTGCGCCCGCGGGGCTCTGCGGCTGTGCCCGCCGTGCTTCTGCGCTCTACGGCTGTGTGCCGTCAGCCGGTGGTCACTCCTGTCGGCAGCCGGCTGTTCAGTCGTCCGTGTCCGGACGAGGGCGTGCGTGAGGGGGTGACCACCACTCGGGTGGTCACCCCCTCACGCGAAGGCGAGCACTGTCGGCGGGCTATTGGCCCTGTTGCTCGTCGCGGCGCCGCTGCCAGCGCTGCTCGATCCGGTCCATCATGGAGCGCCGCTGCCGGCCCTGACTGCGGGGCTGCTGGCCACCGGCAGGCTGTTCGCCCGGCTTGGGGGCCTTGCGCCAGCCGGTCACCGCGAGCACCGCACAGCCCAGCATCACGAGGAAGCCCACCACGCTGAGCCACACCTGCTTGGCGACCATACCTGCCATGAGGAGCGCGATACCTACGAGGAAGCCCGCGACCGCCTGGTAGACCCGCCGCCGGGTGTACGTACGCAGCCCGCTTCCCTCGAGCGCCGACGCGAACTTGGGATCTTCGGCGTACAGCGCTCGCTCCATTTGCTCGAGCATTCGCTGCTCGTGCTCCGAGAGCGGCACGGAGTCCTCCTCATCGTGCAGTCGCCGGGGCGACCCGGGGGGTCCCTTCAGGATAGGCAGGGAATCGCCCCCGTGAAACCCGCCCCTCTACGCCAATTGGCAACCGGAATCCGCCATGAGCGTCCCGGCCTACTGAGGCTTCCATTCCCCAGGAGCCGACCCGTCATGCCGGGCGGTCTCCCTCGATCATACGGCGCACCGCGCCGGATCGGGGGGCCTGTGGCGTACTCCATGCGCACGCAAGTTCCTGATCAGCAGCACGGCACGCGCGCGGCTCAGCCGTCGACGGCCCCCGGCGTCTCGCCGAGCACGTGAAGCTGGGTGGCCACGGAGTGGAAGGCGGGCAGCTCTGCCGCCGCCGCCTCCAGCTTCAGCAGCGCCTCCACCGCGCCGGGCTCGGTGTCGACCAGCACGCCGGGGACGAGGTCGGCGAAGACCCGCACGCCGTGCACGGCACCGACCGTGAGACCGGCGCCTTCGACCAGCCGGGTGAGCTGGTCGGCGGTAAAGCGGTGAGGCACGGGGTCGCCGGCGCCCCAGCGGCCGTCCGGGTCGTCGAGGGCCTGCTTGGCCTCCTTGAAGTGGCCCGCGAGGGCCCGCGCGAGCACGGCGCCGCCCAGCCCGGCGGCGAGCAGGCTCAGGACGCCCTCGGCCCGCAGTGCGGCCACCACGTTGCGGACGCCCTCGGCGGGGTCGTCCACGTACTCCAGGACGCCGTGGCACAGCACCACGTCGTAACCGCCGCGCTCGACCACGTCGAAGAGGCCGTGGGCATCGCCCTGGACGCCCTGCACCCGGTCGGCGACATCGGCCTCGGCGGCGCGACGCTCCAGGGCGAACAGCGCGTTCGGGCTGGGATCGACGACAGTGACCCGGTGGCCGAGGCGGGCGACGGGCACCGCGAAGTTGCCGCTGCCTCCTCCGGTGTCGAGGACGTCCAGCGCCTGGCGACCCGTGGCCTTGACCCGGCGGTCCAGGGCGTCCTGGAGGACCTCCCAGACCACGGCGGTACGGAGAGAGGCGCGGGGGCGCATCGGGTCCGACACGGCAGTTGACTCCTCGGCGCGGCACCGCCTCTGGCACGGGCGGCGCGAACGGGGCGCCTCCCCGCCCCGGCTGCGGAAGAGGGAAGGCTTCAGGCGCCCCCCACCCTATTGCCTAAGGCGCTCTCGCCGGTCACCGCGGTGTGGGGCCCCTGGGTCGCCCGGCACGGCGAACCCGGGCGCTGTCGGCGGGCCCGTCAGCTCGCGTCCGGGAAGTCGCGGTCACCGGTGTCGTGGTCCTCCGGGTGGTCCGCGTCCTGGCGTGGCTGGGGCAGGACCGGCTGGAGCACCAGCATGCGTTCGACCAGGCGGAGGAACATCGCCACGTCGCGTATCAGGTCGTCGGCGTCCCGGCGGCTGGCCGCGCCCTGGATGCCCGCCTCCGCCCGGGCACGGCGCCGGGCCCCGGCGGCGAAGAGCGCGCTCCACTCGGCGAGTTCGGGCGCTATCTCGGGGAGGACTTCCCACGCGCTGCGGATGCGGGCCCTGCGTCGGGGTGTGGGCTCCGGGCGTCCGCGGGCGGCGAGCACGGCGGCTGCCGTGCGCAGCGCGGCGAGATGGGCCGTCGCATAGCGCTCGTTCGACGTCTCCAGCGTGGCGGCCTCGTCGAGACCGGCGCGGGCCTGGGCGAGCAGGTCGAGGGCGGCCGGTGGGGCGGTCGTCCGGCGGAGGACGGGGTGGACGTCGCTCGCCGGGCCGTTCAGTGAGGGGGCAGGGCCGGGGGCGCGGCGCCGGTGGGCGGCGGCTGCGTGGTAGGTGGCCATGACGAACCTCCTGTCGTCTGTGTGACGGCACGCCCTGATACGGAGTGCCGTATGTGCCCATCGTGAGGTATGCCACTGACAATCCGTTCTGACCTGGGCTTTTGCCTCGATCGAGAGTTCGGGCTACTTTTTGCACTGACCAGTCAGTGCAAAAACAGGGGGAGCTGTGGAAGCAGTCGGTGTCACAGCCGAGGGGTTCGGGCTCGAGGGCCCACGCGGCTGGGCGTTCCGCGGGGTCGGCGTCGACGCGGAGCCCGGTTCGCTGATCGCCGTCGAGGGGCCGTCCGGGTCCGGGCGTACGTGCCTGCTGCTCGCGCTCACGGGGCGGATGAAGGCGACCGCGGGGTCGGCGACCGTGGGCGGCGCCCGGCTGCCGAAACAGTTGACGGCCGTGCGCCGCGTCAGTGCTGTCGCCAACGTCGCGGGTGTCACCGACCTCGACCAGGCCCTGACCGTGGGGGAGCACCTGCGGGAACGGGCGCTGCTGCAGCGGCGGTTCGGGGGTTCGCCGCGTGCCCTGCTGCGGCCGCGGTCCGAGCGCGCGACCGAGGCAAGGCTGCGGATCGACACCGCGCTGGCGGCCGCCGGTCTCGACCGGGACGCCCTGCCCAAGGGCTCGCGGACCGCCGTACGCGATCTGGAACGTCTGGAAGCGTTGCGGCTGTCCGTCGCCCTGGCCCTGATCGGGCGTCCCGGCCTGCTGGGGGTCGACGACGCCGACCTGAAGCTGTCCGAGGCCGAACGGGCCGAGGCCTGGGCGCTCCTGAGGTCTCTCACCGAGGCCGGAACGACGGTCGTGGCGGTGTGCGGTCAAGCACCCGACGACACGGTGAAGGTCTGCACCCGGCAGTCGCAAAAGACCCAAGGGCAGGTCCAGGAGCAGATCGAAGGGGAGGAGAAGGCCGATGCGCTCGCCGAAACTGGCCGCGCTTGAACTGCGCCGCTTCGGGAGGGGGAAGCTGCCGCGCGCCGCCATGGTCGCGCTGCTGGTGCTGCCGCTGCTGTACGGCGCCCTGTACCTGTGGTCGTTCTGGGACCCGTACGGCCGCCTCGACCGCATTCCCGTGGCGCTCGTGAACGAAGACCGGGGGACGACCGCCGACGGGAAGAAGCTCGCGGCGGGCGACGACATCACCAAGGGTCTGCGCGAGAGCGAGGTCTTCGACTGGCACGAGGTGAGCTCCGCCGAGGCACGCGCGGGCGTGGAGGACGGCAGGTACTACCTGTCGCTGACCATGCCGGCCGACTTCAGCAGGCGGATCGCCTCCAGTGCGGGCGACTCCCCCGAGACGGGCGCGCTCCAGGTCCGTACGAACGACGCGAACAACTACATCGTCGGGCAGATCTCGCGCACGGTGTTCAGCGAGGTGCGCACGGCCGCGTCCACCAAGGCGTCACGGTCCTTCCTGGACCGGATCTTCGTCTCGTTCTCGGACATCCACGGTGAGACGGTGAAGGCCGCCAAGGGCGCCGACGACCTCGAAGGGGGCATTGGTAAGGCGGAGAAGGGGTCCGAGGACCTCGCCGCCGGTCTGAAGGACGCCAAGAAGGGCAGCGGGAAGCTGTCCGACGGGCTGACGAAGCTCGGCAGCGGCGCGGACGACCTGGCGAAGGGTTCGAAGCAGGTCGCCGAGGGCACGCAGGCTCTCGCCGACAGGGTCAACGGGGTCGCGGACACGGTGGGGCCCTTCCTCGAGGACAACGAGAAGACCATCGGCGACACGGCCGGGCTCGTCGCCGACTCGGCGGCGGCGATCCGCCACAACCTCGGCACGCTGGTGAAAACGGCCCCGTCGGCCGCCAAGGGGGCCCACGCGGCCTCCGACACGCTGGACGCCGTCCACCGGGCGCGCTGCGAGGACCCCGTACTGCCGGACGCCGCCTGCGCCGACCTGGAGAAGGCCAGGCAGGCCGCCGCCGACGTGGCGGAGATCGCCGACGACGTCAACACACTGATCGCCGACCAGAACGGCGACCTGAAGACGCTCGACCACCACCTCGGCACCCTCCAGAAGCAGGCCCAGGCGCTCTCCGTCCGCGCCCCGCACCTGTCCGAGGACCTCGACGACGCCGTGTCGAAGGTCAACGAGCTGAACTCCGGCGCCGGGAAGGTGGCCGCGGGCGCCAAGCAGCTGCACACCGGCCTCGGCACGGCCGAGACGGGTGCCACCGACCTGGACGAGGGCGTCGGCGACCTCAAGACGGGCGCCGAGGACCTCAACGGCGGCATGTACAAGCTTGTCGACGGCTCGGGCCGGCTCTCCGACGGGCTGCACGACGGTGCCGAGCAGATCCCCGACTACGACAAGAAGGACCGCGACGAGCGCACCGAGGTGATGGCGGATCCGGTCCAGCTCGTCTCCGAGGACATGCACAAGGCGCCCAACTACGGCACCGGGTTCGCCCCGTACTTCATCCCGCTGTCCCTGTGGGTGGGCGCGATGGTGGCCTACATGCTGATCGCACCGATGAACCGGCGTGCGCTCGCCGCAGGCGCCTCGGCCTGGCGGATCGCGCTGGCGGGCTGGCTGCCCGTGGTGGCGATCGGCCTGCTGCAGACGATCGCCCTGATGTCGGTGCTGCACTGGGCGGTCGGCCTGGAGATGACGCGGGCGGCCGGGACGGTGGTCTTCCTGTTCCTCGTGACGGCGTGCTTCGCGGCGATCGTGCAGTGGCTGAACGCACGCTTCGGGGCGGCGGGCAGGATCCTCGTCCTGGCCCTGCTGATGCTCCAGTTGACCTCCGCGGGCGGCACGTACCCCGTGCAGACCAGTCCCGGGTTCTTCAACGCGCTGCATCCCTTCCTGCCGATGAGTTACGTCGTCGACGCCCTCAGGAGGCTCATCACCGGCGGCGGCCTCGGCCCGGTGTGGCAGGCGTGTGCCGTGCTGGCGGCCTTCACCGCGGGGGCCCTCGCGCTGACCGCCGTGTCGGCCCGCCGCCGCCAGGTGTGGACGCTCGACCGGCTGCACCCGGAGCTGACCCTGTGAGCCCGGCGGTGACTCCCCCGGCCACTCCTCCAGTGCTTCCCGGGGGGACGGCTCCTGTGACAATCAGGACCATGGAAAGCAGCAGCACCACGTCGAGTGTCAGCACGCGCCGCGAGGCCACTCGGCAGAAGCTCTACGAAGCGGCCGTCACGCTCATCGCCGAGCAGGGTTTCTCCGCCACCACGGTGGACGAGATCGCCGAGCGGGCAGGGGTCGCGAAGGGCACGGTCTACTACAACTTCGCGAGCAAGTCCGTCCTCTTCGAGGAGCTGCTGCGGCACGGCGTACAGCTCCTCAGTGCCTCCCTGCGCGAGGCGGCCGAGCAGACGGCACGACAGGGCGGCAGCAAGGTCGACGCCCTGGACGCGATGATCCGCGCGGGGCTCGTCTTCATCCAGACCTACCCGTCCTTTACGCAGCTGTACGTGGCGGAGCTGTGGCGGACCAACCGGGCCTGGCAGTCCACGTTGATGGTGGTCCGGCAGGAGGCCGTCGCGGTCGTGGAGGGCGTGCTGCGCGAGGGCGTGGACAACGGCGAGTTCAGCGACGAGATCGACGTGCAGCTGACCGCGGCCGCGCTGGTCGGCATGGTCCTGGTGGCCGCCCTGGACTGGCAGTCCTTCCAGCCGGAACGGACCCTGGACGACGTGCACTCGGCGCTGTCCCGGCTGCTTCAGGGGCGGGTCAGCGGGCGCGGCTGAAGACGGCCGGCCCCGCAAGGCCGAACTCGAAGGCCGCCCCGCACTGCCGACGCTGACACACGAAAGCGCCGGTCCGATGTGGCCGCGTCCCCCGCGGGCCACCTCGAACCGGCGCCTTCTCCTGCTCCCCCGTACTCCCCCGTTCCCCCGTACGGTCGTTCCCCCGGGTTCCCCCGAGTCTCGCTCCCGCCGACACCGGCCGGCGGAAGGAGCGGATGGGGGGGCGGCTCCGTTCCGGCGCCCCGTGTCGCCGGTGCCGGAGCCTTGCCCCTTCTCCGTGTCTCCACTCTGCCGTTCACGCAGGTCGCGCCCCATCCGTGCGCGTACTCATCTCACCGGCTGAGTACGGATACTCAGCCCTGCGCACTCAGCCTCAGGCCCCGCTGTCGCCGACTGGTTACGATCGCGTCCGTGTCCGTACTCCCCTTGGTGTTCACGAGCGGCTGGGCCAGCGGCGTCAACGCGTACGCCGTGGTGCTGCTGCTGGGCGTGTTCGGCGCGACAGGGCTGAGCGACGACGTCCCGGAGAGCCTTCAGCGCCCCGAGATCCTCATCGCGGCCGGCGTCCTGTTCCTGTGCGAGGCGGTCGCCGACAAGATTCCGTACGTCGACTCGGCCTGGGACGCGGCACACACCGTGATCCGGCCGGTCGCCGGTGCCTGGGTCGGGGCGCTGCTGGCCGGACAGAGCGGTTCGCTCTCCGATGTGACGGCGGGTCTGGTCGGCGGTTCGACGGCGCTGGCCAGCCACGCGGTCAAGGCCGGGACGCGGATGGCGGTCAACACCTCGCCGGAGCCCTTCAGCAACGTGATCGTGAGCCTGGCCGAGGATCTCGGGGTCGCCGGGATCGTCACCTTCGCGATGTTCCATCCGGAGGCGGCGGCGATCATCGCGGGCGTGCTGCTGGTCGCAGGTCTCGGCGTGCTCTTCCTCCTGGTCTCACGCATCCGCCGGTTCCTGCGGCGCAGGGCCCAGCGACGTGAGGAGAGACGGCTGGCCTCACGGACGGGACGGCCCCCGCCCTGAGGGCCGGTGGCCGTGACCGGGTTGTCGGTGGCGGCCGATAAAGTCGCAGGCATGGCACGGATTGCGGTGATCGGCGCCGGGATGGGCGCGATGGCGGCCGCTGCCCGGCTGGCCGTCGCGGGCCACCGGGTGACGGTGTACGAGCGTACGGAGACGTACGGCGGAGCGGTGCGCCGCTTCGAGCGCGACGGCTTCTCCTTCGACACGGGCCCGGGGCTCCTCCCCCTGCCCGCGGTCTACCGCGACCTGTTCGTCAAGACCGGCAAGGAGCCGCTGGAGTCCTGCGTCGAACTGGTCCAGGTCGACCCGTCCTCGCACCACCTCTTCGCGGACGGCACCCGGGTGTCGCTGCCCAACGCCTCGCGCGCGGGCGTCGTCGCGGCGCTGGACGAGGCGCTCGGGTCGGGCGCCGGACAACGCTGGGGCGACTTCCTGGTCCGGGCACGCGAGGCCTGGGACCGGACACGCAGGCCGCTCCTGGAGGAGCCGCTGTGGCCGAACTGGTCGGTGCTGGCCGAGCGCGAGCCCTATCCGGCGGTTCCGCACAAGCGGCTGCTGCGCACCCGCCGGGCCGGCACACTCGCCGAGATCGGCGCCTGGGAGCTGCGCGACGCCCGGCTCGCCGCCCTCCTGGACCACTACGCCCTCACCTACGGCCTGGACCCGAACGACGCTCCGGCCGGCGCCTCCGTGCTGCCGTACATGGAGCACGCCTTCGGCACCTGGTATGTCCGCGGCGGGATGCGGGAGTTGGCGCGCGCATTGTACGAGCGGTGCGTGGCCAGGAGGGTCGAGTTCGTCTTCGGCGCCGAGATCACCGGGGTGCTGGACAAGGACGGCCGGGCGGCGGGCGTGGAACTCGCTGACGGCACGGTCGCGGAGGCGGACACCGTCGTCGGCACCGGGCCCTGGCGGCTGGCCGGTCTGGTGCGGGGCCGTGCGCTGTACGACGCGCAGGCCGTCGAGCCCCACCCCGAGGGCATGGCCGCCGGCCGGGTCGTCGTCTGCCTGGCGCTGCGCGGCGCCCGGCCCACGGATGCCGCGCACCGCACCGTCGTGCACAGCCCGGACTCGGAGAGTGAACTGGAGTTCCTCGCGCACGGCGTGCCGCCCGAGCAGCCGACCGTCCGCATCGACCGCCCGGACGATCCGGCCCTGCGCCCCGATGACGCGCACGAGTCCGTGGTGCTCACGTCGACGGTGCCGTCACTGACGCGCTACGACTGGACCGCGGCCGGTGCCGCCGACGCCTTCGCCGACCGTATGGTCGCAGCCGCGGAGCGGGCGATCCCGGGGCTGCGCGAGCGGATGCTGTGGCGCGAGGTGCGGACGCCCGTGCACACACGCGAGGAGACGGGTGCCGAGGGCGGTGGCGTGCCCGCGCCTGCCCTGGCCTCGGCCGCGGGGACTCTGCTGCACCCGTCCAACAGCACGGCGATACCGGGCCTGTTCGCCGTCGGTGGCTGGTCGCATCCGGGCGGCGGTCTTCCGCACGCCGGTATGTCGGGCGCGCTGGTCGCCGGACTGGTCGTGGAGGGGCCGGAGTTCCGGGGTTCTCGATGAACACCCGGCAACCTGGCCGAGCGGCGGTTCAGAACCGGTAGTGCTCGTCGTAGCCGTTGCCCTGCGCCTGGCCGTTGCCCTGGTTGGGATACGGCTGCTCGGGCGGGAGGTCGCCGCCGTAGGGGTCGTCGGTGCTGCGCTGCTGCGGCACCCACACCCCGCCGGCCGGCGTCTCACCGGCGTACGTGCCGTTGCCGTACTGGTCCTGGCCGTAGCCCTGCTGGTCGTACTGCTGCTGACCGCCGTAGGAGGCGTCGTACGAGCCGCCGCCGTACGTCTGCGTGCCGATGTAGGGGTCGGAGTAGGCCGCGTACTGCTGCTGTCCGGCCGCGTCGTAGCCGTACTGCTGCTGGTCGTAGCCGGAGTAGCCCTCGTACCCGTAGGCCTGGGCGGTTGCCGCGTACTGGTCCTGGGTCTGGTCCCCGGTGGCGTACGAGGGGTCGGCGGGGGCCGCGTACCCGGAGTTGCCGTATATGCCGTACGAGCCGGTGTCGTCGGGCAGCGGCTGCGGCTCGTACACGGCGGTGCTCTCGGCGGCCGTGGGGTTGACGGGGCGCGCGGGCGAGAACACGTCGTCGCGGTCGTAGTCGTCGTGGCCGTAGGCGCCCGTGTCCTGGCCGTACTTGGCGCCGCCGCCGAAGCCGGCCTCGGCCGCCTCGAGGTCGGTGACCTCCAGCGTCGGGTCCTGGTGTTCGGCCTTGCCGCGGCGTCGCTTGCTGCCGTCGGCACCCGGGCGGCTGACCGCCCAGCCGGACGCGAAGCCGCGGCGGAACGAGAGGGTGACGTACGTCTGGCCGACCGCGAAGGCGACGGCGCCCAGGCCGATGACGACGACGGAGGGAATCAGGACGCCGAGCACGACGCCGAGGAAGCCGCCGAAGGCGAGCAACCGCCAGCGCAGGCGCGCCTTGTACTGCAGTAGCACCTCGCCCAGCAGCCACAACGCGACGACGCCGAACGCGATGTAGAGGACCGTCCAGCCCATGTACGCCCCTCTCCCAGTGGCCGCTACGCAGTGTGTCGTAAACCGGTGCGACCGGTCTAGGCCTTCGGTGGGTGGTGCAGGCCCAGGTTTTCGTAGATTTCCAGCGTCGCCGTGGAGTTGTTGAGCGTGATGAAGTGCAGACCGGGCACTCCCTCGGCCAGCAGCCGGGCGCAGAACTCCGTGGCGTAGTCGATGCCAATGGAGCGTACAGCGGCCGGATCGTCTTTTGCTGTGAGGATTCGCTCTTTCAGGGCGGGCGGGAAGGCAGCGTTGGTGAGGGACGGCACTCGGTCCAAGGACTTCACACTCGCGATCGGCATGACCTCGGGGATGATCGGCGTCTCGCAGCCGGCGGCCGCGACCTTGTCCCGCAGCCGCAGATAGTCCTCCGGGTGGAAGAACATCTGCGTGATCGCGTAGTCCGCGCCCGCGCGGCACTTGTCGACGAAGTGCCGGACGTCGGCGTCCCAGTCGGCCGAGCGCGGGTGCATCGCGGGGAAGGCCGCGACGCCCACACAGAAGTCGCCGGACGCCTTGATCAGTTCGACGAGTTCGGCGGCGTAGGCCAGGCCCCGGGGGTGCGGCACCCAGTCGCCCATCGGGTCGCCGGGCGGGTCGCCGCGCAGCGCCAGCATGTTGCGGATCCCGGCGTCGGCGTACTGCCCGATGATGTTGCGCAGGTCGGCCACCGAGTGGTCGACCGCGGTGAGATGGGCGATCGGGGTGAGCGTGGTGTTGGAGGCGATCGCCTCGGTCGCCTTGACCGTGCCGGCGCGGGTGGAACCGCCCGCGCCGTAGGTCACGGAGACGAAGTCGGGCGCCACGGCCTCGACCCGGCGCAGCGCGTTCCACAGGTTCCGCTCGCCCTTCGGAGTCTTCGGGGCGTAGAACTCGAACGAGTACGTCGTTTTGCCGGTCGCGAGCATGTCACGCACGGTGCGGGCGTGGTCCGACCTGGTGGATGCGGTGCCGAGGGCCATACCGGCAGGTTAGTCAGGGGGAGGCGGTCCCCCAACCAGATCCCGGAAATTTGCCCGTTTTGTCGATTTGTTGTCCACCCTTCGGACACTCCGGACAGTGACGGGCGTCACTCCTGCCGCACTCGCTTGGCGAACTCCGCCGCAGCCGCGCCCGGGTCGTCAGCCTGCGTGACGGCACGCACGACCACGACCCGGCGGGCGCCCGCCGCCAGCACCTCGTCGAGGTTGCCGAGGTCGATGCCGCCGATGGCGAACCAGGGGCGGTCGGTGCCGAGGGAGGCGGTGTACCGGACCAGGTCGAGGCCGGGGGCATGGCGGCCGGGCTTGGTCGGGGTCGGCCAGCACGGACCGGTGCAGAAGTAGTCCACGCCCTCCTGGACGGCGGCCGCGGCGGCCTCGGCCTCGGCGTGCGTGGAGCGCCCCACGAGGACGTCATCGCCCAGGATCGCGCGGGCGGCGGGTACCGGCAGATCGCCCTGGCCCAGGTGCAGGACGGCGGCCCCGGCGGCGTGGGCCACGTCCGCACGGTCGTTGACCGCGAGGAGCTTGCCGTGCCGGGCGCAGGCCTCGGCGAACACCTGGAGGTGCTCCAGCTCCTCCGCCGCCTCCATGCCCTTGTCCCGCAGCTGCACGATGTCGACCCCGCCGGCCAGGACGGCGTCCAGGAACTCGGCGAGGTCTCCCTGCCGCTTGCGGGCGTCCGTGCAGAGGTAGAGCCGGGCGTCGGCGAGCTGGGCGCGGGCGGTGGTGTCGGACATGCGTAGGTCCCCCCGTGGTGGATGGCGTACGGGCCGCAGGCCGAAGCGGTGGGCCGCCGCGGGCCGTGGTGAACCACGGCCGTGGCCTTCGCGGGCCGTGGTGGGCCGCGCCTGTGGCCATGGCGGGCCGCAGTCAACCACGACCGTGGCTCTCGCGCGCCACGGCCCGTACGTCGGGCGGTGTTCGGATCAGCGTGCTCGGATCAGACGGCAAGCGCCTGGGCCCGGCGCTTCACCTCCGTGCCGCGATTCTCACTGAGGGCCTGCGCGGGGGTGCCGGGCAGGCTCGGGTCGGGGGTGAAGAGCCACTCGAGCATCTCTTCGTCGGTGAAGCCGTCGTCCCGCAGGAGCGTCAGGGTGCCCGTCAGGCCCTTGACGACCTTCTGCTCGGCCCCGTCGATGAAGGCGGCGGGGACGTGCAGCGCACGGTTCTCACCACGGCGTACGGCGATGAGCTGGCCCTCCTTGACCAGCTGCCGCACACGCGTCACCTCGACATCGAGCATTTCCGCGATGTCGGGGAGGGTGAGCCAGGCGGGGACGAGAGCATCGATCTTTGCGTCAATCTCGGTCACGGGACAAGCCTGCCATCCCGCACTGACAGTCGGAAGCCAGGACCGCCCGACCAGGGGTTTCGCGTTACGCCGCGGCCGCCTTCAAAGGCCTCGCCGGGTCGGTCAGCACCGTGGCGTCCATGGGCGTGCCCGCCTCGATCAGCTTCCGCCCCTGCGCCAAATCCCGTGGACGGCCCACGGCCAGCAGGGCGACCAGGCGGCCCTCCCGCAGCCAGCACACCGTCCAGGCCGGGCCGGACGGGTCGCCGCGCCACAGGGTGGTGTCGGCGGACCCGTGGTGGCCTGCGTACTGGACGAAGCGCCCGAACTGCTCGGACCAGAAGTAGGGAACCGGGTCGTAGACGGCCGCCGGCTCGCCGGTGGGCTTGCCGAGGATGTTCGCGGCGACCGTGCGCGGGCCCTGAAGGGCGTTGTCCCAGTGGTGGACCAGCAGGCGCTCGCCATAGCGCCCCGAAGGGAAGGAGGCGCAGTCGCCGACCGCGTAGACGTCCGGCGCCGAGGTGCGCAGGCCGTCGTCGGCGACGACCTCGCCGTGGGTGCCGAGCGCGATGCCGGAGCCGGCCAGCCAGGCCGTGGCGGGGCGGGCACCGATGCCGACGACCACCGCGTCCGCGGGCAGCCGGGAGCCGTCGTCCAGCAGGACCGCGCCGGCTTCGACGCTCCGCACGCGCGCGTGGGTGCGCAACGTGGCACCGGCGTCGGCGTACCAGGCGGCCATCGGCGCGGCCACCTCTGCGGGCAGCGCGCCCGCGAGCGGCAGGTCGGCCGCCTCCACGACCGTCACCGCGCAGCCCGCCTCGCGGGCCGCCGTAACGAACTCGGCGCCGATCCAGCCCGCGCCGACGACCACGATGTCGTGCTGCCGGGCGAGGACCGGGCGCAGCCGTTCGGCGTCGTCCAGGGTGCGCAGCAGATGCACGCCGGGCACGCCTTCCGCGCCGGGCAGCCGGATCGGTTCGGCACCGGTGGCCAGAACCAGGACGTCGTAGGGCACCGGCCCTTCGGCGGTGTCCAGGCGGTGCGCGTCGGGGCGGACCCCCAGGACCTCGCGGCCGAGGCGCAGTTCGATGCCGAGCGCCTCGAAGTCGACGTCGAAGGCGGAGTCCTCGGCCTTGCCGAGCAGGACGGCCTTCGACAGCGGCGGCCGGTCGTACGGCTGGTGGGGTTCGGCGCCGATCAGCGTGACGGTGCCGGTGAAGCCCTGCTCCCGCAGGGCGACCGCCGTCTGCACTCCGGCCATGCCCGCGCCGACCACGACGACCTGCCGTGGCGTGGACGTTCCCCGGTCCTGCGTCTGCTCGCTCACCTGATCACCATAGTCAGCTGACTGTGCGTCAGTCAGGGGGCGTGCTCAGTGAGCTGCTCCACAACGCTCGTCCCGCTGCCCGGCTGCGACTCCCACTCCCAGGTCTCCTCCAGCCGTACCCGGCCGTCGGACAGCTCGGCGACCGTGGACACGCAGTGCCCCGAGGACGTCGTCCCGTCCTCCTTGAGCTGTACGTACCGGAAGTCCAGGAGATCGCCCTCCCGTGTCCCCACCAGGTACCCGCGTACGACGTCCCCGCCCGCGTACTCGGCCCAGATCTCACCGTCCTTCTCGTGGTACGCGAACCGGGTGCGGATACCCACCTGACCTGGGGCCTGGTCGGCGACAGGGGCGAGGACGAGGCCGTCGAGCGAACGGGCCACAGGAGGAGGCTCCCTTACTGAGACATACGGCATTGGCTAGGGTGGCCAACGAAAGCACACGCGGGAGCCCGGACGCACCGGGCTGAGAGGGAGGCTGGCGGCCTCCGACCGTACGAACCTGATCCGGGTCATGCCGGCGAAGGGAGGGGCTGGACGCCCATGTCGCGTACGTCCGACTCATCACACACCTCAGACGTCCTGGTCGTCGGGGGCGGGATCATCGGCCTGGTCACGGCCTGGCGGGCCGCGCAACGCGGTCTCGCCGTGGCCGTCGTGGACCCCGAACCGGGCGGCGGGGCCGCCCGGGTGGCGGCCGGCATGCTGGCCGCCGTCACGGAACTGCACTACGGCGAGCAGACCCTGCTCGGCCTCAATCTGGAATCGGCCCGCCGTTATCCGGACTTCACGGACGAGCTCACCGGCCTCACCGGGCAGGACCTCGGCTACCGCCGGTGCGGCACGCTCGCCGTCGCACTGGACGCCGACGACCGCGCCCACCTGCGGGAACTGCACACGCTGCAGCGGCAGTCGGGGCTGGACTCCGAGTGGCTGTCCGGGCGGGAGTGCCGACGTCTCGAGCCCATGCTCGCGCCGGGCGTGCGCGGCGGGCTGCGGGTCGACGGGGACCACCAGATCGACCCGCGGCGGCTCGCGGCGGCACTGCTGGCGGCCTGCGAGCGGGCCGGGGTCGTCTTCCACCGCACCTGGGCCGAGCGGCTGTCGGTCGTACGGGAGCGGGCGGCGGGCGTCGTCACGCGCGAGGGGGTGGCCTTGGGCGCCGGGCAGGTGGTGCTGGCGGCCGGCAGCCTCAGCGGGCGGCTGGCGGGCGTGCCGGACGACCTGCTCCCTCCGGTACGGCCCGTGAAGGGGCAGGTACTGCGGCTGACCGTGCCCGAGCGGTACGCGCCGTTCCTGAGCCGCACCGTGCGGGCCGTGGTGCGGGGCAGCCACGTCTACCTGGTGCCGCGCGAGAACGGCGAGCTGGTCGTCGGCGCGACCAGCGAGGAGCTGGGCTGGGACACGACGGTGACCGCGGGCGGCGTGTACGAGCTGCTGCGCGACGCGCACGAGCTGGTGCCCGGGATCACGGAACTGCCGTTGACGGAGACGCGGGCCGGTCTTCGCCCCGGATCCCCCGACAACGCGCCGCTGCTCGGCCCGACCGGCCTCGACGGGCTGCTGCTGGCCACCGGGCACTACCGCAACGGCGTGCTGCTCACGCCGGTCACCGGCGACGCCATGGCACACGTCCTGACCACCGGTGAACTCCCGGAAGAGGCCCGCCCCTTCACCCCCAAGCGCTTCAGCACCGTCCTCACGGAGCAGCCGGCATGAACATCTCGGTCAACGGCGAGCGACAGCGGGTCGCTCCCGGCACCGCCCTCGACGTCCTCGTCAGGTCCCTCACCGCGGCGCCCTCCGGAGTGGCCGCCGCGCTCAACGAAACCGTCGTCCCGCGCGCGCAGTGGTCCGCCACGTCCCTCTCCGAGGGAGACCGCGTCGAAGTCCTCACCGCCGTCCAAGGAGGCTGACCCATGGCCGACGATCCCTTTGTCCTCGGCGACACGTCCTTCACGTCCCGCCTGATCATGGGCACCGGCGGGGCACCCAGCCTGGACGTGCTGGAGCGGGCCCTGGTCACCTCCGGCACGGAGCTGACGACGGTCGCGATGCGGCGGGTCAATCCGGACGTGCACGGCTCGGTGCTGTCGGTGCTGGAGAAGCTGGGCATCCGGGTCCTGCCGAACACCGCGGGCTGCTACACGGCCGGCGAGGCCGTCCTCACCGCCCGTCTCGCACGCGAGGCGCTCGGCACCGACCTGATCAAGCTGGAGGTCATCGCCGACGAGCGGACCCTGCTGCCGGATCCGATCGAGTTGCTGGACGCGGCGGAGACGCTGGTGGACGACGGGTTCACGGTGCTGCCGTACACGAACGACGATCCGGTGCTGGCCCGGAAGCTGGAGGACGTCGGCTGCGCCGCGATCATGCCCCTCGGGTCGCCGATCGGATCGGGACTGGGCATTCGCAACCCGCACAACTTCCAGCTGATCGTCGAGCACGCACGCGTGCCGGTGATCCTGGACGCGGGGGCCGGGACTGCGTCGGACGCGGCGCTGGCGATGGAGCTGGGGTGCGCGGGTGTGATGCTCGCCTCGGCGGTGACGCGGGCGCAGGAGCCGCAGCTGATGGCCGCCGCCATGAGGTACGCGGTCGAAGCGGGGAGGCTGGCCCGGCTGGCGGGCCGGATACCTCGGCGTCACTTCGCCGAGGCGTCGTCTCCCGCGCAGGGGCTGGCCCGGCTGGATCCTGAACGACCCGCGTTCTGAACACAGGTTCGATCAGGGCTCGCCTGGAGCCCGCCCGGAGCGGAAGCCGGTGCGACCTCCGTCACAGGTCCGCTTCAGTCCCGCCCCGATCGTGGCCGAACCCGCGGCGCTGTCGGTCGCGGCTCGTACACTCACCTGCGTGGATACGACCCTTCAGGACCCGCTGGTCGGGCAGGTGCTCGACGGACGCTACCGCGTGGACGCGCGGATCGCGGTCGGCGGGATGGCCACGGTCTACCGGGCCCTGGACACCCGCCTGGACCGCGTGCTCGCGCTCAAGGTGATGCACCCGGCGCTCGCGGCCGACGGGACCTTCGTCGAGCGGTTCATCCGGGAGGCGAAGTCGGTCGCCCGGCTCGCGCACCCGAACGTCGTGCAGGTCTTCGACCAGGGCACCGACGGGTCGTACGTCTACCTCGCCATGGAGTACGTCGCCGGCTGCACCCTGCGTGACGTCGTACGCGACCGCGGGGCGCTGCAGCCGCGCGCCGCCCTGGACATCCTGGAGCCGGTGCTCGCCGCGCTCGGCGCCGCGCACCGGGCCGGGTTCGTGCACCGGGACATGAAGCCGGAGAACGTGCTGATCGGGGACGACGGCCGGGTCAAGGTCGCCGACTTCGGGCTCGTCCGGTCCGTGAACACCGTCACCAGCACCACCGGAGCCGTTCTCGGCACCGTCTCCTACCTCGCCCCCGAGCAGATCGAGCAGCCGGGCGCCGCCGACCCCCGCGTCGACGTGTACGCGTGCGGTGTCGTCCTCTACGAGATGCTGACCGGCGAGAAGCCGCACGACGGGGACTCTCCCGCCGTGGTGCTCTACAAGCACCTCCACGAGGACGTCCCGCCGCCCTCGGCCCTCGTCCCGGGCCTGCCGTACGAGCTCGACGAGCTGGTCGCGTCGGCGACCGCCCGCACCCCCGGCATCCGGCCGTACGACGCGGTCGCGCTGCTCGCCCAGGCGCGCGAGGCGCGGGCCGGGCTCAGCGACGACCAGCTGGACGCGGTGCCGCCGCAGGCCCTGTCGTCGGAGCGGGAGCACCGCGACGTCTCCGCCGACCGTACGACCGTGATCCCGCGCTCGCTGACCGTGCCGCGCCCGCTGCCGGTGAACGAGGACGAGGGCGAGGCCGGGTTCCACCGCACCAGCCGGCTGGAGAGCCCGCCGCCCCTTCCCCCGCGCCGGCGTGACAGCTCGCGGCGCCGGCTCGTGGCGATCGTGGCCGCCGTACTGCTGACGCTCGGCGTCGGTGCGGGCGTCTGGTACATCAACTCCGGCCAGTTCACCCAGGTCCCGCCGCTGCTGGCGAAGACCGAGGCGCAGGCCCGGGACCGGCTGGAGCAGGCCGGTCTGGACGTCGGCAAGGTCGAGCACGCCTACAGCGACAGCGTGAAGCGCGGCACCGTCATCAGTACCGACCCGAAGCCGGGCTCCCGGATCCGGGACAACGACTCGGTGACGCTCAGGATCTCCGACGGCCCCGAGACGGTGCGGGTGCCCGACGTGGAGGGCTACCGGCTGGACAAGGCGAGGTCCCTGCTGAAGGACAGCGGGCTGGAACCAGGTATGGTCTCCCGGGCGTTCAGCCAGGACGTCCCCAGGGGCTCCGTGATCTCCACCGAACCGGAGAAGGGCACCGAGCGGCGCGCGGGCTCGGCGATCGCGCTCACCGTCAGCAAGGGCAGCCCGATCGACGTACCGGACGTCACGGGCGAGTCGCTGGCGGACGCGCAGGCGGAGCTGGAGGAAGCGGGCCTGAAGGTGAAGATCTCCGCGAAGGAGATCAACTCCTCCGAGTACGACAAGGGCCAGGTCGCCCGGCAGACCCCGCAGAACGGCAGCACCGCGGCCGAGGGCGACACGGTGACGCTGACGCTGTCCAAGGGCCCGGAGATGATCGAGGTCCCGGACGTGGTCGGCGACAGCGTGGCGGACGCCACGGCGCAGCTGCAGGAGGCCGGATTCGAGGTCGACGAGGACCGCGGGCTGCTCGGGCTCTTCGGCGACACGGTGAAGAGCCAGTCGGTGACGGGCGGGGAGACGGCTCCCAAGGGATCGACGATCACCATCACGATCCGCTGACTGTCCGGCCCGGGCCGCATGACACCCTTGTTGTGTGAAGAGTCAACAGTCCGGCACCGCCTCCGGCGCGCTGCGCAACCCCGTCGGCGGCCACGTCCCCGTGGCCGGCGGTCTGCACTCCGTGGGCCTGTCCTACGCCCATGATCTGAAGGCCGAGACCGTGCAGGTCTTCGTCGCCAACCCGCGCGGCTGGGCGACGCCCGTCGGCAGTCCGCGGCAGGACGAGGCGTTCCGGGAGGCGTGCGCGGCCGAGTCGATCCCGGCGTACGTGCATGCCCCGTACCTGATCAACTTCGGTTCGCACACCGAGGCGACCGCGGAGAGGTCCGTCGAGTCGTTGCGGCACTCACTGCGGCGCGGGCGGGACATCGGGGCGCTGGGCGTGGTCGTGCACACCGGCAGCGCGACGGGCGGCCGGGACCGGTCCGTGGCGCTGAAGCAGGTGCGGGAGTACCTGCTGCCGCTGCTCGACGAGCTCACCCACGACGACGACCCGTTCCTGTTGCTGGAGTCGACGGCCGGGCAGGGTGCCTCGCTGTGCTCGCGGACCTGGGACTTCGGGCCGTACTTCGAGGCGCTGGACGCCCATCCGAAACTGGGCGTGTGCCTGGACACCTGCCACATCTTCGCGGCCGGGCACGACCTGACCGGGCCGGCCGGCATGCACCAGACGCTCGACCTGCTGGTGGACACGGTCGGCGAGGGCCGGCTGAAGCTGATCCACGCCAACGACTCCAAGGACGTGGTTGGCGCGCACAAGGACCGGCACGAGAACATCGGGGCAGGTCACATCGGCGAGGACCCGTTCCGCGCGCTGATGACCCACCCGGCGACCGAGGGCGTACCGCTGATCATCGAGACGCCCGGCGGCAAGGAGGGGCACGCGGCGGACGTGGAGCGCCTGAAGAAACTGCGGGACGGCTGAAACCGTGGCCCGGGGTCAGAGCTCGGGCCCGTCTCCCGGTCCCTCCTGGTAGGAGTAGCGCTGTTCCTTCCAGGGGTCGCCGACGTTGTGGTAGCCGCGCTCCTCCCAGAACCCGCGGCGGTCGGCGGTCATGTACTCCACGCCCCGGACCCACTTGGGGCCCTTCCACGCGTACAGATGGGGGACGACCAGACGGAGCGGGAAGCCGTGCTCCGCGGTCAGCAGTTCGCCGTCCTTGTGGGTGGCGAAGATCGCGTGTTCGGACGCGAAGTCGGACAGGCGCAGGTTCGAGCTGAACCCGTACTCCGCCCACACCATCACATGGGTGACGGCCGGGGCGGGCGGGGCGATGTCCAGGATGGTCCGGGCGGGGATGCCGCCCCACTCGGCACCGAGCATGCTGAACTTCGTGACGCAGTGCAGATCGCCCACGACGCTGGTGTACGGCAGGGCCGTGAACTCCTCATGGTTCCAGCAGTGCTTCTCGCCGTCCGCGGTGGCGCCGAAGACCCGGAACTCCCAGCGCTCGGACCGGAACTTGGGGACCGGACCGTAGTGCGTGACCGGCCAGCCGCGTTGCATTCGCTGCCCCGGCGGAAGCTCGGAGTGTGCCGCTTCTCCCGACTCGCGTTCCACCGGCTGACCCATGACTCCATCCTGACAGACCCCGGGCAGTGCACATGACCAACCCCTACCCAAATCAGGCATTACGAACTAAGCCTGCCCTTACTTACTAAGTGAAGACTTACTGGACGATCTTCGCCACCAGTGGAATCATGCGGCGCAACCTGCCAGTTCCCCCCGGTTGGAAGGAGCCTCTGCAATGCAGGGCGACCCCGAGGTCATCGAATTCCTCAACGAGCAGCTGACCGCCGAGCTCACCGCGATCAACCAGTACTTCCTGCACGCGAAGATGCAGGAGAACTTCGGCTGGACCAAGCTCGCGAAGTACACGCGGGCCGAGTCGTTCGACGAGATGAAGCACGCCGAGGTGCTCACCGACCGGATCCTGTTCCTGGACGGACTGCCGAACTACCAGCGCCTCTTCCACGTCCGCGTGGGACAGACGGTCAAGGAGATGTTCGAGGCCGACCGGCAGATCGAGGTCGAGGCGATCGACCGGCTCAGGCGCGGTGTCGAGGTGATGCGGAACAAGGGCGACATCACGTCCGCGAACATCTTCGAGTCGATCCTCGAGGACGAGGAGCACCACATCGACTACCTGGACACCCAGCTGGAACTGCTGGAGAAGCTCGGCGAGGCGCTCTACCTGGCCCAGCTGATCGAGCAGCCGGAGAGCTAGGCCGCCTCTTCGAGCTCTTCGAGTCCGGTCAGGGTCGACGCGCCCTGGTCGGCCGGCTGACGCCGTTGGTACGCGCCGCGGCCGAGGATTGCCTGGATCCGACGGACGCAGGATCCGCAGTCCGTGCCGGCCTTGCAGGCGGATGCTATCTGGCGCGGTGTGCAGGCGCCGTTGTCCGCGTGCTGCTGGACCTGCGCTTCGGTCACTCCGAAGCAGTTGCACACGAACACGCGGTTCACCTCCCGCCGAGATCAATAAGGCTAACCTAACCTTACCCGTCACTCGGGGACCGCAAAAGTGGAGTGGGGCGCGGATCGTATGTGATCCACGCCCCACTCCGTGCACCTGTAACAGGCGCGTCAGCTGATGATCTGCTACTGGTCCCGGTACATCTCCGCGACGAGGAACGCCAGGTCGAGCGACTGGCTGCGGTTCAGACGCGGGTCGCAGGCCGTCTCGTAGCGCTGGTGCAGGTCGTCGACGAAGATCTCGTCGCCGCCGCCCACGCACTCGGTGACGTCGTCACCGGTGAGCTCCACGTGGATGCCGCCCGGGTGGGTGCCCAGGCCCTTGTGGACCTCGAAGAAGCCCTTGACCTCGTCGAGCACGTCGTCGAAGCGGCGGGTCTTGTGGCCGGAGGCCGCCTCGTAGGTGTTGCCGTGCATCGGGTCGGTGATCCAGGCCACCGTCGCGCCGGAGGCGGTGACCTTCTCGACCAGCTCGGGCAGCTTGTCGCGGACCTTGTCGGCGCCCATGCGGACGATGAAGGTCAGCCGGCCCGGCTCGCGGTCCGGGTCCAGGCGCTCGATGTACTGCAGCGCCTCCTCGGCCGTGGTCGTCGGGCCGAGCTTGATGCCGATCGGGTTGCGGATCCGCGAGGCGAACTCGATGTGCGCGTGGTCCAGCTGCCGGGTGCGCTCACCGACCCACACCATGTGCGCCGAGACGTCGTACAGCTGTCCGGTGCGCGAGTCGACGCGGGTGAGCGCCGACTCGTAGTCGAGCAGCAGCGCCTCGTGCGAGGAGTAGAACTCGACGGTCTTGAACTCCTCCGGGTCGGCCCCGCAGGCGTGCATGAAGTTCAGCGCCTGGTCGATCTCGCGGGCCAGCTGCTCGTAGCGCTGACCGGACGGGGACGACTTCACGAAGTCCTGGTTCCAGGCGTGCACCTGGCGCAGGTCGGCGTAGCCGCCGGTGGTGAAGGCGCGCACCAGGTTGAGCGTCGAGGCGGAGGCGTTGTACATCCGCTTCAGGCGCTCGGGGTCCGGGATGCGGGCGGCCTCGTTGAAGTCGAAGCCGTTGACCGAATCGCCGCGGTACGTCGGCAGGGTCACGCCGTCGCGGGTCTCGGTGCCCTTGGAGCGCGGCTTGGAGTACTGGCCGGCGATCCGGCCGACCTTCACCACGGGCACCGAGGCGGCGTACGTCAGCACGGCGCCCATCTGGAGCAGGGTCTTGAGCTTGTTGCGGATGTGGTCGGCGGACACCGCGTCGAAGGCCTCGGCGCAGTCGCCGCCCTGGAGGAGGAACGCCTCTCCCTTGGCGACGGCCGCCAACCGGGCGCGCAGCTGGTCACACTCGCCCGCGAAGACGAGCGGCGGATACGACTCGAGGTCCGCGATCACTGCGCGCAGAGCCTCGGTGTCGGGGTACTCGGGCTGCTGCGCCGCGGGCAGGTCTCGCCAGGTGTTGCCAGCGCTGGCGCTGGTCTTAGCGTTCACGGTCACGCCCTCAACATTACGGGGTCGTGTCGACTGATTTTCGTGCGGCTCGACAGGTGAGACACGCTCCCGCTCAGGTGCGCGTGGGGTAGGGTGCGTCGCATGTTCGCGCATTCGACCCAGACCTGGTGGTGGACCGCTCATCCGGCGGCCCACTGACTGCGCGTACGCAAGACTTCGCGAAGGCCGCCCGAGAGGCGGCCTTCGGTGTTTTCCGGCGCTGAGGTCGTCTCTCCTTCCGAGAAGGAACACGACCGGTGAACCTGCCTGACCTCCTGGACGATCCCCGTCCCTTCGCCCTGCTGCGCCGCCGCACGCCGGGCCACAACCACGACACGGTCGAGGTCCTGCTCGGCCCGGTCACCACGCACGACCGTCTCGCCGACCTCCCCGAAGAGGGCCTGGCGCTCGTCCCCTTCCGGCAGATCCGCGAGCGCGGCTTCGACGTCCGCGACGACGGGACGCCCCTGTCTGTGCTGACACCCGAAAAGACGTACGCGATCCCGCTCGCCGACGCCCTCGCGCAGCTCCCCACCCACGAGGTGCGGGTCGAGGACGGCGGCTTCGACGTGGCCGACGAGGAGTACGCGGAGATCGTCGGGCGGGTGCTGCGCGAGGAGATCGGCGCCGGTGAGGGCGCGAATTTCGTGATCCGGCGGACGTACGAGGGCTCGATCCCTGGGTTCACGAGGGCCGACGCGCTGGCACTGTTCCGGCGGCTGCTGGTGGGTGAGCGGGGCGCGTACTGGACGTTCCTCGTGCACACCGGCGAACGCACACTCGTCGGCGCCAGTCCCGAGGTGCACGTGCGGATGTCCGGCGGGACCGTCGTCATGAACCCGATCAGCGGAACGTACCGCTATCCGGCCGAAGGCCCCACTCCCGAGCACCTGCTCGGCTTCCTCGCCGACGGCAAGGAGATCGAGGAGCTGTCGATGGTCGTCGACGAGGAACTCAAGATGATGTGCACGGTCGGCGACATGGGCGGGGTGGTGATCGGGCCCCGGCTGAAGGAGATGGCGCACCTCGCGCACACCGAGTACGAGTTGCGCGGCAAGTCCTCGCTGGACGTGCGGGAGGTGCTGAAGGAGACCATGTTCGCGGCGACCGTCACCGGCTCGCCGGTGCAGAACGCCTGCCGGGTCATCGAGCGGCACGAGGTCGGCGGGCGGGGCTACTACGCGGGCGCGCTGGCGCTGATCGGGCGGGACTCCGGTGGCGCCCAGACGCTCGACTCCCCCATCCTCATCCGCACCGCCGACATCGACGCGGCCGGGCGGCTGCGGGTGCCGGTCGGTGCCACGCTGGTGCGTGGCTCGGACCCCGCGGGCGAGGTCGCGGAGACGCACGCGAAGGCGGCTGGGGTGCTGACGGCGCTCGGCGTACGGCCGGGAAGGCCGCGGGCGGAGAACACGCGCCCCCGGCTGGCCGACGACCCCCGTGTGCGGGCCGCGCTGGACGGGCGCCGGGCCTCGCTGGCGCCGTTCTGGCTGCGGATGCAGGAGCGGGCGGAGGACCTGGCCGGGCACGCCCTGGTCGTCGACGGGGAGGACACCTTCACGGCGATGCTCGCGCATGTGCTGCGCTCGTCGGGTCTGACGATCACCGTCCGGCGCTATGACGAGCCCGGCCTTTCGGAGGCGGTCCGCGCGCACGAGGGGCCGGTCATCCTGGGCCCCGGCCCGGGCGACCCCTCCGACACCGCCGACCCCAAGATGCGGTTCCTGCGCGCGCTGACCGCCGAGGTGATCCGGGAGAACCGGCACGGCGTGCTCGGCGTCTGCCTCGGGCACGAGCTGATCGCGGCCGAGCTGGGGCTGGGGATCGTCCGCAAGGAAGTGCCGTACCAGGGGGCGCAGACGGAGATCGACCTGTTCGGGCGGCGCGAGACCGTCGGCTTCTACAACAGCTTCGTGGCGCGCTGCGACGACGAGGCCGCCGCCGAACTGTCCGCGCACGACGTGGAGGTGAGCCGAAGCGACACCGGCGAGGTGCACGCGCTGCGCGGGCCGGGGTTCGCCGGCGTGCAGTTCCACCCGGAGTCGGTGCTCACGCTGAACGGGGCGGCGGTCGTCCGGGAGCTGGTGGGTCAGCTTCGCGGCACGAGCACGTTCTCGGAGCGGCGGCCGGCCCGGTAGTCGAGGACGTTTCGCACCGTGGCGTCGACGATCTGGCCGACGGCCTCCTCGGTGTAGTACGCCTGGTGGGACGTGACCAGGACGTTCGGGAAGGTGACGAGGCGGGCCAGGGTGTCGTCCTCGACGGCGTGCAGGGACTTGTCGAGGAAGAACAGGCCCGCCTCGGCCTCGTAGACGTCGAGGCCGACGCCCGCGAACCGGCCCGCGCGCAGTTCGGTGACGAGGGCAGCGGTGTCGACCAGGCCGCCGCGGCTGGAGTTCACCAGGACCGCGTCGTCCTTCATCGACTTCAGGGCGGTCCCGTCGATGAGACGGAGGGTCTTCGGCGTCAGCGGGACGTGCAGGCTGACCAGGTCGGACTCGGCGAGAAGGCGTTCCTTGGAGACGTAGGTCATCCCGAGTTGCCTGCAGGCGGGGTTCTCGGCGATGTCCCACCCCAGCAGCCGCATGCCGAAACCGTGGGCGATCCGGGCGAACGCCTCGCCGATCCTGCCGGTGCCGAGGACGCCCGCGGTGCGGCCGTGCATGTCGCGGCCCATCAGGCCGTCGAGGCGGAAGTCGAAGTCGCGGGTGCGGGTGGAGGCGCGGACGACACGGCGGTTGACGGCCATGGCGAGGGTCCAGGCGAACTCGGCGACCGAGTACGGCGAGTAGGACGAGACCCGGGCGACCGTCATGCCGAGCCGTTCGGCGACCTTGAGGTCGATGTTGTTGAAGCCGGTGGAACGCTGGGCGATCATCCGTGTGCCGCCGGCCGCGAGGGCTTCCAGGACGCGCGGGCCGAGGTCGGCGTTGACGCTGGTGGAGATCACCTCGTAGCCGGCCGCGATGGGGGCGGTGTCCTCGTTGACGAAGACGTCCAGGCAGCGGACCTCGTGGTGGTCCGCGAAGGCTTCCTCGATCAGGGGCCTTTCGTCTGCTTGAACGCCGAAGGCGAGAATCTCCACGTCCGACTTCTCCCGTCCTGAAGGCCTGTGGGCCGAATATACGGTCCACAGGCCTGCGGTGCCGGACGGGCTCAGCCGAAGAACACCCCGACCTCCTCGTACAGCTTGGGGTCCACCGTCTTCAGCCGGGCCGTCGCCTCCGCGATCGGGACGCGCACGATGTCGGTGCCGCGCAGGGCGACCATCGTGCCGAAGTCGCCGTCACGGACGGCCTCGATGGCGTGCAGACCGAAGCGGGTGGCGAGCCAGCGGTCGAAGGCGCTGGGCGTGCCACCGCGCTGGACATGCCCGAGGACCGTGGTGCGGGCCTCCTTGCCGGTGCGCCGCTCGATCTCCTTCGCCAGCCACTCGCCGACGCCGGACAGCCTCACATGCCCGAAGGAGTCCAGCGATCCGTCCTTGAGGACCATGTCGCCGTCCTTGGGCATCGCGCCCTCGGCGACGACCACGATCGGGGCGTACGACGCCTTGAAGCGGGAGGTCACCCAGGCGCACACCTGATCGACGTCGAAGCGCTGCTCGGGGATGAGGATGACGTTCGCCCCGCCGGCCAGGCCCGAGTGGAGGGCGATCCAGCCCGCGTGCCGGCCCATCACCTCGCAGACCAGCACGCGCATGTGAGACTCGGCGGTGGTGTGCAGCCGGTCGATCGCCTCCGTGGCGATGCCGACCGCGGTGTCGAATCCGAAGGTGTAGTCGGTGGCGGACAGGTCGTTGTCGATCGTCTTCGGCACGCCCACGCACGGCACGCCGTACTCGTCGGACAGCCGGGCGGCGACTCCGAGGGTGTCCTCGCCGCCGATCACGACGAGCGCCCCGACCTCCTGCTCGGCGAGGTTCTCCTTGATGCGGCGGATGCCGTCCTCCTGCTTCAGGGGGTTGGTGCGTGAGGAGCCGAGGATGGTGCCGCCGCGGGGCAGGATGCCGCGCACCGCGGGGATGTCCAGCCGCACGGTGCGGTTCTCGAGGGGTCCTCGCCAGCCGTCCCGGAAGCCGACGAAGTCGTAGCCGTACTCCTGCACGCCCTTGCGGACGATGCCCCGGATGACGGCGTTGAGCCCGGGGCAGTCGCCGCCTCCGGTCAGTACTCCGACGCGCATGGAAGTGTTCCCTTCGCCGCGGTTGCCTGAGGGGATCACGCTAGTAGTGATCCAGGTCACACGGGGATGGGCGGGAACGACAATTCCGTCGAGACGCGCAGGAGTTGAGGGACCACTGATCCGGTCGGGCCGCTTGATCTACTCGTCGTCGAGTCCGCGTTCTATCGCGTACCTCACCAGTTCGACCCTGTTGTGCAGTTGGAGCTTGCCGAGGGTGTTCTGGACGTGGTTCTGGACCGTGCGGTGCGAGATGACGAGGCGTTCGGCGATCTGCTTGTAGCTCAGACCCTTGGCGACGAGGCGCAGCACCTCGGTCTCGCGGTCGGTGAGCTGCGGTGCCCCCGGCCGGCCGGTGTCCGGGGCGGGCTCGGGTTCGGCGGCCAGGCGCCGGTACTCGCCGAGCACCAGCCCGGCCAGGCCGGGGGTGAACACCGGGTCGCCGACGGCCGTACGGCGGACCGCGTCCAGCAGTTCCTCCGTCGAGGCCGACTTCAGCAGATAGCCGGTGGCGCCGGACTTCACCGCCTCCAGGACGTCGGCGTGCTCACCGCTCGCGGACAGCACCAGGACCCGCAACGCCGGGTTGGCGCCCACGAGTTCCTTGCAGACCTGGACACCGGGTTTGGCGGGCAGGTTCAGGTCCAGCACCAGGACGTCGGGCGCGGCGGCCTTGGCGCGGCGCACGGCCTGTTCGCCGTCGCCCGCGGTGGCGACCACGTCGAAGCCCGACTCGCCCAGGTCGCGGGCGACCGCGTCGCGCCACATCGGATGGTCGTCGACCACCATGACCCTGATCGGGTCCTGCCGCACCTCGCTGGTGTCCGTCATCGTCTGTCCGCCTTCCCCCGTGAGGACTTGCTCTCCTTCGGTACCTTCAGTTCGACCTCCGTGCCCTGGCCGGGCACCGAGATCAGTTCGGCGCTGCCGCCGAGGTCGCGCAGCCGGCCCCGGATCGACAGGGCCACACCGAGCCGCCCCTCCCCCTCGGCCTGCGCCAGCCGGCCTTCGGGGATGCCGGGGCCGTCGTCCCGTACGGTCACGATGACCTCGTCCGGCTCGTCCTCGACGAGGATCCACGCGCGCGCGTCCTCGCCCACGTGCTCACGGACGTTGTCCAGGGCGGCGCCGACGGCCGCCGCCAGCTCCCGCGCCGCGGCGGGAGGCAGTGGCACGGCGGCGCCGGGATCGGCGAGGTTAACCCTCGCGGAGGCGAACGGGGCGAGCAGCGCGCGCAGGTCGACGGGGCCGGTGGAGTCGTCCGGCTCCTCGACGGCCCGTACGACCGCCCCCTCGGCCGCGTCCTCCGACACGCGGGAGACGGGCACCAGCCCGCCGGAGACCAGCGTGCGCAGCGCGACCTCCTGCTCGCCCGCCATCCGGCCCAGCGCGGCCGCCTCGCCGCCGAGGACGGCGCCGCGCCGCTGCACCATCGCCAGCACCTGGAGCACGCTGTCGTGGATGTCCCGGGCGAGCCGCTCCCGTTCCCTCGTCGCCGCCTCGATCTCCAGGGCCCGGGCGAGGGTGCGCTCGGAGGCGCGGGCGACCTCGACGACGTAGCCGATGGCGATGGAGGCGACCCAGACCAGGACCACGTTGTGGACGGTATCGCGGGCCGGGCTGCCGCGCTCGATCAGGTTGGCGACGGCGACCGCGGTGGAGGCGGCGGCCGCCCAGCGCCAGCCGCCCTTGATGGCGAAGGCCAGCACGGAACCCGCGGTCCATATCGACGGCAGCGTCGGACCGCCCGACTGGATGCGTTCATGGGCGTCGGCGAAGGGCGTGAGCAGGATGCCGGTGAGCGCGATGGTCAGGTCGGCGGCGAGGAAGCGCTTGGTGCAGCTGGCCGCGTTCGCGACCTTGGGCAGGGTGGCCACCGTCCAGACGAACAGGACGCAGTAGTAGGCGACGGCGACCCAGGGGCGGTCGAACCCGTCGTAGGCGGTGGCGAAGAACCCGACCGCGTACAGCATGGTGAGCACCCGATAGCCGGCGAGCGCACGCCACAGCGGCTGCTCGACCGACATCCGCATGACTCTCTCGCGCCTGGCCATTCCCCCACCCCCCGTCCGATCCCCCAGACCGCCGTCTAGGACTCGGGCTTCTCCTGGTCCGTGTCGTCCTGCGCGGCCTTGTCCCTCTCGGCCTGTTCCTTCACCGCCTGCGCGAGTGCGGCCCTGGCCGCCTTCTCCGCTTCCTTCTGGGCCTTCGCGGCGTCCGCGATCTGCCGCTTGGCAGCGGTCGCGTACATGTCGACGTACTCCTGGCCGGAGAGCCTCATGATCTCGTACATGACCTCGTCGGTCAGCGCGCGGAGCACGAAACGGTCGTGCTCCATGCCCTGGTAGCGGCTGAAGTCGAGCGGCTTGCCGATGCGGATGCCCGGCCGCATCAGCTTCGGCACGACCTTGCCGGGCGGCTGGATCTTCTCGGTGTCGATCATGGCGACGGGGATGACGGGCGCGCCGGTGGCGAGCGCCACGCGCGCGAGGCCGCCGGGCTTGCCCCGGTAGAGGCGGCCGTCGGGCGACCGGGTGCCCTCGGGGTAGATCCCGAACAGCTCACCGCGCTCCAGGACGTCGATGCCGCTCTTGACGGCGGCCTCGCCGGCGCCGCGTCCGCCGGAGCGGTCCACGGGGAGCTGGCCGACGCCCTTGAAGAAGGCGGCCGTCAGCCGGCCCTTCACACCGGGCGTGGTGAAGTACTCGGCCTTCGCGATGAAGGTGACCTTGCGGTCGAGGACCGCGGGCAGGAAGAACGAGTCGGAGAAGGACAGGTGGTTGCTCGCCAGGATGGCGGGACCCTCGGCCGGAATGTTCTCGAGGCCGTCCACCCAGGGCCTGAAGGCGACCTTCAGCGGCCCGCCGATGGCGACCTTCATCGTGCCGTACAACAACCGAGTGCCTCCTGAGTCCGTCGGTCAGACCTTAACCCGGAGCACTGTCAATGAGCCCGACGGCCCTGGTCGGTGTCAGTGCGGTCGCGTACGGTGAACCTCACCTGGACTCGTTCACGCCCTTCTCATGAACAGGAGACCGAAGGTGCCGGTCCTCCCTGGAGCCGAGCCGTTCCGCCACGAGGGCGGAGAAACGGGGGTCCTCCTCTGTCACGGCTTCACCGGTTCGCCCCAGTCGCTGCGCCCCTGGGCCGAGTATCTCGCCGAGCGCGGTCTGACCGTCTCCCTGCCGCTGCTGCCCGGCCACGGCACACGCTGGGAGGACATGCAGCTCACCGGCTGGCAGGACTGGTACGCCGAGGTGGACCGGGAGCTGCGCGCCCTGCGTGAGCGGTGCGGGCAGGTCTTCGTCGGCGGCCTCTCCATGGGCGCCGCGCTCGCGCTGCGCCTGGCGGCGAAGCACGGGGACGCGGTCAGCGGTGTGGTGGCCGTCAACCCTGCCAACAAGGTGCACGGCCTGGCCGCGCACGCCCTTCCGGTGATCCGCCACTTCGTTCCCACGTCCAAGGGGATCGCCAGCGACATCGCCAAGGAGAACAGCGTCGAGCTCGGGTACCACCGGGTTCCGCTGCGCGCCGCGCACTCCCTGCGGACCTTCTTCCGGCTGGTCGACGGCGAGCTGCCGCAGGTCACCCAGCCGCTGTTGCTCCTGCGCAGCGCCCAGGACCATGTGGTGCCGGCCGCTGACTCCGCGCGCGTCCTGAGCCGGATCTCGTCCACGGACGTAACTGAGATCGTGCTGGAACAGAGCTACCACGTCGCGACGTTGGACCACGAGGCGGACCGGATCTTCGAAGAGAGCTACGCGTTCATCGGCCGCCTGGCATCCAGCATCGGCAAGGAAGGGACGGCCGCACGTGGCTGAGCACGACTCCGATCGCGAGGACCGTGAGGAGCGCGAGGACCGCGAGCCGGAAGAGCAGCACGTCCCGTTCGACGAGGAGGCCGCCTGGGCGGCCATCGTCGCCGGGTACGGCGACGAGCCGACGGACCCGCCGGGCTCCAAGCCCTTCAAATCGGTCGAGGACCTGGCGCTGCTCGAGTCCGAGACGAACGAGACCGACGACGGCGGCGGCCCCGCAGAGGCCAAAGAGGCCAGAGGGACCACGGACACCAAGGAGGCCACGGAGACCAAGCAGCCCGGGGAGGACAAGCCCGCGAAGCCGCTGGGCGGCTCCGTCGCCTTCGCCCCGGGTGTCGGCCCCGGTGCCGGCCCCCGGGACTACAGCATGCCGGAGCCGGCCTCCGAGGAAGAGGACGCCGGCGAGGACGACGAGGGCCACTTCGTACCGCCGGAGCCGCCGCCGCTGCCCGCCGCCGACGCCACCGCGAAGTTCGCCTGGCTGGGGGTGCTCGGCGGGCCGGTCCTGCTCCTGCTGGCCGTGCTGCTCGGCTGGGACATGACCTGGTGGCTCGCCACGCTCGCCATCGGCGGCTTCCTGGGCGGCTTCGCCACCCTGGTGATGCGCATGCAGCCGGACGACGAGGACAACGACGACCCTGGCCGGGGAGCCGTCGTCTAGTGCCCCGGCAGGCAACGTTTGCCCGCCAAGGAGCGGCGTCCGGTGCGTGCTCTGGGGGTCCCCCCTCTGGGGGAGTGCCGGCCGGAAGGCCCCGTCGATGGACCGGACGTACTTGGGCTTTCGGCCGGTGCGGCGAGAGTGCGTGCCGGGCGTCGCGACGGGGCGAACGTTGTCTGTTGGGGCACTAGCTTGCAGAATCGGGAGGCGGCCCGGCGCCGGACGGTGGTCCGTGGCCGCCCTCGGGGCAGGCGTCGAGTGACTGCGCCGGACTCCGTCCGGCGGAGGTGGTTCAGGCCGCGGGCACGCGAAGTGCGGCCAGTACGGGCAGGTGGTCCGTCGCCGTCCGGAGATCGGCCTCGGTCACGCCGGGCAGACCCAGCGGTACCCCGCAGCCGAGGACCTCGATGCCCTTGGTGGCCAGGATCGCGTCGATACGGCGGTGTGGTTCGTCGCGGATCCAGGTGTGTTCGCTGCCCCAGGGGGCGGTGGCCCAGCAGTCCTGGAGGCCCTCGCTGAGCCGGGCGAAGGCGCGCCCGCCGGGGCGCTCGTTCACATCGCCGCCCGCGACGGCGTGCTCCACGCCCATTCCGGCCAGCCGGTCGAGGAGCATGCCGGCCTGCTCGTACCGCTCGTCCTGGTGAAGCGAGAGGTGGCAACTCAGGACGCCGACACGGACGCCCCCGAACCGTACGACCGCGGTCGCGAAGCCGCGCCGGTGCCGGCCCGGGGTGAGCGGGAGCAGGACGTCCTCCGTGCGCTCGACGGTCGCCCGGAGTGAGCAGAGGATCGCCGGGCCCGCGGCCGTGCCGCCTCCGGAGAGGACGACCTGCCCGGACGCCGCGGCCAGTCGTGCCAGTTTCTTGCGCCAGCGGAAGAAGCGAGGGGCTTCCTGGAGGAGGACCAGGTCGGGGGCGCAGGCCGTGATCACGCGGGCGAGGGCGGCCGGGTCGTCGCGCATCGAGCGGATGTTGTAGCTGAGGACGCGGACGACGGCGGAACCGTCGGACTCGGTGCGGGAGTCGGGGAGCAGTGGGGGCGTCACCATGCCGTCACGATACGTGGTGAGCATGCCTCGCAGAGGGCCTTCGGCTGCGCATCCGTCGTGCTCGTGCGGTTCCCCGCGCCCCTCAGGGCGCGAGGAACCCACGTACCTCGAGAAGTGACCGCTACATGATCGGGTCGGGCTCGCGGGCCAGGTCCGCCGCGCCCACCAGGCCGGCCTTGTTGCCCAGCCGGGCGGCGATGACATCCGCCACCGGACGCCAGTTGCCGCCGACCAGCCAGCGCTTGTACGACTTGCGGATCGGGTCGAGGACCAGCTCGCCCTCGTCCGAGAGGCCGCCGCCGACGATGAAGGCGGAGGGGTCGAAGAGGGAGGCCAGGTCGGCGAGGCCGGCGCCGGCCCAGCGGGCGAGCTCGCGGTAGGAGTCGACGGCGACCGGGTCGCCCTGCCGGGCGGCCATGGAGATGTGCTTGCCCTCGATGCCGTCGGGGGTGCCGTCGCCGAGGCCGAGCAGGATGTCCGCGTTCTCGGGGGTCGCGTTGGCGCGCTGCTTGGCGTACCGGACGAGTGCGCGGCCCGACGCGTACTGCTCCCAGCAGCCCTGCGAGCCGCAGCCGCACAGCAGGCCGTCCGGCACCATGCGGATGTGGCCGAACTCGGCGGCCACGCCGAAGTGCCCGCGGCGCAGCTTGTTGCCGATGATGATGCCGCCGCCGAGGCCGGTGCCGAGGGTGATGCAGATGACGTTGCGGTGGCCCTTGCCGCCGCCGAACTTGTACTCGCCCCACGCGGCCGCGTTGGCGTCGTTCTCCACGACGACCGGCAGGTGGACGCGCGCCTCGACCTTCTCCTTCAGCGGCTCCTGGCGCCAGTCGATGTTCGGCGCGAAGTAGACCGTGGAGCGCTGACGGTCGACGTATCCGGCGGCACCGATGCCCACGCCGACGATCTCGTGGCCGGCGCGCGCGCCCTCCACCGCGGAGGCGATGGCGTCCACGATGCCTTCGGACGTTCCCGGGGTCGGCACCTTGAAGGTCGAGAGGATGTTGCCTTCCTCATCGACCACGCCGGCCGCGATCTTCGTGCCGCCGATATCGACGCCGATGGTGAGTCCCATGAATCCCTCAGTTTCGGTCGAGCCCCGCTACGGCCAACCGTACCCGAGGGGGCCGTCAGTCCAAGTCGATGCGTTCCCCGGGGCCGGGCTCCTCGCCGTCGTCGCCTCGGCGTTCGTGCAGGTCACGCGGGTCGGGATGACCGGCCGTCCAGCGCTGTTCCTGTGCCTGGACGGCCGAGCGGTAGGCGGCGAGCAGTTCGTTGCCCGCGGCGGCCAGGTGGTCGAAGACGTCCGGGTTGCGTTCGATGACGGGTTCGACGGCCGCCTTGGCCTGCTGCACGACCTGCTTGACCACTTGTTGCGCGGCGGGTCCCGCGACCGCGCCGAACAGGGGGGACTGGAGGCCGGACAGCTTTTCCGCGACGGTGTCGACGAGCTTGCGCAGCTCCTCGGCGGCCGAGCCCGCGGGCGGGCCGTGTTCGGCACGCCGACGGGCTTTCTCGGACGCGAGGTCCTCGGCGCACGCCGTCGCCCACGCGTCGGCGTCGCCGGCCCGCACCTCGTCGACGGCCTCGCGCTCGGCGGAGTCGGACGGGGGGAGCTCTTCGCTCATGACGGACTCCTGACTACGGTTCGTCTCTACGACGTTACCCGAACGGCCGTATGCGGTTCACCGTGTCCCGGGCCACAGGTCCGGGTCGGGCGCGAACCGGATCCGCAGCTCGCCCTCCCGCAGGGCGGCGCCGCCCACGGTGCAGCGGCGCAGGGCCGACGGCAGCGGGACGATCCGGCGGAACCGCCCCGCGCTGACGACGAGTTCGTCGCCGCGGCGGATCAGGTCCAGGTCGTCTCGTGTCGCGCCGGGCATCGGGAGGTGCCAGACGAGGACGCCGTCCTCGGCCAGGTGGTCGGTGACGGGCCACTCGACAGTGGAGGGCTCCGCCTTGACGTGGGGGACGACGAGCTCGGCCAGGTCGTCGGCGCCGCGCGGGTCACGGCCGAGATGGGCCACCGCCCGGAGGTCGTACGACTCCTGCCATTCCGCCAGGATCTTGCGCTGCTGGGCGACGGGTCCGGCCAGCCAGCTGTCTCCCGCCGCCTCCGGCAGTACACGGTTCGCCACCAGCAGGTCGGGGCGCAGCCCACGCAGGGCGAGGCCGAGGCCGGCGGAGCGGATGGCGTCGGCGCCGGCCGGGGAGGGCTCGGCGACCAGCCGTACGACGGTGTTCCGGTCGGCGACGACCGCCTCGACGGCGGCCAGTTCGACGTCCCAGCGGGCGGCGGTCTCGTACAGCCACTCCGCGGGCATGGGCACGCCGGCCAGTCGGCCGAGGAGGGGGCGCAGGGCGCGGGCCGCCTGCCGCTCGGACGGGAGCAGGCGGCGCAGGTAGCGACGCAGTTCCTCGGGGAGGGCGAGCAGGGCCAGGGCCTGCGGGGTGGGCGGCAGGTCGACCACGAGCAGGTCGTGCGCCTCGGCGAGGGCCGCGTCCCGCAGTGCGCGCAGCAGGGTGAGTTCTTCGGCGCCGGGGAGGGGGGTGACCTCCTCGGGGTCCAGGCGGGAGGCGCCGAGGAGGTCGAGCACGGAGGACGCGCGGTCCTGGAAGGCGGCCAGGTCGTCACGGAAGCCCGAGGTCGCGTCGGGCCGCCACGCGGTGAGGTTCGCGGCGGCCTGCACCGGAGCGGGGCCCGTCGGGGTGTCGAGTATCGCGCCGAGGGTGTCGGTGCGGTCGGCACTGAGCAGGAGGGTGCGGGTGCCCTCGCCGGCGGCGGCGAGAGCGGTGGCGGCGGCGATCGTCGTACGACCGCTGCCGCCGGGGCCCGTGATCAGGATGGTGCGCATGGGGGTGAACGGTACCTCCGCGTGCCGCCCCAACGGGGACGGCTACTTCGCCCCCGACTCCACCCTCTTCTTCAGTCCTGCCAGCGCCCGGTCGATGATGACCTTCTCCGCCTTGCGCTTGATCATGCCGAGCATCGGGATCTTGACGTCGACGGTGAGCCGGTACGTCACCTCCGTCGCCCCGGCACTCGCCGGCTTCAGGAGGTAGGTGCCGTCGAGCGAGCGCAGCATCTGGGACTTCACCAGGGTCCAGGAGACCTCGTGGTCGCCGGTCCAGGTGTAGCCGAGGACCTGGTCGTCCTTGATCGCTCCGGCGTCCATGACCAGGCGGACCTGTTCGGCGCGACCCTGGGCGTCCGTCGCCAGGACCTCCGCCTCCTTCACCTCTCCGGTCCAGTCCGGGTAGCGGGCGAAGTCCGCGATCACCCCCATGACATCGGCCGGTGCCGCCTCGATCGTGATGCTCGAGCTGGTGTGTTCCGCCATCGCTGTGGCTCCTCCAGATGCGGGCCGGTAGGCAAGTCCACCGTGCGCAAGCCTGCGCACGTGTGTGCAGCGTGAAGGCTACCGCGCGGTCGACCGGCCGACTTCACCCCCATCTGCGGTCATTCACCATTCGAGGGCCCAGGGCTTGCCGGACCCCGCGAAGTGCCCCACGTTGACGCACTCGGTCGCGCCGATCCGCATCCGTCGCACCATCGGCTGGTGGATGTGACCGAAGAGCGCGTACCGGGGCCGGGTGCGGCGGATCGCGTCGAGCAGCGCCCGGCTGCCCCGTTCGAAGCGGCGCGCGACCGTGTCGTAGACCAGCTCGGGCACCTCGGGCGGGATGTGGGTGCACAGCACGTCCACCTCGCCCACCGCCTCGATCTTCGCCGCGTACTCCTCGTCGCTGATCTCGTAGGGGGTGCGCATGGGAGTCCGCAGTCCTCCGCCGACGAAGCCGAAGACCCACCCGCCGATCTCGACGCGCTCCCCGTCGAGCACGGTGGTGCCGGGTCCGGCGTACTCCGACCACAAGGTCGGCATGTCGACATTGCCGTAGGTCGCGTACGTCGGCGTCGGGAACGCCGCGAACATCTCGGCGTACTGCTTGCGTACGGCCCGCTCGATGACCTCCGCGCGGCTCTCGCCGATCCCCGCCCACAGCCGGGTCCCGAGCTCGCGGGCCTCCTCGAAGCGGCGGGCGGTGCGCAGTTCGACGATGCGGTCGGCGTTCTCGACGCCGAAGAGGTCCGGGAAGATCCCGCGCGAGTGGTCGGCGTAGTCCAGGAAGAGGACGAGGTCGCCCAGGCAGATCAGGGCGTCGGCGCCCTCGCCGGCACGGGCCAGGTCACGGGCGTTGCCGTGCACGTCACTGACCACATGAACGCGCGTCCTCCGGTTACCGGCTGGTGTGGGTGCCATGGCGATCAAGCGTAAGGGTGTGCGGCATACGTGAACAGTGGCGGCCTGGCAAGGGGTTACTGGCCAGTCAGTTAGTGGGTGGACTACTGTGCGCGAAGGACACAACCAATCTGTGTGACGCAGCGAACATCTCGCCGGGACCCCCTGTCGAAGAAGCCATACCGGCGGGTAACGTCCGGGCAGTCCAGTCGTGCTCAGGATTTCAACCACCGAGCCCCATGGCCCGGGACGGACCTGTGAGCACCTGCCCGACCCTTGGACCGCATCGTCGCATCACACAACGTCGTGGCGCCGGCGCCCTATGAGGAGCAGCAGTCTTGCGCGAGTTCAGCCTTCCGGCTTTGTACGAGGTCCCTGCGGACGGCAATCTCACCGACATCGTCCGGAGAAACGCCTCGCAGCATCCGGACGCCGCCGTGATCGCCCGCAAGGTCGGCGGTGCCTGGCAGGACGTGACGGCCACCGCCTTCCTCGCCGAGGTGCACGCGGCCGCCAAGGGGCTCATCGCCTCCGGCGTCCAGCCCGGCGACCGGGTCGGCCTGATGTCCCGCACGCGGTACGAGTGGACCCTCCTCGACTTCGCGATCTGGTGCGCGGGCGCGGTCACCGTGCCGGTGTACGAGACCAGCTCGGCCGAGCAGGTCCAGTGGATCCTCAGCGACTCGGGGGCCACCGCCTGCGTCGTCGAGCTCGACAACCACACGGCCGCCGTCGAGTCGGTGCGCGACAGCCTGCCCGCCCTCAAGCACGTCTGGCAGATCGAGGCCGGTGCCCTGGAGGAGCTGGGGCGCCTGGGCCAGGACGTCTCCGACGAGACGGTCGAGGAGCGCAGTTCGCAGGCCAAGGCGGACGACCCGGCGACCATCGTCTACACGTCGGGCACGACCGGCCGGCCCAAGGGCTGTGTGCTCACGCACCGCAGCTTCTTCGCCGAGTGCGGGAACATCGTGGAGCGCCTGCGCCCTCTCTTCCGCAGCGGTGAGTGCAGCGTCCTGCTGTTCCTGCCGCTCGCGCACGTCTTCGGACGGCTCGTGCAGGTCGCGCCGATGATGGCGCCGATCAAGCTGGGCCTGGTGCCCGACATCAAGAACCTCACCGACGAGCTGGCGTCCTTCCGGCCGACCCTGATCCTCGGCGTCCCGCGCGTCTTCGAGAAGGTCTACAACTCGGCCCGCGCCAAGGCGCAGGCGGACGGCAAGGGCAAGATCTTCGACAAGGCCGCGGACACCGCGATCGCGTACAGCAAGGCGCTGGACACCCCGTCGGGCCCGTCGCTGGGTCTGAAGATCAAGCACAGGACCTTCGACAAGCTCGTCTACAGCAAGCTGCGCGCGGTGCTGGGCGGCAAGGGCGAGTTCGCCATCTCCGGCGGCGCCCCGCTGGGCGAACGCCTGGGGCACTTCTTCCGCGGCATCGGCTTCACGGTCCTGGAGGGCTACGGCCTGACCGAGTCCTGTGCCGCGACCGCGTTCAACCCCTGGGACCGCCAGAAGATCGGCACCGTCGGCCAGCCGCTGCCCGGATCGGTCGTCAGGATCGCGGACGACGGGGAGGTGCTGCTGCACGGCGAGCACCTGTTCAAGGAGTACTGGAACAACCCCGGCGCGACCGCCGAGGCGCTGGCCGACGGCTGGTTCCACACCGGTGACATCGGCACCCTCGACGAGGACGGCTACCTCCGGATCACCGGCCGCAAGAAGGAGATCATCGTCACGGCGGGCGGCAAGAACGTCGCGCCGGCCGTGATCGAGGACCGTATCCGCGCGCACGCGCTGGTCGCGGAGTGCATGGTGGTCGGCGACGGACGGCCGTTCGTGGGCGCGCTGGTGACCGTCGACGAGGAGTTCCTGGGCCGCTGGGCTGCCGAGCACGGCAAACCGGCGGCGTGCACCGCGGCGTCGCTGCGTGAGGACGCGGACCTGCTGGCCGCCATCCAGTCGGCGATCGACGACGGCAACGCCGCGGTGTCGAAGGCGGAATCGGTGCGGAAGTTCCGCATTCTGCCCTCCCAGTTCACGGAGGAGTCGGGCCACCTCACGCCGTCCCTGAAGCTCAAGCGCAACGTGGTGGCGAAGGACTACGCGTCCGAGATCGAGGCCCTCTACCAGAAGTAGCAAGGCCCCTGACAGGCTGTCATGGCGCGGTGTCCTCGGCGAGGACCCGCGCCATCGTCCGTTCGGCGAGCGCGGTGATCGTCACGAACGGGTTCACCCCGATCGACCCGGGAACGAGCGAGCCGTCGGTGACGTACAGCCTCGGATATCCCTTCACCCGGCCGTAGTTGTCGGTCGCCCTGCCCAACACACAGCCACCCAGGGGGTGGTAGGTGAAGTCGTCGGCGAAGACCTTGTCGGCCGAGCCGAACAGGTCGTAGCGGTAGATGGTCGAGTTCGCCGCGTTGATCCGGTCGAACAGCTTCTTGGCCATGGCGACGGAGACCGCGCTGTGGGCGGCGGTCCAGCCGAGCTTCACCCCACCCGTCCCCCCGTCGTACGAGAACGACGCCCGTGACGGGTTCTTGGTGATCGCCAGATACAGACTGACCCAGTGCTCCAGTCCCGTCGGCAGCGGGGCGATCTCCGCGAAGACGGGGTTCGCGGTGTTGGCCCAGTCGTCGATGCCCATGACCGGCATGGTCGACTGGTTCGCCCCGACGGTGTCCCACAGGTGGTTGGCGCGGCCGAGCATCACGTTGCCGTTGGTGCCCCAGCCGCCGCCGACACTCGCGTCCAGGCCGGGCAGCGCACCCGTCTCCCGGGCGCGGACGAGGAGTTCGGTGGTGCCGAGGCTGCCGCCGCCGAGGAAGAGGTACGTGCAGCCGTACTGCTTGGTCTCGACGACCGTGCCCGTGGTGTCGATGCGGTCGACGGTGAGCAGCCAGGAGCCGTCGGCCGCCCGGGTGATGGCCCTGACCTTCTCCAGGGTGTGGATGGTGACGTTCCCGGTGCCGAGCGCCGAGGCGAGGTACGTCTTGTCGAGGCTGCGCTTGCCGTGGTTGTTGCCGTAGATGACCTCGCCGGCGAGCGCCGACTTGGTGGCCGTGCCGGCCGCCTCGCGCTGCATGTACCCGAAGTCGTAGACGTTCGGCACGAAGGTGGTCTTCAGGCCGGTCTTCTGGGCGTGGGCGCGGGAGACGCGGGTGAAGCGGTACCACTCCGTCGACTCGAACCAGGCGGGGTCGACGGAGTTGACGCCGAGCATGGAGCGGGCGCGCGGGAAGTAGGTGCCGTACATCTCGTCGGAGTCGACGGTGGGGAACTGCTCGGCGAAGTACGCCCGCAAGGGCGTCACCGCCATCCCGCCGTTGACCAGGGAGCCGCCGCCGACGCCCCGGCCGACGTACACGGACATGGCGTCGAAGTGCACCCGGTCCAGGACGCCCGGGTAGGCGCCGATGTCCCGGTTGACGACGTCGAGCCACAGGAAGGTGGCCAGGGGTGCCTCGGTGCGGGTGCGGAACCACATGGACCGCTGGTCCGGGGCGCTGGTGGAGCAGAAGACCTTGCCGTCGGCGCCGGGCGTGTTCCAGGCCCGGCCCATCTCGAGGACGAGGGTGCGGATGCCGGCCTGGCCGAGGCGGAGGGCGGCGACGGCGCCGCCGTAGCCCGAACCGACCACGACGGCGGGGGCGTTGTCGACGGCGGCGGGCTCGGCGCCCGAGGCCGTCTGGAGACCGATGCGGGTGAGACCGGACGCGGCGGCGGTCTGCAGGGCCACCATGCCCAAGATTTGACGTCTCGTCAGCTGACGCTGCATCAGTTTTGCTGTCATGTGCGCAGCATCGGCGGATTATCGCCCTCCGCCTAGGCGTCGCGCACCACCAACCGGGAGTCCCGCTACAGCAACGCCCTCAGCTTCTCCGCCAGCAGGTCCCACCGCCACCTCTCCTCGACCCACGCCCGCCCCCGTTCCCCCATCCGGCGGCGCAGCTCGGCGTCCTGGAGGAGGACGAGGATCCGCTCGGCGGCCTCCTCGGCGGAGCCGCCGCGCACGACCCAGCCGGTCTCGCCGTCGAGGACGGCGTCCGGGGCGCCGCCGGAGTCACCGGCGACGACGGGCAGGCCGGTCGCGGAGGCCTCCAGGTAGACGATCCCGAGCCCTTCGACGTCGAGTCCGCCCCGCCGGGTCCGGCACGGCATCGCGAACACGTCACCGGCGCCGTAGTGCGCGGGCAGCTCGGCCCAGGGCACCGCGCCGGTGAAGCGGACCGAGCCGGCGACCCGGGTCTCCCGCGCGAGCCTGCGCAGCTCCTTCTCGTAGGGCCCGCCGCCCACGATCAGCAGCACGGCGTCCGGCTCGGCGGCCAGGATCCGGGGCATGGCGAGGATCAGCGTGTCCTGCCCCTTGCGCGGCACGAGCCGCGAGACGCACACGATCACCGGCCGCTCGGTCAGCCCGAGCCGGGCCCGGACCTCGGCACCGCCCGAGGCGGAGTGGAAGGTCTTCTCGTCGACCCCGGGCGGCAGCTGCACCATCCGCCCGGCCGCGGCCGGCGTCAGCGCGGCGGCGATCCGCGAGCGCGTGTACTCGCCGAGGTAGGTGATGGTGTCCGTGGACTCCCCGATCCGGCGCAGGAGCTGCCGCGCGGCGGGCAGCTGGGCCCACCCGGCCTCGTGCCCGTGGGTCGTGGCCACCAGCCGCTCGGCGCCCGCCTTCCGCAGCGCCGGCGCCATCAGAGCGAGCGGCGCCGCCGCCCCGAACCACACCGAGGTGCACCCGTGCTCGCGCAGCAGACCGACGGCCCGCCGGGTCGCCGCGGGCGTCGGCAGCAGCATCGTCGTGGAGTCCCGTACGACGGTGAAGGGCTGCTCGGCGTCGAAGGCGGCACTCGCCTCGGCGCCCTCCCGGCCGCGCTTCCAGGTGGAGGCGTAGACGACGAGCCGCTCGGGGTCGAGCCGGAGCGCCATGTTGTGCAGGAACGCCTGGATGCCGCCCAGCCGCGGCGGGAAGTCGTTCGTGACGATCAGGGTCTTGTGCATCGCCGCAGACCCTACCGAACCGGCTGCTCACAGCCGTCCGCGGCCACCTTGTGGCACGCTCACAGGAGGGGACGACATCATGTTCCCCTCACGGCGGGAAATCGAACGAGCAGGGGATCACGTGGAGACGACGGGCACAAGGCGGTCTCTGCCGTGGCTGCTGGCGACCTGGGGCCTGACCAGGCTGTTGCTGCTGCTCTTCGTCTTCAAGGTGTACGTCTTCCCGGGCCCGGACGTCACCAGTGACGTCTCCGTCATCTACCAGGGCTGGTTCGAGGTGCTGCGCACCGGAACGTTTCCGCTGGACGACGTCACCTGGCAGTACCCGCCCGCCGCGGCCCTCGCGATCCTCTCCCCCGGCCTGCTCCCCTTCCTCGACTACGCGTCCGCCTTCTTCGTCCTCGCCTTCCTCGCCGACCTGGTCGCCCTGTCCCTGCTGCTGTACGCGGGCGTGCGCCCGGGCCGGTGGCTGCGTGGTGCCTGGGTGTGGGTGATCGGCGTACCGCTGCTCGGCCCCACCGTCTACGCCCGCTACGACGTGATGGTGACCGCGGTCGCGGTCGCCGCCCTGCTCGCGGGTGCCCGGCACCCCCGGCTGATGGGCGCCCTCGCGGGCTTCGCGGCGATGCTGAAGGTGTGGCCGGCGCTGCTGCTCCTGGGCGTCCGGGGGCGCAGCGCCTGGACGTCGGCGGTGGCGGCCGTCGCCCTGCTCGCCGCGCTGTTCGCCGTCACGATGCCCGGCGCCTTCGCCTTCCTGACCTTCCAGCGCGACCGGGGCACCGAGGTCGAGTCCCTGGGCGCCTTGGTCTTCCACGTGGCCCGGCACTACGGCTGGGACGGCCAGGTGCTGCTCAACTACGGCTCGGTCGAGTTCCTCGGCCCGTGGGTGAACGTGGTGAGCACGGCCGCGCTGGCCCTGACCGGCATGACCTTCGGCTGGCTGCTGCTGTGGCGGCTGGTGGCGACCCGGTTCGAGGCACACACGGCGGCCGACGCGGCGTTCGTGGGGGTGCTGATGTTCACCGTGACCAGCCGGGTCATCAGCCCGCAGTACATGGTGTGGCTGGTCGGCGTCGCGGCCGTCTGCCTGTGCTTCCGCGCCGGCCGGATGGGCGTGCCGGCCGGCCTGGTGCTGGTGGCGTGCTTCGTGACGGTCCTGGAGTTCCCGTACCGCTTCGCGGACGTGGTCACGAGCACCCCGCTCGGTATCACCCTGCTGGCCGTCCGCAACGGCCTGCTGGTGCTCGCCGCCGTCATCGCCGCCCGCCGGCTGTGGCGCTCGACGGTGCCGAAGCCCGCCCCGGCCGAGGCCCCCGACGATCACACCGCCCGCACCAGGGAGACGTCCGCCTCCTCCTGACCCCAGACTCGACCAGCGCACCGAGCCGGGCATCAGCGCGGCCCCGCGCCCGATGCTGTACGGGAAGCCGGTACGGGCGGGGACACCGGCGACCTGTTCCGGGTGGACATGCTGCGGGTGGCGGGGGCGACCCGCCGGGCCGAGCGCGTGCCGTCGACATACGACTCCACGCGCGCGGCAAGCCTGCCTGGCTCAAGGAGCCGTCGCACAGCTCGATCAGCTCAGCTGATCCCGCAGATACTGCCGCCACTGCCCGGTGAACTCCCCCGGTGTCGTGTCGAGGACTTCCTTCATCGCGTCCTCGACCGCCCCCGCCCGCTTCTCGTGCCCGCCCACGGCCTTGTAGAACTCCTTCAGCCGCGCCTCGCCCCAGCGCTCGGCGATCATCCGGCAGGCCATCCAGCCTCCCTCGTAGGCCCGTGCGAGCCCGGCCGCGTCGCCGCTGAAGCCGAAGTCCCGGTCGGTCGGCAGCGCGGCCGGCGGCCTGCCCTCGGTCACGGCGTCCCACAGTTCGGGCGCGGCCTGGACCGGCGTCCGCCCGCTGCCGCGGTAACCGACCCAGTCGGCGTACCCCTCGGACAGCCACAGGGGCGTAGCGGGAGTGGTGTCGGAGCGGGTGGCGACATGGGTCGTCTCGTGGGTGAGCACGACCTGCTTGCCGACGACGCCGAGGACGCCGTACGCGTCGGGGTTGACGATGATCCGGTCCGCGGGCGCCTGCGCCGGAGCGCCCGTCTCGCCGGTGGTGACCGCCGCGATCCCGCGGTAGGAGGAGGCGGGTGAGCCCAGCAGCCCCGCCATACCCTGAAGCGACTTCGGCACGAGCACGACGACCTGCCGGGGCCAGCCGGTGCCCCACGCGTCCGACACGGCCGGCACGGCGCGGTCCGCCAGGTCCGCGTAGGAGTGCAGTTGCTCGCCGGACTGCCCGACCCCGAGGACCAGGCTGTGCTCACCCCGTACGGCCAGGACCTCGCCCTGGTCCCACAGTTGCTGGGCGGACTTCTTCGCGGGCTGCTCGGCGTCCACGTACCACTGCCCGCCCGCGTCCAGGCTCAGGGTGAGGGTGCGGCCGACGGTGACGGGGGCCCGGTCGTAGCCCTGGACGCGGTACCGCAGTTCGGCGTCTGCGGTGGCGGAACCGCCCCTGCGGTGCACGGCGGTGACGCGGTAGGACCAGTCGGCGAGCGGCACCGCGGTGAGGTTCGTGAACCAGCTCTGCGCGCCCGTCCTCACGAACGCCGCCCGGTCGCGGTCCAGAACCGCCCTCGCCCGCCGGTCCAGGACCCGCTGCACGTCGGCCTGCGCACGGTCGGTGGCGGGTTTCCCCCCGCAGCCCACGAGGCCGACGAGCAGCAACAGACACAGCGTGACGACTCCGCGTCCCGACGCCCGCCCTCGACCAGCCACGTTCCCGATCGTACGGTGACCCGCGGGCCCTTGGTCAGACCCTGGTGACGGTCGCACCCGGGATCATGCCCACCGGGTCGTAGCGCACGGGCGCCCCGGGATAGGGCGCGTGGATCACCTGGCCGTTGCCCATGTACATCGCCACATGGCTGGCATCCGACCGGTAGGTGACCAGGTCGCCCGGCTGGGCCTGGGAGAGCGGGACCTGACGGCCCGCGTAGCGCTGGCCCTGCGAGGTGCGCGGCAGGGAGACACCGGCCTGCCCGTACGACCACTGCATCAGGCCCGAACAGTCGAAGCCCGAGGGGCCGTTGGCGCCCCACACGTACGGCTTGCCGAGCGCGGAGCGGGCGGCGGCGATCGCGGCCGCCGCACGGGCGGACGGCGGGACGACACCGCCGAGGTCGGGCATGTCGGAGCGGGAGGAGCGGGAGGACCGGTCGTAGGCGTCGCGCTCGCCGGACGGCAGGGCGTTGACGAGAGCGCGCGCCTTGGCGAGCTTCTTCTCGATGGTCCGCTTGTGGGAGGCGACGGCCTTGCGGCTCTTCTCCAGTTCGCCGAGCTTGCTCGCCGCCTCGGCGCGGTCCTGGGTGAGCACGCGCATGGCCTCCTGGAGGTCCTTGAGCTCGCCCGCTTGGTGTGTGGTGATCCGGTCGAGGACGGAGGCCTTGTCGAGGTAGTCGTCCGGGTCGTCGGAGAACAGCAGCGCGAGGGAGGGATCGAGGCCGCCGGAGCGGTACTGGGCGCCGGCGAGCGAACCCAAAGCCTCCCGCATGCGGTTGATGCGCTCCTGCTGCCGGGCGATGCCGTCCTGTGCGGTGCCGACCTCCTCACGGAGGTCGTCGGCGCGCTCGTCGGCCTTGTTGTAGGCCTCGGTCGCCTGCTCCGCCTCCTCGTAGAGGCGGTCCACCTCCGCACGGGTGTCGTCGTGCGGCGCGGCGACGGCCGACGTGGCCGGCAGGACGCCGATGGCCGCGGCGACGGCTGACATGACACAGAGCGCTGCACTGGCGCCCCGGTCGAACCCGGACGGTGCATGGCGGCGATGGGACCCCACGGGAAGCCGCACTCCTTCCGCTGGCGGACAGGGAAACGCGGCAGACAGTAGCCCCGGACAGGGGGTCCCACCAACGACCTTCGTGGGCGCACAAAGTGACGCCCCGCCCAAGACGCAGGTCATGGGCGGGGCGCGAGGTCAGTTCATGTTGCCGTGATTCGCCCGAACGGGCGGTGCGGTGTCCCGATCTTGGTGGTGACCGGATCCGTCCCGAAGACGATCAGATCCGTCTGCCGGTCCTCAGATCCGGACGCCGAACTGGAACGGCATGTTGTTGATCGACTCGTAGCGCACGACGGTGCCGGTGCGCGGGGCGTGCAGCACCTGGCCGTTGCCCGCGTAGAGGCCGACGTGGTGCAGGTCGCCGTAGAAGATGACGAGGTCGCCGACCTTGAGCTGGCTCTGCGAGTAGATGCGCGTGCCGGCGTTGGCCTGGGCCTGCGAGGTGCGCGGGATGCCGACGCCGGCCTGGGCGTAGGCCCAGGAGGTCAGGCCCGAGCAGTCGTAGGAGGCGGTGCCGGTGGCGCCGTAGACGTACGGCTTGCCGATCTGGCTCTGCGCGGCCTGGAAGGCTGCCATCGCCCGGCCGGAGCCGGCGGGGGCGTCACCGAGGTCGACGCGCTCGGTGGCGGAGCGGCTGGCGCGGGCGTCCTCGGCGGCCAGGGCGGCCTTCTCGGCGGCCGTCAGGGTGTTGAGGAGCTTCTGCGCCGCGGCGAGCTTGCTCTGGACTTCCTTCTTCTTCTTGCCCAGTTCGGTGCGGGTGCTCGCGAGATCCTTGAGCTTCTCGGAGGCCTCGGAGCGGTCCTGGGCGAGCTCGCGCTGCTTCTCCTGGATCTTCTTCAGCGCCTCGACCTGCTGACCGCTCAGCTGGTCCATGGTCGACGCCTTGTCCAGGTAGTCGTCCGGGTCCGAGGAGAGGAACAGCTGGACCGAGGAGTCGATCGAGCCCGTGCGGTACTGGGCGGCGGCCGCCAGGCCTATGGAGTCGCGCAGCCCGTTGAGCTCTTCCTGACCGCGGGCGACGTTGTCCTGGATGGTGGAGATCTCCTTCTGGAGCTTCTCCTGCTTCTCCGTGGCCCCGTTGAGCTTCTCGGTGGCCTGCTCGGCCTCTTCGTAGAGCTTGTCGACCTTGGCCTTGACCTCGTCCTTGCTGGGCTTCTCGCTCGGCGCGGCATTCGCGGCCTGCGAGCTCAGGGCGACGGCAGCGGCGGCTGCGGTGGTCAGCACGGTCACGCGTGCACGGCTCGGCTGCTTGGGTCGACGGTGGGACGCCACGGAGGTGAACTCCTTCTTTTGAGTGATCACCTGCTCGGAGGTTCGAGGCCAGACCCTAGTGACCTTCTTGTGATCAGTTCAAATCCTCACGAGGAAAATCTCGTCTCACCCTGCATTCTTTACACTCTACTCACATGCAGTGATGTTTGCTTGACGCTACGTTGCGTAACAGTTCCGTCAATTCGGGCATAGGGCCCGCAGGTTGACCTTCAGGACAATCGTTTGAGAAGCATCGCAGAAGCGATCGGGCGCGCCCCCGCCCGGGCCACCCCGTCGGCGACCTCGCGGTCGGTCGAGGCGACGATGAGCGGACGGCCCGGCGGCTCGGCGCGCACCAGCTGGCGGATCAACTCGTCGGCGGTGACGCCCGCTTTGGAGAACAGCACCCGCACCCCGCGCGGCGGCGCCAGCAGCACCGGCGCGGCCAGTTCGGCCCCGTCGAAGACACACGTCACCTCGGCGCCGGTCTGCGCGGCGAGCTGCGAGAGCTGGCCGAGGAGCCTCAACCGCTGCTTCTCCAGGGGCATTTGGGGATAGCCGGTCTTGGTGACATTGTAGCCGTCGACCACCAGATGGGCCTGCGGCAGGGCGAGGAGCTGGTCGAGGATCGCGGGGTCGTTCTCGGACAACGCCCGTGCCGCGATGTCCTTGGGGGTCATACGTCCCGGTTCGACCGCGTCCACGGTCTCGGCCGGCCGCACGGAGACCGGCGGCAACGCGAGCTCCCGGCGCAGTCCTTGGGTCGCGTCGAGCAGGGTGTCGAGCAGCAGCCGTACCCGCATGTCCTCGACACTGCGGCCCTCGCGGGCCGCCTTGCGGGTGGCCTCCAGGGCCGCCTCCGCCTCGCCGAGCCGCGCCTTGAGCCGCCGGGACTCGCTCTCGGCGGCGGACAACTGGGCGTGCCCGTCCGTGCGTACGGTCTCCATCTCGGCGTTCAATTTGCGCAGGGCCGCCTCGCCGCGCTTGACGTCGCTGAGGGCGGCGCGCAGCTTGCGGTGCAGGGACTCCGCTTCCTTCTTGGCCGAGTCCAGCTCGGTGCGCAGCCGCTCCGTCTCGGTGCGCGTGTGCTCACGGGCCCGGTCGAGCTCCTCGCGCAGCCGCTCCAGTTCGGCCCGGCTCTCCTCGTCGGCGCGCTCGGCGTCGGCCCGCTGGGCCTCCTCGCCGGCCGCGGTCACGAGCTTCACCCAGTCGGTGGGCCGCAGTACGTAGGCCGCGGCCGCCACGTCGAGCGGGTCCGCGGCCGGGGGCGGGGAGCCGGAGTCGAGGGCGCCGGACAGCTCCGGCTGCGCCTCTCTGAACTTCTCCCCGATGCGCTGCCGGAACAGTGGATCGGTCTCCAGGGCGGCCGCCATGGCGTTGCCGGCGAACTTGGCCCGCCTGTTCGGCGCGAACCGGGCGTACTGTCGTAGCTGCGCGGGCAGTTCACCGACGGTCAGCCCGCCGAACCCGTCCGAGACGATCTGTACGACCCTGCGGCGCACGCCGTCGGGCAGCGGACGGTCGAGCACCTCAGCGGCGCCGTCGCCCGGCCCCCCGCCTGCGGTCTCCACCATCCTCACCCCATCGCCTGTGCGGGGCCCGCTCCCTCAGGAGCCGGCGCCCGGCCTGTCCACGAGTTCCACCTGATCCACGGCGTTGCACCAGCGGCAGCGCACCGACTCGATGGTCTCACTGACCACGTCGCGCTCCTCGACCTTCGGCTCACCGGCCAGGTCGAGGTGGACGTACTCGACCACCTTCGACGAGCGGGTCACGTCGAAGCGGGTGAGGTTGCCGCAGAGGGTGCAGCGCCACCGCGTCGAGGCAGTCGGCAGGGGAACCGTCATCGTGGCTGTTCGCCTTCCTTCTTGTTCCTTCTAGTGTCCGTGACGCGCCGGGCACCCCGGTGCGTGTGGCTCGTTACCCTACGGCCTGGCGGGTACTCACCGCTCCGCCGTCCATGGCGGCGAGGCGGTCTGTGTCGTTCGGTCCTCTTACGTCATGCTCTGTGTCCATGATCAGCAACAGGAGCGGGACGGTCGGCAGAGCGGTCGGGGCGATCCGGTGGCCGTCGGCACCGGTGACGTACGGGCTGATCGCCGGGTGCGGTCTTCTCTTCCTGGTCGGCCCGGCATCGGGGTTCAATCCGACGTACGGCTCGGGCGACGCGCTGCTCGCCGCGCAGCGCACCTACTTCCACCGCTGGGGTGTCATCCCCGCCGAACTGTTCGAGGGGTCGGGGCGGGCCGCGCTCACCCCCGCGACCGCCCTCTTCGTGCACGGCAGCTGGGTCCACCTGCTGGGCAACATGCTCTTCCTCTACGTCTTCGGCGTGCTGACCGAGGAACGGATGGGCCGCGTCCAGTTCACCCTCTTCTACCTGGGCTGCGGCTACCTGGCCCTGCTGGGCTACGCGGCCGCGAACGCGGACTCCGAGCAGTCCCTGGTCGGCGCGTCCGGGGCGATCTCGGCGGTCCTCGGCGCGTTCCTGTACCTGTTCCCCCGAGCCCGCGTCACCAGTCTCCTGCCGTTCCTCTTCTTCCTCCCGCTGCGCTTCCCCTCCTGGGTCGTCCTCCCCTTCTGGGCGACCCTCCAGTGGCTGGCCGCGGGCCGGGCCGGCCAGGGCCCCGGCGTGGCCTACCTGGCCCACCTGGTGGGCTTCGGCCTGGGCCTCGCCTTCGCGTGGGTGCGATTCGGGCGTGGGACTAGAGTGAAGCCCGCCCCAGCTCCGGCCCCCGAGGGAGAGAACCAGCCGTGATCACCGCGATCGTCCTGATCAAGACCAGCGTGGACCGGATCCCCGAGATCGCCGAGTCGATCGCGGCGCTGGAGAACGTCAGCGAGGTCTTCTCCGTGACCGGGACGTACGACCTGATCGCCATGGTCCGGGTGAAGCGGCACGAGGACCTGGCGGAGGTCATCCCCGGCCGGATCAGCAAGATCCCCGGCGTGGAGGGAACGGACACGCACGTGGCGTTCCGGACGTACTCCCAGCACGACCTGGAGGCGGCGTTCGCGATCGGCCTGGACAGCTAGGGCTACTTCAGCGCGAGGACGGTGATTCCGTCGGCGGTCGCGGCGTAGACGCGTCCGTCACGGACGACCGGGCTCTGGGTGCCGACGGATGCTCCCCCCTCCACCCGCTTCCGCCAGGTCCGCCTGCCCTGGCGGTCGAAGCCGTAGAGCGTCGCGCCCTGGCGCGCGTAGAGCGTGTCCCCCGCGACCGTCGGATCGCTGTACTGGATCCCCTCGTCGGTGAACCGGAAGGTCCACGCCCTGGACCCGTCAGCCGGGTCCAGCGCGACGAGTTCGTAGTCGGTCGCGGTGACGCCGAGACCGCCGAAGGCGACACAGCTGAGGTAGCGGCTGCCGTACAGCATCTCGTCGGCCTTGTGCCACAAGGGCTTTCCGGACCGGCTGACGCCGTGCAGCGACTGCTCCCCGCCCGACCCGACCAGCAGCGTGTCTCCGACCAGCGTGGGTCGCCCGGTGTCCGCTCCCACCCTCGTCGCCCACAGCCGCTTCCCGGTCTTCGCGTCCAGGGCCTGCAGCTCGTCCCCGAAGGTGCCGACGTACACCACTGAGTCCGCCACCATGGGTTCACCGGTGGGCGCGGCCCCTGTCGGTGTGCTCCAGCGCACGCTGCCGTCGGGCGCGTACGCCCGTACCCCGCCCTCGTCCGACGAAGAGGCGTAGGAAACCAGAACCAGTCCGGCCGCGGCCACCGGGACCTGGCTGTTCGAGGCGACCGGCCTGGTCCAGCGCACCTTGCCGTCCCTGCCGAGCGCGCACAGCTTGGAGGCGCCCTCCTGCCCGTCGAAGAGCAGGCAGTACACGCCGTGGGCAGTGGCCAGCGGGGACATGACCTCGCCACCCAATTCGGTGTGCCAGACACTCAGGCCGTTCAGGTCCACCGCGTGCAGGGAGCCGTCCGAGCCGCCGACGTACACCCGCCTGCCGTCGGGCGACAGCGAGGCACAGGGCCCGTGTCTTCCGCCCAGTCCCGCGACCTTGTACTGCCAGCCCACCCGAGGCGTTCCGGTCGCGGAGGACCCGCCCGCGGCCCCTTGCCTGCCGTCCGACGAGTCCCGCAGCAGCAGCCATCCGCCGAGGCCCCCGGCCGCCACCACCCCCGCGCCACCGGTCAGCGCCCCCAGCAGCCATCGCCGCGAGGGCGGACGCGGCGGGACCTCGGCGACCGCCGGTAAGTCCCTGACCGTCACGGGCGCCACGTACTCGACCCGGCTCTCCCGCTCCCCCGACCCGTGCTCCGGGATCCAGCGCTCACCGCCTCCGACGGACTCGGCCCCTCCGGGGGCACCGGCCGCGTACCACCCCGGCCGCAGGCCCTCGCGCAGCGAACGCGCGGTGTGCCCCGTGGCCGCGACCACGTCCGCGGGCGTCGGCCGGGCGCCCGGATCGTCCCGCAGACACGCCTCCACCAGCGGCAGATGGTCCTTCGGTACGGCGGACAGGTCGACGTCCCCGGTCAGGATCCGCAGCAGGACGACCGAATCCTGCCCCTCGCCGAAGGGCTCCTCACCACCGGACGCGTAGGCGAGCACCGCGCCCAGCGAGAAGACGTCACTGGCCGGCCCCACCTGGGCACCGTTGCGGATCTGCTCGGGCGAGACGTAGCCGACCGAACCGACGACCACCCCGGTCCGGGTCAGTGCCGTCCCTTCCAGGGCCCGGACGATCCCGAAGTCGATCACGCGCGGGCCGTCCTGAGCCAACAGGATGTTGGACGGCTTGAGGTCCCGGTGCACCAGCGCCTTGGCGTGGATCGCGGCGAGCGCCTCGGCGAGCGCGGCCGCCAGCAGCCGTACCGCGTCTCCCGTCAGGGGGCCGCCGTCGAGCACCGCGTCCCGCAGGTTCGGCCCGTCGACGAACTCGGTGGCCATCCACGGCCGTGGGGCCTCGGTGTCCGCGTCCACGACCCGCGCGGTGTACGTCCCCGCCCCGCCGACGGTCTGCGCGGCCCGCACCTCGTGCCGGAACCGTGCCCGGAAGGTGCGGTCCTCCGCTTGTTCGGCCCGCACCACCTTCACGGCCAGTCGCGGCCCGCGCCGCGCCTCGGCGAGATACACCTCGCCCATGCCGCCGGACCCCAGCCTGCCCAGCACCTCGTACGGGCCGATGACCCGCGGATCCGTCTCGCGCAGCTCCTGCACCCCGTGCTCCCCCTACGTCGTACGGCTGCCGAGAGGGAGCGTATACGTGCTGCTTGGCGTCAGTCCCTCAGACCGCCGGGACGCAGCGCCCGTCCTCGGTGCGGTAGTTCCACTTCGCGCCGTCCCGGACGAGTTCCTTCACCGCGTTCACGAACCGCTCGACGTGCTCGTCGGGCGTGCCCGCGCCGAAGCTCACCCGGATCGCGTTGAGGGACTTCTCGCCGGGCGCGGCCTCGGGGGCGCCGCACTCGCCCTGCGTCTGCGGGTCGCTGCCGAGGAGGGTGCGGACCAGCGGGTGGGCGCAGAACAGGCCGTCGCGGACGCCGATGCCGTACTCGGCGGAGAGCGCGGCGGCGAAGTGGGAGCTGTTCCAGCCCTCGACGACGAAGGAGATCACGCCGACCCGCGGGGCGTCGTCGCCGAAGAGGGAGAGGACCCTGACCTCGGGCACCTCGGCGAGGCCCGCGCGGACCGTGTCGATCAGGTACTGCTCCCGGGCGACCAGCGTGTCGAAGCCGGCCTCGGTGAGGGCCTTGCAGGCGGAGGCGATGGAGTAGGCGCCGATGACGTTGGGGGAACCGGCCTCGTGGCGGGCGGCGCTCTCGTGCCACTCCACGTCCACTCCCCCGTCCGAGCGACGCGTGACCTTGCGGCTGGCGCCGCCGCCCGCGAGGTACGGCTCGGCCGCGCGCAGCCAGTCGGCACGGCCGGCCAGCACGCCGGTGCCGAAGGGCGCGTACAGCTTGTGCCCGGAGAAGGCGACCCAGTCGACGTCGAGGTCCCGCAGCGACACCGGGTGGTGCGGGGCCAACTGGGCGGCATCCAGGACGATCCGGGCACCGTGCGCGTGCGCGGCGGCGGCCAGCTCCCGTACCGGCCACAGTTCGCCGGTGACGTTGGAGGCGCCGGTCACGCAGACCAGGGCCGGGCCCGGGTCACGGTCGGCGAGGGCGCGCTCCAGGGTCGCCACCGCCTGGCGCGGGGTGCGCGGGGCGTCGAGGTAGCTGACGCGGGCGTCCTGCCAGGGCAGCAGCGAGGCGTGGTGCTCGGTCTCGAAGACGAAGACCTGGCAGTCGGCCGGGAGCGCGGCGGCCAGGAGGTTCAGGGAGTCGGTGGTGGACCGGGTGAAGACCACCTGGTCCTCGGCACGGCAGCCGAGGAACTCGGCGACCGTCTCGCGGGCGTTCTCGAAGAGGTCGGTGGACAGCTGGGAGAGGTAGCCTGCGCCGCGGTGGACGCTGCCGTAGTAGGGCGCGTACGCCGCCACGTCGTCCCAGACCCGCTGCAGCGCCGGCGCGCTCGCCGCGTAGTCGAGCGCGGCGTAGGTGACCTCGCCGCCGGTGACGAGGGGGACGGTGACATCCCGGCCGAGAACGGGCAGCGGGGCGCAGACGGACCGGGCGGCGGCAGCGGTGGGGACAGACATGGCGAACTCCCGTGAGAGGCAGGCGACATCACCGCGCGAGCGGACAGTGCTCAAGCGCGGGTGAAGAGAGAAAGGGGGATGCGGAGGTGGGGCTCTGCGGCCCTATCGCATTCGCTTGCTCACGGAAGGCTCCCTCGACGACCAGGACCCCTGGTACTGCGCTCGTTGCAGAGCGACGAGGGGTCCGCGCTTGCCGCAGGCCTTGCTGCCTACGACCTGGTCTTCACCCGGGGCACCCCGCCACGGACGGAGGGTTGCCGGACAGTCGGCCGGGGCCTCATGACTGTCACTCATGACCTGGTTCAGAAACGTACGCGAAGCGATCGTGGTCCCGCAACCCGGGTCCGGATTGCGGGACATCACCGCATCGGGTGCTACGCGTTGCTGGCCGTCACCCAGCGCTCCAGCGTCCGCTTGGCCGCGCCGGAGTCGATCGCCGCCGCCGCCTTGTCCATCCCGGCGCGCAGCTGCACGGCCAGCGGCGCTCCGGTCGGCTCCAGGGCCACCAGCGCCGCGGCCGAGTTCAGGAGCACCGCGTCCCGCACCGGGCCCGCCTCGCCGTCCAGCAGCCGTCGGGCGACCTCCGCGTTGTACGAGGAGTCCGCGCCGCGCAGCGCCTGCACCGGCACCAGTTCGAGGCCGACGTCCCGCGGGTCGAAGGCCTCCTCGGTGACCTTGCCGTCGCCGACGATCCACACCCGGGAGGTGGCCGTGGTCGTCAGCTCGTCGAGGCCGTCGTCACCCCGGAACACCAGCGCGGACGAGCCGCGCTCGGCCAGTACGCCGGCGATGAGCCCCGCCATCCGGGTGTCGAAGCAGCCGATCGCCGAGGCGGTGACCCTGGCGGGGTTGGTCAGCGGACCGAGCAGGTTGAACGAGGTCGGGATGCCCAGATCCCGCCGGACCGCGCCGACGAACCGCATCGAGGGGTGGAACTTGGCCGCGAAGCAGAAGGTGATCCCGGCCTCCTCCACCACGCGTGCCACCCCCTCGGGCGACAGGTCCAGGTTGATGCCGAGCTTCTCCAGCACGTCGGACGACCCGCTCGCCGAGGACGACGCCCGGTTGCCGTGCTTGACGACCTTCGCCCCGGTGCCCGCGATCACGATGGCGGACATCGTCGAGATGTTGACCGTCTTGGCCCGGTCTCCACCGGTACCGACGATGTCGACGGCCGGACCCGGGATGTGCAGCGGCTGCGCGTGCGCGTACATCGCCTCGACGAGGCCGTTGATCTCCTCGACCGTCTCGCCCTTGGCCCGCAGCGCCACCATGAAGCCCGCGATCTGGGCGTCCGTGGCCTCGCCGCTCATGAAGCGGTCCATCGCCCACGCCGTGTCTGCGGCGCTCAGGTCCTGCCCGCCGAGCAGTGCGCTCAGTACCTCGGGCCAGGAACGGTCCGCCGCGGTGTCGCCTCCAGCGGGGGTCACAGCGCTCATAAGCCGCTCCTGGATCAGTCCCGCACAGCGGGACGCGAGTCTCGAGGTGTCCCACCCTATCCAGCCGAGGGGCACGGCAAAGGGCCCCGTCCGGTCTTCGGACGGGGCCCCTTCTACAGCTCTACCGCGCGTGGCGAGCGCAGCGATCAGTGGTGGCCGTGGCCGCTCGTGATCTCCTTGTACTCCTCGACGGTCGGCTTGGGGATCTGGGCCTCTTCGCCGTAGTACGCCTCGCTCAGCTTGGCGCGCAGCCTCTCGGAGCCCTTCACCTTGCGCTCGACGCCGTTCTCGTCGACCGTCGGGCCGATCTGCGCCGGCACGTACTGCTCGTGCGCCGTGAGCGTGTGCAGCTGCTCCTGGCTGAGCGGCTCGTGCACCTCGATGAACTCACCGTGCGGCAGGCGCTTGATGATGCCCGACTCGCGGCCGTGCAGCACCTTGTCCTTGTCGCGGCGCTGGAGGCCGAGGCAGATCCGCTTGGTGACGACGAACGCGATGACCGGCGCGACGAAGAACGCGATCCGCACGAACCAGGTGATGGCGTTGATCGACAGGTGGAAGTGGGTCGCCCAGAGGTCGTTTCCACCACCGATCAGCAGCACCATGTACCAGGTGATCCACGCGACACCGAAGGCCGTGCGCGTCGGCACGTTGCGCGGGCGGTCCAGGATGTGGTGCTCGCGCTTGTCGCCGGTGACCCAGGACTCGATGAACGGGTAGACCGCGATCGCGACCAGGACCAGCGGGAAGATCACCAGCGGGATGAACACGCCCAGGACGAGCGTGTGGCCCCAGAAGTTGATCTCCCAGCCCGGCATGACACGGATCAGGCCCTCGGAGAAGCCCATGTACCAGTCGGGCTGGGCGCCGGTGGACACCTGGTCCGGGCGGTAGGGGCCCATGGTCCAGATCGGGTTGATCGAGGCGATCGCCGAGATGGCCGCGATGACACCGAAGACCAGGAAGAAGAAGCCTCCGGCCTTGGCCATGTAGACCGGGAGCAGCGGCATGCCGACGACGTTCTTGTTCGTCTTGCCGGGGCCCGCGAACTGCGTGTGCTTGTGGTAGAAGACCAGGATCAGGTGGGCGACCACCAGGCCGAGCATGATGCCCGGCAGCAGCAGCACGTGGACCGAGTAGAAGCGGGCCACGAAGTCGCCGCCCGGGAACTCCCCGCCGAAGAGGAAGAACGACAGGTACGTGCCGACGATCGGCACGGACAGGACCGCGCCCTCCATGAAGCGGACACCGGTGCCGGAGAGCAGGTCGTCCGGGAGCGAGTAGCCGGTGAACCCGGTGAACATGCCCAGGACGAACAGCAGGAAGCCGAACAGCCAGTTGACCTCACGCGGCTTGCGGAACGCACCCGTGAAGAACACGCGCATCATGTGCACGAACATGCCGGCGAGGAAGATCAGCGCCGCCCAGTGGTGGATCTGCCGGATCAGCAGGCCACCGCGCACCTCGAAGGAGATGTGCATGGTCGAGTTGAACGCCTCGGACATCAGCTGGCCCTGCAGCGGGACGTAGCTGCCGTGGTACTCCACCTCGTTCATCGACGGGTGGAAGAACAGCGTCAGGTACACACCCGTGAGGATGATGATGATGAAGCTGTAGAGGCAGATCTCACCCAGCATGAACGACCAGTGGTCGGGGAAGATCTTGCGCATGTTGGCCTTGGCCAGGGAGTAGATCCCCAGGCGGCCGTCGGCCCAGTCGGCGACCCGCTCGCCGGCGGGTGCCTTCTCGCGCGAGCGCGAGTCCTTGGTGGTGGTCTCAGTGCTCATCCGCGCTCCCAGAAAGCAGGACCGACGGGCTCATCGAAGTCGCCGAGCGCCTCGAGGTAGCCCTCGTCGTTCACGCCGATCCGCAGCTGCGGCAGGGCGTGACCGGCGGGGCCGAAGATCACCCGGGCACCGTCGGAGAGGTCGAAGGTGGACTGGTGGCAGGGGCACAGCACGTGGTGCGTCTGCTGCTCGTACAGGGAGATCGGGCAACCGACGTGGGTGCAGATCTTCGAGTACGCCACGATGCCCTCGTGCGACCACTCGAGTTCGCGCTTGTCCTTGATGTTGTCCGGCTGGATCCGGACGATCATCAGGGCGGCCTTGGCGATCTCGGTCTGGAACTCGTGGTCGTGCTCCTCCAGGCCCTCGGGCTTGGCGAACGTCAGCGAACCCACCGCGACGTCCGAGGGACGCAGCGGCTCGTTGGTGTTCATGTTGACGAGCAGCTTGCCCTTGGACCACAGGGTGTGGCGCAGCTTGGTGCCGGGCAGCGGACCGAGGTCGCGCAGCAGCATCACGCCGGAGAGCGGGAACAGGGCCAGCGCGCCGAACATCGTGTTGCGGATCAGCTTGCGACGGCCGAGCGCGGACTCCTTGGCGCCCTGCTTGAAGTCGGCCATGACCTTGGCCTTGACTTCGGGCGCCGCCTCGATCGGGTGGCGCTCGTCGGCGATCTCCTCGTCGGACATCAGCGTGCGGGCCCAGTGGACCGCACCCGCGCCGATCAGGAACAGCGCCGCGCCCAGGGTCAGGCCCAGCGCGAAGTTCAGCGCGTTGATGTGCCCGATCGTGAAGACGTAGATCGACTTGTCGTGCGGGATCGTCACGTACGAGACGATGAAGCCGACGGTGGCCAGCATCGACAGCACGAACATCATGGCGACCGTGCGCTCGGACCGCTTGGCGGCCCGCTCGTCGATGTCCTGGATGCGGTGCTCGTGGGGCGGCAGTCCGGGGTCGGCGAACGGGTTCTTCTCGTCCGCGACGCCTACCGCGCCGTGCCCATGGTCTTTGTGTCCTGCGGACTGCTCAGCCGGCAGGTTCTCTTCGGGAATGTCTTGGCTACTCATGACTTCTTGGCCTTTGCGGTCCGAGCGGCGACCCAGACGGCGACCGCGATCAGCCCGCCGAGTCCGAAGATCCAGGCGAACAGGCCCTCGCTGACCGGACCGAGTCCGCCCAGCTCAAGGCCGCCGGGGCTCTCGGTGTCGTCACCGTTGACCGCGTCGAGGTACGCGATGATGTCCTGCTTGTTCTGCTCCGACAGCGTGGTGTCGGGGAAGGAGGGCATGTTCTGCGGGCCGGTCTGCATGGCCTCGTAGATGTGCTTCGGGGAGACGCCCTCGAGGTCGGGTGCGAACTTGCCGTGCGTCAGCGCGCCGCCCTTGCCGGTGAAGTTGTGGCACTGCGCGCAGTTGGTGCGGAACAGTTCGCCGCCCTTGGCGATGTCGGCGCCCTCGGGGTTGTACTGCGCCTCGGTCGGGACGTTCGGACCGGCACCCAGCGAGGAGATGAACGCCGCAAGCTGGTCGATCTCGGCCTGCGAGTAGATGTTCCTCTTCTTCGGGACCTGCGCGCCCGGCTGCTGGGCCGGCATACGGCCGGTGCCGACCTGGAAGTCGACGGCCGCGGCGCCCACGCCCACGAGGCTCGGACCGTCAGTGGTGCCCTGACCACCGGTGCCGTGGCAGCTGGCGCAGCCGACGGCGTAGAGCTTCTTGCCCTCGTCGATGGCCAGGGACTGGGCGGTTGTGTCTGCCTTCGCCTCGCTCGTGGGTGCGAGCAGGACGTACAGCCCCCCGGTGCATGCCAGCGCGAGGAGTAGGACGACGACCGCCGCCAAGGGATGGCGTCGTCGTGCGGAGAGCTTTTTCACGGATTACTCCGGTGTCAGGATCTTCTGCGTCGATGCTTCTGGAATGTGCGGGAGCGGGCCCGACTACTTGATCATGTAGATCGTGGCGAAGAGGCCGATCCAGACGACATCGACGAAGTGCCAGTAGTAGGACACGACAATGGCCGCGGTCGCCTGCTCGTGCGTGAACCTCTTCGCCGCGTAGGTGCGGCCGAGGACGAACAGGAAGGCGATGAGGCCGCCCGTCACGTGCATGCCGTGGAAGCCGGTGGTCAGGTAGAACACCGAGCCGTACGGGTCCGAGGAGAGCGAGAGCCCGTCCTTCTTGACCAGCTCGGTGTACTCGTACACCTGACCGCCGATGAAGATCGCACCCATGATGAAGGTGACGATGAACCACATCCGGAGCTTCTTCACATCACCGCGCTCGGCGGCGAACACGCCGAGCTGACAGGTGAGGGAGGAGAGCACCAGGATCGTGGTGTTGGTCGCAGAGAACGGGAAGTTCAGACTGTGCGCCATCTCCTTCCAGTGATCAGGACCCGTCACCGATCGCAGGGTGAAGTACATCGCGAAGAGGGCCGCGAAGAACATCAGCTCGGAACTCAGCCAGATGATGGTTCCGACGCTGGTGAGGTTCGGCCGGTTGACCGACGGGTGCGCGTGCCCGGTTTCTACTGTCGTTGCTGTCGCCACGACCGACATTATGTCGGTCGCTTATCCCGCCCTCACTCCCGGGGGTGCCGTTCGGAGTGTTCGTAGCGCGTGGACTGCCCGTATGGCCCAGGACAGCGGTGTTCCTACAGGTGTTGACGAGGTGGTCAAGGGAGTAGCATCCGCCGCATCGGTCCTGTCCGTACGACGCTGACGTCCCGGAGGAAGCATGCAGCCGACTGCCACGGTGCTGGTCTACAGCGACGACTCCAACACCCGCGAGCAGGTGCGGTTGGCCACCGGGCGCAGGCCCGCTCCCGATGTCCCGGTGGTGGAGTTCATCGAGTGCGCGACCCCGGCGGCCGTGATCAAGGAACTGGACAGGGGCGGCATCGACGTCTGCGTCCTGGACGGTGAGGCCGCGCCCATGGGTGGCATGGGTCTGTGCCGTCAGATCAAGGACGAGATCTTCAACTGCCCGCCGGTGCTGCTGCTGATCGGCCGGCCGCAGGACGCGTGGCTCGCCACGTGGAGCCGTGCGGAGGCGGCTGTGACGCTGCCGGTGGACCCGGTGGAGTTCGCGGCGGCGCTTGCCTCGCTGTTGCGGCGGCAGAGCGCCCTGAGCGCCTGACAGGGCTGCTCAGACCGACTGGGGACGCAGTCGCGCCCGCTCCTCCGGAAGGGGGGCGTTCGGCGTGCCCGCGGCGAGGGCGCTGCCCATGCGCCACTTGTCCCAGCCGAGGTTCCAGTCGCCGAAGCCGTTGCCGAAGCTCTCCATCGTGTGGCCGAGTGAGTTGACGACCTCGACGACGTCGCCCTCGCGGACGGTCTTGAAGAACCAGGCCGCGTTGTCGGTGCTCATGCCGGTGCAGCCGTGGCTGACGTTGGCAGAGCCCTGGGAGCCGACGGACCAGGGGGCGGCGTGCACGTACTCGCCGCTCCAGGTGACGCGGGTCGCGTAGTAGACCGGGAGGTCGTACGACTCCGCGGAGCCCTCGGCGATGCCGATGCTGGTGCCGCGCATGCGTACGAAGTACTCCTTGCCCAGGACGACCTTGACTCCGTTGCGGGTCTCGAAGCCGGGCTTGCCGGTGGTGACCGGGATCTGCTTGATGACCTCGCCGTTCTTGTGGACCGCCATCGAGTGCGAGGAGGCGTCGGTCACCGCGATGACGCGGTCGCCCGTACTGATCTTCAGCGGCTTGACCTTGCCGCCCCACAGCCGGTCGCTGATCTTGATGCCGTCCAGGTTGCTGCGGACCTGGATGGTGGCGTGGGCGGGCCAGTACTCCTGGGGGCGGTAGTGGAGCTCCTTGTCGTCCACCCAGTGCCAGGCCCCGGACGCGGCGGGCATCGAGTCGACCCTGAGGGCGCTCTCGATGACGGCCCGCTGGGCCTTGTCCTTGACGGGCATGCTCAGTTCGGCGGTGATGGGCTGGCCGACGCCGTACGTGCCCGCCTTGGGCCCGAAGGTCACCTTCAGGCGCTTCTTGCCGTGGGGCTTGCCGGTGTCGAAGCTGAGGACGCGGCGGCCGGGCGCCCCGTCCTCGTCCTCGGTGCTCACCCGGACCGTGTAGTGGGCGTTGGCGGCCAGCGGGGTGGTGCTGTGCCAGCGTCCGCCGTCGGCGGAGAGTTCGCCGGCCAGGTACCGCCCCGCCGCGTCTATGGCCGTGACGTCGGTGATACGGCCGTCGTCGTCCTCGGCGGTGACTTCCAGGGGTTTGTCCGGGTCGACCTTCTTGCCGTTGGCGGTGAGGCCCTTGAAGGAGATCAGGTCCGCCGCGTCGTACGGCGTGGCGGACAACGGGTTGTCGTCGCTGCCGCAGGCGGTGACGCCCGCGCCGAGGGCGATCACCAGCAGGGTGCAGCCGACGACGGTACGGGTGCGGGGTACGTGGCTCATGACTTCACGCTAGGGAGATCCGTCAAGGGCGGCGCGCCGGGTGACTCGTACGAGTGACACGCATTGCGGCAAAAGCAGGAGCCCGGACGCTCCTGACGGAGTGTCCGGGCTCCTGGGAGCTCAGCTCGTGCTACTGGGTGCGGTTCTCACCGCGGTAGTACTCGAAGACCCAGCCCCACAGACCGATCATGATCAGCGGCGCCGAGAAGTACAGCAGCCACCAGCCGATCGCGACCGACAGGAAGGCGAGGGCGCCTCCGACCGCGAGGGAGAGCGGCTGCCAGCTGTGCGGGCTGAAGAACCCGACCTCGCCGGCGTCGTCCGCGACGTCCGCTTCCTTGTTGTCCTGCGCGCCCGCGTCGACCCGCCGGGCCGTGAAGCCCAGGTAGAAGCCGATCATGATGGACAGACCGAAGGCCAGGAAGAGGGCCGTGGTGCCGGCCGGCTCCTTCGACCACACGCCATAGACGATCGCCATGGCGAGGATGAAGACGCTCAGCCAGATGAACATCCTGCCCTGGATCTTCACTTGCCGGCCTCCTTGCCGCCGTTGCCGGCCAGAGCCTTGTCACCGTGAGGCGCGTTCTCGAGCTGGTCGAGAGCGGCGACCTCGGGGTGGTGCAGGTCGAACGCCGGGGATTCGCTGCGGATCCGCGGCAGGGTGAGGAAGTTGTGCCGCGGGGGCGGGCACGAGGTCGCCCACTCCAGCGAGCGGCCGTAGCCCCACGGGTCGTCGACGCCGACCGGCTTGCCGTACTTGGCCGTCTTCCACACGTTGTAGAGGAACGGCAGGATCGACAGGCCGAGCAGGAAGGAGCTGATCGTCGAGATCGTGTTCAGGGCGGTGAAACCGTCGGCCGCGAGGTAGTCCGCGTAACGACGGGGCATGCCCTCGGCACCCAGCCAGTGCTGGACCAGGAAGGTTCCGTGGAAGCCGATGAACAGCGTCCAGAACGTGATCTTGCCGAGGCGCTCGTCGAGCATCTTGCCGGTGAACTTCGGCCACCAGAAGTGGAAGCCGGAGAACATCGCGAAGACGACGGTGCCGAAGACGACGTAGTGGAAGTGCGCCACCACGAAGTACGAGTCGGAGACGTGGAAGTCCATCGGCGGCGAGGCCAGGATGACACCGGTCAGACCACCGAAGGTGAAGGTGATCAGGAAGCCGGTCGCCCACAGCATCGGGGTCTCGAAACTCAGGGACCCCTTCCACATCGTTCCGATCCAGTTGAAGAACTTCACACCCGTCGGCACGGCGATGAGGAACGTCATGAAGGAGAAGAACGGCAGCAGCACACCGCCGGTGACGTACATGTGGTGCGCCCACACCGTCACGGACAGGCCCGCGATGGAGATGGTCGCCGCGATCAGGCCCATGTAGCCGAACATCGGCTTGCGGGAGAACACCGGGATCACTTCAGAGATGATCCCGAAGAACGGCAAGGCGATGATGTACACCTCTGGATGGCCGAAGAACCAGAAGAGGTGTTGCCACAGCAACGCGCCGCCGTTGGCCGGATCGAAGATGTGTGCGCCGAACTTCCGATCCGCCTCCAGCGCGAACAGCGCGGCCGCGAGGACGGGGAAGGCGAGCAGGACCAGGACGGCGGTCAGCAGCACGTTCCAGGTGAAGATCGGCATGCGGAACATCGTCATGCCGGGGGCGCGCATGCAGATGATGGTGGTGATGAAGTTGACCGCGCCGAGGATGGTGCCGAAGCCGGAGAAGGCCAGACCCATGATCCACATGTCGGCGCCGATGCCCGGCGAGCGGATCGCGTCGGACAGGGGGGTGTAGGCGAACCAGCCGAAGTCGGCCGCGCCCTGCGGGGTGAGGAAGCCGCCGACCGCGATCGTCGAGCCGAACAGGTACAGCCAGTAGGCGAACATGTTCAGCCGCGGGAACGCCACGTCGGGCGCGCCGATCTGCAGCGGCATGATCCAGTTCGTGAAACCGGCGAACAGTGGCGTCGCGAACATCAGCAGCATGATCGTGCCGTGCATCGTGAACGCCTGGTTGAACTGCTCGTTCGACATGATCTGCAGGCCCGGACGGGCCAGCTCGGCGCGCATGAACAGCGCCATCACGCCGCCGATCATGAAGAACGCGAACGACGTGACCAGGTACAGCGTGCCGATCGTCTTGTGGTCAGTGGTGGTGAGCCACTTGATGACGACTTCGCCACGGCGCTGGCGCCGGACCGGCAGCTCGTCCTCGTAGTGAGAGCCTGCTGCCGCGGCACCCTGAGGTTCGTTGAGGATGCTCACAGGTTGTTCGTCTCCCGGTTCTTCTCGTGGCTCGTCTGAGCGATGCCGGCGGGAATGTAACCGGTCTGCCCCTTCTTGGCGAGGTCCTTGAGGTGCTGCTCGTAGCGCTCGGGGGAGACGACCTTCACGTTGAACAGCATCCGGGAGTGGTCGACGCCGCACAGCTCGGCGCACTTGCCCAGGAAGGTGCCCTCCTTGTTGGGGGTCACCTCGAAGGCGTTGGTGTGGCCCGGGATGACGTCCTGCTTCATGAGGAACGGCACCACCCAGAAGGAGTGGATGACATCACGCGAGGTGAGGACGAAGCGGACCGTCTTGCCCTTGGGGAGCCAGAGGGTCGGGCCGGGGTTGCCGGTCTGCGGGTTCCGCGTCTTGGGCGTGCCGACGTCGTAGACACCGCCGGCGTTGGCGGGGAAGTCCTCCTTGAACCGGTCCGGAATCGCGTCCAGGTTCTTGTCGGTCTTCGCGTCACCCGTGGAACCTTCGACGGGCACGACGTAGTTGAAGCCCCAGCTCCACTGGAAGCCGACGACGTTGATCGTGACGTCGGGCTGCTTCTTGAGGCTGAGGAGCTTCGACTCGTCGCGGGCCGTGAAGTAGAAGAGGACCGAGACGATGATGAGCGGGACCACCGTGTACAGCGCCTCGATGGGCATGTTGTACCGGGTCTGCGGAGGGACCTCGACCTTGGTGCGGGTGCGCCGATGGAAGAACGCACTCCAGAGGATCAGGCCCCACACCAGCACGCCGACGGCGAGCGCGGCAGCCCAGGAGCCCTGCCACAGGGAGAGGATCCGCGGAGCCTCTTCCGTGGTCGGGGTGGGCATACCAAGGCGTGGGAAGTCCTTGTATGTGCAACCGGTCGCGGTCGCCAGGACCAGGCCGGCGGTCATTGCCTGCAGCAGCTTCCGCCGCATCGGGCGCCGCGGCGAGCGGTCGGAGCCGTTGGGACTCACGTAGCGCCTTCCCGAGAGTCTCGCCCGCGCGGTTGAGCTGCGGCCTTCTCGCTGGTCGGTCGCCGCCCTGCGTCGGGCAGGGGTTTGGATGTTTATGCGGACCAAACCCTAGCCGACGCGATTTGGGGGTGCGCGGGGAGGGGGGCGCAACGCGCCGCGGGTTGTGCGGGGCGCCCAGTAGCTCGGGAGGTTCCGTCAGTTGGCGGCTGCGGGTGCGTCGTGGTTTCTCGCGCAGTTCCCCGTGCCCCTTCAGGGCGCTTAGCGTTGGGGTGTGTCCTACTTCGATGCCGCTTCCGCCGCTCCTTTGCATCCCGTCGCCCGTCAGGCGCTGCAGGCGTCTCTCGACGAGGGGTGGGCGGATCCCGCGCGCCTGTACCGGGAGGGGCGGCGGGCCCGGATGCTGCTGGACGCGGCGCGGGAGGCGACGGCCGAGGCCGTGGGGTGCCGACCGGACGAGCTGGTGTTCACCTCCTCCGGCACGCGCGCGGTGCATGCCGGGGTCGCCGGGGCGCTGGCGGGGCGCCGTCGCGTGGGACGCCACCTGATCGTGTCGGCGGTCGAACACTCTTCGGTACTGCATTCGGCGGGGGTGTTCGAGGCGGGCGGCGGATCGGTGACCGAGGTGCCCGTGCTGCGGTCGGGGGCGGTGACCGTGGAGTCGTACGAGAAGGCTCTGCGGCCCGACACCGCGCTGGCGTGTCTGCAGTCGGCCAACCACGAGGTGGGGACCGGGCAGCCGGTGGCGGAGGTCGCCGAGGTGTGCCGGGCGGCCGGGGTGCCGTTGCTGGTGGACGCGGCGCAGTCGTTGGGGTGGGAGCGGGTCGAGGGTGACTGGTCGCTGCTGACGGCCAGCGCACACAAGTGGGGCGGGCCTTCGGGGGTCGGCGTGCTCGTGGTGCGGAAGGGCGTGCGGTATGCCCCTCAAGGGCCCGTGGACGAGCGGGAGTCGGGGCGGGCGGCCGGGTTCGAGAACATTCCGGCGATCGTGGCGGCGGCGGCCTCACTGCGGGCGGTGCGGGCCGAGGCGGCGCGGGAGGCGCTACGGCTGCGGGAGCTGACGGAGCGAATCCGGGCACGGGTGCCGCGGCTGGTGCCGGACGTGGAGGTGGTCGGCGATCCGGAGCGGCGGCTGCCCGGTGTCGTCACCTTCTCCTGTCTCTATGTCGACGGGGAGACCCTGCTGCACGAGCTGGATCGTGCCGGTTTCTCCGTCTCGTCCGGATCCTCCTGCACGAGCAGCACGCTGACGCCCAGCCATGTGCTGAGGGCGATGGGGGTGCTGAGTGAGGGAAACGTGCGGATCTCGCTGCCGCCCGGGACGCCGGAGGAGGACGTCGAGCGGTTCCTCGACGTGCTGCCGGGAGCGGTGGCGGCGGTACGGGAGAAGCTGGGAGCGCCGGTCGCCGAGGCGGTCGTGCGGGACGACGTCCTGGTCGTCGACTCCCTGGGCAAGCGCTGCCCGATCCCGGTCATCGAGCTGGCGAAGGTCATCGGCGAGGTGCCGCTGGGCGGCGTCGTCCGGGTGCTCTCGGACGACGAGGCCGCACGGCTGGACATTCCGGCGTGGTGCGAGATGCGGGGCCAGGAGTACGTCGGTGAGGAGCCGGCGGACCGGGGTTCGGCCTACGTGGTCCGCCGGCTCTCCTGACTCAGCCCAGGTGCGCCTGGACCTCGGCGGCAGCCTCATGGCCGTACGCCTTGGTGAAGCGGTCCATGAAGTGGGCGCGGCGCAGCTGGTACTCCTGGGTACCGACCGTCTCGATGACGAGCGTGGCGAGCATGCAGCCGACCTGGGCGGCGCGCTCCAGGGACACCCCCCAGGCGAGGCCGGAGAGGAAGCCGGCGCGGAAGGCGTCGCCGACGCCGGTGGGATCGGCCTTGCGGTCCTCCTCCGGGCAGCCGACGACGATCGGCTTCTCGCCGACGCGCTCGATGCGGACGCCCTGCGCGCCGAGCGTGGTGACGCGGTGGCCGACCTTCGACAGGATCTCCTCGTCGGTCCAGCCCGTCTTGGACTCGATGAGGCCCTTTTCGTACTCGTTCGAGAAGAGGTACGTCGCTCCGTCCAGCAGTATCCGGATCTCGTCGCCCCCCATACGGGCGATCTGCTGGGAGAAGTCGGCGGCGAAGGGGATGGACCGGGAGCGGCACTCCTCGGTGTGGCGGAGCATCGCCTCCGGGTCGTCGGCGCCGATCAGCACCAGGTCGAGGCCGTCGACCCGGTCGGCGACCGTCTTGAGCTCGATCTGGCGGGCCTCGCTCATGGCGCCGGTGTAGAAGGAGCCGATCTGGTTGTGGTCGGCGTCCGTGGTGCACACGAAGCGGGCGGTGTGCAGCGTCTCGGAGATGCGCACCGAGGCGGTGTCGACGCCGTGCCGGTCCAGCCAGGCGCGGTACTCGTCGAAGTCGAAGCCCGCGGCTCCGACCAGGATCGGCTTGGTGCCCAGCTGGCCCATGCCGAAGGCGATGTTGGCGCCGACGCCGCCCCGGCGGACGTCGAGGTTGTCGACCAGGAAGGAGAGCGAGACCGTGTGCAGTTGGTCCGCGACGAGCTGGTCGGCGAAGCGGCCGGGGAAGGTCATGAGGTGGTCGGTGGCGATGGAGCCGGTGACTGCGATGCGCACGGCGTTGACTCTCCTGTGGGGAGACAGATTGACGGTTCACGCTATCTGGTCGGCGCGGGGCTCTGCGAGGCGCGCGGAGACGCTGGAGCCGCTGGAGCGGCCAAAACTACCCGATAGTAGATCTTTCTTCGCAGGGTCGGCCGTGCCTACGGTGCGGCTATGACGAACATCGAGCTCCATGCTCCCGTCGCGGCCGACCTGGACGGCGACCTGGCGTCGCTGCGCGGGGACTGCGCCCGGATGGCTCCCCACTGGGCGGTTCCCGACCGGATCACCGCCCGTCCGGTCTCCCCGTCACTCATCCACGGCGTGACCGTGCCCCCGGCGTCGGCGCGGCTGCTGGACGCGATGTCGGAGTACGGCGACTGAGGCAGCGCCTTTCAGGGAACCGCGCGCTCCCCCGCTGCGTCCCATCGGCGTCCCCCGTAAAGGGGATGCGGGATACGACCCGTGAGCCGACCTCTTTGACAAGGTCGGGTCGGGGTCATGGGACGGAAGCACAGCCGAAGGAGCGATGCGGTGAACAGCGAGCGACCCGACAACGACGACGTCGGCCCGGAGGACGGCGCCGAGAAGGCCGGTACGCCGCGGGACGCCGATGACACCACCGGGCCCGCTGCGGCGGAGGGTGCCTCCGAGCAGAGCAAGGCCCCGGAGGCCGGTGCCGGGGAGCCGGCCGCGGAGCCGACGGATGTTCCGGAAGCCGATGAGCCGGCCCCGGAGGCCGCCCCGGAGGCCGCCTCGGAGCAGGAGGAGGCGCCCGAAGCCGCCTCGGAGCAGGCGGAAGCCCCGGAGGCCCCGGAGGTCCCGGAAGCCGATGAGCGTGCCTCGGAGCAGGAGGCTTCGGCGGATTCCCCCGAGACCGACGCGGCCGCCGCCCCCGGCCCGGGCCCGTCCCCCTCTCCCGACACCGACGTGTCCCCCGCTGCTGGAGGCGAGGCGTCCGCGAGTGACGTCCCCGACGGTGGCAGCCGGCCCCGCCGCCGCCCCGCACTGGTCGCCGCTTCCGTCGCCGCCGCCGTACTGCTGGTGGGGGGTGGTGGGGCGTACCTCGCCACGTCCGCCTCCGGGGGTTCCGTGGACCGTACGGCGTCCGGGGCCGGCGGCGACGGTACTCCCCCGCCGCTCGCCCTCGACGGCTACTCCGAGGGCGGCGGTTCGAACGGCATCGCGCCCGGTGAGCCCAACCCGTACGGCGTCACCTATCGCGCCGACGGCACGCTTCCCGACGGTCCCGGCACCGCGCCCGTGTACCGGTCGGGCGGCACCGTCACCGAGGAGCAGGTGGCCGCGCTGGCGAAGGCGCTGGGCGTCGAGGGGAAGCCGGCGCTCCTGGGGCAGGCCTGGCGGGTCGGGGCGAAGGACGGTTCGGGGCCGAGTCTGCAGGTGAACAGGCAGGCGCCGGGCAGCTGGACGTTCCACCGGTACGTGCCCGGCCCCGATGCCTGCCAGAGCGAGACCGTGTGTGCGAGCGACCCGGTCGACCCGTCCGCCGACCCGGTGACCGAGGCGGCCGCGAAGAAGGCCGCCGCGCCGGTCCTGAAGGCGGTGGGTCAGGACGACGCGAAGCTGGACGCGAGCCTGGTCGCGGGCGCCCAGCGGGTCGTGAACGCCGACCCCGAGGTCGGCGGGATGCCCACCTACGGCTGGACGACCGGCGTCACCGTCGGCGCACAGGGCGAAGTGGTGGGCGCCAACGGCCAGATGAAGGCGCCGGTGAAGGGGGACACGTACCCCGTGCTGAGCGCGGAGAAGACGCTGGGCCTGATGAACGCGGCGCCGGGGACCGGTCACCGCATGGGCATCGGCGGCTGCGCGAGCCCCGTACCGCTGAAGGACCGGCTGGAAGCTCCGTGCGGGGAGTCCACCGACGTACCGAAGGCGGGGAAGAGGGAGACGATCACGGTCGAGAAGGCCGTGTTCGGGCTGGCGCCGCACCTGGTGGAGGGACGGCAGACGCTGGTGCCGTCCTGGCTGTTCGAGGTACGGGCGGCGGGCGCGCGGGACGCGTACACGGTGACGCATCCGGCGGTCGACCCGACGTACCTGACCTCGGCCACTCCCCCCGCGCGGCCGAGCGCGCCCTCAGCACCGCCGAGCGCGCCGGGCGACGAGCCGACCGCCGCGCCGGCCACCAAGGACGTCCAGGTGGAGGGCTACACGGCCGAGGGGACGGAACTGACCGTGAGCTTCACGGGCGGGGTGTGCGCCGACTACAAGGCGACGGCGATCGAGGGCACGGACGAGGTGACGGTCACGGTGACCGAGACGCCCTGGCCGGACAAGATCTGCATCATGATCGCCAAGGTGTACCACCAGACCGTGCCCCTGGACGAGCCGCTCGGCGACCGCAAGGTCGTGGGCGCGGACGGCAAGGAGATCCCGCTGGAGAAGGCGGGGGCACGGCTCCCGGAGACGTCCGGGGCGCGGTAGGACGGCCTCGGACATGCGCGAAGGCGGCGGCCCTGTCGGAGGGGGCCGCCGCCTTCGCGTCGCTCGGAAATCCAGCTGTGGGACTTAGCTGAAGGAGTCGCCGCAGGCGCAGGAGCCCGTCGCGTTCGGGTTGTCGATCGTGAAGCCCTGCTTCTCGATGGTGTCGACGAAGTCGATGGACGCGCCGCCCAGGTACGGGGCGCTCATGCGGTCGGTGACGACCTTGACGCCGTCGAAGTCCTTGACCACGTCGCCGTCGAGGGAACGCTCGTCGAAGAAGAGCTGGTAGCGCAGGCCGGAGCAGCCGCCGGGCTGAACGGCGACGCGCAGGGCCAGGTCCTCACGGCCTTCCTGGTCGAGCAGGGCCTTGACCTTCGCCGCGGCGGCGTCGGACAGGATGATGCCGTCGGTGACGGTGCTGGTCTCGTCCGATACGGACATCTACATCTCTCCCGGGTTGTACGGAGACTGCTTGCCGACGGTTGCAACCGACGGGGCCGCGGATTCATTCCGGGCCGAGGGCGTGTTTTGTCTCTTCCCTCTTCATGCTCGCACACCCGCGCTGAAGCGAACAGCGGCCGCCGGGCCGCCCGCGGGATTCATGTCACATCGACGCTATGACCATCGTCAAAGTGACGTGAAGCAGGTTATGATAGATAACGTCAGTTCGACGAAAAGTAGAAAGGGTGCGTGTCGTGACCACCGCCCAGACCACGGAGCTCGACGTACAGCCGACTCCGCTCGCCCTGTTGCTGCTCGGCCGAGAGGCCGACCCGAAGAGCGAGCGGGGCGTCGAGTGTCCCGGCGACCTGCCTTCGCCCTCCGACCCCGACCTGGTCGAGCGCGCCCGCGCGGCCAAGGAGAAGCTCGGCGACAAGGTGTTCGTCCTCGGCCACCACTACCAGCGCGACGAGGTCATCCAGTTCGCCGACGTCACGGGTGACTCCTTCAAGCTGGCCCGGGACGCGGCCGCGCGCCCGGAGGCCGAGTACATCGTGTTCTGCGGTGTGCACTTCATGGCGGAGTCGGCCGACATCCTGACGTCCGACGACCAGAAGGTGGTCCTGCCCGACCTCGCCGCCGGCTGCTCGATGGCCGACATGGCGACGGCCGAGCAGGTCGCGGAGTGCTGGGACGTGCTGACCGAGGCCGGCATAGCCGAGCAGGTCGTGCCCGTCTCGTACATGAACTCCTCCGCGGACATCAAGGCGTTCACCGGCAAGCACGGCGGCACCATCTGCACGTCGTCGAACGCCCAGCGGGCCCTGGAGTGGGCCTTCGAGCAGGGGGAGCCCAATTCAACAAAGGTCCTCTTCCTGCCCGACCAGCACCTCGGCCGCAACACCGCCGTGCGGGACATGGGCATGACGCTGGAGGACTGCGTCCTCTACAACCCGCACAAGCCGAACGGCGGCCTGACCGCCGAGCAGCTGCGCGACGCGAAGATGATCCTGTGGCGGGGCCACTGCTCGGTGCACGGCCGCTTCAGCCTGGAGTCGGTGCGGGATGTGCGCGAGCGCATCCCCGGCGTCAACGTCCTCGTCCACCCCGAGTGCAAGAACGAGGTCGTGGTGGCGGCGGACTACGTCGGCTCGACCGAGTACATCATCAAGGCGCTGGAGGCCGCCCCGGCGGGTTCCAAGTGGGCCATCGGGACCGAGCTGAACCTCGTACGACGCCTGGCGAACCGTTTCGCTCCCGAGGGCAAGGAGATCGTCTTCCTCGACAAGACGGTCTGCTTCTGCTCGACGATGAACCGCATCGACCTCCCCCACCTGGTGTGGACCCTGGAGTCCCTCGCCGAGGGCAACCTGGTCAACCGCATCGAGGTCGACAAGGAGACCGAGGCGTTCGCGAAGCTGGCGCTGGAGCGGATGCTGGCGCTGCCGTAGCCCTGCCCCCGGCCCCGTTCACTCCGCGGCGGGTTTCCGCTCGGGGTGGGCGGGGTCGAGGCTGAAGACGGTGCCGTCGGGAGTGGCGACGACCAGGGCCCCTTCGTGGAGACGCACCTTGACGGTCCAGCCGGAGTCGAACCGCTCGGCCCGCGGCAGGGTCTCCCACAACACCGTGCCCTTCCGCGCGTCGAGCGCCCCCACCCGGCCGCTGGAACTGCCCAGGTAGAGGGTGCGGGTCCGCGGGTCGTACAAGGCCGGGCCCGGTTGTTCCAGGCTCGTCGCGGTCTGCCACAGCGGTTTGCCCGTGCGGGCCGACACGGCGGTCACCTGTCCGGTGGAGGTGGCGAACCAGAGGGTGCCGCCCGCCAGCGTCACTTCCCCCGCGTACTGCTCGGCCAGCTTCGTGGTGCTGCCCGCGCCGGTGTCCGGGTCCACCAACCGGATCCGGGCGTACGGGGCGTCCTCGCCGATCTGCATGTTTCCCTCCCCGTCCCGGGGCGACTCCAGGAAGAGCAGCCGGCCGTCGAAGACCCCGAGGAGAGCGGCGTCGCTCGTTCCCTTCAGCCGGCGGGCCGAACCGTCGGCCCGGTCCAGTTCCGTGACCACGAGGTCCTGCGTTTCCATCGAGTCGAGGACGCACTGCAGGTACAGACGCTCCTCGGCCTGCGTGAAGCCGCAGATGTGCTCGGGGGGCAGGGGTGCCGTCCAGCGCTCGGCACCGGTGCGCGGCGAGCGGGCGGTCACCGAGCGGCCGTCGGCGTCCGGTGTCAGGACGAGGTCGCCGGAGGCGATCACTTCGACCCAGTCGTCGTTGACCGTGCGGTGCCACAGCCGGTCACCGGTCTCGACGTCGAGGGCGAGGACACTGGTCGTGTCCTCGTCGGCTTCGTCCGGTTGGAAGAGCTGCTGGACCAGCACCGCGTCGTCCCGGATGCCGAGAAGCGTGAAGGTGTACGTCCCTTCGACGCCGCCGGACGGCGCCGCGGCGGCCCGCCAATCGGTCTCGCCGGTCAGCCCGTTCAGGCGTACGGGAAGGATGCCGTCGCCGGTGCAGTAGGCGGCGCCCTCGTACATCTGGCAGTCCGGCCCGCCCCGCATCCCGCCGCCGCCCGCCTCCGGCGCCTTCTTCACACCGCGTGCGGCCCTCTCGTAGACCGTCGTCTCCCACGGCTTCCAGCCGCTGGGCAGTGCCGCCCACCGCGACGTCGCGGACGGCCTGGGGGTCGCGCCGTCGCCGCTGTCCGCCCAGCCCGGGTCGAGCAGCAGGTAGGCCGTGAGCCCGAGGACGACGGCGCCGACCGTGCCGGTCGCTGCCAGTAGCGGGCCAAGACGGCGGTTTCGGCGGCCGGGGCGGGTGGGTGCGGCCGGGTCGGCGAGGGTCCCGGGGCGGGTGTCCGGCGTGGCCGGCAGCTCCCCCAGGCGCAGCGACACGGTGGCGAGGTCGCCCGCGTCGGGCTCGGGCAGGGCGGTGGCGAACTCCCGGGCCAGCTCGTCGAGTCCGGGCCGGTCCGCGGCCTCCTTGGCCAGGCAGCGCTCCAGGATCCCGCGCAGCGGCCGGCCGACCCCGTCCAGCACGGGGTCGTCGTGGACCACCCGGTAGGCCGTCAGATAGGGGCTGTCGGTGTCGAAGGGCCCGTGCCCGGTCGTCGCGTAGACCAGGAGCGCCCCGAGGGAGAAGACGTCGGAGGCCGGGCCGACCGTGCGGGCGTCGGTGAGCTGCTCCGGGGACATGAACGGCGGGGTGCCGATCATCTGGCCGGTCTCGGTCAGCGTGTTGTGGTTCTCCACCGCGCGGGAGATGCCGAAGTCGATGACGCGAGGGCCGTCCTCGGCCATCAGCACGTTCGCCGGCTTCAGGTCCCGGTGCACCACGCCGGCCCGGTGGATGTCCCGCAGGGCCTCCACCAACCCCAGCGCCAGCCGCCGCAGTTCGCCGCCTCTGAGCGCGCCCCCGTCGCGGATCCGCTGGGCGAGCGAGCGCCCGGGCACGTACTGGGTCGCCATCCAGGGCCGGGCCGCCTCCGGGTCGGCGTCCACGACCGGTGCGGTGAAGACGCCGCTCACCTTGCGGACGGCCTCGATCTCCTGCCGGAACCGGGTGCGGAAGACGCTGTCCTCGGCGTACTGGGCGTGCACCACCTTGACGGCGACCTCGCGGCCCGACCGCGATCTGCCCCGGTAGACGGCCCCCATGCCGCCGGCGCCGAGGCGGTCGACCAGTTTGTACCCGCCGATCGACTTCGGGTCGTCCCTGTGCAGTGGCACCGTCCGGATTCCCTTCCCCCGTAAAGCTGTTCGGGGCACAGGATACGTACCGGGACACGGCGGAGTCCGGGCGGCGAACCGTGGGGCTCGCCGCCCGGCCTCCCCGGACGGTCACACGGACGCGTGCTCCGGCTCGTCCGAGGACGCCTGCCGGGACGGCAGCCCGGCCTTCTTCGCCCGCTTCGCCTCACGCTTGTCCGCCCGGCGCTCCTTGCGGAGCTCCAGCATCGCGTACAGCGTGGGAACGAGCAGCAGGGTCAACGCGGTCGACGTGACCAGGCCGCCGATCACCACCACCGCGAGCGGCTGGGCGATGAACCCGCCCTCGCCGGTGACGCCCAGGCGCGGGTGATCCGTAGCCCCCAGGTCCATTTCCTATGCGGCTCATACTCCGGCCGCAGTACGGAGGGCTGAGGTCACTCCACCCTTGGACGTACCAGTCCCGACTCGTACGCGATCACCACGAGCTGTGCCCGGTCCCGGGCGCCCAGCTTGGCCATGGCCCGGTTGACGTGCGTCTTCACCGTGAGTGGGCTGACTTCGAGCCGCCCGGCGATCTCGTCGTTGGAGTGGCCGCCCGCGACCTGCACCAGGACCTCGCGCTCCCGCACGGTCAGCGCGGCGAGGCGCTCCGCACGGGCGGGGTCGCGCTCCTCGTCCCCCGCGTCGCCCTGCGCGAGGAATCGGGCGATGAGACCCTTCGTCGCGGCCGGGGACAGCAGCGCCTCGCCGCCGGCCGCGACCCGGATCGCACTGAGCAGTTCCTCGGGCTCGGAGCCCTTGCCGAGGAAACCGGACGCACCCGCGCGCAGCGACTGCACGACGTAGTCGTCGACCTCGAACGTCGTCAGGATGACCACCCGGACGTGGGTGAGCGAGGGGTCGGCGCTGATCATGCGGGTGGCCGCCAGGCCGTCGGTGCCCGGCATCCGGATGTCCATCAGGACGACGTCGGCCCGCTCCTCCTTGGTCAGCCGCACCGCCTCCGCGCCGTCGGACGCCTCGCCCACGACCTCCATGTCGGGCTCGGAGTCGACGAGCACGCGGAAGGCGCTGCGCAGCAGTGCCTGGTCGTCGGCGAGCAGGACACGGATGGTCATACGGATTCCCCCGGCTTTCCGGTGACTGCTGTGCGGGTCTTGATCGGCAGGATCGCATGGACGCGGAAACCGCCTCCGTAGCGGGGACCGGTGGTGAGGGTGCCGCGCAGGGCGGTGACGCGCTCCCGCATGCCGAGCAGGCCGTGGCCGCCGCCGGTCTCGGGGTCCGGTTCCTCGCCGGCGCCGTTGTCGAGGACGGTGATCTCGACGTTCGGTCCGACGCGCACGACGCTGACCTCGGCCTTGACCTCGGCTCCGGCGTGTTTCTGCACGTTGGTGAGGGCTTCCTGGATGACGCGGTAGGCGGCCAGGTCGACGGCGGCGGGCAGGGTGGTGCCCTGGTCCGCGCGGGCCACCTCGACGTGCAGTCCCGCGCTGCGGAAGGTGCCGACGAGTTCGTCGAGCCGGGCCAGGCCGGGGGCGGGTTCGGTCGGGGCCTCCGGGTCGCCGGACTGGCGCAGCAGACCGACGGTGGCCCGCAGTTCGTTCAGCGCCGAGCGGCTTGCCTCCCGTACGTGGCCCAGGGCCTCCTTGGCCTGGTCGGGCCGCTTGTCCATGACATGGGCGGCGACGCCGGCCTGGACGTTGACCAGGGCGATGTGGTGGGCGACCACGTCGTGCAGGTCGCGGGCGATGCGCAGGCGTTCCTCGGCGACCCGGCGGCGGGCCTCCTCCTCGCGCGTGCGCTCGGCCCGTTCGGCGCGCTCCCTGATGGCATGGATGAAGGCGCGGCGGCTGCGGACGGCGTCGCCCGCGGTGGCGCCGATGCCGGTCCAGGCGAAGATCGCGAGGTTCTCCTGGGCGTACCACGGCAGAGGGCCGGCGAGCATGGAGGCGCCGGTGAGGACGGTCATGGTGAGCAGGCCGACCCGCCAGGTCGTGGGGCGGTCGGTGGAGGCGGCGACGGTGTAGAGGGCGATGACCGCGGACATGGCGACGGGGGCGCGGGGGTCGCTGGCGACGGCCGCGACGAGGGAGACGGTGCCGGTGAGGGCGAGGACCGTCAGGGGGGCGCGGCGGCGGAACACCAGCGCGGCGGCGCCGAGGGCGATGAGGACCAGGCCGAGGGGGTCGGGCGTACGGAAGCCCCAGCTGACGTCGCGCTCACCGTGCGGGTCCACGAACGAGCCGGCCACCATGCACGCGAGTACGCCGGCCGCCAGGGCCGCGTCCAGCGCCAAGGGGTGCGCTCTGAGGTGACGCCGGGCCTGCTCGATGGTGCTCACGTCTGCCCACGGTACGGGGGGCCCGCGGGCGGCGGAACGGGGGCCACCTGTACGTTCCCCGTCACCTCACCCCGGGATCAGACCGTCGTCGCGCAGCATCTTCCGTACCTCCTCCAGCGTCGCGTCCGGCGACGGGAGGATGAGTTCGGACGGTTCCAGGGAGTCGTCGGGCAGGGGCTCGCCCAGTTCGCGGACCTTGGAGAGCAGGGCCTGCAGGGTGCGGCGGAAGCCGGACCCGTCGCCGTTCTCCATCTCGGTCAGGAGCTCGTCGTCCAGCCTGTTCAGCTCGGTGAGGTGGCCGTCGGCCAGCCTCACCTGCCCCTCTCCCATGATCCGTACGATCACGTCGCCCTCCTAGGCGTGGGCCCCGGCCGGGTCTACTGCTTGTCGAAGCGCGGGGTGTCCTGCGGCTGCTGCTGGGACTGCTGCTGGCTCGTGCCACCTTCGATGGCCTGCTGGGACGAGGTGCCGCCGGCCAGCTCCGCCTTCATGCGCTGCAGTTCCAGCTCTACATCCGTACCACCGGAGAGCCGGTCAAGCTCGGCCTGGATGTCGTCCTTGTGCATGCCGGACTGGTCGTCCAGAGCGCCGGAGGCGAGCAGTTCGTCGATGGCTCCGGCCCGCGCCTGGAGCTGGGCCGTCTTGTCCTCGGCACGCTGTATCGCCAGTCCGACGTCGCCCATCTCCTCGGAGATGCCGGAGAACGCCTCGCCGATGCGGGTCTGGGCCTGCGCCGCGGTGTACGTGGCCTTGATCGTCTCCTTCTTGGTGCGGAAGGCGTCGACCTTGGCCTGGAGCCGCTGGGCCGCCAGGGTGAGTTTCTCCTCCTCGCCCTGGAGCGTGGAGTGCTGGGTCTCCAGATCCGTCACCTGCTGCTGGAGGGCGGCGCGACGGGACAGCGCCTCGCGGGCGAGGTCCTCACGACCCAGCGCGAGCGCCTTGCGGCCCTGGTCCTCCAGCTTGGAGGACTGCGACTGCAGCTGGTTCAGCTGGAGTTCGAGGCGCTTGCGCGAGGTCGCCACGTCGGCGACACCGCGGCGCACCTTCTGCAGCAGCTCCAGCTGCTTCTGGTACGAGTAATCGAGGGTTTCGCGCGGGTCCTCGGCCCTGTCCAGGGCCTTGTTCGCCTTCGCGCGGAAGATCATCCCCATACGCTTCATGACACCGCTCATGGGCTTCGCGCGCCCCCTTCTGACGACTTCCAGCTCCAGCTCTGCGACAGAACCCACAGTACGGGCCCTGCATCCATTACCGCACTGTTCGGGGACTGATGCGCTCATCCCCAAGGACGACTGACCAAGGCGCTGCTCCGGCGTAAGGAGTAGGTGACCTTCAGGGTGAGCAGAGGTTCACCCGGCGTCCGCGTCCCCTTCTGTCCCCCTAGAGACGACCGGTGTTGCCGGATCGTTCCCCACCGGACTGGGGTCCATGCCCCCGCACCCCGTACCCTTGGGTTTTGTGTTCCGTAGCCGCGCCAAGGATGAGAAGGCACCGGCCGCCGACAAGGCGCCGCTGACCGACTCCAAGCAGACCCGTGACCCGCAGGCCAAGAAGGGTCGCCCCACTCCCAAGCGGAGTGAGGCCCAGACCCAGCGCCGCAGCGTGGCCACCACGCCGACGTCGCGCAAGGAGGCCTCCAAGCGTCAGCGCGACGAGCGACGTGCGCAGATGGAGAAGCAGCGCCAGGCGCTCGCCGGCGGTGACGAGCGGTACCTCCCCGCGCGTGACAAGGGCCCGGTGCGCAAGTTCGCGCGCGACTTCATCGACTCGCGGTTCAACATCGCCGAGTTCTTCCTGCCGATGGCCGTGGTCATCCTCGTGCTGAGCATGGTGCGGGTGGGCGCGCTGCAGAGCATCGCGCTGCTGCTGTGGCTGGTCGTGATCGTGCTGATCGTGCTCGACTCGGTCCTCAGCGGCGTCCGCCTGAAGAAGCGGCTGGCCGAGCGCTTCCCGGACGCCAACAAGCGCGGTGCCGTCGCCTACGCGCTGATGCGCTCCCTCCAGATGCGCCGGCTCCGGCTGCCGAAGCCGCAGGTCAAGCGCGGAGAGCGGCCCTGAGCACTACGCCGTTCACCGGGGGCGCGGGAGCCTGGCTGGACAAGCTGGGCGGACTGCGGGACGTCGTACGACAGGAGCTGGTGGCCCGGCAGCTCGACGAGCAGATAGTCGGGCGGTTCCCGGTGGGGCAGCGCCTGCGGGTGCTCGACGTGGGGATGGGCCAGGGCACGCAGGCCCTGCGGCTGGCCCGGGCCGGGCATCAGGTCACCGGCGTCGAGCAGGACAGCACCATGATCTCCGCCGCCCGGGAGGCGCTGGCCGCCGAGCCGGAGGGGATCAGGGAGCGGGTGCGGCTCGTCCAGAGCGACGGCCGGGACACCGGGGTGCACTTCCTGCCGGGCAGCTTCGACGTCGTGCTGTGTCACGGCGTCCTGATGTACGTCGAGGAGCCGGATCCGCTGCTGGCGGGGCTGGCCCGGATGCTCGCCCAGGGTGGGTTGCTCTCGCTGCTCGTGCGCAACGCGGACGCGCTGGCCATGCGGCCGGGGCTGGCGGGCGACTGGGCGGGGGCGCTGGCCGCCTTCGACACCACCGCGTACACGAACCGTCTCGGCCTCGACGTACGCGCCGACCGCCTGGCGACCCTGACCGCGACCCTCGCGGGCATCGGGGCACCCCTGCATGCCTGGTACGGCGTCCGGGTCTTCACCGACACCGCGGCGGACGGGGCGGAGATGCCGGGCGACGTGGAGACGCTGCTGACGGTCGAGGAGCGGGCCGGGCGGACGGACCCGTACCGGGGGGTCGCGGCGCTGCTGCACCTGTGCGGGGTACGGGGCTGACCCGCACATCGGACGGATGACGAGAAGGGGCGGCCGGGATCCGGCCGCCCCTTCCGGCTACGCCTCCTGGGCGTGCAGGCTCATCGGACCGTAGATCTTCGTACCGTCCTCGAACAGGTGCACCTGGTCCGCGCCGCCTTCGAGGAGTTCCTTCCAGAACTCCCCGATCCAGGACTCGGCGTCCCCCTGTGTGGTGAACTCCTCCGGCACCACCGCGGGCTGTACCTCGCTGCCGTCGGACTTCTCGAACCGCCACGTCCATGCCGCCATGTACGCCTCCCTGATGTGAGCACATTGCACAGCGGGAACCGGATCTTGGTCCGGCTCCTGCCCGCAGCCTATTCGCTCCGCTGGGTGAGCTGTTGTCAGAGTGCGGGTCGTGGTCGCGGTGCGCGTACTTTGTGGCCGGTCACGCGCTGCCCCGCGCCCCTGAGGGACGTCCCGGTCGCGCAGGTCCAGCGGTGACCGGCGAGAATCGGGCTGTGGACGTTACTTTGCTCGGCACCGGCGGCCCCGCGGGGCTCCCTCGCCCGGACTGTCCCTGTGCTGCCTGCGCGACCGCGCTCGGCGCGGACGCGCGGGCGGCGACCTCGCTGCTCGTGGACGGGACGCTGCTGCTCGACCTGACCCCGGGGGCGGCGTTCGCGGCGGCGCGGGCGGGGCATTCGCTGGGCGGCGTACGGCAGGTGCTGCTGTCGCATCCGCACGACGGGCCGGCGGTCGAGGTGCCGGCCGGGCTGCCGCAACCCGCACGAGTGCCGGACGGACGGGAGTTGACCCTGCTGACGGGGCATCGGGTGCGGGCGGTGGCGATGGACGCGCCCGGGACCGGATACGCCGTGACCGGCCCTGACGGGCAGCGGCTGCTGTATCTGCCGCCCGCAGGTGCGCCGGCCGGGCTGGAGAACGGGTCCGCCGAGGCGTACGACATGGTGCTCGCCGACGTCGGGGGGCGGCCGGACGCGCTCGCCAGGCTGCGGGCCGTGGGGGCGCTCGGGCCGACGACGGACGTCGTCGCCGTCCATCTCGACCACGACGTGCCGCCGGGTGCCGAGTTGGGGCGGCGGCTCGGCGCGGCCGGGGCGCGGGCGGTGCCGGACGGGACCACGCTGGCGGTCGGTGCCTACGAGGACGTACCGGATGTGCCGCGGCGGACGCTGGTGCTGGGCGGTGCGCGGTCCGGGAAGTCGGTGGAGGCCGAACGGCGCCTGGAGGCCTTTCCGGATGTGCTGTACGTCGCGACCGGCGGGACCCGCAACGGGGACGGCGAGTGGGCCGCGCGGGTCACCACGCACCGGGAGCGGCGTCCTGTCTCTTGGCGTACGGCCGAGACGTGCGACCTGGTGCCCCTGCTGAAGGACGACGGGCCGCCGCTGCTCATCGACTGCCTGTCCCTGTGGCTGACGGACGCCATGGATGCCGTCGGGGCGTGGGACGACGCGGAGTGGGCCGACGGCGGGGAGCGGGCGCTGCGGGCGCGCGTGGTGGAGGTGACGGAGGCTGTGCGGACCACGCGCCGGACCGTCGTCGCCGTGTCGAACGAGGTCGGCTCGGGCATCGTCCCGGCCACCGCCTCCGGACGGCGCTACCGGGACGAGCTCGGACGCCTCAACGCGGCGTTCGCGGCCGAGTGCGAGCAGGTTCTGCTGGTGGTGGCGGGACAGGCGCTGGTACTACGGGGCTGAGCTCGTTGCTGCGGGCGATCACGCGGTAGGTGTTCGAGAAGCGGGTGCGGCTGAGGAGGGGGGCCAGGGCGTGGTCCGTCGCCCTGGCCGCGGCCAGCAGGGACGTGGTCACCCACGGGGGCAGGGACCTGGGCAGGACCTGGGACAGGGCGGACGACAGGTCGTGAGGGACGTGCGCGGCGCGGCGGTCCGTCGTGACGATCGTGCAGCCATGGGCCTCCAGTTGTGCGCAGAGGTCGTCCAGGGCCGTCAAGGGAGGGGCCCCTGGCCGGGGATGGGCGTGCCACCGCCTGCCCAGAAGTCTCGCGAACGCGCAGTGCGGGTCGGGCAGTTCGAGGAGCAGGTGACCGCCGGGGCGGAGCACGGTGAGGGCGGCGCGGAGTTCCGCGCGCGGGTCGGGGGTGTGCGGCAGGTGGTGGAGCAGGCTGACCACGTCGTAGCGGGCGCGGAGGCGGGCGGTGATCCGAGGGTCCGTCAACTGGCCCACGTGGGCCTCCTCGACGCGTTCCGCCCAGCGCGCCCACTCGACTCGGGACGTGGCGTCCAGACCGTCGAAGGACGTGTAGGGGAAGACGTTCCTGGCCGTCTCGGGGAAGAGGGCCTCGCCCGTGCCCACGTCCAGCCAGCTCTCCGGTTCGGGGAACCGCAGCATGGCCCGGGCGGTGGAGCGAAGGCGCCGTACGGAGGGCGCGGGGGATGCTGACATGGCGGCTCCCGGTGACGTACGACATTCCTCTGCAAAACGGAACGTATGGGATGCCGATCTTGAGTGCAACGACGTCGCGCGGTCGTCGTGGCGATGTGGCGCCGCCGTGTTCGATCAGGGCCGGTACTGTTCGGCGAATGAGCTCGCTTAATCTCGACGACTTCACCGATCTGATCGAGCGCCCCGACGGCGGGGTGCGCCGCGACGCCGAGGCGCGCCGGGAGCGTCAGATCGTGCCGCCCGGAGCGCTGGGACGGCTGGACGAACTGGGTGAGTGGCTGGCCGCGGCACAGTCGGCCGTGCCGGTGCGGCCGATCGAACGGCCGCGGGTCGTTCTGTTCGCCGGTGACCACGGCATCGCGGAACTGGGCGTCTCGGGACGGCCCGCGGGCGGTGCGGCCGACTTGGTGCGCGAGGTCATGGAGGGCGGCCGGCCCGCGTCCGTGCTCGCCCGGCGGCTCGGCGTGCCGGTGCGGGTGGTCGACATGGCGCTGGACTGCGATCCGCAGACGCTGCCCGCGGGTGTCACAGGGCACCGGGTGCGGCGCGGCAGCGGGCGGATCGACATCGAGGACGCGCTGACTCTGGAGGAGGCGGAGGCCGCCTTCCGGGCCGGGGTCGCCGTCGCCGACGAGGAGGCCGACTCCGGTACGGATCTGGTCGTGCTCGGCGATGTGAGCGTGGGCGGGACCACGGCGGCGGGTGCGCTGATCGCCGCGCTGTGCGGTACCGACGCGTCCGTCGTGACCGGTCGGGGCGGGCAGGCGATCGACGACCTCGCGTGGATGCGCAAGTGCGCGGCGATCCGGGACGCGCTCAGGCGGGCCCGGCCGGTGCTCGGCGACCAGTTGATGCTGCTGGCGACGGTGGGCGGGGCCGACCTCGCCGCGCTCACCGGCTTCCTGTTGCAGAGCGCGGTGCGGAAGATGCCGGTGATTCTGGACGGGGTCGTGGTGGCCGCGTGTGCCCTGGTGGGGCAGCGGATCGCGTTCCGCGCACCGGACTGGTGGCTCGCCGGACAGAACAGCGGGGAGCCGGGACAGGCGAAGGCACTGGACCGGATGGCGCTGGAGCCGCTGCTCGACCATGGAGTGACGGTCGGGGAAGGGGCGGGGGCGTTGCTGGCACTGCCGCTGGTGCAGGCCGCGGCGGCGCTGGCAGCCGAGCTGCCCGAGAAGCCGGCGGTTTCCGAGGAACCGCTGCTTTCTGAGAAGCCGGCGGACCACGAGGAACCGGCGGTTTCCGAGAAGCTGGCGGCTTCCGAGGACCCGCTGGTTTCTGAGAAGTCGGCGGACTCCGAGGGGCCGGCAAGCCCCGAAGGACCGGCAAGCCCCGAAGGACCGGCAGGTTCCGAAGGACCGGCAGGTTCCGAAGGACCGGCAGGTTCCGAAGGACCGGCAGGTTCCGAAGGACCGGCAGGTTCCGAGGGGCCCGAGAAGGTGTAGGCGTCGGCGCGGCGCGGCCGGACTGCGACGCGAGCTGAGCGCCCGCACCTCGCGGCGGTCCCACGGTCGACCGCCGCCTCTGGACGGGCCGCCGGGTTTGTCGTCTGCCCAGGTGCGGCCGGCCGTCGCGTTCGCGAGCGTCCTGGTGCGGGTTTCCCCGGGGCAGGACGTGCGGCGGCGCAAGCAAGCGCGCTGTTCATGGTCGTCGACCTGCTGCGCCGGGGGTGCGAGACCGGGATCACTCAGTTCTCTCTCAACTTCGCCCTGTTCCGGTCGGTCTTTGGATGTGGTGCACGCCTCGGCGCCGGGCCGGTGCCGAGGCCGTGGTGCTCGCAAGGCGCCTGCGCCGCCGAAGCCCACGGGGATGAGGACCGCCCGATGCACACGCTCGCCCGCCGGGCCCGCGCCGAATGGGGGCCGCTGTACGACTCCGTGCGCGAGCCGCTGCTCCGGCGCGGGTGGCGGGCGGTTCCCATGGCGCTCGGGGCGGTCTGCCTGACGGCGGCCCTGCACTTCGTGCACAGCCAGACGTGGGGCTATCGGTTCGTGCAGGACGTCGGGGGCGTGCGCGCCCAGGACCCGCTCTGGCCGGCCCTCCTGCGCACCCCCCTGTCCCTGTTCGTGCCGGCCCTGGATCTGCCCGTCTGGGGTGCCCTGGTGCAGATCCTGCTGGTGTTCGGGATCGCCGAGATCTGCCTGGGCCGGTGGCGGACGCTCGCCCTCGCGTACACGGCCACACTCGCCGGCACGCTGTATGCGCGCGTGGGCATCTGGCTGGGCCCCGACAGCCCGCTGGGCCTGCCCGGCTCGGACGCGCACGTCGTGGACACCGGGCCGTCGGCGGCCGTGGTGGGTCTCGCCGTGTTCGTCGGATGGCGCTACGGCGCGTACGTCACCGCGGGTGCGGTGATCGCGGCGATGGTGGTCGAGGTGGTGCTGAAGGAGAACCTGGCCGGCAAGGAGCACCTGGCGGCGATCGCGGCGGTGCTGGTGCTGTGCGGGGTGTCGGCGCTGCGTCACCGGCGTTCGAGGGCGCGGGCCGGCTCCGGGTCGGGCTTGCCGCCGATCAGGTCCTGAATCCTGCGCCGGGGGCCCGCCCAGCGGCGGTCGTGGCGGTAGGCGCGCAGGCTGGACCGGGCGCGGGCACGCGGGCGCCGGCGGTAGAAGCGCTTGGCCCAGGGGGAGCCGGGGCGGGCCAGCCGGATGGTTCCGACGAGGGCGATGAGGGGGACGATCACGCCGAAGATCGCGGTGCGGGCCTTGCCCTTGGCCAGGGCGAGGAGGGAGAAGAGGAAGTTCACGGTCACGCTCACGATGACGGAGCCGCGGCTCTGGAGTTCGTCCTCGTCCAGGTCGTTGACCCCGAAGGGCACGAATCCGCACAGGACCAGGCCGACCAGGGCCGCCGTGAGCACCACGACCTCGACGCTCTTGCGTCCCGCCTCGGTCCAGTAGACGTCGTCGAGGTGCAGGATCAGCGCGAACTCGTCCAGGACCAGGCCCGCGCCGATGCCGAAGACGACCGCGAACGCGGCCGCGCCGAAGCCGTGCCGGGTGCTGGCGACCGCGCCGAAGCCGCCGAGGACGGTGAGGACGATGCCGGGGACCACGTGGTGGACGTGCACTCCCCCGGCGCTGACGTTGCCGAAGGGCCCCTTGCCGGCCCGGATCATGCGGGTGACGACGCGGGTGATCAGGAACGTCAGCACGAACGCGGTGAGGGCGCAGAGCAGCGGCAGCTTGCCCGGTTCGATGATGTTCCGCTCAAGCCAATGTCCCATATGGGCACTTTATCCACGGGTGCCCCGGGTGCTCTCGCGACCGCCGGGTAACCTGCGCCGGTGTCCACGACCTCCTCGTCCCCCTCCTGGCCGGACGGCGTCCGCTTCGCCTTCGGCACCCTCACCGTGCTCCCGGTCAAGGTGACCCGCTGGGACCGGGAGGCCGCCCGCGGCGGCATGCTGTGCGCCCCCGCGGCCGGGCTGGCGGTCGGCGTCTGCGCGGCCGCGCTCGGCCTGTTCCTGCTGGTCCTGGGCGCGGGTCCGCTGCTCGCCGCCGTCGCCTCCGCCGCCGTACCCGCCGTGCTCACCCGCGGACTCCACCTGGACGGGCTCGCGGACACCGCGGACGGGCTGGGCAGCGGCAAGCCCGCCGAGGACGCCCTGCGGATCATGAAGCAGTCGGACATCGGGCCCTTCGGCGTCATCACCCTCGTCTTCGTCCTGTTCGCCCAGGTGGCCGCGCTGGCGCAGCTCTACGCCGACTCGTGGGCCCGGGGTGCCCTCGCCGCCGTCGTCTCGGCGACCGCCGCCCGCCTGGCCCTCACCCTGGCCGCCCGCACCGGGGTGCCGGCCGCCCGGCCGGAGGGGCTGGGGGCCGCGGTGGCGGGGGTGGTGCCGGTGCGGGGTGCATTGATAACCGTCGTCGCGGTCACGCTGGCGTCGGCTGCCGCCGGGTGGATGTCCGAGCCGTACGACGCCGCCCGCACGGCCCTCGCGGTCCTCGCCGCCCTCGCCGTCGCCGAACTCCTCCTGCGGCACTGCGTCCGGCGGTTCGGCGGGGTGACCGGTGACGTGTTCGGCGGGCTCGCGGAGACGGCGGCCACGGCGGCGCTCGTGGTGCTGAGCCTGGGGCGTTAGCCGGTGGGGACCGCGGCCGTAGGAGTATCTGCGTGCGGGACGCGGGGCACGCGAGGCGTACGCTCGCCGGAACCAGGCAAGTGTGACTCAGCTCACCGGAGTTGAGAACCGAGAAGTGGCCAGGACGTCACCGACAGGTGAATGCGCGGAGGAATGATCGACACCGAGCCCGAGCGTAGGCTCATGTCGGGTGTTTACCTGCCCTGGTAGAGACCAGACCGCACGAGGGTTCTAGGGTCGTTTTCGGGCTCGGCCGACCCACCCCTGTTCGGCCACACCAGACTTCAATGGAAGCGAGATTTCACCACCGTGACTGCTCTCACTCTCAGCACCGCCGCGGCGCCCGGCCTGCGGGTCGACGCGATCGTGATCGGTGTTGCCAAGGGCGCTGAGGGCCCGGTCGTCGCACCGGGCGCCGAGGCCGTGGACAAGGCGTACGACGGCAAGCTCGCCGGCGTCCTGGAAACCCTCGGTGCCTCCGGTGCCGAGGGCGAGGTGACGAAGCTGCCCGCACCGGCCGGCTTCAAGGCGCCGCTCGTGGTGGCGGTGGGCCTGGGCGCCGAGCCCGAGAAGGACTCCGGCTTCGACCCCGAGGCGCTGCGCCGGGCCGCCGGCGTGGCCGCCCGCACCCTCTCCGGCTCCAAGAAGGCCGCGTTCGCGCTGCCGCTCGCGGACGCCGCGGACGCGGGCGTGGTCGCCGAGGGCGTACTGCTCGGGGCGTACTCCTTCGACACGTACAAGGAGAACGGCCGGAGCAATCCCAAGGCCAAGAACGGCAAGGCGCCGCTCGCCGAGGCCGCGCTGCTCGGCGGCAAGCCCCGCGACCGCGTGTACAAGGCGGCGATCGAGCGTGCCACCGCTGTGGCCGAGGAGCTCAACCGTGCCCGCGACCTGATCAACATGCCGCCGAACGACCTCGACCCCGAGGCGTTCGCCGCCGTCGCGCAGACCGCGGCGAAGGAGCACGGCATCAAGGTGCAGGTGCTGGACGAGAAGGCCCTCGTCAAGGGCGGCTACGGCGGCATCCTCGGCGTCGGCGCCGGGTCGGCGGCGGGCCCGCGGCTGGTGAAGCTGTCGTACACCTCCTCGAAGGCCGACAAGCACCTCGCCTTCGTCGGCAAGGGCATCACCTACGACTCGGGCGGCATCTCGCTCAAGCCGGCCGGCCACAACGAGACGATGAAGTGCGACATGAGCGGTGCGGCGGCGGTCTTCGCCGCCGTGGTCGCCGCCGCGCGTCTGGGGCTCGAGGTCAACGTCACCGGCTGGCTGGCGCTGGCCGAGAACATGCCGTCGGGTTCCGCGACCCGGCCCGGTGACGTGCTGCGCATGTACAGCGGCAAGACCGTGGAGGTGCTCAACACCGACGCCGAGGGCCGGCTGGTCCTCGCCGACGCGCTGTGGGCGGCCTCCGAGGAGAAGCCGGACGCGATCGTGGACGTGGCGACGCTGACCGGCGCGATGATGCTGGCGCTCGGCAACCGGACGTTCGGGATCATGGCGAACGACGACGCGTTCCGCTCCGCGCTGCACGAGGCCGCCGAGGAGGTCGGTGAGCCGGCATGGCCGATGCCGCTGCCGGAGCACCTGCGCAAGGGCATGGACTCCTCCACGGCCGACATCGCGAACATGGGCGAGCGGATGGGCGGCGGCCTGGTCGCCGGGCTCTTCCTGCGCGAGTTCGTGGGCGAGGGGATCACCTGGGCGCACCTGGACATCGCCGGACCGGCCTTCAACGAGGGCGGGCCCTTCGGGTACACACCCAAGGGCGGCACGGGGACGGCCGTGCGGACGCTGGTGCGGCTGGCGGAGCTGACCGCCGCGGGTGATCTGGGATGACGTCCGTGTCCGCCTAGGAGCACGGTCCCCTCGGTTGTCCGGCGGCCGCGGGGGCGTGGGGGCTGCTCGCGCAGTTCCCCGCGCCCCCGGGGCGGTCGACTCGTCGCTGCTCGTATGAGTGCGACGTCTCACACACCGGCCCGGCGTCTCTTCCTGCCACGACAAGTGCGAAGATGGGGCTCGGCAGGACAGGGCCCCACCGAAGGGCCGAAGAACGAGCGGCCGGACACCAGCCGCCGACCGGTCACCGCAGACCGGCGTGGCGCACATGCATGGAGGACGTGACGTGGCGAACGACGCCAGCACCGTTTTCGACCTAGTGATCCTCGGCGGTGGTAGCGGTGGTTACGCCGCGGCCCTGCGCGGGGCTCAGCTGGGCCTGGACGTCGCCCTGATCGAGAAGGACAAGGTCGGCGGTACCTGCCTGCACCGGGGGTGCATCCCCACCAAGGCCCTGCTGCACGCGGGCGAGATCGCCGACCAGGCTCGCGAGAGCGAGCAGTTCGGTGTGAAGACCACCTTCGAGGGCATCGACATCGCCGGGGTCCACAAGTACAAGGACGGCGTCATCGCCGGTCTGTACAAGGGCCTGCAGGGACTTGTCGCCTCCCGGAAGGTGACGTACATCGAGGGCGAGGGCCGCCTTTCCTCCCCCACCTCCGTCGACGTGAACGGCCAGCGCATCCAGGGCCGCCACGTGCTCCTCGCGACCGGCTCCGTGCCCAAGTCGCTGCCGGGCCTGGAGATCGACGGCAACCGCATCATCTCCTCCGACCACGCCCTGGTCCTGGACCGCGTGCCGAAGTCGGCGATCGTCCTGGGCGGCGGCGTCATCGGCGTCGAGTTCGCCTCGGCGTGGAAGTCCTTCGGTACGGACATCACGATCATCGAGGGCCTCAAGCACCTGGCGCCCCTCGAGGACGAGAACTCCTCCAAGCTTCTTGAGCGCGCGTTCCGCAAGCGCGGCATCAAGTTCAACCTGGGCACCTTCTTCTCCAAGGCCGAGTACACGGCCGACGGTGTCAAGGTCACCCTCGCCGACGGCAAGGAGTTCGAGGCCGAGCTGCTGCTGGTCGCGGTGGGCCGCGGGCCCGTCTCCGCCGGCCTCGGCTACGAGGAGCAGGGCGTCGCCATGGACCGCGGCTACGTCCTGGTCGACGAGTACATGCGCACCAACGTCCCGACCATCTCCGCCGTCGGTGACCTGGTCCCGACGCTCCAGCTCGCGCACGTCGGCTTCGCCGAAGGCATCCTGGTGGCGGAGCGTCTGGCCGGTCTGAAGACCGTTCCGATCGACTACGACGGTGTCCCCCGGGTGACGTACTGCCACCCCGAGGTCGCCTCCGTGGGCATCACCGAGGCCAAGGCCAAGGAGATCTACGGTGCGGACAAGGTCGTCGCCCTGAAGTACAACCTCGCCGGCAACGGCAAGAGCAAGATCCTGAACACCGCGGGCGAGATCAAGCTCGTCCAGGTCAAGGACGGTGCCGTGGTCGGCGTCCACATGGTCGGCGACCGCATGGGCGAGCAGGTCGGCGAAGCCCAGCTGATCTACAACTGGGAGGCGCTGCCCGCCGAGGTCGCGCAGCTCATCCACGCCCACCCGACGCAGAGCGAAGCGCTCGGCGAGGCCCACCTGGCCCTGGCCGGCAAGCCCCTCCACTCGCACGACTGACCCTCGGTCGACGAACGCGACGACACAGACTTCCGCACTTGTAAGGAGCAACCGAAACCATGGCGGTTTCCGTAACCCTTCCGGCGCTCGGCGAGAGCGTCACCGAGGGCACTGTCACTCGCTGGCTGAAGGCCGAGGGAGAGCGCGTCGAGGCCGACGAGCCGCTGCTCGAGGTGTCGACCGACAAGGTCGACACCGAGATCCCCTCGCCCGCAGCCGGTGTCCTGGCGTCCATCAAGGTCGCCGAGGACGAGACCGTTGAGGTCGGCGCCGAGCTGGCCGTCATCGACGACGGCACGGGCGCGCCCGCTGCCGCCCCGGCCCCGGCCGCGGAGCCGGCTCCCGAGCCCGCTCCCGAACCGGCCCCGCAGGCCACCCCGTCCACCGAGCAGGCCGCCCCGGCCCCTGCTCCGACCGCCGAGGCCGCCTCCGGCGGCGGCAGCGCCGAGGGCACGGACGTCGTCCTGCCCGCGCTCGGCGAGTCCGTCACCGAGGGCACCGTCACCCGCTGGCTGAAGTCGGTCGGCGACTCCGTCGAGGCCGACGAGCCGCTGCTCGAGGTCTCCACGGACAAGGTCGACACCGAGATCCCGGCGCCCACCTCCGGTGTGCTGCTCGAGATCACGGTCGGCGAGGACGAGACCGCCGAGGTCGGCGCCAAGCTGGCCGTCATCGGCGCCCCGGGCGCGGCTCCGGCCGCTGCTCCGGCCCCCGCCGCCCCGGCCCCGGCCGCCGAGGCCCCGGCTCCTGCTCCGGCGCCCGCCCCCGCGGCTCCGGCCGCTCCGGCTCCGGCTCCGGCTCCGGCTCCGCAGGCGCCCACGGCTCCGGCCCCGCAGCAGCAGACCACCCCGGCTCCCGAGCCGGCCCCGGCCGCTCCGGCGCCCGCCCCGGCTCCGGTCACCCCGGCCGCCGCGCCCGCCGCCACCTCCGGTGACGACGGCGCCTACGTGACCCCGCTGGTGCGCAAGCTCGCCGCCGAGAACGGCGTCGACCTGGCCTCCGTCAAGGGCACCGGCGTGGGCGGTCGTATCCGCAAGCAGGACGTCACCGCCGCCGCCGAGGCCGCGAAGGCCGCCGCCGCAGCTCCGGCCGCGGCTCCTGCCGCCGCAGCTCCGGCCGCCGCGAAGAAGGCCCCCGTCCTGGAGGCCTCCCCGCTGCGTGGCCAGACCGTCAAGATGCCGCGCATCCGCAAGGTCATCGGCGACAACATGGTCAAGGCCCTGCACGAGCAGGCCCAGCTGTCCTCGGTCGTCGAGGTCGACGTCACCCGCCTGATGAAGCTGCGCGCCCGGGCCAAGGACGCGTTCGCGGCCCGTGAGGGCGTCAAGCTCTCCCCGATGCCGTTCTTCGTCAAGGCGGCTGCCCAGGCGCTGAAGGCCCACGCGCCCGTCAACGCCAAGATCAACGAGGCCGAGGGCACGATCACCTACTTCGACACCGAGAGCATCGGTATCGCGGTGGACTCCGAGAAGGGTCTGATGACCCCGGTCATCAAGCACGCCGGTGACCTCAACCTCGCCGGTATCGCCAAGGCCACGGCGGAGCTCGCGGGCAAGGTCCGCGCCAACAAGATCACCCCGGACGAGCTGTCCGGCGCGACCTTCACCATCAGCAACACCGGGTCGCGCGGCGCGCTCTTCGACACGATCATCGTGCCGCCGGGCCAGGTCGCGATCCTCGGTATCGGTGCCACGGTCAAGCGTCCGGCCGTCATCGAGACGGAGGAGGGCACGGTCATCGGCATCCGCGACATGACGTACCTGACCCTGTCCTACGACCACCGTCTGGTGGACGGCGCCGACGCGGCCCGTTACCTGACCGCGGTCAAGGCGATCCTGGAGGCGGGCGAGTTCGAGGTCGAGCTCGGCCTGTAACCCGGTTTCCCGCTTGTACGGTGCCCCCGTCCGGACCTTTCCGGACGGGGGCACCGGCGTCTCACCGACTTGTCGGCTCTCGGGAGGCCGTAGGCCTTCAGCGTGTCGTACGTGGCGTCGAGGCCGTCCCGGGAGGTCGAGCTTCCCGGTCCTCGGGCCGAAGCCCACGAGGAAGCCCCGTCCGGGTGGGTGTCTGGCCACCGTCCGTCCCGCCCACCAGCGCGCCCGATCACGGCTGCCGCGACCGTCCGGTACAGCGGTCCCCGCCGTCCCCCGGTGTCCATGCCGTCCCCCGCCGTGCCGTGGGCGCCCCGGTCGGGGACGCCCTTCGGAGCGCGGCACCGAACGATCCCGCGGGGTTCCGTGTCTTGACAGAAGGCGCCGAACTGCGAGCGTGTAAGCCTCGTCTCACCTGCGCGAAAGCTCCCCCGTGCGCCCCTACCCGAAGGGCCCGCGGCCTTATTGTCTAAACGTCAAACGCCCCCGGGGCCGATGGGCGGCCCCTCCTTAAGGAGCCCTCATGACCGCGCCCGTCGTCCACTCGCTGCGCGAGCAGATCCGCGAGCACATCGTGGAGGGGATCGTCAGCGGGCGCTGGAAGCCGGGCGAGCGGATCGTGGAGCGCCGGATCGCGACCGAGCTGGAGGTCAGTCAGACGCCGGTGCGGGAGGCGCTGCGGGAGCTGGAGTCGCTGCGGCTGATCGAGTCGGCGCCGAACAAGGGCGTCCGGGTGCGGAACCTGACCGCGGCCGATCTGGAGGAGAGCTACCCGGTCCGGGCCGGTCTGGAGGCGATCGCGGCGGAGCTGGCGGCGGCGCGGCTGGCGGAGGACTGCTCGGCCCTGGAGCCGCATGTCGCCGCGCTGTACGAGGCCGACCGCGAGTCGGACGGGACGGGGCAGGTTCGGCACACGGTGGGTTTCCACCGGGAGCTGGTCCGGGCGGCGGGCAACTCGGTGCTGCTGCACACCTGGGAGGGCCTGGGCATCGAGGTCTTCACCGCGCTGTCCATCCGCTGGCTGGGGACGGTCCAGCAGTCGTACGCGGAGGAGCACGAGGAGCTGGTGGCCGCGTTCCGCCGCCGCGACCCGCGCATCGCCGACATCGTGAAGGCCCATGTGCTGGGGTGCGCGCCGCGACCCTGACAGGGGCGGGTGCGCTGGGCGAAACCCTCGGAAGCCACCCCGTACACCGGAGCGAACCCTCGCTCAAACGCCGCCCGACCTGCGTAAATCGCGGCCGGATACGACACCCTGTGCCGCCGCCGGAGGCACCGCGTGCCTATTTTCTCGTGATCAAGAGGTTTTGCCCCTCAACCCTTTGATCGATCATCGATCAGGGAGTTAGAGTCGCCGACGGGCTTCCACCGAGGCCCCAGCCCTGTCCTGCCAAAGACCAAGGGCACCCCTGACACCCTCATTGGGAACCCCCCTTCGACTGAGGAAGGCGGCGACATGACCGACCCCAAAGCCATCCAGCCGAGCGCGCTCGACCAGCTCCCGGACCGTGACCCCGAGGAGACGGCCGAATGGCAGGCCTCACTGGACGCGGTCGCCAAGGCGGCCGGGCCGCACCGCGCGGCGTACCTGATGCGTCGCACGCTGGAGCGTGCCGAGGGCACCGGCATCGCGCTGCCCAAGCTTCTCGAGACCGACTACGTCAACACCATCCCGACCGCCGCCGAGCCGTCCGCGCCCGGTGACGAGGCGATGGAAGCCCGGATCACCGCCTGGAACCGCTGGAACGCGGCGGCGATGGTCAGCCGGGGCAGCAAGTACGGCGTCGGCGGCCACATCGCCACCTTCGCCTCCGCGGCCTGGCTGTACGAGACCGGCTTCAACCACTTCTTCAAGGGCAAGGAGGCGGACGGCTCCGGCGACCAGCTCTACATCCAGGGCCACGCCTCCCCCGGCATCTACGCCCGCGCCTTCCTCGACGGCCGGATCGGCGAGGACCACCTCGACAACTTCCGCCGCGAGTCCGCCGGCGGCGGCCTCCCGTCATACCCGCACCCTCGCCGTCTGCCCTGGCTGTGGGAGTTCCCGACGGTGTCGATGGGTCTCGGCCCGCTGTCGGCGATCTACCAGGCGCGCTTCAACCGCTATCTGACCAACCGCGGCATCAAGGACGTCTCCTCGTCCCACGTCTGGGCCTTCCTGGGCGACGGCGAGATGGACGAGCCGGAGTCGACGGCCGCCCTCGGGCTGGCCTCCCGCGAGGGTCTGGACAACCTGACCTTCGTCATCAACTGCAACCTGCAGCGCCTCGACGGCCCGGTCCGCGCGAACTTCAAGATCGTGCAGGAGCTGGAGGCCCAGTTCAGAGGGGCCGGCTGGAACGTCATCAAGACTTTGTGGGGCACCGCCTGGGACGAGCTGTTCCAGCTCGACACCACGGGCGCGCTGGTACGCCGCCTGCGCGAGGTACCCGACGCCCAGGTGCAGACGTACCAGACCCGTGGCGCCGCCTACATCCGCGAGGACTTCTTCGGCAAGGACCCGGCGCTCGCCGAGATGGCGAAGCTGCTGAGCGACGACAAGATCCTCGAGTGTTTCCACCTCTCCCGCGGTGGCCACGAGGCGCGCAAGGTGTACGCGGCCTACAAGGCGGCCGTGGAGTTCAAGGGCGCTCCGACTGTCATCCTGGCCCAGACGGTCAAGGGCCACACCCTCGGCGAGGGCTTCGCGTCGAAGAACGCCAACCACCAGATGAAGAAGCTCTCGGTGGACGAGTTCAAGACGATGCGCGACCTGCTGGAGCTGCCGATCTCGGACAGCCAGTTCGTCGACGGGGTCGTGCCCTACGGCCACCCCGGCGCCGACTCCCCCGAGGTCCGCTACCTCCAGGAGCGCCGCGCCGCCCTCGGCGGCCCGGCCCCGGCCCGCCGCACACAGCCGCTGGCCCCGCTGCCGGCCCCGGCGGAGAAGGCGTTCGCCTCCTTCGACAAGGGCTCCGGCACGCAGAACGTGGCCACCACGATGGCCTTCGTCCGGCTCATCAAGGACCTGGTCCGCGACAAGGAGTCCGGCAAGCGCTGGGTGCCGATCGTCCCCGACGAGGCGCGCACCTTCGGCATGGAGAGCCTGTTCCCCTCCCTGGGCATCTACTCGCCCAAGGGCCAGACGTACGAGCCGGTCGACCGCGACCAGCTGATGTACTACAAGGAGGCCGAGAACGGCCAGATCCTCAACGAGGGGATCACCGAGGCCGGTTCGATGGCCGACTTCATCGCCGCGTCCACCGCGTACTCCACGCACGGCGAAGCGATGATCCCGTTCTACATCTTCTACTCGATGTTCGGCTGGCAGCGCACGGCCGACCAGATGTGGCAGCTCGGCGACCAGCTCGGCCGCGGCTTCCTCGTCGGCGCCACGGCAGGCCGGACGACCCTGACGGGCGAGGGCCTGCAGCACGCCGACGGCCACTCGCCGGTGATCGCGGCGACCAACCCCGCGGCTCTGACGTACGACCCGGCGTTCGCGTACGAGGTCGCGGCGATCGTCAAGGACGGTCTGCGCCGCATGTACGGCGAGGCGGCCCCGGGTGAGGACCCGAACGTCTTCTACTACCTGACCGTCTACAACGAGCCGCTGCCGCAGCCCGCGAAGCCGTCGGGCCTCGGCATCGACGAGGGCATCGTCAAGGGCCTGTACCGGTTCAGCACGGCGGAGTCGGCGGGCCTGTCCCCCGTCGCCAACGCCCCGCGCATCCAGCTGCTGGGCTCCGGCACGGCCATCCACTGGGCGATCAAGGCGCAGAAACTGCTCGCCGAGGACTGGGGCGTGTCCGCCGACGTGTGGTCCGCGACCTCCTGGACCGAGCTGCGCCGCGACGCGCTGGAGGCCGACGCCGCCCTGCTGCAGGGCGAGGAGCGGGTGCCGTACGTCCGTCAGGCGCTGCACGGCGCCGAGGGGCCGGTGCTCGCGGTCTCCGACTACATGCGCCAGGTCCCCGACCAGATCGCGCAGTGGGTCGAGCAGGACTACTCCTCGCTGGGCGCCGACGGCTTCGGCCTGTCGGACACCCGTGAGGCGGCCCGCCGTCACTTCGGTGTCGACGCCGAGTCGATCGTCGTCGCGGCCCTGGCCCAGCTCGCGAGGCGGGGCGAGGTCAAGGCGACCGCGGTGAAGGAAGCGCGGGAGAAGTACGGCCTGTAGGACCTGAGGTCCGATGACATCGACGAAGGGGTACGGCTGCTGCCGTACCCCTTCGTTGTCGGTGGGGCCCGGCATCATGGCCGTATGCGTGCTGCCCGTCTGATCAAAATGGTGCTGTTGCTCCAGTCCCGGCCGTCCATGACCGCCGCCGAGCTGGCGCGGGAGCTGGAGGTGTCCGAGCGGACCGTCACGCGGGACGCGCAGGCGCTGTCGGAGGCCGGGGTGCCGGTGTACGCGGACCGGGGGCGGGCCGGCGGCTACCGGCTGATCGGCGGCTACCGCACCCGGCTGACCGGCCTGGCCCGCGGCGAGGCCGAGGCGCTGTTCCTGTCGGGGGTGCCGGGGGCGCTGCGGGAGATGGGCCTGGAGGACGCGGCGTCGGCGGCCCGGCTGAAGGTGTCGGCGGCCCTGCTGCCGTCCCTGAGCGACGCCTCCCGCACCGCTGCCCAGCGGTTCCATCTGGACGCGCCGAGCTGGTTCAAGGAGCCGAAGACCCCCGAACTGCTGCCCGCCGTCGCGGACGCGGTGTGGGACGACCGGCGGATCACCGCACGCTACCGGAGCCGGGAGGCCGAGGTGGAGCGCGAGCTGGAGCCGTACGGGCTCGTGCTCAAGGCGGGCGTCTGGTATCTGTGCGCACGGGTGGCGGGCGGCCACGCGTCGTACCGGGTGTACCGGATCGACCGGTTCACCGAGGTGACGGCCGGCGAGGAGCGGTTCGCACGGGACGAAGGGTTCGATCTGCCGGGCTTCTGGGACGAGCGGGCCGAGCAGTTCGCGCGCTCGCTGCTGCGGACGGAGGTGGTGGTGCGGCTGTCCGGGGACGGGGTGCGGAGGCTGCCGTACGCCGTCGATCCCGTGTCGGCCCGGGAGGCGCTGGACGCGGCCGGTGCCGCCGCCGGCGACGGGCGGGTGACGGTGACCCTGCCGGTGGAGTCTGAGGAGGTCGCGCACACGCAGCTCGCGGCGCTCGGGCCGGAGGTGGAGGTGCTGGCGCCGGAGAGTCTGCGGGCGCGTTTCGTCAAGGACGCGGCCAGACTGGCCGAGCTGTACGGGACATAACAATCCGCCGCACTCCACGTGCGCCCCACCCTTTCAGGGCCGATGCTGGACCCGTGATGGACGAGACGGAGTTCTGGGAGCTGGTGGACGCCACCCGCGAGGCCGCCGAGGGCGACCCCGAGGAGCAGGCCGACCTGCTCGTGGACCGGCTTCTGCGGCTGGACCCGGACATGGTCCTCGACTTCGCCCGTCACTTCGAGGCCCGCTACAACCGCGCCTACACCTGGGACCTGTGGGGCGCCGCCTGGGTCCTGCTGGACGGCGCGAGCGACGACGCGTTCGACTTCTTCCGGTGCTGGCTGATCGGCCAGGGCCGCGAGGTGTACGAGGGCGCGGTGCACGATCCCGACTCGCTCGCCGACCTCCTGGACGACTTCGACGAGGAGATGGACGGCGACGGCGAGGAACTCGGCTACGCGGCGGACGAGGCGTACGAGCAGCTCACCGGGACCGTCGCCCCCGACCTGGGCATCGCGCCCGCTCCGTCGGAGCCACAGGGCAGGCCGGTCGACTTCGAGGACGAGTCGGTGCTGGCCGAGCGGTATCCCAAGCTGTGGGAGCGGTTCCGGGGCTGAAGGGCGTGTTCAGGGCGACGCTGTCTGCGGCGCTGACGCTGTCTGCGGGGCCGGTGCTTACGCGGTGGCGCGGCGGCGGGTCGTGTCCGTCGGCAGGTAGGCGTGCGTCTGGTCCGCCCGCACGGCGTGGTGCAGGGGTGCCGCGTTGGCCTGTTCCAGGGCGGACGCGGTGACGGCGGCCGGGCCCAGGATGACGGCCGCGACCGCGCAGACCACCGCCCAGGGGCCGCGGGCGGCCCTGGCCCAACGGCCCGCGTCGCGCGTGGTGTTCCTGGTGTCGGCGTCGATGTGACTGCTGTTCATGATCCCCACCTCCGGTCAGTGCGTGTCCCTGACGGTATGGCGGCTGCCTTGGGCGGATTCGTGAACCGGCTGGGAGAAACCTGTGAACCGCGCACCGCTACGTCCTGCCCTGCAGGCGGGCCGCCAGGTCCCTGATCTCCGGGAGGCGGGCGCTCAGGGCCGCGCCCGGACAGCTCGTCCGGTAGCCGTCCTTGTGGCCGGCCAGGACCGGCAGGGCGGCGGTGGTGCCGTCGGCGTAGCGGCTGCGGCCGTTGCTGGAGACCAGGCGGACCGTCCCGCGCGGGTCGATGTCGGCGAGGCCCAGCTTCCAGGCGGCGAGGTGGGCGATCGCGTCGGTCATCACCTTCGGGACCGGCACTCCGGCGGTGAACGTGCCGAGGGCGGCGATGCCCGTGGTGCGGTGGTTGAAGCCCTGCGTGTGAGCGCCGGTGACGGGGCGGTCGGTACCGCCCGCACGGCCCTCGTAGATGGTGCCGCAGCGGTCGACGAGGAAGTTGTAGCCGATGTCGTCCCAGTCGCGGGCTTCGGTCATGCCCTGGGCGAGGTAGCGGATGATGCGGGGGGCCTCGGCGCAGTCGTAGGCGTTGGGCGAGTCGGTGTGGTGGATGAACACCGCCACGACCTTGTCGTCGTACCGCGGCGGCGGCCGGGTGCGGGCGTTGTCCCGCGCCGCCCAGACCGACCTCGGCACGATGTGCGGTCTGGTCACGGTGTGGGCCGCCGCGGGGCGGCCCCCGACCGACCGGGAACCATCGGCGGACCCGGTGCTTCCGATCCCGTGCGCGCACAGCACCAGTGCGACGACGGCGGCGAGGCCGGGCAGACAGCCCAGCAGCACGAGTGCGGCCTTCGGTATCCGCACCGCGCGTGTTCTCCGGGAGCCCGTCGGTCTTCGGACACGCATGCTTCCCACTGTCGGGCCGATCCGGTCCGCCCGCGATGTGTGCTGTGCCACCCGGTGGAACCATCGTGCTGGTCCGCGACGTTTTCCGGGGTACACGCACGCGTGGCGGGTTCCGGACGCCACGCGCGCGTGGCTGATCACTGGGCGCATCCCGTGCGTACTAAGGGGTCCTGGAGAAAGGCGGCTCAGTGGACCTGCTCGACATCCTGTTGTTGCTGGTGATCCTCGCCTACGCGGCATCCGGCTACCGGCGCGGACTGGTCGCCGGGTGCGTCTCGCTCGCCGGCTTCGTGGGCGGTGCGGCCGTCGGCGTGTGGATCCTGCCGTGGGTGATGGACCTGGCCACGCCGGGCACGACCGCGGCGACAGTGACCGCGGTGCTGACGGTGCTCGTCCCGGCGGTGGTGGGACACGAGCTGGCGGGGCGGCTGGCCCTGCGGCTGCGCCGGGAACTGGACCAGGGGCCGCTGCGCGTGGCCGACGGGATCGGCGGGGCCGCGGCCAACTCGGTGGCGGTGCTGATCGTGGCCTGGGTGGCCGCGAGCGTGCTCGGCGCGTCCTCCTCGTCTCTGGTCACGACCGCGATCCGGAACTCGGCCCTGCTCGGCACCGTGCAGAACACCATGCCGGACGCGACCCCCGCCTGGTTCTCGCGGGCCACGTCCGCGCTCACCGAGGCGGGCTTCCCGCAGGTCTTCAACCCGTTCGAGAACGAGTCGACGGCCGAGGTCGCCAAGCCCACCGGTGACAGCGTCACCGCCAGCGCCACCAACGCCGCCAAACTCAGCACGGTCAAGATCGAGGGCGTCTCGGGCACCCAGGGCCGCGAGGGCAGCGGGTTCGTGTACGCGCGGCAGCATGTGATGACCAACGCCCACGTGGTGGCCGGCATCGACGAGCCGAGCGTGCGGATCGGCGGGGTCGGGCGGTCGTACGAGGCACGGGTGGTGCTCTTCGACCCGGACAAGGACGTGGCCGTGCTGTACGTGCCCGATCTGAACGCCCCCGTGCTGCGCTTCGACGACAGCGCCGCGCGCGGCGACTCGGCCGTGGTCGCGGGCTATCCGCAGGACGGCGACCTCAACCTGCAGGCGGCCACCGTCGCGAACCGGGTGAACGCGAACGGGCAGAACATCTACAACGACGCGACCGTCACCCGCGAGATCTACTCGATCCGCTCCACGGTCCGCCCCGGCAACTCCGGCGGCCCCCTCCTCACCACCGACGGCAAGGTCTACGGCGTCGTCTTCGCCCGCTCCACCTCCGACGCCGAGACGGGATACGTCCTGACGGCGGACGAGGTCGCCCCCGACGCCGAACGGGCGGCGGACGCGACGGCTCCGGTGGACACGGGCGCGCTGGTGACGTCGTGAGCGGGCCCACGGGGTAGGCCCGCTCCCCAGGCGGGCGGGACACCGCTCGCGCCGCCCTCGTACGGCTCAATCCGCCGTGCCGGAGCGGTCCCGGGCGTAACCCTGAGCCATGTCACGCGCTCTCGCCACCCTCGCCACCCTCGCCCCGGGACCCGTGCTCGCCCTCACTGCCGCCGCTCCGGCGCCGGACTCCGGCGGCAAGGGCTGGGTGCTCGCCGGTTTCGCCACGGCGGCGGCGCTGGCGGGGGTGCCGCTGTATCTGGTGGCGCGCAGACGCCGCACGACCGCCTCTGCGGACCAGATCAGAGACTGCGGCCCATGAGCACGTCGTCCACGTACCGGCCGTCCAGGTAGAACTCCTCGGGCAGCACACCCTCCACGACGAAGCCCTCGGACTCGTAGAGCCTGCGGGCCGGCGTGTTGTGGCCGAGCACCCGCAGGGTGATGCGGCGCGCCCCCTGCCGGCGTGACTCGTCCTGTACGGCCCGCAGCAGCGCCCGGCCGACTCCCGCACCGCGCGCCTCCTCGGCGACGGCGAGACCCTGGATCTGGCGGACGTGGGCGTTGCAGGCGAGCGAGGTCGGGTAGGCCAGCCGGACGTAGCCGACGATCCTGCCGCCGAGCTCGGCGACCAGATGGTCCGGCGGGCCGAACCGCTCGTTGAAGAAGGGCTCGTACGGCGGCTGCGGGCGGGGCTGGACGGCGTGCAGCGGGGACCAGGAGTCGCGGTCGAGGCGGCCCAGCGCCTCCTCGTCGTCGGGGCTGGCGTGACGTATGTACGGAACCGGCATGCCGGTCACCCTACGACGGCGTTCGCGAGACCCCCTCGGGGTTTTCCGCGGCCACTGAGCAAGGATGGTTCTCATGGAACGTTCGCGAATCGCGGTGGCCGGCGCGTCCGGTCTCATCGGCGGGGCCCTGGCCCGGTCCCTGACGGCCGACGGACACGAGGTGGTGCGTCTGGTGCGCCGACCGCCCAGAACGCGGGACGAGGTGCGCTGGGACCCCGAGCGGAAGGACGTCGATGCGGCCGGGCTCGAGGGATGCGACGCCGTGGTCAACCTGGCCGGGGCGAACGTGGGGTCGCGCCGCTGGACCGACGCCTACAAGGAGCGGATCCGCTCCAGCCGGGTGCTGGGCACGGCGGCCCTCGCCGAGGCCGTCGCGTCCCTGGACCGGCCGCCGCGGGTCTTCGTCAACGGCAGCGCGATGGGCATCTACGGCGAGACCGGCGACCGGCCCGTCGACGAGGACGCCCCGCCCGGGAAGGGCTTCCTGCCCGAACTGTGCGTGGAGTGGGAAGGGGCCGCGGCGCCGGCCCAGGCGGCGGGCGTGCGGACGGTGTTCACCCGGACGGGCCTGGTGGTGTCCCGCGAGGGCGGGGCGTGGGGGCGGCTGTTCCCGCTGTTCCTGGCGGGGCTCGGCGGGCGGATGGGCGACGGGCGGCAGTACTGGTCGTTCGTCTCGCTGCACGACGAGGTGGCCGCGATCCGCCATCTCATCGACACCGACGGCCTGTCGGGGCCGTTCAACGTGACTGCCCCGCACCCGCTGACGAACGGGGAGATCACCGCCGCGATGGGGCGCGTGCTGCGCCGGCCGACGCTGTTCACGGTGCCCGCGCCGGTGCTGCGGGCCACGCTCGGCGAGATGGCCGGGGACGTGCTGGGCAGTCAGCGGGTGTTGCCGATGCGGCTGTTGGAGTCGGGGTTCACCTTCGCGTTCCCGGAGATCGAGGAGGCGATCCGGGCGGCGAGGTGACGCCTGCGATCGCATGCGACCGTCGTGCGACCGTGCCCTGCCGATGCGCGACTGCCCCCGACCGATCACGGCCCTACCCTCGACCCGAACTCGGGTATTCCCGGAGGCAGTTGGGGGCATGACGTCTCCACCGGCCGCGCAACCTCGAGGAGGGGCACGTGCTTGAGCCCGCGTACCAGGCGGACGTCGTGATCGTGGGAGCCGGGATCGCCGGGCTGTCCGCGGCGCATCGGCTGAACAGCGCAGGAGTGACGACCGCCGTGCTGGAGGCCGCCCCGGGGGTGGGCGGCCGGATGACGACCGAGAAGGTCGACGGCTTCCGGCTCGACCGCATCGGACAGCTGCTGTCCACGGCCTATCCCGAACTACGGCTGACACCGGGGCTGGACGGGCTCGTGCTGCGGCCCTTCGCACCGGGCGTCCTGCTGCACAGCGACGGCCGCCATCACCGCGCCGCCCCGCCCCTGAGCGTGGGGGGCGCACGGGGCGCACTCCACGCGGTGCGCGCCCTGGCAAGCGCCCCCGCCAAGGGGCGGACGGCCCCCCGGCCGACATCCGTGCCGAGGGCCGGGGCGACCGTCCCGCTGGGCACCGCCGTCGACCAGGCGCGGCTCGGTGCCTCGCTGTCCCGGATCGCGAACGCTCCCGTCGGGCGCCTGCTGGCCCGCCCCGAACTGCCCGCCGGGCAGGCCCTCGCCGCCCGCGGTGTGCCGGCCCGCACGATCGACGGCTTCCTGCGTCCGCTGCTCGCCGCCCTGCTGTGCGACCCGGAGCTGACCACGTCCAGCCGGTGCGCGGACCTCGCGTTGCGGGCGTTCGCGGGCGGGCGGCTGTGCGTGCCGGAGGGCGGGGCCGAGGTCCTGCCCGAGTTGCTCGCGCGGACGCTGCCGCCGGGCACCGTGCACACCGGCGTCCGGGTCACCTCGATCTCGACGACCTCGGTGACGACCGCCGAGCACGGCGAGATCCGCTGCCGGGCCGTGCTCGTCGCGACCGACGCCCGGGCCGCCGCCGAGCTGCTGCCCGGGCTGCGGGTACCGGACTTCCATCCGGTGACGGTCGTCCACCACACGACGGACGAGCCGCCGGCGACGGGCGCGGCCCTGCTGCTCGACGCGGACCGCAGCGGCCCGGTCGCGCACACGGCGGTGACCAGCCGCGTCGACCCGGCCCGCGCGCCCGCGGGCCGCACCCTCGTCTCCTCGACGGTCCTCGGCCCGCCGCCGTCCGACCTGGAGGCCGCCGTCAGCATGCACCTGTCCCGCCTGTACGGCACCTCCACCCGCCGCTGGGAAACCCTCGCCGTCCACCACACCGCCGAGGCGGTCCCGGCGATGCGCCCGCCGCACGACCTGCGCCGCCCGGTACGGCTGCTGGCAGGCCTGTACGTGTGCGGCGACCACCGGGACACGAGCACGGTGCAGGGGGCGTTGCACTCGGCTCACCGGGCTGCGTCGGCCCTGTTGGCGGACCTGGGCGCGACCGGGTCGATACACCGTGCGGAACCGATGTCCACACCGCGGGCCGCCTGAAACGCCCTGGGGCGCGGGGAACTGCGCGACCAGCCACGACGCGGGCGCGCAGACCCCATCACCCTCGGAGTTACGGCGATCACCTCATCCCAGTGCCGCGACCTTGTCGCGATACCCCCGCACCGGTGTCGCGTCCTTGTACGGCTCCAGCCTCCGCTCGAAGTCCCGTACGTACTCGACGGCCCGTACCGACCGCATCTCCGCCGCCTGACCGGCCGCCTCGGCGCCCAGCGCGCAGGCCTGGTCGAGTTCGCCGAGGCCGAGGCGGGCGGAGGCGAGAACGACACGGCAGAAGAGGCGGCTGCGGGCGTAGGAGGGGGCGCGCAGTTGCAGGGAGCGTTCGGCGTGCTGGGCGGCCGAGCGGAACTGCTGGAGGTCCCGGTGGCAGTGGCCGAACTCGTCGGCGAGCTGCGCCTCGTCGAAGAACCGCGCCCAGTACGGGACTTCGTCACCGGGCCGGGCCGCCTCCAGGGCGCGCTCGGCCCGTACCAGCGAACCGGTGCACAGGCGCACCTCGCCCAGCACCCCGTGCCCGCGTGCCTCGACCGCGTGCAGCAGCGCCTGCACGACCGGCGGGGCGTTGGTCCCCACCCCCTGCTGCGCCACCCGCGCGAGCTGCACGGCCTCGCGCCCGTGCCCGAGGTAGACGGCCTGCCGGCTCATGGTGACCAGCACGTAGGAGCCGTACGCCCGGTCCCCGGCCGCCTGCGCCAGCCTGAGGGCCTGCACGAAGTAGCGCTGGGCGAGGCCGTGCGCCGCGATGTCGTACGATGTCCAGCCCGCGAGCCTGGTGAGGTCGGCGGCGGCTGCGAACAGGCGGCGGCCGGTCTGCTCGCCGTAGGTGCCGCGCAGCATCGGCTCGCACTCGTGCTCCAGGTAACGCACGAGGGCCTGGCGGGCGTGGCCGCCGCCGTACATGTCGTCGAGGGAGCGGAACAGCTCGCCGACCGAGCGGAGGGCGGCGATGTCGCCGCCGGTGACCTTCTGGCCGGGGCCGCGTTCGGCCGTGCCGCGCTGCCGGGGCACGGCCGGGCGGCCCTGGACCGGGACCCGCAGGGGCGGTTCGCCGCGGGCCACCTTGTCGTCGGGGCGGCCGATCAGCCAGTCCCGGCTGGGAACGACCAGGCCGGCCGGGGTGAAGGCGATCTTGCGGAGTTCGGCGTGGCTGCCGGAGTCCTTGCGCCACAGCCCGCTGACGATGTCGACGGCCTCTTCGGGGCCGGCGGCGAACTCGAGGCCGGCGTAGACCGGGGCGCAGGCGTCGAGTCCGAGGTCCTGGGCGGTGAGCCGACGGCCGAGGCGGCGGGTGAAGACCTCGGCGATCAGGGCGGGGGTGGTGCCGCGGGGCTGCTGCCCGCGCAGCCACCGGGTCACGGAGGTCTTGTCGTATCTCAGGTCCAGCCCGTGTTCGAGTCCGAGCTGGTCCACGCGACGGGCGAGACCCGCGTTGGAGAACCCCGCTTCTGCGATGAGCGCGGCGAGCTGTCGGTTGGGAGTGCGCTGCGCGGGTCGTTCCGTCATCTGCGGTGCGGTCTCCTGCCTTCGGGCCGTCGCGCGGCCTCATCGGCCGCGTGGTGCCCGGATTGCCTGTGAGCAGCCCTTATGGCCTCTGCGAACGGCGTGAATGTAGCGGAGAGTGAGCAGGTGATCGCACACTTCGACGCTCGTTCATCCGATCGTGTGAGGATTGGCCGCACGGCTGACGCGCGACGCTCGGTCGTACAGTGGCGTGGGCACGCTTCGTGCCTTACGACCCCGCCAGGGCTTCAAGGGAGGCGCTTGCCGTGAGTGAGTTGCGGTTCGTCCGGATGGGATTCGGTGCGGACGCCGTCGAGTACCGGGAGGCGTGGGACGAGCAGCGCCGGGTGCACGCGGCCCGGTTCGCCGACGAGGTCCCCGACACCGTGCTGCTCCTGGAGCATCCGCCGGTCTACACGGCCGGCCGGCGCACGGCGGACAGCGAACGACCGCTCGACGGCACCCCCGTCGTGGACGTCGACCGCGGCGGCAAGATCACCTGGCACGGCCCGGGCCAGCTGGTCGGCTACCCGATCCAGAAGCTTCCGCGTCCGGTGGACGTCGTGGCGCACGTACGGCGGCTGGAAGAGGCCCTGATCCGCACCTGCGCGGAGTTCGGCCTCGAGACCAGCCGGGTCGAGGGCCGCAGCGGGGTGTGGGTGCTCGGCGACCCGGTCGACCAGCGCCCCTCGCTCGGCGGGCTGTCCCTTGACTTCGACCCCCGTCTGCACGACGAGGAGTTCGACCCGCGCATGAACGGTCCGGAGTACGCCCCCTCCAACGCCGGCCAGCGCCGCGAGGACCGCAAGATCGCCGCGATCGGCATCCGCGTGGCCAAGGGCGTCACGATGCACGGCTTCGCACTGAACGTGAACCCGGACAACCGGTGGTTCGACCGGATCATCCCGTGCGGGATCCGGGACGCGGGAGTCGCCTCGCTCGCCGGCGAACTGGGCCGGGACGTCACGATCGACGAGGTGCTGCCGATCGTGGAGCGGCACCTGAAGGACGTGCTCGAGCACGCGGACCTCAAGCCGCGGGAGATCGAGCGGGCGACCGCGTGACGCTCCGCCGGAAGCGCGATCATGCACCTGCCGGCCGGTGGGTGCCGGTCGCGCAGTTCCCCGCGCCCCCAGGTGGGAATTGACCCCGGGGCCATGAGGTTGCCCTCCACGGATGGGCCCAACAAACACGGGCGTACCCTGGTGTGCGCCGAAGAATCGAAGATTACCCAAAGCAATCAGCAGGGAGCCGACGTGTCCGCAGTCGCACCCGACGGACGCAAGATGCTGCGCCTGGAGGTCCGCAACAGCCAGACCCCCATCGAGCGCAAGCCCGAGTGGATCAAGACCCGGGCGAAAATGGGTCCCGAATACACCAAGATGCAGAACCTCGTGAAGAGCGAGGGCCTGCACACCGTCTGCCAGGAAGCCGGCTGCCCCAACATCTACGAGTGCTGGGAAGACCGTGAGGCCACCTTCCTCATCGGCGGCGACCAGTGCACGCGGCGCTGCGACTTCTGCCAGATCGACACCGGCAAGCCCGAGGCGCTGGACCGGGACGAGCCCCGGCGCGTGGGCGAGTCCGTGGTCACCATGGACCTGAACTACGCCACGATCACCGGCGTCGCCCGCGACGACCTGGAGGACGGCGGTGCCTGGCTGTACGCCGAGACGGTCCGCCAGATCCACGAGCAGACCGCCTCCCGCGAGGCCGGCCGCACCAAGGTGGAGCTCCTCGCCCCGGACTTCAACGCCGTACCGGAGCTGCTGGAGGAGGTCTTCGCCTCCCGCCCCGAGGTCTTCGCGCACAACGTCGAGACGGTTCCGCGCATCTTCAAGCGCATCCGCCCCGGCTTCCGCTACGAGCGCTCACTGAAGGTCATCACCGACGCCCGCGACTACGGCCTGGTCACCAAGTCGAACCTCATCCTCGGCATGGGCGAGACCCGCGAGGAGGTCAGCGAGGCGCTGCGGCAGCTGCACGAGGCGGGCTGCGAGCTGGTGACCATCACGCAGTACCTGCGCCCGTCCGTGCGCCACCACCCCGTGGAGCGCTGGGTGAAGCCGCACGAGTTCGTGGAGCTGAAGGACGAGGCCGAGCAGATCGGCTTCTCCGGAGTGATGTCCGGTCCGCTGGTGCGTTCCTCGTACCGCGCCGGCCGGCTGTACCAGATGGCGATCGAGAAGCGGGGCTCCTACGTCGCCTCGCAGGCCGTCTGAGCAGCCGCCCGCCTGACAGGCCGTCACCCGCCTTGCCCCGTACAGACCGAGGCAAGCGTGTGAATTCACGCACAAGTAACTACCCGCCGGTAGTGACCGATATGACGCGGTCCTGACCGTCCTCGCTGATGAGGGCGTATGTCAGGGCCGTGTCGGCGTTCGGGAGCTCAACATCAGGGCTTCATGGGTGTTTGACCGGTCGGTCATGCCCTGGTAACACCAATCAGTGACCCTGGACTTACACCACGTACACCCATACCCGCACGGGTATCGAGGGGGGACCTCCATCATGCAGGCCGCGCCCGTCCGCGCCACCGCCATTCCGACCGTCACCAACGCACTCCGCGCCGTCGAGTCCCTGCTCATGAGCAGTGGCCAGCGCACCGCCCGCCGCAACGCCTGGACGTCCGTCCTGGAGGACCGCCGCCGCGCCAAGGACCGGGTCGAGGCGCAGCGCGTCCTGGAGCAGACGTTCACCTTGCGTCCCTGACGCACCTCCGCCCCTCCCGCGGGCACTGCCGTCGTCGGCGCTTGCCGGGGCACGTAGACTTCGTGCCATGGCGAGGAAGGACACGGCAGCGGACGCTGCGAATCCCGGGCGACTCAAGCAGATCGCCCTGACCTACAAGATGACTCGCAAGGCCGACAAGAAGATCGGTCTTGTACTCGCGGCTGTCGGAATCGTCACCATCGGTGTCTTCCTCGCGATCGGTTTCTTGATCGGTCATCCCATCTATCTCGGCATTCTCGGCCTCCTGTTCGCCTTCCTCGCGTCGGCGATCGTGTTCGGGCGCCGGGCCGAGCGAGCGGCCTTCGGGCAGATGGAGGGCCAGCCGGGCGCGGCAGCGGCGGTACTCGACAATGTCGGCCGGGGCTGGACGACCACCCCGGCGGTGGCGATGAACCGCAGCCAGGACGTGGTGCACCGGGCGGTCGGCAAGGCCGGCATCGTCCTGGTCGCCGAGGGCAACCCGAATCGGGTCAAGAGCCTGCTGGCCGCCGAGAAGCGGAAGATGAACCGCATCGTCGCGGACGTGCCGGTGCACGACCTGATGGTGGGCACGGGCGAGGGCCAGGTCCCGCTGAAGAAGCTGCGCACGACCATGCTGAAGCTGCCGCGCGTGCTGACCGGTCCGCAGGTGACGGCCACCAACGACCGGCTGCGGGCCATGGGCGACCTGATGAGCAACATGCCACTGCCCAAGGGGCCGATGCCGAAGGGCATGAAGCTCCCGAAGGGCGGGCCGAAGGCCCGCTGACTCCCCCGTACGACGAAGGGGGCGCCCGGATCACTCCGGGCGCCCCCTTCGTCGTACGGACTCCTCACACGGACGCGGACGCTAGATGCGCACTTCCACGGTGCGGGCCAGCCGGTCGTGCAGGCCACGGCCGTCGCGGTCCCAGATCAGGGCCGGGATGGCGAGGCACAGCAGGGCCGTGCGGAGCAGGGCGCGGACGGGGCTGACGCGGCCGGTGTCGGCGGCGACCACCCGCAGGCCGAAGAGGCGCTTACCCGGAGTGAAGCCGACGGTGCCGACGGTCAGGGCGCCGAGCAGGAAGAAGAGGAGGAGCGCCCAGTTGCTGGTGGCCTGGTCGTAGCCCTGCGTGATGAGACCGTATGCGATCAAGAGGCACAGTCCCCAGTCCACGGCGATGGCACCGAGGCGCCGGCCGGGGCGGGCGATCGAGCCCGGCCCCTCCTCCGGCAGACCGAGCTGCTCGCCGCGGTATCCGAAGTCGACACCGGCTTCTTCCGCGGCCGCGCGCGGTCCGGAAAGCCACGATCCGATTGCATGCCTGTTGTCCACCCGTCCACGGTACTGTGCCCGTTTCGCGATACGGACAGGTGGGGTGGGCGCCGCGATGTCCGGTTAACTTGTGCGAAACAAATGGGTCACGCCTGAGAAATCACCCGTCCCTAGGGTCGACGACAGCGTGTGCCACCGCACTGGCCGCACGAACGAACTACCACCCCGGCTCGACCGTCGGGAGTAGGAGGAGCTGGATGTTCCAGAACGCCGACGAGGCCAAGAAGTTCATCGCGGACGAGGGCGTCAAGTTCGTCGACGTCCGCTTCTGCGACCTGCCGGGCGTGATGCAGCACTTCACGCTGCCCGTCGAGGCGTTCGACCCGGACGAGGAGCTTGCCTTCGACGGCTCGTCGATCCGTGGCTTCCAGGCCATTCACGAGTCCGACATGGCGCTGCGCGCGGACCTGTCGACCGCCCGGCTCGACCCCTTCCGCCGCGACAAGACGCTGAACATCAACTTCTTCATCCACGACCCGATCACCGGCGAGCAGTACAGCCGTGACCCGCGCAACGTGGCGAAGAAGGCCGAGGCCTACCTGGCGTCGACCGGTATCGCGGACACCGCGTACTTCGGTCCCGAGGCCGAGTTCTACGTCTTCGATTCCGTGCGCTTCGCGACCAGCGCGAACGAGTCCTTCTACCACATCGACTCCGAGGCGGGCGCCTGGAACACCGGCGCCCTCGAGGACAACCGTGGTTACAAGGTCCGCTACAAGGGCGGTTACTTCCCGACCCCGCCGGTCGACCACTTCGCCGACCTGCGTGCGGAGATCTCGCTGGAGCTGGCCGCTTCCGGCCTCCAGGTCGAGCGCCAGCACCACGAGGTGGGCACCGCCGGCCAGGCCGAGATCAACTACAAGTTCAACACGCTGCTCGCCGCGGCCGACGACCTCCAGCTCTTCAAGTACATCGTGAAGAACGTGGCCTGGCGCAACGGCAAGACCGCGACCTTCATGCCGAAGCCGATCTTCGGCGACAACGGCTCGGGCATGCACGTCCACCAGTCGCTGTGGACCAACGGTTCCCCGCTCTTCTACGACGAGGCCGGTTACGCGGGCCTGTCGGACACCGCCCGCTTCTACATCGGCGGCATCCTCAAGCACGCCCCCTCGCTGCTCGCCTTCACCAACCCGACGGTGAACTCGTACCACCGTCTGGTGCCGGGCTTCGAGGCGCCGATCAACCTGGTGTACTCGCAGCGCAACCGCTCCGCCGCGATGCGTATCCCGATCACGGGTTCCAACCCGAAGGCCAAGCGCGTCGAGTTCCGCGCGCCCGACTCCTCCGGCAACCCGTACCTGGCCTTCTCGGCCCTGCTCCTCGCGGGCCTGGACGGCATCAAGAACAAGATCGAGCCGGCCGAGCCGATCGACAAGGACCTGTACGAGCTGGCTCCCGAGGAGCACGCGAGCGTGGCGCAGGTCCCGACCTCCCTCCCGGCCGTCCTCGACCGCCTCGAGGCCGACCACGAGTTCCTCCTCCAGGGCGACGTCTTCACGCCGGACCTGATCGAGACGTGGATCGACTTCAAGCGCGCCAACGAGATCGCGCCGCTGCAGCTGCGTCCGCACCCGCACGAGTTCGAGCTCTACTTCGACGTGTGACCGGCCCGTAGGTCCTTCGACCGCGCCCCCGCTCCTGGATTTCTCAGGGCGGGGGCGTCGTCGTATGGTGTCCGGCACAATTGTTCGATACGGAGACGACGGGGGTTACGGGGATGCCCGAACAGGACGACGCGGAGCGGGAGTTCGACCTCAGGTGGGCCGACGACGCCGAGCACAAGGAGCCCTCCGCGCGGGCCCGGATGCTGGCCGCGCGCTGGCGGGAGAACCCGCCCGAGCCGCAGCCGTTCCGCGCTGACCCCGATCCGGCGGGGCCGCGCCGTTCGTCGTGGGTGTCGACGGTCGTCGTGCTCGGGAGCGTGGCGGCGATCATCCTGCTGTTGGGCTACGCGAACTTCCGGTCGCCGTACTAGCCATGCGCGATGACATCCGGGGCGGCGGAGAGGCGGCACGCCGGCTCGCGGAGGGGGCCTCGCTGCGGGACGTGCTCGCTCCCGCCGAGCCGACGGCGTGGCTCGCGCTGGACGCAGGGACGCGCGCGTGGCTGCCGCCCCGGCTGCTGCCGACGCGGGCGGAGGTCGAGGGCCGACGCGGGTGGCTCGCCGCACTCCGCCGCCCCGACGCGCTCGCCGAGCCCCGGCTCGCACTGGCCCTGTGCCACCGTGACGGCCGGGTGCGCGAGGCGGCTCTCGGTCCGGCGGCGCGCTGCCCCGGCCTGTTGCCGCTGGTCGTCGTCCGCACCGCCGACTGGGCCGCCCCTGTGCGCGAGCGGGCCCAGGAGGTGCTGCGCGCCGCCCTCGATCCGGACACCGCCCTCCCGCTCGCGCCGCTGATCCTGCTCGTCGGCCGGCGCGGCCGGGGGGCCTTCGGCGTCGGCCTGCTGGACGAGGTCCTGCGCCGGGCGCCCCGTGAACACCTCGCGCCCCTGTTCACCCACGCCGACCGAGCCGTACGCCGCTTCGCGTACCGCCTCGCCGTCGACGAGGGGCACCTCTCCCCCGCCGAGCTGGCCCGGGCCGCCGCCCGCGACACCGACCCGGTCGTCCAGGACCTGTGCGCAGAGGCCGCCCTGGCCGCCGTACCGGAGGACGGTCTGTCCGACGACGTGCTCGAACCGCTGCTCACCGCGCGCGGGCCGCGGGTGCGGTCCGCCGGGGTGACCGCGCTGCGGCGGGCCGGGCGGCCCGATCGGGCGGAGGCGTTTCTCGCCGACCGGTCGGGACTCGTGCGGGCCTGCGCGCGCTATGTCGTACGGCAGGCGGGGCGCGATCCGCTGGTCTGGTACCGGCGCCGGTGTGCCGACGCGGGCGACCCCGCGCTGCCGCCCGGGGCGGTCGCCGGACTGGCGGAGTGCGGGGAGCGGGCCGACGCCGAGTCGCTGTGGCCGCTGCTCGGCCATCTGGCGCCGGGGGTGCGGGCGCGGGCGGTCGCCGGGTTGCGGGCGCTGGACGTGACGGACGTACGGCGGCTGCGGGCGTTGCTCGACGACCCGGAGCCCGGGGTCGTGCGGGAGGCGACGCTGGCGCTGCTGCCCTCGGCCCGGTCGCTGGACGACGGGTGGCTGACGGAGCGGCTGACGGCGGGGCGGCCCCGGCATGTGCGGGTGGCCGCGTTCCGGCTGCTGGACGCGTGCGGCGGCCTGGTGCGGCTGCGGGCGGCGGTCGCGGTGCTCGACGACCCGGATGCCAGGCTGCGGCGCTGGGCCGGGCAGTCGGTGCAGAGCTGGCGTGTGACGGCGGACGTGCCGCCCGGGTCGGCGGAGGTGGGCGAACTGCTCGACCGGGGGCGGCATCTGTTCAGCGAGTACGTGCTGAAGAGACGGAAGTGGGCGGCCGGCATCGAGGGCTGAACCTTTGCTGGTCCTAGGGCTGATCACGACCGCCTCGTGGGCCGGGCCGGTGCACACTGGGCTGCGGGGCGAGTGCCTGACTGCGGAGTGTGATGCGTGATGCAGAGCCGCTTCCCAAACGACCGGCGGTTGACCGTACGGATGACGGTCACGATGTTTCTCCTCGGGCTGCTGTACGTGGCCTTCGTCGCAGCGCTGGTCGTGCTGCTGAAGTCGTGGGTCCTGGTCGTGGTGGTCGCGGCGGGGATGCTCGGGGCGCAGTACTGGTTCTCCGACAAGATCGCGCTGTTCGCGATGCGCGGGCGGGTCGTGGAGCGGGAGGAGTATCCCGAGCTGCACGCCGTTGTCGACCGGCTGTGTGCCCTCGCGGACATGCCCAAGCCGGTGGTCGCCGTGTCGCGGATGGACATGCCGAACGCGTTCGCGACCGGGCGGAACCCCGACAACGCCGTCGTCTGCGTGACCACCGGGCTGCTGCGCCGGCTGGAGCCGGCGGAGCTGGAGGGCGTCCTCGCGCACGAGTTGTCACACGTGGCGCACAAGGACGTCGCCGTGATCACCATCGCGTCCTTCCTCGGGGTGATCGCGGGCCTGATCGTGCGGTTCGCCTTCTACTCGCAGCTGTTCGGCGGCGGGCGCCGGGACCAGAACACCGCCGTCGTCCTCGCCGCCGTGATGGGCGTGTCGGCAGCCGTGTACGCGGTCAGCTTCCTGCTGATCAGGGCGTTGTCCCGGTACCGGGAGCTGGCGGCGGACCGGGCGGCGGCACAGCTCACCGGCCGGCCCTCGGCGCTGGCGTCCGCGCTCACCAAGGTCACCGGTGACATCGCCCGGATCCCCTCCAAGGACCTGCGCACGGCCCAGGCCTTCAACGCCTTCCACTTCACCCCCGCGCTGGGCGCCGAGCCGGGTGCGGCCCGGCTCTTCTCCACCCACCCGAGCCTGGAGCAGCGGCTGGAGCAGCTGGGGCGGATCTCCGTCGAGCTGGGCGAGGCGACGACTCCGGGGAGGGCGAACTGAGGATGGGGCTGCTGGACATCCTGCTCGGCCGCACGAAGCCGGTCGCACCCGATCTCGACCAGCTCTTCGCGCTGCCGTCGGCGGCGGTGTCGCTGGAGGCGGCCGCCTCCTTCACGCCGACCGGGCGGGGTGCGGTGTGCTTCGCCACGGTGGAGGGCGCGGCCTTCGAGCAGACGCACCGGGAGGTGCAGGCCCTGCTCGACGCGGACACCGACCGCGACGGACCGCCGGTGGAGCTGCGGCGGGACGGCTACGGGTACTCGTGGCTGGTGTCGGAGCGCGCTCCCGACCAGCTGCCGCTCCTGGTCAACGACCTGCACGCGGTGAACAGTTCGATGGAGGTCAACGGCTTCGGGCCGCAACTGCTCTGCTCGCTCGCCGGGTTCCGCAATCCGGAGGGCCGGTCGCTGGCGATGGTCTACCTCTACAAGCGCGGCACCTTCTACCCGTTCGCGCCGCTGCCCGGCGAGGGGCAGCGGCGCGACAACCCGACGGAGCTGCGGGCGAAGGCGGCGCTGGCGGACGACCTGCGGATCGAGCCCGACCTGAGCCGCTGGTTCCCGGTGTGGGGCGCCCCCGGTCTGTGACGACGGCCGGGGGCCACCGGGATCACCAGCGGTCCCACTGGTCTCACGTGCTCTTCCCGCGCTCCTGACGGCGGGACTCGAAGGGGCGCTCGCGGCGGTAACGGCGCTCCCACCTGGCCTGCTTGTCACGGCGGTCGCGGTACGCGCGGTAGCTCGCGGGCGTGGGCCCCGCCGGGGCTCCCCCCGTCGGCGACGACGGCGAGGAGGGCGCGGACGTGCCTCGTCCGTACTGCACGTACAGGAAGAGCACGGCGACGGCGGCGAGCCAGTAGATGGGGTTTCCGAATCCCAGAACGACCAGGACGACGGTCCCGGATATGACGATGGTGCCCATGACGGGCCTCCGTGGGCGTGGGTTGGTACGAGCGGTGATCTGTGCCCCGACGGGGCGCCGGGGTGGGCGGCCGTCCGTCGGTGCGTAGAGAGTAGCCCCGAGTCCGCGGGGTGATACCTGTCCTGCGGAACGCGGTGGTGGGCAACCTCTCGACGCGTGTCCAGCGTAGGGAAGCGGTCACTTTGCGTGCATCTCCTTTTCCTGAGGACGGTGGGCCGTGAGTGAATGGGGCAATGAGCGAGCTCTCCCCCTTCACGTACGGCTACGCCGGTGAACGGCTCAGTGGTGTGTACGGCGGAGACGACGGTGGTCCGGACCGGGCCACCGTCGTTCTGCTGCACGGAGCGGGCAACGGCGGCAAGGAGCGGCTGCTGCCGTGGCTGTCGGAGTTCCTCGCACACGGCTGCCGGGGCCTCGCGTTCGACTTCTCCGGGCACGGCGAAAGCACGGGCACCCTGCCGGAGTTGAGTCTGCGCCGCCGTTTCGAGCAGGCGGTGTCGGTCGTCGACGCGTTCGTCCCGGCGGACGGGCCGCTGGTCCTGGTCGGGTTCAGCATGAGCGGCCAGACGGTCGCCGACCTCGCCGCGCACTACGGCGACCGGGTCACGGCACTGGGATTGTGCGCGCCCGCCGTGTACGCGGCCGAGGCCTGGGACGTGCCGTTCGGGACGGGCGACGGCCGGTTCAGCACGCTCATCCGCACACCCGGGAGCTGGCGGACGTCACCCGCGCTCGACGTGCTGCGGGCGTACGAGGGGCGGGCGGTGCTCGCGGTACCGGGTACGGACGCGGTGATCCCGCCGGAGGTCACGGAGGCCGTGCAGGACGCGCTCTGCACCCGCGCGCAGTACACGCGCTTCGAACTGCCCTCAGCCGACCACCAGTTGGGGATGTGGTTCCGCGATCATCCCGAGGACCGGCGCGCGTTCGTGTCGGCCGTCCTCGCGCCGGGGTGGACGGCGACCCGGTCGTGGGTGGCCAAGCAGCTCCCGGAGGGGCGGACGGTTCGCGACAGCCGTCCGCTGTCCGGCGGCTGGAGTGCCCAGATGCGCCGTCTCACCCTCGACGACGGCACCGGGCTGGTGCTGCGGACCTTCGTGAAGCCCTTCTTCCGCCGACACGCCCCGGGGCTGCTGACCCGCGAGGCGTCCGTCCTCACGCTTCTCGCCGGGCAGGAGGGCATACCCGCCGCGCGGCCGGTCGCCGTCGACGCCTCGGCCGAACTCTGCGACCACCCCTCGTTGTTGATGTCGCTGCTGCCGGGGCGGGTGCGGGTCGACGAGGACGACACCGCCGAGTTGGAGCGGCGCCTGGACCTGCTGGCGGCGCAACTCGTCAGGATTCACGGGGTCGTCCCGGACGAGCGTCCGCGCCCCTACCAGGCCTGGACGTCGCCGGAGCGGGCGGTCACCCCGGCGGGGCCGCTGTGGGAGCGGGCGGTGGACGTGATCCGCCGCGAGCCCCCGCCCTACGAGGGCTGTTTCCTGCACCGGGACTTCCACCCGGGGAACGTGCTGTTCGAGGGGAGCGGCGACGGACTGCGGGTCAGCGGAGTCGTCGACTGGGTCGAGACGTCGTGGGGCCCCGCCGACCTGGACGTCGCCCACTGCTCGACGACCCTGGCGCTGCTGCACGGCCCCGGGTACGGACTCGGCTTCCGCGCCCGTTACGAGGCGCACGGCGGCCGCCGCCTCGCCGACGGACCGGACCACCTGTACTGGCGGCTGCTGGACGCCCTCGGCTACTCCCCCGACGCGGCGAAGCTCGCGGGTCCCTGGCGGGAGCTGGGCCGCACCGATCTGACGGCCGAGATACTGGGCGGGCGGCTGGAGGCGTACGTGGCCGGGCTGCTGGAGAGGTACGCCTGACCCCGCCCCTCACCGGTGTGTCAGACCCCCGGGTCGGCACTCACCACGCCCGCCGCGACGGCCGCGCCCAGCGTCGCGTGGTCGTGGACGGTCTGGTCGGCGTAGCTCAGCGCGAAGTCGGCGACGGCCCGTTCGAAGGTGTCCGCGCCGCCCAGGTAGCCGGCGATCGCGATGCGGTCACCGGAGCGGGCGTGCGCGCGGGCCACCGCGGTGCCGCACAGCCGGGCGTATGCGGCGAGTTCGGCCGGGCTCATCCCGGCGACGTCCGCGGAGCCCTTCATGTCGCGCAGCTGCCGCCAGTAGAACGCCCGTCCCTGCGGCCCGCTCATCCACCCCAGGAAGACGTCACCGGTGGCCTGGAGGAGCCGCTGGCCGGCGACGACCCGGTGTCCCGGATGGACGTACGGCCCGTTCGGCAGATGCTCTTCCAGTACGGACTCGCGCGCCTCCTTGAGCTGCAGGAACAGCGGGTCGTCCGCGTCGCGGCCGGCGAGCAGCACGATGAAGCAGCGGATGCCGACGCTGCCGACGCCGACGACCTTGCGGGCGGCGTCGACGAAGCGGTAGCGGTCCAGGAGCAGGCGGCGCTCCTCGCCGAGGGTGGAGCGGTAGTCGCTGAAGATCTTGCGCAGGGCGGCCATGTCGGGGGCACCGGCGGGTTCGAGCAGCGGCGGGTCGTGGATGAGGCGCCGGTGTCCGTCGACGACGTCCGTGAGTTTGCCGAGGGCCTGGAGGCTGGTGCGGCGGCGGGCACGGGTGAGGCTGGATTCGACGCGGCGGCGACGACCGGCGGAGCGGACGAGGGGCAGCAGGCTGTCGGCGTCGAGGCGCTCGTACCAGACGTCGAGTTCGCCCTGACGGGCCAGGCGGCGCATGGTCACGCGGTAGGCGGCGGTCGCCTCCAGGGCCGCGCGGCGGGTCCTGGCGTCGCTGTGACCGTTCTCGCGGGCGGCGACGGCGACGCTGGCGGCGAGGCGTTTGACGTCCCATTCGAAGGGGCCGGGGAAGGTCTCGTCGAAGTCGTTGAGATCGAAGAGCAGGGCCCGCTCCGGGGACGTGTGGAGGCCGAAGTTGAGCAGGTGGGCGTCGCCGCAGAGCTGCACGGTGAGTCCGGTGTGCGGCTGGGCGGCGAGATCGGCGGCCATCACGGCGGCCGCCCCGCGCAGGAAGGCGAAGGGGGAGGCGGTCATGCGGCCGTAGCGGACCGGGAGCAGCTCGGGCAGGCGGTCACGGCCCTGCCGTTCGAGTACGCCGACGGGGTCGGGGCGGCCGACGGAAGGGATCCAGCCGGCGTGCGCGGAGCGGGGGACGCGCTTGCGGGCGGCTCTGCCTCGGGCGGCGCGGGCGGCGGGGTCGGTGCGGTGGACCGGGTCGGGGCCGGTCATCTGCGTTGTCTCCGCATCACGCCTCCTGGGTGCCCTGGTTTCCGGCTGGGTGCCCTGGTTGCCGTCACCTCCTGATCGCAGTGAAGGCCCGGCGCGGGGGCGTCCGCATGCCGGGTACGGCAATCGGGTGACGTCACCCGTGCCCCGGCGGGACCCGGTTGTCAGTGCCGTCCGGGAGGATGCCGGTATGGGTGACGAGGAGCGGTACATCGGCGTGGCGGAGCGGCGGACGCGGCTCGCGCTGCGCCACCGGCTGGCCGGGGCGGCACGGGCGGGGAGTCCGGAGGAGGTCGCCGGCTCCCTGGTCGCCCTGCACGGATCGGACCCGGCGACGGTGTACCTGGCGGTGGGCTCGCGGCTCGCGGACCCGGCGGGAACCGTGCCGGAGACCGGCCGGGCGCTGTACGAGGACCGTGCGCTGGTCCGGATGCACGGCATGCGGCACACGGTCTTCGTGTTCCCGACGGAGCTGACCGCGGTCGTGCACGCCTCGACCGGCCTCGTGGTCGCCGCGCGGGAGCGGGCCGCGCTGCTCAAGGCCATGGCGACGGCCGGTGCGCCGGACGCGGCCTGGCTGAAGGAGGTCGAGGCTTCGGCGCTGGCCGCGCTGGCGCGGCGCGGCCAGGCGACGGCGACGGAGCTCGCCGCGGACGAGCCGCGCCTGCGGGAGCAGTTCGTGTACGCGGCCGGGAAGAGCTACGAGGGCGTCCACACCGTCTCGACCCGTCTGCTGAAGGTGCTGGGCGTCGAGGGCAAGGTCGTGCGGGGCCGGCCGCTCGGCTCCTGGACGTCCGGCCAGTTCCGCTGGGCGGTGTCCCCCGCCCACCCCGAACTGGACGCGGCTGAGGCCCAGGCCCTGCTGCTGGAGCGCTGGCTCGCCGCGTGCGGCCCGGCCACGGAGGCCGACCTGAAGTGGTGGACGGGGTGGAAAGTCACCGACGTCCGCCGGGCGTTGGCGGCGATCGGGGCGCTGCGGGTGTCCCTGGACGAGGGCGTGGGGTACGTCGTCGAAGGCGACGCCGGCCCGGTGGCGGGGCCCGTCGAACCCTGGGCCGCGCTGCTGCCGGCGCTCGATCCGACGGCGATGGGCTGGCAGCAGCGGGACTGGTATCTGGCCCCGGAGCTGCGCCCCGCGTTGTTCGACTACAGCGGCAACGTGGGGCCGACGGTGTGGTGGAACGGCCGGGTGGTGGGCGGATGGGCCCAGCGGGCGGACGGGGAGATCGTGTGGCGGTTGCTGGACACGGAGAGGGTGGGGCGCGACGCGGAGGCGGCGATCGCGGTGGAGGCGGAGCGGTTGCGGGGGTGGGTAGGGCCGGCGAGGGTGACACCGCGGTTCCGGACGCCGGTGGAGAAGGAGTTGTCGGCGTAGAGGTGCCACCCGACTCGGTTGGCTGGAAGGCAGGGGTCGAGGGTGGGTACTTCTTGTCCGACCGCGTCGGGTGGTGGGTGGGCGCAGGGGGTGCCGGGCGCCCGTTACGGAAACAGGGCACCCGGCACCGGACGCTCACCGCGAGTAACGCATCAGCGCCCGCACCATGTGGCACGTCGTGTCCGACGGCGGGTGGACGCCGATCGTCTCCGCCGCGCTCCGTATCGTCTCGTTGCGGGCCTGGTTGGGCACGAAGACGCCCGAGTCGAGCAGGGCGATCGCCAGGCGCATGGCCTTGAGCCGGCGGTTGTGACTGACGTACCACTCGCGTGGCCGCCCCGGCGGCAGCGGGCGCTTCTCCACGGGTGCGTACGGCATGTCGAGCAGTACGGGACGCTTCGCGGTGGACTGGGTGGGCAACGGCTTCGGCTTCAGTGCGGCAGCGGGCACAGGCATCCTCCTGTCGCGGTCAGGGTGTCCCCCCGGAGATCTCGACACCCCGGCGACACCCTCGAACACTGCTTCTATTCTACTGCCCGGCACTGACAAAAGCCCCTGGCCAAAGGGCTGCAGGGGGCACTGTGACACAGGTGGAAGACGGGTTTTCGCGTACCGTGGGCCGTATGGAAATCTGGATCAACCCGGCCTGTTCCAAGTGCCGCAGCGCCCTCACCCTGCTCGACGCGGAGGGCGCGGACTACACCGTCCGCCGCTACCTGGAGGACGTGCCGAAGGAGGACGAGATCCGTGACGTCCTCGACCGCCTCGGCCTCGAACCCTGGGACATCACCCGCACCCAGGAGGCCGCCGCGAAGGAGCTCGGTCTCAAGGAGTGGCCCCGGGACGACACTTCGCGCGACCGCTGGATCACCGCACTCGCCGAGCATCCCAAGCTGATCCAGCGCCCGATCATCACCGCGGACGACGGTACGGCCGTGGTGGCCCGCACCGACGAGGCCGTACGCGACGCCTTGTCCCGGTAGCCAACGGTTTGTCGGTCGGCGGGAGTTCGGAGGGCTCGCGCTGTTACCCTCCGCCGCCATGACCTTCGGTGATCAAGGAATGCCGCACCCCTCCGACCCGTACGCCTCATGGGTGGCCGAACAGGAGCGCATACGCAGAAAACGCCGCACCCGGCGCGCGGCCGCCGCCGGCACGGGCGTCGTCCTCGTGGCCGCGATCGCCGCGGGCGCGGTGCTGTTCGAGGGCGGCGGTGGCGGCGAGACGGCCACGGCCACCCCCCTGACGTCGGCGACCGCGGACACCGGCACCGCCGTGCCGTCCGTGACCGCCACCCTCCCCTCCGACGCCCCGACCACCCTGCCCTCCCTGCTCGCACGGCCCGTGATCCGGCCCGAGCAGGCCTTCCCGCAGCAGAACGTGCGCCTGAAGGACGGGGCCCGGCACCACCGCGTCGACCTCGCCACCACCACCGACTGCGCCCGTGGCACGTCGCCGGAGCTGGCAGCACTGCTCGAACAGGGCGAGGGATGCGTCCGGTTGACGGCGGCACTGTTCACGGACACCGAACAGCGTTCGCAGGTGACGGTCAGCGTGCTGAGTTTCCGGCGTGTGGAGGATGCCTCGGCGGTGTTCATGATGGCCTCGATGGACCCGGTGACGTATCAGGCGGTCTCGCTCGACCCGCCGCCCGAGGCGGGGCTGCCGACCGTGCCGCCCGGTTCGGCGGGGGTCTTCCGGCGGCTGATGACCGTGCGCTCGGTGGTGTTCGCGAACGGGCAGTGGGGCGACGGGGCGGAGACCAGGGAGGGCGAACTCACGCGCCTGACCGAGGGGTTGCTCCAGCACGTCAACGACACGGTGGCGGCGTACGAGCAGGGAGACAGCTGACTGCGGTGTGACGCGCACCACTTTGGTGACTCCTGTCAGCAGCTGAGCAGCGTCGTTCGGTATCTCGTACATAGCGGCGTACGCTCCCCTACCTCTCAGGAGCCGCGCATGTCACGCAGGAGAACGCTCGGCACGAAGAAGAAGCTCGCGCTGCTGGCGAGTGCCGCGACGGTGGCGGGAGGTGGCGCCTTCGTCATGGCGGCCACCTCGAACGCCGCGCAGTCCCCGCAGACGGCCGCCGAGTCGACCGTCTGCCAGGGTCTCGCCACCGCCCTCGGCAACAACCAGCGGTTCGTCGACGGCCAGCGGGCGGCCCCGGACGCGCAGTCCGAGGCCCGGATCGCCAACCGCGAGGCCGTCATCGCGCAGATCAAGGTGCAGCAGGAGGCGTCCGGGTGCGTCGTCGGGGAGTCGGCTCAGGACCCCCAGGCGGCACAGCCGGCACCGTCCACGCCACCCGCCCAAGCCACGCCACCCGCCCAAGCCACGCCACCCGCCCAAGCCACGTCACCCGCACAGACCGCGCCGCCCGCGCAGACCGCGCCGGCCGACTCCGGACAGCAGGTGTGCAACGGCTCGACCGTCACCCTGTCCGGCGAGGCCGGCGCCCCGGCCGCGTCCAGCAACCAGTTCCCTGTCGGGACGAAGCTGAAGGTCACCAACCTGGACAACAATAAGTCCACGACGGTGGAGGTCACCTCGGTCTCGGGCAGCTGCGCCCTGCTCAACAACGCGGCCTTCGAACAGGTGCGGGAGCCCGGCAAGTTCCTCATCCGCCGGGCAGTGATCGAGAAGGTGGGGTGATGCCAGGACGCCGGTAACCGTACGTGTCACCGGTCCCGCCGCCCCCGGCCAGGGGCGGCGGGACCGGCATGTCCTGACCTTTCATGCCCCCGCACCCCGCCCCCAACCTCATCGCATACGAGCCGCCCCCGCGCTCCTTTTCGTGCGTGTTTCCCTGTCCCTCCGCGCCCCATCCCCCCGCCGCGAGGACCCTCACAGCGTGAGTCGCGACACAGCACCACCAGGTAACACGGGGTTCACATTCGAGCAATGACCGGGAAATCGCCTGTTGACAGGCTGCGTGGCATCGAAAGCGGTGCCCCAGTGCCGCAGCGCCGCAGCACCCGCAAGTGCGTCTAGACACACCCCCGAAGGAAGTGGCCCGTGACCTTCAAGGCTGAGTACATCTGGATCGACGGCACCCAGCCGACGGCGAAGCTCCGTTCCAAGACGAAGATACTGGCCGACGACGCCAAGGGTGCCGAGCTGGGGATCTGGGGCTTCGACGGGTCTTCCACGAACCAGGCCGAGGGCCACGCCTCGGACCGTGTCCTCAAGCCGGTCTTCTCCTGCCCGGACCCGATCCGCGGCGGCGACGACATCCTCGTCATGTGCGAGGTCCTCAACATCGACATGACGCCGCACGAGTCGAACACCCGTGCCGCGCTCGTCGAGGTCGCCGAGAAGTTCGCCTCCCAGGAGCCGATCTTCGGCATCGAGCAGGAGTACACGTTCTTCAAGGACGGCTACCCGCTCGGCTTCCCCAGGGGCGGCTTCCCGGCCCCGCAGGGCGGTTACTACTGCGGTGTCGGCGCCGACGAGATCTTCGGCCGTGACATCGTCGAGGCCCACCTGGAGAACTGCCTGAAGGCGGGTCTCGCGATCTCCGGCATCAACGCCGAGGTCATGCCCGGCCAGTGGGAGTTCCAGGTCGGCCCGGTCTCCCCGCTGGAGGTCTCCGACCACCTGTGGATCGCCCGCTGGCTGCTCTACCGCACCGCCGAGGACTTCGGCGTCGCCGCGACGCTGGACCCGAAGCCGGTGAAGGGCGACTGGAACGGCGCCGGTGCGCACACCAACTTCTCCACGAAGGCGATGCGCGAGGGTTACGACGCGATCATCACCGCGTGCGAGTCGCTCGGTGAGGGCTCGAAGCCGCTCGACCACGTCAAGAACTACGGCGCCGGCATCGACGACCGCCTGACCGGTCTGCACGAGACCGCCCCGTGGAACGAGTACTCCTACGGTGTCTCCAACCGTGGCGCCTCGGTCCGTATCCCGTGGCAGGTCGAGAAGGACGGCAAGGGCTACATCGAGGACCGCCGCCCGAACGCGAACGTCGACCCGTACCTGGTGACGCGCCTGATCGTCGACACCTGCTGCACGGCTCTGGAGAAGGCCGGCCAGGTCTGATCACCGCTGCTTCCAGGAAGGGGCGCCCGCCATCTCGGCGGGCGCCCCTTTCGCGCCCCGGGGCTTCGTCCTCTTCGGGCCGACGCGGGCGACTTCTCGCCAGGCAGGGGTCCAAGCAGTGAGAGGAGACTCCTGTTGCGGGCCTGTGTCTGCTTCAATGGGCCCATGGCCAGCTTCCAGAACCACACCGCGACGGGTCGCCATGACCTCGAGCCGTTCTGGCCCTCCCGTCAGCACCACGACTTCGACCGGGTGTGTTGCCGCGCGATGAACGCGCCGGCCCTCTAAAGCCGTACACCCCCGGCCTTCGGCCGGCGCGAAACGACGTAGGTCCTCTCGACGAACCCGACCACGAACTCGGGGCCGTCGACCTTCCTGTCGAACCTCTCGCGCGAAAGAGCTGACCTCTCATGGCGACCACTCGTTCTCTCTCCCCCGCCGCCCTCTCCTCCCCCAACGGTTCGCGTCATCGTCTGCGCGCCGTCGACCGGGACGAGGTGATCGACGTCGCGGAGTTCCTGCCGCCGGGCGCCACCTGGCTGCCCGCTCCCCCGCACACCCTTCCCTCCCTGCCGGGCCGGCCGCCGATGATCGGCTACCTCGTGCTGGTCCCGGCCGACCAGCAGCCGCCGTTCCTGCCGGTGGCGGTGCCGGACGCGCCGGAGGCCGGTACGCCGGTCGCCGACGTCGGCGACCCGCTCGTCCGCATCGACAGCGGGCAGCGCACGGCCGAGGTGAACGGGCGCGAACTCGACCTCACCTACCTGGAGTTCGAGCTTCTCGCGCACCTGGTCACCCACCCCCACCGGGTGCACACCCGCGACCAGCTGGTCACCACGGTGTGGGGGTACGGCCATGTCGGTGACGGCCGCACGGTCGACGTCCACATCGCCCGGCTGCGCCGCAAGCTGGGCTCCGAGAACCGCCAGGCGATCCAGACGGTGCGCCGGGTGGGCTACAAGTACGCACCGCCGACCGAGCGTTGAGCCCTTCCCCCCGGTTCCCCCCTCTGCCGACGGCAGATCCGGGTTCCCTCCCGCCGCTCCACCGGGCACAGTCCCGGCATGAGACTTCTGATGCTGGGCGGTACGGAGTTCGCGGGACGGGCCGTCGTCGAGGCGGCCCTCGGGCGCGGCTGGGAGGTGACCGTCTTCCACCGAGGACGGCACGAACCTCCCACCGGCGTGCGGTCGTTGCACGGTGACCGCACGGCGCCCGACGGGCTCGCCGCCCTCGCGGACGGCGAATGGGACGTGGTCGTCGACACCTGGTCGGCCGCGCCCCGTGTGGTGCGTGACTCGGCGCGACTGCTGCGGGGCCGCGCCGAGCGGTACGTGTACGTGTCGAGCCGCTCGGTGTACGCGTGGCCGCGCGGCGCCGGACGCGGCGAGGACGCGCCCCTGGTGGAGGATGCCTCCGCCGACGCCGAACAGAGCGACTACGCCCGGGACAAGCGGGGCGGCGAGCTGGCCGCCGTCGAGGCCTTCGGCGCGGACCGCTCCCTGCTCGTACGGGCCGGGCTGATCCTCGGGCCCTACGAGAACATCGGCCGGCTGCCCTGGTGGCTGACCCGGATCGCCCGCGGCGGCCCCGTCCTCGCGCCCGGGCCACGTGACCTGCCCATCCAGTACGTCGACGTCCGTGACCTCGCGGAATGGACCCTCGACTCGGTGCAGCGCGAGGCGAGCGGACCGTACAACCTCGTCGGCCCCTCGGGGCACGCCACCATGGGCACGCTCCTCGACGCCTGCGTGGACGTCACCGGCGGGGCCGCCGAGTTGCGCTGGACCGACCCGGACATCGTCCTCGCCGCGGGTATCGAGCCGTGGCTGCACCTGCCGGTCTGGCTGCCGCCGGACAGCGAGGGACACGCGGCCCTGCACACCGCGGACGTCTCCCGGGCGATCGAGGCGGGCCTGCGCTGCCGTCCGGTCGCCGACACCGTGGCGGACACCTGGACCTGGCTGCGCAGCATCGGCGGCATGGCCCCACAACGCCCCGACCGGCCGGCAGTGGGACTCGATCCGGAACTGGAGGCGAAGGTACTGGCGACGAGCGAGAGGTCGGGCCGAGAGTAGGGGCGCGGGCCGGGGTTAGGGCGCGGGCGCGGGGGTGAGGGTTGCCAGCTGTTGGCCCGGGAATGTGCACGATGTCGGTTTAACTCGCTCGTGTGATGGTCGACTTCCGGGCTTGCGGCGTCCTGGTCCGTTCGGGCTACGGTGATCGTGCGATCTGGGACGCCGGGTACGGCGCCAGTGTTGCGGGGCCCCGCTCCACCGGAGTGATGGTTCGGGGCCTCTCCGTCGCCTCTGGCTGTGCCCATCTGGCCAGGTCGTGAGGGAACCGGCCTCCCGGGATCGGGCCACGGACAGGATCCGTGTCGCTGCCCCGGGGTCGAGTACGCCGGGGACCAGTGCGCCCAACACCGTTCGGGGCGTGCGGCTGAGCGGACTCACTCCTGCTCAGTCCGCAGGAACGGAACGGTGTATCTGGCAACACCCCTGACCGGCCGCCCAGCCCCAGTGACCCCCGCCTCCCGCTCGGCCAGACTGACGGCATGACGACCATCGAGACGAAGAGCGGCGGCGCCGGCCGCACCAGGGTGCGGGGCGTGGGGCGGGCGGCGGTACGGGGGCTCGGGCTGGCGTTGGTGCTGCTGCCGGGGGCGGTGCTCTGTTTCACCCTCTCCCTGGTGTCGATCGCGCTGATACCGGTCGGGGTCGGGATCGTCACGACACCCTGGGTGCTGACCGGCGTGCGGGCCTTCGCGGACTGGCGGCGGGTGCTGGCGGCTCAGTGGTGCGGGGTGCAGATCCCGTCGGCGTACCGGCCGGTCCCGAAGGACGCCAACCCGTGGGCGCGTACCTTCGGGATGCTCCGTGATCCGGCCACCTGGCGGGACCTGAGGTGGCTGCCGGTCGACATGACGGCGGGGTTCCTCACCGCGCTGCTGCCGGCCGTGCTGCTCTTCTACCCGCTGGAGGGGTTCGCGCTGGCCGCCGGGCTGTGGCGGGTCTTCCCGGACGGGTACTGGTACGGGTTCGTGCCCGTCTCCGACCAGGCCACCGCATTCGCCGCCGCGGCCCTGGGCCTGGTCCTACTCTTCTTCGCCCACTTCCTCACCCCACGGCTGCTGGAGGCCCACTTCCGGCTGACCCGGGCGGTTCTCGCCTCCAACCAGGGCGAACTGGCCGAGCGGGTGCGCGTACTGACCGAGACCCGGCGCGACGCGGTCGACACCTCGGCCGCCGAACTGCGCCGCATCGAGCGGGATCTGCACGACGGGGCGCAGGCCCGGCTGGTCGCGATGGGCATGGATCTCGGCACCATCGACATGCTGATGGACAAGGACCCCGAGCAGGCGCGGAAGTTGCTGGCGCAGGCCCGTCAGTCGTCCGTGGACGCCCTCGCAGAACTGCGCGACCTGGTGCGCGGCATCCACCCGCCGGTGCTCGCCGAGCGTGGACTGGGCGACGCCGTACGGGCGTTGGCGCTGCGGATGCCCGTGGCGACCGAGGTGGAGGTGGACCTGCCCGGCCGGGCGGACGAGCCCGTCGAGTCGGCCGCGTACTTCGCGGTCAGCGAGGTGCTCACCAACGCGGTCAAGTACGCGGACGCCGACCGGATTTGGGTCGACCTGCATCACGTCGCGGACGACGGCGGCATGCTGCGGATCTCGGTGACCGACAACGGCAGGGGCGGCGCGGTGATCGGGGCCGGTTCGGGGCTCGCCGGAGTCGAGCGGCGACTGGGTACATTCGACGGCGTCCTGGCCGTCAGCAGCCCCGCGGGCGGCCCCACCATGGTCACCATGGAGATCCCTTGCGTGTTGTCCTAGCCGAAGACCTGTTCCTGCTGCGCGACGGACTCGTACGCCTCCTGGAGGCCCACGACTTCGAGATCGCCGCAGCCGTCGAGAGCGGGCCGGAGCTGGCTGCCGCCCTGGCCGAGCTGCAACCGGACGTGGCGGTGGTCGACGTACGGCTGCCGCCGACGCACACCGACGAGGGGCTGCAGTGTGCGCTGAACGCCCGCCGGGACAGACCCGGTCTGCCGGTGCTGGTCCTGTCGCAGCACGTGGAGCAGTTGTACGCGCGTGAGCTGCTCGCCGACGGCAGCGGCGGGGTCGGCTATCTGCTCAAGGACCGGGTGTTCGACGCGGAGCAGTTCGTGGACGCCGTACGACGGGTCGCGGCGGGGGGTACGGCCATGGATCCGCAGGTGATCCAGCAGCTGCTGTCCCGGCGGGCGGCCGACGACCAGCCGCTGGGCCGGCTCACGCCCCGTGAACGCGAGGTGCTGGAACTGATGGCGCAGGGCCGCACCAACGCGGCGATCGCCGCCAAGCTCGTGGTCACGGAGCGGGCGATCGCCAAGCACACCGCCAACATCTTCGCCAAACTGGGCCTGGAGGTGTCGGACGACGACAACCGCCGCGTTCTGGCGGTTCTCGCCTATCTCGACCACGGCCGCTGAAATGAGACCCCGCTCGGGCACCTCCTGTGAGGGATCAACAACTCCTGGTGTTACCGGGGCAGTTGAAACCGAATTGTCTCGCGCATCTTTCACCAATTTCTGGGACGGCTGAACATCCGTGGGACTCCTTCCGTATTCAGGGGCGCCGCTTCACTCCTGTCGGGCGCCTCGAATGCCCCGCAAGGAAGTCAGAGGAGTTCCATGGGACGCAACACAAGAAAACGCCGTATGCCGCTGGCCACCAAGGCCATCGCCGGAACGGCTGCCCTAGCGCTCGGTGGGGGCGGGCTGATCTGGGCCAACTTCTATGCCTCGGCGCACGAGGAGAACGGGGCCCAGAACCAGACCAAGGCCGCCGCCGCGCAGGTTGCGACGATCGACTGCCCGGATGTCGGCCAGCAGCTCACCGATGTGCCGGACAAGGCTCGGGCGGGCGTCGACAAGGAGCTGGCGCTGCTCGACCAGCAGGTGACGGAGGCCTACAAGCGCCTCGCGGACACACGCCAGGCCCAGGCGGGGGATGCCGGCTTCGTCAACAACGCCATTCTCGGACCCCTGAAGTCCAAGCGGGTTGCCACGCTCGACCGGATCAACATCAACCTCAAGCGCGTGGGCGGCCAGGCTCCGCAGGGGATGGACCAGCTCGCCGAGTGCGAGGGCGTGGTGGCCGACCAGCCGGAGGTCGTCGACGGCGAGGGCGGGGGCCAGAACAACGACGGTCAGGACCAGAACAACGACGGTCAGGACCAGGGTGGGGACCAGGGCCAGGACCAGGGCCAGGACAACGGCGGTCAGGAAGGCAACGGCGGTCAGGCCGGCAACGGCCCGGCGGCAGCCGACTTCCAGGACATCACCACCGTCCAGCCGAACGGCGGCCCGCAGGGCGTGAACGGCAACGGTCTCCCCGCGAACGGGGACACCGGTTCCACGGGCACCTTCACCACGAGCTGTGGCACCAACGAGAACGAGAACCGCAACTCGGACAACGTGATCGTCGCTCCCGGTGTCAGCAACGGTGCGCAGCACCAGCACGACTACGTCGGCAACCAGGGCAACGACGCGTTCGCGAGCGACGAGGACCTGGCGGCGGCGGACACCACCTGCGAGAACCAGGGCGACAAGTCGTCGTACTTCTGGCCGGTGCTGCGTGTGCAGGACGGTCAGGACGACATCGACGCGAACGCCGCCGGTGGCGGTCAGGACGGCAACGTCGGCACCATCCAGCAGGCCAGCGAGGCGCAGCTGAAGTTCGTCGGCAACAAGACGAGCGATGTCGTCGCGATGCCGACGGCCCTGCGCATCATCACCGGTGACGCCAAGTCCTTCGTGAACGGCCTCAACAACGCCAACACGAACTGGAGCTGCACCGGCTTCGAAGACCGGCAGCTGACGGACAAGTACCCGATCTGCCCCGAGGGCAGCTCGGTGGTACGGACGTCCTTCTTCCAGAGCTGCTGGGACGGCCAGAACATCGACAGCGCCAACCACCGCACCCACGTGGACTTCGTCGAGGCGGACGGCAGCTGCTCCAACGGTTTCCAGGCCATCCCGCAGCTCCAGGTCCGTCTGGTCTACGACGTGCCGGCCCCGCAGATCCAGAACGGACAGGTCGTGAACCCGTTCGCGGTCGACTCCTTCCCGGACCAGCTGCACAAGCCGATCACCGACCACAACGACTTCATCAACTTCTTCGACGAGAACGTGATGAACGAGATGGTCGACTGCATCAACAGCGGTCAGCAATGCCAGTGACCTTCTAGGAATCCGGTACTGACCAACCAGGAAGCCGGCGGTGGGAAGTCCCACCGCCGGCTTTCGTCTGTTCCCGGATCCCCGCGCTCAGCTGCTGTGACTGCTGGTGTGACTGTTGTGGCTGCCACCGGGATTCATGTGGGCGGACCCCTCTTCCATGGTCCCGCCGAGCCGGCCGCGCAGCGCGGTGACCGTCTTCTCCTCGCCGACGGCGACCCACTTGCGGCCGACCAGGTAGTAGCCGCCGTAGTCCTTCGCCCCGCTCAGCCACTCGGCCTGACCGCGGTCGGTCGAGAACGTCGCGAGGACGAACTTGCCGTCGGGGTTCTTGCAGATGGCCTGGCGGATCGTGTCCGCGTCCGTCTGCATGTTCGGGTTGCACTTCGCCTCGGCGGCCAGGTGCTCCAGGCTGCCGGTCGCCGTCTCCGGCACCGCGGCCGCCTTCTCGCCGCCGGATCCGCAGCCCGTCAGCGCAAGCACCAGCGCCGCGCCGGTCAGCGCGAGCTTCGGTCGGGTCACCCTCATCTGTTCCTCCGGTCGCATGCATCAGACCATGCCTCAGCCGGCCCCGGCGAGGGGCCCGTCCCCTTCGATACGGCTCCGGAGCACGCGGCGCTCAAATCAAGTGCCCCTGCCGGCACAGCCGTGCGAAAGTGTCGCGGTGAACCAGGACTGGGAAGACCGTGTGACCGCCGCGTGGGCCGGCTTCGACGACTACGCCGAGGAGGATGCCTCCGACTTCCGCGCGGTGATCGACGCACTCGTCGCCGAGCTGCCGTCGGACAGCCCGCTCGGCCCCTTCGAACAGGCCTGCGCCTGGGACTCGACGGGTCACTCGGACAAGGCGGTTCCGCTGTACCGGGAGGCGCTCGCGCGCGGTCTCGAAGGCTACAAGGGGCGGCGCGCCAAGATCCAGCTGTCCAGTTCCCTGCGGAACACCGGGCGGGCGGAGGAGGGCGTCAAGCTGCTGACGCCCGAACTGGACAGCTCCTCGGACGAGTTGGACGACGCGGTACGCGCGACGCTCGCCCTGTGTCTGTCGAGTCTCGGCCGGGACCGCGAGGGGCTTTCCCTCGTCCTGGGCGCCCTGGCACCCCATCTGCCGCGTTACCAGCGGTCGATGGCGAACTACGCGCGGGCCCTGGTCGATCCGGAGGGCTGAGTCACCCGGATGGCGGTGACCAACCACCGATTCGCTCGTTCTGCTGAACGTGCAGTCACAGGATGTCGCCCCGCGCCCCGCACCCGGCTCCGGCTCCGCCGCCGCTTCCTCGTCGTCCGACCCGCTCGTCGACGTCGAGCAGGCCGAGGCGGCGCTCGTCGAGCACTATCCCCGGCTCGTCCGGCTCGCCTATCTGGTGCTGCCGCCGGGCCTCGGCCGCAACCGGCGCGTCCTGACCGCGCACGCGCTCACCCAGCGCGCCCTGCCCCGGGGGCGGACGCCCGTACCCGTGATCCCCGCTCAGTCGACGGGCCGGGAGGGCGACCCCGGCTACGCCTTCGTCCGGCTCCGGGTGCTGCGTACGGCCCTGGAGGCGGGTCTGCCGCTGACGTTCAGGGCGTGGCCCAGGCGGTCGCAGCTGCCGCCGCTGCTGCCCCAGGTGCGGGGGCTGCGCCTCTTCCCGCGCTCGGGTGGCGCCGACGAACTCGCCCTGGACCAGCGGCTGTCCGCCCTGTCCGGACCGGCCCGCGCCGCGTACGTACTGCGCGGTCTGGAGAAGCTTCCGGACGGCGACGTACGCGAGGTGTTGGCGGCGGCGGGCGTGGACGACGTGGACGACGCGCTGGACGAGGCCGACGAGGTGCCCGCGCAGTACGCACTGCTCGGCTCCCCCGAGTTCGACCCCTGTTCGCTGCAGGCCCGGCCCACCGACCTGATGCGGCGCCGCCAGCACATGAAGGCCGCGCTCGCCGCCGCGGCGGCCGTCGCCGTGTGCGGGGCGCTGCTCGGCCTGCCCGGTGACGGCTGGGCACCCGACGGCGCCGCCGCCCCGCCGTACGCGCAGAACCCGGCGGCGCAGGCCGCCCTCGACCCCGGCCGGCTGACCAGGGTCCCGGCCACCGCGTGGCAGGCCGCCGCGCGCACCGACTTCTCCGTGTGGCCGGCCCGCGGTGACCTCACCGGCGACGAGGCGCTGCTGCGCCGTGCCCTCGCCATCTGGGCCCGCCCCGGCGAGACCGTCCAGGTCTCCGCGACCCCGGGCACCCCGTCGGGCGGCCCGGCGGGCCCGCCGCAACTGCTGTACGCCGGGAACGTCGACAACGCGCGCGTGGTGATCCTCTACGACGGTCTGCGCATCGCCCGGTACGCGGAACCGAAGGACAGCACGAAGGGCGCCGCCCTCGACTTCGCGCGGGTCGACGGCGCGAGTGGCGCCGAGGCGAACGCGGTGGTGCTGGGCCGGGCCGACGGCAACGTCCGCTATCTGACCGCCCCCTGGGTGAAGAAGGCGGCCGAGCGGGACCTGCTGAAGCCGGGCTCCGGCGCGATGGACCTCACGGTGGCCGAGGGCGTCACCTCGCCGCTGGCCAGCGCCGCCCAGCAGACCGGCGCGTGCACCTCGTGGAACGTCCTCCAGCTGACGGACGGCTCCGGTACCCGCCTGTCGACCGACCTCGGCGAACTGGTCCCGGCCCGCCTCACCACCGGGCGCCCCGGCTCGACGCGCGACGCCTCCGGCGCGGCGGCGCTGCGAGCCTGGGCACCCTTCGCCTGCTCCCTGTCCGCCGTGCGCTCCCAGGGCGTGCGGTCCGTGAACGCCTGGGAGTACGCCACCCAGCCGCTGCCCGACGCGAGCGGCTCGGCCTCGTGGGTGTGCACGCGCGCCGAGACCTGGCGGGGCGGCGGCACGCGCGTCCAGGCGCAGTTCCGCACGCCGGGCGGGCCGTACGGGGCGGTCGCGGCGAAGGCCGAGAACGTACCGGCCTGCGGCCCGCGCGACCCGCATGTGCTGGCAGGGGTGCTGTGGAAGTCGGAGGCGGGTTCCTGGTACCTGCTGGCGGCGGGCAGTCGTGGCACGGCGTCGATCACGACGACGGGCGGCGTCGGCGGCTCTGCCCAGGGCAACCTGCTGGCCGTGCGGACGCGGCAGGGGGCGCAGGCCGGCCTGACGGGGAAGCTGGAGAGCGGGCGGTCGATCGACGCTCTGCGCTAGCGGAACAGCGCGTGCCGGACCTGCTTGAAGTGATCGTCTTGTGGCGAATTCGTGAACACCGTTGGCCGCTCCGGTCCGTTCGGGGCCGGATCCGATCGGTAAGGTGTTCGTATGACTATCGGGGTACGCCGCAGAATGGGTGTCGAGGAGCGGCGGCAGCAGTTGATCGGCGTCGCCCTCGACCTGTTCAGCCGTCGTTCGCCCGACGAGGTCTCCATCGACGAGATAGCGGCTGCCGCCGGTATCTCACGCCCGCTGGTCTACCACTACTTCCCCGGCAAACTCAGCCTGTACGAGGCCGCGTTGAAGCGTGCGTCGGAGGATCTGGCGAGCCGGTTCGTCGAACCGTTGGAGGGTCCGCTGGGGGCCCGGCTGCTGCGGGTGATGCGCCGGTTCTTCGACTTCGTCGACGATCACGGGCCTGGCTTCTCGGCGTTGATGCGCGGCGGCCCGGCCGTCGGCTCGTCGACGACGAACGCGCTCATCGACTCCGTGCGGCAGGCCGCGTATGACCAGATCCTTTCGCATCTGCGGGTGGAGAACCCGCCCGCGCGCCTGGAGCTGGTCATCCGCTCCTGGATCTCGCTCGCCGAGTCGACCGCGCTGATCTGGCTGGACGGCCGGCGCATCCCGCGCGGCGAGCTGGAGGTGCAGCTAGTGCACGACTTCGCCGCGCTGGCCGTCGTGAGCGCCGCCCACGACGAGGAGATGGCCGCGCTGACGCGGCACATGTTCAGGGACGAGCCGGCCGACGGCCCGTTCACCGACCTGGCCACCCGGCTGATCGCACTGGCCTCCTAGGCCCCTCGCATCCCCCCGGCTCTCCGGCCCTTCTAGGGGGTGTTTTGGAAGTCCTGTGCGGTGCCCGCGGTGTTCGGTGCGTGCCCTCGGCGTGCCGGACGAAGGCCCTCGTACTGGACGTACTTGGGTCTTTGGCCGGTGCGGCGAGGGTGCGTGCCGGGCGCCGTGGGTGCTGTGCGGGACTTTCAAAACACCCCCTAGCGCTCCAGCCTGCGGTACGAGGGTTCCAGGTCGCGGACCTCGGCGGTGGCGTGCAGCGCGAAGCCCTCGTCCGTCACATGCTTGTGCAGCAGCGCCACGACGGCTTCGGTCAGTCTCGCCTTGGTCTCTTCGGTGCGTCCGGCGAGCAGGCCGATCGTGACGTGGACGATGGCGTGCCCCTCGTCGAAGCCGACCAGCGTGTACTCGCTGCGACGGAACTGCGTCTTGCACGCCTCCGGCTTGGCCGCGGCGATCTCGACCGTCGCCGAGTGCAGGGCCTTGGCGAAACCGGCCCGGTCGAAGGCGGGAGCCATCACGGCGGAGTAGTCGACGGTGATCTGCGGCATGAGCACTCCTGTTCTAGGGCAACAGGAGTCACCTTAGTTCTTCAGCTGCAGCGCCAGCATGGCGATGTCGTCCTCACGGTCGTGGCCGAAGCAGGCCAGGAGCGTGTCGCAGAGGGCGTCCAGGCCGGGCAGGGCGCCGGCGGCGGCCGCGCGGAGATGCTCCATGGAGGCCGCCAGGTCCGTGCCCCGGGTCTCGATCAGACCGTCGGTGATCATGAGGAGCCGGTCGGTGGGTTCGAGGAACAGCTCGGTGGGCGCCGGGTGGGGCAGACCCAGGCCGAGCAGCGGACCGGATGCCTTGGTGTAGTCGGCGCTGCCGGTGTCCCGGATGATCAGCGGCGGGATGTGGCCCGCGTTGGCGATGCGGGTGCGCCCGGTGGCGGGGTCGATCAGGGCCAGGCACACGGTGGCCGTGACGTCGTCGTGGTAGTGCTGGAGCATCCGGTCGAGCCGCTCGGCGAGGACGGCCGGGTCGCTCTCGTCGACGCAGTAGGCGCGCAGTGCGTGCCGGATCTCGACCATGACCGTCGCCGCCTCCAGCGAGTGCCCGACGACGTCGCCGACCGCGGTGAGCATGCCCTCGCGGGTGCGCAGCGCGGCGTAGAAGTCGCCGCCGATCTCCGTCTCCCGGGACGCCGGCACATAGCGGACCGAGACGTCCATGCCCGGCAGCTCGGGCAGCCGGTGCGGCTGGGGCAGGAAGCTGTGCTGGAGGGTGAGGGCGACGTGCCGCTCGACCTGGTACATCAGCAGTGGCTCGGCGGCGAGCGCGGTGGCCTGTGCGAGCCGGGCCACGAGGGCTTCGGTGTCCGGGTCCACCGGGCGCACCCCGCGGGTGGGGGTGGCCAGGCACACCGCGGAGTTGCCGTCCTGGGTGAGGATCAGCACCAGGCGGGCGTCGTGCTGCATGCCGGGCCGGAAGAACCCGGCGGGCCACAGCGGCGCGGCCACCGTGGTGATCTGCACTCCGGCCTGCCCGCGGGTGAGCCGCCGGAGCAGACCGGCCACGGTCCGGTCGGCGCCCTCGTCCGGCAGCGCGATCGAGGTGCGGTCCCGGGAGATGCCGCGCAGCAGCACGTCGTCCGGGCCGAGGACGAAGACGGCGGCGGGGGTGCCGGTGAGCCGCGCGGTGCCCTCGGCCGCGGCGTCGGCGAGTTCCTGCAGGGAGCGTGCGGCCTGGACGGTGACGATGGTCTCCGACAGCAGCGTCAGCCGCCGCGCCAGCGCCTGGTAGTCGGCCCGCAGCCGTGCCGTGCGCACCGCGGCCCGGACCACCGCGTCGATCTCCGCGGGCTCGGCGGGCACCGTCAGATACGCCTCGCCGCCCGCGTCCAGCCCCTGGCAGCGGTCGCCCGGGTCCACGGCGGAGGCCGAGAAGTGCACGACGGGCAGGCCCGCCATCTGGGGCCGGTCCTTGATCCGGCGGCACAGTTCGAAGCCGCTCATGTCCGGCAGGTTCACGTCGACGAGGGCGACGTCCACAAGCGTGCCCTTGCGCAGCCGTACGTCGAGTTCCACGAGAGCCTCGGAGCCGGAGGCGACCGGGACGACCCGGTGACCGGCGCGGCGCAGCACGGCGCCCATGGCGTACCGGCTGGCCGCCACGTCGTCCACGACCAGCACGGTCGTCTCTGTCCGCTTGCCGTTGACATCCATCTGCCAGTCCCGGTTCCGGTCTTGGACACACAGGTGGGGCGGACCCGGGATCGGGTCCGCCCCACCAAGGTAATGCCCTTGTCAGGAGGCCGGGGAGAATACCGCCGCAGTCCGCCCGGGAACGGTGAAGGTGCCCGATACCTGCGCGTAGGCCGAAGACTTGACGATAGAGTCCGCGCCCGACGCCTGCACCGGGTGCAGCCGGTAACCGCTCCCGGCGAGCGCGTCGATTCGCTGCTCCTGGGTGTCGGGCGTCGCGTTGAACACGACGACGAGGTCACCGAGCGTCAGGGTGATCACACCGGGTGTCTCGTCCGTCCCGGACAGCGGGAAGGAGAGCTTCGACTGCACCTGGCCGGCCGTGTCGAGGGAGAAGTCCTGCTCCGTCGTACGGATCCTCAGCAGATCCCGGTACGCCGCCGAGGCGCCGTCGATCTGCGAGCAGCCGACGCCGACCGAGCCCAACAAGGGCTTGGCGTAGGGCCACTTGGACGCGTTGTCGGCGGCCATGGGCAGTCCGCGGCCGAAGCCGTTGCCGTCCCGGCAGTTCCAGTGGACGGCGTTGAACCAGTCGCCGCTGTCGTAGGAGTTGCGGTCCAGGGACTTGGAGCGGAGCAGGTCGGTGCCCGCCTGGGAGAGGGCGGGGCCCTGCGAGAGGGTGGCCGTCGCCATGGCGAGGACCTGCATCCGGGCGCGGTCGGCGGCGGACGTATCCGCCGGCAGCTTGAAGGCGAGGGCGTCGAACAGCGTCTCGTTGTCGTGCGCGTCGGCGTAGGCGAGGGCGTCGCCGGGCGCGTCCGCGTAGCCGGCGGGGGCGCCGTTGTAGTCGACCTCGGCGCCGGTGACCTCCTTGCCGTCGGTGCCGGTGAAGGTGAACGTCTTGAGGTTGCCGGAGAGCCCCACCTTGATCAGGTCCTGGTAGTGCAGGAGACGGGCCTTCTGCTCGGCCGGAGTTCCGTTGCCCTTGGCGGGGTTGGGGTCGGTGTACAGGCCGGAGGCGAAGCCCTGGACGCCGGGGTCCTCGTCGAAGGGGCCGCCGCCGCGTACGGCGTCACGCGCCCGGTCGGAGAAGGTGGCGATGCCGGTCCCGGCCATGTTCCGCTGCGTGGCCTGCACGAAGCGGGCGTCGTCGGCGATCTCGCCGAAGTTCCAGCCCTCGCCGTACAGGATGATCTTCTTGCCGTCGACGCCGTCCTTGGCGAGGGTCAGCGCGTCGAGGGCCTTGCGCACCGCCAGGATGTTGGCCTTGGGGTGGTGGCCCATGAGGTCGAAGCGGAAGCCGTCGACCTTGTACTCCTTGGCCCAGGTGACGATCGAGTCGACGACGAGCTTGCCCATCATGGCGTTCTCGGTGGCCGTGTTGGCGCAGCAGGTGCTGTTGGCGACCGAGCCGTCGGCGAGCAGCCGCTGGTAGTAGCCGGGGACGATCCGGTCGAGGACGCTGGTGTCCGCCTGGCCGCTCGCGGCCGTGTGGTTGTAGACGACGTCCATGACGACCCTGAGGCCGTCCTCGTTGAGCGCCTTGACCATCTTGCGGAACTCGACGGTACGGCCGGTGCCGTCCGGGTCCGTCGCGTACGAGCCCTCGGGGACCGTGTAGTGGTAGGGGTCGTAGCCCCAGTTGTAGGCGTCCTTCGCGGCGACCGCGGAGACGCATTCCTGCTGCTTGTCCGAGTCGGCCGCGTAGGAGGCCAGGTCGCAGTCGACGGTCGCCTGCTCGGACTTCTTCTCCGGGATGGTGGCGATGTCGAACGCCGGGAGGAGATGGACGTACGACGTCCCGGCCTTCGCCAGCTCGCGCAGGTGCCGTGAGCCGTCGCTGTCCTTGTCGGTGAAGGCGAGGTAGGTGCCGGGGTGGTCGGCCGTGCTGTCCGCCACCGAGAAGTCACGGATGTGCAGTTCCTGGATCTGGGCGTCCTTCAGGGGCACGGCCCTGGGCTTGACCAGCGAGGACCATCCCTTGGGGGCGAGGGCCCGGTCGTCAAGGTCGACGACCAGGCTGCGCTCGGAGTCGGTGGTCAGGGCGAGGGAGTAGGGGTCGGTGACCTTGTTGGTGACGACCTTGCGGACGCTGGGCGCCCAGACCGTCACGGCGAACCGGTAGGCCTTGTTCTTCCAGGACTCGGGGCCGGTGACGGACCAGACGCCGGTGCCGGCGTTCCGCTTCATGGCGACGGTGGATCCGTCGATTTCCAGGGCGACCTTCTGCGCGGTCGGCGCCCAGACGGCCAGCGTGGGACGGCCGTCACGGAAGGTCGGACCGAGCTCGGCCTTCGTCGCCGCGGGGTACAGGTCGTCGAGTACGCCGGCGGTCTGGACGCCCGTCGCGGCCAGTACGGCTCCGTTCGCGGCCCGCTGCGAGGCGACGACCTGGCCGCTCAGCGCCCTGCGCACCCGGTCCCGGTCGCGCGGGTCGACGGACCAGGCGGCGGAGTCCTTCAGGTGCGGGAACCTGGCCTTCTGCGCGTCGGTGAGGGCGATCCTCGCGAGCCTCAGCCATTTCGCTTCCCCCGTCAGCGTGCCCTTGTCGACGGAGACCGAGCCGTCGCGGGAGTACAGCAGCTGGGTGGAGGCGGCCGCCTCGGAGCCGTTCCAGGCGACCGTGTTCCGGTCGATCCAGACCGCCTTGGAGGTGGTCAGGTCGAGCGCGGCGGCGGAACTGGCCGGCTGCGGGAGCAGGTACTTCTCCTGGCCGCTCACGAGCCACACCTCGTGGCCGTTCGCCGTGAGGTCGAGGGACTGGTCGGTGGGCAGGTCCTTCTCGCCGCCCTTGTGGATGATGTAACTGAGGCTGGTGGCACCCTCGGCGAGCGGCACCTCGAAGACCGCGCCGTAGCTGTCGGTCCTCACCGGCTTCAGGGGGTTCGACCAGTCGGTGGTGCTCGCGGCGCCCGTCCAGACGTGCAGGCCCCAGCCTTCGTAGTTCCCGTCGGCGCGGTGGTAGTGCAGGACGGCCTTGGACTTGTCCTGCGCCGGGTAGTCGGGCCGCTCGGTCCGTACGGCCTCCTTGCCCTGCTCGATCCAGATCTCGCCGGTCTTGGTGAGGTCGATCGTGCGGTCGGCGGAGACGTCCTTGGTGCCGTCCTTGTCGATGACGAGGAAGCCGACGTTCGAGGCGCCCGGCTTCAGCTTGACGTAGGCGAAGGCGCCGTACGCGTCCCGCCCGATGAACGGATGACTGTCGGGCCAGTCGGTCGACTCGCCGTCGGCGAGGTCGCCCCAGGCGTACAGGCCCCAGTCGGCGTAGTCGCCGTCGGTGCGCTGGTAGTGGACGACCGCGTAGTCGCGGGAGGAGGCGGAGGGGATCTCCTCGGCGGGCGGGGTGCCGGTGACACCGTCGGCGGTGGCGCTCGCCGTGCGGCCGGCCGAGTCGACGACCACCGCCTTGTAGCGCAGGGCGGTCCCGGCCGGTACGGCCTCGGCGATGGTGTGGGTGACCTTGTACGGGGCATGGTCGGCGGAGCCGAGGGTCTGCCACCTGCCGTTGCCGACCTGGGCGGCGAAGACGGCCCGGCTGAGCCGGCCGCCGTCCACGTCGGCGGTGACCTCGACCGTGCCGGTGGCGCCGGCGGCGGGGGCCTTGAGGGTGATCGTCGGCTTGTCGGCGGGTTCGGCGGGCTTACCGGCCGCCTTGAGGACGATCGCCGAGCCGGCCGGCACGGTGACGGTGAGCTTCTTGTCGGCGTCCGACCCGACCGTGCTGTCGGTGCCGTATATCCCGCGGAACGTCATGCCCGCCGAACCGGTCGCGAAGGTCGCCCGCTTCGCCTCGTCCGCGTTGTTGACGGCCACGACGTACTCGACGCCCGTCTTCGCGTCCGTACGGGAGAAGGCGTAGACGCCGGGACCCTCGGCCGTGTACCGCTGCGTCTGTACGCCGTCCGCGAGCGCCGGGTTGGCCTTGCGCAGCTTCGAGAGGGCGGCGAGCTGCCGGTAGAGCGGTGCAGTCGTGTCGTACGCGTCGTCGGCGTGCGTACGGTCGGTGCCCAGTCGGTCGTCGTCGAGGTAGTCCTCGGTCTTCGAGGCGAACATCGTCTGACGGGCGTCCTTGTCGCCGCCCGCGCCGGTGAAGCCCTGTTCGTCGCCGTAGTAGACGACGGGGTTGCCACGGCTGAGGAACATCAGCTCGTTGGCGAGCCGGTCCTTGGCGAGGAGTTCGGCGTCCGTCGCCTTCGGGTTGTCCTGCCTCAGGAAGTGCCCGATGCGGCCCATGTCGTGGTTGCCGAGGAAGGTGACCTGCTCGTACGCGTTGGCCTTGTCGGTCGTGTACTTGTAGTCGTCGCCGAAGACGGCGGCGAGCTTTTGCGCGCTGCCGCCCTGGGAGGCGTACTGCCGGGCCGCCTCCTGGAAGGGGAAGTCGAGCGTGGCGTCGAGGCGGCCCTGGGTGACGTACGGCGAGGTGATCGACGTGTCGGCGGAGTACACCTCGCCGAACATGAAGAAGTCGTCGCGGCCCTGCTTGGCCGCGTAGGCGTCCAGGGCCGTGGCCCACTGGGTCCAGAACTCCGTGTTGACGTGCTTGACGGTGTCGATCCGGAAGCCGTCGATGTCGAAGTCCCGCACCCAGCGCTGGTAGATCCTCTCCATCCCGCTGACGACCTCGGGACGCTCGGTCCACAGGTCGTCGAGGCCGGAGAAGTCGCCGTTCGTGGAGCTCTCGCCGGCGAAGGTGGAGTCGCCGCGGTTGTGGTACATCGTCGGGTCGTTGAGCCAGGACGGGACCTTCACGCCGCTCGTGACCTTCGGTGTGCGCGGGAAGGAGTCGGCGTCGACCTCCGGGAAGTCCTTCGTCCCCGCGTAGTCGGCGTCGTCGAAGGGTTCGCCGTCCTTGGTCAGGTACGGGAACGCGCCCTTGGAGAGGTAGTCGTAGGACTTCTCCTCGTAGTCGACGACGTCGGCGGTGTGGTTGGTGATGACGTCGAAGAAGACCTTCATGCCCTTGGCGTGGGCCTTGGAGATGAGGGTTTCCAGGTCCTTGTTGGTGCCGAAGTGCGGGTCGACCTGGGTGAAGTCGGTGATCCAGTAACCGTGGTAGCCGGCGGAGGCCTTGGCGCCCTCGCCCTGCACGGGCCGGTTCTTGAAGATGGGGGCCATCCACAGGGCGGTGGTGCCGAGGCCCTTGATGTAGTCGAGCCTGTTGCTCAGGCCCTTGAGGTCACCGCCCTGGTAGAAGCCCTTGTCGGTGGGGTCGTACCCGGTGCTGAGGCGCGAACCGGTCAGGTGGCCCCGGTCGTTGCCGGTGTCGCCGTTGGCGAAGCGGTCCGGCAGGACGAAGTAGAACTGCTCACGGGTGGCGTCGTGCCGGGCGGGCTCGGCGGCGAGCCTCGCGTCGGACGGCGGTGGGGGCGGGGTGTCCGCTCGGGCGGCCAGGGGCTGGACGAGCGCTGCGGCCAACGCGGTCACGGTGACCGCAGCGACCCGGCCGGCATGGGCAGTACGGCGCCTCGGCGGCGTCGGCCATCTCGGTATCACGGACGTGGACTCCTTGCGACGACGGCTGTCTTGGGTCCGACCCCGCGCGACCGTATCGCCGAGGAAAGGCTTACAGCAAGAGTCCTGAAACCTCCGGAAAGAAATTTCAGCAGTTCGACTTGCCCGCGTGGATCGCCAGAGCCGTGCCGGCGCCCAGCGTCGCGGTGAACTGGCCGCTCGAGTTGACCGTCACCGCCGTGTTGTTCTGCACGTTGCAGTACGTCCCCGCGGGCAGCGAGGTCTGGTAGGTGCGGCTCAGGCCGCCCGGCTCGTGGTTGATGGCGACGTAGCCCTTGGCGCCCCGGCCGAAGGCGATGGCGTCGGCTCCGTTGTCCCACCAGTTGGTGACCGGCTCACCGCGCACCGCGTTGCGGAAGGCGACCATGCGCCGGATCTCCGGCCAGGCGTGCTGGCACTTCCAGCCGTCCTGCCAGCAGGCACCGACCGAGCCGCCGTTGGGCGGCCCCGCGTCCGCGTTCGACCACTCGTAGCCGGAGTTGACGTCCGGGGCGCCGTACGGGTGGGCGAGCATGAAGACGTTGGCCAGGGTGTAGTCGGCGCCGTCCTTGTAGTTCAGGGTGCTGCCGTTGCGCTCGGTGTCGTGGTTGTCGACGAAGACGCCGGAGACCGAGCTGTTCAGGTAGCCCCAGCCCTCGCCGTAGTTCTTCAGGTAGGCGAGGTTCTCGTTCTTGAAGACGCGCTTGAGGTCGTAGGCGTAGCGGAACTCCTGGACGTCGCCGTTGCCGGTGTACTCGGCCGGCTGGACGGCCTCCCCGCTTCCGTGGATGACCTCCTGCTTCCAGTAGACGGACGTGTTCGTCAGCCGCGACCTGATGTTCGCCAGGTCGGCCGCCGGGATGTGCTTGGCCGCGTCGATGCGGAAGCCGTCGACGCCGTGGCCGAGCAGGGAGTTCAGGTAGCCGGCGATGGCCGAGCGGACATAGGTCTCGCCCGTGTCCAGGTCGGCGAGGCCGACGAGTTCGCAGTTCTGGACGTTGGCGCGGTTGGTGTAGTCGCTGATCGTCGCCGTGCAGTCGTCGAAGTCGTACGAGGAGTACAGGCCCGGGTAGGTGTACTTCGCGTACGACGAACCCCCGGTTCCGGTGCCGCCGCCCGCGGACATGTGGTTGACGACCGCGTCGACGACGACCTTCACACCGGCGGCGTGACACGTGTCGACCATGCTCTTGAAGGCGGTGGCGTCACCCAGCCGGCCGGCGATCCGGTAGCTGACCGGCTGGTACGACGTCCACCACTGCGGGCCCTGTATGTGCTCGGCGGGCGGGGAGACCTGGACGTAGCCGTACCCGGCCGGGCCGAGCGTGCTGGTGCACTCCTTGGCGACCGAGGCGAAGTTCCACTCGAAGAGGACGGCGGTGACGTCCTTGGTGCCGGGCGGCGCCGCCTGTGCGGTGCCGGCGGGGCCGACGACTGCTGCTGCGGCGCCCGCCACGAGGGCGCATGCTCCGGCTAGGGCTCTTCTGGCCATGTGGGGTTCCTTCTCCGTTGAAGGTTCTTGCTGAAAGCTTGCAAAGCCGTGCGGTGCCGCAGATCGTAGAGGCCCGCCTCCCGAAGCGGAAGGCGGGCCTCTGAGGATTCCGGAAACCTTGTGCGGGGACGGTCAGTTGGCCGTCCACCACACCGTCGTGTCCGCCGGCAGCTTCGCCTCGCCGTCCGTCTCGGCGATCTCGCCACTGGCGATGAGCAGGCGGCCGTACGCCGGAGTGGTCACCGACCCGGTGCCGGTGTTGGCGACGCACACGAACTCGCCGCGGCGGAAGGCGAGGACGCCTTCGGGGGCCTTCAGCCACTCCACACTGTCGCCCGCGCCGAGGTCGGGCTGTTCGCGGCGGGCGGCGATCGCGGAGCGGTAGAGCTCCAGGGTGGAGCCGGGGACACCGGTCTGGGCCTCGATGCTCAGCTCGCCCCAGCCCTCGGGCTGCGGCAGCCAGCTGCCGCCCTCGCCGAAGCCGTACGAGGATCCCTCGCGCGTCCACGGGATCGGCACCCGGCAGCCGTCACGGAAGCCGTCCTGGCCGGCGCCCCGGAAGTATGCGGGGTCCTGGCGCACCTCGTCGGCCAGGTCGACGACGTCCGGGAGGCCGAGTTCCTCGCCCTGGTAGACGTACGCCGATCCGGGCAGCGCCAGCATGAGGAGGGTCGCGGCCCGCGCCCGGCGCAGGCCGAGTTCACGGTCGCCCGCCGTGCGGATCTGGGTGCCGAGGCCGGGCGGGTTGGCGAAGCGGGTGGCGTGGCGGGTGACGTCGTGGTTGGAGAGGACCCAGGTGGCGGGGGCGCCCACCGGGCGCATCGCCTCCAGGGTGCGGTCGATGACCGTCCGCAGTTCCGCGGCGTCCCAGTCGGTGGCCAGGTACTGGAAGTTGAAGGCCTGGTGCAGCTCGTCCGGGCGGACGTAGTTCGCGGTGCGCTCGATGGTCGGGGTCCAGGCCTCGGCGACGAAGATCTGCTCGCCCGCGTACTCGTCCAGGATCGTCCGCCACTGGCGGTAGATCGCGTGCACTCCGTCCTGGTCGAAGAACGGCATGACATCGTTGCCCAGCAGCTTGAGCTGGCCGTGGGATCCGAGGTCGGGCAGGCCCTCCGCCTTCACCAGGCCGTGCGCCACGTCGATGCGGAAGCCGTCGACGCCCATGTCGAGCCAGAAGCGGAGGATGGAGCGGAACTCGTCGCGGACGGCGGGGTGGTCCCAGTTGAAGTCGGGCTGCTCGGGGGCGAAGAGGTGCAGGTACCACTCGCCGGGGGTGCCGTCCGGTTCGGTGACGCGTGTCCACGCCGGGCCGCCGAAGATCGACTCCCAGTCGTTCGGCGGGAGCTCGCCCGTCGTGCCCTTGCCGGGCCGGAAGTGGTAGCGGTCCCGCAGCGGCGAGCCGGGGCCTTCCGCCACGGCCCGCTTGAACCACTCGTGCTGCTCGGAGGAGTGGTTGGGGACCAGGTCGACGATGATCCTCAGGCCCAGTTCGCGGGCGTCGCGGATCAGGGCGTCGGCGTCGAGGAGGTTGCCGAACATGGGGTCCACGGCCCGGTAGTCGGCGACGTCGTAGCCGGCGTCGGCCTGCGGGGAGGCGTAGAAGGGGCTGAGCCACACGGCGTCCACGCCGAGGTCGCGCAGGTACGGAAGTCGGGTGCGGATGCCCTCCAGGTCGCCCATGCCGTCGCCGTTGCTGTCGGCGAAGCTGCGCGGATAGACCTGGTAGATCACCGCCTCGCGCCACCAGTCGCGGCGCTTGACGACGGTGGCGACAGCCGCTTCAGAAAAGGGGGTCGGGGCCGGGTCGGCGGAGTGCTGCTGGCTCATGGCGTCCTTGATGCGTAACAGGTTTTCGGTCATGGAGGCTTACGTGGGTAGGGCGGCGGGTGACGAGGCGGCCGCGGTGCCTGCGGGGTCGGATGGACACCGCGGCCGCCACCCGCGCGCTCAGGCGCGCGGGAGTCGTGACGGAAGGGGCTAGCCCTTCGTGCCGCCCGCGGTGAGGCCGGTCACCAGGTTCTTCTGCACGAAGTAGAAGAACGCGGAGACGGGTATGGCAATCAGTACCGCGGTGGCGGCCATGAGATTGCGCTGCGCGTCGTGCTCGCTGACGAAGGTCTGCAGACCGACGGCGAAGGTGTACTTCGTGTCGGACAGCATGAACGTCGCGGCGAACGCGACCTCGCCGAAGGCGGTGAGGAAGCTGTAGAAGGCGGCGACCGCCAGGCCCGGCTTGGCGAGCGGCAGGATCAGTCGCGCGAACGTGCCGAAGGGGGTCAGCCCGTCGACCCGTCCCGCCTCGTCGATCTCGAACGGGATGGTGTCGAAGTAGCCCTTCATCAACCATGCGCAGTACGGGACCGTGGTCGTGCAGTACACCAGGATGAGACCAAGGTAGCTGTCGATGAGCTGCAGTTCCGACAGGATCTGGTACATCGGCACCATCAGGACGGCCACCGGGAACATCTGTGTGACCAGCAGCACCCACATGAACTTCCGGTAGCCCGGGAAGCGCATGCGCGAGACCGCGTAGCCGGTGGTGGCGGAGATGACGACACCGATGAGCGTGGTGCCCAGGGTGACGATCATCGTGGTCTGCAGCCAGTCGAAGAACTTCGTCTCCTGAAGCACGAACGTGTAGTTGTCGAACGTCATCTTGCCCCAGATGCGCCCGGGATGCAGGTAGTCGTCCTTGTCCGGGCCGAGGGACAGGAAGACCAGCCAGGCGACCGGGAAGAGCGCGATCAGGCTCGCGACGATCAGGATGCCGTGGGAGACGAGGCGGGCGGCGGGGGTGCTCTCGCCCCGCTTGGTCCCCTTCCGCGGCGAGGCGGCCATGGAGCCGTCCTTGTTCACCGGGGCGGAGGTCTCGACGGTGGTCGTACTCATGGTGACTCCTGCCTCAGATCGCGAGCTGCTGGTCATTGCGGTTCAGCCAGCGGCGGTAGAAGGAGGTGAAGACGATCAGAATGGCCAGCAGCAGGATGCCGTAGGCCGCCGACTGCGCGAAGTCGCGCGGCTGCTGTCCGAAGCCGAGGTAGTACGCCCAGGTGACGAGGATCTGCGCGTCGGGGGCGGTGTTGCCGAACAGCAGGAAGATGATCGCGAACTGGTTGAAGGTCCAGATGATGCCGAGGAGGACGACGGTGGAGCTGACGGACCTCAGGCCCGGCAGGGTGACGTACCTGAAGCGCTGCCAGGCGTTGGCGCCGTCCATCTCGGAGGCCTCGTACAGCGAGGTGTCGATGGACTGCAGGCCGCCGAGCAGGGACAGCATCATGAACGGCACACCGCACCAGGTGTTGACCATGATCGCGGAGAACCGCTGCCAGAAGGTGTCCTCCAGCCACAGCGGTGTCGGCAGATGGAGGGTGTCCAGGAAGGAGTTGATGATGCCGCCGTCGGCGAGCATGAACCGCCAGCCGAAGACGGTGACGAAGGTCGGCACGGCCCACGGCAGGATCAGGACCAGCCGGTAGAAGGTGCGGCCGCGCAGCTTCTGGTTGAGCAGCAGGGCGAGGCCCAGGCCGATCGTGTAGTGCAGGGTGACGCACAGCGCGGTCCAGACGATCGTCCAGATGAAGTGCGACCAGAAGCGGTCGTAGGCCGTGTCGCCCCACAGGATGTCGGCGTAGTTGTCGAGGCCGATGAACTTGTAGGTGGCGTCGATGTGGTTGACGCCGATCGTGCGGGCGGTGTTGAGGCTGTTGGCGTCGGTGAGCGTGAGGTAGAGGCCGTACGCCAGGGGGTAGAGCACGAGGACACCGAGGACGACCACCACCGGGGCGATCATCGCGTACGCGTACCAGTGCTTCTGGTAGCCGCGCCGCAGGCGCCGGCCCAGCCCGGACCTCGGCTCGCGGTCACCGCGGCGCTCGCCGGTCGCGCGGTCGATGGCGACTGTCATTGCTTCGACACCTTCTTCGACACCTTCTGGAAGATCTTCGGTCCGCGCGGCCTGCACGGCCTGGCCACAGGCCGGTGGCCGCCGGATCCCTCCCCCGGTTCGCGGGGGATCCGGCGGCCACTCGGGGTCACTTGCTGAAGTCCGGGACCAGCTTGGCGATCGCGGTCTCCGCGGTGCCCAGGCCCTTGTCGAGGGACGTCTTGCCCCCGGCGATCTGCGGCAGCTCGGTGTCCAGCGGACCCCACAGGGAGCTGTACTCGGGCAGCGCGGGGCGCGGCTGGGCGGCGGGCAGGACGCCCTGGAAGCCGGCGATGCCCGGGTCGGCCTTGACCTCGGCGGTATAGGCGTCGTCGCGGGTCGGCAGGGTGGAGTTCTTCAGCGCGATGCTCGCCTGGGACTTCGCGGAGGTCATGAAGTTGACGAACTTCAGGGCCGCCTTCTGGTGGGCGGAGTCCGAGCCGGCGTACACCGAGAGGTTGTGGCCGCCGGTCGGGGCGCCCGCCTTGCCGGTGGAGCCGGCCGGGACGGTGGCGATGCCGAGGTTGTTCCTGTCCTTGAAGGCGGTGCCCTTGTAGAAGTTGGTGATCTCCCACGGGCCCTGGATGATCGAGGCGACCTTGCCGCTGACGAACGCCTCCTGGATGTGGGCGTAGGCGTCGGCGGTGGTGTCGGCCTTGTGCAGGCCCTTGCCGTCGAACAGGCTCAGCCAGGTGCCGTAGCCCTTCTTGGCGGGCGCCGAGTTGACGGTGACCTTCTTGGCGGCGGCGTCGACGGTGTCGGTGCCCTCGCCGTGGAGGAACGTCTGCGCGTAGTACGCCTGGGTGGAGCCCCAGTAGCCGTCGACGCCCGTCTTGTCCTTGATCGTGGCGGCGGCCTTCTTCAGGTCGTCCCAGGTCTTCGGGGCCTCGACACCGGCCTTCTCGAAGAGCTCCTTGTTGTAGACCAGCGCGAGGGTGTCGGTGACCAGCGGCACGCCGTAGGTCTTGCCGTCGTACTTGGCCTGCTCGATCAGGTTGGGCTGGAACTTGCTCTCGTCGGCGAGGGCCTCGGTGCCGTCCAGCGGCAGGAAGTAGCCCTTCTTCGCGAAGGCGGGGGTCCAGCCGACCTCGGAGCGCAGGATGTCCGGGGCGCCCTTGGAACCGGCGGCGGTGTCGAACTTGTTCTGCGCCTGGTCGAAGGGCACGTTGACGTACTTGACCTTGACGTCCTTGTGAGCGGCCTCGAACTCCTTGATCAGGGCCTGGTACGTCGGCGCCTCATTGGTGGCGTTGGAGGTGTCCCACCAGGTGATGGTGACCGGACCGTCGGCCGAGTCGCCGCCGTCACTACCGCCGCAGGCCGTCGCCGCGAGGGCGAAAGACGCCATCAACGCGGTGGCCGCTATGCCACGCCGCATGAGTTCTCCTTGAGGGTGAATGCCCGTGTACTCACAGAAGACGGCCCCGTCTGCCGCCCCTGTCGACTTGCCGACTGCGCCGCTGCCGTCGCCGGGCGTCGCCGAACGTAACAGCGATGTAAGCACCGCCGAAAGAGCTTGCAGCAAAAAAGTGCAAGACGTGCCGAGAGTTATGCCGCCGTGACCTCGTGTCGACCACCGCGAGACCCTGGGAGCCCGGGTTCCGCGCAGTCCAGCGGGTACGGAGACAGCTGTGCAAGACTCTGCAAGCTCTTGCCACACGTTTCACCGCGCGGGATCATCTGTTGCGGACCGGGCGCTGACGAAGGACACGAGGGACCGCGATGAGGCAGCAACCCCCTGCGGGCCGTTCAACCGGCCGGGCAAGGCGATCGATCGGTGTGCAGGGCGAGGGCCGACCGGTACAGTCCACCCCTGTGACCACACGGCTTGCCGACATCGCCGCTCAGGCGGGGGTGAGCGAAGCGACCGTCAGCCGCGTCCTCAACGGCAAGCCGGGCGTCGCCGCCACCACCCGCCAGTCCGTGCTGGCCGCCCTCGACGTCCTGGGCTACGAACGCCCGGTGCGTCTGCGGCAGCGCAGCGAGGGCCTGGTGGGCCTGATAACCCCGGAGCTGGAGAACCCCATATTCCCGGCGCTGGCCCAGGTCATCGGCCAGGCGCTGACGCGGCAGGGCTACACGCCGGTGCTCGCCACCCAGACCCCGGGCGGTTCCACGGAGGACGAGCTGACGGAGATGCTCGTCGACCGGGGCGTGGCCGGCATCATCTTCGTCTCCGGTCTGCACGCGGACACCTCCGCCGACATGCAGCGCTACGACCAGCTGCGCGGTCAGGGCGTGCCCTTCGTGCTGGTGGACGGCTTCTCGCCGAAGGTGCAGGCGCCGTTCATCTCCCCCGACGACCGCGCGGCCATGACCCTCGCCGTCACGCACCTGGTGTCGCTGGGCCACACGAGGATCGGGCTGGCGCTCGGCCCCAAGCGGTTCGTGCCCGTGCAGCGCAAGATCGAGGGCTTCGTCCGCACCATGCAGGACCAGCTGGGGCTGGGCACGGAGGCCATCGAGAAGGAGTTCGTCCAGCACTCCCTCTACACCCTGGAAGGCGGCCAGGCGGCGGCCGCCGCGCTCATGGACCGCGACTGCACGGCCGTGGTGTGTGCCAGCGACATGATGGCGCTGGGTGCGATACGGGCGGCGCGGCAGCGCGGCCTGGACGTCCCCAAGGACGTCTCGGTCGTCGGCTTCGACGACTCCCCCCTGATCGCGTTCACCGACCCGCCGCTGACGACGATCCGCAAGCCGGTCCCGGCGATGGGACAGGCGGCGGTGCGCACCCTCCTGGAGGAGATCGGCGGGACGCCCGCCCCTCACAGCGAGTTCGTGTTCATGCCGGAACTGGTGGTGCGCGGCTCGACCGCCTCGGCCCCCGGGGAACGCGGACGCCACTGAGACGCACGGCTCGTACGCTCGTTCCAGCTCGTTCTCAGGGTGGAGCAAACGGCCTGCGGCAGTGCGCTGGTAGGAGTTTTCATGAGTCTTCCGGGTGTAGGACGTGCAGCCCGGACCCGACCGGGGGATGATCGGTGGGGTATCCCTTTTCTGGCAGACTCTGCGCCTATGACTGAGACGACCGTGACGACGCAGGAAGGGCCCGACGAGGCCGTTCCGCAGACCGTCACGGCCGGGACCGGGCCGGGTTCCCTGCGCCGGCCGCGTACCCCGCGCCGACCCCGACTCTGGTTCGAGATCCTGCTGATCGCCGTGAGTTACTGGACGTACTCACTGGTCCGCAACGCGGTCCCGGAGCAGCGGTCCGAGGCGCTGCGCAACGCCGACTGGATCTGGAAGGCCGAGCACCACGTCGGCATCGCGGTCGAGGAGTCCGTCAACCACGCCGTGAACTCGGTGACTTGGCTCATCGTCGGCATGAACTACTACTACGCGACCTTGCACTTCGTGGTGACGCTCTGTGTGCTCGTGTGGCTCTTCCGCAGCCATCCCGGCCGCTACGCCGCGGCCCGCCTCGTGCTCTTCTCGACCACCGGCGTCGCCCTGGTCGGTTACTACCTGTATCCGCTGGCCCCGCCGCGTCTGATGAACGGCGGCCACTTCGTCGACACCGTCATGGTCCACCAGACGTGGGGCTCGATGGCCTCCGGCGACCTGAAGCACATGTCGAACCAGTACGCCGCCATGCCTTCCATGCACATCGGCTGGTCCCTGTGGTGCGGCCTGACGATCTTCGCGCTGGCGTCGGTCCCGTGGGTGCGGGTCCTCGGCCTCCTCTACCCGGCGGCCACGCTGGTGGTCATCGTCGCCACCGCCAACCACTTCTGGCTGGACGCGGTGGGCGGCGTCCTCTGCCTGGCCTTCGGCTACGCGGTGGCCCGGCTCTGGTACGGGACGCTGCCGTACGCGCTGCCGAAGCGGGTGCCGGGCCGTGAACGGCCCTTGCTTCCGACGAAGGTCTAGGGCCTGTCCGGCGGATCATGCCGCAGACGCGGGGCCTGGCACGCCGATCTGCCGCGTTGTCGTCGGTTGCCGACTCCCCCACTCTCGACTTCGCTCGAGCGGGGGGACCCCCATCGCGTCGACGCCCTCCTCCGCCTTGCAGCTCGACGCACCAGGACCCGCTCACCTGCGTCGATGAGGCGCCGCGGAGGTCCTGCGACCTGATCCGCCGGACAGGCCCTAGCCGGGGCGGGGGGCCGGGGACTGTGCCCGACACCCCTGTCCTGTCGGTCGTCCGTCCGAGGGGCGCTCGGCGCCGCCTGGTGCGGGTGAGCGCGAGGCGGCGGAGCGTCCCGATGCCACCGTCGCCTCACGCCATCCGGGCCTCGCCTCGCCTCGCCGAGGATGACTCCCGTGCTCGCCCGAGGTCTGGTTGCCGGCCCCGCTCGTCGGTGGCGGGCGGCGCGCGGGCGGGCGACCGCGCCCGCTGCGGCGGCCGCCGGGCGTGCGTACCAGTCACCTCCGGGCATGCGCGACCGTGCAGGACAGCGCCGCAGCCCGCCGCCGCCTCCCGCAGCACCCCGTCGAACGCCTCCAGGGGCGGGCCGCGGCGGGGCGCGGATCAGACTGACTCCCGGCCGGGCCGCCACGAAGCCCTGCGCGCGGTCGGATGGTCATCGCTCTCGACGGACTTCGGCCGGGACCCGGCGGCCTCGCGGGCGTGGAGCTGTGCGGCCGGCTTCCGCGCCGGGTTCGCCGGGACGCTGCTGACCTTCACGGCCTGGCACCGGTCAGTGCGGGGCGCCCCGGTGCTGCCGGACGCTGCCGTGAGCGACGCCGGTGGCGCTCGCGTCACGGCCTGCAAGCTCCCCGCCGACCGGGGCCGTGCTCGGCGTGGCGGGGGTAGCGGTGACCCGCGAGCGGTCGAGGGGAGGCGGTGGTGGGTGGCCCCGCGTCCGAGGCCTACGCCCCGTAGAAGAGCTCGTCCACCACGCCCCGCGCCCGTCGTGCCGTACGCCGGTAGTCGTCGAGCATGTCGCCCACGTGGCCGGGGCCGTAGCCGAGGTAGCGACCCACCGCGCCCAGTTCGCGGGCGTCCGAGGGGAAGGTGTCGCCGGCCCGGCCGCGGACGAGCATCACGGCGTTGCGTACGCGGGTGGCCAGGACCCAGGCCTCGTCGAGGGTGGCGGCGTCCTCGTCGGCGAGGAGGCCGGCCGTGCGGGCGGCGGCGAGGGCGGCTCGGGTACGGGTCGTGCGCAGGCCCGCCACCTCCGCGCCGTGCCGCATCTGGATGAGCTGCACGGTCCACTCGACGTCGGAGAGGCCGCCGGGACCGAGCTTGGTGTGCAGTTTCGGGTCGGCGCCGCGCGGCATCCGCTCGGACTCCATCCGGGCCTTCAGGCGCCGGATCTCGCGTACGGCGTCGTCGCCGAGGCCGGCCGTCGGGTACCGCAGCGGATCGATCAGCTCGATGAAGCGGCGGCCCAACTCCTCGTCCCCTGCGACGGGTTCGGCCCGCAGCAGGGCCTGCGACTCCCAGCCGAGGGACCAGCGGCGATAGTAGGCCTCGTACGAGTTCAACGTCCTCACGAGCGGCCCGGACTTGCCCTCCGGCCGCAGGTCGGCGTCGATGAGCAGCGGCGGGTCGGCGCTGGGGATCTGGAGCAGGCGGCGCATCTCGGAGACGACCTTGTTGGCCGCGTCGGAGGCCTCGCGTTCGTCGACGCCGTCGCGCGGCTCGTGCACGAACAGCACGTCGGCGTCGGAGCCGTAGCCGAGTTCGTGGCCGCCGAAGCGGCCCATGCCTATGACGGCGAACCGGGTGGGCAGGGTGTCCCCCCACCCGTCCCGGACCACCGCGCGCAGCGTTCCGGAGAGGGTGGCCGCCGTCAGGTCGGACACCGCGCCGCCGACCCGGTCCACGAGGGCGCCCTGGTCGGCCTCGACCGGCTGGGCCTCGGTGCCGTAGGAGCCGACGATGTCCGCGGCGGCCGTACGGAACAGTTCGCGGCGGCGGACACCGCGGGCGGCCGTGACCGCCTGCACGGCGCCGGGTGCGCGGCCGACCGCGGCGAGGATCTCCGGTTCCAGGTGGTCCCGGCCGCGTGGTTCCAGGCCGGCCGCGTCGCCGTCGCCGAGCAGGGCGACCGCCTCGGGGGCGCGCATCAGCAGGTCGGGGGCGAGCCGGCCGGCGGACAGGACCCGGGCGAGGTTCTCGGCGGCGGCGCCCTCGTCCCTCAGCAGCCGCAGGTACCAGGGGGTCTTGCCGAGCGCGTCCGACACCTTGCGGAAGTTGAGCAGCCCGGCGTCCGGGTCTGCCGAGTCGGCGAACCAGCCGAGCAGCACCGGCAGCAGCGTCCGCTGGATGGCCGCTTTGCGGGTGACCCCGGACGCCAGCGCCTCCAGGTGCCGCAGCGCCGCCGCCGGGTCCGCGTACCCGAGCGCGACCAGCCGCTCCCGGGCCGCCTCGGGGCTCAACCGGGTCTCGCCGGGGGCGAGCTGGGCGACGGCGTCGAGCAGGGGGCGGTAGAACAGCTTCTCGTGCAGCCGTCGTACGACGCTGGTGTGCCGTTTCCACTCGCGGGTCAGCTCGGCGACCGGGTCGGCGCGCAGGCCGAGGGAGCGGCCGAGGCGGCGCAGGTCGGCCTCCTCCTCGGGGACGAGGTGGGTGCGGCGCAGCCGGTAGAGCTGGATGCGGTGCTCCATGGAGCGCAGGAAGCGGTAGGCGTCGTCGAGCTGGACGGCGTCGGCGCGGCCGACGTAGCCGCCGGTGGCCAGGGCCTGCAGGGCGTCCAGGGTGGTGCCGCTGCGGAGCGAGACGTCGGCCCGCCCGTGCACCAGCTGGAGGAGCTGGACGGCGAACTCGACGTCCCTGAGGCCGCCGGGGCCGAGCTTCAGCTCGCGTTCGATCTCGGCGACGGGGATGTTCTCGACGACGCGGCGGCGCATCTTCTGCACGTCGGCGACGAAGTTGTCGCGCTCGGCCGCCTTCCAGACCAGGGGTTCGAGGGCGGCGACGTACTCCGCGCCGAGGTCGAGGTCGCCGGCCACCGGGCGGGCCTTGAGCAGGGCCTGGAACTCCCAGGTCTTGGCCCAGCGCTGGTAGTAGGCGAGGTGGCTGCTGAGCGTGCGCACCAGCGGACCGTTTCTGCCCTCGGGCCGCAGGTTGGCGTCCACGGGCCAGATCGAGCCCTCGATCGTGGTCTCCGAGCAGATCCGCATCAGGTGCGAGGCGAGCTTGGTGGCGGCCCTGACGGCCTTGCCCTCGTCGGCACCCTCGCACGCCTCGCCGACGAAGATCACGTCGACGTCGGAGACGTAGTTCAGCTCGTGTCCGCCGCACTTGCCCATCGCGATGACCGCGAGCCGGCACAGCGCGCTGTCCTCCGGCGCCGCCGCGCGGGCGATGGCGAGGGCGGCGCGCAGGGTCGCGGTGGCGAGGTCGGCGAGCTCGGCGGCGGTCTCGGCGATGTCGGTGGTGCCGCACACGTCACGGGCGGCGATGGACAGCAGGCAGCGGCGGTAGGCGACGCGCAGCAGTACGGGGTCGGTCGCCTCCGCGAGGCCCCGCTCGAAGTCCGCCACTCCGGGGTGCAGGTCGCTCGGCTCGTACATGACGAGGGCGCGCCAGTCACCCGGATGCCGGGCGAGATGGTCGGCGAGCGCGGCGGAGGCGCCGAGCACGCCGAGCAGCCGGTCGCGCAGCGGCTTGGCCGCTATCACCGTGTCGAGCAGTTCCCGCCGGGCGGTGGGCGCGGGCTGCGCCTCCAGCAGACGGACCAGACCGTGCAGGGCGAGGTCAGGGTCGGCGGTCGCGCCCAGCGACTCCAGCAGGACCGGGTCGTCCCGGACGTGCGCCAGTTCCGTGCCGTCCAGGAGGCGCTCGGCGGCGGAGGGGTCGGTGAAGCCGTGCCGCAGCAGCCGCGTGAAGGTACTGCTTCTGCGCCCCGGCGCCGTCATCCCGGCCTCCTGTCGGATCAAGGTCGTACGGCCACGAGCCTAACCGGATCGGCCGGAGGAAGCGTTGGGGCGCCGGAGCGGGTTTTCCGCGGGTCACTGTCACCGTGGACGGCCGCGAAGGGCACGGCCGGGGCCGTGCCGCCGGGCATGCGGCCCGCGACCGCGGTGGCCCGGGGGTTTCCGGTTGTTCACGGGGAACCCTGGGAGGAGACACCTCTGGAGGGCTGCTGATGACCGACAAGGAAACCGAGAGGGCACCCGAGGCCCGTCTCGACCCCCGCTACAGCGACGAGGACGCCACCGCGATCTCCTGGCCCGCGGCCGAGGCGCTGCTCTCCTCGGCCGAGCTGTTCTGGATCTCGACGGTGCGGCCGGACGGGCGGCCGCACGTGACCCCCCTGCCCGCGGTGTGGGCGCACGGCGCGCTGCACTTCTGCACCGGGCCCGACGAACGCAAGGCGAAGAACCTCGCGCACAATCCGAACGTCGTGCTGACGACCGGCACCAACACCTGGGACAAGGGCTACGACCTGGTCGTGGAGGGCGAGGCGGTACGCGTCTCCGACGACGGGCGGCTGCGGGAGCTGGCCGCCGCGTGGGAGACGAAGTACGGCGAATTCTGGCGCTTCGAGGTACGGGAGGGGTATTTCCACCACGGTCCTGGGCACGCCGTCGTCTTCGCGCTGGCGCCGCGCACGGTTTTCGGCTTCGGTAAGGGGGAGCCGTTCAGCCAGACGCGCTGGCGGTTCGTCTGACACTCACCTGCCCCTCCCGTCAAAGGCGACTTGGAGACCAGCGATGGAGTTCACCCTCGAAGTGCTTCCGCTGCCCGTGAGCGACATCGACCGGGCCCGGGACTTCTACCGGGACAGGGTCGGCTTCCACGTGGACATCGACCAGGAGGTGATGCCGGGCATGCGGATCGTCCAGCTGACCCCTCCGGGCTCCGGCTGCTCGATCGCCCTCGGCGACAGCATCTGGGAGATGGCCCAGGGACCGCGCCCCGCCCCCGGCTCCTACCAGGGCCTCCAGCTCTGCGTGACCGACATCAAGGCGGCCCGTGCCGAGCTGGTCGAACGCGGCCTGGAGGTCTCCGAGCCGGTCCAGTACGCCCCCGACGACGGCGCGACCTTCATGTACTTCCAGGACCCGGACGGCAACGGCTGGGCGATCCAGGAGTACCGCCGCCGGGTCACGGAGCCACTGCATCAGGTACTGGCGAAGCTCGCGCAGCAGTAGCGCCGCCGAGGGGCGCGGGGACTGCGCGACCAGCCCCCACCGGGCCGCACGGTCCGCACGACGCCGCGCCCCACGGCGAATCCCTACAGCGCTACAGCACCGGCAGGTTCTTCCGCAGCTCGAAGGCCGTGACCTCGCTGCGGTACTCCTCCCACTCCTGGCGCTTGTTGCGCAGGAAGAAATCGAACACGTGCTCGCCCAGTGTCTCGGCGACCAGGTCGCTCCGCTCCATCAGCGTCAGCGCCTCGCCCAGGTTCTGGGGCAGGGGCTCGATGCCCATCGCGCGGCGCTCGGCGTCGGAGAGGGCCCAGACGTCGTCCTCGGCGCCCGGCGGGAGCTCGTAGCCCTCCTCGACGCCCTTGAGGCCGGCGGCCAGGAGCATCGCGTACGCCAGGTACGGGTTGGCGCCGGAGTCGATGGAGCGGACCTCGATGCGGGCCGAGCCGGTCTTGCCGGGCTTGTACATCGGGACGCGGACCAGGGCCGAGCGGTTGTTGTGGCCCCAGCAGATGTAGGAGGGGGCCTCGCCGCCGGCGCCCGCCGTGCGCTCCGAGCCGCCCCAGATGCGCTTGTAGGAGTTCACCCACTGGTTGGTGACCGCGGCGATCTCCGCCGCGTGCTTGAGCAGGCCCGCGATGAAGGAGCGGCCGACCTTGGAGAGCTGGTACTCCGCGCCCGACTCGTAGAAGGCGTTGCGGTCGCCCTCGAAGAGGGACAGGTGCGTGTGCATGCCGCTGCCGGGGTGCTCGGAGAACGGCTTCGGCATGAAGGTCGCCTGGACGCCCTGCTCCAGCGCCACCTGCTTCATGACCAGGCGGAACGTCATGATGTTGTCCGCCGTGGAGAGCGCGTCTGCGTAGCGCAGGTCGATCTCCTGCTGACCCGGGGCGCCCTCGTGGTGGGAGAACTCGACGGAGATGCCCATCGACTCCAGCATGGTGATCGCCTGGCGGCGGAAGTCCATGCCGATGTTCTGCGGGGTGTGGTCGAAGTAGCCGGAGTTGTCGGCCGGGGTCGGCCGGGTGCCGTCCAGCGGCTTGTCCTTCAGCAGGAAGAACTCGATCTCCGGGTGGGTGTAGAAGGTGAAGCCCAGGTCGGAGGTGCGGGCCAGGGCGCGCTTGAGCACGTACCTCGGGTCCGCGAAGGACGGGGAGCCGTCCGGCATGAGGATGTCGCAGAACATCCGGGCGGTACCGGGGGCCTCCGCACGCCACGGCAGGACCTGGAAGGTCGACGGATCGGGCTTGGCGATCATGTCTGACTCGTATACGCGGGCGAAGCCCTCGATCGCCGAGCCGTCGAAGCCGATGCCCTCGTCGAAGGCCTGTTCCAGCTCGGCCGGGGCCACGGCGACGGACTTGAGGAAGCCCAGCACGTCCGTGAACCACAGGCGTACGAACCGGATGTCACGCTCCTCCAACGTCCGGAGCACGAACTCCTGCTGCTTGTCCATCTTGCGCTTCCCCATCCTTGCTGGTCAGGCCGCCTGTCTCCCGTACCACGGGAGGCGGTCGGGCACCTGGGCATCCCACCACAACACCATTTCACCAGTGTTGCGCACCTTGATCGTCCGGCCGACCTCGGAGTGAACGCCTCACGTAGGGCAGGTGTACTGCTCTGCCGCCCATCTTGCCTGCTCGGACCGACATACGTAATGCCGGGACTCCCGCAACCTCCCGGGGCCGGTCGGCCGGGTACCCGATCTTCCCCGGGTATCCGATCTTCGGCCATTCCTGTGCCCTCCCTACGAGAGTGCACAGCTCCCCCATTACGATCAGCGAACCCGACCGGCACCTTTTCCCCAGAAGGACACACGCATGGGCTCCGCCAAGAAAAGCAGCAGCGCCGCCCGCAAGGCGCGAATAGAGGAGATGCGGCGCGCCGAGCAGTCCCGTGAGCGCCGCAACCGGATCCTCACCGTCGCCGCCAGCGCGGTGGTCGTCGCCGGTCTCGTGGTCGGCGGTGTCGTGCTCGTGAACTCGCAGTCCGACGACGACAGCGCCGCGGTCGACGCGAAGAACACCGGCAGCTTCGTCACCGGCGCGGACGGGGTGAAGACCTGGAAGGGCAAGCTGAGCCAGACCCACGTCACCAAGACCGTGAAGTACTCGACGGAGCCCCCGGTCGGCGGTGACCACAACCAGGTCTGGATGAACTGCAACGGCGACGTGTACACCGAGGCGATCAACAACATGAACGCCGTGCACTCCCTGGAGCACGGCGCGGTCTGGGTGACGTACACCAGCAAGGCCGCGAAGGCGGACGTGGAGGCGCTGGCGGCGAAGGTGAAGGCGACGCCGTACACGCTGATGAGCCCGGACGAGAAGCAGGCCGACCCGATCATGCTCACCGCGTGGGGGAGCCAGCGCACGGTGACCGGTGCCGACGACCCGAACGTCGCCAAGTTCTTCGAGAAGTTCGTGCAGGGCAAGCAGACGCCCGAGCCGGGCGCGGCGTGCACGGGTGGTCTGTCGAAGTGAGGCTCGTCTCGGTGGCGGTCGCCGCGGCGGGCGTGCTCGTCGCGGCCGGCGCCATCACCTACGCCGTCGCCGAGGACGACGGTTCGAGTACGGTTCCCACCGCCGACTCCGCGGACGCGGGGTTCGCGCGGGACATGGCGGTGCACCACCAGCAGGCCGTCGAGATGTCGTACATCGTGCGCGACCGCACCGACGACGAGGACGTGCGGCGTCTCGCGTACGACATCGCGCAGACGCAGGCCAACCAGCGCGGCATGATGCTGGGCTGGCTCGACCTGTGGGGCCTTCCGAAGGTGTCGGCGGACCCGCCGATGACCTGGATGGACATGGGCGGCATGCCCTCCGGCAAGGACGGGGCGCTGATGCCGGGCATGGCGACCAACACCCAGATGAAGAAGCTGGACACCCTGAGCGGCAAGCAGGCCGAGGTCTTCTATCTTCAGCTGATGACGGCCCATCACCAGGGCGGGGTCCACATGGCCGAGGGCTGTGTCGACCGGTGCACGGTCGGCGTGGAGAAGCGGCTCGCGCAGGGAATGGTCAACGCGCAGGAGTCGGAGATCGACCTGATGTCGGACATGCTCAAGGAGCGGGGCGTCGAGCCGCGTTCGTAGGCGAAACCTCCAAATGGCCTTGTCATTAGGTTAATTGAGTTCTTCTTGGCATGCACATTCCCCCGGCGTGAACGGTTCGTCGCCAGAGTGGCCACCGTCGAGTGATCCACTCGAGACGAACCGCACAGGGGGTTCCATGAGATCCAACCGCGCCAAGATGCGCGCCGGGGTGAGCATGGCAGCGACACTGCCGATGCTCGCGGGCGCGCTGGCGCTCGGCATACCCGCGGCGCACGCGGCGGGCAACCCGGGCCGGGACACACTGGCCGGGACCAAGCCCGCGTGGGCCACGGCCAAGGCCGACAAGGGCGCGACCGCCGACAGCAACCAGGTCTCCGCCCGGGTCTACCTCGCGGGCCGGGACGCCGCCGGCCTCGCCGCGTACGCGAAGGCCGTGTCCGACCCGTCCTCCGCGTCGTACGGCAAGTACCTCGGCGCGCAGCAGGCGCAGGCCCGCTTCGGCGCGACCGAGGCGCAGGTCGCGGCGGTGAAGTCCTGGCTGACGTCGGCCGGTCTTGAGGTCACTGGTGTCACGCGGCACTACGTCTCCGTCTCCGGTGACGTGTCCGCCGTCGAGCGGGCCTTCGGCACCCAGCTGCACAACTACGCCAAGGGCGCCAAGATCTACCGCGCGCCCGCCAAGGCGGCCTCCGCGCCGGACGGCCTGAACGGTGCCGTCCTGACCGTCACCGGCCTGGACAACGCGCCGCACAAGGCGACCCACAGCGACACGCTGCCGCCACCGGACGCCGTGTTCAAGAACTCCGGGCCGTTCTCCTCGTACTACGGCTCCAACGTGGCGACCACCCTGCCGGACGCGTACGGCGGGAAGATCCCGTACGCCGTCCAGGGCTACACCGGCAAGCAGCTGCGGGCCGCGTACGGCGCGGGCGGCTACACGGGCAAGGGGGTCCGGGTCGCCATCACCGACGCGTACGCCTCCCCGACCATCGCCTACGACGCGGCCACCTACGCGAAGAAGCACGGCGACGCGGCCTACACCAGCGGTCAGCTGCGCCAGGTCCTGCCCAAGAAGTACGCCCACACCGAGGAGTGCGGGGCGGCCGGCTGGTACGGCGAGGAGACCCTCGATGTCGAGGCCGTGCACGCGGTCGCGCCCGCCGCGAACATCACGTACGTGGGCGGCGCGTCCTGCTACGACGACGACCTGCTCGACTCGCTGAGCAAGGTCGTCGACGGGCACCTGGCCGACATCGTGTCCAACTCGTGGGGCAGCATCGAGGCGGCGCAGACGCCGGATCTCGCGGCCGCCTACGACCAGGTCTTCCAGTTCGGCGCGGTCGAGGGCATCGGCTTCTACTTCTCCTCCGGCGACAACGGCGACGAGGTCGCCAACACCGGCACGAAGCAGGTCGACACCCCGGCCAACTCGGCGTGGGTGACGGCGGTCGGCGGCACCTCGCTGGCCATCGGCAAGGGCGACAAGTACCTGTGGGAGACCGGCTGGGGCACCGAGAAGGCCACGCTGTCCGCGGACGGCAAGAGCTGGACCGACTTCCCCGGCGCGTTCACCTCGGGCGCGGGCGGCGGCACCAGCGCGACCGTCGCCGAGCCGTACTACCAGCAGGGGGTCGTCCCGGCCGCGCTCGCCACGGCCAACAGCGCCGCCGGCAACCGCGTGGTCCCGGACATCTCGGCGATCGCCGACCCCAACACCGGCTTCAAGGTCGGGCAGACGCAGACCTTCCCGGACGGGTCGCAGCGGTACAGCGAGTACCGTCTCGGCGGGACCTCGCTGGCCGCGCCGGTCATCGCGGCCGTCCAGGCCCTCGCCCAGCAGGCGCGCGGCGGCAAGGCGATCGGTTTCGCCAACCCGTCGATCTACGCGAAGTACGGGACGAAGGCCTACCACGACGTCACGGACAACCCCACGGGCTCCGGTCTCGCGGTGGCCCGCGTCGACTACGCCAACAGCTTCGACGACTCGGGCGGTCTCCTCACCTCGGTGCGCACCCTCGGCGCCGACAGCTCGCTCCAGGCCGTGAAGGGCTACGACGACGTCACCGGCGTGGGAACACCGGCGGGCGGCTACGTGGAGTCGTACCGCCGCCGCTGACCACGGCGGGGCAGCACGGCGCGCCCGCTTCCCGACAAAGTTCGTCGGGAGGCGGGCGCTTTCCTGTCCGGGCCCTTCGACGCAGGCGGCGCCTGCGGGCGAGGGCGAAGGCGAGATTGCTCGCCGCGGCGGCGGTGAACGCGGCGGCGAGCAGGAGCCAGTCGGTCATGGATCCCCTGGTGCGGTGTTGCGGTGTTCCGGTCGGTCGTCGGGTTCCGTCGTAAGCGGGGGGAAGCCGGCCCGTCCGGGTTCGGCAGGAATGGGGACGGTTGCGCAGGGGTTGTGCTACGGCGTCGTCGCGGGGAGCGTGAAGCGCCCCACACCCACTCGCCACCCCATCGCGTCGCACTGACGATTACACTGGGCCCGTGCCTCAACTACGTCTCGCCCTGAACCAGATCGACTCACGCGTCGGTGACCTCGCCGGGAACACCGAGACGATCCTCCGCTGGACCCGGCACTCCGCCGAGCAGGGAGCGCATCTCGTGGCGTTCCCCGAGATGGCCCTGACCGGGTATCCCGTCGAGGACCTGGCCCTGCGCTCATCCTTCGTGGAGGCGTCCCGCGCGGCCCTGCGCGGCCTCGCCGCACGGCTCGCCGAGGAGGGTTTCGGGGAGCTGCCGGTGGTCGTCGGCTACCTCGACCGGTCCGAGTCCGCCCAGCCGAGGTTCGGCCAGCCGGCCGGCGCGCCCCGCAACGCGGGGGCGGTGCTGCACCGCGGCGAGGTGGTCCTGAACTACGCCAAGCACCACCTGCCGAACTACGGCGTCTTCGACGAGTTCCGCTACTTCGTGCAGGGCGACACCATGCCGGTCGTGCGCGTGCACGGCATCGACGTGGCCCTCGCCATCTGCGAGGACCTGTGGCAGGACGGCGGCCGTGTCCCGGCGGCGCGCTCCGCCGAGGCCGGGCTGCTGCTGTCGATCAACGCCTCGCCGTACGAGCGCGACAAGGACGACACCCGCCTGGAACTGGTCCGCAAGCGCGCCCAGGAGGCGGGCTGCACCACCGCCTACCTCGCCATGATGGGCGGGCAGGACGAGCTGGTCTTCGACGGCGACTCGATCGTCGTCGACAAGAACGGCGAGGTCGTCGCGCGGGCGCCGCAGTTCGCGGAGGGCTGCGTGGTGCTGGACCTCGACCTGCCGGCCGCGTCGGCCAACGCGCCCACGGGGGTCGTGGACGACGGGCTGCGCATCGAGCGGGTGGTGCTGTCCGAGGAGCCCCTGCCGGCCTACGAGCCGGAACTCGCGGGAGGTTACGCGGACCGTCTCGACGACGCCGAGGAGATCTACTCGGCGCTGGTCGTGGGCCTGCGGGCGTACGTGGCGAAGAACGGCTTCACGTCGGTCCTGATCGGCATGTCCGGCGGTATCGACTCGGCGCTGGTCGCGGCGATCGCGTGCGACGCGGTGGGCGCGCAGAACGTGTACGGCGTGTCGATGCCGTCGAAGTACTCCTCCGAGCACTCGAAGGGGGACGCGGCGGAGATGGCCCGGCGGACGGGGCTGAACTTCCGTACCGTGCCGATCGAGCCGATGTTCGACGCGTACATGGGCTCGCTGGGGCTGTCCGGGCTCGCGGAGGAGAACCTCCAGTCCCGGCTGCGGGGCACGATGCTGATGGCGATCTCCAACCAGGAGGGCCACATCGTGCTCGCGCCCGGCAACAAGTCGGAGCTGGCGGTGGGGTACTCGACGCTGTACGGCGACTCGGTGGGCGCGTACGGGCCCATCAAGGACGTGTACAAGACGTGGATCTTCCGGCTGGCCCAGTGGCGCAACGAGGCGGCGGCCGAGCGGGGCCAGACCCCGCCCATCCCGGAGAACTCGATCACCAAGCCGCCGAGCGCGGAGCTGCGGCCGGGGCAGGTCGACACGGACTCGCTGCCGGACTATCCGGTGCTGGACGGGATCCTCGAGCTGTACGTCGACCGGGACCAGGGCGCCGACGCGATCGTCGCCGCCGGGTACGACCGGGAGCTGGTCGTGAAGACGCTGCGGATGGTGGACACCGCGGAGTACAAGCGGCGGCAGTATCCGCCGGGTACGAAGATCTCGGCGAAGGGGTTCGGCAAGGACCGCCGGCTGCCGATCACGAACGGCTGGCGCGAGTCGGTCTGACGGTCAGGCCTGTCTCGGCGGGTGGGCAGAGGCCGGCCCGTACCAGGGGGCGGAGCCCTCTGGTACGGGCCGAAGGGGCGCCGCCCCTCTACGACCGCACCGGCTCCGACACGCCCGGCACGTGCGTCGCGACCAGCCGCCCCCGAGGGGCGACCCGCCGCCGGTCCACCACGGCCGCCGTGGCCGCGACGACCAGGCCCAGGACAGCCAGTGCCGCCCCGGCGATCGCCGGAGACGTCACGCCGAAGCCCGCGGCCAGTGCGACACCTCCGATCCACGCACCCCCGGCGTTGGCCAGGTTGAACGCGGCCTGGTTCGCGGAGGAGGCCAGCGCAGGGGCGGCCGACGCCTTCTCCATCACCATCAGTTGCAGGGGCGAGCCGGTCACGAACGCCGCCATGCCGAGCAGCACGACGGCCAGCCCGGCGCTCCACTCCGCGCTCATCAGCAACGGGAACAGCGCCAGCACGGCCACCAGAGCGGTGAGCCCGCCGAACAGCGTGCCCCGCAGGGAGTGGTCGGCGAGCCGTCCGCCCAGCAGGTTGCCCGCCGTGGCGCCGACGCCGAACAGCGCGAGCAGCACCGTCACGCTGGAGTCGGCGAAGCCGGCCGCGTCGGTGAGCATCGGCGTGACGTAGCTGTACGCGGCGAACAGGGCGCCGAAGCCCGCGACGGTCGTACCGAGCGCCAGCCAGACCGGCAGGGAGCGCAGGGCGGCGAGCTCGCCGCGGACGCCGGCGCGCGGGGCGTGGGCGTCGTCGTGGGGGATGAGCCGCGCCAGGGCCGCGATCGCCACCAGGCCGATCGCGCTGACGCCGAGGAAGGTCGCCCGCCAGCCCATCTGCTGCCCCATGAGGGTGGCGACGGGAACGCCCGCGATGTTGGCGACCGTGAGGCCGAGGAACATCATGGACACCGAGCGGGCCTTGCGCTCCGGCGCGACCATCGTCGTGGCGACGACGGCACCCACGCCGAAGAAGGCACCGTGCGGGAGGCCGCTGAGGAAGCGGGCCGCCAGGAGCCAGTGGTAGTCGGGGGCGAAGGCGGACAGCGCGTTGCCGGCCACGAACAGGGCCATCAGACCGATCAGGACCTTGCGGCGGGCCATGCGCGCGGTGACCGCGGCGAGCAGCGGGGCGCCGACGACGACGCCCAGCGCGTAGGCCGAGACCAGGTGGCCGGCCTCGGGGAGGGAGATGTTCAGGTCGTCCGCGACGTCGGGCAGCAGGCCCATCATCACGAATTCGGTCGTACCGATGCCGAAGGCGCCCACGGCGAGGGCGAGCAGGGCCACGGGCATGAAAAAAACCATTGCCTTTCAGGGGAGAGCGGAGTTCCGTACCAGCGTATGTTCAATTACGGAACAAAGACGCCCGCCCCCGGTATTCCGGCAGGTCGGATCAGTTCGACGTGGCGACGTTCACACGCGCGGCCACCGGAAGGTGGTCGCTCCCGGTCTCCGGCAGCGCCCACGAGCTCTCCGGCTCGACGCCCTTCACCAGGATCTGGTCGATCCGCGCCATCGGGAACGACGCCGGCCAGCTGAACCCGAAGCCGCTGCCCGCCGCGCCCTGCGTGGAGCGCAGCTGGGAGGTGACGGCGTTGAGCGCGCGGTCGTTCATGGTGCCGTTCAGGTCGCCGAGCAGCACGACCCTGGTCAGCTTCTCGTCGGCGATGGCCTCGCCGAGCGCGTCGGCGCTCTTGTCGCGCTGCCGGGCCGTGAACCCGGCCTCCACCTTCACCCGTACCGACGGCAGGTGGGCGACGTACACCGCGACCTGCCCGGCGGGCGTGGTCACCGTGGCGCGCATGGCGCGCGTCCAGCCCAGCTTGATGTCGACCGGCTTGACGCCCGTGAGCGGGTACTTGCTCCACAGCCCGACGGTGCCCTGCACCGAGTGGTACCGGTACGTCGACGCCAGGGCCTTCTCGTACGTCGGGACCGCCCCCTCCGTCAGCTCCTCCAGGGCGACCACGTCCGCGCCGGAGGCGGCCACGTCGCGGGCGGTGCCGGCGGGGTCGGGGTTGTCGGCGTTGACGTTGTGCGTGGCCACGGTGAGGTCACCGCCGGTGGCGGCCTTGTCGGTGAGGAGGCTGCCGAAGATGTTGAACCAGACGGCCGACAGGAGCAGCACCGCGACCAGGGCGGTCGCCGACTTCCGTACGAGAGCGAGGACCAGCAGCACCGGCACCGCGAGACCCAGCCAGGGCAGGAAGGTCTCGATGAGACTGCCGAGGTTGCCGACGCGGTTGGGGATCTGCGCGTGCAGCAGCATGATCAGGGCGGCCAGGACCGCGAGCCCGGCGACGACGAGGCCACGGCGCCAGACCCGCCGGTCACCGCGCCAGCCTGCGCCGAGGCGGTTCATCAGGCGCCGGAACCGGGCTCCCCGGCGCTCGGGTCCCGAGCCTCCGTTGTCCGTTTCCGTCATGTACGCCTGCTGCGCCATACCGTTGCCTCACTGCCCGCCGTGCACACCGTTCGCCCCCCGTGTCCTACGACCCTAGGGGATGATCCGCCCTGTTCCTGCCGTCCCGCGACGGCCGTACGGGCACGAGGACGTACGAGCGGGCGCGCGGAGTTCCGGTGGCCGCCGGGGAAAGCGCCCTCTGTGACGAAACGCGCACACGCGGCCGGACAAGCCCTACGGTGACGGCGAACTGACGGGCGGTGAGCTGACGGGCCGTAGCCCTTCGAGCACCGTGTCGACGATCCGTTCGGACAGGCCGGCCGGGAGTTCGGCGTCCGGACGCATGACGGTGCGGAAGAGCATGGGGCCGGTGAACATGTCGTTCATCAGCTCGACGTCGACGTCCGTGCGCAGTTCGCCGTTGCGCTGTCCGCGGCGCAACAGCTCGATCTGGCGCCGGCGCCGCGGCTCGACGACGGTGGCGTGGTACGCCGTCCAGACTTTCGGGCTGCTCTTCATCTGGGCGTAGACGTTGTGCAGGAGCGCCGACGACCGGGTCATCAGCCCGCGCTGGCGCAACTGTTCGAGGAGGGCCACGAGGTCGTCGCGCAGCGACGTGCCGGGGAGTTCCGGGTCCGGTGGCTCCGCCGTGCGCACGACGTCGACGAAGAGTTCCTCCTTGCCGCTCCAGCGCCGGTAGATGGTGGCCTTGCCGACGCCGGCGGTACGGGCGATGCGCTCGATGGACAGTTCGGCGAGCGGTACGCCCTCTTCCAGGAGCCTCATCACGCCCTCGACGATGGCGCGCTCCACGGCCTCGCTGCGTGGCCGGCCCTTGGCGGGGCCGTCTCTGCGAGGCCGGCTTTCGGCAAGGCTCACGTTGTCCCGTCCCTTCGGTCGCACTGGGGGGATTCTCCCCCGCCGCCTGCCCGCCCCAGGACGAGCCCTACTCCGCCGCCACCAACTCCTGCTCCTCCTCGCCCTCCTGACGCGCCGGCTCCTTCCCCGGCAGGAACAGCGCCACGGTCACCGCGCCGATCACCGCGACGCCCGCTCCCCACAGCGCGGTGACGTGCATGGCGTGCAGGAACGCGTCGTTGGCCGGGCCGATGAGCGCGTCGCCCCTGGGGCCGAGCTTCGCGGCGACACCCAGGGTCGCCTCGATGGACTCCCCCGCGGTGTGGCGCAGGCCCGCGGGCACCGCGCCGAGCCGGTCCTCGATGCCGCCTCGGTACGCCGTGGACAGCACCGAACCGAGGACGGCGATGCCCAGTGCGCCGCCGACCTGGCGGAAGGTGTTGCTGAGCGCGGAGGCGGAGCCGGCCTTCTCGCGGGGCAGGGTCTGCATGATCACGACGCTGACCGGGGTCATGATGTGCGCCATGCCGGCGCCCATCAGGAAGAAGATCACCTCGAGGATCCAGATCGGGGTGTCCGCCTCCAGCGTGGCGAAGGCGGCCAGCATCGCCGCGATGACCACCAGGCCGGCCGTGGTGGTGGCCTTGTAGCCGAAGCGGTCGACGACCAGCCGGGCGCGCGGCGCGAAGATCATCTGGGCGGCGGCCAGCGGCAGCAGCAGCAGACCGGTCTGGAGCGGCGAGTAGCCGCGCACGCTCTGGGTGTAGAAGACCGAGAAGAAGGTCACGCCCATCAGGGCGAAGAAGACCAGCGCGATGGCGGCGATCGCGGCGGAGAAGACCTTGTTCTTGAAGTACGTGACGTCGACGGACGGATGGTCGCTGCGCTTCTCGAACACCACGAAGGCGACGAGGACCAGGACTCCGGCGGCGATGGTCGCCAGGACCGTTGCGTCGGTGAAGTCGGCCCTCTGGCCGCCCTTGATGATGCCGTAGACGAGCAGGACGAGGCCGACGACCGACAGGGAGACGCCGAGGGGGTCGAGCCGGCCGGGGTTCGGGTCGCGGGAGTCGGGCACCAGCCAGAGCATCAGGGCGACCGCGACGATTACGATCGGCACGTTGATGAGGAAGACCGAGCCCCACCAGAAGTGGTCGAGCAGGATGCCGCCGGTGATCGGGCCGATGGCGATGGCTAGGCCCACGCCGCCCGCCCAGATCCCGATGGCCTTGGGCTGCTCCTCGCGCTCGAAGACGTTCATCAGGACGGCGAGGGTGGCCGGCATCACGAAGGCGGCACCGAGGCCCATCAGTGCGCGGAAGGCGATCAGCTCGCCCGGCGTGCCGGAGGATGCGGCGAGGGCGGAGCCGATGCCGAACACGACGAGCCCGCCGAGCAGCACCTTCTTGCGACCGAGGCGGTCGCCGAGCAGACCGGCACTGAACAGCAGGCCGGCGAAGACCAGGGTGTAGGCGTTGATCGCCCACTCCAGTTCGCCCTGGGTGGCGCCCAGGCCGGTCGGGGCGGGGGTCGAGATCGTCTTGATGGCGACGTTCAGGATCGAGTTGTCGAGCACCACGATCAGCAGGCTCAGCATCAGGACGCCGAGGATCGCCCAGCGGCGCCGGTGAACCGTGGCAGGAGTTGTCATGGTTCGAGGCTAACGATTTACGATACGAGACGGTACCGTATCGGAATTTCTTTACCGGGCTCTTACGTACGCGGCCATCACAGGTCCTGCACGGATCGTGCGTACGCAGGGATCACATGGGGGTCCCCTGGCCCTCTCCGGCACGAGGTGCCACCATGGACGTGGTCCGGGGACGCCGTCAGGGCGCCTCGAGATGACGAAGGAGCCGTTGCAATGACGAAGCTTCCGGCTGCCCAGCCTGCGCAGCAGAAGACCTCCGACGGCAGCAAGACGCTGTACGGGGGCAAGGGCACGCGCCGTATCACCGTGCGCGACATCGCCGCCGCCAAGGAGCGCGGCGAGAAGTGGCCCATGCTCACCGCCTACGACGCGATGACCGCGTCCGTCTTCGACGAGGCCGGCATCCCGGTCATGCTGGTCGGGGACTCGGCGGGCAACTGTCACCTCGGGTACGAGACCACCGTGCCCGTCACCCTCGACGAGATGACCATGCTCTCCGCGGCGGTCGTACGGGGCACGCAGCGTGCCCTGATCGTCGGCGACCTGCCCTTCGGCTCCTACCAGGAGGGTCCGGTGCAGGCGCTGCGCTCGGCGACCCGGCTGGTGAAGGAGGCCGGGGTCGGGGCCGTGAAGCTGGAGGGCGGCGAGCGCTCGCACCGGCAGATCGAACTGCTGGTGGAGTCCGGGATCCCCGTGATGGCCCACATCGGGCTGACCCCGCAGTCCGTGAACTCCATGGGCTACCGCGTCCAGGGCCGCGGCGAGGAAGCCGCCCAGCAGCTGCTGCGGGACGCGAAGGCCGTGCAGGACGCGGGCGCGTTCGCGGTGGTCCTCGAACTGGTCCCGGCGGAGCTGGCGGCCGAGGTCACGCGTGTCCTGCACATTCCGACGGTCGGCATCGGCGCGGGACCGGACACCGACGCGCAGGTGCTGGTGTGGACCGACATGCTCGGGCTGACCGGTGGTCGGATGCCGAAGTTCGTGAAGCAGTACGCGAACCTGCGTGAGGTCATGGGGAACGCGGCGAAGGCGTTCGCCGAGGACGTGGTCGGCGGGACGTTCCCGCTGGAGGAGCACTCGGTGCACTGACCCGAGCTGAGCCATTGCGGCACCACAGGCAGCCCGCCGATCTTCCCCCGTCGGCGGGCTGCTGCCGCTCTCGGCTCCGACCGTCCCTGAGAGCTCCGCCCCCAGACCCCCGGCCTGTGTCCACCCACCACCCGTCAGGGTCGGCCGAGAGGTGCACCAACAAACCCAGTAGTCGGTGCCCTGTCGGTGGCCGTCGGCGGACTGTCGGCCGTTTGTCGGTGGGCCCTGACAACGTCGTCCCCATGACGCGAACCGACAAGAACCCCAGTGGCGCCGGCAGCGCCGTGACCGTACGGGGGCTGGTCAAGCACTACGGCGAGACCAAGGCGCTGGACGGGGTCGACCTGGACGTGCGCGAAGGCACCGTGATGGGTGTGCTCGGGCCGAACGGGGCCGGGAAGACCACCCTCGTGCGCATCCTGTCCACCCTGATCCAGCCCGACGCCGGCCGGGCGACCGTCTCCGGCTACGACGTCGTACGGCAGCCCCGGCAGCTGCGCCGGGTGATCGGACTGACCGGCCAGTACGCATCCGTGGACGAGAAGCTCCCCGGTTGGGAGAACCTCTACATGATCGGCCGGCTCCTCGACCTGCCCCGCAAGGACGCCCGCGCGCGGGCCGACGAACTGCTGGAGCGGTTCTCGCTCACCGAGGCGGCCAAGCGGCCCGCGGCGACGTACTCGGGCGGCATGCGGCGGCGGCTCGACCTGGCAGCGTCGCTGATCGGCCACCCTGCCGTGCTCTACCTGGACGAACCGACGACCGGTCTCGACCCGCGTACCCGCAACGAGGTGTGGGACGAGGTCAAGCGGATGGTCGGCGACGGCGTCACCGTCCTGCTCACCACCCAGTACATGGAGGAGGCCGAGCAGCTCGCCTCCGAGCTGACGGTCGTCGACCGCGGCAAGGTCATCGCCAACGGCGCCATCGAGGAGCTGAAGGCGAAGGTCGGCGGCCGTACCCTGCGCATCCGCCCGCTCGACCCGCTGCAGCTGCGGCCGCTCGCCGCCTACCTCGACGAGCTGGGCATCACCGGCCTCGCGTCCACCACCGTGGACGCCGAACGCGGTGCCGCCCTCGTCCCGATCCTCAGCGACGAGCAGCTGACCGCCGTGGTCGGCGCGGTCACCGCGCGTGGCATCACGCTCTCCTCCATCAGCACCGAACTGCCCAGCCTGGACGAGGTGTTCCTGTCCCTCACCGGCCACCGTGCCAGTGCCCCGCAGGAGGCCGCGCCCGCCGACGACCGCCAGGAGGTCGCCGTATGAGCGCCACCGCACTCGCCCCCACCGACCTCGGGTCGGACGCCCGGATCCCGCTGCGCGGCCACCTGCGCCACACCGGCGCGCTGGTCCGCCGCAACCTGCTGTGGATCCGCCAGGACCCGGAGTCGATGTTCGACGCCATCCTGTTCCCGGTCGTCTTCACCCTGCTGTTCGTGTACGTCTTCGGCGGCTCCATCGGGCAGTCGCTCGGCGGCGGCCAGGACGCGTACGTGCAGTACGTCGTGCCCGGCCTGATGGCCATGATGGGCATGAACATGGCCCAGGGGGTCGGCACGGGCTTCAACCAGGACTTCAACACCGGTGTCATGGACCGCTTCCGGTCCCTGCCGATCGGGCGCGGCTCGGTGCTGTTCGCCAAGATCGCGGTCGAACTGATGCGGATGCTGTTCGCGACCGGGGTCCTGATGGTCGTCGGTGTCCTGGTGGGCTTCGACATCACCAACTGGGCCGGCCTGCTCGCCTCCGTGGGGCTGTCCGCCGTCTTCGGCTCGGCCCTGATGTGGGTCTTCCTCACCCTCGGCGTGGTGATGAAGAACGCGCAGTCCGTGCAGGCCATGGGCTTCCTGGTGCTGATGCCGCTGCAGTTCGGCTCGTCGATCTTCGCGCCGACGCAGTCGATGCCGGGCTGGCTGCAGAACTTCACCGACTACAACCCGCTGTCCTCGCTCGCGGACGCGGCACGCGGACTGATGGTGGGCGGTCCGGCCGCGCACGACGTGTGGGTGACCCTCGCCTGGTCGGCGGCGATCACCGCGGTGATGGCGCCGGTCGCGATCCACAAGTTCCGGACCAAGGCCTGACCCGGCGCCCACGGCACGGGCGGTGCGCGTCAGACCAGGGCGGCGGCCTCTTCGAGGGAGAGGCCGCCGCCTTCGGCGTACGCCGCCTCGTACGCCTCGTCGTCGAGCGCGGCGCGGGTCCGCGACACGGCTCGGTCCAGGACCGCGCGCTCCATGCCGGACCGGGTGTGGCGGGGCGGCAGCAGGGCCGCGGCGGCGCCGAGGCATCGGGCGGCGTCACGGGCGCGGCGCCCGCCGTCGGCACCGGCGAGGGCCATCGCGGCGATGACCAGGTAGCCGGAGCGCATGTGCGGCGCGATGGCCTGGGACAGGGGGTCGTCGCCCCGCTCCAGAGCCTGCCGGGCCTTGGTGAGGGCCTGCTCGTACCGGCCGTCCAGGGCCTCCGCCCAGGCCTCCGCCCCGAGGATGAAGGCGTCGAAGACGACGAAGTGGGAGATGTCGAACTCCTCGCGCAGCAACCGGAGTTGCTCGCGGGCCTCCGGCACCCGGTCGGTCATGCCGAGCCAGGCCGCGAGGAAGAGCCGGGCAGCGGCCATCGCATCCTGACCGGCACCGTCCTGGCAGGCGATCACCTCGCGCAGCAGGCGCTCGCCGCGCTCGGCATCAGCGGCCTCACCGGACTCCAGCAGCGCGCTGCCCAGGCGGGCGGTGAGCACGGCCACCTGGGCGCGGGCGCCGATGCGTTGGGCGTGCTCGATCGCGGCCTCGTAGTCGGCGGCGGCGAGCCGGTACTCACCCTGCCGCTCATGGGCCTCGCCGCGGGCGGAGAGGGCCTCGGCCGTGCCCCACAGGTCCCCGAGGCGGCGGTAGATCTCCAGTGACTCGTCGGCGTCACGGGCCGCGTCGCCCGCCCAGTCGGTGCGGTTGGCGAGCAGGTTGGCGCGCATATGGAGGCCGGCGGCGAGCTCCCACTCGAAACCGGGCGCGCTGCGGCAGGTGTCGACGGTGGCGTCGATGACGTGACGCAGCCGCGCCACGTCGCCGGTCATCATGACGGCGAAGAAACAGAAGGAACCGGGGATGCGGCAGCTCTGGGGCAGGCCGGGCTCGTAGGTCTCGGCGATGACACGCAGCTTCTCCTTCGCCCGCGGGGTCTGCCATGCCTCCAACTCCGTGTCCATGCAGGCGAGATGGACGAGATGGGCACCACGCCTGGCCTCTTCGAGGACCTCGCCGGTCCACGGCATCGGCACGTCCGTGCAGCGCTCCCACACCGGGGCGGCGCGGCGTCCGGGCGGGGCGAAGGGGTCGGGGCCGAGGGTCTGGGCCTCGCGGGACCAGTTGCGGGCCACCAGGCGCAGGTCGCGCATCTGCCAGTACCAGGCCATCGACAGCACCAGGCACAGCACCTCCTGCTCGTCGCGCGCGGCGACGGAGCGTTGCAGGGCGGCGCGGATGTTCTCGCTCTCACGCTCCAGCCGCCCGATGGCGGCGAGCTGGCCGGAGCCGCGCAGCAACGGGTCGGTGGCGCGCGCGAGTTCGCGGTAGTACGTCAGATGCGCGCGCTCGGCCTCGTCGCGGTCGCCGGCCTCGTCGAGCCGTTCGCCCGCGTACTCGGCGACGGTCTCCAGGAGCCGGTAGCGCATACCGTCGTCGCCCGAAGGCGCGGCCACCACCAGGGACTTGTCGACGAGCGAGCCGAGCGCGTCGAAGGCGGCGGGGCCGCAGACGGCCTCGGCGGCGGCGAGGTCGCAGCCGCCGGCGAAGACGGACAGCCGCCGCAGCACGTCCCGTTCGCCCTCGCCGAGCAGTTCCCAGGACCAGTCGACGACCGCCCTGAGCGTCTGCTGGCGGGGCAGGACGGTACGGCTGCCGGAGGTGAGCAGACGGAAACGGTCGTCGAGCCGGTCGGCGATCTGACGTGGGGTGAGCATCCGCAGCCGGGCGGCGGCGAGTTCGATGGCGAGGGGCAGCCCGTCGAGGCGCCGGCAGATCTCGGCGCAGACGTCGGGATCGTCCTCCACCCGGAAGCCGGGCCGGGCCGCGGCCCCGCGCTCGGCGAACAGCCGCAGCGCGACCGGCTCCGGCAGCGGTTCCACGGGGCGCACCAACTCCCCCGGTACGCCGAGGGGTTCGCGGCTGGTGGCCAGCACCGTCAGACCGGGGCAGCGCTCCAGCAACTCCTCGACGAGCCGGGCGGCGGCCTCGACGACGTGCTCGCAGTTGTCGAGGATCAGCAGCATCCGGCGCCTGCCGCAGCGCTCGGCGAGCCGCTCGACGGGGTCGTCGTGCCGCTCGCCCCCGGCCCGCATGGCCTCGGCCCCGGCGCCGTACAGCACGGTCTCCCGCGCCCCCACGGCGGTCAGCACGGCCTCCGGTACGGCGGCCGGGTCGTCCACCGGCGCGAGCTCCGCCAGCCACACCCCGTCCCGCACCGACTCCCCCACCGCCTCGGCGGCCTCCTGCGAGAGCCGCGTCTTCCCCGCGCCACCGGGCCCGAGCAGCGTCACAAGCCGGGCGGCGCCGAGATCCCCCCGGATGGCGTCGATGTCGCCCTCCCGACCGACGAAGGAGGTGAGACGGGCACGGAGGTTGCCGGGGGGCGGGGGTATGGGGGCGGTCAGGGGGGTGC
>NZ_JAGMUK010000220.1 GCF_019049245.1 Streptomyces sp. AC555_RSS877 | reverse complement strand
GTGGGGCCCACGCCGTCAGGATCTGAGAGGTACGCCCCGTCATCCCACTCGTCCTCCGGAACCTCATGATGCGAGAACCACTCCTCCCAGCTCCCGAACCCTGCGGGCGGGGGCTTCTCCTCGTAGCCCAACGCCAGCGCCCAGAACGCGGCCAGTTTCCCCGGGTACGCGCAGCCGATCGTCAAGCCCCACTTGGTCGCCATGAGCCCTCCCCAGTCGGACGAACGGACTGTACCGCGCACCTCCGACACCTCCTGCCCGCTGCCTCAAACGTGCGCCGCGGCTTGACGAACGGCATCAGGAATCGATGAGGATCCCGC
>NZ_JAGMUK010000219.1 GCF_019049245.1 Streptomyces sp. AC555_RSS877 | reverse complement strand
CGCCGCGGACCGGGCCGGCGCCAGCTCCTCCACCAGCCGCTCGAACGGCACATCCTGATGCGCATACGCCTGCAGCCCCGTCTCCCGCACCTGCTCCAACAACGCAGCGAACGACGGATCACCGGAAAGGTCCGTACGCATCACCAGCGTGTTGACGAAGCAGCCGACCAGCTCGTCCAGCGCCTCATCCGTCCGCCCGGCAATCGCCGACCCGATCGGAATATCCGTCCCCGCACCCAGACGGTGCAACGTCACCGC